>NZ_MPZV01000001.1 GCF_002020355.1 Thioclava sediminum
TGGCGCGGTTGACGGGGCTCGAACCCGCGACCCCCGGCGTGACAGGCCGGTACTCTAACCAACTGAGCTACAACCGCTCGCATCATCTGCCCGGATCGCCGTCCGAGCGTGGGGAGGGTATTACGCGGGCGACCTGCCCCCGTCAAGCGGCCTGAGAGCAAAAAACCGACGAATTTTCACCTGCCGTTCGGGCAAGCAAATCGCGGCTCCTCAGTGCGCGCCCGCGACCCTTATTTATCGCGCCCGCACGCGCCCCGATGAGATGCGCTTTCTGCTTCCTCTTGGCAGAAATATCCCGGGGGAGACCGAAGGTCGGGGGCAGTGCCCCCTCTTCAACGGCTGCAATCACCGCTCCGGCGCGGGAATGAACTCCGCATCGTCGGCAGGCGGCAGCTGGAAACGGCCGTGCGCCCAGTCGCCCGCGCGCCATGCCTCTTTTGCCGCGTCGATCTTGTCGCGCGAGGAGGCCACGAAATTCCACCAGATATAGCGCGGGCCGCCCATGGTTGCGCCACCCAGCACGATCAGCCGCGCGCCCTGCCCGCCCGCTTTCAGCGACACCCGGTCGCCGGGGCGGAAGACCAGCATCCGGCCTTCCTCATAGGTTTCGCCCGCCACGGTGACAGAGCCCTGCAGCACATAGACGCCGCGATCTTCGTGATTGTCGGGCAGCGGGAGCTGCGCGCCCGGATCGAGATTCGCATCGGCGTAGAACATCTCGGAGGGCAGATCGATCGGCGCATGCGCGCCCCAGGCATCGCCAAGCACGAGCCGAACGGTCTTGCCCTCGGCCTGCAGTTCGGGAAGGGCCTCGGCGCCCACATGTTTGAACGCCGCCTGCCCCTCTTCCTGATCTTCTGGCAGCGCGACCCAGGTCTGGATGCCCGCGAGATGCTGGCCGGTGTCGCGGACCTTGCCGTCGGTGCGCTCGGAATGGGTGATGCCGTAGCCCGCATTCATCCAGTTTACAGCGCCCGGCGTGATCCATTGATCGGTGCCCAGCGAATCGCGGTGATGCAGGCGGCCCTGCAAAAGGTAGGTCACGGTCGCGAGGCCGATATGCGGATGCGGGCGGATGTCGATGCCGCGTTGGCCCGAGAGGAACTCCACCGGGCCAATCTGGTCGAAGAAGATGAACGGGCCGATCATCTGTCGCGCGGCCGAAGGGAGCGCGCGGCGCACCTCGAAGCCGCCGAGGTCACGCGCGCGCGGCGCAATGACGGTCTCAATAGCGTCAACGGCATCGCCGATCGGAATTTCGGGGTCGAGGGCGGGGTTCCAGCTCATCGGGGCGCTCCTTTCCTGTGGTTGAGGGAAAGGTAGCATCGCAGCGTGCGGATCATAGCCCCAGGGGCGAACAGAATCTGAGCGCGGGCGCGCAAACCCATGCAAGGCCTTGAATTCGCTTAACCTTCGGAGGGAATGGTGGGCGGTGAGGGGCTCGAACCCCCGACATTCTCGGTGTAAACGAGACGCTCTACCAACTGAGCTAACCGCCCCCGGCCTTTCCTCTAGCCTCGCCTTGCCCGGGGATCAAGACCTCAGATGCCTTCGCGCATCCGCACCTTTCGGGTCGAGGAGAGTTTCATCCCCGGCGCAGTCAACCGCGCCTCCGGCCCGACCCATGCATAGGCCAGCAGGCAGGGATCGAGATCGGCGGTGGTGATGCGGTGTTCGTGATCGGGACGGTTCAGGATCAGCGAGCCCGGCGCATGCACGGCGGTATCGTTCTCCGACCACGGACCCGCGACCGAGATATAGCTCTCCTCGATCTCCTTATGGCTGTGCTGCGGATAGGTCGTGCGCGGCGCAAAGAGGACGAATCCCAGCACCAGCCGATCGGAAGCCACTGGCCCGCGCGGCCCCAGCACCTCGCAATAGGCATATTTGCGCGCCAGTGCCTTCGGCACTTTCTCGTAGCCATATTCCCAAGTCAGCTGTCCCGTCACCCGCGAGAGCGCACGCGCCATGCCTGCGACCGCGCCGCGCTCGCCCAGATCGAGCGCACGCGACAGATGCGCCGTCACCGGTTTCGGCTGTGGCTGGCGCGGCGTCACCGGGGGATTGGTGTCGATGATCTGCGAGAGCGTGTCGCGCACCCGTTTGCGATGGCTGCGGATCAGGCGGCTGCCGCCTGCCGAGCCGTGCCGGTAGAGCGTGTCGAATTCGCGCAGCAGATACAGCCAGTCCGGGCAATCGGAGACGCGCAGCACCTCGTCGGGCCGGGCGTCGGACATCGGCGTGGTCTCGGTCATCGCATCCTCCGCATCTTGCGCATGGGGCGCGCATCTCTGGCGTGCTGTCTGGCCCATAATCTGACGCCGCGGGGCGCAGAAAACTAACCGGAAAACGACAAAGGCGCGTCTATTCAAGACGCGCCTTCGTAGGAAAATGGTGGGCGATGAGGGATTTGAACCCCCGACATCATCGATGTGAACGATGCGCTCTACCACTGAGCTAATCGCCCTCCGTGGCGGGCTTTTAGCGCCCCTCTTCTGGCTCCGCAAGAGGGTTTTCGTCGAAATCTACACCGCCCTGCGCAGGGTCGATTTCCGCCTGGCTGGCCTCTGCCGCGACCGTCTCCAGCATGCCCGAGGGGCGGCGCAGCTTGACCACGAGGATCTCGTCGCCGTTCTTTTCGAACTGGCGGTTGATCTTCAGCTTGCCGAGCGGCGGGATGCTGAGTTCCTCGCCTTCCGAGAGCGCCTCGCCCAGAACCTTGAGAACCGCTTCCGACATGGCCTTCGCCTCGCCGCGCTTCACCCCGGCCTCGACCATCACCCGATCCACGAAGCTCCTCTTGCGCACGAGCGCCTTCGCCTCGCTCGGCTCAGGCGCCGGATCAGGCGTGGCGGGCGTGAGCGTCGCGGCGGAGGCCGGAGGCGCCTCGGGCGTCACGACGGGCGGCTTGCGGGTCGATTTCGGTTTCTGGCTCTTGGCCATGGCGGCTCCTTTTTTGATCGCAATACGAAGAGGTTAAGGGCAAACCTGTTCAAATGCAAAAACGCCCGCCGCGATATGCGACGGGCGTTCTCGATTTCAATTCGAAGGCGATCAGTGCGCGGTTGCGCCCTGCCCGTCCGATTTGGCCGCAGCGGCGGCAGCGGCTGCTGCCTCTTCGGCCTCCTCGTCCCAATCGACCGGCTCGGGCTGGCGAACCAGCGCGCGGGCGAGAACTTCGCGAACGTGAGTGACCGGCACAATCTCCAGCCCCTCCTTCACGTTGTCCGGGATATCCGCGAGGTCTTTTTCATTCTCCTCGGGGATGAAGACGGTCGTGATCCCGCCGCGCAGCGCCGCAAGCAGTTTCTCTTTCAGGCCGCCGATCGGCATCGCGTTCCCGCGCAGGGAGACTTCGCCGGTCATGGCGATATCCTTGCGCACCGGAATACCGGTCAACACCGACACGATGGAGGTCACCATCGCCAGACCCGCAGAGGGCCCGTCTTTCGGCGTCGCGCCATCGGGGACGTGGACGTGGATGTCCCACTTCTCGAAGCGCGGCGGCTTGATGCCGAATTGCGGCGCAACCGACCGGACGTAGCTGGAGGCCGCGTCGATCGATTCCTTCATCACGTCGCCCAGCTTACCGGTGGTCTTCATCCGACCTTTACCCGGCAGTCGCAGAGCTTCGATCTGCAGCAGGTCGCCGCCCACGGAGGTCCAGGCAAGGCCGGTCACGACGCCCACCTGATCTTCCTTCTCGGCCAGACCGTAGCGGAACTTCTTGACGCCTAGGTAATCGCCCACCTTCGCCTCATCGACGGTGATGTGCTTGGTCGCACCCTTCGACTTGATGATCTCGGTCACCGCTTTCCGGGCGAGCTTCGCGATATCGCGCTCGAGATTCCGCACGCCCGCCTCGCGGGTGTAGTAGCGGATCACGTCGGTCAGCGCGCCGTCGGTCAGTTCGAACTCGTTCTTCTTGAGCCCGTGACCCTTGATCTGCTTCGGGATCAGGTGCTGCTTGGCGATCTCGGCCTTCTCGTCCTCGGTGTAGCCCGCGAGCGGGATGATCTCCATCCGGTCCAGAAGCGGGCCCGGCATGTTGTAGGAGTTCGCCGTCGTCAGGAACATCACGTTCGAGAGGTCGTATTCCACTTCGAGATAGTGGTCCACGAAGGTCGCGTTCTGCTCGGGGTCGAGTACTTCAAGCATCGCCGAAGCCGGGTCGCCACGGAAGTCCTGACCCATCTTGTCGATCTCGTCGAGCAGGATGAGCGGGTTCGTGGTTTTAGCCTTCTTCAGCGCCTGAATGATCTTGCCAGGCATCGAGCCGATATAGGTCCGACGGTGGCCGCGGATCTCGGATTCGTCGCGCACGCCGCCGAGCGAGATGCGGATGAATTCGCGCCCCGTTGCCTTGGCGACAGACCGGCCGAGCGAGGTCTTACCCACGCCGGGCGGACCCACGAGGCACATGATCGGGCCTTTGAGCTTGGCCGAGCGCGCCTGCACCGCGAGATATTCGACGATGCGTTCCTTGACCTTCTCGAGACCGTAGTGATCGGCATCGAGCACGGCCTCTGCCTTGCTGAGGTCCTTCTTCACGCGGGATTTGGTACCCCACGGGATCGACAGCATCCAGTCGAGATAGTTGCGCACGACGGTGGCTTCGGCCGACATCGGCGACATCGACTTGAGCTTCTTCAGCTCGGCCTCGGCCTTTTCCTTGGCCTCTTTCGAAAGCTTGGTGTTCTCGATGCGCTCTTCGAGCTCGAGGATCTCGTTCTGGCCGTCTTCGCCATCGCCGAGTTCCTTCTGAATGGCCTTCATCTGCTCATTCAGGTAGTACTCGCGCTGGGTCTTCTCCATCTGCGTTTTCACGCGGGATTTGATCTTCTTCTCCACCTGGAGAACCGAGACCTCACCCTGCATGAGCCCGTAGACCCGCTCCAGCCGTTCGGAGACGTCGAGCGTTTCCAGAAGCTCCTGCTTCTGGGCCACTTCCAGCCCCAGATGGCCCGAAACGAGATCGGCCAGCTTGTCCGCTTCGGTCGCGTCGGCCACGGCCGAGAGCGCCTCTTCGGGGATGTTCTTCTTGATCTTCGCGTAGCGCTCGAATTCCTCGGCGACCGAGCGCAGCAGCGCGCGGATCGTCTCCACGTCGCCCTCGGTTTCGATCAGAGGTTCGGCATTCGCTTCGAAATAGTCGTCATTCTCGACAAAATCGGTGATGCGCACGCGGCTCTTGCCCTCGACCAGCACCTTGACGGTGCCATCGGGCAGTTTCAGAAGTTGCAGCACGTTGGCGAGCACGCCAACGCGGAAAATCCCGTCCGTATCGGGGTCGTCTTGCGACGGATCGACCTGGCTTGCGAGCAAGATCTGACGATCCTCCGCCATCACCTCTTCCAGTGCGCGCACGGATTTCTCGCGCCCGACGAAGAGCGGCACGATCATGTGGGGGAAAACCACGATGTCGCGCAGCGGCAGGACCGGATGGGTGACAGAGCTAAATTCGGTCATCGGCGTTCCTCTCTTGGCAGGAGGGTCCGGCCCCGTTTTCGGCGACCACGTCCCTCCCCTGTTCAACCCAATATCTAGGAGCCGTGAGGCATCCATTCAACTAGGGCATGTCACTCACCCGTCACAATGCGTGGCCCCGGGACAGGCCGCAAGAGGCGATCTCGTTGCCGTGAGCAGTTCGTGCGCGCGCGTGATCGAACGTGTAGCCGATCACCGGGGCAGGATCATCTCGGCCATCAAGCCGCCAAGCCGTTCGGATCGCCCGAGTTTCAGCGATCCACCATGGCGGCGCAGGATGTCGGCGGTGATCGAAAGCCCCAATCCGACGCCCTGCCCGCGATCCTGATTGCGCGCCGGGTCGAGCCGGGTAAATGGCCGGATCGCCTCCTCGCGGCGTTCGGGCGGGATGCCCGGCCCGTCATCATGCACCGCGATTCGCCACCCCGTGCGCGCGATCGAGACGGTGATCTCCGCGCGCGTGCCATAGCGCACTGCGTTGCCGATCAGATTCGCCAAGGCGCGCTTGAGTGCATCGGGGCGGAAGGTCGCCTCCTCTTCGCTGTCGCAATCGACAAGCGCCACATCGCGCCCCATCCGCCGCATATCCTCCACCACCCCCGCGACGAAGCCGCAGATCGGCAGCGTTTCCGGCTCGCCTTGCGACGCCCCGTCGCGCGAGAACTCGAGAAACGCATCGACAAGGCGCCCCATCTCGTCGACGTCGCGCTCCATCGCGCGGACCTCGTCATTCTCCTCCATCATCGACAGCCCGAGCCGCAGACGCGTGAGCGGCGTGCGCAGATCGTGGCTGACACCCGAGAGCATCAGCGTGCGCTGTTCAATCTGCCGCTCGATCCGGTTACGCATATCGAGGAAGGCGCGGCCCGCGGCGCGCACCTCCGTCGCCCCCGAGACGCGGTAATTCAGGTTACGCCCCTTGCCGAATTCCTCCGCCGCATGGCTCAGCCTGCGGATCGGGCGCAGCTGATTGCGCAGGAAGATATAGGCGATCAGTGTCATCAGAATGGAAACAAAGACCATCAAAACGAGCAATTGGTGCGGATTTGAGGCCGACACCCGGCTGCGCGCGAAGGTCACCGCGAGCGGCCCGTTCGGCGTCTCCTGCACCACGCGCACGGAATTGGTGTTGTTGTCGAGATCGATGGAGCGGATCTGCGACAGGTTCGCCCGCAGCGTCGAAATCACCACGATTCCGGTCAGATCGAAGAAACTGCGTGTATCGCCCCGCTGCGACGCAAGATTCGCGGGCGCAGGGAATTGCGAGGCGAAGTTCAGCGTCTTGTCGAGCACGTCGAGCCGTTCGCGCGCAACCTCTGCTGTCGGCGCATTGGTCGCGACCTGATCGAGCAGAGCGATCTCGCGCACCATGCCTTCGGTCATCTGCTGCGTGACGCGTTCGAAATGACGCTGAATGAAGACGACCGAAACCACGAGCTGGATTGTCACCACCGGCAGAATCAGGATCAGCGCGGCCCGCCCATAGAGCCCGCGCGGCATCATCTGTTTCAGCCAGCGAAATTTCATGCCAGAACCCTAACGATGGCCGCGATGGAGGGAAAGATGGAAGAATTGCAGCCCGGCTTGCGTCGGATCGTGGCTCCGAACCCGTCCCCCATGACTTATACCGGCACCTGCACCTATGTCATCGGCACAGGCGAGGTCGCGGTGGTCGATCCCGGCCCCGCCGATCCTGCCCATCTGCAGGCGCTGCTCGACGCGCTCGCACCGGGTGAACGTGTCAGCCATATCCTCGTCACCCATGCGCATCTCGACCATTCCCCCGGCGCACGGCTCTTGGCCGAGGCCACGGGCGCGCCCATCCTCGCCTTCGGCCCGCCCGAAGCCGGGCGCGCACCTGTAATGGCGGAACTCGCGGCGCGCGGCCATGCGGGCGGCGGCGAAGGCGTCGATCACGCGTTCGACCCCGACATCCTCATTGAGGACGGCGAGACGCTAAGCCATGGCGACTGGTCGCTCACCGCGCTGCACACGCCCGGCCATTTCTGCAACCATCTGAGCTTTGCGCTCGGCGACGCTCTTCTGACCGGCGATGTCGTGATGGGCTGGTCCTCGACGCTGATTTCGCCGCCCGACGGCGATTTGGGCGACTATTACCGCTCGCTCGCACGGATCGAGGCGCAGAGCCCACGCATCCTCTATCCCGGCCACGGCGACCCGGTGACCGATCCCCAGACCCTGATCGCGAGTCAGCGCGCGCATCGCGACGCCCGCACCGAGCAGATCCGAAGCGCCCTCACCGAGCGGCCAGCCACCCCGCAGGGCCTCACCCGCGCGATCTACACCGACGTCCCCGCAGCCCTCCTGCCCGCGGCCGAACGCAACGTCTTCGCGCATCTCGTTGAAATGTCAGTGCAAAACCAAGTCACCGCCGCGCCCGACCTGCGCCCAGAGGCGCTATTTTCGCTGACGTGACGAAAGCCTGAATTTTTTCGCCAGAACCCTCTGGACATCCCAATTCGAGATTCATATACACCCTCACATGTTCCGGCGTAGCTCAGCGGTAGAGCAGTTGACTGTTAATCAATTGGTCGTAGGTTCGATCCCTACCGCCGGAGCCAAATCACCCTAAGTGGCTGATTTTATTGGTTGAGCCCCGACAAGAGTCGGGGTCACCAGTGCACGTGCACAAATTGGTGCACAGATGCATGCGCAAGCTGATGCACAATCGCGAACCCCGAATGCCCTGAAACCTGTTTCGGAGGCTGCCCGCATGGCCGGAGTCGCACATATTCCTCATCTCGAAAAACGTCCCTCTGGCTATTTCTTCCGACGCCGGCTGCCCCGTGCGCTTCGCGAGATAGCGGACCCTGTTCAAAAAATCTCACTCTGTTTCTCTTTGCGAACCGATGTCATCTGCGAAGCGAAGATACTTGTCGCGCGCCTGAGTGCGCTCACCGACCTGGGCTTCGCATTGGTGAAGGAGAGACCGGTGCAGCATCTGAGCGCGGAACATGTGAGCCTGCTGAACGAATTGGCCCGATTTCAGATTGCGGCGCATGAAGCGCTGCGCGCGTCGGCCGAGCCGCGATCAGAAGCCGCCGCGAATTTTGCAGCGCAGAGCGAACGCGCGACGCAGGACATGCTACGCCGAGCGCTGGCGCTCGGAGACCGGACGCCGGTCGTAGAGCCGCTGCGCGATCTGGCGCGGCACTTCGGAGTCTCCCTCGACGAGAGCTCGACCGACTGGCGCGCGCTCGCCTTCGAGGCGCTTCGAGTGATGCTGGACGTGTCACGCGAACGCGAAAAGCGCGAGGTCGGCTCCTACGCGGAACCGACCCCGATCTTCCGGTCCGTCATGGCGAGCCGGTCTGCCTCTCCACCCGCAGCCCTGCCCGTGGTTGCCGCGCAATCGCCCGTCTCCTCCCTGGCAATCCCGTCAGCAGCTGCATCGGCCGCGATCTCCATCGCAGTGCCGAACATCCCTGCGGCCACCACGACGTCCGCCCCAGAGGCGGCTGCTAATCTTCCCGCGCCGACTGCCTCCACCACAGCCCCGACCGCGCCTGCGGACACTTCCGAAGCATCGCCCGAGCCTCCTACCCCGACCTCCGGGAGCGACGCCCGGGTCGTCACAGAAAAGGACGACGAGACTGCATTTCGGATCAAGATGCGCCCTCCGCTGCTGGAAAACATCGACCTTCGGGATCTTTCGCCAGAAATGCGGAATATTCTGCGCACCAAACCTCGGGGCATCACGCTTCTGGAGGGAATCCAGCTCAAGAAAGAACTCAAGTGTGCTGGTTACCAAGACGATTTCTCGATCGAACAAACAGGCGACAAGAAAGCAGGCAAAAAATGGAAATCGAACAGCGGAAGCAAAGCTAACGTGGCCGAGAAGTTTTGGGTCGAATTCGTCGGAGATGTGCCGTTCGAAGACGTCGATCGGGATGATATCCGCGACGCTCTGAAGATCCTCCCCGACTTGCCCCTCCAGCACTCAAAAGGGACTGACAAGTTCGTGGCAAAGAATGGTTTCCGCGTCCTCGTCGACGAGATCGACGCCGAGGAGGAGCGCGCAGAAAAGGATGCGCTGAAGGCACTCGGAAACGGCCCTGAGGTCACGGAAGCAGACCGGGAAAAGGCGCGCCTGGACGCGCGTATTCCGCGCCTGCGCGCCGAAACTCGCTCAAAGCACCGCGGTTACATCAAGTCGGTCGGGAAGATGCTCTATGATCTCCAGCTCATCGATCGCAACCCGTTCGAGATCTGTGGCGTGCCCAACAAACTTAAGGACCAGTGGAAAAAGAGCGAGGAGAAGCGAAAGCGGATTTGCTGGGACGATCGCTTCTATATCCTTCTGCGCTCGCCCGTGTTCCAGGGACCATTCGACGATCCGGGTGAGCCTTTCTACTGGATTCCGCTGATTGCCCGCCTCATGGGCTTGCGCGAAGAGGAAGCCTGCCAGCTCGGACCGGAGGACTTCGGCACCGACAAGGGGATTTCTTATCTCGACGTGAAGGTCCTCGACGCCAATAACGTCAAGACAGAGGAATCCCAGCGCCGCATGCCTGTTCATCCGACGCTGATCGAGCTTGGCCTTTTGAAACTCGTCGACCTCCGCTGCAAGCAAGGCAAACACCGCCTATTCGTGCACCTGACCCGGGGACAGACGAAGGGAACCTATTCCGAGAACTTTTCGAAGAACTTTACCTACTACCGAAAAAAACATCAGTGCTATTGGGAGGGCCTGGATCTCCATGCCATGCGCACCTCTTTCAACTCGGATCTGATGAATCAGGACAAATCCGATGCGATCCGCTGCGTGCTGCTGGGCCACGATCCGGTGGATGAGGGGGCGAAATCCTACGCCCAAGGCTTGTCTCTCCGGACACTCTATGAGCGCATCTGCGACGTCGAAATCGATGTGTCGATGATCGCAAGACCCTTCGGAGAAACCGCAGTCGAGCGCGGTAAAGTCGTCGGCATTCGAAGCGTGCAGGATTGATACCGGGGCTTTGCTCCGCGTGATTGCCTGCCTCGCCGGCGCGCATCACTGGGAGTAGCTCGATCTACGGGACACTCGAATGATGTACAGCAGGCATGGAGGGGCGCGAGGCTTTGAAACGCAGCTCGCGCCCCTCCATGCCCGTTGCAGAGCGACCTGTATTCCACGCCGTTTGACAATTCGGATGCCCCCGCCCGCCCCCGTTATCTTTGCAAACCACTGCACGCCGCGCCGAAGCCACGCCTCGGCCCCTTCTCTGACCAACCCAGATGGGACCGATCGGGCGGCGCCTTTGTCCAGCAGCAATCTGCCTTTCGCTCCAAGAACGCCCAGAAATCCGAGGAGCATTAATACCACAGTGTTGAAATTCTCGGCTCGCGTCGATCGCCGCGTGTTTAATTTAAAGTTGGTCCCGGAAGATCAAATTCGGTTTTGAGGAAAAAGAAGCTCTCATATTGAAACCAGTCAAGCAACGCCGCACAGGCCTCCCGGCCCTTAATTGCTGTTATTCCGGCCCTTTCAAGGAATGCTTCCTGACTTTCGGCAATCCTTGCCGGATTGGTTGCAACAAAGCGATGGACTGCGTCGTTTCGCTTGCGGCGCCAAGCATCAATATCGTCTACAAGATTTCCAGGATAGCTTTGCGCCTTATCCCCGGTCCGACGAAAATGATCGATCAAACGTGCGAAGCTCTCAGGTGGCCGAGAGCCGCCCACAGATTCCAGGAAATGATGCAGGCATGCGCTGACCAGGCTCTCGCAAATTGCGATCGCTTCAAGCGGGAAGCCCTCAGCGATAGCGTGATCCACTCGCTTTAGCGCCAAGGTGAACCCCTGATTGCGCATTTTCAACTGATCGGCTGCCGTCCCGAACGCCACTCCCGACGTTTTCGCCACGCTCATCGCCTCTGAGCTCGAAAAATTCTTGTCCCGCGCCGTCTTCAGGTCTTCACGCCGCAGAACGTCCCAAACCTGGCTGTGAAACCGCTGCAGAAAGGTGTTGGTTAGATACCATTCTGAGCGAGGCCAAGCCAGATAGGCGCGCCCACGGTCCGTAGCACGATCCGGGATCATCTGACCGATTGAGAAGATCCATGCCTCAAAAACGAAAAGTAAACTGGCAAGGTGAATCGTCGTTGTTTGCCCGTTGGGGTACATTTGCGCCATTTCTGGCCGCCAGTCGCGTACCGGCTCGTTCGCAAGACCCGGAGTGCCTGCTTTGATATGCGTCTTCGCCTGCTCGAGACATTCGCGAAGCGCTTCGAACATATTCCGCGGGTGCGGAGGTTGCTGCTGGCGGTCGATAGCGAGGCAATAAGAAAGATTGCTCGTGAAGCTGCTGAGGTCGAGCTTTCCTGTTGTGAGGTCGAAATCGTACTCGGATATGAATTTCGTAAAGCCCTCAAGCTGATCCCGATCGGTCGCCATCTATCAGTCCCTAAAATTTATCTATTTTCAAAGCGATATTTATAAATACAAGCGCAAGCCCACTCCGGCTACCTGCACCCGATGCAGAGCCGATTGGTATCACTGACGTCACCGGTTCACGGGGCCTCGGTGGGCGCCCGGCGCGTAGATCAAAGGTCACGCAACGAGCAGAAACCACATCAACATGTCTGCCCCACTTCTGGCCATTTCGCAGCCAAGCTCATAGAGCCCCCGATCTCCGTTCGGACACGTCCAGCCGCGATACGTGCACCAAATGCCAGGCATGTGCAATTTCACCTCTGCGCATTCACACGCGCGAGCACTGTTTTGCGCTTGAACATTGTCTCCGAAGTGAGATCAACTTCGCGCGTCACACGCTGCGCAAAGTGGCGAGTCCAGTGTGGCGGGTGCCCCGCAATGCAGACAGCCATCCTCGCGGTCGTCATTGCGTGCCCGATCCTTTCTCCGCTGTTCCTCAGCCCATTTCTTGGTGTTCTCGTTCGACATGGAATATCTCCTTTCCTGATTGAAATTTCAGACCATCGTCAGCGTCGCGGGCCAGCCAATCTGGTAGAGATCAATGCCCTCAACTTCGGCCAGCTTGCGCGCCGACTTCTGAAAACGCTCAGCAATGACCACAGCTTCCAAACGTCCGTGATTGAATTCATCTCGTTGAGCGAGCGCTCGAAGATAGTCGGCGGCTTGACCAACCGCGTCCGGCGTTGCTTCGGCACGTTTAAGTTCCACGACAAGCCAATCTCCGTTTTTGCGGTGGCGTGCCAGTATGTCGATGCGCCGAGAGTTGCGGCCCCCGTCGACAGGAAACTCGTCCTGCACGATCTCGTAGTCCCTGCCCCAAGGTGTTTCTCTCCAATTCTTGAGAATTTGCCTCTGAATGACGTATTCCGTCGTAAACCCGGTCTCTGAGTGCGCGATCCGGTTAAGCGTGAGAACGGAGTGGTCGAAAACCGCGAGCGCGTTGATGGCCTCCAACACGCGTTCGCGGGCAACGACGAGGTGGCCCGCAGTCCGATTTCGTCCCTCGAAGGTGAAGGGGATACCGGCTTTCAGAAATTGCTCGTGATACTTGCCATTGAAGACAGCAAAGCCGTAGTCATCGCGACGCGGATTGAATGTGTCGATCGCGAGCGACCACTGCGACGTCTCATCTGGAGAAAAGGCAAGATAGACGACGCCACGCGGGTTCGGCCAACGGGCATTCCGGCGAGGATGCGAATCTCGGATCATACACCCCAAGCCAGCCCCGATAGCGGCCTCGATCAACTCTTCAGTTGCAGGGCAGAGCCGCCAATTGCGCGCGACGTAACCCTCTCCATGTTGGCGTATAAGCAGGCCTTCAGCGACCTCTTCGACGATAATGTCGCCCTTGAAATGTCTTTGGTTCATATGTTCGCTCGGCGCCGAATATCTGCAAAACCTTAGCAAAAACGCTAATCCACGACCGCGGCGAAAGTTGGGCAGACACGCGTGACGTCCGCGAAATAGCAAGGCAGCACCGGTTCAGCCGCTTTATGAAACGTGCTGTAGGCTGATCGCGCTGCGATGAAGTCGGCCCCCTTGTTGCTTTCGGCGTTCCCACACGAATTTACTTTGTGTGGGAACTTTCGCACGAAGGTACGGGAAATCCCGTATAGCGCAGCGCCTCCAAAGCAAGTTAGAGCGCGTGGAGCGCTTTTGCGCTCAATTGCAAAGGCGCCACCGAAACGATCAGTGGAGACCAGAATGTCGAATAGAACCGCAGCAGCTTTCGCGAGGGGAATGGAGCGTGCAGAAGAACATAAGCGCACAAACCCACCTCCAAAAGAGGGCGATCGATCTGCAGCACGTACTTTGCCTCCGCTATTACGAGACATCCTGAAGTTCTATGAGCACGAGAAGGCCTCGGAGACATCATGACGCGAGCAAATTAGCAGGATTCCGCACGCGACGAATCCGGAAACCACTCCGCTATATTGGCCGGAGGCGCTGACTGAGAAGAGCGTCCGAGAGCGGCTTCGCGCCGGTCCTGGGGCCTTATGTATACTCCTTGGCGGGTCGGAGCTCGAAGAGATGCTAAAGCGCGGATGGAAGCACCTGCGGAAGAAACATGTAGGAGAGCTTGCTCAGCTGAGTTGAGCCAATCCGGTTCGAGTCCCTGCGTCCCGCCGTGGGGGCTCGACGATTATAAGCGCCCGATTGATGCCGCCTGCCTGATGGAGGCGGACCGAGAAAAGACACGTGCATAAAGACGTCTTTAGCGACGTGTCATATCGGGAGGCGCTATGTTGGGTGAAGTTCTGGGTGTCGAACGGCGCCGTCGTTGGAGCGACGAGGGGAAGCTCGAGATCTTGCTGGAAGTGGGTGTTGGCGGGGCTTCGGTTACGCAAGTTGCCCAGCGGCATGAGATCACACGCTCGCAGATCTACGGTTGGCGCCGGGACCTGGAGAAGAAGGGTCTTTTGTCGCCGGATCGGGGAGCAGTCTTCCTGCCACTTGATTTCGGTGCCCAGTCCGAACCGACCCACTCCCCGCCCGCTCGCCCGGCTCTTGTCGAGCTGCGTTTGGGGAACGGTCGCTGCCTCCGTTTCGACAGCAGCATGGATGGTGAGGCGCTGACCGGGCTGATCCGCGCGGTGGAAGCGGCATGATCGGCCCAGGCACCGGGGTCCGGGTCTACCTGGCGTGCGGCGCGACCGACATGCGGAAAGGAATTGCCGGTCTCTCAGCCCTGGCCCAGGATGGCTGCGCCAGAAACCCACCAGCGGCGCGGTCTTCGCGTTCCGGGGTCGAAAGGGGGATCGGCTGGAGCTGCTCTACTGGGATGAGCCAAGGCTTCTGCCTCTATTACAACTTCCTCGAGCGCGGACGGTTTTGCCGGTCGTGCATATGCGGCCTACGGCGGCATATACATCACAGCATCTATCGCATGGCTTTGGACCGTAGAGGGGCAGATCCCGACCCGATGGGATATCATCGGCGCAATCTTTTGCCTGACCGGCATGGCGATCATCTTGGTCGCCCCTATGCTTCAGAAGCAACCTGCGGCCTCAATCGGGCGGTTACCATGCGCTTCCGCGGTATCTTTTTGAAAATACCAACCGATACCGCACAGCGGAAAGCGAGGCGTAGGGCCACGACGCAGGCGTGGCGTGAACGGACGGGGAAAGCAGGCGGCATCAATCGGGCGCTTACCGTCTATTTTCCGCATGCAAGCGGAAGAGAGCTCTAATTTCTGGATCGGCACGTAAGACAGAGAGACAGCGTACAAGGAGCCACGCGCGCATTTGCGATTGAGAGCAACGCAAGAAGCATCTGATCGATAACCGCTTTATCGTCGCCGAGTTACGCGCAGGTTTGCCGCGCTCCATGGCTCGAAACGTTCCCATGTCGATCTTTGCGCGGGCCTCATGCCCCCAAGCGGCCGAACCCGTGGGCACTGAACACGACGTGCCCGAAACTTTTTCCAACAAAACCGCCTGGTGCGACGGTTTCCGTCTTTTGTGTATCAGAAATCATCTTTTGACGTAGCGGAAGATGCGTAGTCTCGCAGATTGAGGGGATTTGGGATCACACGACCCGCGAGCGCGGCTTCGACACGCTCGACACAAGCCAGTCTGCGCTCCTCCGTCATACCGCTCGTCACTTCGATCCAGAGTTCGTAGACGTCGCCGCCCGTCGGAGCGAGCGTATAGCCAAGTGCTTCAAATGCACGGAGTGCATCGGCGCGTAATTTGTGCCGGATCTCACGTGATGCATCTAATGTCAGCACGACAACGTAGGCAAGCACGCGCGGTGGGGTTGTGTAGTTCCGCGATACACTGAGATGATGAGTAACATCTGCGTATCGAACAGCGAGCCACAGAGCCACATCGCGCCGATCCAACGACAGTCGTTCGCCCGCAAGTGGCGTCGTTCCATCTATCTCTCGCAGTTTCTTCATTATTTCGGTACGCTTTCTCTCAGGCCGGTCGCGCTCCTTATCCTACGCCCCGTCGGCACCGATGACCGGACCAAATGGATTTCGGACATCAGTTCCCAATATTTCTCTGTCTCTGACTTTCTCGCCCATCGTCTTAGGATAGCACGCAGTATGGATTGTGTGAGCTATTCTCTTTTCGATCGACGGAAGAAACGAGACACGCTGACGAGTTCGCAACGCCCCTTCCCGCTTTCGCCTATTTTGTGTTCGCACACCAGCAGTGACGCGGGACGGGCTAAACTGTCAGGGGTGCCCCAGAGGGCGGCGTCGGAGACCTACGCCCCGGACAACCCCGCGCCCACGGAGTGACGCGCCGCGTGTAGCAGAGCTGATGGATGTCTTCTCCCGTGAAGAGAGTCAGAGGTGCGCTCTGTAGGCGACCTCTTCGTGAAAAAAGATGTGGAACCAACATTCAGGCATAGATGCCAGCATCGACCGCTTCGACATACTCAATCACTTCGCTTGCGCGCCCTTGCGCAACGAGCTGCATACAAGTCGACCCGGAAAACCCGGGCAACGCTTCGGAACGATACCATGCGTACGCCATGATCGGATTGCCAAAGCGCAGCGTTACTATGTCGAGGATATCGAGCATCGCGCGCAGAGACCTTTGCGTGCCAGATCCGGCGGAACGGATAACGTCCACTTTGGACGTGCGGAGCTCCTTGGCGATGAGCGAAGGGTCGAGCAGACCATCTCTCAGACACTCACTGAGCAAGATCATTTCTTCCTGCCGCCGGTCTCGCGCTCTTGAAGCCAGCCCTTGGGAACAGGGTAGTCTCGAACGATCTCTGCCATCTGCGATCACCTCTCTTTAATACCAGGATAGTGTTGTGGCCGCAGCGACGCAACGCCGCTGTCCATACGCAAGAGAGATTTCGTGAGAAATACATCCGCCTATATCAGGCAAGATAGCTTGATATACCTTCAACCCATCTTAAATGTGAATCAAGAATTCAGATAGCTGTTCGCTCGCCGGAGAAGAAATAAGAAACCAAATGAAATTCGGAAACACATCTCACTCCACCAACGATCATAAATCTCTTCGCATCCAACCAAAATCCCATCTCAAAAATGGCGACCCAAGTCATCGAAGCCTCATTGTTTAATACGACGAAGTGGGCTCGACAGTATCCGATAATTTATTTAGTAAAAGGACTAAATTATCCTTCTAAGCGCGCAACAAAGCTCTGAAGCCAATCTCTGCAACCACAACGCCTCAGAAACCGAGAAACAGCACTGCGTCTTAAGCGGCATTAAATGAAAGATGTGAAAATGGAACTTTCTAATCATGAGACGCTTCTGCTCACATCACTGGTCAACCGTAGAAGAGACGTTCTGAAGTCTCTCAACGTGAGATTGTACGAGCAAATGTGCAAGCTTGGCTTCGAGAAAGAGACGGTGAGCATTCTCAGCTCGGGGGCATGCCAAGCCGCGAAACAGAGGTTCGATCTGGCCGAAGAATTTTTGGCTGAGGGTACCATTTGTGACAACGTCGAGGAACACACCAGATATGTCTCTCAAATTTCCTCAGCACTTGAAGCGCTCTTGAGAGACAGCCTCTGAGGCCGCCCCGCACGCGCGAGAACGCGTGAATATAGCATCAAAAGGCGCGAAGAACACTTACCGCCAGAAGACACCGCGAAGATAGAAGATGATGTTCGGAAAATCTCGTACGCCGATCCCCTCGTCGGTATCCTTAGGGCCAATCCCCTCGCCGAACTGCGTCCGTGGCCCCGCTCCATGAGCCGCAATGAGAGCACCGCTATATTGCTTGCGGCCTTGGGCGCGCTTTTAAGTCTCGACGATTATCTCTGAAATTGGATCGGCCTCTCTTAAAACAGATCTGAGAATTACATAGATCGGTAGATTTTACATAAACAACCGCGGAGCATGTCACGGCTCGGACATAGCCGGCTTCGATCTCGCGGACGCAGCGTCAGCACTTTGTTCGAAGCGAAACCTCCGACCGGTCAGAACATCAGAACGAAAAATTGAGACCTGGTCGAATTCCCGGCGGCGACTGTCGGAAGTTGGAGCAGCACGCAGAAAATGTTGAGAAAGGGGGCACTCCACCCCATGGGGATAATACTGACCCGTTTTCAACAGGCGGCGGAAAAAGCGGAAAACAGGGCATACGGCGGATGTGGGCGGAACGGAATTAGAGGATCAGCTCCACCGGGATCGTGCGCCTGCCTTCGATGAAATCTTCAAATTCACTGGCAGACATCATCCCCTCGGCATGAGCATAATGCCGGAGCGTAGTGGCCTCGTCCACGTGCCGAAGAAGCGTCTTCGCGGCATAGGCACCGCCGATCAGATGTTCCGACGCTTCCGTGGCGACGTTGTCGCGAAATCGATGGATCGGGATGCGGACGCCGAACTCGCGGAGTGTCATGCTTCCCGTCAGTCCGCCCAGCTGCTTAGACGTGATCGCGCCCCGCTTCCCATGGACCGATGGGAACAGGTGAAGACCGTCGTCGAAGAGCGGGCGATAGATCGAACGATAGGCATGCAGCGCTTCTGCAAGCCCGGCGTTCTCGAAGACCACATCAAAGCCTTCTTGGGCCTTGCCCGCCTCCGGATATTTTAGGGCGTTTCCGGGTAGGTCCACGTGGAGATGCGTCCGGTCGATCAGCGTTAATGTCCGATCAAATTCAAGCCAGGTCAGGGCACGGGCGCGCTCCGGCAGTGCGGCTCCGATCGCGAGGATGAGACCATTGCGAAAGAGCGTGGCAGTGCGGATGCCGCGCATGGGGCGTGCGCTGGCCTCGGCCATCAGACGAAACCCGAAGCTGTAGAGTGCGCTCGCACCGACGAGCTGGCTGCCGCTCTTCGTCGAGGCCCCTTGCACCCTGCCCCGTTCCCGCCAGTCCGCGACAACGAATTCGCACGCCTCGGATCGGAACCGCCCGCGTGTCGCAACTGCAATGCCTGCCATCACTCGTTGGAGATAGTTGGCCGCTGTTCCCTTTGTTGTCGGCTGAGCGCCGGCGCGCGGCTGACCAAGATGAAGGGCGTAGGCGTGGAGCGAGGCGGCCGTTGGAAGAGTGTCCTGCGTCTGAGACCTGCAATATGCAGTCCAGCGGTCGAGTGCGGCAAGCACAGACGTCGTGTAGTCAACGCTCCAGATCGTCCTTCCCAGAACGGCCTGTCCGTTCCTGGAGACGGCGATCTGCTCGCCGAGCGACTCCTGCCAGGCCGCCGGCAGAGACGCGATCATGCGTACCGCTACATCCCAGGGGCATCGGTCGGGCGCTTTGACCGAGACCCGCGCATCTCTCAGGACGCGCGCCAAATGTGCGGTCTTCTCGTGGCCGAAAGTCTCGGCCGCCACCCGTTGAAGATGGGCGAACTCCGCGAAAGCCGTCGCACCGACCTCGTCGATCCGCGCGGCCAGGTGGTTGGTCAAGGTCTCGCGCGACGGAACAGCGTCAGGGCGCGATGCGTCGCGAAGCTTGCGCAGCATGGCAAGGTGATCATTCATCAAGTCATGTCCGTAAATGTGAAAGGCGTGCCAGAACGGCCGCTCACGCGGCCGTCTTCGTCTTGGCTTCCAGGTAGGTTTGCCACCCATTCATCACGAGCGTCTCGTCGAGCTCGGCATAGTATTCGACGGTCGTCCTCAGGCTCTTGTGACCAAGCAGGCGCTGGACGCGCGGTAGATTATCCATGCTTTCCTTGAGCCAAATCCAGCCGATTAGATGTCGGTAAAGATGCGGGTTGATCTCTACCCCGACATGCTGATGCAGCAGGCGTGTGACCCGTCTCAAGATCCCGCGATAAGGCGCATTGAACTCGAACTGGCCGCCTTCTTGGCGCGGAAATAGATACGGGTTTTCCTTGTCATCGGGGTGCAGGAGGATCGGGCGGATCTTTTCGATGTAGCTTCGCATCAACCGGCTGGCGCCCGCCCCAAGGCGAACGGCGTAGTCCGGATCACCTTGCTTTCGCCCCTTTACCTCGGGTGCCGGTATCGAAAGAACGGCCTTTTCGTCTTGGAACACAATCCACTCGAGCCGCGCTTCGATGATATTCGCGCTGCGCGGCGCGCGCGTAAGAAGGATGTCATGCGCCAGCACGGCGGCGATGTCGCGAGCCAATTCGAGGTCGATCACGTCGAGGCGATCCGGGCGTATTGCGATCTTTTTACTCTTGTTCTTCCGCCGCCGGTCGATCTCGGCGTTGATCCCCGTCATCACGGTGCCGGACAGGTCGATTGTCGACTGGATACGCGGTTCGGTGAACTCCCGCAGTTTCTTCTTGTTCTTCGGCGCAATGCCTCGACGACCAGTGTCGTAGAACCGGATCAGCGCGCGGATGTCCTCGACGTCCTGCTCCGACGCCGCAGCGTAGCCGACCGCGATCTTCTTCATCGCCTTGAGTACGGAGACAAGATACCCGGTGTCCCGGCGGCCCCCGTTGGCCTCGAAGAGGGCGGCGGCCGCGGCCTGCAAGACTTGGAAATCTGTGAGAGCACGGATGTCGGGCACGACGATGTCATGCGACGCCGCGAGGGCCTTCGACAAGGAAATGACGTATCCGCGACGCGTCGCGATGGTGCCTTCAGACCAACGGTCATTGGTCGTAAGGAACCCGTATTCCCGCATCCTCGACTCCCGTCGCTCCGCACGCTCCGGCTTGAGGGGTTGTCCCGGCAACCGCGATTTCTCGGAAATGCTCTTCTGGAGCCGGGCTTTCATCGCGGAAAGCGGATCGGTGTCTTTCTGCTCCTCCCGATCCAGTGCCTCGAGGAAGTCGTCGTAGGTCACCCCATCACGGGAAACTTCTCCGGCCGCCCAAGGGGCCACTCGGGTGTCGAACTCGCTCAGCAGAGCCTCGAGGGTGGCCGTGCCGATACCGAATTTGTCGCGCCGATCCGAGAATGGCGACGCCACGGCCTTGAACCCGAAATGCGACGTCGACGGGTTGGTCGCCAGATGGCCGAGAAGCGTGACAACGTTGCCAATATGTTTGCGGCATTTTGCTTCCGTTATGACGCCGGTTTCGAGCCGATGCGCGTAGTAGTTCGCAACGGTGTCAGTCGTGATCTGGCCAGGCTTAATCCCACGATCGAACAGGTAAACGATGAAAGGCCCGGCTTTGCGTCGGCAGTCCACCGAGATGTCGGAGGCCTTCACAGCCTCGTAGGCGCGAGCCCAAATGCCGCCAATATCTTGGACACCGCGCGGACGGTTGCGCACGCCATGTTGGTCGATGGCCGCAAGAATATCTGACTTGTAGGTCGAACGGCTACCCTTCGAGAGCCCGAGGTTGGCCGCGTTGTGGTGCGCGAAGAACTCGATGACATCGTGCCGGCAGACCGGCCGGTATGCATACCAGATCGCCTTCCGCATGATCCAGCGGACCCGGCTCGCGCGGGTTCTCTGATCAGCCTCTTCAAGCTTCACGACCAGTTCGCCAAACGTCAAAACACTCGCCTCCGTCGCAGCGCAAACGAGGTCTCGCCCAGTCGCCTTCGAGAGCGCGACCAGGGTCTTGTGCCGCGGCTTCAAGCCTACGATCGAAAGAATATCGGATACGCTTTTCTCATTCAGACCTGCTCGCAGGGAAAGCGCGCGCATGCTCTCACCGGTTTCCTTGATATGTGCCAGAAGTTCATCACGAAGTGTCATGGTCATTCCTTATCTGCGACCGCGACCGTCACTCATCATCGAGCTCGATATCCGGCCGCCCGTCATCAGACGGCCGGGATCGAAGCTCAAAGAGGAGTACATCTTCTTCCGTCGAGAACCAGCGACGTCCGAGCTTCCGCGCCGGCAACATCACCCTGCCTTGCTCAGTCGGGCATCCCTTACGGATCCAGTCACTGATACAGCGTGGCGTACACCTGAAACGTGCAGCAAGTTCCTCTGTTGTATATAATTTTCGCGCCATTTCCGTTTTCTCCTTGTCCAGCAAAACCGGAAATAGGAACAACAGATCGCCCCTCAAAACGTCGCCAAGATAAATTTCGCAGGACAAGCCCCTTTCTTTCGCGCTGGCTGATCAAGTGGCATATGGCGATCCGATTTGGACTGCGCGATTTGAGCGGAAAAATCTCGTCATCCGGCGGAATTTTTGCGTCATCTTGCGGGGAATTTGCGTCATTTGGCGGAATTTTTGCGTCATCTCGCGGAGAAACTGCGTCAAGAAGGCATTTATCCAATTGTTTTAAAAACAAAATTCCGACCCTGAATAAGAGGAAACATAGAATCCCTAAGAAAGAGCCGCGTTGCGGCTTCGACTCGCGTTTTGTCCGGGGCGAAGGTGTGCGCCTTTCGGCCAAACCCAGTTATATTTCGAGCAGGAAAAAATTTCTTCTTGGCTGCGTCAGCGCTATTTTGCGTCTGGAGCATCGTTCCATATGTTAATGGTGTCAGAAGAATTTCATACTCTATGAGCGCCTGGGTTTGCGTTTCTTCTGCGTCGCGCCGCAGAAGAAACGCCTATTCAAGGATCGTGAAGCACAGCGTCTATCGTGTGCGACTCCATGTCATCGCTTAGAGTCGATTTCTCTGGCGCAAGGGCAGCTGTCGTGCCTCGAGCTTGGCAGCGAGACTAATGCAGTTTTCAAGCGGCTGCGAAACGGGTCCTTTTCCACGGCGCGCAGCAATGGGCTAACCGAGCAGTTTCTGTTCGAAGGCGATAGCGGCGAAACGCTCTCGCCGAGTATCCGGAGCTACCCTTAAATCCACCATCGAGGCCCCGGGGCCTCGATGGAAGCAAAGAATCCACACCATTTTTTGCGACGAAGTCGACCTGGAGGTCGAGCTGCACTCATCTTTGTTTCAGCTCCCACAGTGTTCTTGGATCTGTGAACTTAGGGAAAGATTAGCTTCGTCGCGGTATTCGACCATGAAACGCGCAGGGCTTTCTTTGCTCGGGTCGCAGCGACGTGCAAAAGGGAACGGTACAGAATGACGATATCTTCTCGGTCCGCCGCATCCACGGCCGCGTTAAGCGCCCCCTGCGGGGGGAAGGCGGTGTCAGACAAGAACGGTATTGCGACTGCGAAGAACTCAAGTCCCTTTGCCCGGTGCATTGTTGTGACCCGGACGCCTGGCACGGAACGGTCTTCGGCCCCGGATCGAAGCACCACAGTTTCGATCCCAGCGGCCCGAAGCGCTTCTTCAACACGCTTCACGTCAGTCCGCCGCGCACAGAGCACGCCGACATCTGAGCGCCGGATCTGGTTTGCTGGCAACGCCTGGATCCAATCCGCCAATCCGGTCAGCTCCTCCGCCTCGGAGGCGCAGCGGACGAGGTCCGGCGCGGCGCCGTGAAGAAGGCTCACATATCCCTTGAGAGTGTCGGTCCCCTCGTCGAGGTCATCCACGCTCACTCCTTCGAGGATGGAGACGGCCCAGGCCCGGATCTCTTGGGTCGTCCGGTAATTCAGTCGCAGACGTCGAGAGCGGCCGCGCACCTCGATCCCGCAGGAAGACATGCTCGCGCGGCGACCGTAGATCCGCTGATGCGCATCGCCAACAATGAAGAGCGAATTCCGGTCACCGGCGATGTTTTCAGGAATGATCGCACGGATCAGCCGGAAGGCTTGCTCTCCCATGTCCTGCGCCTCGTCCACCACTACCGAATTGTAAGGTAGGCTCGGCGCCTCGGCGGACAAGATTTCAACCGCCTCCCGGTATGCGTCATCTGGCTCGGCCAGACCATCGCTGATCATCCGGGCCCGATAATCCGCAAACATTTCCCAAAGCGCTGCCCGCTTGCGGCGGTCCAACGGCGTGCCACGACCAGCCCGTGACGCCTTCAGATAGGCACGCTTATCGGTCAGCCCCTTCGCTTGGACAATTTGGGCCCATTCCGCCTTCACGAAAGGCTCTGAAAGACCCTCCGGCATTGCATGGTCGTCGAAGACCTCCTTCCAGGTCTTGTCCAGCCGGTCCCGCGCCTCCCCGAAGAACGCGACTTCTCGGGCGAAGCTCTTGCGCTTTAGGAACTGGGACACCCACCGGTCGAGGTTGGTCACTTCGATCCGGGGAGGGCGCGCATCAAGATGCTCGGGACATAGGGTCCGTAGGTTGGCCTCGATGTCCTGAGCGAGGCTTGTGGTGAAAGTTGTCACCAAGATCCGTTGCCCTGCCTGGCCGGGATCGTCCTTGATCTGGTCCGCAAGATGTTTGGCACGGTGCATCGCTACCACGGTCTTGCCAGTCCCGGCACCACCGCGCACCATGGCGGGGCCATTGTAGTCCCGGTAGGCAAGCTTGCGCTGCTCGGGATGAAGGAAGACCCGCCATCCCTCAAGCCCTTCTTCGAAGACCCGACGGAGTTCCGCCTCGCTTTCGGGGATGAAGATGGTCTGCCTGCTCTCTTCCGTCTCGATCAGCTGGTCGAAGGAGACATCCTCCCCAGCCGTCTCCGGCGCAGTTTGCGGTTCCTCCGCGACCCCGGTCAGCGCATAGACTTCTTGGTCCGAATAACCCGCGGCGAGCGCGTAGAGGACCTGGTAGGTGAGCGGGTCGAAATCCTCTTCCGCCACCTCCAAAGCTTCGATTGTTGTTATGGTCCGGATCGCTGGAAATTCCTCGTCAGGCACACCAAGCGCGCGCAATCTCTTATCGGCGATCTCTGCAAACAGACGGGGCTCCGACGGTGCGGGCGCCTCCGCTTCCACGGCAGTGGCGTCCAGTTCCTCGACAACGCGGATCCGGTTCGTGCCTGGGTCCAGTTTAACCCGGCGGCGTGTCGCCCATCGATACGCCTTATCGTGCTCGTTCACGTGGACGAACATGATGTCGCGACCCACCTCGAACGCGATAGCACGGTATCCCTGATCGACCCGAAGAGACTTGATTGAGTTGTCCTTCGCCCCCTCAACCGTTTCGAGGTTTAGCCCGTTCGCTGTCGGGTCCGACATATACCGGGTCATCATATCCATGAACCTGATGGCCACCTTGTCCGGCAGCTTCCGCAGGCTTTTCATGCAACCAATGTCGTAGGAAACCCGTTTGCTGATCGCGTCCATCATGATTTCATCTCCTGAAATGCGTGTAGTATCCGGGTCACCGTCTCACCGATCTGATCCTCCTCCGGATCGAATGGGACAAGTCGCCAGCCCGTCCCTTCACACGGCTCCTCGATTACGCCGACCCGCGTCTCGGACCAGCCGAATTCCATCGTACCGACGACCCGCCCCTCGGCGAGCAGATCATCACCCATCCGATCCGGTCCGGGAACCTTAGCTGCAACCAGCGCGTCGATCAGAGGATGAAACGCGTCATCGCATAGGGCGCGCGCTTCCGTCCAGGCTGCGGTATCAGGGTCGGTCGCTCCCCCTCCTGCGGACATGTCTGGGGGCGATAGCGTATCGAGGCCATCGAGTTCCACATGAAGTCCGCGCACCCCCTGGAACAGGTTGACGAGGCGCCAGAGCCCGCGCCAAGTCTCAGTGTAAAGCGCCCGTGCTGCCGGGTCCTCACCAGGGGCCGGCAACTTGGCCCGCAAGAGCAGCCGGATATCCTCGTCCACTCCGGCCCAATCCGCCGGAGTGATTTTTTTGCAGGCAAGATAGAGGTCCAGTGCCCCGGCCCCGACATGCTCGGTCAACCCAGGGGTCAGAAGAAACTGATACCCTTCCGCAGAAAGGTTCGCTTGGCGTGGAAGCTGATCGAGCGGGCGTCCGAGTCCTGCGAAAGCGCGCGTCAGGATAGATCGCGCTGCGACGGCTTCGTCTGTCTCGCCGTCGAGAAGGCGCCATAGCCCCGTGAGGGAGGAGTCCGCCTGAAAACTTCGGATCCGGTCGACATGACCAGAGAATGACGGAGCCGCGAGCACGTTGCCGAGCCGCCCGACCTTTTCCGGATTGAGAGCAGGTTCCGCCAGCGGGTTCAGAAAGGCGCGGTCCTCAGCATCGAGATCCCGCCATGAGAGTGTCCAGACCTGCACTTGACCGGATCGGATCATAAGCATCCGGTCCAATAGATCCTGTGCTACGGTGCCCGCATGATATTCGAGACCGTCCATCTCCAATACGACCGGGACAGCGCCGGACCGTCCGGCGGGGGTGAACAGGAAGTCGACCCGCTTCCGCGGCAGCCCATTGAAACGAGCATCAATCTGGACCTGAGGTTCGATCGTCCAAAGGCGGGGCTTTGTGGTCTTGCCAGCGCGCAACACAAAGCCCCGCCGCCCCCCGGGAAGGACCTGCGGCGTAAGCGCTTCTTCCCCGTATCGCTCCGCAAGAGCCGTAAGAAGTCGCCGTTCCAACGCGCTCTCCATCAGCGCACCGCGGATCGACTCGTCGATCCCGGTCTCAGTCCGCCTGAGACTCTCCCATTTTTGGAGGATCGCCTCCAACATCTGTCGAGCGCGGTCCCTATCCGGCTCGCCCGGCCCGAACTGAGAGCGATAGGGCTTCACGCATCGGAAGCACCCGTTCCGGTCTGGCTCCTGGTTGCAAGGGCAGTCCCGGAGCGCCTCAACCGCGCGGACAATCACGCTCCGCATCGTGTCGGGGTGCTGACCGATTTGACGAAGATACCCGGAACCTCCCGGAACGGAATCGTAAAGGTATAGGCTGCGGACCGTGCTCATTCCATCAAGCCGGGCCGCGAAGATGGTGGAGCGGAGATGGTCCACCTTCCCCGCAAAATGCTGGCGCATACCAAGGTTGATTGCGGCAACAAAGCTCTTCAGGTCATCGTCATCGGCCTCACCCACAACCGGGATCACGACCCGAATCGCCTCCGTTTCGAACTTGCGCATTAGGAACACGTCAGCCTCCCACCGATCCCGAGCAAGATCCGGCTCCCGCATCACCTTGCAGGTCGACGGGTGCGTGCCTCGATCTTCCTCGCTCCGCGGCGGCCTCTGCAGGGTCCCGCAGTGCCGGCAAATCCGGAAAGGTTGCGCGGGCCTATTCTCACCGGCGACCCTGGGTCCGGGAAAGGCTGACTTCGATCCGAAATTGAAATCTCGGAAGGTGCAGGTTGGCAGAAACTCGAATCCGAAGGGCGCTCCCTCCTCCTGGCTCGTGAACCAGGAGCAGTCGATATCTCCGGTCCGGTGAAACGGCATGAGCATCCGGTCAAACTGGCGCTGGTCGCGCTGATCGCCGTCCCGGATCGCCGCCTTCTCCTCGCTATCCACCGAGATCACAGACTTGAGCTGAACCACGTTATGTTCGGATCCGCTGTCCGACCACATGTCGGTTCCGCAACGCGGGCAAGTGCTCGTTTGCAAACCCTCGACCCGGTTGGCGACATTCGAACAGACGGGGCAGAAGGTCCAAGAGGTCAGGTCCTCTTTTCCGATCTCGATCCGCTCGATCTCCACCTGCCGTCCATTCGCATAAAAGAACTGCCCTGGGGCGAGCTCGGACAGGGCAGAGCTTGCCGGACGAGAATATTCAACATGGATCAACCCGTCCTCGTCTTGAGGCCCCCCACTTCCGCCGGAGTCGTTTCGACGCGACAAGATCGAGGTCAATTTTACTCCTTCTTCCGGGAAAGCGTAGTTCGGCAGGACACTCTTGTCGGTGAGGAAGCGGATCACCGTTACCTCGTCTATCCCGCTCCGGATCATCCTGTTGATCTCGGCTCGGTCGCGGGAAATTTCGGCCTCCCGACGTTCAAACTCCTCCTCGGTAATCTCGGCACGACGGGTGCGGAGCCGCTTCAGTTCCCGTGTTGCCTCCTCCCGCTTCTCGACAAGGCGTGCGCGCTCTTCCGCGGCCGCGTCGAATACGGCTCCGATCCGCCATCCGATGGATTTCGGGTCCGTGCCGGTAAGGTAGGTCTGGATGCGACCTACCAGGTCCGTCCGCGCCTGAACCTCTTGAGGAAGACCAGAAAGGAACGCGGTCGCAAGTTCATTGCCTCGCTCATTGATCATTTCCAGCCACTCGATCGGAAATCCGATCATAGCACCGGCAGCTCGACGTTTCAGGACGTCCCGGACCTTGCCGTAATCCCCTGCCTCACTCGAACCGGAGACATAGGCGTCCAGTGTGAAGGCGGTCACCTGACGCAGAAGCACCTCTTCTGCGGCCAGAAAAACTCCTGGAGGACGTACCTGGCCCGCCAGCATCGGGGTAGGGTCTTCCCAGAACTGCAAGTCGTGGCCCCTGGAGTTCGCGAGCACCATATTCAGTGCGTTCCCGTCACGACGCCCGCTCCGACCCATCCGCTGGACGTAGTTCGCCTCCTCGGGCGGAACCGATCCCAGAAGGAGCGTGGACAGGTCCCCGATATCGATACCCATCTCCAGAGTCGGAGTCGCCGAGATCAAGTTCGGGGCCCATCGGGTCTCCTCCGAGATAAACCCGTTCTCTATCCGCAGCCGATCGTTCGTCTCGAGAAGGCCGGTATGCTCTCGCGCGACGACCCGGTGGTTGCGATCCGAAAGAAGCGAGCGACGCAGCGCCGGACGATTTGGAGGTGAGACCTCTCTCAATTTCCCATCGCACCCGATCCGGGTGCAAAGGCTGGCTATCGCGATCTCCGCATTGCCCTCAGGGGCGGTCTCGCGTCGGCCACACCGGTCACAGGCGAGTCCGATGGTGCCAGTTGTCACGGTGACCCATCCCGGCTCAATGAGCCAGGCGTGCCGGCTCCCGTCCGACCGTTCTACCCGCCGGACCAACCCGTCCGCCTCGAGCCGCCGGAGGACCATCGGATAGATCGCATCCGGGTCCGTCCCGTAACGAAGCTCTTCTTGGCCGAGGGTGCGGAACAGCCAGTCACGATACCAGCTCGACACATGGGCATTCGTGATATTCTCGAAGCCAAACGGCGGATTGTGCAGCGCCACCGGGATCGGAGCGAGGCCACGGCGGCTGTCTGGCGCTGGCAGAGCTCCAGTTCGTCTCACGCCAACTTGCTGCTGGGCTCCATACCAGTTCAGCCCGTAGCGGCCATTGGCGGTGGCGATAGCACTGACCAGATATGGATGCGCCACGGAGCCTTGTCTCCGCATCCTCTGAACGACCCCGGACAGGAAGCCCGCGAGGAGGTTAGGATCGAGCTCGGGCGCACCTGGAAGCTCGTTTCGGAGCTCGCTTGCAAGCCGCTGGGCCGAAGCGCACAGGAGGTCCGCAGTGATGTCTGCCACCGCCACCCCGTTCACCTCGAGCGTATGGCTGAAATGCGCCCGGTAGCTCAGATCGACGAAATATTCCCAGCCGAGCCTCAGCTTCATGTGGTCCAGGAAAACCGGGTCGGTGATGGAAATCCCATCCAGGACGAGGTCTTGGTAACGGCGGCGCCAAGTCTGCTCCTTCGGGATGAACAGCGCTGTAAACGCATCGCCACCGAGCGTGTCGAGGAGCGCTGTCGGCACATCCTCGATCACCTCGCTCAAGCTCATTCCGGCCGTCTCGGTCTCGCGTAGAGCGGTGAAGAGGGATTTCTGGTAGACTGCGAGGGCGTTGCGGGTCTCTGCAACCGCGCCCCGGTGCGCGGCGTCCTGGACCGAATCCGAGAACACCAGGAAGCGCGGCTTCTCCTCCGCCTGCTCCTCGTTCTGTTCTGACGTGTAGAGTGTCCCGGTGATTCCAGTTGTTAGCCGGGCCGCCCGCATCCCAAAAAGGAGAAGACCACGTGCCTGACCGCAGGCGGGACACGTCCTGTCGATCCGGCCATTAGAGTCGCTCGGATCGTACATCCAGACCGGGGTTGCCGGCCCGGTTTCGAGGTTGTTGTGATCGGATGGTGTGAAGGCGATCGTGTCCGAGTCGAGCAGACCCTTCACGATCCTTCCCGCCCCGCTGCTCGCTGGGACCATCCGGTCGATCGACTCGTGGTAGAAAAGTCGGATTCGCTCCCCACCGTTCTCGTCGAAGAATTCCTCATAGAGCTGATCGAGAGGAGCCCAGCAGGTGCTGGAATTCGGGTTCAGTCGCCCCACATGGGCAGTCGCGCCGCACCGGTTGCAGTTTACGACGGGCAGAGTTCGGCGAAGCATATGCCGGTCAAGGTCGAGCGCGTGGAAGAGGTCCATCTTCGATCGGACCAAGCCCGCCTCCAATCGCGGCAGGTTCGTAATCATCCGGGACATCTCGCGGACCCAGAGCTGAAGCCTGACGTTGAACAGCGAGCGCGGGTTTTCGGATGGACCAGACCGGGCCCAGGCCACCAGCGCGACCACCAGCTCTGCAAGCGCCCGATGGTCAGACTCATGCCACTCCCGGATCACGCGAACCTGCGCCAGCCCTGCCGCGATCGTCTCCAGCGACGCGGGGCCCGTGTGTTCCGCGATGATCTTGAGTGTGCGCTGACAGAGGTGATGCTCCTTCAACCGCTCACCGAGCGCGATCCGAAATCCCGGATCAGACGGGTCCCCGTCATCGAGAAAGGCGAGATCCGGATCCGTCCGTTCGGGAAATAGGCAGGTCGCAAGCCGCAACGCCGCCCCGGCCTGATCCAACTCCTCCGCCTCGCGCAGGGCTGCGTGGATATCCGCCGGCTCAGGCCGATCCAGATATTCCGGATCGCCGAACACCTCGTTCGGCACCTTCCGGGTTTCCGTGACCACGGAGCCCTCATCGAAGGTCTCGCCAAAGATCGTCTCCGCATAGCGCCTGAGGTCGGTTTTCGCATCCTCTCCCGCGCCGAGCGTCGCCGAGGACCCGACGCAAGTCAGGTGGTCCTGGGGCGTCTTGAGGCGATATTTCAGGCGCCGCAGAAGAAGGGCAAGATCAGCCCCCTGCGCGCCGTCGAAGGTGTGCATCTCGTCCACCACGAGGAAGCGCAGGGTCTCGGGATCGTTCTTCTCCCACAGCGGCTTGTCCCGGCCGCGCAGGAGCAGGTAGTCGAGCATCTTGTAGTTCGTCAGCAGGATGTCAGGCGGGTTCTTCCGCATCGCCTCCCGGTGGGTGATGACGCTGTCGGCGGTCACCTCATGGGCCGGATTCTGCGGTTCGGCGTCGGCGTAGATGCCGGCGCGCACCCCGTCCAGCGAGCCGATCTCGGTGATGGCCGCGGCGATCCGGCGCGCCTGGTCGGTCGCAAGCGCGTTCATAGGGTAGATCAGGATCGCCTTGATGCCGGGCTCTCCCTTGTGCCGCCGACAGTGGTCGAGGATCGGCCAGAGGTAGGATTCCGTCTTGCCCGACCCAGTCCCCGTCGCCACGAGGGTCGAGCGCATTGCCTCCCCGCTCAGCCGGGCGAAGGCGTCCGTCTGGTGCTGGTAGGGGGCGAAGCGTAGGGGCACCTTCGGGAAGGGTTGCGCCCAGGTTCCTTCCGCCGCGCCGTCGATCTGGCGGAACGGCATGTCGACCGAGATCCACGGGCCTTTGATGAAATTCCCAGGCTCGGCCATGAACCGCTCCACCATGCCCTCGAAGGCGGGGCTGGAACTGTTCAGGGTCGTGTGGACGAGCTCGCGCAGGCTGTCCTGCACATGGCGGGCAAGAAGGACCGGGTTCATGTCAGGCGGCGTCCTCGGCTTTCAGCCGCTCGAAATGGGCCCAGGCGCACTTGTAGTCCTCGATCCGGGCGCACTTGGTGAAGGGGCCGACGAAGTGGCGGGTGACCTCGCGCGGGCCACCGGGCATCGTGTCGTCGATGGCGGTGCAGGTCAGTTCTGGCGGGTTGTCGTCGAGGATTTTCTCCCACGAGGCGCGACTGGGGCTCTTGCCCTTCTCGTCGAGCCAGCCGACGCCGGGCAGGCCCTTGGAGCAGGTCCAGACGATCCGGCCATGCTGGTCATACCAGGTGCCCGCCTCGTTTTGTCGAAGGATTGGGTAATATGTTTTGAATATTTCAATCAATTGCTCACATGAAATCTCAAGCGCCATTGCAGCCAACACATCAAGTTCAACGAGCGCCAGCCTTCTTGCATAATCGGACGTAAGACGCGATGAGTTTGACCAACGATCTTTCAGATCCACCATAGGCAAAGATGGGTGTACTTGAGACCATCCCGTCCACTCGAAGGTCGGCGCAAGACCATTCCAGAGAGCCGCAAATTCCTGCAAGTGACAGAACAAGAGAAGAGCACGAGAAAGTGCGTCGCTCCTTGCCTTTTGAAAAGGTAGAGATTGCAGCACGCTTATATCAAGGTGGCCTGGCGCAGCAGTTCTAAGAAAGAAATCAAACGGAAGTGAGACCAGTTGGGACGCAACTGACAACGTGCTCAACTGGCTACCTGCTGTGGCTGCACGCACGGTGTGTAGGTGAGGAAGCCCCGATGGAACGAGCCCAGCCAAAAGGCTACGTTCTCCATTCACGTCGATGAAGTCTCGCGCTGCGAACGCATAGAGAGGATGCCCCTCCCCGATCAGTTCTTCACCACTTTCTCCAACCGCAAGTATCGACGGTGGCTGAAATAGTTTATAGCCAAATCGAATCAAGCTTGTGCTATCGGTGGCATCTAAATCCAGGGGGTGATAGTCTCGATGCGATCTTAGATACTTCCCGGGGCATTGAGAAAACGCCGAGCCAACTTTGATCATTGGCGCAGTTAGCACGCCTGAGCCGACATATTCGACAAATGCTTCTCTCTTTTCGACTCGTCTCTCTCTGATCGCATCAGTTTCAACGATAGGGCGCTCCAAAGAAAAGACCAAGTCTTCTCCTGATCTCCTCATAGCTTGCGATGAAGAGAATAGCGCCGAAATTTTCGTAGAGTATATCTGCGGCAACTTGCAGGAAATATTATCAGAACCATCCTCCAATGAATCTGATAACTTCAAGAGATAATCCCGGTTCAGCTTCACAATCCGCTCGGAGTGCCCCCGGACCAACCATTTACCGCTATCATCTTTCATCGGAGGAATTGGCCCGGCTCCATCATGTGCAAAAGAATCCTCCACCTGCGACGCGTCCAGCAACCCGCTCATGTGAATGAATTCAATTTGCCGCCTTGGAAAGCCATAAACGTTCAACGAGAACTCCTTCCGGTTGCCTACATCGGCAAAATTCTTGCTTCTAAGCTCATTTCGGAAAGCAAAATGACGTCGAATTCGAGTGTACCAATTTGACCTAAACTCACGGTTTTTCGGATCCGTAAGGTGCCTATCTTGATGAATCAGCGCGACAGAGCCGTTCTCTGCTCCAACGCGCCACGCAACCTCCAAGAAGCAGGCATAAAGATTGTTTGCCCCCGCGCCCAACGATGGAAAGGTAGTATTGGACGAAGTAAAAGATATGCGGCCATTCTCGATTGCGTATGACCTGATAAATTCATTCAACTTTGATCGATTATTTAGAAGCTCGGGAAGCGCACCGCGAACATCCTTCGCTTTGAGGCTCTTGGCGCCGATGGCCGGATCGAAAGCGGAAACGGCAAGTGCCTCGTCAAACGACGGCTTAGCCCAAGGCGGGTTTCCGACGATCACGTCGAACCCACCCCGCGCCTTCATCACGTCGGCGAAGATCAGGTCGAAATGCACGAAGCGCTCGTGCCCGGCCACCTCGACCGCAACACCGAGCCAGTCGAAGGTCTCGACCAGCGCCTCGACATTGGTCTCCCGGAACAGCCCGTCTTGCCGCTTCGCGGCCGCCCTGAACAGGTCGCGCGCTGGAGCGTCCGGCTCCAGCTGGTCGAGGAAGTCCGGCGACGGGTCGGCGAACTCGTCCATGCTCGGGGCGGCCAGTGACCCGTCCGGCGTGAACCCGCCGTCGAGGATCATCGCCATCCCCTGCAGGAACTCCGCCCGGCTCGGCAACAGGTCCGCCTTGTCGAGCGGCCAGAGCCAGAGGGCGCACCAGGCGTCCATTGCCGTCTTGAGGCGCTTGTAGGGCAGCGTATTCCTCGCGTGGTCGGCGCCGATCAGGTGTGCCTGCAGCTTCTCCTTAGCCTGGAAGTCCAGCCCCTTGTTCCCGGGGATGACCTTGTCCGGCCAGAGGGTGATCTCGTCATTCGCCGCCGCGCGGGTCTTGGCAAGATCCTCGGCCACCTGGTCAAACAAAGCCTCGGCAACCCGGCTGAGCTTTTGGACCAGCTTGACCTCGTGCGGTTCAAGCTTCTTGAAGAACCCGCCCTTGCGCCAGTCCTTGATCTGATCCTGCGCGTCACCTGCGAAGGGTTTGATCGACTTGTCCTTGTCGAAGTTCGCCATGTCCTTGGCTGGCAGGAGCCACTGCCAAACATGGCTCTCCGGCAAGCGGTTGCGCCAGCCGATCTCCTCGGGCTTGGCATTATACCAGAGGTCGGCCTGCTTCTTCGCGGCGAGAAAGGCGGGGGGATAGGACGCCCGCCGGGCGCCGATCAGGGAATTCCCGGCATGGAGCTGATCCCCGAACCAAGGGGAAAAGTCGCTTGCATGGAGGCTGTTGAGCCAAAGCGAGATGGCGCCCAGTTCAACCGCGATCGGGTTAAGGTCGACCCCGAAACAGTTCCGGTCGGCGATGTAGGCCCTGACTTTCTGTTTTTCGACAACGACCCTATCCTGCGGGATGGTCTCCCCGGTCTCCTTCTGCTTCCGCTCCAAGTAAAGGTCGGCAAGCTGGTTCGTAGTCTCCACGAGGAAGGCCGCTGACCCCATCGCCGGTTCGAGGATCTTCAGGTCGAGAAGATCATCTGCGGTCAGGTCTCGGCACCTTTCCATCAGTGCATGCTTGACCAACAACCGCGCAAGAGGTTCCGGCGTGTAGTAGGAGGCGGATTTCTCCCGGTCGCGCCCCGCAAGCCGGTAGATAAAGGTCCCCTTGGGATAGACCAGCGCCTCGGGTCCCTTGAAGACGATCTCCTCAGGTTCGAATTCCTTGATCCGGCTACGCGGGACGAACCAGCTGGGGGCGAGCGGATCGATCTTGTCGCGGCGGAAGATTTCCTCAGCTTCCTGATCAGCGTCGTCCAGCTCAGCGATTTCTTCTTCATCGTCAACGTCGGAAGCTTCGTCATCCGCGCCGTTATCGGCCTCTGCAGATCGGCCTTTGCGTGGCTTCAGCTCTATGAGGTCAGTCTTGGCGACCACCCCGGTAAAGGAGATCAGCGTCTCGTAGACCGCGCCCAGTTGGCCGATCCCGAGCTTCGCATAGGAAATCCGACCAGTTCCCTTGCCGGTGGACCTAAGCGATAGGAGGCGGATCACTTTCTGGATTGCCTCGTTGCGGAGGGAGAGTGAATTCAGGATCGGTGTGCTCTTGGGATCGAGCAGTGACACCTTTACCGCCGGCAGACGCAAGCCGGTCCCCTTTTCCGCATCTGCGAGATCCAGCCCGGTATAGAGCAGGTGCAGGGTTCGCTGGAGGCTGTCCCACAGAAAGGTCCCTTCCCTATCCATGGTCGTGCGGAGCGGCACGGATTCCAGTTCACGCAGAGTCTCGAGTGAATAACCGGTCGCGTAAATCGGATCCCTCAGATCCAGCAGATTCAAACGCGGGTTTGCCTCAGCGTAAAATAGGAAGAGGAGCCGATACATGTAGCGAAGACATTCGCGCGAAAGCTCCGGCCCGTCGATCCAGACCCCCTGATGCTTGCCGTCGGAGACGTCCAAGACTTCTTGCCCGAGCAGTTCAATCGCGTCTCTTACGGTCCGCTTGAGAGACGTGGTGACCGCATTGGCATTGCGCTGTGCTTCCTCCTCAAGCCGATCCGAGATCGGCGTCCCCTGGTCGGGAACGCGCGCCTCGCGTGAGAGCAGGCAAGACATCACGGTCAGCGTCTCGCGTTCAGCCCGAGTGAAAATCTCCTGAAGGTCGAAACGGAGCACGGAACGCGCCGGCCATTTCCTCTTGTCGATAAGAACAATCTGCGAAAGGCCCAGAACAAGAACATGACGTGGCCCGTCGGAAAGCTCGAATACCCCCTCCGCCAAAACGGACTCGATGGTTTGATCCAAGAGTGCCGCCTCACCAACGTCGGGCGGGAACTGATCCGCGGTGAAACATGCCCCGAGCGGGTCTGCTGCCTCATCCCCGCCGTCCTGAGCCGGGGCCTCGATGACCCAGAGCGCATTTCGGCCGGTCGCGTCCGCCGCCCTGGCGACAATCGGGATTGCCTGGGCCTCATCGAGCGCGGTGAAGACCGCATCCCTTTTCCAGGAGTATCCAAGTGCGTGAAGGAGCGCATGATGGATATCTCGGACGAACTCGCTACGACGGCTCGCATTGGAAGTATTACGCGCCTGCCGCAAGCTCTCTATCGTCGGGGCGGCTATGCGAGACAATCGGTCTACTGGATGAGCATTCTTGTCCAGCCCTGCCCAGCGGCTGGTGATATCCTGAAGTTCTTCCTTCAAAACGTCCGACAGCGTCCCGGATGGGAAGAACTCTGCCTCGTTCTCTATTCCGATCAGGTCCATCCCATCACCCCACAAATACAGCTTTTACGTCGACATACGGGTTCGGGTCTTCCACCATCTGGCGTGTCCGCCCGAACCACTCCGCCCAATCCTCGAATAGTCGTTCGATCCGTTGTTCTTTCGCTCTCCTGATCGTCATTCGTCGCTTTTCGGTCGGGCTCAGTCCGATGTCATTCGACGGCTCCTCACCTAATTCAAGTGTCAACTGGGACCGAAACCGGCCCTCCAATTCACCCAGCCGTTCGAGGACCGCGTCGAGATCCCGCTGGATCTGGGCAGCACGTTCCCGACGGATATTGACGAGATGGGATTGGAACCGATCCACGGCGTTTGGGATGGACGCCTGCGCCGGAGCGAGGTCTTTCACAGTCCGTCCTGGAGTGTCATTCGCAAGTCGCATGCTCGCGATGAAATCCTGAACCTCCTCCATGTGGATAGACCCGTCTGGCTGCTGGACCATGACAGCCCAGCGGTCGATCACCGGCGCCCCGTTCGCATTCGGAATCGCGCCGTGCATGACCACCGCGATTTGCCCATTGGTCAAACCGCTTAACGGAGCGACCGGTGCGGAATGCTCCGGAAAGAAGGTGTTGGCCCGGTCGGCGAACCATTCCAGGATTGGGTGCGCGTCCCAGAGATATTGGACAGTCGGCCAAGAGCGTTCCTGCATCTTTGCTTGATTGATCGCCTGATTGATGACCTGCGCCTGGTCGGTCAGTTCGATCCGGCTTCCGGGTCCCACCGCCTCCTCCGGCATGTATCGTCCGTCGACAGCACCCTCACCCGCGTATCCGAATCCATCCCGAGCCAGCATATCCTCGGGGATACTAATGCGAATCATGCGGTCCTTCGGCGCGAACGATGGTGCTGAGGGGAAAACGCCATCCTCGGGTCGCGACAGTCGCTCAATCATTTTGGTCGCATATGCAAACGTGTCCGGGAAGAGCCGCGGTGGGTCCTGCTCCGGCGCAGCGCTTGCCTCTGGCTCCGTGGAGGACGGCGTAGCGTATTCCCCAAAAAGAGCCGCAAATTGGTCATCCAGCGACATATGGGTTTGAGCGTCCGCAACACGCGCGGACATTTCCGCGTCGAAAGCCTCGGCGCCGTTCCCGGACGCTACAGCCTCAGCAACGACCACTTCCTCTTGATCCGCATCCCCCGTGCCCAGGAACACCGCTGGATCGCCCACTCCGGCCTGTGCTGCCTCGTCCTTCTCTACAAGCTTCTCCAAGACCCACATCTGACGCACCTTCGGGTGCGAGCTTTCACCGACGAAATAGGTGATGAGCGGGTGGCGGTCCTGCCCATACCGGTCGATCCGGCCGTTCCGTTGCTGAAACCGCAGAAGCGACCAGGGGAGATCAAAATGAATCAGACGGTGGCACTGGAAGTGCAGATTGAGCCCCTCTGACGCCATGTCCGAGGCTATCAGGAATCGGATCGGGGACTTCTCTTGCCCGAACTCGTCGATAATCTCCTGAGTTCTGACGTCTGCCTCCACGCTTCCCCCGTCCACGCGCGCCACTTGCTCGTCCGAGAGGTTCAGATCATCGCGAAGTCGATTGGCAAGCCAAGAGACCGTTGCGATCCGCTCGGAGAAGATGACGATCCGGTCTCGCGGATTCTTCCCGTTCCATCGCAGATCACGGAGCATGCAGAGGAGCTCCTGGTACTTGCTAAAGGCATCAGTGTCGATTGCTGCCACGTGATCAGATAGCGCCGCGAGCCTGTCTCGATCCTCGTCTGTGCCGCGCGCAGTCCCGTTGTCGATCCCGTGGATGCGTCGGCGGAGCGTCTCAAGGCAGGCAGCCGGGCTTGAGAAGATCGCCTTGGCGAGCGTGGTCCGGAACAAGTCAATCGCGCGACCTCGACTTGATTGTTCGTCAAGATCCAAGTGCAGTTCGGCTATCGTCTGGTAAGCCAGTTCTTCTTCAGGGCTCAGCGGAAAGTTGCGACGGATAAGTCGTCGTTCGGGAACCTGCTTGCCGATGTCTGCGGCCACACTCTTGTCGGACCGAAACCGCCGCACGACCAGGTCTTCGATGTCGGATCGGTGCAGACGGGTCGGGTCCGGCACCCGGGTCGGGTCGAGCATCTCGATCAGGCTCGCGAAGCTTTCCTGCGAGCCGTCATGAGGCGTCGCGGTCAACAATATGAGGGAGTCGGTGCGTCGGGACAGGAGTTGCGCCAATTCTGCGCGTTGCGAGTTAGAACCCGCCGAGGCTTTCCGGGCTGCCGCGTTATGCGCTTCGTCGATGATGATCAGGTCCCAATAAGAGTGCTTGATCGCATCGCGGATCTGTGTATCACGCTTCAAGGTATCGATCGAGACGATGGAACGGTCGAACTGGTCAAATACATTGTAATGCGCCGGGATTCGGTTACGCATCCGCCGTATCGCGGCGCTATCAAGCCGGGAGAGCGGGATTGAGAACCGAGTCCAGAATTCCTTCTGGAACTGGGTGAGCATCGCCTTGGTGGTGACCACAAGGATCCGGTCCGCCCGGCCCCGTAGAGTCAATTCAGAGGCTATCAGGCCAGCCTCCAGAGTCTTCCCGAGACCAACATCATCCGCAATCAGAAGCCGGACCCGGTCCTGCGCCAGCGCACGCTCCACGGGCAGGTGCTGGAAGGAGAGATCATCGATCGCAGCACGACCGAGAGTGAGGGGGCGGCGGGTGGTCGTCGGCGTGTTGCGAAACGATGCCTCAAGGTGAAGCTTCGTATCAATCAAGCCCGGTGAAGCGTCTGGAACCAACTTAACTGCGGCCGGGTCCAAGACCTGCGCGCCTTGTTCGAGCTCCCAGACAAAGCGGGCCTCCTTGTCTCGAACCAGCCCAGACAGTCCACGACAGTGCACTTCCCGAAAGCCGTGTCTAAGCGTGGATGTGCCCAAGATCTTCCAAACGGCAGAGCGCAGGCTGATCACAGAGCCGGGAACAGGATGGGCGGACAAAGATGTAGTTCCTCAAAAAATTTCTGGCGCATGTAAAGCCTTAGCGCTGGTATATCGGTGCGCACCACATTTGTGACGGTTCGTAAGCCTATGGTCAATCGACCGCTTCTCGGTTTTTCTATCTTGGATAAAATCGCATGTCAGAGAGGCATTGCGGGACGCGATAGACATAACCTCTGCCCTCCATTACCTTCAAACCAAGTACTGTAGTAGAACGCAATTTCAGTTCCCTCCATCTCGGTATGTTTTTTTAAATGCACCTCAGTAAGAAAACGGCGTCTGATAATCTCAATTTTTTCGAGCGGATCATTACGACTGTACTCTGCGACGATTCAGAATGACCTCGCACCCCGTTTTTCTGCATGGGCTATCAAGTAAACTCGCGGCCAGGCGAGCCCCGGGCGTATTCCACATCCAGCATCACCATCATAAACCTCCCTGCCCCTCAACGTTTCGTTGTCCGGGACATTGGACCGGAAGAGCATGTCATAAGATGTCACCCATGTCATAGTTCCAAAACGTCCTACAGCAAGGCCGCCGACCCACTTCGCCACGTCGAGTCTCCGCCGGATGGATGCCCAGAAAGAGAGGTAGCCGACATTGGCCCAATGATTACGTCCTCGCTCACGGAGGGCCGGACGTAGTTCGTTCCGCAGCCGAAGCGCCCCGCCTGCCCAGCACTCAGAACCTCCTCGACATCCCGGACATCGCGTTCCACTCCCTCCGTATCACCTGAGGCCAGCCATGACGCACGCCCTGACGAACGCAGGGTGCAATCCGCCGGAGCTGTAGCCTCGGGCCTCAGCGCAGCACCCCTTCGACCAAGACGACATAGCCCCACCCCTGTGCCGCGACCCTCGGGCAAGGCTGCGCACGGTCATCGGGCTTGGACTCGTAGCGGATCACCGCGCTGACCTTCAGATCCGAGACACCGCCACTCTGCCCGACGGCCTTGGACGGCACCCCGATCTGGCGGCTGCCCCCCGTTTCCGACTGGTGCATCAGCGCCTTCCCGGCCCATCGGTCCGGCGCCTCGATCCGGATCGGATCGCCGACCGCCACCGATGTCTCGATATAGGTCTGCGTGCGCCCGGGATCCGCATTGGAGTGTGACTGGTTCATCGACCAACTGATGAAGACCTCCTTCGGTGTTCCAGTCAGGATGCAGCCACCGTCCTGCGTGCCCGCAAACGGCGCGATAGTCTTTCCCGCCCACGCAAGTTCGCGATCTCCCAGATGGAACACCAGCCGGGACTTAGCGCGGGTCAGCGCGACGTAGAGCAGCCGCGCCTCTTCGGCCGCATTCGCCTCGATCTCTGCGCCTCTGCCCCCGAAGGACATGCGGGACGGCAGCACCACGACGTTGTCGTATTCCAGCCCCTTAACCTTGTGGATCGTGGAGACGAGGATCTCGCCTTCGGGTCGCGTGGAACCGAGGAGGCGTTTCAGCTCGTCGCTGCGCAGATCCTTCAGGAATTCGAACAGCGTCGAGAGATAGGGGAACACGGTTTCCTGTGCGCAGAGGTCCCACAGCACGGAGAGATCCGGGTCCATCCGGCCTCCGGCCCGAGTTTCGGGAATGTCCGTCTCTGCGTCGAAGGTCTCCAGCAGGCGTGTCCGCAGCGGATCGGTGAGGGCTTGGTCCTGCTGTGCGATCTCGCGTTCGAGCAGATCCAGCCATAGGGCCACGTGGCGGAGCGAGCGGATTGCGATGTTGTCGCTGCTCTGCACGGTGACGATGGGGAAGACGTCGGAGAGCGCCCGGTGGACACTGGCCACCTCGTCGTTGGAGCGGCACAGGACCGCGAGAGTTCCAGGGTTCTCCGACAAAAGCCGCCGGCTGGTGGCGCGGACGTCCTGCAGTGTTCGTTCCCAGCTCCAGCTCTGCGCATTGATACGCTCCACCGTTCCCGACGGCGCCCCGTCCACGGCAAGCAGCCGGCCGGTCTTGAGCCGTCGCGACAGGGTCCGGCGCCCGAAGAAGCCATTGATCATCTCCTGGCTCTTCTCGACGATCTCCGGGCTGGAACGGAAGTTGACGCCCAGTGTCAGTTCGGACAGGTCCGCGCCGCCGAAATCCGCTTTGAAACGAACGAAGTAATGGTCGGCGAAAATGCCTCCGGCTTCCCCCGCAAGGCGCCCCCAACCCAAACGGACTGGCTTGCGGTTCCAGCGCAGGATGTCCTGATCGTCATCCCCGATCGCCATGACCCCCGCCCGGTCCCCGCTACCTGCATGCAGCGCGTGGATAATCTTGTAGACTTCCTCGTTAACGTCCTGGAACTCGTCGATCAGAAGCGCCCGGCACTCGCCGGCCACACTGGCCCTGAACGCTGCATCCCATGTCATCATGCGAGCGAAGGTCGGTAGGAGCTCTTCGGGCTCGGAAGGGGCCGTATCCCCCAGATGGCGCATCGCGAGACCGTGGAAGGTATGGACCCGGACGCGGGACGCATAGGCCGCGTAGCCGAGTGAACGGAACAGGTCCCGGACCCGCTTGCGGATCTCGAAGACCACGGCGCGGTTAAAGGCCAGCACCATGATTTCGGACGGTTTCACATGCTGCTCGCGGATGAGATGGACGATCCGGCCCACGAGCACGGACGTCTTGCCCGCACCCGGTCCCGCATTCACCAGCAAGTGGCGGTCGTAGGGATGCTGCATCGCCTCCCATTGCGCCGGCTCCGGCGAGGCCCGGTAGAAATCGAAGAACTCCGTCGCGCGGGTCGCCCGGAGCTGGTCGCGCTTCTCGGCGAAGATCCCAGTCTCGTCCTCGATCTCGCCCAGCTGCTCGTCGACGAAGCCCTTGAGCGCATCTACGTCGGGACAAGCGAAGTAGCCCGGCACGAACCGGTCCCGTGCCTCCTCGGGCAGATTAGCATGAACCTCCATGCCGAAAATCCGCGTCTCAGCGAAGCGGTTGACGCTGTCGAGCTCCTCGACCAGTTCGGGGTATTGTCCCAGCCCCGGCGCGCGTCCCTGCGGCTGCAGCACGTAGGACGGCGGCAACAGATCAGGCGAGGTGCTTACGAGCCCCAGCGACGACAACAGGCGGATCAGGCTGGAGAGATCCGAGGCATGGAACGTCCCGACAGGATGCGCCTCCTGCATCCCGTTAATGATATCCGCGACCTCGAGGCTCCCGTCCTTCGTGTTCGGGGGGAACAGGCGCGACAGGGCCGCGGCCTGCGGCAGGAGGTGATCGAGACGCTGCGCCGCGATCCGGCCTTCGGCATCAGCGCAGCGGGCCTGCCAGTAGAGACGATCGCTCTTCGGGTCGAGCCCCTGCTTAAGGCTGATTCCGACCACCCGAGCAAGGGTGCGGAAGCCGTTGATGTAGCTGCGCCGGAATCGGTCTTCCCGCAAGATGAGTTCGACCTGTTCGCGGGACTGCTTCGGAAGTTTCCGAACTTCGGGATCGACCAGCCGGAATGGCGCCGGATCGTACCAGTCGTGCGGATCGAAGCGGAAAGTGCCCGTGCCGCGAAGCTCTCCGAGCAACCGCCGCACTGCCTCCGTCACCCGCTCCATCAGGGTCCGAATATGTGTCTCGCTCTCGGACAACACGGGCCGCGTCGTGTAGTCGATCACCCAGACGGGCGTCAGTGCCTCGCGGCGCGCGAGGTCCGCGATAACGGACATGGTCGCGTCGAGGCTCTCCATCCGGCAGTGGCGCCGGATCCGGGAGAGGTTAATGACGGCCTTGCGTTCCCCGGAGCGCTCGTCGTCACCGGTCCGCAGACCAACGCTGCCCAAGATCCTCTGCATCAGCTCCGGAAGCGCCTGCACCCTCTCGGTCAGCACGCTGGACGTCGCCTCCAAGATGGCCGCCGCGACCTTCCCCGCCAAGCTGTCCTCCTCGGACACTCGTTTCAGCCGAACCGGCGAGAAGCGGATCTCGAGCAGGTCCGGCACCGTGCCCGCCTGCAGGAAATGCCCTGCCTCCTCCAACCAGTGGAGCGCCAGGCGCAGGCGCGTGGCATCGCCCCGACGTTTCGCTGGTGTCCGGTACTTTTCGACGGAGAAGCCGTCCTGGGGGACAAAGGCTATGGGGCTGTCTCCGACCGCCTCGACCGCCTCAAGGATGTGCTTCTCTATCTCATCGATCTGCGGCACTCTTAGTTCGCTCTCGGCCCGCATGCTCCTGATAGCCTCGAAATCCTGCCCCGAGTACAGCATCAGCGCGTTGAGACGGTCGAGCCCCGCCTTCTCGCGCTCCCTGACACCGCGCCCGATCCGGCCCACCTCCTGCAGGTAATCCTCCAGATATCCGGGAGACGCCAGATGCACGACCCAGTGGATATCAGGGATGTCCATCCCCATCCCGAAGGCCTTGGTCGCCACCAGCACATCGAACTCACCGCTCCGGAAGCGATCGTAGATGTCCTCGCGCGTGGCGCCATCGAGACCGGCATGGAAGCTCTCGACTTCCCGCCCGGTCTCGCGCGTCAGCTGCTCCGCCAGCGTGTCGGCGTGAGAGCGGGAGAGAACGAAGACCAGCACCGCACTGCGCTGTCCGGTCTCTTCGACGTTCCTCCGGGCCGTCCGGATGACCTGCACGACCTCCGGGATCCGCTCCTGCAGTGCCCTTCCATCCGGCTCGAAGATGTTGCCCTGCATCTGATGCGTGCGAACACGGATATGCGCGCGCAGCGGGCTGACCTGCGTCGTCGGATCGGGACAGATCGCGAGCGGCAACCGGTCCGGATCCTGTGACAGGCGTTCCAGCAGCCCGCGCATCCGCCGACGGTCCGAGGCCGTAAGCGTCGCCGAGAGCAGCAAAACCGGCGTCGGGTCCGGAAGGCGGCCAGTCCGCAGCCGCGACATCAGGGAACTGAAGGCGAAGAAGTAGTCGGGGCGGAACTCGTAGCCCCACTGATTGATGCAATGTGCCTCGTCGAAGACGATATATTCCAGCCCGCCGTCCGCCTCGATCCGACGCCGCAGTACATCGACGAAACTGTCCACGCGCAGCCGTTCGGGCGCGACGTAGAGCATCACGATTCGTTGGTCGAGAACGCCTTGCAGGACCTCGCGTTGTTCTTCGCGGGACTGGTCTCCGCTGAGGAAGTCGACGGATTCTTCGAACCCCTGTTCATGCAGGCGCAGGACCTGGTCTCGCATCAGCGCCCGTAACGGCGAGATCACGAGGGTGAGCCGACGATTGCGCAGGCCGCGGGCCAGGGCCGGCACCTGGAAGAGCACTGATTTGCCTTCTCCAGTCGGCAGGGTGATCATCACATCGGCCCGGCGGTCACGGATATGCTCCATGGCCTCGAGCTGTGTCGGCTTGAACCCGGTCACGGGGTTGCTGCCCGCCGCGCCGGATGGCTGCCAGTGCGTCACCAGGAAGTGCTCCATCGCGGCCATCCCGGAGGGGGCCTCTTCCCGTTCGATCTGCAACGGAGTGAAGACCGTCTCGATCCGCCGGCTTTCCTCGGAGGTCCAGGGCGCGAGCTCGACCGCAAGCCACTTGAAAGCACCTCCCGTAAAGTGCCGCGTATCCTCAAGCCGGGGATCAAGCAGGATGGGAACCCTGGCGCTCTCCGCCAAACCGGTCTCGCGCAGCCATGGCCGCAGCCACTTTTCCACCCGCTTGTCGATCCCGTCGAGCAGCATGGACGTGGAGATCTCGCGTGGCCCGTCATCCTGGCCTTCCTCCTGCTCGGACGCGGCGGGGGCCTCCAGCGCGTCCAGCGCGTACCATTCCTCCAGCGGGGCCGCGTCCACGACCGGCTGGAGGGTGACCCCGGCATCCTTCGCCAGCGCAGCCCAGTCGCGCCACGCATCGAGACCGGCGACGAGGGAGAGCCTGTTGGCCACTGCCCGTTTCAGCTGGTCGCGCCGGCTGCGATGCTGGGGCTGTTTCTCTCCCAGCCCCAGCTCGGTCAGCGCCGTTTCCAGAAGCCCCAACATCGTCCGGCTGCGAGTGCTGCTCACCAGCAGGATCGGCACCGCATTGCTCTCCGCGGGCAGGCTGCGAAGCGTCGCCAGCTGCTCTGACCAGTATCCGGCCTGCGTCCGGGAACCAGGATCGCGCACCGTGGTCTGGCGAGAGACCAACAGCGGCTTGCTCATCCGCGGGCTGCCCGGTCCCTTTACCGGCACCACCGTCCTTGGCACGGTGATAATGTGGAAGCTCCGCCAGCTCCCGCCGGTCTCCAGCCGGTCCGCTGCCGGATCCCACACAGCCCAGCTCGTCCCGCCAACGAGGTCCAGGAGAATGGTGCCTTCACGGATCGGGGTCGTCGTGAGAGCCCCGGCGGGAGCCTCTGAGCGCGCGACGATCATTCGCGGCCCGTCGGGGAGCATGGCCTGCCCGGACCACGTTTCCGCCTGCGCCCACCACTGCAGCGAAGCGGGAAGCGGGGAAACCCGGCAGCCGGGCTCCGTGTCGGGCAGCCCCGCGGCCCCATTCAGCGCGGCCTCCAGCCAGGGCAGCCGCTCAGTCAACCAGCCCGGCACCATGTTACGACGCACGGAGACCCCTTGTGCCTGTGCCCGTTGCAACACCGCCATCAGCACCTCGACCACAGGCGTCCGCCGTTGCGCCGCCGTCAGCTCTTCGAACAGGCGCATCGGCCGGATCTCGAGCAAGGCTGGATCGAGCGGAGTCTCTGGGTCGGCGGGCGCGATCACGTACCCCGGCACCCAATCCAGCAGTTGCAGGAGCCGATCCGGCAGCAGCAGTGGCTGGTCACGATCGACTGCCTCAAGGACGGCGGGCGTGGCTCGGGCAACGGATAGGTCGTCACGCCCCGCTTCCACGAGCCGCGTGAATAGCTCTTCCGTGGACCTGCAGCATCCGGTCAGAATCGCCTCATGCACGGAGGAATCGAAGCGCTCGGCCTGTCGACGGAAGAGCTCGAAGGCCGCGCGGGCATCGGCATCGGCCGTGTGATCGCCCCCAAGCGCATGAGACAGAGCTTGGGGCTCGAGCAGGAAGGCGACAAGGAGCGTATCCCAGATGGGCGTTCCGGGAAGGGAGGGCACGGCACGCGACAGGATGGGCCAGTCCCAGCCAATCGCGTTGTGCCCAACCGCCAGCCGTGCCTGCGTCAAGGCGTTTATCAAATCGGGCAAACCCTGTTGCAGGCTCCCGGCAAGGCGGCTGCCCTCGAGGCGCGTACTGCCGCGGTGATCGGCTTGTCCGAGCTGACGGATCCGCGCCCCGTCCGCCTCGAGATCGAGCGCAAGCACGGTGGTCTGCAGCAACCGTCCCGCCAGCGCGGGCTCGTCTTCCAGCGCCACCTCGATCGCCGAGGGATCGCGCACCCAGCTCTCTTGAAGGCGTGCCTGTTCCTCGTCGGAAAGCGCGTGATGCAGGACGAGGCCCGCATGCGCATCCCGGAACGCGAGGTTGCGCAGGTCGCCGACCTGTAGCAGATCCTTTTCGAGTAGGCTCATCAGCCAGGACAGCAGTGGCCGGGGCACCGTCTCTCCAGATGTCAGCCATTGCCGCGCGAAAGTCGCTTCATGCGCTCCGTCGCCCTTCAGCCATGTGGCCCGGAAGCTCTCTGGGTCATCGGCGCCGCTCAGCGCGGCCCAACTGAGCAGGGCAACCTTTTGATCCTCGGACAAGCGCCCTGCTTTGCCCCGAGGTCCCGAGGTCTGTACCCACTCCGCCCGGGGCGCGCAAACCGCCGAGAGCTGACCGGGCGCGAAGGTCGTCAGCAGGGCGGAGAGCTCGGTGACATCCGACATCGGATCGAGGGCCGCCACGAAGGCAAAAGGGCTACCTTGCGCAGCATGAAGGCGGCTGGGGAGCTCGCCGGGCCTCAGCGCGGCCAGCGCAGTGGTGTAGACCTGCTGCAGGACCGGATCCTCCAGATCGGTGGGTGCCCCCCCCTTCCATTTGCGGCGATACCAGCCTGCCGCAACGATACGTCCGATCTCCTCCGTGCCGGCTTTCCCGAAGAGATGGCGCCGGATCCGGTCCAGCTCCGTCTGACTGCCCGGTGTACCCGTGCTCGTCCAGTCTCGCCCGGCGACCGGGGTCCAGAGCACGGCAGCGGGCTTGGATGGTTCTCGCAGCGTACTGCCAATCTGGCACAGCAGCCTGTCTCCCTCCTTCAGCGTCAGGAATAGGGCCTGTTCGTTCGACAGGGCGGACGTGGCATGAAAAAATATCTCGTCCTTGCTGCCCTCGATCCTCAAGAACCCAAAGCCCCGTGTCGAGACGACCGTTTCGACCGTGGCGAGGAAGGGCATCTTCAAAAGCGCCTTCGGGGTAATGGCGGGCAGGGTCGGTGGGTCCGTATGAGCGGCAAGTTCGGAGAGTGGCAATGCAGTATGCTTTTTTGGAAAATTCATTGAAATTGCACAGTTGCAGCTGATAAACTGAACGACAATAACAAAACGTATCTTTCAACATTCACGTCCAAATAGAGGGCCAGAACTGGCGCATGGAGCTGTGGAAACCATCGCGCCAGCGTCTATACGCTGCTCAGCTCTCACCAGCTCCCGCAATCGACTGGGATCGCGGCGGGATTGAAGCCAAGATGCGTTTGCTAAGGCGGTGCTGTTCTGCCTCCCCTCTGTCGATCGCAACGGACTGACTGCGTGAACCAGATGGATACTCGCTTGCCAGTTGAAGAAGGGAGGGCTTCGCTCGCGCGTGTGGAGAAAGCCCGGTTTCCGCCCTCCGCGCCGGTGACAGACGTCATGAGGCACTTGGCACGACCGTGAAGCGCTGCACTCAGGGGATCACCTGCTCAGACGGGTCGAAGAAGACATTCACGGACCGAAGCGCCGAGCTACTCTTGCTGCCTCCTCTACCGAAGATTGCGATGCGCAGATACAGACCAACCGAGACAGTACTGCCAACGGTTTCAATTCGGCTCAAGACCAAAAACCTGATGCTGCATTACCGCAAATCGGTTCTGAGTCCGCTGCGGCCCAAATGACGCGCTGTTCGTCCGGACCAAGATGGTGCTGAACTGGACTGGAGGTACACAATATTTCGAGCGAGTATCCCCCCCCTCCCCTTGAAGCCTGCAGTTGAACTACATGCCGCTTGACGCAAAGGCCGGCCGAAAGTGAATGTGCCAGTATATAGAAGACTGATGAGATTCGATTATGCCTAAACGAGTTAATGATACAAATTCGAAAGAGCCGAGTTTTGCGCTGCTTCGACACAAGGATTTCGACTCTTCACTTCATAAATTGTTTAGGCTGGGGGGGCAGAACAGGAAGCGCTTTGAAAAGGCCTCAGGCATTATCGAGGCAATCAGTCATGGTGGATTAGAGGATCTGAAGAGATTTCCGATCACCAATCATGGCGAGAGCAGAATAAGGTCATGTGTGAAGTTTGATCTGGGCGATGGCTTCCGCCTTATAACTCAACAAGCTAACAAATGCATAATTCTCTTGTTCGTCGGCAACCACGACTCCTGTGAGAAGTGGTTGGACAGAAACAAGGGTCTTGAGGTGGCCTTCGATAAGGAAGCCGGTACCCTGATGCCTATCTACAAGTCCGCTCCCGACGAAGGCGTCATATTGTCTCCTTCGCCGAGGCCGTCTGAAGGACCCATTCTGGGAAAACTCTCTGCACTCCGGGTTGATGAACTCCTGGAAGGCGTGCCGGCGCGGGCAGTTTTGAAGTTGAGCCAGCTGAGAGGAACCGTGACAGCAAACGAGATCCAAGGGATCTGCGCGGACATCCTGGCGCCGGACAGGAGGAACCTTGTTCAGGACGTTCTTTGCCATTTGGCAGCGGACGGTGTCGAGAATGCCGAGCTGCGCATTGATGAATTCCTCGGCCGTACGAAGACGATTGAATGCAGTGACTTGTCTGAAGTGCTCGCGGTCAAGGACGGCGACACAATCAGGCGCCTTGTCGTCGGATCGAGAGAATATCTCGAATGGCTGGACCGCTTCTCCCTCGAAGGCGATCACCTTGAGTGGATGCTTTTCATGCATCCTGAACAGGAAATGATCGTGAAAGAGGAATTCGAAGGCCCTTCGCAACTCTCAGGTGTTTCCGGGTCCGGCAAAACCTGCATAGCAGTGCGTCGTGCGCTCCGGCTCGCTGGTTCCAGCGAAGGTGAGAAAATTCTCTTGGTTACCTTGAACCGAAGCCTCGCGGGGCTGATCTCAAATCTGGTAGACGCTGCAGCGGACAGCGCGGAACTCCGGTCGCGGGTAAAGGTGACCTCTTTCTTTGAGTTGTGCCAAGAACTTCTGGGCGAGTTCGAACCCGAAAGAGCGCACTATTACGACGCTGTTTCATGGAAGCTCAATGAACACATTGATGAGGTGTTCAGAGAGTATTACCGCTGCTGGACGAACTCCCGAACTGCCGAGGTGCTGGTCCCGATACACCAAAGCCTTTACGTGCAAAGTATCAACTCAGAAGCGTATCTTCGCGAGGAGTTTGACTGGATCCGCACGGCACTGCCGCCGGATAAGCGACCCGACTATGCTGACACTACCAAGACCGAGCGTTTGGGTCGCACACATCCTATCCAAAAAGAGTGGCGGCGAGCCATTCTGAAGGGGCTCTACGGGTGGGAGCAGAAGATGGAGGCCGTCGGCGTCATCGATTATCTGGGTCTGACCACAGCGCTCCTACGCTACAAGGACAAGCTCTCAAATCGCTTCACGAGGGTGGTGATCGACGAGGCGCAAGACTTTGGGACAATGGAACTCTCGATCCTGCGGAAATTGGTGCCTCCGGCCCCCAATGATATCTTCCTGTGCGGGGACATAGCGCAACACATCCTACCCAAGCATCGTGTACTTCCGGAAGCCGGTATCGACATCAGCGGTCGGAGACGCAGGATTCAGCGCAATTACCGTAACACAAGGCAGATTCTGGAGGCGGCGTATCATGTGCTCTACCAAAACCTGCATGATGAAATGCTGGATCGTCCCGAAAAGGATCTTGAGATCCTCGATCCAAAATACGCAAATCGTTCCTCGAATGAGCCCCTCGTGCTGAAGGCAGGTTCTTTGGAGGAAGAAATTGGATATGCAAGGACCATTGTTCGTTCGCACCTGCATCAGCATCCAAATTCCAATTGCTGTATTGCTCTTGCAGGGTACTCAACATGTGAAGTGGGGAGATTTGCCAATAAACTGGGCTTGCGGGCCCTCGATGGCAGCGGAGGCTTCCTACGCGAAGATCTCGTTCTCTCCGATCTCGAGCAAACCAAGGGGTATGAATTCGACCTGGTTGTGATCGTCAATTGCTGCGAAGGGGTGCTACCGCCTCATGATGCACCAATCGATGAGATGTATCGCGATGGATGCCGGCTTTATGTTGCGATGACCCGCGCAAAGAATGACCTGTATCTATCGTATCATGGAGAGCCGAGCCCGTGGCTGCAGTCTGCGAGGAAAAAGCTTTCCTTCTTTGACTGGAACGAGGTTGAAGAGTTGAACACTGAATTCATGACGCTGGCGCCAGAAAAGCTCCCCGAGATAGAGGAGAGCGACGACAGCGATATCGGCGCGCTGAATGGTGAGCAGTATTGTTACACTGGATATGCTCTGGGTCTATCGCATGAAGCCCAAGAGAAGCTTCGCGAGCTGGTTGATGGTCGCGGTCTGACAAGAAATCGGGAAAGAGTGAAATGGAGATCGGTCGGGGACCTGAAGAAGGATCTCGAGTCCTCGCCGCGTGCTCGCGGCATCTTCGGCCCCAAGACATCTGTTGAAATAAGAGATAATCTCAAAGCATTTTGAAACTAAAGTGATCTACGGACCGATGAGAAAAGGTGCGGTGTCCGCTCTGAAATGCCATTGGCAACGCCTGCCTGAGACTTGAGCGGGGATATAAGACACGTCGCTAATTACGCCGTTAACGATATGGTGTGATTGCGGCGGCCGCTCTCCGGTGGCAAACGAGGTTCGGTATGGTGGCCTCATGGATAGTAACCGTGAGGAGAACGACCTTGGAAAATTATGCTGGTTTGGACGTGTCGCTGAAAGAGATTTCAATCTGTGTCGTGGACAGGGACGGCAAGACCGTGGCGCGTGGCACGCCGATCCCGAGGGCATCGCTGGCTGGTTTCGCAACCGGTCGCTCGAGCCGAACCGCATCGTGCATGAGAGCGGGATGTTGTCGATCTGGTTGCAGCACGGTCTCGAGCGCATTGGCTTGGCAGCCACCTGCATCGATGCCCGGAAGGCGCACAAGAGCTTGTCAGCGCGTCTCAACAAAGTCCGATGCAGGCGACGCCGAAGGTCTGGCTCAGCTGGCGCGCACCGGTTGGTTCACGCCCGTCCATATCCGCACTGAAGCGTCCGACCGGTTGCGCGCCGGCTGATGACCATTCCGGGCGTTCGCCCAGTGAATGCGCTCAGCTTCATCGCCCTGATCGATGATCCGAGCCGTTTCGGTCGGACGTCGGATGTCGGCGCCTTCCTCGGTCTCACGCCGAAGCGGCACCAGTCCGGCGAGATCGACTGGTCCGGACGGGTCTCGAAATGCGGCGATAGCGCCATGCGCGGCTTGCTGTTCGAAGCGGCTGCGTCCGTGATCCGACAGGTCAAACGGTTCTCGGCTCTGAAGAGTTGGGCCGTGCGCCTGGCTGGCCGTCGCGGCTTCCGAAAAGCCGCCGTTGCGACGGCGCGCAAAATCGCCGTCCTTATGCTGACGCTCTGGAAGAACGAAACCGAGTATCACTGGACGAAGGAGGCCACTGCTTGATCTGAATTCTCGCCGGAAAGGCGGGAAGCGAAGTCCTGATGGGACGGAGGCAGATTAATCTCGCAAGACACGTTGGGGCGAACGATCATCCTAACCCCGCTAACGACATTGGAGACAATCCGCCCTCGAACGCCATTGTGAGGCGCAAAGGCTGCGACCTCGGAGAGAACCATGACCCGGGCGGACGTCGCGATCCGCACTTGACGAAGCCGCAATCAGAGAACGTGTCTTATGCGAAGGGTGCGATGCGTAGAGTTATTCAAGCCTTCCTTATTTAACTCCCATTTTCTTACCGGAATACGGTGGAGCGAATTCAAATTTGGCGCGGCAAAAATTCTACGACATCAATAGACGCCTATTACGAAAGTACACTACCAGCTTAGCCAGACAGGGGAAGGGAAACGTCCATCGTCCTGCAAAGCCACGTCGAACCTCAGTTCTCGAAGTGAGCGGGCCTGATATTTCGGGTGTACATCATGATCGAAGCGTGCGGTCCTTTGCGCCGCTTCGCGCCAAGCACCGAACCCCTGATCGAGAAAAAGTGAAGCCTCTGATCCATCTTCGAAATGAAAACGGAAGAACCGCGCATGGGCACACTCGGATTTCGTACCGATGATTACCGAAGCGCTTGGGAAGAGAGCTGAGAGGACATCGCGGCGGAGTGCATCCGTCTCCCAATTGTGCCAGAGTAGAAAGCCAGGTCGTTCGGTTTTGCCAAGCGTCTCAGTCACGATCTCAAGGTGCGTATCAGCGTCACCAATTGGTAGTGTGCGCCATACCTCGTAGAGGAGGCGCCCCGTTAGTGGACTGCGAAGGTATCGGTCATTGTAAGTAACCCGCACCAGACGCGTCGAGTTGGCAAATATCTGCGGGCGCAGGCCTTTCGCGATACCCCAGAACCGTCGACCAAACTGGCCGATCGCGCCATCCAATTCTGTGCTGACGTCCTTTTGAGCAGAGTTACCCTCGCCGTAGGCGGCGAGCTTGTCCAACGAGAGCGGCGCGCTTACCGCCAGCGGCGCGCGAGGGCCACGGACGACCAGCGCGCGGGTCACGTCACCCCAATGACAGTTTACATGGCTGGCATATTCGTCGGGCGCAGCTATGGCCACCTCCCGCCCATTGAGGCAGAGTTCAGCGAGGATAGTCTTGTCGCCTACTGCGGGTAGATCTTCTGCCAAATTCAAGTTTGCGCGTGCGCGGGTGACAAGACGGACAAGATCCAATTTCTGCGACATCTCCAGGCGGTGGACGTCCGAAGTTCGCATAACGATTGCGACTTGCACTCCAGAACGACCTGCATTTTCGGCAATGCGCGTACCGGGCCAATCGGCGATGTCCCAACCGGAAGGTGGGTCGGTCAGAAACAGAGTCATCCGCTCGATTGTACGATGTGCCAGTTGTCGATCGATCCATTCATCGAGCGGGCGCGTTACCGCTTGTGTCGAGGGCCCGAACAGCTGCAACGACTCCGGAAGATCGAGCCGCGGCAAAATCTCCGTCTCCAATACTTTCAGCGCGCCGGGGCGATCCATCAGCGTCCCAAACTGGAGATCGCGCCGTAATACGCATTCAGGGCATCCGGTTGCGCAACCGGCAGGGCAGTCAAGCCGCGCTGCAGCATCTCGCAGAAGCCCAGGCAGGTCACGATCCGCAGCCGAGGCAAAACCGGATCCGCCCGAAGCCTTGTCATAAAGGAATATCGCGCTCCGCCGGGCTTTGTCGGGCCGCAGGCTGGGCGCGACAGCGAGGCCCATGGTCTCGGCATCCACGCCCAATCGTGAACCAAGCACCTCCCGCAGCGCGGCGCCGATGGCTGCTGCCAGGGCCTTTCCTGCTTCGTTGATTGGCAGCGAATCCAGTTGAAGCTCGAACACGTCGGTCACCATTTCGGTGCCAAGCTTTACATTTCGTCGGATCTTTCTGGACGCGTCATCGTTCGCTGGGCAAAGCCCGTCGTGGCGCGGATTGTCGCGCAGTTTCTGAAGCGGCCGGTGCCGGACCAACCCGGCGGGCAGCGGCGAGCCACGCTCTCCCATCTCCGCCTCGGCGCGACCGCAAGCGATGCAAACCGCATAGCCGTCACCGTGCTCGCCCGATGCGGTGACCAAAACCCGCCCTTCGCGCGCAGTGCGGTGGCGGCCTACCTCCGGATCGGGGAGCGATACCCAGGTCTCCGGCTCAGCCGAGACACGGGGTGGATCGGGCGGCACATACGCCAGTTGTTCATAAGCACTATGCGGACGGCGTGCTCCGAGAAAGCCCGCCGGACGCAAGAGCTCTGTTCGGTCGAGCGGTTTGCCGCAGCGCGGGCAGTCGGCAGCCTCGTGTCGCGTTGTGCCGAATAGATTGCAGGATCGGCAGGTGAACAATGTGCGGAGGTCTTCGACCGAGCCGGGATCGTTACGGTTGCCCCATGTCGGCAGAACACCATCGGAACGATGTACCAGCCCGTCGATCACCACTTCACATCCCGGCGAATATTCCCGGATCGCCATATCCAGCGGACGCGATGGCCCGGGCTCGCCCCCCCCTTTCCCAGTATGATCGAAGGACACAACATCCACCGGGAAGCCATAGGATGGTGTGAAGCCGCGCCGGGCGAGTTCGGTCATCATGAACTCTTCCCGCATGCGTTTCGCACGTTTGCGGTAGAGCCAATGTGCGGGGTCATTGTCTGCATAAGCCGCTTGCGCTTCGACGAGTTGCTCGTATTCATCGCGCCACCGGTTGCGCATTGCGGCGAAGTCGGCTTGGGCGCGCGATGTCAGCTCTTTGTGACCCGCGAGGCAGGTCCCCCTGACAAGCCGGTCCAGCGCTTGCGCCACATTCTTCTGTGCACCCCAATCGCCCTTGAGCGCGGCGAGGAAATCGTCAGACACACTGTCAGGCAAAAACGGCGTATCTGTCGCTTCTGTCGCTCCCATGAACGAGGCCATGTTGGTGCGAACGCTCATCCCACCACTCTCGCGTAGAAAGAGCCCCAAGAGAGCCGCATTGACATGGCGCTGCACCAGGATCGTGGAGTCGAGCCTAACCTGTGGCGCAGCAACCTGAGCGCCGAGCAGCCTACCAGGATCGCGGAAGATCATATTGTCGAGCGGCAGATCCTTACAGAAAGTGAATGCCATGGCCCAAGGTTCGCCCCGCCGGCCTGCTCGACCGATGCGCTGCCGATAGTTGGCCGGCGATGGCGGGACATTTGTGTTTACCACGATCCCCACGTCAGGGATGTCCACGCCCATTTCCATCGTCGTCGAGCAGTTCAGTACGTTTATCCTGCCCTCTCTGAATGCCTTCTCGTAGGTCTGCAAGCTGGGCCGATCGATCTGCGCGGAATGCTCTTGAGCGCGAAGGAAAGGGGTGAACTCGACGGTCCGGTCATGCAAATCCGTCCAGTGACCACCGAGGCGTAGGTCGGCGATCTCCGGGTCGCTTTCGAGCCAGCCACGTAGCTCGGATCGTTGAACAACCGATGTGCCCATCGGGGCGGCCTTAGGCAACGTCGGCATCGTAATGGCGCGGGTAATCCCGTCCGCGTTCACAGCGTTCAGCGATACCCTCCCCGGCGCAAAAGGCAGGAGACGACCGGTGACCGGGCACTCAAATGCCGTCTCGACCGGCGCGATAGATGCATTCGTGAGGTCAAGGCGCCAGGCACTGGGCGCGACCTGGACGATTGCTCCCGACTTGCGTAGCCGCTCCCAGATCGCCGTGAGTGTCGTTGTGGCCCTTTCCACATCGGTTGCGCTATCGATGCTCCCGCCGATCAGGCGGTAGACAAGCCGGACGAGGTTGGAGCGATCGGAATGCGCACTGGGAAAGAAACGAGGGTTATCAACACCGGACACCTCTTCCTTGTTGAGACCAGGCTCGACGACCGCAGCCAGGGCGCTTCTCGGTGAAATCCAGTGTCGCACGTCTGCGGGCTCTTCGGGCAAGCGGATGGCCAGATTGGTTCTGAAAACAAGGTCAACGGCCGCATGCAACAGATCGGCCCAGACAGAATCATCGTGCGACGCTTCGCGCAAAGGGGCGGGAGTGGACAAGCGTGCCTGTGCGACGAGCTCCGGGAAGACAAGTCGGGCGAGGCCCATCGTCTCTGCGTTGTTTTGCAGTCGTGGACGTCGGAACATTTCCCTGTAGAGGAAGAGTTCTGCCAGAGCCGTGGAGTGCGTGGCCAACGCCTCGTCACCCTTCGAAGGACGGTCTCGCCAGACTGGGCGAGCGAAGTTGCGGAACTCCTCATTCTGCGCGATCCGCTGGACCATCTCCGACCACAGCAGCGGCTTCGGCGATCCTTCTGCCTCGTGCAATGCCGCCTCCTGTTCTGCCAAGCTTGCTGCGAGCAAAGGATTGGCTGCGGCCGCCGGGCGGAGAGCTTCGATAGTGGCCCTGATCTGGGAGGCTTTTTCCGGATTGCACTCTCGGTTCTGAACCGAGTGGTACATGATGGCGCGTGTGAGAGTGCGTTCCGCATCCTGCTGGAGCTTCGCGGAGAAACGAGCGGTGCCCTGGCGCGAGTCGGTAAAGGACAGGAGGCGCCGCCCTCCGAACGGCACCGGATGATCATGGCTACTTGACTTAGCGGCCTCGACGAGCAGCGGCATCGCGTTGCCCATGAGGAAAGGCGCACCGAAACGCTGTGGGCGTACGGTAACGCCTTTGTGCCCAGCCCGCTCGCAACAACCACGTTCCTGTTCCGCGAGGACGGTGAGCGGCAAAACCCGATCTCCTTCCATTGGATGCTCGAACAAGTGCGCGTCGGAAACCCGAAGGAATTCTCCGCCCGTGTCGTCTCCGGGTCCGACGATCACACTTTCGGACAGGAGCGGTGCGACGAGTTCACCGCCATCCTCCTCGGGTTCGACATCCAGGATGTAATCGTCATCAACCCCGACCTCACGAGCCGGGCGAAGTATTCTATGCGGGCCGTCATTGGCAATCTCCGCGCGCAGCCATGGCGTGCCGCATTCGTCGCAAGCTGCAATCTCCAGCACCGGTGCTCCGCAGTCGCACCTGTCCCTTTCGGCGAAGTGGATCCGACCAAAGGGCCAGTCTCCACCTTCCTGCAGAAGGGCCTCGTCGCGCTTGGGACACTCGGGATCAACACAGGTCCAGAGCCCGCCTTGCGCCCGATGAAATACATGCAGCCGCCAAGGGGCAAGCGCGACGCCTGTGTCCGGGTCAATCGCCTGCGCCCCCGCCTCAAGAAGGCGCAGCGTGCCTTCCGTATCGCCCTCACGCCCCATCAACGCTGCCGCCGCTCGAAGGCCGATACCGCGATCGCGCATCGCGGTGCGCACCTTTCGCAATCGAGGATTCGGAGCCAACTTGCGCCACAGCGCATCGGGCGCAGACGGCATTGCATCTGGCTCCAGCGTTTCGTCCGGGCCTTCTGGCGGCAGATTAGGCGCTCGTTCCTGCCCTTCGATCACCTCGACCTGTGCGGGACTCAGGCCTGCCAAATCGGCGAGGAACTGGCGCAAGGTCTCCCTGTTCTCTTCACCCTCGCCGATGGTCGCCGACGTCGCGGCAAGGCGGACATCTTCGGGAGCCACCCCGAATGCATCGCGCACGCGGCGCAGCAGAAGAGCCATCTCCGCCGCCTGTGCGCCGACGTAGCTATGCGCCTCGTCCAGCACGATCCACCGCAGCGTGCCCTGCGACTTCTCAAGGATCGGCCGGTCCTGCGCACGCATCAGCATGTATTCCAGCATGGTGACATTGGTCACCATGAGCGAGGGGGGCGCTTGGCGCATCGCCCGGCGCTCCATCACCTGAGCGCCGCGTCTCTTGGGCCCCGGCACAGTATCGGGCATGTGGCGGTTGTAGAGCGCGTAAGATAGCTGGTTCGCCAGCGGGTCCATCCATGCACCGAGGCGCTCTTTCTGGCTATCGATCAGAGCGTTCAGTGGGTAAAGCACGATGCCCCGGACGCCCGTGTCCCCAGGTTTGTAGCTGCGAAGGAGATCATTCAGCATCGGAATCATGAAACACTCAGTCTTGCCCGAACCGGTGCCACTGGTGACCATAAAACTGCGGCCTGCCTCCGCAGCCTCCCAAGCTCGAAGCTGGTGCAGATACGGCGCTACATCGTCGCCGAGCCGCGGCCAGCGTCGGTCGTTCGGGGTGCCGTCCAACAAGGTTTTGCGGTCCAGTGCTGCGACAAGATCTTCCAGCAACATACTACCGGCTAAGTCGTCGAGACACTTGTTTGCCCGTTCCCAAACACGCGAAGCTTCGAAGACCGGGTCGGCCACAAAAGCATCAGCTCCCCCCGGCTGACCGCGCAGTCGTTCTGATAGATCCTCGCGCAGGCTCCGCGACCGCACGCGTCCTTTACCCAAGACGGCGTCAGCCGCGCGGCCATTCACGCGCGCGAGAATCGCGTCATATCCAGAACTTGGCAATGTGCTGTTATTGGTCATTGTCGGTCCTCTCAGATTAACTGATGCGCCAGCCAAGCGATTGCTGCCGGCTGTGCGGCCTCGTAACCGGCCGGGTCTGCCAGCGCGGCAAGCAGCAACTCCACCCGCTCCCTGGTGGTCGGCGGCGGTCGCAGGCCGAAGGCGATCTCGGCCACAACAAGCGGTGCTTCGATTAGGCCACGTAAGTCTGGGTGAAAAGTATCGAAACGAGAGGGACGATGCCGAGCCGCCAGGGCATACAAAGAAGGCGGGTTCTCAGCTTGGCGGCTGACGATCGCACGTGCGCTTTCCAGCAGCGTCGCCTCGGGGTCCTGCAGCCCTGGCGAAAGACCGCCAAGGCGCTGAGCAAGAGAAGCAATTGCCCTTGGATCGAACTTCTGAATTGCGAGTGCGACATGTCCTTCCAATGCCGGGCGCAGGCGCAGGATATCCGCCGCACGTGCGCTAACGGCGTCGCGGGCATGTTCTTCCGCCCTATCTGCAAGGGCGGGCAGCGCGACCAGAGTCTTGCGCATTGCCGCCGCTTCGTCCGCGAAGCCTCTCGCCCAATCCGTCGGGCTGATGAAAGACCATCGCGCGCCCCCATGCAGGTCCAAAGACAGCACATCCTCAAGGTCGGACGGAGCTACCCGAAACAGCAGTCGCACTGCAACCGAAGGCACTTGGGCCAAGGCTTGCACCTCATCCAATGCTGACGGTGAAACGCCGTTAGCAAGCAACGTCTCGGACAGCACAGCCAAACGAGAGAGGTCATTTTCGACGTTGGCTCCTGAAAAACGGGAAGCATAGTAGGCTATCCGGTCAACACGACGGGGCGCGTCTTTTTCCGTGGCTTCGGCAGGCTTAGGTTGGACGAAGGGCCGAGGCGGCCGCATCGGGGCTCCACCCTTGCGCGGCAACAAGAACCAGCGACCGGTGCCCAGATGCGAAAGGCCACGTGCACCAGTCTGAACGACGCGGGTCGGGTCCTCCAAGTCGACCGCAGTGATCGTGAGTGCGGGATCATCCACTGGCGTCTGGTCTCGGAGCACCAACACGTCCTCACCCAAAAGCTGCGTTTCCCCCAGCGCATGACGTACGAGAAGCCGCGCCGATTGGTCTGCGCCGGTGATCACCCTCAACCTGAGTTCGGCATCGGCGCCTCCCGTCACGAGCATTTCTTCGAGGAGCGGCCGAAAGGCCGAAAGTGGCTGATCAACCGCTACCCTCCTGCTAACGATCGGCGCACCTCCTGCCGATGGGCTGTGCAGACGGACGCGGAGATCTGTCCGCCCTCCTTCTGCCGGCACCACACGCCAGTCCTTCAGAGTCTGCATGGAAATATCCCGGTTTGAAGCCAGTGTCTCGCCTGACACGGTCTGGAACTCGCCCCGGGGACGCGGCAGGCTCAGGATCCAGGTCAAGGGTGGCGCCCCATCGGGGCCGGCCAAAGTGAGGGGCAATCGCGCTTGGTCTTCGGTGGGAGCATCAAGCTTCACTTCAACGACTCCGTCGGCGTCGGGATGCAGCGGCTTGCCACCTGCTAACCGAAGCAGCCACTTTTGTGGCACGCCATCAAAACGGACCCGCCTTTGTCGGTCGTCCCCAAGCGTTACCTCCCGGACCGAGAAATTGTGAGGGACCAAGTTCACCGTAATACGGGCACCAACTCCGGCGCCTTCGCGAACGGCGAAAGAAACCCGCCCCATCATCGTTTCCGACGGGAGGCCGCCGTGCCATAGAAGACTCCCTGCCATTTGATGACGCAGTTCCGCTCCCACCAGTTGCCGGAAACCGCGTCCAGGTTGCCGATGAAGTATTACCGGAACGCCGCGATTTATTGGCGTGCCGCGCGCGTCGAGCAAGCGATACTCCAATGGGCCATTTGCTTGAATCTCTTCGCGGGCATCCTCGTTGGCCGCGGTTTCGATCCGCGCGTTGCCACCCGCGATCAGGATGCGACCACTGCCCGACAGTCGCCAGATCGTCCCGCCGGGCACCGACCCGTCAAGTTCTGCAACGAGAGTCTCAGTACAGTGAGGAACTTTGCTCTCCTGGGCGAGCATCCATAGGTGCGGGTCACGCGTCCGCACGGCAGCGTTACCCGCATATGCAAGTGCCTCGGCCCTTTCCTCTCCCATCTCCGCCAGCTTCCAGAAAGTTGGACCGGCATCGATCTCGATAGCTTCGCCACCGGCGAGCCGCACTCGACCAAAGAACACACCATCGGCCATGGCCATCAGTTCGGCCCCAGTATCCAGGGGAAATCGAAAGCGCGCGGTGCGACGTCCACTGATCCGGCGGCTGTCCCAGGGTCTCTCTTGAGTTTCGCGATCCAGTGAGAAGAGAAGATCCGGAACGGCCGAGGCAAGCGCGCCAACCGGTGCCAGACGCAGCCGCCGTCGTTCCGGCTCGACACCCTGAACAAGTTGTGGCGCGATTTCTGCTGCTTCCTCAACTTCGATCCACGCAGACCAGTCGCAAGTGTCGCTGCGGCGCAGCACCCGCGTCATCGGATCTGTTACCAATCCATGACGGGCTGAAACAATGACCGCGTCCGATAGCAGACTACGCGCGGCGCTGCCATCGAGCCGCAGAGAAAGGTCCTCCCTCCAACCCGGCTTGACCCGGTCCAGAAACGGCTCAACCTCGTGCGCTGATATACCATCTGGTGCAAGTTCGCGTAACTCGAGGACCTCGAATGCGAAATCCACGAAGAGAGCTTGGTATTCGCTCGTGCGGTAACCCAAGGGAAGGCGCCGCGTGCGCCGTGCCGCGAAGCCCAATGCCACATCGCGCGGGCAACTCAGCCCGATGCGAGAAAGATCAGCCACCAATCCGACAAGCGCGGCGCGATAGCCGCCCCTCTGATCGCTCAAAAGCCTTACCGGGATACCGCCTTCCGCAGCGATAGCGCGGAGATACTGGACACCGCTCCCCAATCGCCGAACCGAGCGCCCCATGCGCGCCATGCCCGTGCCTGTCACTTCACGCAACTGTTGCTGGTCGAGCGTAATACCCAACGGATCGGTAAGGAACTCCCATGAAAGGCCGCCGCCGTCATATTCCTTCCGATATCTTTCCGCCGCCCAAAGTACAAACAGTGCAGCAGTAGTTCGGAAACTGCGAAGCTTCAGGCCTCGCTCAACCAAATCCTCAAGACGAGTATAACAATTTTCATCAAGGCGATATGCGTGAAGAGGACGACCATCAGGATCCACCCCGCAAAGGTCGGCCAAGTCGTTAATAATATTCATCCTAATTTCCTTACCCGGCACTCAACCCTGTCGGCGCCACCGAAAAGAAGCAAGATATCTTTTCAAAGAAAACAGACATGACGAAAACTCAAAGCCAATTTGCAAAACTGACAGGCTGTACTGCGGAACGGCTACAGGTCTTCCCGAAATGCAAATGCATCATGCTAAAAAATACTCATTCGAATGGATTTCTTCCGGAATTATCAATATTGACATTTTGGACTTGACCAAATCAGCGCTGGCGTGTCGAAGCCGGGGATCTGAGTCTGCGGTACTTTTTGAAAATTGCCGCACAGCGACCGACATTGAAGCCGAGCAGGAAATGCTTCGACCGTCTCCCCACCAGCATTAGAACGGGTTGCAGCAGGACGCAGTGCCCGCGTGCTGCCAAGCGAGTGCCCTTTTGCAGATTGACTTCACATTCAGCATCTACGTCCTATACCTTCCATCGCCTAAGCTTCGTCGACAGCACCATTTAGCAGCAGGAGGATGTCAAAAATCGTCACCCAGCCGCGGCCCCGAATACCGGATAGCGAGGCCACCGGCGCGCGTCCCTTTAGCGACTCACTGCGATGAACATGGTGGCGCCCCTCCGACAGCACGGCAGATGATGCAAACCGGCCGCATGCAATGCGAGACCGGCTTTTGCTCACCACCGTCTTCGAAAGGAGGCGCAGAACAAAGCCTTCCCCGTGGCATTTCTGAAAAGCCCAAAACTTTGCCTCTCGTCCTTGTCCACGTGTCGCGTGCGGAGCACAGGCTTCTTGGAATTTTCAAGGCAGCTCTGCGCGCGCCAGTCGGGCCGGGAACGACAGACCTCGCCGTCGACCTGCTTTAGCCTTGAGATAGTGGTGCACATCAAACAGCGGACAACGTGCCGCCTTTCCCGCCTGGCTTCGACGGCGTCAGCTTTTGTCACCTCTCGCCGCTACTGTAAAAAGGAATATTCAGTGATTCGAACAGGTTCTGTCATGCGCATTGATCCATTAATGACCCGCTCTCCAGTAACCGGTGCGCTACGCCATGTGACTGACGACCTACTGGCTGACGTATATTTGGCTCCACGGTTACCAGCACTCAACCTGATTGATCAACTCGGCCGCGGCGCACCTTGGTCCGACAGCTTCGCTGCCGCCCCGGAGGTGACCGCGCGGGCCGTCGAGGCTGGCCTTCTGGCCCTCGCGCATGCAACGTCGTGTCTCGATCCCTCTGACGTTATGCTTGACGCAATACCCAAGGGGCGTGCCCAGTCTCATCTGACCGCACTCCGCGATCTGTGGCGTGACCTCGGCTCCCTGCCCGGTCCGCTAAACACATGGCGCCATGTCCTCGTAAGTCAGGCCGCGGACGCATTGGAGCCCCTGCCTCTTACCGGTCCGGACTGCCCGTTCGCCACACCGGCAGAGACCTCGCTCGCAAATACGCTGCGCGCCCATCATGGTCATGCCCACGTCCCTCCGTGCATTGGAATGGCCTCGGATGGTAGCGCGCTCCGGCATATTCAGAATCATTTTGGGGCCCGCACGCAACCGGTCGCGCCAGACGGGTCCGTAGCCTGTTATGGCCTGCGCGACCCCCGCGAAGAGGCAGAGTTTGCCGCCGCGATGGCACAGTCCTCGCTCGACAAGGGGAGTGTGAATCACCCGAGCGAGATCGGCCTGCTGGTCCCAGACGGCGCAGTCTATACGACAGCATTGCAAGAGGCCTTCGATCGCGTCGGGCTGCCGATTTCGGGCCTGCCCGCGCAAACGGTAAGGCGCGATGTTCCCGGTGAGTTGCTATCGCTTCTGCTCGTCACGCTCGGCGGGCCGCCGCCGCGCACCGCCATGGCCTCGCTCTTTATCACACCTGGAATGCCATGGAAGCCCGAAATCGGTCGCAGGATGGCGCGCGAGATGATCGACCGAGGCTGGTCGCCCACGGCGTCTGGCCTAACCGGCACAGCCCGCGAGCTGCTGGATGCCCTGCGTCCATGCGACACGCCGGAACAGCTCTTCGGCCGACTTGGGGCCGTCGCCCGAGCCGCGCCCGACGCAGGTTTGCATCCGCGCATCAACTCACTTAAGGCCGCATCCGGCGACGCCCTCGACTGGCCGCTGCTACATCGCCTCGCCGCTCCCGTTCCTCTCGCGGCGGAAGGCCACGACAGATTTGTCGAAGGTGTGTCGCTATTCACAGAGACTGCCCTGCCATGGCGCTCGGTCCGGCAGTTGATCGTGCTCGGCATGGCCGGACGGCATTGGCCGCGCCTGCCCACATCCGGCCCGTTCTTCACCGAGGGCGAGATCGCGATGATGCGCGATGCCGGAGTGATGCTACAAGGGCGGCAGCAGAAATTTGCCAGAGGACTGGAACTGTTCCGCCGGCAACTCGGCGTCGCCACTGAGAGGGTGACCCTGCTTGTTCCGGCACTGGATCTGAGGGGCGACCGTTTGACGCCGTCGACCGGCCTCGCACTGATAGCGCACATGCTGGGCGCAGAAGAGCCAGCCGATCTCGTTGTCGACCTGCGTTCGGAGCCGCAAGAGGACTGGCCTATCGCCTTCACAAGCGCCGCCCCTGTCCCGAAAGGCGGCGCACCCGAGCTGCCAGAAGACGGCCTGATCCGTATCCAGCGTGGTATCTGTACCCCCGACAGGTCCGGCGTCGACCTCCTAAGCTTGCGCGAAACTGAGGGCGAGCCACTGCCGCATTCGCCGTCACGACTGGAAACCCTGCTGGTCAGTCCGCTGGCTTGGGTGCTGGACGAGTTGGGCGCGAAGGATTTGACCTGGGCACCCGAGACGCTGGACGTGATGACACTCGGCACCCTGATGCATCAAGTGCTTGAAGATACCTTTGCGGAGGGCATCCCGGCGCCGGACGCAACCGACCTCGACTCTGCGATTCCGGGCCATCTCGATGCTGCGATACGCCGTCACGCCGCTTGGTTGACCGATCCCGCCTGGGCCACCGAACGCCGCAGCTTGCTCCGCGAAGCACGCGATATCTGCGCCGCGTGGTCGGTGTTTTTGGGCGAGACCGGCGCGGAGGTTCTTCACAACGAGATCGCACTGAATGGGGAGTACCGCGGTCTACTATTGCACGGCAGAGCAGATTGTCTTCTGAAACTGCCCGACGGGCGTATCCTCGTGGTCGACCACAAACGATCCGGCTCTGCCGGACGGCGCGAGCGAATGTCCAAAGGCTGGGACCTCCAAGTTGCACTCTATCGCGCCATGCTTGAACGGCCAACGAAAGAGACCGCCTTGACGCAGCTTGTCGCCAATGGCGCGCGGGTCGTCACCGCTTATCACATGCTGCGCGACGGCACCGTGCTTGCGGACTCTCACGGCGGCAATGTGCCGAGAGTAGAAACGACGGGAGACGACGCATCAATCAATGCCATGAACCACCTATCGCAAGTACTGGCCGAAGTTAGCACTGGCAAAATCCGACTGAACCGGGCCGGAGATGCCAGGACTTTCGAGAAGGAGCGTGGCATGAGAGCCCATGCGCTCGACAACCCTCTGGTAGCCGCCTTCAGTTTGCCCGAGGCCGAGACAGAGGAGGAGAGCATCAAATGACACAGCTGTCCCTCGTTCCTGCCGGCGCCGGTGCAGGCAAGACCTACCACATCCAAAAGTCTCTCGGGGAATGGGTCGAGTCTGGCGAAGTGGATCCCGGCCGCATCCTCGCCGTAACCTTTACCGAAGCTGCGGCCGCCGAGATGCGCGACCGTGTACGTGCAGAACTGATGTCGCGCGGACGGCTGCAAGACGCATTGGACATCGACCATGCCTACATGGGCACGATCCACGCGCTTGGGCAGCGCCTGCTGACCGAACACGCATTTGCCGCCGGGCGCTCTCCTGAAAGCCGTCTGTTGAGCGAGCCGGAGCGCGACCTGCTTATCCGACTGGAGATGACCCGTTGCGGAGCTCTTGCGCCGGTGATGGAAGACCTCGGGCGGTTTGGTTACGCTTGGAATTTCGCCACTCAGTCCAGCGCCGAGGATAGCTTTCGCGCCAATGTGCTGAAGACCGTCGACCTGATCCGAAGTCTCGGCGCGCGAGGGCATTCGCCAGACATCCTGACGCCTGCACTCGAGGCGCTGAGCGATGGGTACGGTCTAACCGCCCCGGATGGCGATGCCCTGACAGCAGCGCTCCACCGCGCGGTTTGCGACTTGCTCCACGCGTTCCCGGACAACCTTGCTCCGCAGTTCGACGGCAACGCCTCGGCGGTCAAGGACTTCTCCGGCAATCATCGCGATCTGCGTCGCGCCGCGATGGATGGTGTATTGGAGAGGGACTGGGCACTCTGGCAGAAGCTGCGCAATCTGCGATCGAGCAAGCGCGGCGCACCGACGCCCGAAGGCTATGATGACTTGGTCGGGGCTGTCATGGAGGCCGCGAATGCCCTACCCCGTCATCCCGGTCCCCTGGCGGATGCGCGCGCGCATCTGAGCGCACTTGTCACTGGGGCGCAGGAAGTTCTGGCCGCATATGAAGACGCTAAGCGCCGTGCGGGACTGATAGACTATGCAGACATGATCGCCGACGCCGAAGCGCTGCTACGTACCCGGGCCGACATCCTTCAAGCGGTAGTTGGCGAAATCGATTGCGTCGTGATCGACGAGTTCCAAGACACCAACCCTGTTCAATTCGCCCTTCTCTGGCGCCTTGCCCAAGCTGCGAAACGGGCACTGATCGTGGGGGACACGAAACAGTCAATCATGGGTTTCCAAGGCGCAGACCCGCGCCTGTCTCAGGCCCTGCAGGCCGCGCACGCGGAGGATGCCACACCGTTGTATCGCAACTGGCGATCTGAGCCGCGGATTATGGCGATGGTCAATGCCCTCGGGCCAACACTTTTCGATGACTATACCCCGCTGACGCCGCAGCGGGATGAGACTGGCGAAACCGCCCTCGAAGTTGTCGATTTACCCAAAGGTCGTAAAGATACGACGGCCGCATGCATTGCCAACCGCGTCGTCGAAATACTCGAGGCAGGGACACTTGTCCACGACAAGATGCGCAACGCGATGCGCCCTGCGCGCGCAAGCGATATCGCAGTGCTGACCTACACACATGCCAAGGCAAGCGCCGTCGCGGCCGAACTGGAGACCCGGGGCTTACCGGTGCGCATCCAGCAAGACGGATGGCTCGCATCGCCTGCGATGCGAGCGGCTCGCGCTGCCTTGGCCATTGCGTCTGATCCAAACGACGTGAACGCCGCGCTCACCTGGCTTACGCTCGGCCCGCCCGGGGTACCGTTAGAGAACGCTCTGCGCTTGGTCATCGAAGGCGTGTTGAACACCCAAGCCTCACTCGCGCCGTTGAACGCTTTGAACGACGGGATCGCCACGCGCCCCGTGGCCGAAACGCTGGCCGCCGCTTTACACGTGGGTAAGCTTCACGATTGGGCGGCGGGGCTGGCGCATCCAGCGCAAGCGCTGGCGGACCTCGCGCGACTTGAGGCCGAGGCTCAAGAATTCGACTCCATGGCCCACGACTTACGGGCCGCTGCCGGATTTCATGGCGCAGGGACGCAAGTTTTTCTCGGCTGGATTGCGGGCCAGTCCTCCAAGGAGTGGGACCGCCACCCCGATCCCGACGGCTGGTCTGCTTCGGGCATCGAGATCTGCACGTGGCACGCCGCGAAAGGGCGAGAGTGGCCAATCACGGTTGTTGCCGGGCTGGACAAGACGATAGCCGAGCGCCCCGGCACGTTGCGCGCCGAGTTCAACGGTTTTGATGACTTGGGCAACGTGCTCGACCACGCGGGACTGGGCTACTTGCCTGACTTTGCTGCCCCGGAGTCCCAAGCCTCCTTCGCAGAAGCGCGCCGCCAAGAAGATGAACGCGACGCCAGCCGCAAGCTCTATGTCGCGCTGACCCGGGCCCGAGACCGGTTAGTCCTCGTTATGCCTCGGGAGCGATCGAAGCCACGGGACCAAGCTGAACGCATGGTAGACTTGCTACGTGACTGCGCCAGGTTCGACACATCAGTAGGTACGCTTTCCGTCGCGGGCGAGAACTTTCCTGCCCGGGTGATGGAAGGAATTTCGGATGATCCGACGGAGCCGGCGCAATCAACTGCGCCCGCACACCGGCGTTTCGGCATTCCACGTGAATTGCCGGACGCTCCCCGTACGCCTTGGCGCCGCAGTCCGTCGACGGTCGCCGAACACACCCCGATGCCTGCCATGCGGCTTGATACGATCCAACTGGCAGACGGCATCGCTGAAGTCGACACCGGCAACGCGACCGAACGCGGCACCGCATGGCACCTGGCTTTCCGCGTTCTTGCCGAGCGTCCGGAGCAGATAGATCGGATTGCCTCTGCGACAGGTTTGTCCGACAGCGCTATTTCTCAAATCCGCAAGCAGGCAATGGCACTTCTCAGCTGGCTCGGTGAGCATGGCTACGACACGTTCCACTTCGAACTGCCCCTGCAGGAAATCTCGGCCGACGGATCTGAGACAAATGCCGTCCTTGATTTTCTCGCCGAAGGACAGGCGGGATTGCTGATCCTTGATCACAAATCCGGTCCGTGTCCTGACCCCGAGGAACGCTTTTCCGTCTACCGACCGCAATTGGCCGCCTATGCCGCCATGGTCCAAGCAAAATGGCCCAACAAGCCTCTGAACGGAATTGCCATCCACTGGATGAGCGAGGGTACATTGAGCTTTGCGAACGCTCCGATGGAAGTGTCCGCCTGAGTGAGTTCTCAGCAAAGCCGACTTGCCCAGACGAGAGGATAGTCGGGTAAGCGAGCCGCAGGCGCCCATACAGACTGTGGACGAGACTGACGCCTATCGATACGGTCTGAAGTTAGAGATTTTGAACTTTGTGGAAATTAAGAATGACGAGTCCGCGCCCCCAACCAAAACCGGATAGCCGAAAGTATCATGACCTTATCAACGACATTGAGAAGGGAATAATAAAGATTCCGAAGTTCCAGCGTGAATTTGTGTGGCCGATAGAGAAGACCGCGGCATTGCTGGACTCCATCGCAAAAGGCTATCCAATCGGCACCTTCATTCTATGGAAAACCGATTATCGTATGGGAAACATCAAGGATATCGGCAACATAACTTTGCCTCCGACACCTCCGGATCGACAGGTCGAATACGTCCTCGATGGGCAGCAGCGAATGACTTCACTCTTCGCCGCATACTGTGGGGCCGAGATTGCGAGGCCGGGGCAAAAAAAGGTAACTGCGTTCCGCGACATCTATGTGAACTTAGATTTGTCATTGACAGATGATGATCAAATCGTCGTTAGCGAGAAACCCGACTATCCGCAGAAATGCGTTCCTCTCAGTGATATTCTAAGTTTTAGCTACAAGACTGGAGTTCAACTGGCAGAGGCAGGCTTCACTGACGAGGAACTGTCGCATGCCGGTGAGCTCAAAGAGGCTCTTACCACCTACGATTTTAGTCTCGTCACTCTGACGCGCGAAGACATCAACAGCGCTATCGAAGTCTTCACTCGTATCAACACAGGAGGATCAGTCCTTACACTTTTTGAGATCATGGTCGCTAAGACCTATGATGAAATACGCGGCTTCGACATGCAGGCCGAATGGAAGCAACTCGACGCAGATTTTGAAGAAGTAGGCTACAACGGGATCTCACCTTCCACGATCCTTCAGCTCATCGCCCTCGTATTGGCAGGCGAGGCAAAACGAAACACAATCCTGCGTCTCGAGAAAGACGAGATTATCGACATCTGGCCCAAAGCAGTAGAGGCTCTCAAAAGCGCAGTCGATCATTTCCGCTCGACCTATCGCATACCGGTTTCAGCGCTGCTACCTTACGATTCCCTCCTCGTACCTTTCGCTTACTGGTTTTTCTGCAAGCGGCATGAGCCTGACGGAGACGCTCACTTGTTAATGCGAGAGTTCTTCTGGAGAGTTGCTCTTAGTTTTCGTTACTCATCAGCGGTGGAATCTAAGCTCGCAGCGGACAAGCGAGTGATCGATGAGATCATTTCGGGGCAGTTTCCAAGTTGGAACATTCCTGTAGCTATTACCGATGCAGAGGCTCTGATCAATACGAACTTTGCAACCGGAAACTCTCTTTGCAAAGCGATCCTTTGCTTATTCGCGCACGAACACCCGCGCAACTTCAACAATGACAGTGTAGTTCTTCTCGATAATAGTTACCTGAAGATCGCCTCATCCAAAAACTTCCACCACTTCTTTCCGAAGGATCATCTTCGCACAAATGGCACTGCAAACGAAAATTCGATTGTGAACATTACTCTCATTGGCGCGGATCTAAACAAGCGCCAGATTAACAAAAAGCCGCCGAAAACATATATCCCTAAGTTCGAAGAATCGAACCAAGCGATGAGAGACACGTTGCGGACTCACCTGATTGATCGTGAGGGCATGGGCATCGATAGCGATAATTATGAACTCTTCCTTGCAAAACGGGCCGCGAAGATCTGGGCAATGATAGAGGCTCGTATCAATCCATTTAGAACCAGAAAATTTGCTGATGATGAAACTGATGCGCTGTAAAAGTACCGATAGGAGTGCATTTTCAGAACCTATCTGGCTACATTTTGGAGCGCATCAACGCGACCAATCGCGTTCCTCGTAAAAAATGCGTTTTCTTTCCCAAAAATTCGATGGCCTATTCCCGAGGGAAGAAATTGAAGCCGGTAAAACCCATGTAGGACCCGTGGCAGGTCAAACGTCAACGGCGTGCCCCAAAAGCATTTCCTTTATCCGCGCAAGAATGATCTCCCCCCGCGAAATGTCCAGGCTGGTCAATTCCAAGGCCTGATCTCCTCCAGTGAACCGATGGGTAGCCTGAACCCCCTCTTTCCCTGGCAGTCCATGGTGATGAGGGTAGAGCAGCGTGACCTTCGGGGCATGATAGAGCTGCGCATAAGCCATCATCTGATAGACATCAGCCTGCGAAACCCCCTGCTTCCGGTCATCGATCCGGGCCGCGATACGCTTCCATTTCGTATCGACTACCTGCACCACTGAACCGCCCCGCCGTATCAGGATGTCGGGGCGTGTCCGAAACAGGCCACGATTGGTGTCAGCCTCAATCAAGCAGCACAGCCCTCCGCCCTGCACATCTGGCACCAGATCCGTACCAGTCAGGGCGCGGCGCACCAGCCGCGCCACATACGCCTCGAAAAGCGCGTCCATCTCAAATAGCAGTGATGTGCCATCGGCGCGCCCTGCCGAGGTATTTTGGTAGCGCCCGCGCAAGAACAGCTTGGCCAGCGCCACCAGCTCGGCCCAGCCACGATTGGTGCGGTCCAACACAACCAGATCCCAGCGCAGCGCGCTGACTGGCACCTCCGTCACGTCAGCATAGGCAAAGCCCAGCTCGCGAAGGCGCTGCTGATTAGCACTCGAGAAACTGATCCCCGCCAGATGGTTAATGGTCGCCCGGATAATTCGGTTCAAGGCGATATCCTCAGACAAGGCATCGAAACGACAGGCCAGCCGGGACGGATTCGCAGCGTGTCGCGTGAACTGTCGCGCCACGTCGATGCGCCCGCGGAGTGCAGGGAGATCGTCTTCCTGCGAGATGTAACGGCGCGGCATTCCTCGCCGCAGCTGGGCCGAGAGCTTGACGCAGAAAATCCGGATCAGGATTTCCAGAAGAGTCTCTCGCTGCCAAGACAGCGCCGTTACCGTCCCGGTCTCGATCCGTAGATCCAGTGCTACGGCCAACATGTGCACGAGCCGGCGACGCAGCGCCCCGGCCTCGGTCGCGGTATCGCCAGCTTCACCGGGTGGAAGGTCGATCTTGGGCAAGATCTCGAGGCTGGCTCGAGGTGCGACAATCATGCCGACGACATTGCGCGCACGGAGGAAGGCGCGATGATGTTCCAGCACGCCGACTTCTCCCGCTCCGGCAAAGGCTGAGCTACGCGCGACCGCCGCCAGACTCTCGGCATCGTTTTCCGGAATCTGACCCTCGCCACTGCCATGTGGCAAGCGTTCGAACTCGCGCAAACAGTAGTGGCGCATCAGGTGTCGGCCCCGTCGGCCTCAAATTCGGCGAAATCGAAGCTATCGGCCACGAGCCAGCGCCATTTTTCCTCGACAAACTCGTTCTCGGCCATGCCTTGCGGAGGCTGCAAGCGATCGGCCTGTAAGAAGCGCACCGGCCGGCCCGGAGCGTCACCCAGTACGAGAGCGACCTTTGCCAAATCCTCGTGGAAATACTCGGCAAGCAGCGGGATCACCTTGTCACGCATGACCGCCCCGATGTCGGCGCGGCTGCGGCAAGTGGTGAAATAGGCGTGGCCTACCTGATGCTCGCGATCAAAGAGATATTCGATCCGGGCGTTGATCGTCGCCAACAGCTTGCGCAGGTCGATACCGTCGCAGTCTTTTGGGAGGACCTCTGGTTCAGGCATCAATTCGCGGAACGAGAAGCGACGGCGCAACGCTGTATCCAGGAGCGCAATCGAGCGGTCGGCCGTATTCATCGTACCGACGACGTGCAGGTTCGAAGGTACACCGAACAGGCGCCCCGAATATGGAAGCCGTAAGCGGATCTCGTTCGCCGCCCCCAACCGTTTGTCCGGTTCAAGCAGCGTAATAAGTTCGCCAAAAACCTTCGAGATATTGGCACGGTTGATCTCGTCGATGATCAGGACATATGGGCGAGCATCCACAGCAGACTGCTCTGCAACTGGGCCGAAGACTGCAGACTCCAAGCCATCCCAGTCGATCTGATCATCAGAGAGGAAATAGATCGGGTGGAACGAGGTAAAAGGCGAAGCATAGATTTCCTGGCGCGGAACACCCTCAGGATCGTGCCAAATCCACTCGACCGAACGGGTATGCTGCGTCGCCCCTCGCTCGCTCGCCGGAGTGTACTCGTAAGGCCCGGAAAAGCGACCGAGCGCCACGATCTGTCCCTTGCCAACGGTCAGGATGATGTAATCCCCAACTTCGGCTGCGGCCCGCACGACCCACGTGCCGTAGATCGGCGCTTGATTACCCACAAGCTTAGGATCATCGCGCTGTCGACGCACCTTGATCGCCTCCCACTCCTCATATTCCGGGCCGGACCAGTCGATGTCCCCGCCCAGCGGCCAGTCGATTTGTCCGGCGCTCAGTATTTGCTCGAAGGATTTGCGCCAATCGCCTCCCGTCAGGCCAAGCCGGACAATGCGCCGATTGCGATCGAGCCGGTGCATCGCGCCGTTTTCACCTACGTCAAGACGCGCGTTCTCACTAATCCGACGAAAAATTCCGTTGTGCGGACGCAGGCTGAAGCCCCCGCTCCGGGGCGCGGCCTCGGGCAATTCGCTTTCGACCGCCGCCTCTGTCTCCGGTCTCAGCCCCTCAACGAAATCTTCATAAGACATCGATTGATGGAAGGTGGTGAACTCAATTCGCCCTTCATCGCAGAGGCGCTGGTATTCGCTCATCAGCGCGGGCCGGTCGTATTGGAGAGGATCCGCAGCCTCGCCCAGACAGAGCCGCACCGCTTCCCAAGCTGTGGCATAGGTCTTGCCGGTTCCGGGGGGGCCATAAAGGATCAGGTTGGTAGGGGATGTGAGATCCGACATCTCGGCCTCCGTTTCGACCTCTTGGGCCACTTGTTCTTCGGTGTAGCTGTGTGCGACCCAGAGAGCGCTCTGGACATCAATCATGTCACGCGGAGCAAGCCCGCGATCAATGAATGCGTCGCGGATCGCTGTCATGAAGGCGTGCTCCTGCCGGTAGATCTCAGCCAGGTCGTCGCTCGCGGGAAACTTCGCGCCGTAGGCTTCGCGCCAGAAGTCCTCGCGGACCGAATGGCGGATGTAGATGCCAGTATCAGGGGAGAGGTGCATCAGGAGGAACTCGCCGATCTGGCGGGCTGGATCGCGTTGCGCATCTGGCACCGCGCCTAACCACGCTGCGACGAAGTCGGCGAGAGCCCGGGGATGATCATCAGCAGGCCCCTGAGCTGCTGCAACAAGTGCGCGCAGAGCGGCGGCGATCTTCGCCACATCGCCGTTGCCCTTCGGAGACATCGGCCAATAGACGCGCCACGAAAGCAGGTTGCTTTTTGCCAAAGCGTCATGAACCGCTTCCAACACCGCAGTGTCGTCCGGGGCGGAAGCCAAGGCCGCAGTCAGACGCGCTGCGCCGTCAATCTTGTACTCCCGCTCACTGGCGTCGAAATCCGGATCGGGGCGATCAAACCGTACGAGATCGGGGAAGAATTGGCGCAAACGCGCAATCCAGCGAGTGATAGCGGCCGAGAAAAGAACAGGTTCCGCAACCTGCTGGTCAATCACTGCGATCAGTTTTTGCAGGTCATCCGTAGTATTGACCAGAACCCGCAAACAGTCTCTTTCAGGAAATGACCATGGGCGATTGAGCGCGGAATGACGTTTGCCGTCCTTTTCGCCCATAACATAGGGGCGTCGCTCGCAGCCAAGCCCCACGGCTTTAGCTTGCACCTCCCATTTGGGCGCAACAAAGAAGTTTCGCGCGGCGCCTTTCAGCTCCCAAACGATTTTCTCACCGGCTTCGGACTTAAATCCGACCATGTATTTAGTCGCATTCCCGTTCGGTTGAAGCGAAGTTCCCCGGAGACTGTCGAACAAACCAGCCCTCAATGGATTCGGTTTTTCCGCGTCATTTTCGGCGATGCGGGCAGCGATCATATCCCAAGTCATTCTTGATCTAATTCCTTTAACGCGCTCAGCGTATTCATCAGCCGCGTCTGTCCGGCCGTCTCGAAATATTCCGCCAAGAGAAGGCGGGTAGAAAGCCGCGAGTGCCGAGAAAACACATTTATTCTACAAAGACTTGCTGATCCGACGCCTGACGGAACCGGCTCGACAACTCGCACCTTTCTTCTTAATCTCGCAGGGTGTCAATTGCCGTCATGGAGATGTAATGTCTTTTGCGAAAGCCCGCGATATGATGCAGTTGGCACTCTTCGTCGCGTCAGAGCGGACGGGTGTCACGCTGGAGCAGGTTGCAGCGAAATTCGAGCGATCTCATCGCACTGCGCAACGGATGATGGGTCAGTTCGAGATAACCTTCGACAATGCGGAAGTGATCATCGGCGAAGATCGCAAAAAGCGTTGGAAACTTGTGGACCCCCAGTTGGACCGCCTACAGGTCGATACAGACACGGCGCTCGAAGCACTCGAAATAGCGATGCGCGCCGCGTCCCATGACGGGCGACGGCGCCACGCCAAGGCGCTCGAAGACCTGCGCAACGGCTTGGTGGCCCGCCTGCCCCGGCACAGCGCCCTGCGTGCTGAAGCAGATGCAGAGGCGATCTTGAGCGCACTCGCCCTGGTTTCACGCCCGGGTCCGCGTGTTGTGCTGCCCGCCCCTGTCACCGAGGCCGTTGTTGAAGCCCTGCGCGGACCGTTCCAGCTCCGTGTCATCTATGGCAAGGATGCGCGCGAACGAACGCTCGAACCCCATGGCGTTCTGATGGGCCATAGAAGCTATCTCGTGGCGCGCGACCCCGCGAAGGGCGACCTGATCCGCAATTACCGGATGGATCTGATCACCGAGGCCGCGGTGCTGGACCAAAGCTTCGCGCTGGCAGAGGGATTCTCAATGCCCGCCTACGCGGCGCAGTCTTTCGGCGTCTGGCAGGACCCGAAGCAGTTTGGCGAGGTCGTCTGGCAATTTACACCTGAAGCCGCTGGACGCGCCGCTGAGTTTTGCTTTCACCCCAACCAACAGCTCGAGCCCCAATCCGACGGAAGCCTGATCGTTCGCTTCGAAGCTGCCGGTTGGCAAGAGATGGCATGGCACCTGTACCAGTGGGGTGACAAGGTTACGGTGTTGGCACCCGACGAACTGAGAGCGATGGTCGAAGGGCATCAACGCGACGATTTCACCTCAATGCCGTAAGCTTGGTTCAGCACTTGAAAAGCGCCTGTGCAGGATGGCGTCAACCGCCGGTAAATCGATCCCACGCGAAGCGGATGATGCCCTTGCCTGCGCTGCCGGTGCGGCCGAGCTGTTCCAGTGCCCCACTTGCATGGCGCGCCCCCTCAATACGGCGGCGGTTGCGTTGCACCATCAATGCCTCGACCGCGTGCGACGCAATTTCCGACCGCAATGGTTCGATGTTCCAGCCTGGCGCCTCAGCTTGCACCGGCAGCGCACGGGACCAACCAAGCTCCTCAGAGATCGCCGCCACGATCGCGGAAACCCGTTCCAGGTCGGCCGCCGGAACGACATTCTCTGGATAGGGCCAGTTGGGGAATAGCAGGTCAATGCCATTCACCACCGGGATGATCGGCGCATAGCGACGCGTCGGCGACGCGTCACGCGCGGTACGGTAGCGCGCCCGCAGCGCCGCATCTGCTGCCCGGCCCGGTCGGTTTGCACGCACCACCCAGAGCACGAGATCGGCCTGCAGCATCTGTGCCAACAGTTCGCTCTCGACCGCCTCGGATCCGTCGTTTCCACGGGTATCGACCAAGGTAAACGGCAGATCACCCAGCTCCACCTCATGCGCAGTCAGTCGGTCGGTACTGGGGGCCACATCGGTTTCGGCCATGCTCTCCCCTGCGAGCGCATTGATCAGTGAGGACTTCCCGGCGCTGACCTGTCCGACCACGAGCACCCGCAGGGCCGCATCCGGCTGCGCGATAGCAGCGCGATCGTTACGCTCCGATTCAAGTTCGATTGCCAGCAGCTCGGAATCCGAGAATTTCAGATGGCCAGAATAAAGATCGACTGCAGCGCGGGCGACCTCTTCGAGAATATAGCGCTGGACCTGCACCAAAGAGAATTTCTTCACGCCCGCCATCACGAACTTAGAGAGGGCCGACGCCGGCAAAGTCTTGATATTGAAAAAGAGCTTGGAGAGTTCATAGACGTTCGAGCCGCCGTCGATGGCCTTGCGAACCCGTGTCATGTGACGCAGGACAAAGGCGATCTGGCTTACGGCGATACTGTCTGAGAAGGGCACGTATTGGCGCAGTGCCAGGCGCAGACGGTTAATCACCCGGCCCGCCAACAACAGCGCCTCGGGAACCGAGAAAGCCAGTCGTTCGCGCTTGCCCGCTGGCGCGAGCTCCGCAGCCCGGTCCACAACCTGCAACGCTATGGCCTGCATCCGGCCCCAATCCACTGGGATCTCGACCGAGGCCGCAATCTCCGAACGCAAGGTCTCGAAGACCCCGAGTTCAGCCGTCGTCCAATCCGGGTTGGCCTCGACGAGCGGTCCATCCAACGGACCACCCCTACCGCGCGCTGCCCTCCGTTCCCGCACGGCAAGACCCCAAGAAATCAGTTGGAGCAGGACGATGATCGCGGCCAGCCCGGCAAAGAACCAGAGCAACCAGCCCTTCTCGTAAAGCCAGCGATAGCCGAAAACTGAGGGCCCGATCAGTAGCACGGCCAGCCCAGTCAGCAGAACCGGCCCACGCCCCCGCAGAAACATGCGCCGCAGAGCGTCATTTGTGATCATCAGGCACCCGTTCGAAGGCAGCAGCGTAGCGCGCGCGCAGGTCTGCGTCGTCCACCTGCGCCCCGCTCCGCGTCTGGTACATCCAATATGCGGCGGCACGTCCCAGCGCGTAGGTCGCAGCCAAGCTGTAGGTCGCTGCCACCGCAGATCCGGCAAAAGGCACCACCTTCAGCGCCTGTCGACCGACAGTGGAGACCGCGTATCTGGTTATCGACCCCAGCCCGAAAGAACCGATGAATTTCATCATGATCTCCCGGTCCCACGCCACTTCATAGCGGCGCGCCAACGCACTCAGCATGGCCACCTGAACCGCAGGAACCGAGGCCAGGCCGACCACGGGCAGGATGTCGCTGGCACCCGCAGTCGCGGCATAGCTCAACACCAGCGCCATATGCCGGTCAAACTCGCGGGCTTCGGGATCCGTGCCCGGTTGTCGAGACAAATACATCGCAACGGTTGGAAGGCTTTCGGCCAGCAGCGCGTGCAGCCCGTTCAAATCGGCGGCCAGCGGATCGCCAAGCGACAAACAGACAGATTTCAGGGGCCTGCCCCAGGCCGTCTCATAGACCTGCTCGATCTGCGCACGGGCACGGCGCAGCGTCGCGTCATCAGGCACCAGATCGGCTCCGGTCAAAACGAGGATCGCCGGCATTTCCTTGCGTTGCTTGTGGATGCGCGACAGGACATCGACAACCTGCCCCTGCACCGGGTCGTCGATCCGCGCCACAAGTACGAGCAAATGCGAGCCCTGCGTGCAGGCGGCAATGTCGTCAGCCGCGTCATAGCCAACTTCGCCAAGACCGCGCGTATCGAGAAACCGCATCATCGGGTCGGCGGATGGGAAGTCATAAGACTCGGCGGTCCGCGTGCACGACACGAAGCCGTTACCGATCGCAGCCGCCGAGGATCTTGTGATAGCCTGGACCAGCGAGCTTTTTCCCGCACCTGTCTTACCCAAAAGCCAAAGTGTCGGCACATGCAACGTCGGGTCGAGAACAGTCGGTTGAGGAGGCTTGCGGCCGAACAAACCTGCCGCCCGGTCAGTCATACGGCCGAGGAAACCACGTTGGATTTCGCGGTCTTTCGCCTCCCAGTCGGCCCGCCGCGCGAAAGCTTCGCGGATTGTGGCGATCTCTGCGACTTCGCGCGGATCGACCGTTCCGTCAGCGGCGGCTATGGCCTCAAGCAAATCGAAAAGTACTGAATTCAAGACGACGCGATCACAGTCCGGCACCGCCGCCGCAAAGGCTGACATCGACGCTGCCATGCCCTCGACTGGTTGGGCTGCTGAATTCGTCTCAATCACTTCGAGGGCGCAGTCGACATAAGCCGGATCGAAGCCCCAGCATGCAACGAAATGCCCTCTCAAATGAGCACGTTCCGCGGCGTCGAGCGGCCCTGCAGCCGCGGCGACGCGGACGGCTAACGCTCCGATCACATCGAGCAGAGACATGGCCAGAAGATCGAGTTCGGATCCGACAAAGCTTGGCGTCGCACCGGACCGGTTCGTATCCCAGCTGCGAAACAGCCGGGTCACGCCGTAAAACGACGCTCCCGTCACGACCGCCGCCGCAGCCACCCAACCGACCGGTGTCACCGCAGCCGGTGCCCAGGGCAACAGCGCCATCAACCCGGAACTGCCGAAAAAGGTCGAGGCGACCAACGAGGAAGATGCGATCGAGCCGCCAACAGTCGAGGCGGCCCCTACGTGCCAGATGTCGTCGACAAAATTTTCCTTCGCAGCCGCGGGACTCGCACCTTCGGCTCCCAGCCTGCGACGGAAGAGATCGGGATCGGCAAGGATCCGATCTACTCCCTCAAATGAATGGATCTGCGTAATGGTCGTCTTGTCGAGCAAAATGGCCTCGATGCGCAAAAGGAATGAGACCCCTTCATGCCAAGCACCAAGGACGCCCTAACGAATTAGTGATCACAGATCGATCAGGTTTCAAGAACAAAACCCCACTCGGAGCCCGACAGCAAACTCCATCGGCTTGCAGGCATCGTCTTTCCAAGCTCGGCCGCCCTACCGAGCCTCCTGCCCGTCTGAGTGCAGCTATTTTCATCGAGTACTTGAATTGATGCTCAAAGTACGCCACGACCCCGTACACATTCTGGAGTCCGGTTGTGACCGAAGCGAAATCGCGCTGAGATCGGCCAATAAAACAAGGGTGTGTGGCACGGTGGGGCAGACCCCTACCGCCGGAGCCATCTTCCCCTCTAGGGTGTTGATTTAGCTGCCAAAAGACTTTCATGGCTTCGTAGGTGTGGCATACGGGTGTTCCATCACCCTAGTTTTGCGTGGGTCCGTTCGAGACAAGGGCGACGCAAGACCATTCACGGCCAACCTCATCTCTCCCGTCGGGGCGCCGCCTATCAATGGCGCCGTCGGATCCGGGTGTTTTCCACAAGACTCGTTGACCTGAAGCTCTCCTTGGGGACGATGGATCGCCGTGTTGCGATTATCTTAGCCCGCAAGATTAGTGCGGAGAGCGACACATTTATGGATGGCATCATCAGGACCGAGATTTCCCCTCAAGAGGCGCGCGTCTGGCTGGCGGATGTCATCAAGCGCGAGCGGGCGAAGATCGAAAAGCTGAAATTGCTGCGCCGGTTCGACTCCCTCGATCCGCTTGATGATGTGCGCCGCGTCAAAACGCTCTCCTCTTGTCGTATCGTGCCGATCCATGCGCGCCTGATCGAGCTCGGGTTTCTCGACCATGTGACGAAGATGAAGCGTGCCGGGCACCCTGATCTGTTTCCGGACCTTCGGGAGCCCAAGAGCGGGAAGCACGGCAAGAAACTCGGACGCCGGATAAGACAGATCATCGATGATACGCTGGGGACCGACGGCGCGGCGCTCTCTTTCCACAGCTTCCGCCATTACGTTCAGAACGCGCTCGAACACGCGGCGATCGACGACAAGATCATTCGCGACATCGTGGGCCATGAAGGGCGCGATATTCACGAGAAGACTTACCACAAGCCGACCCCACCCAACCTGATGCGCCCGGCGATCGATGCTCTGCCACTTTGGGTATGACGGGGAAGTGTCAGGCGTTTTTTGGGCGGAAAGCAGACATTCGCTGCGCTTCTGCCGAATGTCGGCTTTCTGCTGTTCAGCGACATCTCGTTCTTCTGGCTGCGACGCGGTCATTCGCTGCGTGGTGCGCAAATCGCCGGAAGCACCGGGACGATCGTCACGACATCAACCAAGAAAGCATTAATGGGCTGTAAGAAAGCTCCGCAAAGCACGCGACGGAGCGCAGAGGCGCGGCCGCCCTTCACTCTTTGGGCATTACATTCGCGCCCCGATAGCTCCGGCCATGCAGCGAAAGAGGGTAGCAGAGAAACGCAGCGCAAGCCTCTGGAATGCGGCGTGCACCGTGAGATCACGGGGCCCGATTGTGATCACCGCTCTTTGCGACGCCTGACGGACACGATGCAGTCGGAATGATCGGGGTGCAAGGCGGGCAAATCGCGCCCGAGCACATCGACCGCGCCGACATGGCGGAGCGCTCCGCTGACCGCGACCTCGCCGTCGATAAAGCGTTTGCGCTTGCCGTGGCCGCTCGCGATGCAATTCCACGAACCGCCTCCGTCAGCGGACGCAAAGCGCGGCGGATCGTGCGGCGCCTGGCGACCGGCCGTGTGTGTGACGTGCTGCTTGCCAAGGGCGGGCTGCTGCACCGACGGGGCATGCGTGACCTTTCCGGCCGTCGAACTGGTCATCATCACGCCAACCGGGCGCGGCTTCGGGCGCGGCACCATCACCGGCACGGCCTGCGGCGTGGCTGTGGGCACTTGGCCGGGCACCAACTGCGGCGAGGCGACCGGCGTTGCGACCTTGCTCGGCGCCAGCACCGGCGTGGATTGTCGCATCGGCGTCGGCACGGCATAGGGCGCCTGTTGGGGGATCGCCTGCGGCGTGGGCTGCGGAACCCGGCCGTAGCCTCCGAAAGTTTGTCCCGGGTTTGCCTGCACGATGATCGAGGCGGGCACTCGGCCATAGCCGCCAAAGGTCGTCGGAGGGTTCGGCACCACGATGATAATGGGCAGCCCCTGCCCGGTGAAGGACGGCGTCGCAATCGGCTGAATGGTCGGCACCGGCGAGACCCCGGTGACGGTCGTAGGCGGCAGCGGCTGGATAACGTAGGGCAACTGACCCGTTCCGGTGAAGGACGGGGTCTGCAAAGCCTGAGGCGGTTTGACCGGGCCGACGCCCGTCAGCACAGTTTGCGGCACAGGCTTGATCACAGTCGGCAACTGCCCCGTGCCGGTGAAGGACGGGGTCTGCAACGGTTGAGCCGGGTTCACCGGGCCGACACCGGTCAGGACGGGTTGCGGCACTGGCTTGATCACAATCGGCAACTGACCGGTGCCGACGATCGGCGTGCCCGGCTGTCCCTGAATTGTTGGCACAGGACCATACCCCGTCGTCACTGTCGGCTTCGTGGGCACGACATTGATGATCGCGGGAACGGTGGGAAGGGTTGGTTGAGTGCCCGTCGTCGGAAGCTGGGTGGTCGTCGGGATTGTCCCCGGTGTTCCCGTGCCCGTGCCGGTCCCGCTCGGCCCACAATCTGCCGCCCCGTGCTTGTTTCCCACACCATTGCAGAACCCGAAGTGATTGCCTTCGCCGAAGGCAGACACCGCTGGAAGCGTGAACAGGACGACAGTCAGAGCAAGAGACGGTTTACGCATGAGATCACCAGCTTTTCGTCAGACCAAGGTAGAAGGCAGGATCGCCCGCACCGGTGGACGGCCCGTCAGTCAAGGGCGCCGCCACGTAGCTTCGCACGAAGACGCCCGCCGGGAATTCGGCATCGACCCCTAGACCGAGGGACGCGAAGGTTTCCTCCCCCAGCTCGTCCACCGAGGGACTATTGTTTTTCACATAGCCAAGATCGAGGAAGCCGAAAGGCCGAACGCGCCGGACCTGCCCCGCACTCGGGAAGAGATCGCGACCGACTTCGAGGGTCGCGGACACGCCGCTGTCTCCTTGCGCCTCTGCAAACCGGTAACCGCGTTCATCCTCACGTCCGCCGATATAGAATTCCTCGATGCTCGGCAGGCGATCGGGGGAGTATTGCCCCCACAGCTCGGCGCGCACGGCGCTTTCTGGGCCGAACCATGAGACCGGGTGCTGGTAGCCCAATCCGACACGCAAATGCGAGAAATGCTTGTCACCGTCATCGAAGCCCGCGGCATCCGACGTGCGCTCGCCGACAGAGAGGTTCAGCGCATATTCATAGGCCCCGCCGCCCGGAAGCGCCTTGCCGAAGATCCAGGAGGCGCCGACGACATCGACCGCGCTGTCGAATTTCGTGCCAGAGACATCCACGTTGGATTCGACCCGCTTCGCCTCGAGAAGCGCATAGCCATAGGTATCCACATCGCGCAGGACCGGATAGCCGAAGGCGAGCATGGCCGTGTTGCCCTCGATATCCGTGGACAGAAGCGTGCCACGCGCATCCCGGCGTGCGGTCACAGAGCCCAGATAGACCTCACCGAACCCGCCGCCCCCGCCAAGGGGCATGCGATAGGCAAACGCGCCCCAGACGCTGTCGCCGCCACCATCGAACTCGGACGAGCCGGACAGCTCGAACCGCAACCGGTCGCCCGGGGTCAGCGCGCTCAGGAATTCCTGATGGACGCTCAGGATCGCGCTTTCGCCGAAATCGCGCGAGGGGTGATCGAGGCTCACATATCCCGAGGCCCGATCCTCCGGCGTTGCGATGACGCGGACCCGTGCTGCGGAGGCGCCTTCCGGATAGTCGACCTCTGCCGTGGCCGAGATCGCTTCGATATCCTCCACGAGCATGATCGCGCGCTCGAATTCCTTCTGGGTGACGGCGCGGCGCCCGACAATCGGCTCCACATAGCTTCGGATCAGGCGATAGGTCGGCTCGTCCACCCCTTCGATAGACACGTCGCCGATCTGCCCCTCGTCTACCACGAGCGTTTGCCCATCTTCAGCGACGAACACCTCGGCGAGGAAATACCCGTCCTCGCGATACATGACCTCGAGCGTCTGAGCGAGGTCTTCGGCGGTGACGGTCCCGGTGCGTTGCACGACGACCTGCGCGGCATATCCGAGGATTTCCGCCGTATCGTAAACGGTTACGCCGGTGAGGTTGAATTGGGTGCCTTGCGCCGAAACAGGAGCCGCGGCCAGCGCCAGAGCGAGGCTCAGCGCGATTGGTTTCACTCGAAAAATACCCACGGAAACATCCTGAAAAACCGTTCGATCACAAATAGTTTACCCAAGGTCAGTCGCTTGTCTAGCCTGAACAGTTCTCGCTAAGGTTGTGCGTGACATCTGAGCCGCACGGCGCACCTCGCCCTGCGCCGATCACGCAAGTTCCTGTCTTCCCAGATACAACGCCCCCGGGTAACGTTAGGTAAGCTTTGATTTCGGGAGAGGCTGAGTTGGAAGGTTCTGCGATCCGGGACATTCGGCGCCGCTTGGGCATCACCCAGATCGAACTGGGCGAAAGGCTCGGGGTCGATCAGGGCACGGTGAGCCGCTGGGAGCGCCAAGTGGAAAATCCGCGCCCCGCAACGCTCGCGCGCCTGCGATCACTTCTGGAGCGCGATGAGGAGCGGCGAGCCTTCAACAGAAGCCTCGCGATCGTGCGGTGTGACCTGCGCCCTGCGTCACTCCTCGATCAGAATCTTCGGCTCGTCGAAATTTCGGCCTCCGGCAAGAAGGCCTTCACCGATCGCGGACAGGATCCCTTCAAGCTCATGGGAACGTCCTTCGAGACCTACTCCAATCGCATCGGCGCGCCGCATCTTCGGGATCACCTGCTGGAATCGGGTTTTCTCGACGGGGCGGCGCTTCTGTTCAGCTTTACGGTGAATGCACGCGGAAACGGAAATGTCACGATCTGGGAGCCTCTGACGGAGGACGGGCAGTTTATCGGGGCGCTTAACTACATCACCTCTTTCTTCGAGTTCCCGGCCAATGACGAATTCACGATCGAGAAGATCGGCTTCGTTGCGACCGACAATCCCGGAACCTTTCATGTCACCCATGCGGGTCAGCGCGCCCATCTGATCGACGGCGCGTCCTTCTACTGACGGGGACCGGGGCGGCCGCAGCGCTTGGATGATCGGCCCCCTCGCCGCGCAACTCATCGGGCCCGCCAAAACGCATATTTCCGCCCTCCCACCGATCACCGCTTCGTGATCAAATGCCAAGAATGACGACGGCGCACGACCTTAGCGGGAGCGGCCACCTTCCTGCATTTGGCGGCACGCCGCTCCCGTCACCCCTTGCGCAACGCATTCAGAGAGGTCCTCAAAATGAACAAGCTCGTTCTCAGCGCCATGCTCGTCTTCGCGCTTTCGGCATGTCAGGAAGAGGAAGAAAAGGCGGAGGAGACCGGCTCGGCGACCACCTCAACGACGCAGAGCGCGGAGCCCGCAAAGGAAGATACCGCGACGGCCGATGATGGCGGCGGCGCAATGGATGAGGCCCCGAAAGCCGCAGCTCAGGAGCCTGCCGCGACGCAAGCGGCGACCTCGTCCGAAGTCAGCCAGGAGGCAATCGATGCCTGCATCGACGCGGTGCGCGCGGCGCATGGCGCGATGGGCGGCACGGTTTTGAGCACCGAGTTCTCCGAGGCGAACTCGCTTGTCATGCTAAAAAGCGCCGATGATGCCGAATGGCGTTGTCTCGTCTCGAATGACGGCAGCAACCCGAGCGTGGAACAGGTCGGCGCTCCGGCGTCCACGGAAGACAGTGCCACGGCCGACGACGGTGGCGGTGCGATGGACGGTGCCCCTGCGGATGATCCGGCGACGGCGGATGACGGTGGCGGTGCCATGGATGGCGCGCCGCAGGAAAGCGGCATGCCGTCCGTCGGCAGCCCGACCGATGTGACCGATTTCGTCGGCGCGCCTGCAGGTCAGGCAGAGGGCGGACTTCAGGCCCTTGGCTTCGAGTCTATTCGATCGGAAGGCCTGACGACCTTCTGGTTCAACCGGGCGACCGGTGCCTGCGCGAAGATCACGACCTCCGACGGGAAATTCGCTGACATCACGATGCTTCCTGCGGAAGATTGCTGAAGGTGTAAGGGGTAGAACCAACGCGATGAAGCTCTGTCGGATCCTCATTGGCCTCTTCGTGCTCCTCTGGATCGCGGCGCTATTGCTACTCGCAATCGGCACGTTTGGCTGGTTCGGACAGGAGCGCGATCCCCTTTCTGGCGTCTTTCTGATGCCGCTTGGCCTGCCGTGGAACATGATCGTTCCGGTGCCGGAAAGTGCGGCCGCTCTTTGGGCAGTTGCCGCGCCCGGCGTGAATCTCGTCCTGCTTGTTATCGTTTGCAGAGCGCTACGCCGTCGCCACTAAGCGGTCCGAACCACCACGTCTTCACTGCGTATATGCGTCGGCGCGTCCCGGAAAAGGGCACCACCTTTCCCTTAGGTCAACAGATTCTCCCAAAACGCATATTTTCGCCCTCCCCAAACTCACGCCCGCGTGATCTGATTTACTAAAGCATGGTCTGAAAAGAAATTTTTAGCCCGGACGTCGCTCGCCCCCGATCGGGAACGAGCGGAATTGTGCGCGCGCGCATGGTCCATTCCCAGGCCGCGCGGCCTGTCCGAACCGAGAGGAGACACGTCATGTTCCAAGCGGCCCCGTTCCTGCATGCGTTACGCGCCGCCTCGACCGCCGCGCTCTGTGCGTTTTCCCTCGCGTTCGGCACGTCCCAAGCGGCTGCGCAGGAAAGCGTGCCGATCAGCTTCCCGCGCGGGCAGTCGGGCGTGGCCATCAACGGCGCAGTGACCGGTCGGGACTATATCGACTACGTGCTGCGCGGAACTGTCGGCCAGCGGATGAATGTCGATCTGACGGTCACGGGCACGAATAGCAACGGGATCGCATATTTCAACATCCTGCCCGCAGGAATGGACTATAATGGTCTGTTCGTTGGCTCGAATGAAGGCAGTTCGGCGAGCGTGATCTTGCCCGAAACCCGCGACTGGGCGATACGCGTCTACCTGATGGGCAATGACCGGGATACCGGCAAGACGGTCGGGTTCACCATCAATGTCTCGATCACCGGGCAAGGAAGCGGCGGCTCGGCCTCGGGCGGCAGTCAGAGTGGCGGGATGCTTCCCGAAGAGGATTTCTTCGTCGTGACGCTGCGAACGCCGGGCGACACGCTCAATATTCGCAACGCACCGCGCCCCAGCGGTCGCCTGCTGGGCAAGCTGCCCAACGGCACAGTCGTTCGCAATGTCGGCGGCTGCACGATGTCGGACGGTCGGCAATGGTGCAAGGTTCAGGACTCGCAAGGTGGTGTGCAGGGTTGGGTCGCGGCTCGCTTCCTGCGCCTTCCCGGACCGGGTGGCGGAGAAAACACCGCAACCGCCGATGACGGCGGCGGGGCGATGGCGGGCAGCGGGTCGGCAGACATCCGTGTGCAGTTCGCGCCCGGTTCGAGCGGCGCGGAGCTCTCCGGTCAGCTGATGCCGCAGAAATCGCAGCGATATATCCTCGGCGCGGGCAACGGGCAGGATCTGTATTTCCGCCTCGCCGCCAACGGCCCCGGGATGACTTACGTGATCTACAACCCGGACGGGTCCGTCCTGCTCGACGAAATGCCGGCAACGCAGGAATACCGTGGCCAGCTCTTTCAATCGGGCGACCACATCATCGACGTCTACAACACGGCCAACGGCGCACAATCCTACACGGTCATCTTCGGGATCGACTGACATCCGAACTGCCCTCTCGACCTCAACAGAAAGGAAGAAGACATGCCCAGACTGATCGGAATCATGGCCGGTTTCTGTGCGCTCACTGCACTCTCGGCCTGTGTCGAGAGCACAGGCGGATCGGCAGCCCAAATGCCTGTCGCGCCCGGCAGCCCGCCCTTCATCACCAGCATGTCTCCGGATGTCAGCCAGGCCGCGATCGACTCCTGCCGGTCGGCCTTGGCGGCCCAGACAACGGGCGGCGTGACCGTGGTCGGTGGAGAGACGTCGCAGGCCGCAACCGCCATCTACATGCGGGTCGGCGCAAACGGCGCTCCGTGGCGCTGTCTCGTCGGCGCGGATGGAAGCAACCCGCAAACCATGTTCATGGGCAGCGAAGGCTACCTCTGATCGGCACCGACCTTCGGGAGCGGCGTATGGCCCCTGCCCCGAAAGCCTCAACACGTGGAGACAGCCTTGCTCGATACTCTCGGCACGCCCGTCAAATACGGACTCATTGGCTGCGTCGCCCTGATCATCGGGTCGTTCATGTCACGCACCTTGGGCTTCGGAGGCACGTCTTGGTGGGAATACCGCTCTTGCCGGGGCCGTGGGCGGCTACATCGGCGGAATGCTCCGGGAGAGGCGGGGGAAATCCTGATCGGGGTCGAGAGCCGCTCGTCTGGCGCGAGAGATTTCACAGCAATCTTGGGAATCCAGTGATGAAACAGAGACTACTCATGGCGGTCGTGGCCACCGCTTTCGCAGCGCCCGCCTTTGCGCAACAAGGCCCCGCGAACGCGGTCGGCGCCGGGATGGGGCTGATCATCGGCATCCTGATTGCCGTCGTCGTCGGCGGGCTCGTCGGCTGGCTTGCGAGTCTGCTCGTGAAGGGGACGGGCTCCGGTATCGGGCTCGACATCCTGATCGGGATCGGCGGCTCGATCCTCGCGAGCGTCCTGCTGCGGCTGTTCGGAATTCAGATCGCGAGCGCGCTCGGCTCGCTGATCGTGATGTTCCTCGGAGCGGTGCTTCTGCTGTTGATCGTGAAGATGATCCGAAAGGCTTGAGCCCTGCGGATGTCGCCCGCACTCACCGACGACCAACCTGGAGGGAGAAGACCCATGAAGACCACTCAGACCATCGCAGGCCTGTTCGCGGCCTCGGCCCTGCTCGCAGGCTGCGTCGAGACCGGAGGCTCGGACCCGGCGCTCAGCGGCACCGATGCCCAGTTCGACACCATGACCGGCCCCTGTATCGCGCAGGCTGCGACCCTGACCGGCACCAGCGCCAGCTCGGTTTCCATCCTCGATCGCATCCAGACCGGCGGCGGCCCGATCCTCACGCTCATGGCGGGCGGGAGCAAATACACCTGCCGCCTTGAAGCGAACGGCAGCGTCACAGTCTTCAGCGAATACGCGAACTGACGCGCCGCCTGCGGCCTCGCCTCCCTCATAGCGGGGCCGCAGCCAAGATTTTCCAACCGCGCATAGCTCTGAACTGGCGCACAAACTTTCGAAGGAGACGACCATGAAGACGAAACTGATCTGGACCTTTGCCGCGGCCCTTCCGCTTGCCGCCTGCGTGGAGACCGGCGACACGAGCATGCCCGAGCAAGGTCGCCCAGCGGTCGGCAGCGAATACGACCTCTCCTCCTTCGAGGGCGCTCGCGCGGGTCAAGCCGAAGGCGGGATCATGGCGCTCGGCTATGAGCGCATTCGCTCCGAAGGGCTAACCTCGTGGTATTTCAATCGCTCCACTGGCGCCTGCGCACGCATCACGACCTCGGACGGTCGTTACTCCGACGTGACCATGCTGCCGGCTGAGGATTGCTGACGGACGCTACGGTTTCCGATCAGTAGGCTCATGAGAAGTCTGCATTCGCGCTACGCCGCTTTTTGCAGAACTGCCTCGGTGCCGGTTTTGAACTGTGTGTTCCTGAAAGACAGATGCGGGGCTGCACATCGTGCAGCCCCGAACTCATAAATCCTATCACGTGAAGCTTTCGCGGGAGGGCAGCTTCCGAGCGATAGTGATTGGGGACCGAACGTCCTTTTTGATTGGAAATAGCAGACATTGGTTGGGGCTAGGGCCTACGACCGCTAAGGGCTGACCGCGACGCTCTGATGGAAATCGGCAGGAAACGGACGTCCGCTTCGCCAGACACGACCGGCAGCGACGCAGACTCGCTGCCGGTCGCGGCGCGCGCCCGGATCACCGGTCCCGTGCTCTCGGCCAATGCGTCATGATGGTGATGACGCGACTTCTCAGGTGGTGTGAGAGGCATCCGGAAACATACATCTCATTGACTACGATCAAAGAGGAATCCCTCCTCCTATGTTCTTCTTGCTTCGACGCGAAGGCGTCAACACGGAGGAGGATATGGAAATGCGTAATTCAATGTTCACGAACAAGTCTCGCGTATCGCTTGTCGCTCTCGCAGCGGCATTGGGACTCGCTATCGCATGGCAGGCACCGGTCACCGGTCCGTTCAGCTTCGCGGCCAATGCACAGGAGTCCGGCGGCCAAGGGACCGGCAAGGGGAATCAAGGCGGTCAGGGTCAGGGCAGTAAAGGCGCCCAGACCGGACAATCTCAGGGTCAGGGCCAAGGCGGGCCGGGCGAAGATTCCGACGGCAAGGGGCCGCAAGCAGGCGCGCCCTCCTCCTCCGGCGGCGGCAAGCCGACCTGGTCGCAGGAAGGGATTCCTGAAGTCGAACTGGGGCGCCTGAACGTCGCGCGCTCGCCGGGACATGTGCTCGATCAGGCCTATGAAGAAGCGCTCGCATCGATTTCGCCCGAGATGGTTTCGTTCTACAACCTTTCGCTCGACCAGGCGATCGAGGAGCTCTCCCTGAACTGGGACAACGTGAGCTTCATAGACTCCCCGTTGCAGAACCTCGGCCTTCTGCAGGCGACGCTCGAGGGGTCGACCCCGCTGTCTAGCCTCGGCGTCTCGAATGATGCCGACACGCTCGCGGCGATCTTCCTCGGCGCGGCTTCGGACAAGACCGTTCCGATCACGACCGATACGGTGATTGCGGTGACGCAGATCCTCGGGGTGCCGGTCACGGGGGCTGCGGCCGCGTCTCTTGCAGCCGATGCCGAGGCAGTGCGCATCGCGATCCTCGCCGGACATGGCTGATCGCATCTGACGAACATCGACCCGGACCCGCCTCTGGCGCAGGGTCCGGGTCAAGACGACCAACATCTCATAACAAGGAGGCAGTCATGACACGCAAGACTGCAAAGAGCGCAACTGCCGTGGCAGGAATTGCGCTGATCGCGGGGCTGGGTCTCACCGTGCAGCTTGGCCCGAAATCTGGGACGTTCCATCTGTCCGTGCCGCGCGCTTTTGCGCAAGACAGCGGCTCGCATACCGATGGGGACCACACGGATGGCGGCCAGCAGAAGGGCAAGACCGGAGAGGCCGGGCATGGCAGCGGCGGCCATGAGGACGACGGCTCGCATGAGGAAGGTGGCAGCCATGGCGGCGCCAGCGGTTCTTCCGGGCAGGGTCAGGGCGGCCCGGGCGCGGATTCCGAGGGCAAGGGCCCGCAAGCCGGCACCCCGTCCGGCACCCGCGGCACCAAGCCGGTCTGGTCCAAAGAGGGTATCCCGGAGGTCGAGCTTGGGCGGTTGAACGTGGCCCGTTCGCCCGATCACGTGCTGCAGCGCGCCTATGAGGAAGCGCTGGCGACGATTTCGCCGACCATGGTCTCGTTCTACAACCTGCCGCTCGATCAGGCGATCGACCAGCTCTCGCTGAACTGGGACAACGTCTCCTTCATAGACTCGCCGCTGCAGAACCTCGCCCTTCTCAAGGACACGCTGGATGGCAGCTCGGCGCTCTCCAGTCTCGGAGTGACGAACAACACCGCAACGCTGGAGGCGATTTTCCTCGGCACGGCCTCGGACAAGACGGTGCCGATCACGGCGGCCACGGTAACGGCGGTGACGACCATTCTTGGCCAGCCGGTGACGGGCGCGGCAGCGACCAGCCTCGCCGCGCAAGCCGAAGCAGTGCGTATCGCGGTTCTCGCAGGTCACGACGGCTGAGACCCTATGGAACCGAAGCAACACTCTGCCCTCGCGTGAAGCGGGGGCAGAAGTTTCTTCTTCAACGCGCGCAGCCAGAGATCCATTATGTCGCTGAACAGGACCATCCGGTCAGGCGGATGGATGAGACGGACGGAGAGTCATCGAAATGGTTTTTTCAATCAAGCGGGCCGCAGCTTGCGCCCTTGTCTTCAGTCTTGCAGTTCCGGCGGTAGCCGCGGCGCAGGACTCGGCCAGTTTCTTCAAGGTCGGCACGGCGAGCGTCACTTATGGACCTTACGTGCGCTTCGGGCTCGGGGCAGCAAACACCCGCCCGTCCGACGAGCACTGGCTGCCGCCCGGCTACCCGTCCGATCCGCGAATCGATTTCAACCTGAGCAACGACACGACTGGCTTCGGCGAGATCGCCTTCGGCTATGACTGGATGAACGGCTTCCGCGGCGATGTCAGTTTCCTCACGACTGGCGCCGCCCATACCACCGGTCCGCACACGACCAGCGGCGACCATGCCGACATCACCGCGGCTTCGGTTTCGACCAGCGCGGTGATGGGGAACCTCTACTATTCCCCGTTCGAGCAGATGGGCGTCAATTCCCGCCTTCATCCCTTCGTCGTGGCGGGGCTTGGTTACGCGAACAACAAGGTCAGCGACTGGACGCGGACGAACACCGCAAAGGCCTCCGTAGACCGGACCTTCTCGGGCGATACCCATGGCGATTTCGCCTATTCGCTCGGCATCGGCATGGCCTACCAGCTGACGCCTCCCGGCAAGCACCCGGCGATCCTCGAGATGTCCTATCGCTATTACAGCTTCGGGACTGCGAAGGGTGGCAGCACGCCGGTGACCGGTGGCGATGAGCCGGTTGCTCCGCTGAGCTTCGAAAACGACGCACATGTGCTCTCGATTAGTCTGCGCATCCCGCTGCAGCGGCTCTGAGGTGGAGTTGGACGTTACAAAATCGCTGACGGCCCGATAGACGAACGCTGACATTCGCTGCCGTCAGCGTTCATCGGCTCTGGGCCGTTCGCGACGGGTCCGTAGGTCTGGGCGGTGCGCGGCCGTTCGCTTCGTTCGGTCCCTATTCCTGCTATGCGCCCAAGTATTCGCTTGCTACCGACCTTAGCGGCAACTGCGAAACCACACAAAAGCGTCAGTAGTCGTCTTAGGCTTCATCGACCGGAGCGACTTACTGCGACCGACCTCGTGCACCAGCTTCAACCGGTCATTTCAGCGCGTCACGATCCCGTCCGCCGGGCTGAAGCGCGGTTTGGCGAATTGCTCTTGATGCCATAGCGGGTAGATCAGCGGCGGGCGGCTCACCTGGTCCAGGCAGGCTAGCTCGTCAGCCGAGAGCGCTACTTCGAGCGCGCGGAAATTGCACTCGAACTGCTCCACCGTGCTGCCGCCCACCACCAGCGCAGCGACGCCCGGACGCGTAAGCAGCCATGCCAGCGCGATCTGAGCGGCCTCGACGCCATGCGCCTCGCCCAATTCGTTGAGGACATCGACGATCTTCCACAGCCGCTCCTGATCGCGGATCGGCGGCTCGGTCCAGCCTTTCGCCTGACGGCTGCCCTCGGCCACCGGGTTGTCGCGGGTGTGTTTGCCCGACAGCAGCCCTGCGGCAAGCGGGCTCCAGACGGTCGCGCCGACGCCCTGATCGACCGCGATCGGCAAAAGCTCGTATTCCGCCTCGCGCGCCTCGAGCGTGTAGTGGATCTGCTGGGTGACGAAGCGCGCCCGACCCGGCTTGTCCGAGGCCATGAGCGATTTCATCACCTGCCAGCCGGTATAGTTCGAGCAGCCCGCATAGCGGATCTTGCCCTGATCGATCAGCATTTGCAGGGCTTCGAGCGTTTCCTCGACCGGGGTTTGGCCGTCCCATTCGTGGATGTGGTAGATGTCGATGTGATCGGTGCGCAGGCGCTTCAGGCTACGCTCGCATTCGCGGATCAGGTGCCAGCGGCTCGCGCCCTCGCCATTGGGGCCATCATCGATCGGCATCCGGGCTTTTGACGAGATCAGCACCTTGTCGCGGCGGCCTTCCAGCGCCTCGCCCACGATCTCTTCGGCGGTGCCGGTGGAATACATGTTCGCCGTGTCGATCAGGTTCACCCCGTGGTCGATCACGCAATCAAACAGGTCGCGCGCCTCGGCCACGCCCTGACTGCCGACCATCGCGAAGGGGCCCTCGCCACCGAAGGTAAAAGTCCCCATCGCGAGGGCTGAAACCTTCAGCCCGCTCCGTCCCAGCGTATTGTAGTACATACCCTCTCCTACGCGCCGAAAGCGGCGCTTGTCTCTTCGATGAGGATGCAGGCGACGGTGCCGCCCGCGTCCTGAATGCCTTTGGATTTCTCGCCAAACGCGGCAGCCTTGCCGTGCTGGGCTTCCATATCCTTGGTCGCCTCCAACGCCTCTTTCGCGGCTTGGGCCGCCGCGCGTGATGCCTCGGCGGGCGATGCGCCTGCCTGCGCCTGCGCGGCGATGGTCTCGGCCATCGGGTGCAGTACGTCGAGCACGGTCTTGTCGCCGAGCTGCGCCTTGCCGCGCTGCGCGATACCGTCGCGGAAGGCCGCCCAGAAATCTGCAAGCGCCGCGGTATCCATCACGTCCACACCGTCGAGCGCCTTCGCGCCGCGCAGGAAGCCCGTCGCCATCAGTGTGCCCATGGTCGAGGGGGCAGCTTTCGCGATCGCAGCGCCTGCGGTTTTCATTCCGTCCGCCAGCGTCTCGGGCGCCTTCTCCTCAAGCGCAGCGGCCGCAGCGGTGAAGCCCTTCGCCATGGTCAGTCCCAGATCGCTGTCCCCGACCTTGCCGTCGAGCTCGATCAGCGCCTGCTTCTCGGCGGCGAACCGGTCCCGGTAACGGTTGAACAGGTCCGGCAGTGCCTTCGCATCCATCGTCATGGCAACCCTCACTTCGCGATATGTTTGAAGAACGGCGTCGTCGCGCCGCGAGCGATCAGCGGTTTCAACTCGTCATCGAGATGCAGCACCGAGATCGAGGCGCCCGCCATCTCCATCGAGGTCGCGAATTCGCCGATCCAGACCTGCGCGACGCTCACGTTGCGCTCTGCGAACAGCTGCGAGATGCGACGGTAGAAGATGTAGAGCTCTTCCATCGGCGTCGCGCCCAACCCGTTGACGATGATCGCCACCTCGTCGCCTGCCGCGTAGTCCTGCTCGGCGAAGATGCGCTCCAACATTTCGTCCACGACGGCATCTGCGGGCTCGAGCGTCTTGCGGGTGATCCCCGGCTCGCCATGGATGCCCATGCCGATTTCCATCTCGTCCTCGCCAAGCGTGAAGCTGGGCTTGCCGACCTCGGGAACGATACAGGGCGTCAGCGCGACACCCATGGTGCGCGTGCGCGCCTTCGCCTTCTCGGTCAGGCGGACGACTTCGGCGAGCGGCTTCATCTCGGCGGCGGCGGCACCCGCGACCTTGTAGAGGAAGACGATCCCCGCCACGCCGCGGCGCTTGTGCTCTTCGCCCGGCTTGGAGGAGGCGACATCATCATTGCCGACCACGGTGGCGGTCTCGATATCGTCGACCTCGGCCAATTCCCCGGCGAGGTCGAAATTCATGATGTCGCCGCTGTAGTTGCCGTAGAGATAGAGGACGCCCGCCCCCTGATCGACATGCTTGGTCACTTCGAGGATCTGGTCCGAGCTGGGTGACTGGAACACCCCGCCAACGCCCGCACCATCGAGCATCCCGTCGCCGACATAGCCAAGGAACAGCGGTAGGTGGCCGGAGCCGCCCCCCGTCACGATCCCGACCTTGCCGGGGACCGGGTTGGCCGTCACGAAGCAATGCAGATCGTCCGCGACATGGGTCACTTCCGGATGGGCGGCGTAAATCCCCTCCAGCATCTCTTCGACGAAATCTTCGGGTTTGTTGAGAAATTTCTTCATCGGATCACTCTGCTTTGCGTTGCTTGGGTTTTTGCTTGCGGCGCACGAAGAAGGCCGCTGCGAGAAGGATGAACGCGCCCACGACGAGGCGCTGCCAGGTGCTGGGGATTCCCACCAGAACCAGGGTGTTGCTGACGACGGTGATCAGGAGAACACCGGCCACGGTGCCCAGCACCGAACCCGTGCCGCCGGTGATTCGCGCCCCGCCCAGAACGACGGCGGCGATCACTTCGATCTCGGTGCCGACCAGATCGAACGGGTTGGCCATGCGGGTCGCGCTGACATGGATGATGCCAGCCAGACCTGCGAGCGCGCCCGCGAAGGCGAAGACGAAGACATGCACCACGCGCTGGCCATAGCCGAGCCGCGCCGCGACCTCCGGGTTGCCGCCAGTGGCGAAGATCGCCCGGCCCATCAGCGTGCGGTCGAACAGGAACCACGCCAGCCCGACGACCACGGGGAAGATCAGGAAATAGGCGGGCAGATCGACCGTCACGCCATTTGCGCCCTGAAACTGATAGAGCGCGGCCTTGCCGAAGGCGGTCATCTGCGGCGGAAGCTCCATCAGCCACACCGTGCCGACGAAAGCCAGCAGGATCCCGCGGAACAGATATTGCGTCCCGATCGTCACGATCAGCGAGGGCACGCGCAGACCGTGAACCAGAAGGCCGTTCACCGCCCCCAGAAGCGCCCCGGCCACGACGGCAATCGCGATGATCGCGGCCATCGGCAGATCGGGTGCCACGGTGATCACGAATTTCGTCAGCGAATACATCGTCAGTGCCGCGATCGCGGTGAAGGAGACGTCGATCCCCCCTGCCGCAAGAATGGCAAAGACGCCGAGCGCGAAGAGGCCGGTCACCACGCTTGCGCGGCCCATGTCGATGAGCGAGCCCGGCTGAAGGAAGTTGGGGTTGATGATCGACACCGCCACGCAGATCACGACCAAGATGGTCAACGTCACCATCTCTGGTCGGCGTCGCAGGGTCTCCCAAATCGTCAGTTTGTCCTCGGGACGTTTGGGCGTTGATCGGTCATTCATCTCTTGCACCATGGTCATCAGGCAGCCTCGTTCGCCGAGCCGAGCATCGATTGGTAAATACGGTTCTCGTCGGTGGTCGCGGCGTCGAGTTCATCGACGAGGCGACCGCGGTTCATCACGAGGATCCGGTTGCAGTTCTGCAGCAGTTCCGGCAGGTCGTCGGAGACGATGATCAGCCCGATCCCGCGCTCGGCCATCGCCTGGATCGCGCGGTAGATCGTGTCCTTGGAGCCGACATCGACGCCGACCGTCGGGCCGTGCAGCACCAGCAGTTTCGGCTCGATGCTGAGCCACCGGCCGATCAGCACACGTTGCTGGTTGCCGCCAGACAATGCCGATACCGGCAGATCGATATTGCCGGTATTGAGGTTCATCGCCTCGGAAATCTTGCTCGCCGCCTCGCGGCCCTTGCGCTTGTCGACGATGCCGCCGCGACCGCGCAGCCGGTCGAGGATCAGCGTCACCTCGTTCTGGTAGATCGATTTCTGCAGGAACAGACCCTCGGAGAGGCGGTCCTCGGGGACATAGCCGATACCGCGCGCAATCGCGTCCGCGGGAGAGTCGAGATGCACCTGCGCGCCCGAAATCTCGAAATGACCGGCACTCAACGGCTGGTGGCCAGCCAGCGCGAGGGCGACCTCGTTGCGCCCGGAATCCGAGAGCCCCGTGATCCCCAGCACCTCGCCCGCTTTCAGCGAAAAGGCGACATCTTCAAAGGCCGCACCGGAGCTCGCGCCCTCGACGCGAAGCACTTCCTCGGCCTGCGGGATGCCCTTGCGATAGCGCATCGTGTCCAGCTCGCGCCCGGTCATCAGATGCGACAGCTCGGCCCGCGAATAGTCCGCGATCGGGCCCTGCGAGATACATTCGCCGTCGCGGAAGATGATCGCCTGCCCGCCGATGCGGTAGCACTCCTCCAGCTTGTGGGTGACGAACAGCACCGCCACGTCGCGTTCGAGCAACTTGCCGACCAGTTCGATCAGCGCGTCGACCTCGTGCCGGGTGAGCGATGTGGTCGGCTCGTCCATGATCACCAGCCGCGCATCGGCGGCGATAGCGCGCGCGATGGCGACGCGCTGACGGATCGCAAGCGGCAGGTCTCCGACCATCGTGCCGAGGAGTTTCGCCGTCGGCTCCAGCCCGACATTGCGGATCGCCTCGCGGGCGGTTTCGCGCAGCCGGCGGCGGTTCAACAGACGCATCAAGCGCCCGTTGCCGCTTACCAGCTGGTCGCCAAGAGCGACGTTTTCCACGACGGAGAGGTTCGGCAGCAAGGAGAGGTCCTGATAGACCGTCTCGATCCCCGCTTCGAGCGACTGGATCGGCGACAACTCGTTATGCGCCTGCCCGTCCAGTATGATCTCGCCTTCGCTGGGCGCGTGGGCACCTGAAATAATCTTGATGAAGGTGCTCTTGCCGCAGCCATTCTCGCCCAGCAGGTGATAGGCGACGCCGGTATCGATCGTCACATCGACGCCACGCAGCGCGTGAACACCGCCAAAGCGTTTATGAATGCCGCGCAGCTCCAGAAAATGTCCGTCTGACATCTGATTGCTCCCCCCTGAACACCGGTCGCTTCCATCCCATGCGCCAAAGCTCCTCCAGCCTGGGCACGGGCGGTCTGACAGTCGGCCGGGGCTGCCCCCGACCGACCAGTTTTTTCACGCCTTAGAAAAGGGTCTCTTTGTAGGTGTCCTTGTCGACGAGAACCATGCCGTTGCCCACGACCAGCACGCCGTCACCTGCGCCGGGGCGCACGCTGACACTGTGGTAGCCGTCGACTCCCAGATCCATGCCGTCGGTGATCTCCTCACCCGCGAGAATCTTGGTGGCCAGCGAGTTCATCGCCATGCCGGCCTTCTGGGGATCCCAGAACCCGATCGCGGTGATTGCGCCGCTGTCGAGATAGGCCGCCGAAGGGTTCGGCAGACCGGTGCCCACGAGGCAGACCTTACCGGCCAGACCCGCTTCTTCGATCGCGCGGCCGACGCCGAGAACGTCATTGCCCGCCGAGGTCTGGAAGCCCTTGATATCCGGATGCTTGCGCAGGATTTCCTTGGCTTTCTCATAGGTGCCCTGGGCGTCGTCGAAGCTTTCGTTATTCGGATCGACGAGTTCCATGTCGGGATATTTCTTCGCGTTCTCCTCGCCCGCGCCGACCCATTGCATATGGGTGCGGCTGCCCAGCGAGCCGACGAAGGTCGTCCACTTGCCCTTGCCGTCCATGCACTTGGCCAGACGCTCGTTCAGGGCCGCACCGTATTCGGCGTTATCGAAGGCTTCGACATCGGCCATGGTGTTCTTCTGGTTATCGGCCTCATGGGTCACGACGACGATGCCGCGATCCATCGCGCGCTTGAGCACGCCTTCGAGGATCGCCGGATCCATCGGCACGACGGCCAGCGCATCGACGCCGCGTGCCACGAGATCCTGAACGATCTGCAGCTGCTGCGCGGAATCCGCCGTGGCAGGGCCGACTTGCTCGATCTTCATGTCGGAATGTTCCTGCGCGTATTTCTCGACGCCGGTCTTCATCCGGTCGAACCACGGAATGCCGCTGATCTTGACGACCGTGGTGATCGACTTGCCCTCTTGCGCCGCGACCCCTTGCGCACCGGCCAGCATCGCTGCTGTTGTCGCGGCCAACAGGCCGATTTTAAGTCCTTTGAATGCCATGATGATCTCCTCCCTGGATTACATTCTTCGGCTCAGTTTTTCGGAGCGCGCGCCGCGCGCCCCAGCGAAAAGCGTGTGATGAACTGGTCGACCAGCTCGAAGCGGTTCACCGCGAGGAAGCACAGCAGCAGCGCGCCCCAGGCGAAATCCCGCACGAAATTCGAGAACCCGACGAAGTTCAGCAGACTCGACAGGAGCTGCAGAGTGATCGCCGAAAGCACCACGTTGACGACGCGGCCATACCCGCCATCAGGACGCACCCCCGCCATCACCGCGACGAGGATCGCGATCAGAAGATACGAGGTGCCGTAGTCCCATTTCACGTTGATGTTGCGTGCCGCGATGATCACCCCGGCAAGCCCGGCCATCAGCCCCGACAGCGCGTAGGTCGTGATCAGGATGCGGTCGCGGTTGAACCCGCTGAAGAGCGCCGCTTTCGGGTTTGCCCCGGTGAGCATCAGCTTCATCCCGTAGGGCGTAAACCGCAGGACGCCCCCCAAGATCAAAGCCGCGCCGAGGAAGATCAGGAAGCTCGCCGGAACTCCGAAGATCAGGCCATTGCCCAGATCATAGAGTGCGGGCGGCGACCCGATCATGACCGAGCGCCCTTCCGAGAACACGACCGCCGCACCGGTAAAGGCCATCTGGGTGCCCAAGGTGCACAAGATCGGCGTGATCTCGAAGCGCGAGATCAGAAATCCGTTCAGCGCGCCCCCCAGCATGCCGATCAGCAGGCAGCCCCCAGCGAAAGTGATGGTGAACAGCACCGGCGCTTCGTCCACCGGGAAAATCGAAAGAGCCACAAGCCCCGAGGCCACCCCCGAAAGGTTCGCCAGCGCGATCCCCGACAGGTCGATCCCGCCATTGCCCGAGCACATCGCGAGCATCACGCCGATGGCGAGCAACCCGATCTCGGGCACTTGGTTCGCCATCGACTGCAAATTGTAGATCGAAAGGTAATTGCCGCCGGATGCCGCGCCGCCGACTGCGAGAAGCAGCACGATGAGCACGGACAACACAAACAGATTTCCGTCCAGTTTCGACATCTCCTCCCCCGTGTCGTTTACTGAATAATTATCTTATTTACTAAATTGCTACTATTATGTTTACTAAAGTCAACCCCGTTTGTTCACTAGCCCCTCTCGGCGCGTGAGATTAAAAGGACCGTGCGTTCCGCCCATGTGCGGCATAGACAAATCGCGATGAAATGAAGGTGGGATGAGCGAGACCATGGAAGTTCAGCCGAAAAAACCGGTCACTTTACGCGAAGTTGCCGGGCATGCGGGGGTCTCCGCTGCCACCGTGTCGTTGGTTCTGAACGATAAGGGCGACATCTCAGAGGCCACCCGCGCCCGCGTCCTGCAGGCAGTGGAAGCGCTGAACTACACGCCGCGTTCGAATCGGCCACGGCAGGAAGCCACCAACACGATCCGCTTCCTGAAAATCGCGCGGCACGGCCAGACGGTGAACCGCGACCACAACCACTTCATCTCGGATTATATCGACGGCATGTCCTTCGAGGCGCTGCGGCGCGACTACGCCTTGCAGGTCGTAAGCTACGAGCAGGAATCTCTTCAGCAGATGCTGTCCGACTTGGAGGGGACGGAGCCGCGCGGAATCGTCGTGCTCGGCACCGAACTGTCGCGCGAGGATATCGAGACGATCATTGAATACGCGCCGCTCCCCACGGTGCTCATCGACACCTACCACCCGTTCCTGAAGGCGAATTTCGTCGACATGGATAACGATCAACTCGTCCACGACGCGCTCTCACATCTGATAGCGCGAGGCTTCCGCAAGATCGGCTATGTCGGGAGCTACAGCGAGGTGATGAACTTCCGACTGCGTCAAAGGGCATTCCAGACTGCGGCCGCGGCACTCGGATTGCAGGGCGAGGATGCGCAGGAACTTTCGGTGATGTCGACGCTGGAGGGGGCCTATAAAGAGACCCTGACTCAGTTGCGCGACCAGCCCGTCGCGGATGCTTACTTCTGCGCGAATGACATCATCGCCTTCGGCTTCGTCCGGGCCTTGCGCGAATTGGGCCATCGCGTGCCAGAGGATGTCTCCGTGGTCGGCTTCGACAACCTTCCGACCTCGAGCGTCTTCGACCCGCCCCTGACCTCGGTCGACGTGCCGAAAGCGCGCATCGGCGCAATGGCGATCCGCCTGCTCGACGACCTCATAGCGGCGGACGACCGCGACCAATCTCCCGTCAAGGTTCTGATGACGGGGGAACTGGTCGTGCGCGACAGCGTCGCAAAGGCACAAGACAGGAAGCGCTAACTGCCTATGCTTCTGCTATCGTGCAGCCAGAGGACGGGCGTCAACTTCGGTCATTGCCGCGCGTAGCGGAAACCTGCCGCGTTCGGAAAGGTTGCTTCAGACCAGTGGGCGACACTCACTGGTCATGGGAAACGTTCGGCTGGGTGCCCGTGGTTCAAATGCCCATCGTCGAAGGGCTTTCCAGCCGACAGATTTGACGACGGGCATGGGCGGTGAACGGTCATTCGCTGCGCCATAGATGAACGACTGCTCCGTAGGCTCCAGACTCGTTAATTTTCAAAGCCAGAAGATGACAGATGCGGCGAGGGCTAGGGCGGACCGAAAGACCTTCGGGCACCTGTCGTAGCGGGTCGCAACGCGGCGCCTGTCGTATTTGATGGGCTTGCCTCGGGACTTCCGGCCCGGGATCAAGGGCTTGATGCCCTTGTCCTGCAAGGCTTCACGATACCAGTCGGCGTCATAGCCCCGATCGGCCAAAGGCCATTCGGCCTCCGGCAGGCTGCTCAACAGGGCCGCCGCACCGGTGTAGTCGCTGACCTGGCCGGCTGTCATGAAGATCTTGATCGGGCGGCCGTTCGCGTCCGTGACGGCATGCAACTTGGTGTTCATGCCACCCGTTCTCAGGAAAACGATCCCCCGGATCGTTTTCTGATCTTCGAACTCCGCCCAATCAGCCTGCCACGCCCCCCCTTTTTCAACCGCAGGCTCGAAGCCGTGCGGTGCGCCTTGAGATAGGTGGTGTCGATCATCACTGTCTTCCGGTCAGCGGCCTCGGAAGCAAGCCCCTCCATCATCCGGGCGAAAATACCCCGTTCGTGGCTTCTCTCGGACCAGTGGCGTTCAGCCACTCACCTCCAGCGCTTCCATCGGTTGCAGAGGGTCTTAAGTGGACCATACTCTGGCGGCGCATCGGTCCAACGCAAGCCATCACGATCGATGAAGATTATTCCGCTCAAGCCCCGCCGGTCATCGACCCGCGATTTGCCATGGCTCTTTGGAAGTCAGGAAGGTCAGACTCGGCCAGTTCAGCGTCGAGCGCCTATTTGCGGGCGAAACAGCTTAGCCTTTTTATCGGGTATTATTGACCCAAGTGTTTTTGTCGGTTATTCGACGGGCGAACAGACAAGCAGGAACATCATGACCCGTATTTCACGCATCATTCCCGCGTTCATCGTGCTGGCCTGTGCGCCAGCCCTTGCCGTGGCAGATGAGGCCGTTCCCACGATCACCCTGACAGACGGGGTCATCGCTCCGCAAATGATCGACCTGGCCGCCGATGCCGCCGTGACGCTCACCGTTTCCAATACTGGCAAGACAGCCGCCGAGTTCGAAAGCAAGCGCCTGCGTATCGAGAAGATCATCGCGCCGGGCCAGACCGAGACGATCGACCTTCCGGCGCTACCTGCTGGCAACTACCCCTTCGTCGAGGAATTCCACGAGGATCTCGACACCGCCAAGGGCACGATCGTCGTCAAATAATCCATCTTCCACCCGCAGGAGAATGTCATGGACGGACAGATCATCTTCATCCTGTGGCGCGAGAGCGTCGAGGCGCTTCTCGTCATCGGCATTCTCGCGGGCTGGCTCGCGCATGAAGGCGCCGGACGTCGAGCGGCACGCTTCCTTTGGGGTGGCGTGCTGACGGGGCTCGCGCTGGCGCTGACCTTTGCGCTGACGCTGTTGGGTTTCTCGAAGCTTCTGTCGGCGGATGTCCGGCAGGACCTGATGACGGTTATGGTCTTCGTCGCAGCCGGGCTGATCGTGCAGATGGTGGTCTGGATGCGCGGCCATGGCCGCACGCTGAAACGCGACCTCGAGGCCGGGCTGAAAGCCGCCGCGATACGCCAAAGCTGGTGGGCGGTCTTCGTCCTCGCGATGGCGGCAGTGGCGCGCGAAGGCTCGGAAACGGTGGTCTTCCTCTATGGCTCGCTCGCGGCGGCGAAGCAGAGCGAGATGGCGGGGGTTCTCGCCTCGATCGCCGTGGGCGTGACTGCCGCCGGGGCAAGCTATGCGGCGCTGCGGGCCGGGGCGCGTTTCATGCCGTGGCGCGGTTTCTTCCGTGTGTCCGAGGTCATGCTGCTGCTTCTGGGCGCGGCGCTTTTCACCACCGGTGTCGATGATCTCGTCTCGGCAGGCATCCTGCCCTTCGGCGCGCCGCTCTGGGATATGAGCGCGGTGCTCGACGACGGCGGTCGTGTTGGCGGGCTGATCTCGGCGCTGACCGGCTATCGCGCCGCGCCGGACGCCGCGACGCTGGGCGGCTGGATCGTCTACTGGGCCACGGTCGCAGGTATCCTGCGCTGGCAGAGCCGCACCCTGCAGGCCCGTCTGGCCTGAGGCCCCTCCTTACAATTCAAATTTTTTTGCCCCGGCCGGGATTATTCCCGCGCCGGGGTCGTCTTCTTCCCTACAGGACCCAATTCCGAGAGGAGAGGAAGATGAAACGATTTCTGCTGACCACTGCCGTTTTGCTGGCCGCGAGCATTGCGCAAGCCGATCCCGCCAGTGTCACCGACACCGCCAAGGGGCCCACGCTGGTCGATTCCGCGGGCATGACGCTCTACACTTTCGCGAAGGACAGCGAGGGCATGTCCGCTTGCAACGGTCCTTGCGCCACCAACTGGCCGCCGCTGATGGCCACCGCCGAAGATCAGGCGATGGGCGACTGGAGCGTGATCACCCGCGACGACGGCACGAAGCAATGGGCGTATAAGGGCCAACCGCTGTATACTTGGAAGAACGACATGAAGCCGGGCGACGTGACCGGCGATGGCGTCGCCAACGGCGCCTGGAAGGTCGCCCAGCCCTGACGCAATCTCCGGGCGGCGTCCCATCGAGGCCGCCCGGTCGAACAAGGCCCGCCCGTGTGACCCTTCGCACCCGCCATCTGATCGAGGCGCAGATCCCCGCGCTGCGCCGCTTCGCCTTCGCGCTGACCCGCGAGCGCGATGCGGCGGATGATCTGGTGCAGGACTGCCTCGCGCGGGCGCTGACGCGCTGGCACCTGCTGCGCTCGGAGGACAAGCTGCGGGCCTGGCTTTTTCGCATTTTGCGCAACCTCTACCACGACGGGCACCGACACCGCGCGCGGCGCCCCGAGGCGGGTGCCGTCGATCCCGACGATCTCGCCGGGACGACCGTCGATGCCGAGACGGTCGTGTTTCTCGGCGATGTGCTGGGGGCTCTGGCACGCCTGCCGATCGAGCAGCAGGAGGTATTACTCTTGGTCGGTGTCGAGGATTTCAGCTATGAGGCAGTCGCCCAGATCCTCGACCTGCCCAAGGGCACGGTCATGTCACGTCTTGCCCGCGGACGAGAGGCACTGCGCGAGATGACCGGCCATGACCGCCCCGACCGCCCGCGCCGTCCCCATCTGCGGAGGCTCAAATGACAGATCCCCATGTGGACGCCAACATGCTGAACGAGGCGGAGCTGCACGCCTATCTCGACAATCGGCTCCCGCCCGAGGCCCGCGCCCGGGTGCATACGAAGCTCGCGGCGGACCCCGCGCTGGCGCAGCGGCTCTCCGCGATGCGCGCCGATCGCGACGCCCTGCGCGCGGCCCTCTCCCCGATCCACGCTGCGCCTGTCCCGGCGCGGCTGCGTGTCGCCCCGCCGACCCGACCGGGCTGGACACGGATGGCGGCCGCTTTTGCGCTCTTTGCCGCAGGGCTTGGCGCCGGTTGGGGGCTGGCTCGTCAGGATGGGAGCGCCCCACCGACCGCCCCACTGAGAGAGCTCGCCCGCGAGGCACAGGTCGCCCATGCGGTCTACACGGTGGAGGTCGTCCATCCGGTCGAAGTCGCCGCACGGGAGCGCGATCACCTGATGGCCTGGCTGACGAAGCGGCTCGACCGCAAGCTCGTCGCCCCGGACCTCTCGGCGCAGGGCTACAGCCTCGTGGGCGGGCGCCTGCTGCCCGCCGATCAAGGCCCCGCCGCGCAGCTGATGTATGAAACCCAAGCGGGGGCGCGGCTGACGCTCTATGTCACGGCGCTGTCCACCGGAGAGACCGCGTTTCGCCTGACCGAAGGGGCGGATGGTGTGGCGAGTCTGATCTGGGTGGATCGGGGCTACGGCTTCGCCTTGTCCGCACCTTTGAGCGGCACCGCGCTCTGGCCGATGGCCGAGGCGGCCTACCGGCAACTCGCCTTCAGCCAATGATTTTTCTGCGCTGTGGCGTCCTTCGGAGCGCGCCGTTGATCTGGCTCAATGTCCGGCACTCATCAAAGGTGTATCGACGCCAAAACAAACGTGTGGAGGCGACTATGATCAAACTTTCTCTTTTCACTGCATGTCTCGCACCCCTTGCTCCGGCAGTCGCTTTCGCCGATGCGCCGGGCGGCTACGCAGAGGGCTATTACGGGCATCCGATGATGTGGGGCGAAGGCTACGGCTTCTTCGGCGTCGGGATGATGGTCGTTTTCTGGGGCGTGCTCATCGTCCTCGCCGTGCTTGCCTTGCGCTGGTTGATGGAGCGTGGACCGGGCCGGAGCCAGAGCACCGCCCTCGACATTCTCAAGGAACGCCTTGCAAAGGGAGAGATTGATCCCGAGGAATATCAGGCCCGCCGAAAAGCGCTCGAAGAATGACCGGGCTGCGCTCGGAGATCAGCCTCGGCGAACAGTTGCGAGTCGTCGGGCGCGATCTACCGGGCGCCAAGCTGGCCCCTTCCCATGACCGCTTGGGTGAGGGCCGCGACCCGAAGACCGAGATGGGTCGCTTGGACCGCAAGGCCATTTCAAGCTATTCATGAGCCCATGCTCGCTATCCTCGCAGACAGAACCTATCGCCATCTCTTCGCCGCGCAGATCGTAGCGCTTCTCGGCACCGGGCTCGCCACGGTGGCGCTGGGGCTGCTGGCCTATGATCTGGCCGGGGACAAAGCGGGGATGGTTCTGGGCACGGTCTTCACGATCAAGATGGTCGCCTATGTCGGCATCGCGCCGGTGGCAGGCGCCTTCGCCGACAGGGTGAACCGACGGGCGCTTCTGGTCACGCTCGACCTTGTCCGCGCCTGCGCGGCGCTGGCACTGCCCTTCGTGACCGAGGTCTGGCAAGTCTATGTGCTGATCTTCCTCCTGCAATCGGCCTCCGCCGCCTTCACCCCGACATTTCAGGCGACGCTGCCGGATGTGCTGCCGGAAGAAGAGCGCTACACTCGAGCGCTTTCCCTGTCCCGACTGGCCTATGACCTTGAGAATATCGTCAGTCCCACGCTCGCGGCGCTGCTGCTCGCGGTGATGAGCTATAACAGCCTGTTTCTCGGCACGGTCGCGGGGTTTGCGGGCTCGGCCCTGCTGGTGGTGTCGGTGGTACTGCCGAACCCGCAGGCGGCAACCCGTCGCGGCATTTACGACCGGACCACACGCGGCATCCGGATCTACCTTGCGACTCCCCGGCTGCGAGGGCTTCTGGCAGTGAACCTCGCCGCGGCGGCTGCAGGCGCGATGGTGCTGGTGAACTCGGTCGTGCTGGTGCGCGGCGGGCTCAACCTCTCGGACAGCGATCTGGCCTGGACGATGTTCGCCTTTGGGGCAGGCTCGATGCTGGCGGCTCTCGGGCTCCCGCGCCTGCTCGAAAGCGTGCCGGATCGCCCGGTGATGCTGTCCGGCGCCGGCGTGATGATCGCCGCCCTGCTCGGCCTTGCCGTGGCGATCTCGGCGGTCGGGCTGAGCTGGCCCTTGCTTCTCGCTGCATGGCTGGCGACGGGCGTCGGATATTCAGCGGTGCTGACACCGTCAGGCCGCTTGCTGAAACGCTCGTCCCATTCCGAGGACCGTCCCGCGCTCTTCGCCGCGCAGTTCGCGTTGAGCCATGCCTGCTGGCTGGTGGCCTACCCGCTGTCGGGCTGGCTGATGACCGAATTCGGCGCGGTCCCGGCACTGCTCGGGCTGGCGGGGCTGGCAGCGCTTGGGCTGATCGTGGCGCTGCGGGTCTGGCCCTCCGGCGATCCGGTCACGCTGGAGCATCGTCACGACAATCTCTCGCCGGATCATCCGCATCTTCAGGGCCAACGCACGCATCGCCATCCGCTGGTGATCGACGATCTTCACCCGTATTGGGGCACCCGCTTCTGAAGCTCAGGCGGTCGCGAGCGACAGTCGCACGAGACCGCACCGACGACCAGACAGAGTCTTCGCGGCAGATCGAAAATTTCAGGGTAACATTTTCACCGTGCAGCAATCGGTCTTCTGCCGCAGGAATTATTAACGGCCACTTTGGGCCGTTCGCAGCACCTGAAGGGAAGGACGGAAAGCTGACATTCGCTGCGCTTCTGCCGAATGTCGGTTTTCTGCTGTTCAGCGACATCTCGTTCTTCTGGCTGCGACGCGGTCAAGCACCTCAACTTGCCGCGTGATCGGGGCGTGCGCGGCCCCACTGGGGCCACGGTCCCCTCACACCGTGACACTCTCTTCCGACTTGTGTCGTTTCGCAGCCATTCTGATCCTCCGTTTTCCTGAACATAACGGCGGATCCCTTGGTTGGGGGAGGATCGAAGGACGCATTCGCGCTGTTCCAAACCGCCCCGCCCATGCGATGCTGACGCCGAGATGCGGATCGCGAGCCTCAATACCCAAAACATGCGCCTGCTGCCGAACCGGGAGCTGGGGCGGCTGCATGGGGCTTGGGACAGCGACGACCCCGAAGACCCGCGCCTCGATCCGATCGACCGGCGGCTGACGGCGGAACTGCTCGCCGGGATCGACGCCGATCTGGTCGCGCTGCAGGAGGTGTTCGACCTCGCGACGCTGGAGCACTTCCACGCGCGCTACCTGCTGCCCACCGGCACGCGGCCTTACCCCGAGCGGGTCTGCCTTCCGGGCAATGACGGGCGCGGGCTCGATTTGGCGGTGCTGTCGCGCCGCGCGCTGGGAGCGGTGCGCAGCCATGCCGCTCTGACGCCGGGCGATCTGGGGCTGGAGTTGCCCGAGGGCGTCGATCCCGAAATGCCGGTCTTCCGGCGCGATTGCCTGATGGTCGAAGCGGGCGCACTGACGCTGTTCGTGACGCATTTCAAATCGCCCTACCCCGACGAGGCCGCCGCCTGGCGCACCCGGCACCTTGAGGCGCTGGCGACGCGGGCGCTGATCGAGCGGCACTTCGACGATCCGGCCAAAGCGCTCTGGCTGATCCTTGGCGATCTCAACGAACCCGACGACCCCGAGCGCCCCCTGCCCCGCGCGACCGCGCCGCTTGAACACGGGTTCAGCGTGGATCTGATGGCGCGGATGTCGCGCCCCGAGCGCTGGACCTATTACGACCCGCATTCGGGGCGCTACCATTGCCCCGATGTGCTGCTCGCCTCGCCTGCGCTGGCCGCGCGCTACCCCGATGCGGTGCCGCGCATCCTGCGCAAAGGGCTGGGCACCGAGGCCGCCCGCTATCAAGGTGAGCACCTGCCCGGCATCGGCCGCCACCGCCCCCATGCAAGCGATCACGCGGCCGTTGCGATCGACCTGCCGGGGCTGTGATGCGCGGCTAGAGCTCGCAGCTCTGGTGCAGCTCGGGCATCACGACTTTCGCCGGGTCGAGCCCTTTCGCGAAAGCCTCCATCGACTTTTTCTCACCATGCACGAGGAAGATCTTTTCCGGGTGGCGGGTGCGAGCCAGCCAGCGCTTCAGATCGCTCTGGTCGGCATGGGCGGAGAAGCCGTTGATCGTGTGGATCTGCGCGCGCACCGGGATCTCCTCGCCGAAGAGCTTCACATGTTTCGCCCCGTCCACGATGATCCGCGCCAGCGTCCCTTCGGCGGCATAGCCCACGAAGATCACTGCACTTTCTTGCCGCGCGAGGTTGTGGCGCAGGTGATGGCGCACCCGCCCGCCCGTGCACATCCCCGAGCCCGCCATGATCACCGCGCCCGAGCGGATCTCGTTGAGCGCGATCGAGTCCTGCGTCTCACGGGTGAAATGCAGTTCGGGCAGCTGGAACGGATCGCGCCCCTTGCGAATGATCTTGGCCAGTTCCGGGCGCAGCGCCTCGTCATGGCGCGCGAAGATCCGGGTCGCGGAAATCGCCATCGGGGAGTCGAGGAACACCCGCAGCGATTTCTCGATCTCGTCCGAGGCCATCCCCTCGCGCAGGAACCACAGCAGCTCCTGCGCGCGCTCCAGCGCGAAGGTCGGAATGATGACATTGCCACCCCGTCCCGTAGTCGCGCGGATCGCGGCGAGGAATTCCGCGATCGAGGCTTCGAGCCCGCGATGGTCGCGCTCGCCATAGGTGGTTTCCATAACCACGACATCTGCATCCTCTGGCGGGTCGGCATCGTTGAGAAGCGGGCGATTGTCGGGGCCCAGATCGCCCGAGAACAGAACCTTTCGGGTGCGTCCATGCTCGGTCAGGTCAAGCCGGATCGAGGCCGAGCCGAGGATATGGCCCGCGTCGAAAAAGGTCGCCTCGATCCCGTCAAACAGCGAGAGCGTCTTGCGATAGGTGGCATTGCGCCCGAACCGATCAACCGCGTCGAGCGCGTCCATTGTGTCGTAAAGCGCCTCACGCGACCCGCCGCGCCGCCCGTGGCGGTGATGACGGCGCGCCTCTTCCTCTTGCAGATGCGCCGCGTCGAGCATCACCAGCCGCGCCAGATCGCGTGTGGCCGAGGTCGCGATGATCTCGCCCTTGAAGCCACGCTTGACCAGAAGCGGCAGCCGCCCGCAGTGATCGAGATGGGCATGGGTCAGCAGCACCATGTCGATCTCCGAGGGCTCGAAACCGAATTTCGCGGCATTGTCCTCAGTCAGTTCCGAGCGCCCCTGGAACATGCCGCAATCGATCAGGATCTTGCGCCCCGCGCATTCGACGAGATGGCAGGACCCCGTCACCTCATGCGCGGCACCGTGAAATAAAATCTTCATCATCTCCTCCCATTGGTTCGTCGATATTGCGACCGAACTGCGCATACCAACGCCCGATATCCTCCCAGATCTCATCGGCAGTTTCGGCATACCAGAACAGGTCGCGATCCTCGGGGTCGATCACCCCCTCCTCCACAAGAAAATCCGGATCGAAGACCCGGCTCCAATAGTCGCGCCCGACAAGGATCACCGGCAACGGGCGGATCTTGCGGGTCTGGATCAGCGTGAGCGTCTCGAACAACTCGTCGAGCGTGCCATAGCCGCCCGGAAACACCACCAGCGCCCGCGCGCGCATCAGGAAATGCAGCTTGCGCAGGGCGAAATAGCGGAAGCGGAAACACAGGCCCGGCGTGATATAGGGGTTGGGGAATTGCTCGTGCGGGAGCGTGATATTGAGCCCCACCGTGCGCGCGCCCGCATCATGCGCGCCGCGATTGGCGGCCTCCATCATCCCCGGCCCGCCGCCGGTGACGATCACCAGCCGGTTGCCATGCGTGCCCTCGCGTGCGCCGACGATCTGTCCGAAAGCCCGGGCGACGTCGTAATAGCGGCTTTTCGCGACGATGCGCCTGGCGATCTCGACGCGGCGGGTCAGATCGTCATTGCTCGGATCGGCCGCGCTGCGGGCCTCCATATCGGCCAGCTTCTCGCGCGCGGCCTGCGGTTCGGGGATGCGGGTGCCGCCGAAGACCACGATGGAATGGGCGATGCCCTGTTCGCGCAGCAGCGTCTCGGCCTTCTGGTAATCGAGCTGCAGGCGCGGGCCGCGCATCTCGTCGCGGTTGAGGAAATCGACATCCTCATCGGCCTGCAGGTAGTTCGGATGCGCCATGATCTCGCGGATCAGATCGGGGGCGCGGACATCTTCGTGGCCGGGCTTGGGCTGGCACCACGGCAGATCGACCTCGCGCGCCACGTCATCGGCGGGCCGGGGCTTGGCACGCTCCTCTTCCATTGTCTCCGACATCGGCTCCTCCTCGATTACCGAACCGGCAGTCTTGCAGTGGCAAGCTTGACGATCTCCTCGGCGCAGGCAAGTCGAACCTTGCGATACAAGTCCACGGTGAAAAACCTTCGAACCCTCCCTGTCGCCAGAAAGTGGCAAAAGTGGACGGCTTCTACGCCGCCCGCGGCCGGAGCATCCCGCCGCTACCGTGGCCGACTATTGCTCCGCCGTTCTCACGCAGCGTTCTCACAAAAACAGATGTCAGCTTAGGGCCGACCGCTACCCGCTCGGTGGCCTGGGCGGAGAGCCGACCTTCGCTGCGCGTCTCTCGAAAGTCCGCTCACGAGAAAAACGAGACTTTCCCACCATCATAAGACCTGCGACCAAGAGGTTGAACATTCGTCAACTGTTGGCCGCTATCCATGTCTGGTCCATCGGCCAAGCTCTGGAAAGCCGGGGCACGCCGACATGACCGTAGAGCAGAGACAACTGCCAGCCTGCCTCGGACGGCGAGCGCTTTTTCTGATGCGTGAGATAAAGGGCCGCGGCCAATCCTGTGCGATCTGCACCGGCTTTACAGTGGACCAGCAAGGGTTTCGGCGCGTCGGCCATGGCGGCTTCTAACGCGGCGATGCGCGCGGGGCTCAGGACCTCGTGATCGGACATTTTAAAGTCGATCAGCGTCAGCCCCAGCCGCTGCGCTGCGGCTTTCTCTTCGTCATACCACGCCTGTCCCGGATGAGCTCCGCGCAGGTTGAGAACCGACCGGATGCCGTCCTTTTCCTTGTAGGATTTCAGCCGCTCGGCCGTCGGCTGGTTCGACCGATAGAATTCGCCAGCCACCACGGTGTGGAAATTTCCAGTCACCTGAAGATATCCGAAATAGAGCACCAGCGCCGCGAGCGTGCCGAGCAATACGGTGCCTACGATCTGCGCGATTTTACGGAGTTTCATTGCCTCTGCCTCCCTCTGCGACCCCGCGAAGCGGGGCCGCGATCCGATCGTTTCGGGATCAATCCGCCTGTTCGGCGCCACCGGCGTCTTTCTTGACGCCCTGCGTCACCGCGGCAGAGCCCGGAAGCTGCAGGCTCACCTCGACCTGTTTCGCCGATTGCGCGGTAGTGTAGATCGAGTTCGGGTTCGCGCGCAGATGCCCCGGCTTGCCGCTGTCATCGACATGGATACGGGCCGAGCCATTGGCGGGAACCGTCACGTCGGGATGCAGGATATAGGCCTCCTTCGCGCCGCTATCGGCATCGGTGATCGTGTAGAAAAGGGTGAAGCCGCTCAGCGGTTTGGCGCTGTCGTTGACCAGCTGGATTTCGAGGTGATCGGGCGCATCCGTATGGGTCGCGGGGTCGACATTGTTCTCGACCAGCAGTTCTCCGATATGGAACGGCGCGGCGGTGCCCCCGGGCTGGATCGGGCTTTGCGCCACAACCGGGTCCTTGTCGGCCAGATCGTTCTGCCCGTCGCCGTCGGTGTCGGGGTTCCGCGGATCGGTGTGCAGCAGCGGCTCGGCCATATCGGGCACACCATCCTTGTCGGTATCGGTCTGCGCGGCTTGGGCGCCGCCAGCGGCGAGCATCAGCAGCACGGTGAGGGTGGAAAGAGTCTTGTTCATCGTCAGGTCTCCTTGGTCAGACGATCGGCACGGATCGGACGCAGCAGGACGAGCCCGCCGAGGCCGAGGGTGAAGAGAATGAGGAACCAGGCATCGCCCTTCTTGTCGGCCCAGATCGGCCCGAGAGCTTTGCCGGTGTAGATGTCCTTGATTCCGAGCACCGCGAAGGTGAAGCGCTCGTAATGCTTGGTCACGGACGAGACCTCGATCCCGTTGCGGATGGTCTCGTAGGTGGCGAAGCCCTGCTTGATCCTGGTCTGCTCAGCCTTCGGGATCGAAAGCTGCGCGAAGACGCCGCCCGCGACCTGATTGTCGGGGTCCATCGTGTCGCCGATCTGCGGCGCCACCAGCACCACCAGAAGCCACAGCGCGAAGGCGTAGAGCAGCCCGCTAGCGGGGCTTTTGAGCCAGAGACTGAGGCCGAAGCCCACCGCGAAGATCGCGCTGAGATAGAGCGTCGAAGCCCCCCAGGTGATCGCGAGCCGCAACAGGTCATTCGCCCCGATGCCGATGCCCGAACCAAGCGCGAGCACTACGGCGCAAAGCGCGAAGACGAAGGCCAGCGCGGTCGCCATCAACCCGGCCCCGCCTAGCAGCTTCGCGGCGAGGAACTGCCAGTTCGAAAGAGGCCGCGTCAGGATCAACGCCAGCGTCTGGCGCCCGCGCTCTTCGACGGCGGCGCGGTAGCCCGCGATCAGCGCGATCACTGCGCCCATGATCTCGATCTGCTCGATCGTGCCGCGCATCAGCTTGAGCGGGTAGAATTCGGGCGCCGCGATCGACCCGAGGCTTTTGCCGAGCGCCAGAAGCTGCTGTTTCGCGGCCATGTAGGTGGCGACATCGGTGCGCATCGCGACCGTCCCGGTGATCAGCGAGATCAGCGCGGCTGCGACGAGCGCCAGGGTCGCGGCCAGCAGGAAACGGTCGCGCAGCGCGATCCGTGCGTCCTTGAGCGCAATGGTGGGAATAGCGGAGAGATCAGGCATCTGGGCCTCCCTTCGTCATGTCGAGCTTGAGGCATCCGCGCAGCGCATAGAGGCCGGAACCCGCAGCGAAGAGCATCATCACGACCAGCGGGGGCACCGCGCCGCGCGGCGGCAGCCCGTCGGGCAGATAGCCCATCAGCTCCGCGCCGAGATACTTGTAGGCTTCGGCCAGAGAGAACGGCCCGAGCAGCATCGCGGAGAGGTCGAAGATCGTGGATTGCGGCGCGGGTGCGAGCGCCGAGATCGGGTTGATCGCAGCGGTGGGCAGGATGTTCCCGGTCAGCGCGGGCCAGACGAAGGTCAGCACCAGCCACACGACCGTCGGCACCATCAGCCCCACGGTTTCGCTGCGCGCCCGCGCCGAAGCGCCGATCGCGATCAGCCCGAAGGTCATCATGTAGAGCCAACCCAGAGAGAAGAACGCAGCGAGCCGCGCCCAATCCCCGGGGCCGAGATGCACCGAAGGCAGGATGGCGAGGGTTGCAGCCCCCACCACACCCGCAAGCGCCGCGAGACCGCCGACGGCCAGCGCCAGCGCCGAGACCTTGCCCCGCGCGTAATCGAGCCGCTCCAGCGGGCGCGCGCCGATCAGCGGCAGCACCCCGGCCCGACGGTCGGTCTCGACCATCCGGTAGCCGATCACGATGGCCGAGAAGGCGCCGATCAGGCTGATATAGATCGTGAGATTGCGCAGCAGCGCCAGCGGCGAGCCTTGCGTGACCGGGTTCGACGGCACCGGCTTGCCATTGGCTTCGAACCAATGCGTGGCGCTCGCGTAGATCGCGTCGACCGTCGAGGTCGCGGACCAGCCCAGATAGGCCGAAACCAGCACCAGCGCGGCGAACAAAGCGGCCACCAGCGCGATCGTCCGCTCGCGCGCAAGTGCGGCGAGCGCGTGGCGGCGTAGGATCGTGGAGGGTGTCATGCCGCGACCTCGCGATCCGGCACCACCGAGAGGTAAAGCTCCTCGAGGGCCTCTTCCGAGCCGTAGCGCGCGTTTACCGTCTCGATCGTGTCGTGGAAGACCAGCTGGCCATGCGACAGCACGCCGATGGAGGAACAGGACCGCGCCACCTCGCTCAGCAGGTGGGTGTTCATGAAGATCGTCATGCCCTGCCCGTTCAACCGCTCGAGCACCTCGCGCAGTTGGCGCACCCCCATCGGATCGAGCCCCGAGGTCGGCTCGTCGAGGAACAGGACCTGCGGACGGTGGACGATGGCCTGCGCGAGCCCGACCCGCTGGCGCATCCCCTTGGAGAAGGTCGCGATCCGGCGGTCGGCGAGGTCCGTGATGCCGAGGAACTCCATCACCTCCTCGACGCGGTCGCGGGCGTCCTCGATCCGCGAGAGCGCCGCGAAGAAGCGCAGGTTCTCGCGCGTGGTGAGCGTATCGTAGAGGCGGACGTTCTCGGGCAGGTAGCCGATGGCGCGGCGCAGCGCGATGCGGTTATGCGCGAGGTCGCAGCCGGCAACGCTCGCCGTGCCGCCGCTGGGCTCCATCAGCGTCGTCAGAAGCCGGATCGTCGTCGTCTTGCCCGCACCGTTATGGCCGAGAAATCCGAAGATCTCGCCACGGCCAATGTCGAGGTCGAGCGGCTGGAGCGCGGTGAAATCGCCGTAGCTCAGGGTAAGCCCCCGCGTGCTGACGGCTGGTGTGTCTGTTTGCATCTCTGGGCACCTCCTTTTGATGTTGAGAGGAGCTTGCCTGCCGCGATCCGGATCGAATTCGCCCGTTTCTTACAAATCCGTGAGAAGCCGGGTTTCTGGCTTGGCCGGAACGAAAAACCCTCCGCCCCGGACGGTCGGGACGGAGGGCCACGCGGCACACGATCTGGAAAGGGAGTCAGACGCGCCTGCGTTTCACAGTCATCGCGGCGACGGTGATCGCGATGACGGCAAGGAAGCCGAGGCTGGTGGGAATGGTGCCGAAGCCCAGCCCGCCATACTCGGTGGGCTGCGAGAGAAGATCGCCGAAGGACGCGCCCAGCGGGCGGGTGAAGATATAGCACAGCCAGAACGCCCAGAGCCCATCGAGCTTGAGCGCGGCATATCCCGAAGCGAGCGACGCGATGATCAGCCCGAAGAGGATGCCGGTCGCGAGATAGCCGATGCCGAATTGCTCCGATATCAGATCACCGACCGCTGTACCGAGCGCGAAGGTGAACAGGATCGCGAGCCAGTAGAACCCTTCGCGCCGGGCCGTGTAGACCTCGTGGATCGAAAGCGTGCGCTCGGAGGCGAACCACGCCGCGAAAGTCGCGCCCAGCAGGATCGTGAACCCGATCGTCGAGTCGATCAGCGGAATCCCGAGATTGTCGGTCATGTTGTCGGTGATCAGCGTCCCCACGATCGAGATCAGCACCACAGCCGACCAGTAGACCGCAGGCACGTAGCGGCGCTGCGCGAATTGCCAGCGGATCACGAGGGCGAGGATCGCGGTCATCAGGATCGTCGTCGCGGTCAGGCCGAGGCCCAGATTGACAGCCAGAAAGTCGGCCGCCGTCTCGCCCATCGTCACCGCCATCAGTTTGATGAGCCAGAAGCCCGGCGTGACTTCGGGAACGCGGCTGACCGGATTGGTCAACTCTTCGTCGGGGTAGATGAAAGTCTGTTGGTAGCTCATGATGCGCCTCAGTTGTTCAGCATTGCCAGCGCCTGCGCCGAGAAGGCATCGGCGCGGGTGTCGTCATCCGCGTTGCAGCGCTCGAGCGCTTTCGCCTGAAGATCGGAGACCGCTTGCGGCGCGGTTTTGCCGCCGAGCGTATCTCGCACTTGCCCGATCATCGCCTCGCAGGGCAGCGCATGGCCGGTCTTGTCGGTCACCGCGATGCCCGCGACTTTCTGCACGGCCCCGACTTCCGAGGGCACCGGATCGGCAAGCGCCGTCTGCAGCCCGTCAAGGCTCTGCATCACGCTCTTCGCGTTCGGCGACTTCGTTCGCAGGGCGGCGAAAGCCTTGTCCGCCGCCCCGTCGATCACGCCCCAGGCCGAAGGATCGGCCTTGCGCAGCTTGGCCGCGTTCTTGTCCCAAAGGGTCTCCAGATCGGTGATGCGTTTCTCTGCGGCGGTGAACTCGCCTTTCTCGGCAAGCGACTGTGTATCACTCACGATCGTCTCGTAAGGGCTCATATCGCCGAGGCTTGCAGCTTGCGGCGCGGAAGCGCCCGGCGCTCCCGTACTCATGGCCATTTCGACCATTGAAAATGACGCGACCGGCACCGCGATCAGCGCGGCGGAGAGAAGCAGGTTTCGCATAAGGTCCTCATTGCTTGCGATGCATCCACATCGATGCCGCCAGCAATCCCCTGCGGAAGGACGAAGCGTTTTGCGCCCGTCTTACGAATTTGTAAGAAATCGCACAGACCTTGCGGAGCCGCCCGTGACAATCCCGGTCCGTTATCGAAGGATGGTGCGATGAAAATCCTGATTGCCGAAGACGATGCCGAGACCGGAGACTACCTGCGCAAGGGGCTGACCGGCGAAGGTCATGCCGTCGACCTGCTCCGCGACGGACGCGAAGCGCTGACCCAAGCCACCGCGCAGAGCTACGATCTGTTCATCTTCGACCGGATGATGCCGGGGCTCGACGGGCTGGCCCTGCTCAAGGCGTTGCGCGCGGCGGAGATCGCCACGCCCGCCATTCTGCTGACCGCGATGGGCAGCGTCGAGGATCGCGTCGCCGGGCTGCGCGCAGGGGCCGACGACTACATGGTCAAGCCCTTCGCCTTCGTGGAACTGCTTGCACGGATCGATACGATCGCGCGCCGCCCTGCCCTCAAGGCCGAGGTGACCGAACTGGTGCAGGGCGACCTGCGGCTCGACCTTCTCGCCCGCGAGGCGTGGCGCGACGGCCAGTGCATCGAATTGCAGCCGCGGGAATTCATGCTCTTGAAGCACTTCATGGAACGTCCCGGCCGGGTCCAGACCAAGACGATCCTGCTGGAGGCGATCTGGGACATCCATTTCGACCCGAAAAGCAGCGTCGTCGAGACCCATATCAGCCGGCTGCGCGGCAAGATCGACAAGCCTTTCGCGACCGCCTACCTGACCACGCTGCACGGGATCGGCTACGTGTTCGAGGCCTCGTGATGCGTGCATTCACTTGGTCGATGCGCTTCGCCATCGCGATTTCCACGGTCTTCGCGTTCGCGGCACTCGTCGCGGGCGGCGTGTCCTACGTTCTGCAATCCAAGGAAATGAGCCTCCGCCTCGAGGGCGAGGTCCGCGCCGATACCGAGGCGCTCGCCCTCTCCGCCCGAGGCGCTGACATGCAGGACCTGAGCGAGCAGATCACAGCGCGGATGACGACGAGCCGCGACGGCGCGAATATCGTGACCTTCGTGCCGGCCGATGGCTCTGACGCACTTGGCAATGTCCGCGTCGCCGCCACGTTCGAAGGTACGCGACACCTCGAACCGGGGGCCGGGCTGACGCTGCTCGACCCACCCAGCGCGAATGTCCCCGAAGGTTACGTCACCTTCGGGATGCAGCTTCCGTCAGGTTGGCTGATGACGGGGCGCGACGATGCGTGGCTGCGCGAACAGGGCGAAATCCTCGCCACGAGCTTCGGCTGGGGGCTCGGGCTCGCGCTTCTGCTGTCGATCAGTTTTGCGGTCTTCATCGCGCGGCGAAACGAAGCGCGCATCGACCGGATGGAGCAGGTCCTTCACGCGGTCGGCGAGGGCCGCCACGGATTGCGCATCCGCGACGAAGGCGATGACGACGTGGCGCGTCTGGCGCAAAGCGTGGATGAGGCGCTCGACCAGTTGGAGGCGGGGATCGCGTCGATCCGGCAGGTCTCGACCGATGTCGCCCATGACCTGCGCGCGCCACTCGCGCGTTTGCGGCTTCGGCTCGAGCCGGTGGCATTGGATGCGTCCTTGCCGTTGGCGCAGCGAGGCGAGATCGGGAAAGCCCTGAGCGATCTCGATCAGGTCTCGGAAACCTTCGACGCGATCCTGCGCCTGTCCCGGATGCAGGCCGGAATGGTCGAGATCACGCGCGTGCCCGTCAATCTCACGCAGCTCTGCCAAGATGTCGCGGAAATGCTCGGCGCGGGTGCAGAGGATGCAGGGCAGGAATTGGCGCTCGATCTGCCCGAGGACATTTCTATCGAGGGCGACCGCGAGCTTCTGTTTCAGGCGCTCGTGAACCTCGTGGACAACGCGCTTCGCTACAGCCCGTCCCCGGCGCGGGTCTCGATAGGCGTGCACGAGGCAAGCCAGAATGTCGTGCTGAGCGTGACAGATAACGGCCCCGGCATCCCGGACCGCGATCTGGCGCGGGTGCGCGAACGTTTCGTCCGCCTCGACCAGAGCCGCAACACCCAAGGCAGCGGTTTGGGCCTGAGCCTCGTCGACGCCATCGCGCAGATACACGGGGGCGAGCTGCGCCTGCAAAACCTCGAACGCGGCCTGCGGGTGGAGATGCGCTTTCCGATGTTGTGATTGGTGAAATGTGCCACGCAAATGACGCTCTAGCAGCGACGGGACAAACGCGGGTGTCATGCACGCATTCACGCGTTTCTCGGTGCGCCCGCCCGACCCATGACTTTCGCGGCTGGGACACGGTTTCGCGAGCTTTCTTTCCCGCCTTCGCCGCCGCCACACCTTCAGATTACCCCACGACAGCAAGGCAGGGTCTTTGCCGGAAACCTCAGGGGCAGCACAGGGCCAGACGCGGGAGGAATGAGACATGATTTCAGGACTGATGGGAGCCATCGCGGGCTTTATCACCCATGCGATCAGTTCCATGGGCTATGCCGGGATCGCTGCGCTGATGGCGATCGAATCCGCCTGTATCCCGCTCCCATCGGAAGTGATCATGCCGTTCTCGGGCTATCTCGCCTCGAAAGGTCAGTTCTCGCTGCTTTTGGTCGCCACCGTTGGCGCAATCGGCTGCAATATCGGGTCGACCCTCGCCTATTTCGTTGGTGCTTACGGCGGTCGCCGCGCCGTCGAACGTTGGGGGCGATACATTTTGCTCAGCCAATCGGATCTGGACCGGGCCGATCGCTGGTTCTCCCGCTATGGCAGTGCCGCGGTCTTCGTCTCGAGGCTCTTGCCGCTGGTGCGGACCTTCATCTCCCTCCCGGCCGGAATTGCTCGGATGCCGTTCTGGAAGTTCCAGATCTACACGTTCATCGGATCTTGGCCCTGGTGCCTCGTCCTCGCCTATGTCGGCCTCAAGCTCGGCCAAGCGTGGGACAAAAGCCCTGCCCTGCGCAACACGATGCACGCCCTCAATGGCGTGGTGCTCGTTGCGATCCTGATCGGGGTCGGCTTCTACGTCCGGCGCTTTTTCAAAGGTCGTGAGGCGTAACTGTTCGGTGCAGCCGCGTAGTCCAGCGAACTGACGCGATGCTCAAGGGTGTCTGGAGGGTATCGCGGCCACGGCTATCGTAGCCTTCTGGACCTGTTCTCCGGCGCCAACCATGTTGAACCCCATGGGCGGCATTTGACCCGGATCGTCCATTGAATTGTCGCCCTTGTCCCAGAGCGACACCTTCACGCAGGACCTACATCAGTCCAAACTGCAAGGCGATGGCAACAGCCTCCGCTATGGTCCGTGCCCCGAGTTTGCGGCGGAGATTGGCGCTATGCAGATCGACTGTCGGAATGGCGATGTCGAGATCATTGGCGAGTTGGTCCCGCCTGCGGCCCCGGATAATTCCCTGAAGAACGTCCCGCTCGCGTGGCGTGAGCCGCATCTTCTCACGTGGGGCCGCGACCAGATTTCGTATTCCATCCTCTTCCTCGCTCGTCGCGATAACCCAGACCTTCCGGCCCCCGTCAGTTCGCGGCAGCAGGTTCAGCCTCAGTTTCGGAATAATTCGCCCGTCAGTCGCGCGCATTTGAGGTAGGTCGAGCGAGCCTGCCTGGCTCTTCACCGCATCTGTCGAACGTCCGATGGCTTGGCGCAAAACCCCATGCATCGGCCCGCGTGACCGTAATTTCCGTTCGAAGTCGAGCACCAGAAGCGGATGAAGATCGAGCAGCAGCTCGGCCACGCCATTCATCCGCACGAGCCGCCCTTCTTGGTCGAGCTCGAAGATCGGGGCGTCGTCGAGCAGGCTACGGTCGGGCGCGGTGACCTGCTGGATACTGGCGCGATGCAGCTCCCGACGGATCTTGTGCAGCCGTTCCAGATCCTGGACATGCAAACCGAGAGTCTCCACCTCGGGATCGGTGAAATCGCCCCCGCGCTTGCCTTTGTGGAAGGCCGTAGCGACCAGACCGTCGCGGGTGCTCTGCATCATCGCGAGACACCAGTAGCGATCGACACCGTTCTTCACGATGAAATCGTTATACATTTCGCTGCGCTCGAACTCCTGTGCGCTTACGTGGTTCGACAAACGAAACAGGCCTGTGCCGCACTTATCCGGCGTACCGTGCGCCAACCACGGATCGTGACCCTCGAACGAATTGTAATCGAGATTGGCATCCGCCTGCGTTCCGGCGGTAACTTCCCGATAATCGCCGGGATGGAGCCAGATGAAGACAGCGGACGGGATGCCGATCACCTGCGCGAGCATGTTTGGCAGCGCGGTGAAAAGCTCGTCATCGAGCGCGGCATCGTAAATTTCGTGATGCGATATGAAACGTGGCATTGTGTCAGGTCAGCCGGCGCGGTCGGGTCAAATCTAAAATTGCGTGCGTTTCTCGGAAAACGACGCGCCGCGGATCGAAACTCGGCATGGAACCCCCAAAACTCTTCAAATCAAAGCGAACCGGACCGCCGAGCAATGCGCCGAAAAAACACCGAAGCTAAAATGCTCACCGATTAACATTCGACATAGATGCCGAATTTCGTTCAAAAATCAAGCTTTAGGGACAAAGCGCAATCAACCGAGTTCGTCGTGTAGAGCGCGACATTCGACCGGGTGCGCCGCGCGCTGCAGGTGATCCGGGGCGTTTGACCGAGGATTTTCGCTCGTTTCAACTCGAGGCTCAGCCCGAGGCTCGCGGTCCGGTCCCGACGGTGCACTCCGACGATCGGAAAGGCGGCGTCGTAGCGGCGCTCCCCGTAACTGAGCGACAGCCCCCCACGAACTCCGTCGAAAAGTGGTCGATCGAAGCCCACGCGCAACTCAGCGCCGGAATAGCGATGGTAGTCCTTTCGCGGCAAGGCGCGTTCCAGCCGCAGGCCATAGCTCAGGGCGCTACGTTGCCCCAATCTCGTTCGGCGCGCGAGGTCCACGAAATATCTCGGGCCCGTCAGGTAGGGTTTCTCGCTGTAGCTGGCATACTCCCCGTCCAGCCGGAAAACCGTGCGCCCGCCCCCTACGGACCGCCACACTTTCGCGAACCGCACTCCGCGTGTGAGGTTGTCCGACGTGATATCCTGCGACCCGCCGCCATAGCGCCGGTCGCGCAAAAACGCCTCGACCGACCAAGGCGCACCCCCACCGAGATGCTCGTAGCGCAGGGCGAGCCCGGGTTCCGAATAGCGCAAAATCGCGGTGTGATACCAAGCCCCCGCATAGGAGGCGCGCAGGCGGAGGCGATGCCCCGGGCGCGGCTGAACGAACCAGTCAAGGTTCGCGCCATAGCCGAGCCCGACCCCGGAAGTCTCGTTGCCGCCGTCGTTGATCAAGAACGTGCCGAAATCGGTCACCAGATACCGTTCGGAGGCAACGTGATCGACATTGCTGCTCGGCAAGATCGAGGCCGTGGCGGAAAAGCGAAACGGGTGGGCTCGATCCAACGCCTGCCATGCCGCGAGAAGCGCCGCTTCGTGCTTTGGATCCTTGGCGAGCGCGTAACGCAGGAACGCTTCGTTGCGGCGAACGGAGCCAAGCTTGGTGAAGCTCTGCTCCAACCCGGTTTGCGCAGGGGTGAATTCCGGATGGCGCGCCGCGATTTCTCCGAAAATCAGAAGCGCCCGCCCCGGTTTGCCCTGCGCGAGCTGCGCATTCGCCACGCCGAGCCAATCCGATACCGTCTGTTCCGCAAAGCTGCGCGACGGTGAGAGCAGACAGACGACAAGCGCGAAGGCGAGCCAGATCAGGAGGAAGGAAGAACGGTATCGCATCGCGCTTGTCGTTTGCCTCTCGGCGAGACGGAAAGAGACCGGGCGCAGAACGCCCGGCCTGTGCAGGAAAAGCCCCGCCTTAGTTCTCGGTGGCGTAATAATTGCCGTCGACGTTCTGGACGTCAGAGCCGTCAGTCATCGTCCCGGAGATATCGCCCACCGCAGTCAGCGTGCCCGCGTCGTCATAGAAACTGCCGGTCATATCCAGAGCGAAGTCGGCGCCCGCAGAGGAGCCATCCGACATCGTGCCCGTCGCGGTCGCGCTCATGTCCGAGCTCGAAACCGTGCCCGCAACGTCGAGCGAGCCTGTCACATCGGCTTCCTTGGTCAGGACATCTCCGCTATAGATGCCGAAATTGGACCCTTTGCCGGTCAGCGTCCCCGCGTCAAAATCGACATCCATCGCCAGTTCCCCCATCACGGTCGTGGTCGGGTCGTCGGGATTGACGTTGCTCACGCCCATATAGCCCGACATCGACGCCTGCCCCGTCGGCACAGTCGTTGTCAGGTCGCCCGTACCGATCCTGTCCGCGTAGTCGGAATAGGTTGCTTCGACGTTTTGCGCCTCTGCCGAGGTCAGCGCCGCGGAAGACCCGTTGCTGCTGTTACATGCGGCCAGCGCAAGACAGGCGGCTGACGCCGCGAGCGCGAATTTCAATGTCATGAGAATACCCCGATTTATTGGTGTTTTGTCACGGCCCAAACACACGAACCGATCACGCGCATTTCACGTCACAGCCCCCCGCGCGCGCAATCTATGAGAAACTATAGGGTTCAGCGCGATCTTGGCTTGGCCGCCGCGAAATCGTTCAACGTAATGCAGCAAGCTGCGCCAATGCTTCAGGAACAGACAAACGCGAAAGAGCCTTTTGACAGCCTCAATCTCCGCAATAGTCATGCAGTGATCCAACTGTTAATGGGACCGAAGCATCATCCAAAGTCGACGAGAACATCCGGAAGCCGAACCGAGATAGACAATTCGAAGCTGACCTTCGCCGCTCAGGCCATAGATGTCCGCTAAGGGCCGAGATTTCCCCTCTCGCCAAAGGGGGAGCATGGATATTAGCTGCACCCGGCGCGAATGGCCGGTCCCATGCTCAGACAGTTTGGGCAGTCCGCCGCATGACGTGCCTTCCCTGATCACCATGCAAGCGGGCGGAGCAGGCGTAAACTCGGCGAGCAATCTTCTTCGTCCGTTTCTCATAAAATGCTATAATTCGCCGTGTCCCCAAGGATTTCGACGGGGACGAAGGAAATCTGGACCGCAGGGAGCGAGGCTCGGCGATGGAAGCGACAACGGAACGACATCACATCGTCGGCGGCGGTATCGCGGGTCTCGCCACGGCGGTCTTTCTGCTACGCGACGCGGGCGTGGATGGCGCGGCGGTCCATGTCTACGAACAACTCGGCACCGCGGGCGGTTCGCTGGACGGATCGGGCGATGGCGAGGACGGGTATCTCGTCCGCGGCGGCCGGATGTTCGAGGAGCATTTCGCCTGCACGTTCGATCTGCTCGGCTCGATCCGCTCGGCGGACGATCCCGTCGTCTCGGCAGCACAGGACATCTTCGCCTTCAACCGCATGGTGCCCGGCTCGGCCAATTGCCGCATCGTGCGCGACGGCAAACCGGCAGAGGACCGCTATGACCTAACGCTCACGGCGCAGGACATCGTCGATATCAACCGCCTGATCCTGCATCGCGAAAGCTCGCTTGGAGCCCAGACGATCGAGGACTGGTTCCAGCCCACCTTTCTGGACAGCAACTTCTGGCTGATGTGGTCGACGATGTTCTCCTTCCAACCGTGGCATTCCGTGGTCGAGATGCGGCGCTATCTGCGACGGTTCATCCATCTCTTTCCCGGCTTCACCCGGATCGCCGGCATCCTGCGCACCCGCTACAATCAGTATGACTCGCTGATCGCGCCAATCGTGAGTTGGCTGCGCGACCGAGGCGTGCAAATCGTCACCGGCACGCAGGTCGTCGACGTGCGGATCGAGGGCTCACGCCAGGACCGCCGCGTCAGCGCGCTGGCCTTTTCCAGCGGCGAGGAAGTGCAGGTATCCGGGACCGACAAGGTCTATCTCACGCTCGGGTCGATGACCGATGGCTCGGTGACGGGGGCGAACGATCGCGCGCCCAGCCGCGATGACCACGAGGGCGGCGCCTGGACGTTGTGGCGAAAGTTGGCGGCGGAACATGAGGGCTTCGGCCGCCCGGAGGTGTTCTGCGGCGAGACTGACAAAACCGCGTGGCATTCCTTCACGGTCACGCTCGACAGCCCCGATTTCTTCGAGTTTATGGAGGATTTCACCGGCAACCGCACAGGCACGGGCGGGCTCGTGACCTTCGCGGATTCGGGCTGGACGCTCTCGATCGTGCTCTTTCACCAACCCCATTTCCGCGGCCAGAAACACGGCACCTATGTCTTCTGGGGATATGGGCTGCGCGGGGATCGGCCCGGCGACTTCACCACGAAACCGATGTGGGAGGCGACCGGCGACGAGATCCTGACCGAGCTGTTCGGCCATATGGGCCTGACGCCCGAACAGCAGGGCTGGTTCAAGACCGCCCGCGTGATCCCCTGCCGGATGCCATTCATCACCAGCCAGTTCATGTCGCGCCAGCCCGGGGATCGCCCCAACACCCGGCCCAGCGGCGCCAGCAACTTCGCGATCATCGGGCAATTCTGCGAACTCCCGCGCGATTGCGTCTTCACGGTGGAATATTCCGTCCGCTCGGCCCGGGCCGCGGTGGCGAGCCTGACGGGACGGATCACACCTCCCCCGCCGGTCGCACGCACGGACCTCGACCCCAAAGTGCTCTTCAACGCCGCGCGGGTGCTGATGGGGATGTAGCCCTTCAGAACGCGCGGCCTGTGACCGATGCCGGCTCGGTCTGCCACAGCCGTCGATGACGCGCGGAGCGGAACGGCGACGCGGCTCAGGAGGCCAGCTTCTTCTCTGCTGCAAAGGGGCTGAGGCCCAGCCATTTCTGCATCGAGGCCACCACGTCTCGGGACCCGATAAGGTCGAGCTTGCGGGCGGCCTTCGACACGGTCGTGAGGCCCATCCAGATCTCTGTCATCGTGCGCAGATCCGTCGTGACGAAGAGGTCCACATCGAAGCCCGGATCGACCTGACACAGATCGACATCGCCGCTCGCCTCCACGATCAGCCACCACGAGGATTTTGACGCCGCGAGCTCGGGGAAGTGGAAATTCAGGATAGTCCGGCCCGGAGGAAGCGGGGAAGGATCGAGATTGCGGCGCATGTCCCACATCAGCAGCGACACATCGAGCCGCTCCAGAGACGGCTCGGATTCCACCCATTTCTGCCCCCAGATCCCGAAGGCCTCGACGAGCGGCAGCAGGTCCTTTCCCGCATCGGTCAGAAGGTAGTCGACCGCTTGAGTGCCCTCGACCGGATGCCTCTCGACGATCCCGGCTGCCTCCAGTTCCCGCAGGCGCTGCGCAAGCAGTGTGCGCGACATGCGCGGGACACCTCGCCTAATATCGTTGAAGCGGGTCGATCCGGCCACGAGTTCGCGCACGAGGACCATCGTCCACCGGGTGCAGAGGATTTCGGCGGCCATCGCGACCGGGCAAAACTGAAAATAGCTGGCGTTGGACATCGGAGATCTCCTCCATGGCTTTTCCCAGCATAGCGCAAATTGCGCTTCTTGTATCCAACTCTGTGCCCACACCCTGTGCCCGAGCGGGCCGGTCCAGTTTCGCCACTGGTTTGAGACTCGCGGCGCGCTCATCCTTTCAGAACCGCAAACAATCGAACGCGGCAGACGCGCGAGGGGTGGATCGCGTCGCTGTGCGCCATGATCTCACTGGGAGGACGACATGTCGGATATCATTGAAATGAACGGGCTGGACGGCACGCGCAAGAAGATCACCGGCGCGGACCGGGAGACCCTTGGAGCCGCTCTGCGCGGCAAGGCCCTGATCGAGGGAGATGAGGGCTATGACACCGCGCGGTCGATCTGGAACGGGATGATCGATCGCAAACCGGGGCTCGTCGTGCATGCGATGGGAGCCAGCGACATTCAGGCCGCGGTCGCCTTTGCCAAGGATAAAGGGCTGCGGATGGCCGTTCGGTCCGGCGGTCACCAGATTGCCGGTCTCGCAGTCGAGGACGGCTCGCTGATGCTGGATCTGTCGGGCATGCGCTCGGTTCACGTCGATCCTGAGGCCGGGACCGTCCGGGCCGAGCCGGGCGCGACACTGGGCGATGTCGATCGCGAGTCGCAGGTGCATGGGCTTGCCGTGCCTGTCGGCGTGAACTCGACAACCGGGATCGCTGGGCTGACACTTGGTGGCGGCTTCGGCTGGATCACCCGGAAATACGGGATGACGGTCGACAACCTCTTGTCGGCCGACGTGGTGCTGGCCGATGGGCGTTGCGTCAAGGCATCGAAGACGGAGCATCCGGACCTTTTCTGGGCACTGTGCGGCGGGGGCGGGAATTTCGGGGTGGTGTCCTCCTTCGAATTCCAGGGCCACGCCATCGGCACCGAGGTTCTGTCCGGTCTCGTCATCCATCCCTTCGCGGAGGCGGCCACTCTGCTGCCGAAATTCCAGGAAATATGCGACAAGGCGCCGGACGAGCTGACGGTCTGGTCGGTCCTGCGCAAGGCGCCGCCCCTGCCCTTCCTGCCTGAAGACTGGCACGGGCGAGAGGTGCTGATCTTCGCGGCCTGCTACGTCGGCGACATGGCCAAGGGCGAAGAGGCGATGCGCGAGCTGCGCGCCCTCGGCACGCCCATTGTCGATGTGATCGGCCCGCATCCCTTCACCGGCTGGCAGGCGGCCTTCGATCCGCTGCTGATGCCCGGCGCGCGCAACTACTGGAAGAGCCGGGATTTCCTGAAGCTCGGCCCCGGCACGATGGAGGCGATACTCGGCGCGGTCGAGGAGCTTCCCGATCCGCAATGCGAGATCTTCATCGCCCATGTCGGCGGCGCGATGGCCCGCGTCCCGTCCGACGCGACCGCCTATCCGCAGCGCGACAGCCACTTCACCATGAACGTTCACACCCGCTGGGACGACCGGGCGAAGGACAAGGCCTGCATCGCATGGGCGCGCGATCTGTTCAACGCAACGGCAGCGGATGCGGCGCCCAGTGTCTACGTGAACTTCCTGCCAGCGGATGACGCGGATCGCCTTGCCGAGGCCTATGGCGGCAACCTCAACCGGCTGCAGGAGATCAAGGCGCGCTACGACCCCACGAACCTCTTCCGGGTCAACCACAACATCCAGCCGCAGCGTGTGCAGCAGGCCGCGCAATGAGCCCTCATCCCGGGCGCAAGCCAGCGCCCGGGGTCCAAGCTGCAAACAGTTCGGATAGCGAACAAGGAGCAAGAACGATGGAACAGACCCTCTACGACCGGCTGGGCGGAAAGCCCGGGATCAAGGCGCTCGTCGACGATGTCCTCGAGGCGCATATGGTAAACCCCGCAATCAGCGCCCGTTTCCTGCCATACCGCGAAAGACCGGACGACCTGAAAGACGCCAAGGCCCAACTCTGCGCTTTCTTCGGCGCAGGCAGTGGCGGCCCCGAGCAATATACCGGGCGCGACATGGTGGCGGCGCATCGGGGCATGAATATCAGCACCGGCGAATACATGGCCGCAATCGACGACATCATGTCGGTCCTCGCCGCGCATGAGATCGACGAGATGACCCGCAAGGACGTGCTGATGATCGGCTACTCTCTCAAGGGCGACATTACGAACCAATGAACGTGTCGGACGGGGTGGCTGTGTCGTCAATATTCGGACGCAGCTATGGGAACCTCGCTGCCTTTTTACGCTCCGGTTAGTCGGCACTGACACTCTGCGTGCCAAGCTCAGGCGACCAATACCTCGAAGTATTGGTGTTTCGACTCCAATTCGGCTGGCACCTTCTGGCTGGCCGGAGCTAATCTCGAGATGAGCTAAGAACACTTGGTGAACGCAGCCAAGCCAACCCTTCTGTCAAGCCGAGCGATTTTTCGGCTCGATAGCGTGATCGGACTACCGAAAATACCTTGCCGCGCCGAAATCGAACACCCATCCTTAGGACATCCAACTGTGGCAAAAACCACGGGACTACGCAGAAAACCCTTAACGACTTCAACTTCTTAAGACTGAATCCAAGACAGCCCCGTTCCCTGCCGCCGGGGCCAAATCTCTCGCAAGAGACTGACTTCAGAGAGAAAAGCCCAGAGTTCGCTCCGGGCTTTCTTTTTTCACTTCCCGAAGGCACAAACGCGGCACGCTCCGAGGCACATTTGCGGCACGGAGCAACGGAGCCGCGCCGGTGGCTTATTGCGCGTCGCGCGCCGCTTGCACCGCTTGCATCCGTTCCGGCCATGTCGATCGGATGAAGCCCAGTATATCGAGGATCTGCGCGTCATCGAGCGTTCCGCCGAAACCCGGCATCCCGCTTGGGAAATCGGCGACCCCGCGCGCGGCCAGCGCATCCGCCCCGCCCTGTTTGACGTAATCGAACAGCAACGCGGTCTCGTGGTGCCATGTGTGGCCGGTTTCGTCGTGCGGCGGGGCGGGCAGGACGCCATCGGGTCCCGCCTCGCGCCAGTCCGGCTGACCTTCGAGATTGGCACCGTGGCAGCTCGCGCAGTTCTGCGTATAGAGTTCCTTGCCCGCCGTGATGTCGCGCCCGTCGAGCAGACTGGCGGCTTGCGCGCCCCCTGCCCCGAGCGCGATCACGACAGCCAGACCTACGGCTTCAATTCGCATCGCCGCTTACTCCCGATACTCGTCGTGGCACTCCTTGCAGGTCACCCCGAGCTTGACGAGAGCAGGTCCAAGCGCCTGACGGGACTCGATCGGCTCCGAGAGCGAATTGGCCGCTTCCTCCAACGCCTGCGCCTGACCGCGGAAGTCATGGAATTCGTCCCAGATCGACGGATGGGCCTCGGATTTCGGGTCCTGCGCCTCGGGCTCGAAAAGCACCGGAATCTGTCCCGCTTCCTCTTCGATCCGGGTGATCGCGCGCCGGACCTTCTCGGCTTCGAAGTCTCTCTCCCCTTTCGCCATCGTGCTGAGAAGCTTCATCTCGGTCCCGAGCCGCTTCATGCCTTCCATCCGAGCGAGAACCTGCGGGTCCTCCACCCCGCCATGCGCGAGCGCCATCGGCGCCCAGCCGAGCAGGAAAAGGGTCGTCATCAGGGGTTGTTTCACAGTCACTCCTTTCAACGTCATCTCAGGTCACGTCGATCCAGGACGACATGCCCGCCGCCGCATGGGCGAGCATGTGGCAATGCAAAAGCCATTTGCCGGGGTTGTCGGCGGTGAACGCGATCTCGTGGCTGCGTCCGGCGAAGGTCAGCACCGTGTCGCGCATCGGACCGAGGCTTCCATCCTCGAGCACCTCGCGGAAATGCATCCCGTGCAGGTGCATCGCATGCGGGAAGGCCGTGTCGTTGACGAAGCGCAGCCGCACCGGCTCGCCCTTGGACAGACGCGCAAACGGCGTATCCCCCGGCCCGGCCTTACCGGCGAGCGTCCAGAAATTGCCGCTCTGCATCAGCCCCTGCATCTGGTTGCGCGACATCCGCCCCATCGCGCCGCCTTCGATCTTCATCTCCAGCAGGCGGGCCTGCGTCAGATCGGTCGGGGCCATGTTCGGATTGGGCGGCAAAGGCGCAGGCGCGTCGCGCCGCGTGCGGCTTGCCTCCCCGGAAATCTCGAACGCGATCTGGCTGTGCCACTGCTCGTCATTGCCCAACCGTTCGATCGCTGCTTGAGCCCCATCGCCGGTTACATCGACGATCAGATCGACGCGCTGCGCGGGCGCGAGGACCAGTTCCTCGGGAATGGGTTCCGGCGCGGGCAGCGGCATCCCGTCCAGCGCCACCTGCCAGCCCGAGAGCCCGGTCAGCCGCAGCACGAAGATCCGCGCATTGGCCGCGTTGATCAGGCGCAGGCGCAAGCGCTCGTGGCGTTTCGCCGTCACGGTCAGGGCGTAATGCCCGTTGGTCCCCACCAGATTGCCGAAACGCCCACCGTGGCTGAGATCCATCGGATGGGTGAAATCCGGCTCCAACTGCGCGGTGTCGGGATCGAGCAGCCAATCGTCGAGCAGCAGCACCTCGTCGCGATCGACATCCGGCGCGTCGGGCTCCTCGATGATCAGCGCACCCGAGAGGCCGCGCGCGACCTGCTCCATCGAGTTCGTATGCGCGTGATACCAATAGGTGCCCGCATCCGGCACAACGAATTCATAATCAAAGGTCTGGCCGGGCGGCACGGCATCCTGCGTCAGCCCCGCCACGCCATCCATCGCGTTGTCGATGCGGATGCCGTGCCAATGCACCGAGCTTGGCACGTCGAGCTTGTTGACGAAGCGCCGTTGCAGGCTCGCGCCCTGCGGCACCCGTAGCTGCGGCCCCGGCAGCGTGCCGTCATAGGACCAGACCTCGGTCTGCGGATAGCCCTCGGGGGCAATCTGGGCCATCGCGCGCTGCGCGGTCAACGGCGTCGGGGCGGTTGCCGCGTTACCCATGCGCGCCGTCAGCGCCGTGGCCCCCATTCCGGCAAGGACCGCGCGGCGGGTCAGTTGGAAATTCTGCATCTCACTCGATCCCGTTCGCGCGCTGCAATTCGCGCACGTAAGTGACGATATTGGCGACATCGCCACGGGTCAGACCCTCCTGCGGGGGCATGTTGCCGAACTTCCAGTGATGCGCGCGCACGCCCGCCTGAACGGCGGCCTGAAAGGCCATGTCGCCGTGATGGGACGGTTCGTAAATCTTGTGAACAAGCGGCGGACCAAAGCCCATCTTGCCGGTGGCATTCGCGCCGTGACAGGCCGCACAGGTCGCGTCGAAAGCGCGTTTGCCCATCTGGGCCTGTTCGGTCAGGGAGGTCGGCAAGGTGATCGAGACGAGCGGATCGCCTTTGGCAGGCGTGGCCGCCTCGGCCTCGGTCGCGGTGTCGGGTTGCATCACGAGCCAACCGCCCGCAGCGAGGGCCGCGACGACGGCGGCAGAGAGAATATAGCGTTTCATGGAGTATCCTGTTCGATCATGCGCCCGGGCTCGGGACGCGACAGACGAGCCCCCTCAGGGGCCAGTGACGGTGTGATCGATCAGATACGCGGTGGCGGAAGGTCGAGCTGCGGCTCATGCGCCAATGGCGCGGGCGTCTCCGCAGGCAGGAGCGTCACGGACAGGTCCGCCCGGCTCAGCGAGAATTCCGGCGCAAAGTCCAGCGTGGCCGAGACCATCATCTGCGCATGGGGGCAGGTCTTGTCCTGCATCGGCCCCGCATCGTGATGGCTGTCGGGACAGGCCGAACAGTCGCTCACGGCGACGGTCTCCATCGCATCCATCGCACGCGCATGGGTCATCGCAGCGGCAGGTGCGCCCAACTGCGAAAGACCGATCAAACAGACCAGCCCGATGATGACGATATGCAGCGCTTTGCGCATGGCTCTCCCGGTTCTCCCTGCCCTCTATCTGGTGGGCTCTGGCGCGGCTGTCAATTCCCGCGCTGCCCCATCAGGTCATCGAGGATCGCACAATCGGGGGCATCGTCGCCATGACATTGCGCGATCAGACGTTGGAGTTGCGCCTCCAATGCACTGAGAGAGGCGATCTTCTCGCGCACCGCTTCGAGGTTTTGCTGCGCCAGCGCACGCACATCCCGGCTGGCCCGCCCCTCATCTGCGCTCAAGCTGAGCAGGCGGCGACATTCCTCAAGCGAGAACCCCAGATGGCGCGCCTGCGCCAGAAGCCGCAACTGCTCCACGCAAGCCTCGGAGAAATCGCGATAGCCATTCGCGCGCCGGTCGGGCGTGACGAGGCCGATCTCCTCGTAATAGCGGATCGTCTTGACCGGCAGCCCGGTCTGCGTCGCGGCGGTTCCGATATTCATCTGCATAGGCCTCCTGTGCCTAATATAAACCTTCCAGTGACTGGAAGCAAAAGTCACGCTCACGTGAGGGCCGCCGGAACATAGGGACGCGGGACCGGGTTTGGGAAAAAGATCGGTTATACTCTTGACCCTCCAGCAGCTGGAAGCCCTATCTGATCGGGCGAAGTTGCCGAAAGGATGAACGGATGACATCGCAGCACGCCCACCACGAGACCCACGACACGCAGGAAACGACGGACGCGATCACGCGTGACCCAGTCTGCGGAATGACGGTCGACCCGAATGCCGACAAGCCCAGTGCCGAGCATGACGGCCATCTCTACCACTTCTGTTCGCAAGGCTGTCACGACAAGTTCGTGGCCAAGCCGAATGACTACATCAAGGCCACCGATCCGGTCTGCGGGATGTCGGTCGAACGCGCGACCGCGAAATATATGGCCAAGCTCGACGGCGAGCGGTTCTATTTCTGCTCCGAAGGCTGTCAGCACAAGTTCGAGGCCCGGCCCGAGGATTATCTGGGCGCACGTCCTTCCGCCAAGGCGATGCCCGAGGGCACGCAATATACCTGCCCGATGCATCCCGAGATCGTCGAGGACAAGCCCGGCGACTGCCCGAAATGCGGCATGGCGCTGGAGCCAATGAGCCCCAGTGCCGATAGCGGCCCGAACCCCGAACTCGTGGATTTCCGGCGCAGGCTCTGGATCATGGGGCCACTGGCGGCTGCGGTCTTCGTGCTGGAAATGGGCGCGCATATCGGGCTGCCCTTCGCCGAGTGGATCGGGCCGAAAGCCTTCCTCTGGCTGCAATTCGCGCTGGCGACGCCGGTGCTGTGGTTCGCACGGCCCTTCTTCGTGCGCGGCTGGAAATCGGTGGTGAATGTTTCGCCCAACATGTGGACGCTGATCGCACTGGGCACGCTCGCGGCCTATCTGTTCTCGCTCGCGGGGCTTCTGGTGCCGGGTATCTTTCCCGCCGAAATGCTCAATGAGCACGGCCTGCCGCCGGTCTATTTCGAGGCCTCGGCGGTGATCCTCGTGCTGGTGCTGGTCGGGCAGATCATGGAGCTTACGGCACGCGAGAAGACCGGCGATGCGATCCGCGCGCTGATGGACCTCGCGCCGAAAACCGCGCGCCGCGTGGGCGAAAACGGCGAGGAAGACGTGCCGCTCGATCAGGTGCAGACGTGCGATAAGCTGCGCGTGCGCCCGGGCGAGACCGTGCCGGTGGACGGCGTGGTCACGGAAGGTTCCTCTGCCATCGACGAGAGCATGATCACCGGCGAGCCGGTCCCGGTGGAGAAAACCCGGGGCGACGCGGTCACCGGCGGCACGCTGAACAAGCAGGGCAGCTTCGTGATGGAAGCGCAGGCCGTGGGTTCGGAAACCACGCTTTCGCGCATCGTCGAGATGGTCGGCAAGGCGCAACGCTCGCGCGCGCCGATCCAAGGGCTGGCCGATCGCGTCGCGCTTTACTTCGTGCCCGCCGTGGTGGCCTGTTCGATCCTCGCCTTCATCGCATGGCTCGCCTTTGGCCCCTCGCCCGCACTGGGCTATGCGACCGTGGCCGCCGTCTCCGTCCTGATCATCGCCTGCCCCTGCGCGCTGGGTCTCGCCACGCCGATGTCGGTGATGGTCGGCACCGGGCGCGGTGCCAGCGCAGGCGTGCTGATCCGCGACGCCGAGGCGCTGGAACGCTTCGCCAAGGTCGACACGCTGATCGTCGACAAGACCGGCACCCTGACCGAGGGCAAGCCCGCGCTGACCGATGTGATCGCGGACGGGGCCTCCGAGGACGAGGTCAAATCCCTCGCCGCCGCATTGGAGCGCGGATCGGAACACCCGCTGGCCGAGGCCATCGTGCAAGGGGCGGAAGATGCGCCCAAACTCGAGGCCAAAGACTTCGAGGCCGTGACCGGCAAGGGCGTCACGGGGCGCGTCGACGGTGCGCAGATCGCGCTCGGCAACGCCGCCCTGATGGAGCAGATCGGCGCGGATACCTCCACTCAGTCCGAGACGGTCGAGCGTCTGCAATCGGACGGCAAAACCGCGATGTACCTAGCCCGCGACGGCAAGGTGATCGGGGTGATCGCGGTGGCCGACCGGATCAAGGAGACCACGGCGGACGCCATTCGCGCGCTCCACGAGGAAGGCCTGCGGATCGTCATGGCCACCGGCGACAGCGAGGGCACCGCGCGGGCCGTCGCGCGCGAGCTGGGCATCGACGAGGTTCATGCCGAGGTCTCGCCCGAGGACAAGGCCGCGCTGGTCGAGGAACTGCGCAAGGACGGCGCCTCCATCGCGATGGCGGGCGATGGGGTGAACGACGCGCCTGCGCTCGCCGCTGCCGATGTCGGCATCGCCATGGGCACCGGTGCGGATGTCGCAGTCGAAAGCGCCGGGCTCACGCTGGTCAAGGGCGACCTGACCGGCATCGTCCGCGCGCGTCGCCTCGCCGAGGGCGTGATGCGCAACATTCGCCAGAACCTGTTCTTCGCTTTCGCCTATAACACCGCGGGCGTGCCGATCGCAGCGGGTGTGCTCTACCCCGTCTTCGGCGTGCTGCTCTCGCCAGTGATCGCGGCGCTCGCGATGAGCTTCTCGTCGGTGTCGGTGATCGGGAACGCCTTGCGCTTGCGGAGGCTGAAGCTGTGACATCGGCGCGCAAAGATGACAGAGTTACGCAAAACTCCGGAGGACTCATGACACGTTTTCTTAGCATTCTCGCCCTCTTGGCGTTGCCCACCGTCAGCTACGCGCACGGAGATGGCAGCGCGGATGGGAGCGCGCATGACATGATGTCGGGCGATCACATGATGATGGACGACGCGGACATGGGCGACCATGAGCATATGGGCGACAACGAGGACATGCCCGCACATGACGACCACATGATGTCCGACGACGCCCATGCCGACGGGCAGATGCCAATGACCTCGACCGCGCAGATGCCCGGAATGCAATCCGAGGACACGGGCGCGATCACCGAGCCGGGCCAAAGCGCCTTCGCGGCCATTCAGGAGATCGTGGCGCATCTGCTCGCCGATCCCGATACGGATTGGAACCGCGTCAATATCGAGGGTCTGCGCCAGCATCTGATCGACATGAACAATGTCACCCTGCGCGCCAAGGTCAAAGAGGACGACATCGAAGGTGGCGCGCGCTTCGAGGCGACTTCCGACGACCCTGAGGTTACCGCGTCCATTCGTGCGATGGTGCCCGCCCATGTCGCGACGATGAACGGGGTCGAGGGCTGGAAGATGAGCGCCGAGGAAATCTCCGGCGGCAGCGTCCTCACCGTGACCGGGGCAGATGCGCAGAAGATCCGCGCGCTCGGTTTCATCGGCATCCTGACCGTGGGCGCGCACCATCAGCCGCACCATCTGGCGATGGCGAAGGGCGAGATGATGATGGGGCATTGAGGTCCCGATGTGCCTCGAAGAACTTCATTCGCGAAGGGGCGAAATGCAGGGGCTCGCCGGTGAAACTCGGCGGCTCCGACCTTCCGTTTGCGCTTTGGGTTGTGACAGCTTCGGCGTCAGAAATCGGCGAGCAGCGTCGCTTTTCCGGCTTTCCCCACGTCCCGAGATTGCAGCTCCGCCGTGCCGCCAAGGCGCGCGACACGCTTGTCGTGACGGATCAGGATGATCGCCGGGTTGCCGATCGCTTCCGCCCGGATCGTCGCGGCGAGCGCGCCAAGCTGGCAGGTCGCGATCCTCTGACGGTCGGTCGAAATGTCCGAGACGATCTCGACCTCGGAGACAGCCGGGACACCCGCCGCGATAAGGTTCGCCTCGATCACGGGCGCCTGCCGCACGCCCATATAAAGCGCGAGCGTCGTGCCCGGGCGTGTGGATGCCCCCCAATCGGGCGTGTCGTCGCCCGCGCGACACATGCCGGTAGCGAAGACCACGCGGTCGGTGGCGCCGCGTTCCGTCAGCGACCTGCCGAGGGCCGCCCCTGCCGCGGAAGCCGCGGTGACCCCGGGCACGATCTCGACCGGGATACCGTTCGCGCGCGCGGCGGCGAGTTCTTCGGTAGCGCGTCCAAACATGCACGGATCGCCGCTTTTCAGCCGCACGACCCGTTTTCCCTGCAGCGCCGCCACCACGATTACCGCGTCGATCCGTTCCTGCGGCCAGGCGCAAGCGCCGACGGCCTTTCCGACATAGACGAGCTCGGCATCCCTGCGCGCCAGCTCTAGAACCTCCGGATCGACGAGGCGATCGTAGAAGACGATATCGGCTTGGATCAAACGCTGAGCCGCCCGAAGCGTCAGCAGATCCCGCGCACCGGGGCCCGCGCCGACGAGTGCGATCGCGCCCGGTTTCGCGCGACCGGGGGCGGGACGGGTCGGGGCCGCCGCCTTGGGCGAGACGCCTGCCAGAGCCAGTCGCCAGTCGTGGAAAACCTCGCTCACGAAGGCCAGAATCCCCGGCTTGCGGGCGCGAAGCGCGGCGTCGCTCGGAGAAAAGGGGGATGCAGCGGAGAGCTTCATGATCATCTTCCTTTCAAGCGGCGCGCGCTCTGTGTCGGCGTACCCAGAGATCGGCGGCGCGCGCGCCGGGCTGTGCGATTCCGGCGGTGTCGAGCGCCAGCTCTGCCGTGCCGAGAACGATTTCGGTCGCAAAGGGATCGTCGATCTCGCCCGACCAGAGGCGGCCCAGATCGGCGGGATCGGGGGCCGCATCGGCGAGGCGGCGGGTCACGTCGAGGCGCTCGGGCGCTTGCGCCGTCCAGGCTTGCCCCGACCGCAGCCCAAAGAGTGCGATGTCCTTACCCGGATGGCGCTCGAACTCGCCGCCACCACCCTTGATTACCGTCATCGCCTCCAGCCCAAGCAGCGCGCAGGCATCGGATTGCAGCTCGCGGTAAGGCGGATGGAACACGCCTTGCACCGAGCCCCCCGCGCCGCCCGGATTGAGAACGCGCAGCACGGTATTGATCGCCGAGCGCAGCCCCAGAACTTCGCGCAGACGCAGCAGATCGAGCGCGCGCGGAGCGAAATTCTCGAGCGGCAGATAGGCGATCTTGTCGCGTTCCAGTAGCGCGGCGGCGTCCTGCATGTCCTGCGCCACTGCGATCCCGGCACCTGCGAGCGCATCGCGCACCGAGGCCACGGGCGATTGATGAGAGTTCCAGCCGTGGAGCAGAACCGGCTCCCCCGCCATCGCGACCAGCCGCGCGGACAGCAGAAACCACGGCAAGCCCCGCGAACGCCCCGCCGCATAGCTCGGCCAGTCGAGCGCGGGCGCGGGGCCGGTCCAATCCGGCAGGGTCTCACGGATCGCTTCGGCGAAACCGGCGATCTCGGCGGCGCTTTCACCGCGATAGCGCATCAGCATCAAAAGCGCGCCGACGGCTTCGGGGGCCGCCTCGCCGCGCAAGATCTGGCCCATCGCGTCGCGGGCCTCGTCGCGCGTCAGCGACCGTGCCCGGCCCGGACCGCGGCCCATCGCGTGGATATAGGGGGCGAGACTCATTCGGCGGCCTCGCGGGGTTGGGCGCTCGCCAGCAGCGCCGCGAGTTCCGGTCGGCAGGAGCCGCAATTCGTGCCCGCTTGCAGGGCCGTGCCGATCGCCTCGACCGAGGCCAGCCCCTGATCGGCAATCGCGGCGAGGATCGTGTTCACACCGACATCGAAACAGGCGCAGACGATCGCGCCCGGATCGGGCTGATCGGCACCGGCGCGCCCGGCCAGAAGGCTCGGTTGATCGCTCGCGCCCAGCAGCGCCGCGACATGGCCGCGTGACACCGCGACCGGCTCGGGGGCCGCAAAGAGAACCGCCGAGACGCGGCCTTCGACCATCAGTGCGATCCGCGCGAGCCCCCTGCCCGCGTCGATCATCGTGACCGCCTCGGCCTCGGGTAGAGCGAAGAGGTCGCGCGCGAAAGCCTCCCAATCCGCAGGCGCCTCACGCCCGGCCAGCTCGATCCGCCAGCCGCTCTTGCTGCGCGCCTTCGCCCAGTAACCGGCGCGCGGCGTGATGTCATTCACGCTCACCGCAAAGCCGAACCATGCGGCTTGATAGGGGGCGATCTGGACCGCGCAGCCCTTGCTTTCCGGTTGGCCCGAGACGGGATCGACATGCGCAGCGACCAGCGCGTCGATCCGGCCATCCGAGGCGGCTTGACCCGTCCAATGCATCGGCGCGAAGACCGAGCCGGGCTGCATCCGCGAGCTTTCTAGAACCCTCAGGACGGCGCGACCATTGGCATTCGACACCTCGGCCAACCCCGCCGCGCGCAGCCCCAGCCTCAGGGCATCCGCAGGGTGAATTTCCAGATAGGGCTCGGCCATGTGCAGGCTCAGGCGCGGCGATTTCGCGGTACGCGTCATCGTGTGCCAGTGATCGCGCACGCGGCCCGTGTTGAAACGGAAAGGCGTCTGCGGGCTCAGCGCGGTTTTCGGCGCGCGGGGCGTGATCGGCAGCATCCGCCCCTTGCGGTCGGGCGTGAAGAACCCGCCATCGGCGAAGAACCGGCCGCCTTTTTTCATAGGCCCTTGCGGCCATCTGAATGGCGCGAGCGCCTCATACTCGGCGTCCGAGATCGTCTTGTAATCGGAGATGTCGAAATCCCGTCCCAGCCGTCCCGCAACCTCCGACAGCGCCGCATACTCGCGAAAGATCGCCGCCGGGCCGTCATAGGCGAACTCCTCTGCCCATCCCATTTTCGCAGCAATATCGCAGATGATCTTCCAATCGTGGCGCGCCTGACCCGGCGCGGGCAGCACAGGACGCTGACGCGAGATGCAGCGCTCGGAATTGGTGACGGTGCCGTCTTTCTCACCCCAGCCGGTGGCGGGCAGGATCACATCGGCCAGCTTCGCGGTATCGGTGTCGGCGGTGATATCCGAGACCACCACGAAATCGCAGCCCGCGATGGCGTCGCGCACGCGGTCGGCCTCGGGCATCGAGACGGCGGGGTTGGTGCAGATAATCCAGAGCGCCTTGATCCGGCCCTCCTCGACCGCGCGGAACATGTCGACCGCTTTCAGGCCCGGACCCGGCGCCATCGCCGGGCTTACCCAGAAGCCCTGCACCGCGTCGCGATGATCTGCGTTTTCGATATCGAGGTGACAGGCAAGCATATTCGCCAGACCGCCCACCTCGCGCCCGCCCATCGCATTGGGCTGACCCGTGACCGAGAACGGCCCCGCGCCGGGCTTGCCGATGCGGCCCATGGCGAGGTGGCAGTTGATGATCGCGTTGACCTTGTCGGTGCCGGAGCTGGATTGGTTCACGCCCTGGGAATAGATCGTGACGACGCGCTCGGAGCCGATCCAGAGCCGCGTGAACTCGGCCAGATCGGCGGCGCTGAGACCGGTCGCGGACGGATCAGACGCCTGCGCCGCCACGAGCGCATCCTCAAACCCGCTGACATGGGCCGCGACATAAGCCCGATCGACCGCGCCCCGCGCGGCGATCTCGGCCAGCAGCGCGTTGAACAGTGCCGCATCCGCCCCCGGCGCCACGGCCAGATGCAGATCGGCGATATCGCAGGTTGCGGTGCGGCGCGGATCGACGACCACGACGCGCATTTCGGGCCGCGCCTTCTTTGCAGCCGCGATACGTTGATACAGCACCGGATGGCACCAAGCGAGGTTCGAGCCCACGAGCACGATGACGTCGGCCTCGTCGAAATCTTCATATTGGCCGGGCACGGTGTCGGTGCCGAAGGCGCGCTTGTGCCCCGCCACCGACGAGGCCATGCAGAGCCGCGAATTCGTGTCGATATTGCCCGAACCGATGAAGCCCTTCATCAGCTTGTTGGCGACATAGTAATCCTCGGTCAGAAGCTGACCCGAGACGTAGAAAGCCACGCTGTCCGGACCGTGTTCGGCGATGCTCGTGCGGAACTTCTCTGCCACCAGATCGAGCGCCGCGTCCCACTCCGTCTCCTGCCCTTTCACGACCGGAGCCAGCAGCCGCCCCTCCAGATCGACCGTCTCGCCCAGAGCCGAGCCTTTCGAGCACAGCTTGCCGGCATTGGCGGGATGGGCCTTGTCGCCCCGGATCTCCATCCCGCCCGCGCCGTCGGGCGAAGCGAGAACGCCACAGCCGACGCCGCAATAGGGGCAAGTGGTGCAAATTGTCGGAGCAGCGCGCGTCATCGTTCCACTCCGGTCAGGCGGCGCTTTGCGCGGCAAGCTTGCTTGCGTCGATCAGCAAACGCCCCGCTTCGACGCGCAGATCATAGGTCGGCACCTGCCCCTCGTCCGCGCCCTGCGCTTCACCCGTCTCGAGGCTGAACACCCAGTTATGCAGCGGGCAGGTCACCTTGTGGCCATGCACGATCCCCTCCGAGAGCGGGCCGCCCTTGTGCGGGCAACGATCCGAGAGGGCGAAGACGGCATCATCGGCGGTGCGGAACACCGCGACGCAGCCCATTTTGGTCTTGATGACCCGCGCGCCCTGCACCGGAATGTCTTCGAGGGCTCCGATATCGATCCAGCTCATTCCGCAGCCTCCTTCGTGAGATCGGCGAGCGGGCTCCAGGCGCGCTCATATTGAGGGGTCGCGCGTTCGGCCCAGGGGTCTTTCTGGTAGACGGATTGCGAGATATCGAAGCGCTCGATCAGCGCCGCGCGATTGTCGAGATCGTCCACAACCTGCGCGATGATCCACTCCAACCCGCCGGTCTTGGCGATCCATTTATAGGGCCGGTCGAGGTAATTCGCGCTCTCTCGATAGAGCTGCAGGAAGGCCACCGAGATATCGATCACCTCCTGTTCAGTCGCGACCTTGGCCAGCGGCTCGGTCTCTTTCAGCTCCATCCCGGCCGCGCCGCCGACACTGATCTCGAAGCCCGAGTCGACGCAGACGACGCCCAGATCCTTGCAGGTGGCCTCAGCGCAATTGCGCGGGCAACCCGTCACCGCCATCTTGAACTTATGCGGCGTCCACGAGCCCCAGAGCCGCTTCTCCAGCTTGATCCCGAGCCCGGTCGAGTCCTGCGTGCCAAAGCGACACCAATCGGTGCCGACACAGGTCTTCACCGTGCGCAGACCCTTCGTGTAGGCATGGCCCGAGACCATCCCGGCCGCATTCAGATCCGCCCAGATATGCGGCAGATCCTCTTTCTTGATGCCCAGAAGGTCTATGCGCTGACCGCCCGTGACCTTCACCGTCGCGTCGTATTTCTTCGCAGCCTCGGCAATCGCCAGAAGCTCCTCAGGGGTGGTCATCCCGCCCCACATGCGCGGCATCACGCTATAGGTGCCGTCCTTCTGGATATTGGCGTGGTTGCGCTCGTTCACGAAGCGGCTTTGCGGATCGTCGGTATATTCCAGCGGCCAATCGGCCAGCAGGTAGTAGTTCAGCGCCGGGCGGCAGACATGACAGCCATTGGACGTCTTCCAGCCCAGCTCCTGCATCACCGCCGGTTGCGATTTCAGCTCTTTCGCCTTGATCAGGCGGCGCACATCCTCATGCGGGTGATCGGTGCAGGCGCAGATCGGTTTCGCCGTGGGCAGGACGAAATCATCGCCCAACGTGACCGCCAGAACTTGCTCGACCAGCCCCGAACAGGTGCCGCACGACGCGCTGGCTTTGGTGGTGGCCTTGATCGCTTCGAGCGAAGTCGCGCCCGCCTCGATCGCGGCCACGATCTGACCCTTGCATACGCCGTTGCAGCCGCAGATTTCTGCGTCAGCCGGTAAGGCTGCAACGGCCGCCATAGGGTCCACCGAGGCGCCCCCTTGGAAAGCCGGGCCGAAGATTAGCGTCTCGCGCATCTCCGAGATGTCGGTGCCATCCTTGATCAGCCCGTAGAACCAGTTGCCGTCGGCCACATCGCCATACATCACCGCGCCAATGACGCGGTCGCCCTCCAGCACGAGACGCTTGTAGACGCCGCGCGCAGGATCGCGGAAGACGATATCCTCGCGGCCTTCCCCTTCGGCGAAATCGCCCGCCGAGAACAGGTCGCAGCCGGTGACCTTCAGCTTGGTCGAGACCTCGCGGGGGATGTATTCGCTGGCCTCCCCGGTCAGGGTCTGCGCCGCGACCTTCGCCTGATCGTAGAGGGGCGCGACAAGACCGAAGATCTGGCCGTCGAACTCCACGCATTCGCCAAGCGACAGGATATCCGGGTCGGACGTGTGCATCTGCGCATCGACCTGGATACCGCGCCCGGTTTCGAGGCCTGCCTCTTTCGCGAGCGCGACCGAGGGACGGATGCCCACGGCCATGACCAGCAGGTCGCAGGGCAGCTCGGTGCCGTCATCCAGCTTCAGCGCCCGCAGCTTGCCATCTTCACCCAAAATCTCCTTGGAATTCGCCGAACAGCAGACTTCGATCCCGCGATCGGTCAGCGCACGGCGCAGGAGGTAGCCCGCCGCCTCGTCGAGCTGACGCTCCATCAGGTGGCCCATGATATGGACCACGGTCACGTCCATGCCGCGCAGGCGCAGACCCGCCGCGGCCTCGAGCCCAAGCAAACCGCCGCCGATCACCACGGCGCGCGCGCCGGGGCGCGCCGCCTCGATCATCCGGTTGGTGTCATCCAGATCACGATAGGCGATCACGCCGTCCAGATCATGGCCCGGCAGCGGGATGATGAACGGGTTCGAGCCGGTGGCGATGACCAGCTTGTCGTAAGCGACCTCACCCTGCTCGCCGATGACGACCTTGCGGTCGCGGTCGATCCCCACGACCTTCTCGCCGAAGCGGCAGGTCACGCCATGGGTGTCATACCAAGCCTCGTCATGGGTGACGATTTCCGCGTAGCTCTTCTCGCCCGACAGCACCGGGCTGAGCATGATGCGGTTGTAATTGCCCCGCGGCTCCGCGTTGAAAAGGGTGACATCCCATGCGCCGGGCGCGGCTTCGAACAGATGCTCGAGCATCCGACCCGAAGCCATGCCAGCACCGATAACGACCAGTTTCTGCATCTTGGTCACTCCTCAAAGATACCAGGCAACGATATGCGCGATCTCGCCATCGCGATGGATCGGCAGCGCGACCATCGAGCTGTAGCCGGCCGCGATCTGCGCCCCGCCGATCACCAGCGGCAGGCCTGTGCCCAGCACCTTGCCGATCGGGCCCTGCCAGTCCTGCGCCCGCTTGGGGTTCTCCTCGTTCCAAAGCGCGCCTTCGCGCTCGCACAGGCCATCCACCAGAACCGCGCCGCCATCGCGCCCCACGCGGGCCTCGCGGGCATCCCAAATTTCGAAGCGGCGTGCGATCGGTGTGCCGCGGGCCGACAGAAGCGTCGCCACATAGTTCTGATCGCCCGGCACCGGGATCGGCAGGCCGAGGCCCGTGGTCAGCCCGGCCGCGCCCGCGCTTTCCGAGCGGATGAAACGATAGCCCGAGCCCAGATCGCGCATCAGCATCGGGGTCTGCGCGGCCCAGACACCGCCCGGCAGGCCCTGCCCTTTCGGGAAATGCGTATGCTTCGAGACCCATTCGAAATGCTTGGCCGCGCCATAATAGCCGTCGTCGAGCATCAGGAGCCCGTCGCGCTCGGCCCAGACCTCGATCGCACCGGTGGTGGTCTCGTCATCGCCACACAGCACGACCAGAACGGCCTTGAGCGTCTCGCCATCGAAAACCGGCAGCGCCACGGCCGAGGTCAGCCCCGCCTCTTTCGCGGCCTCGGTGCGCTGGAAATAGGAGCCATCGAAGCCCTTCAGGACGACCGGGCGCCCTTCGGCCCAGGCTTTGCCCGGCAGGCCCTCGCCCTTACCGAAACTGGTGCGGACCGAGGCTTCCTCGAACGCCGTGTGCGCGCCGTAATCGCCCGCGGCATGGACCAGACGGTCGCCTTCGGGCACCCAGACTTCGCTGACGCCGATGAAGGCGCGTGCGGGGGTTGCGGTTGCAGTTGCAGCGTCCATCACGCGGCCTCCGATTTCTTGGGCGTGTGGCCCTGTTCATATTCTTCGAGGAAATTCAGAACCTGCTCGCGATAGAGGTAGTAGTCGGGGTGTTCGAGCAGCGCCTTGCGGGTGCGCGGACGCGGCAGATCGACTTCCATCACCTTGCCGATCGTGGCGCGCGGACCGTTGGTCATCATCACCACGCGGTCGGCCAGCAGGATCGCCTCGTCCACATCATGGGTGACGCAGACGGCGGTGACCTTGGTGCGGCTCCACACCTCCATCAGCACTTCCTGCAGCTCCCAGCGGGTGAGGCTGTCGAGCATCCCGAAGGGCTCGTCGAGCAGCAGGAGTTTCGGCGAAAGCGCGAAGGCGCGTGCGATACCCACGCGCTGGCGCATGCCGTTCGACATGTCCGAGGCGGGCTTGTCCATCGCATCGCCCAGACCCACGCGCTCGAGGTAATAGTCGATCACGTCCTGACGCTCGGCGCGGGATGCCTTGGGATAGACCTTGTCCACGCCCACGGCGACGTTTTCGCGCGCCGACAGCCACGGGAACAGAGAGGGCGCCTGAAAGACCACGGCGCGTTCGGGATCGGCGCCCTTCACCTCAAACCCGTCGAGCTTGATGCCGCCCTTCGACACATCGTTGAGCCCCGCGGTCATCGTCAGCACGGTCGATTTCCCGCAGCCCGAATGGCCGATCAGCGAGACGAATTCGCCCTTCTTTAGGGTGAGGTTGAAATCCTCGACGACGGTCAGCGGCCCCTTCGGGGTCGGGTAGATCTTATGTAACTGCGAATACTCCAGATACTTGTCCTCGAGCGCCGAGCGCGCGGCGTCGGACACAGCTTTGGGCAGCGCGTGCAGCGGCGTAACATCGGGCAGCTTGCGCGTGCCTTCGGCCTTGGCCTGCATGCCGACATCCATCAGGTAGTTCGTGACGGCGGCGCGCAGACGCTTGAACCCTTCATCGTGGTTCATCGCACCGCGATCGCGCGGACGCGGGATGGTGACCTTGAACTCCTCGCCCAGCGTGCCATCGGGGTTCAGCGCGATGATACGGTCGGCCAGAACGATCGCCTCGTCGACGTCATTGGTGATCAGCACGCAGGTCTTCTTGTCCTGCTCCCAGATATGCTCGATCTCGTCGGCGAGGTTGCCGCGCGTCAGCGCATCGAGGGCCGAGAGCGGCTCGTCGAGCAGCAGCACTTCGGGGTTCATCGCCAGCGCGCGCGCCACGTTGACCCGTTGGCGCATGCCCCCCGACAGCTCCGCCGGGCGGCGGCTCGCGGCGTGGCTGAGGCCCACCATCTTCACGTAGTGGTCGACCTTTGCCTGACGCTCTTTCTTCGACAGGCCGGGGAAGATCGTTTCGACCGCGAGGGCCACGTTCTGATCCACCGTCAGCCACGGCATCAGCGAGTAGTTCTGAAAGATCACACCGCGCTCGGGACCCGGGCCGGTGACCGGCGCGCCCTTGAACAGCACCTCGCCCTTGGAGGGCCGCTCAAGCCCCGCCATCAGGTTGATGAGGGTGGTCTTGCCGGTGCCGGAGAAGCCCAGCAGCACGAGGAACTCGCCCTCTTTCACGCTCAGGTCGATGCCGTTGAGCACGTCGCTGCGCGCGGTGCCTTCGCCAAAGCTTTTCGAGACGGATTTGAATTCGAGGATGCTCATGAGGATCACCGGTTGTTCGAGAAGGTGAACATCGACTGGATCGCGAACATCAGCCGGTCGAGGATGAAGCCGATGATGCCGATGGTGAACACCGCCACCATGATCCGCGCGAGGCTGTCCGAGGAGCCGTTCTGGAATTCGTCCCAGACGAATTTGCCCAGACCCGGGTTCTGCGCGAGCATTTCCGCTGCGATCAGCACCATCCAGCCCACGCCGAGCGACAGGCGCAGACCGGTGAAGATCAGCGGCAGCGCCGAGGGCAGCACCAGCTTGGTGATCTTGGTCCAGGTGCCCATCTTCAGCACTTTCGAGACGTTCACGAGGTCCTTGTCGATCGACGCCACGCCAAGGGCCGTGTTGATGATCGTGGGCCAGAGCGAGCACAGCGTCACCGTGATCGCCGAGATCAGGAAGGACTTGGAGAACATGCCGTCGCTCGTCGTGTAGACCGCCGAGACGATCATCGTCACGATCGGCAGCCACGCGAGCGGCGAGACCGGCTTGAAGATCTGGATCAGCGGGTTCATCGCGGCATTCGCGGTCTTCGACAGGCCCGCCATGATGCCCAGCGGCACCGCGACGATCGTGCCGAGCGCGAAGCCGAAGAACACCGTCTTGATCGAGGTCCAGATCTGGTCGAGATAGGTCGGCTTGCCGGTGTAGTCGCGCCATTTCACCCGGTCTTCCTTGCCGTCGGCGACCAGCTTGGCGTTGCGCGCGTCCTGTCGCTCGTAGAAGGCGGCGGCCTTGTCGCGCTCGCGCAGGTGATCGGCATAGAGGACTTCGGTCTGCTCCCAGACCTGAGCGGGGCCGGGAATGGCGCCGAGCGAGGTTTGCACCTTCGGCGCGAGCACCGCCCAGACGGCGAGGAAGGCGATGATCGCGACGACCGGCACGCCCAGAAGCTGCCAGATCTCTTTCATCTGGGCCTTGGGATTATCACCGGCCGCGGCGCGCAGAACCGGGGTGACCCAGCTCAGGCCGAGCACCTTGAACCAGCCATCGGCCTTGTTGATGCGGGTGAAGAGACGTTCACGGCGGGCCTCGCGGGCCTGCTGTGCAGTCAGGGCGTCAGGATCGATGGCGGTCATGGCTTGGCGTCCTCGGGTAGGCGTTGGGGTGGTAGGCATGGGGAGGGAAAATGGCGGGCGAGACCGTAAGCCCCGCCCGCAAGTCAGGGGAGTTACCCTTCGACCTTATTGCCGACGACTTTCTGGCCCGATTTCAGACCGATCGGCAGGCTGTCGATATAGGCGTTGGGGGTGCGGCCGTTATACTCGACACCGTCGATGATGTCGGAGGTGGGCTCACGGTAACCATCGGTATCCCAAGGGAAATCAGCCTTGTCCGCGATACCTTCATCGACCAGCATCTGGGCGGCCTGAAGGTAGATATCCGGCTTGTAGACGGACTTGGCGACCTCGTCATACCAGTCGTCGCTCTGGCTCTCGGGGATCTGGCCCCAGCGGCGCATCTGGCTGAGATACCAGACCGCATCCGAGTAGTAGGGATAGGTCGCGTAGTAGCGGAAGAAGACGTTGAAGTCCGGAACGTCGCGCTTGTCGCCCTTCTCATACTCAAAGGTGCCGGTCATCGAGTTCGCGATCACCTCGGCATCCGCACCCACATATTCCGAGCGGGCCAGGATCTCGACCGCCTCGGGGCGGTTGGCGTTGTCGTTCTCATCGAGCCACATCGCGGCACGGATCAGCGCCTTGGTCAGCGCGAGCGTGGTGTTGGGGTTTTCCTCGGCGAATTCCGCGGTGATGCCGAAGACCTTCTCGGGGTTGTTCTTCCAGATCTCGTAGTCGGTGATCACCGGAACGCCGATGCCCTTGAACACGGCCTGCTGGTTCCACGGCTCGCCCACGCAATAGCCGTAGATCGTACCGGCCTCGAGGGTCGCGGGCATCTGCGGCGGGGGCGTCACGGACAGGAGCACATCGGCGCCGATCTGGCCCGACACGTCATCGGGCGAATAGTAGCCCGGCTCCAGACCGCCCGCGGCCAGCCAGTAGCGCAGTTCGTAATTATGGGTCGAGACCGGGAACACCATGCCCATGTTGAAGGGCTTGCCCTCGGCGCGGTAGCTCTCGACGACCGGCTTGAGCGCCGAGGCCGAGATCGGGTGCACGGGCTTGCCCGCGTCATCGACGGGGATGTTCTTCTTCATCTCTGCCCAGACCTCGTTCGACACGGTGATGCCGTTGCCGTTGAGATCCATCGAGAAGGGTGTGATGACATGCGCCTTGGTGCCGAAGCCGATGGTCGCGGCCAGCGGCTGACCGGCCAGCATATGCGCCCCGTCCAGTTCGCCGTCGATCACGCGGTCGAGCAGAACCTTCCAGTTCGCCTGCGGCTCGAGCGTGACGAAGAGGCCCTCATCCTCGAAATAGCCCTTCTCATAGGCCACCGCGAGCGGCGCCATATCGGTGAGCTTGATGAAGCCGAATTTCAGCTCGTCCTTCTCGACATCGAGCATTTCCGCCAGCGCGGGGCTGACAAGGCAGGTGGTGGTGGCAATGGCTGCCAGAAGCTTTTTCATCGTTACGGTCCCTGTTGCATCGTCATGTGCGTCGAAAACGAAAAAGCCGCCCGACCCGAGCGCGCCACTTCCAAGGGAGGAGGAAGATCGGCGATCAGGGTCGAACGGCTTTGTTCGGAGCCTCACAGCGATGCGAGGCGGAATATGTTGGAAATCGAAACGCCCTTGCTTCGATAGGACCAGAAAACGACCTTTGCACCCGCAGCGTCAACAATTGGGTTTCATGCTGCGCCTGCGAAGGGATGATTTTCTGCAGCATGCTTAGAAAATGCTCACGAAACCGTCATCAATTCGCGAAAGGATCAAAAATCCAGCCGTCGAAGAACGCATCGCTCGGCAGAATCACCTGCCCCTGAATGGCCGGGATGGCGCCCGGAGCGGTCAGCGCGCCTTCGATCTTCTCGCGCGCCTCGGGCAGATCCGCCCCCAGATCAGCGAGATTGCGGGTGTAGAGATCGGTCCGGCAGATCGCACGCGCCGAGGCCATCGCCTCCTCGCGCGACAGCCCCAGTCTTGTCGCGAGCCTAGCGGCCACGAGGGCACCCTGCGAGGCCCAGGGGTAGCCCGCCGCGCCGGTCTGGAAGCTCATGTAGCCCGGCACGCTGCGCATCTCGCCCCGCGGCGAAATCACGAGATTGCCGGTCAACGTCCGTTCTATCAGTTCCGGCGGCAAGTCGAGATAGTCGCGCCGGGCAAGCAGCTCGGCCGCCGTCAGAAGGTTGCGCTCATGTCCAAGCCATCGCCCGGCCTGCCACACCGCCCGCATCAACCGCCGCGTCAGCCCCGGCTCGGCTTCGGCCCAGTCGTGGCGCACGGCCAAAACCTTCTCCGGCGCGTTGGCGCGGATCGCCGTGCCGGGCAGCAGCATTTCACCGACCCGGTTCTCCACCGCGATAGAGCCCCAGGGCGCCCCCACGCAGAAAACATCGATCTCGTCCGCCGCCAAGGCCTCCGCCATCAAAGGCGGCGGGACGGTGTGAACGTCGAGATCCTGCGGCGCGCTTAGTCCGATCGCACCCAGCCAGTGATAGAGCAACTCCGCATGCATCGAGAACGGGAACGGCACGCCGATGCGCAAACGTCCCGACGCGCCTGCGATCAGAGCCTCGCCCGCCGCGCGCGCATCCGCGAAATCGAACCCGTAGCCCTGCGCCCGCATTCGATCGGCCAGCGCACGCGACACGCCGATCGAATTGCCGTTATGCGACAGGATCTGCAGGATATCGATGCGCGTGTTGAACCCGCCCAGCCCCAAAGCGGCTGCAATCGGCATCGGGAACAGCATATGCGCCGCCTCGAGCCGCCCCAGCATCAGTTGATCGCGCAAGGTCGACCAGCTCGGCGCGGCATTGAGCGTCAGCGCGAGCCCCTCTTCCTCGGCGAAACCGATCTCGCGCGCGATGATCAGCGGCGCCGCATCGACGAGCGGGATATATCCGACCGAAATCGGCACACCGCTCATGACAGAAGACCCGCGGCCGTCACCAGCGCATGGGCGACATCCGCGACCCGCCTGCCCTGATCCATCGCCGTCCTGCGCAGCAGCGCATAGGCCGCGTCCTCGTCGATCCCGCGCGCCTTCATCAACAGACCCTTTGCGCGGTCGATCACCTTGCGCTCTTCCAGCGCGCGCCGGGTGGTCTCCAGCTCGGTCCGCATCCGCTGCACCATGTTGAACCGCGCAATCGCGGCATCCATGATCGGCTTGATGCGATCCGCGCGCAGCCCATCGACCACATAGGCGGAGACGCCCGCATCGATCGCGGCCTTCGTCGCCCCGTCATCCGAGCGATCGACGAACATCGCCACCGGACGCTCCAGCGGCCCCGAAGCCAGCGTCAGCTCTTCGAGCATGTCGCGCGACGGGCTTGCCATATCGACGAGCACAATATCGGGATTGATTTCGGAAATCCGCCGCGCGAGACCGGTCGTCTCGGGGATCACGGTGATCTCAAAGGAGCCCGCTTCGCGCAGACTGTCCTCGATGAGCCCCGCGCGCTCCGGGTCTGTTTCAATCACAATGATGGATAGGGCTTCGGGCATCGATCACATTCGTTTTCCGGTACGACCGGCATAGAGCCGGCAGCCAAACATGCGAAGCGCGGACCTATATTGGACAAGCTCCAAATCACGGCTGACGGATTGGCGGCCAGCTTTTGTGCGTCATGCCTGAATTTTGTGCGGTCCGTGGCGAATGCCGGTCACTCCAATAACGTGAGCCCCCGCGCGGCCCGATGGCCTTCGAAGTCGGGCCGTCGCGATCAGGACGCTCCTAGGCGACCTCCCACAAAGGGCTCCGGCTGACCCGCCTTTCGAAAAAGCGAAGCGGCAGAAGTTTCCCCCTGCCGCTCCACGTCCCGGCACGTCGTGTGGCGAGCATCGGCCGGTTCGCGTGGAACCTCACATCGCTCAGCCTTCATACCGGGAATTCCGGTCCTGATCTTCGGGAAGGACTATTTCTGGGCGCTGCGCGACGCTGTGCTTTCCCCGTTCGCAGCTTTCTCTTCGGACAGTGTGCGGAAGAAATGAGGCCAGGCGAGGGCGGCATGGCCCTTGTTGTCCGCGATGTCATTCGTCTGGGGCGTCTTACCCTTGGGCAGTTTTTCGATAGCCATGTTCGGCCCTCCATTTTACCCGCGAGGGATACTCGCGGAATTCCTCTGGATGACCGAAAGCTTCGGTCAGTTCGCTCGTGTCTCGGCGTCGCCTCCAAGGATGAGGCGCGATGCGGCGTCCGTCCGGTCCCGAGCCGTCGGGGCTTTCGGGGGCAGATCACGGAAGACGCCGTCGAAGTCGTGTTTGCGGGGCATAGTCCCGCTCTGGTCGCGAAATCCGGTCTGAAGACCGGCTACGGAACCGCATCAGCTGCTGCCAGATTGCAGGCGGTCTCACGACCGTCGCGTCCGGTTCCGAAGTCTCAGGTAACGGCCTGTCTGTCTTCGCGCAGAGAGAGACCTGCGCGCGCAAGGGCCGAGATGTGGACGAAGATATCCCGTCTGCAGAATAGATCAGCCAAGCTCAGTCATTTCAGTAGGAAGACCGGAGCCGGCAGAGAAGAGAAATTACAGATGAGACGAGCGTAGTCCGGTATACCTAAGTGACCGCGGCGCCTTTTGCAAAGGAAATCAGCAGCGAGCGAACGGCACGCACGGCCAGGGCTTTCCGAGCGCGCAATTTATATCTCGTACAATCAAGCCGTTGCGCGAAAATTCCGGTGCCGAAACGCAATTTCCTCGTAATTTGGGCGCAAATCCCTTATGTCTGCACTCGCATATCTTAATTCTCGGACCCTGTTCCTCCCGGCTCAGCGACGATCTTGAGCTTTGTCGGGCCGCAGCTTTTCAAAGGCGGCAGTAAGGAAAAGGAGCTTCCCATCGGCCCATGGTGCCGTGACGCCGTTCGAGCAGACCAACCCATTCAGCCCTCCTACCGGGATGAACTTGGTCGATACCGCAATTTCTGCCCCTCGCGACCTCGACGAGAGCTTCGCATGTCAGAGGGGCCGGACCGCGATCCGCGCGCATTGACGCTGACGCCTCGCGATCCGCTCGGGATACCAAACCGGCGCGCCCTCGCGCGCAGACCTAATTCACCGCATAGAAACGGCTTAGCCCGCACTATGCCTCCGTGATCGCGCGACCGTTCAAATCGGAGCCGTCACGACCGCTTAGAAAGATACGAACCTTGATCGAAATTTACTGGGGCAAACCCATCTCCCTCGTCGTGTCGCCGGACGGCGACGTCAAAACCTTCAGCACCATCGAACAGGTGCATTACTGGCTGCGCGAGAAATGGCCGGTCACTGATACCGCACAGATCTGTGCAATTGACCGCGTCGAAGCGGCCATGGAATGTCTGGGCACCGTGGGCGACGCGCGCAGCGCATTCCTCGGGGCCGCGACCACCGCCGGCTTTTCACCATTCGAAACGATGGATCACCCGATTGCAGCCTGATCATACAGCACATACGGCGTCTCGCGCGCGACGCGGACGGGCCGGCTCGGTCCCGAGGTTCGAAGGTCTACGCTCGAAACTCTTTGACGGGGCCTTCGGAGTGTGGACGGCACTGCAAGCGCCGATGATCCCGATCCTCGCGCTGGCGCGGCGCCCCCGGCTCGTGCGCGCCGCCGTGCGGGTCTGGACCGGCGGGGTCTTCGCGCTCGCACGCGGGATCCTGCGATTGCGCGTGCGCGAGCAAGGGCTCGAGAACAAGCATCTCGACAGCCCCTGCATCTATGTCTGCAACCACCAATCCACATGGGAGACGCTGGCCTTCAACCAGCTCGTGCCCGATGTCTGCATCATCGCGAAACGCGAATTGCGGCGCATCCCGATTTTCGGCTGGTTCCTCGAACATTCGCCGATGATCCTGATCGACCGCAGCGGCGGCGGGCGTGCCCTCGCCGGGATGATCACCCAGGCGCGCGAAGAGGCTGCCAAAGGCCGCTCGATCCTGATCTTCCCCGAAGGCACGCGGGTCGGCGTGACCGATCGCTGCGAATTCCAGCCGGGCCTGATCGCGCTTTATCGCAAGCTCGGCCTGCCGATTGTACCGGTCGCGCATAACGCGGGCCATGTCTGGCGCAGGGACGTGAAGACCGGTGGCACGATCACCGTCGCCTATTTCCCGGCGATCCCGCCCGGGCTTCCGGGCGCCGAGGTGAGCGCGCAGGTCGAAGAACTTCTCAATGTCGAGAAAGACCGCCTGCCCCCCTGCACTGCTCTGAGCGACAACGCAAAATAGGTGGCGCCCTTTTGGCAGCGGGCCGCCCTCGCCTCTTGTGGTGCGGCCCCGCAAGTCCAATCCCTATCACGCTTCGGCCTTAAGACCGCGACACATCCCAGACATATTGATATCGGTGACACGCGGGCCAATCAGGCATTTCTCAAGCTGCGATGAAGATCTAAGGTCGACATCCTGTTGGCCGCGCTGCCTCCACCGCTATGCATGAAGGTTCTTTCCATGGCCACCAAACCGATGTTGCACCCGCGTAATCAACACCGGGCGGGGTACGACTTTGAGCGTCTGATCGTGCAAACCCCGGAGCTGGAGGCATTTACGACGAGAAACCCGCGCGGACGGATGACGATCGATTTTGCGGACGTGGACGCGGTCCGCATGCTCAACCGGGCGCTCTTGCGGACGCATTACGACATTGAATTCTGGGATATTCCGGCCTCTTACCTATGCCCTCCGATCCCCGGCCGTGTCGATTACATCCACTATCTCGCGGATCTTCTGGCCGAGTGTAACGACCATGAGATCCCGCACGGGCGCGAGATCAAGGCGCTCGACATAGGGACCGGCGCCAGCCTCGTCTACCCGCTGACCGGTCAGCATGAATATGGCTGGGAGTTCACCGGCGTCGATATCGATCCGGTGTCGATCAAGTCGGCAGCGGAGATTTGCGACCGCAACGGTCTGAACATCGAGCTCAGACGCCAGACTGATCCCGAGGACATCTTCGACGGCGTGATCGGTCCCGACGACATCTTCCATGTCACCCTGTGTAATCCGCCGTTTCATGCGTCCGTCGAGCATGCGGACAAAGGCACCCAGCGCAAGTGGCGGAATTTGGGGAAAGGTCACTCGAAGAAACTCAATTTCGGCGGCCAGAATGCCGAACTCTGGTGCCCCGGTGGCGAGATCGGCTTCATCGCCAGAATGATCGAGCAGAGCATGGACGTCGCCGATCAATGCCTGTGGTTTACCTCTCTGGTGTCGAAGAAAGACAACCTGCAGCCAATTTCCAGACTGCTTCGCAAAGCGAGGGTTGCCGAGTCCAGGGTCGTCGAAATGGCGCAGGGGCAGAAGACAAGCCGGTTCATAGCCTGGACCTATTACCCCGAAGCACAGCGATCCCTATAGGGGGATCGGGTTCGCCGGCAGGACGCAAGGGATGGCGCCTGCTCTCGCGCGACGGGCACGTTCGAAACGACTTCGGATCATGTCGCGCTCAGGGCGCATTGCCCGACCGCCGCGGACATTTTGCTGGATCGCCGCCGACGCCAGCGTCCCCCGCGCTCTGCGCGACGACCTGACCGCCCGCGGTCATCCGAAGGAATGGCTGAAGGCGGCAGGATACTGGATTGCCGGACAGGCCGACGGCTCGGCGAAGGACCTGTGAGAGGCGCAGGCCCGCGCGGAGACTTCCGCCGCGGGCCCGAAACCGGTCCACCGAGAGCGTCAGGTGCGCGCGACATTCATGCGGCAGGCCGCCGCCAGCTTTCGCGGTGATAAGCGCTGTCCCAGAACCGCCATTCATGCCAGCAACTGCGGGCGAAGGCGCGGTGCATCCGCTGGCGGGCGGCCTCATCGGCCTTCGCGCCCAGCCTGTCGGTCAGCGCCAGCATCCGTTCCACGCTGTGATCGAAAGCCTCGCCCGAATAGGTCGCGATCCAGGCGGCATAGGGGTTCGCGTCCCCGCTGACCTGCGCGATCTCCCGGCCGATGTCGCGGTAAATCCAGAAACAGGGGAGTAGCGCCGCCACCGCCTCGGGAAAATCGCCGGTCGTGGCACTGCGCAGCAGGAAGGACACGTAGTGATCGCAGGCGGCAGAGGGTTCGATCTGCGCGAAATCGTCGGCCGAGACGCCGAACAGCCCCATGTAATGCGCGTGCAATTCCCGCTCGACCGCGATCGCGCCTGCCGCCGAACCTGAAAGCTGCGCGACGGTCGGTGCATCGGGGGCCTTCGCGGCGGCGAGCGCGAGGGCCCGGGCGAAGCCTTCGAGGTAATGGGCGTCCTGAATGATGTAGCCTTGGAACGTTTCCGGATCGAGGCGGCCCTCCGCCAATTCGCGATTGAAGGGCATGTCGTGGATCTGGCGGCGCAGCGGCGCGGTTGCCTGCGCGAGGTCTTGGGTGAAGCTCATCGGCCTACCTCCTGAAATGTGTGGAAATGGTGCACCGGGCCGTGGCCCGAGCCGACGGACAGCCGATCGGCCCCAGCAATCGCGGCGCTCAGATAGGCTTTCGCGCGGCGGGTGGCGTCCGGAAGCGGACGCCCCGCCCCGAGCCATGTCGCCAGCGCAGAGGACAGGGTGCAGCCGGTGCCGTGGGTGTTGCGCGTCGCAATGCGCGGTGCGTCGAGGCGGAGTTCCTCTTGCTCGGTGACCAGCAGGTCCGGGCTTTGTTCGCCCTGCAGATGCCCGCCCTTCAGCAGCACCGCACGCGGCCCGAGCGCGCGGAGCGCATGGGCCTGATCGCGCATCTCCTCAAGCGTCGTCGCCTCGGCGCAGCCCAAGAGATCAGCGGCCTCGGGCAAGTTCGGCGTGATCAGATCGGCGCGCGGCAGGAGAGCGCGCAGCGCGGTCACCGCCGCCTCTGCCAGTAGCCGATCGCCGGCTTTCGCGACCATCACCGGGTCGAGCACTACCGGACACTCGAGCCCGGTCAGCCCCTCGGCCACGGTCTCGATGATCGCGGCATCGCCCAGCATCCCGATCTTGATCGCGTCGATCCGAATGTCATCGCGCAGCGAGGCCATCTGTGCCGCGATCAGGCCGGTGTCGCACAGGCTGACCGCCTGCACGCCGCGCGTATTCTGAGCGGTCAGAGCCGTGATCACGCTCATCGCGTAGCCGCCATTGGCGGAAATGGCTTTGATGTCGGCCTGAATGCCCGCCCCGCCCGATGGGTCGGAGCCTGCAATGGTGAGGATATTGGGGATCATATGTCGCTCCATGCGTTGCGCAGGGTTCGGGTGGCGCGCGCCATGTCAGGCGCGCGCGAGATGGCGGAAATCACCGCGACACCGGCACCGCCAGCCGCGTGGATTGCGAGCGCGTCAGTGGCGGTGATCCCTCCGATCGCGAGACAGGGAAGGTCCGTGCGTGCGGCGATCTTGGCAAAGCCCGCATGTCCGATCGGGGCGGCGTGGTCGGGCTTCGAGCCGGTCGCGTGGATCGGGCCGACACCGAGATAGTCGACGCCCGCGGGCACAACCGCGATCTGCGCCTCCGTCTCGATCGACAGGCCAAGGATCGTGTCGGGCCCGATCCTGCGACGGATCGCGGCGGGATCGCCATCGCTCTGGCCGATATGGAGGCCAGCGGCACCGATCTCGATGGCCACGGCGACCCGGTCATTCACGATCAGCGGGACATCATAGGGCGCGAGCGCCGAGATCAGCGTCCGGGCGAGTGCTGCGAACTCCGCATCGGGGAGCGTCTTGTCGCGCAGCTGCACCCAGCCCGCGCCGCCCTCAGCCGCAGCGATTGCCTGCGCGATCACGGGCTGCGGGGCGTCCGGGTCGGTGACGAAACAGATGGGCGGGATCATGCGGGTTCGATCCGTGCGCCGGCGGTCAAGGCTTCGGCGTCGATCGCATGGAGCGCATCGAGGAAGGCGACCTGAAAGCTGCCCGGGCCTTGGGCGCTTGCGCCAGCGCGTTCACCCGCAAGCCCGAAATAGGCAAGTGCAGCGATCACGGCTTCGAACTGGGGCTGGTCTGCGAGAAAGGCGGCGACCACACCGGTGAGCGAACAGCCCAACGCGGTCACGCGGGGCATCATCGCATGGCCATTCGCAACCCGCGCGGCCTGCGTGCCGTCAGTCACGAAATCGACCGCGCCGGTCACCGCGACCACCGCCCCGCTGTGGCGCGCCAAGGCCCGCGCAGCGTCTTCAGCCGTCTCGACGCTCTCGGTGGAATCCGCCCCTTTCCCCGCGGCGGCCTCACCCGCAAGCGCGAGTATCTCCGAAGCGTTGCCGCGGATCACCGTCGGACGCAGTTCCACCAGCCGCGCCCCGAGCGCGCGCCGATAATCCGTCGCGCCGACCGCGACAGGATCCAGCACCCACGGGATGTCTCTGGCGCGCGCGACCGTGGCGGCGGCCTCCATCGCCTCCGCCCATGGCGGAGATACCGTGCCGATATTGATACTCAGCGCCTGCGCGAGACCGGCGAACTCGGCCGCCTCTTCGCGCGCATGGACCATCGCGGGCGAGGCGCCCGAGGCCAGCAGCACATTCGCCATCACGTTCATCGCGACATAGTTGGTGATGTTGTGAACGAGCGGCGCGGTCTTCCGCATCGTTGCGAGATATTGTCCGGGGTCTTCCATCGCACTCTCCTTGGCTGCGGGCAGCAAGAGGAGTGCGAGGGGGGCAAAGGCGGGACTGCGCCTGACCGTCTCACGCGCCTCCCTCCGCCGGCATTATCCGGTTCAGGTTCTAAGGGTTCGTCTCAGCCCGGCTTCCCGAGCGCCCCTGTCGCTTCGCCCAAAAAGGTGACACCGTCGGAGCCGTCCGTCAAGCGGGGTAACGACAAGCGGTTGGACGACCAACGGGGGCCTCGATGGTTCGCGTCTGTCCGATCGCGCGATCGTTGCGATCTATCCGGCGCGCCGCCCTTGCAGAGCCCTGCCCCATCCTTTAGAGGCCCGCTCAACCGGTCGCAGCCTACCCGGTCATCAAAACAAGGGTTCAAATATGAAGACTCTCGTCATCTGCTCGGGCGGACTCGATTCCGTATCGCTCGCCCATATCGTCGCCGCTGAGGGTAATCTCACGCGGCTCGTCTCCTTCGACTACGGCCAACGGCACCGCAAGGAGCTTGATTACGCCGCCGCCGCCGCGCGCCGTCTTGGCGTGCCGCATCATCTCATCGACATGCGCCCCATCGGGGCCGCGCTGACCGGGTCGGCGCTGACCGACGATATCGATGTGCCCGACGGGCATTACGCCGAAGAGACGATGCGCATCACCGTCGTCCCGAACCGCAACGCGATCATGCTAGCCATCGGCTTTGGTGTGGCCGCCGCAAATGGCGACGAGGCGGTGGCGACTGCGGTGCATGGGGGCGATCACTTCATCTACCCCGATTGCCGACCCGCCTTCACCGAGGCCTTCGATGCGATGCAGCGCATGGCGCTCGATGGTTATGCCGATGTGCGGCTGGAGACGCCTTTCGTGCATCGCTCCAAGGCCGACATCGTGGCCGAGGGCGCCAAACATGGCACGCCCTTTGCCGAGACGTGGTCGTGCTACAAGGGCGGCGAGGTGCATTGCGGGCGCTGCGGCACCTGTGTCGAGCGGCGCGAGGCATTCCACCTTGCGGGCGTCGAAGACCCGACCGTCTATGCCGATCCCGATTTCTGGGCCAAGGCCGTCGCCGAGAAGGAGGCCCGCTGATGTTCCGTATCCGCAAGGAATTCCACTTCTCCGCCTCGCATCAGCTTGCGCATCTGCCCGAAGATCATCAATGCGCACGGCTGCACGGGCACAATTACATCGTGGTGGTCGAACTGGCCGCCGCGTCGCTCGATGAAAACGGGTTCGTGCGCGACTATCACGACCTGAAACCGCTCAAGACCTATATCGACGACACTTTCGATCACCGGCACCTGAACGACGCGATGGACGTGCCCTCGACCGCCGAGAATATGGCCAAGCATTTCTACGACTGGTGCAAGGCACGATGGCCCGAAACCAGTGCGGCTCTGGTCAGCGAGACGCCCAAGACCTGGGCGGAATACCGTCCATGACGACGCTGCGCATCGCCGAGATTTTCGGCCCGACCATTCAGGGCGAAGGCGCGCTGATCGGCGAGCCCACGCTCTTCGTGCGCGCGGGCGGCTGCGATTACCGCTGTTCGTGGTGCGACAGCCTCCACGCGGTGGACAGCGCCTATCGCCACACATGGGCACCGATGAGTTCCGAGGAAGTCTGGGCGGAGCTGCGCCGCCTGTCGGGCGACCGCCCGCTGACGATCTCGCTCAGCGGAGGCAACCCGGCCATTCAGGATTTCGGACCGCTGATCGCGCTCGGGCGAGCCGCCGGCTACCGCTTCGCCTGCGAGACGCAGGGCTCCGTTGCGCGACCGTGGTTCGGCGATCTCGAGACGCTGGTGCTGTCGCCCAAGCCGCCCTCGAGCGGAGAGCAGGTCGATTGGGACGCCTTTGCCGATTGCGTGGCAGCCGGACACTCGGCCCGTAGTACCGTGATGAAGATCGTGATCTTCGACCGCGCGGATTACGATTGGGCGAAGGACGCCCATGCCCGCCACCCGGATCTGCCGCTCTATCTTCAGCCGGGCAATCCCGAGGTCGACCCGGAGGTTCCGGTCGATCCGCAGGGTCTGGCCGACCGGCTTGGCTGGCTGACCGACACCACTATGGCGGATAACTGGTTTGCGCCCCGTATTCTGCCGCAGCTTCATGTTCTGATCTGGGGCAACAAGCGCGGCGTTTGATCCACCTCGGGTCGGACGCCCCGAACATCATTCGGGCGCGACCCGCGTCACGCAGCGGTACGGTTTGCGAAACTCGTGACGCGACGCACCATTTCGTCGAAATCGAACGGCTTCAGCAAGACTTCAGTATCCGTAAGCGTCGTGGCCGTTGCCGCTTCCTCGTCATACCCGGTCATGAACATCACTCTGAGATCTTCTCGCGCCTCTCGCGCCCGGGCTGCGAGTTCCCGGCCCGTCATCCCGCCCGGCAAGCCGATATCCGTCAGGAGAAGCGTCACCTCGGGCTGGTCCTGCAGGACCTGAAGCCCGGCCGCCGCATGGGCCGCCTGATAGACCGTGAAGCCTGCCTCTTCCAACGCCTCCACGACGACGAAACGCACGATTGCCTCATCGTCGACGACGAGGATCGTGTGTCCGCCCCCTGTGGCGGGTTCCTCACTGACTGGCAGGTCCTCTTCGGCGCGCGCGACCGTCTCGACCGAGCGCGGAAGGAAGATGTTCACGGTCGTCCCCTTGCCCAGTTCGGAGTCGATCGTCGCGCATCCGCCGCTTTGGCGCGCGAACCCGTAGACCATCGAAAGCCCGAGGCCGGTGCCCTTCTCGCTGGGCTTCGTCGTGAAATAGGGATCGAAGGCTTTCGAGATTTCCTCCGAAGTCATTCCCGTTCCGGTGTCGTGCACGGACAGCCGCAGGTAGTCGCCGGGCGGAAGCTCCGAGTTCTCGGTCTCGATGGCCTCGTTGGTCGTGCTGATCGTGATCGTGCCACCATCGGGCATCGCATCGCGCGAATTGATGCACAGATTGAGAAGCGCGCTCTCAAGCTGGTTCGGGTCGACCATCGCGGGCCAAGCCTCCCCGTCGCCCTCCGCCCTTACCAGAATATGCGGCCCGATGGTGTGCCGCATCAGGTCTTCCATGCTGCGGACCAGCTGCGGCACGTCGGTGGGCTTGGGCATCAGCGACTGCTGACGCGAGAAGGCGAGCAAACGCTGCGTGACGCTGGCTGCCCGCTCGGTCGACGCTTGCGCGGCTTCGAGATAGCGCAGGATTTCCTCGCGACGCCCGTCTTCGAGCCGCTTTGCGACGAAGTCGAGCGACCCGGAAATCGCCGTGAGGAGATTGTTGAAATCGTGGGCGAGCCCCCCGGTCAACTGCCCGACGGCCTCCATTTTCTGGGCCTGCCGGAGCTCTCCCTCCCGCTGCATGAGCTTCGCGGTCTGCTCTTCGACGCGCTGCTCCAGCGTTTCATTCAGCTTGGACAGCTCGGCCGCCGCCTTGTCGCGCTCTTCGAGAATGGCGCGCCGGTCATCGAGATCCATCAGAACGCCTGCGAAGATGCGCGGCGTTTCGGCCTCCATCCGGCCATTGGCTTCGACCCAGTGATACAGCCCGTCGGCCCGCTTGACGCGAAACTGATATGCATACGGCGTCGTCTGCTGCGTGGCGCGATCGATCGCCGCCATCAGCCCCGGCTTGTCGTCCTCATGAACGTTCACGACAATCTGGTCGATCGTCAGACCTGCAGCGCCCTGCGCGGGATCGAGCCCCATGCTGCGCGAGAATTCTTCATCGAGATCGAAGGTTTCGCTGTCGAGATACCAGACCCAGGTGCCAAGGATCGCCCCGGCCGAGAGCGCGCGTGCGATGTGACGCGCGTTTTTTTCCGCGCGGCGCTGGCTGTCCCGTAGCTCGCGCTCTTTCCGTTTGCGTTCGGTGATATCGCGAAACAGAACCGCGACCTGCGCCTTCGCGGCGGGCTCCACCCGCGTCGCGGAGACCTCGACGTGGCGCCCAACCTCGACAAATTCGCGCTCGAACCTCAGGGGCTCCCCGGTTCTGAGCACTTCGCCGTAGATTTTGACCCACTCGGCCCCGTCTTGCGGTGCGACATCGAACACGGTCTTGCCGACGATACCATCGATCCCGGTATGTCTTTCGTAACCGGAATTGGCTTCGATATGGACATAATCGCTGAGGGGGCCTCTGGGACCGTCGATGAACTGGATGACGCAGAATCCGTCATCGATCAGCTCCATCAGGGCCTTGTAGCCGGCATCAGGAGCCGCGTCGTCCTCAGTTCCGCGCGCATCACGCCGGAAAGCTTCTTGCCAAGTCACATAAGATCCAATGCAGGTAAGTGCGTCTCCACCACGCATCACAAGTATAGCTTTTCCTTAATCTTACAAACATGTTTCGGTCACATAAAAAAAGGTGGACGAATTGCCGCGAGAAAAATTATCTATAAAGCATGACGGATACACCCCATGAAACACATTCGCAGCGCATCGCGCGGATACTTTCGGATCGCATCATTTCCGGTGAGATTCCGCCCGGCGCCCGCTTGAGACAGGACCATATCGCGAGCGAGTTCGGCGCGAGCCACGTCCCGGTGCGCGAAGCCTTTCGCGAATTGCAGGCACGCGGATTGGCCGAGAGCGAAGCGCGCCGCGGCTTTCGTGTGACCGAGTTCGACGTGGCCGAACTGCGCGAAGTGGCGGAGATGCGCGCCAGCCTCGAACCCTTGGCGCTGCGCCATGCGGCCCCAAACATGACACGCGCGATTCTCCTGAAAGCTGAACAGGTTACGCGGATCGGAGACAGCGCCAGAACCGTCCGTGACTGGGAGGCCGCGAACCGTCAATTCCACCAGTTGATCCTGACACCCTGCGGGATGCCACGACTTCTGGAGACGATCGACAATCTGCAGACGACCAGCGCACGCTTCCTTTTCGCCGCCTGGCGCCGCGACTGGGAAGCCCGCTCGGACCATGACCACCGGATCATCATTACCGCCCTCCACAAGGGACAGACAGACCTGGCCTGCGCAACCTTGGCACGCCATGTCGGCTGGATAGGAAAACGCAAGTCATCGATAAAAAATGCCGAAGCACACGAGACTTACGTGATTTCTGGCTAATTATCTATAACTTTAATTGATAGCTCCGGATGTGCCTGCATAGTCATAGATAGAAATTCCAACTATCGACTGAGGACAGGTTCAATGACGGTTTTCGACACTTCCCAGAAGCTCACTCACACTCTCTGGCGCGGCCTTGGCGTCGCGCTTTGCGGCGCTGCCCTGATCACACTCGGCGCGAAGCTTCAGGTGCCTTTCTGGCCCGTGCCGATGACTTTGCACACGCTTGCGGTCTTCTTCATAGCAGCGAGCGTCGGCCCCAGAATGGCGGCTGCCGCAATGGCCACCTATCTCATGATGGGCGCTATGGGAGCGCCGGTCTTCTCGGGCACACCCGAGCGCGGCATCGGACTGGCCTACATGATGGGACCAACCGGGGGCTACCTGCTGGGCTTTCTGCTGGCGGCGCCCATGATCAGCGTGCTCGCACAAGGTCGAGGCTGGCTCGGCAGAGCGCTGGCGATGCTTGCAGGGCTGATCGTGGTCTATGCCGCGGGCCTCGCCTGGCTCGCCAATTTCGTGCCCGCGTCAAAACTTCTCGCAACCGGCGTCGTGCCGTTCGTTCCCGGGGATCTGGTCAAGATCGCAATTGCCAGCGGTCTCGCAACAGGCCTCACTCGCCTGAAGGAGCGCGCGTAATCATGGCGGGAGGCATCAGAAACGATTGGAGCATGGCGCAGGCGAAAGCGATCCACGACCTGCCCTTCCCCGAGCTTCTTCACCGGGCGCAAACGGTTCACCGCGCCCATTTCGACCCGAGCGCGATCGAAACCGCGAGCCTGCTGTCGATCAAGACCGGCGGCTGCCCGGAAGATTGCGGGTATTGCTCCCAATCCGCGCATTACGAGACCGGCGTGAAAGCCACCAAGCTGATGAAGACCGAAGAGGTTCTGAGCGCGGCACGACGCGCGAAGGCCTCAGGTGCGCAACGGTTCTGCATGGGCGCGGCGTGGCGCAGCCCGAAGGATCGCGACATGGATGCGCTGTGCGAGATGGTGCGCGGCGTCTCCGATCTGGGGTTGGAGACCTGCATGACGTTGGGCATGCTCTCGCCGCAGCAGGTCGAGAAGCTGAAGGCGGCGGGGCTGGATTTCTACAACCACAACATCGACACGTCGCCGGACTATTACCAGGAGATCGCGACGACCCGCACCATGGAGGATCGACTCGATACGGTCGAAAATGTGCGCAAAGGCGGCATTCGGGTCTGTTGCGGTGGGATCTTGGGCATGGGCGAGGCCGAGGCGGATCGGATCGCCATGCTGGTGACGCTCGCCACCCTGCCCGCGCACCCGGACAGCGTGCCGATCAACCTCTGGAACGAGATCGACGGCGTGCCGGTGCAAAAGAATGCCGAGCCGGTCGACCCTTTCGCGCTGGTGCGGGTCGTCGCACTTGCGCGGATCCTGATGCCCGCGTCGGTGGTGCGGCTTTCGGCAGGCCGCACCGGGATGAGCGACGCGTGGCAGGCGCTGTGCTTCCTCGCGGGCGCGAACTCGATTTTCGTGGGAGATCAGCTTCTGACCACGGATAACCCCGCAGCCTGGAAAGATCAGGATCTGTTGGCGCGGCTGGGCATGCATGTGGCCCCCGCGAAGCCGCGTGTCGAGCCGGCACCCGTGGCTTGAGCGCGCGACCGTCTCGGGCAACTCGCCCGAGACGGTTAACGGAAGCATCCCGTGAGCTCACGCTCAGATCAGCGCTGACCTTCCGCCTCGGCAACATGGCCTTTGACCTTCAGGAAGCTGTCCGGCGTCACCGAGATCGAGTCGATCCCGAACTCCACCAACCTGCGGGCGAATTCCGGGTAGTTCGACGGCGCCTGACCGCAGAGCCCGACCTTCGCGCCCACGCCATGCGCTCTTTCGATGACGCTCCGGATCATCCACTGAACGGCGGCATGCCGTTCGTCGAACAAGGGCGCGAGCCGGTCGCTGTCGCGGTCGATGCCCAAGGTCAGCTGCGTCAGATCGTTCGACCCGATGGAGAAACCGTCGAAGCGCTTGGCGAATTCCTCGGCAAGGATGACATTCGAGGGCACTTCGCACATCACGTAGATCTGCAGCCCGTTGGCGCCGCGCACCAGCCCTTCCTCGGCCATCACCGCCAGCACGCGGTCGGCCTCCTCGGGCGTGCGGCAGAACGGAACCATCACCAGCACATTGTCGAAGCCTGCCTCTTCGCGCAGCCGCCGGATCGCCCGGCATTCGAGCCGGAACCCCTCGACATAGGCGGGATCGTAATAGCGCGAGGCGCCGCGCCAGCCGATCATCGGGTTGGATTCCACCGGCTCGAATTGCCGCCCGCCCAAGAGGTCGGCATATTCGTTCGTCTTGAAATCGCTCAGCCGCAGGATCATCGGGTTCGGATAGGCCACGGCGGCGATCCGGGAGAGCCCCAGCGCCAATTGATCGACGAAATACTCGGCCTTGTCCTCGTATCCCCTTGTGAGCGTTTCGATTTCCTCCCGCACGTCCGTCTCACGGATATCGGAGAAGTGCAGCAGCGCCATTGGATGGACCCGGATCGTGTTCGAGATCACGAATTCCATCCGCGCCAGACCGACACCGTCGATCGGCAGCCGCCACCAGCGCGCGGCAATGGCCGGGTTGGCGAGGTTGAGCATGACTTTGGTCTTGGTTTCCGGCACCGCGTCGAGGTTCAGATCTTCGACCGTGAACTCGGCAAATCCGTCATAGACCAGACCTTCGTCCCCTTCGGCACAGCAGACGGTCACCTCCTGCTCGTCATGCAGCACATGGGTGGCATCGCCACAGCCGACGATGGCGGGCACGCCCAATTCGCGGCTGACGATGGCGGCGTGGCTGGTTCTGCCCCCGTGATCGGTGATGATGGCAGAGGCTCGTTTCATGACAGGCACCCAGTCGGGGTCCGTCGTCGAGGTGACGAGGACCGAGCCGTCCACGAAATCGTCGATATCCTTGACGTCTTCGATCAGGCAGACCCGCCCGGTGGCGATCTGCTCGCCGACCGACAGGCCGCTGACGACGACCGGACCGTGCGTGCCGATGGTGTAGCGCCGCAAGGACCCCGCAGAGACCCGCGACTGTACCGTCTCGGGGCGCGCCTGCACGATGTAAAGCTTGCCCGTGACGCCGTCTTTCGCCCATTCCATATCCATCGGCTGCCCGTAATGCGCTTCGATGGTGGCCGCTTGTTGCGCGAGGTCGAGCACCTCGTCATCCGACAGGACGAACTTCCCGCGCTCGGCTTTCGAGGTCGGCACGTTGCGCACCGGGCTCGGGGCGTCCGGCCCGGCATAGATCATCTTGATCTCTTTCGCCCCGAGCTTCTTCTCGATGATCGGCTTGATCCCAGCCTTCCCGAGGAACGGCTTGTAGACCTGAAACTCGTCCGGCGTCACCGCGCCCTGCACGACATTTTCGCCCAAGCCCCAGGCCGCGCTGATCAGCACGACCTTGTCGAAGCCGGTTTCCGTGTCGATCGAGAACATCACCCCCGACCCACCGATATCGGAGCGCACCATCTGCTGGACGCCCACGGAAAGCGCGACATCGAGGTGATTGAACCCTCTGAGCTTGCGATAGGTGATCGCGCGGTCGGTGAAGAGCGAGGCGTAGCACTTGCGGCAGGCGGTCAGAAGCTCCTCTTCGCCCGCCACGTTGAGATAGGTCTCCTGCTGACCGGCGAAGCTGGCATCGGGGAGGTCTTCGGCCGTCGCGCTCGAGCGCACGGCGACGGACACCTCGGGCACCCCTGCCCGCTTCGACAGATCGCGATACGCCTCCCGGATCGCGGCCTCGGTCGAGGCGGGCCAATCGCCCGCCACGATCGTGTCGCGAATGCTCTGACCCGCGACGTGAAGGCTGATCTTGTCGGCATCGTAATCCGCGAGATAGCCCGCGATGGCCTCGGTCAGATTGTTTTCATCGAGAAACATCCGATAGGCATCGGAAGTGGTGGCGAAGCCCGGCGGGACCTGAATGCCCTTGGCGCCAAGCTCCTGCACCATCTCGCCAAGCGAAGAGTTCTTGCCGCCCACAAGCGCGACATCCTCGCGGCGTAAGCTATCGAAAGGAATGACTTCTTTCTTCGTGGCCATGAGCTCGCCTCCCCTGTTTGCACCTGCGGGCACTTTATCGCAGAGGCGCATTTTGACCTTGATCTTTGTCAACGCGGGCCCGCCTGTCCCACATCCCCCAATCCGTTCTGGACAGCGCCAGATTTTCCTGCGATCAAATCCGGGATGGTGTCCGGCCCCAAAGGGTCGGCTGAAAAGGGAACACGGTGCGGGCGATGCCCAACTCCGTGACTGCCCCCGCAACTGTAAGCGGCGAGCGCCACCGGAAACGCCACTGACCTGCAAAGGTTGGGAAGGTCCGGTGAAGCTACGACCCGCGAGTCAGGAGACCTGCCATCTCGGATGTGCGCTTAGCGCATCTCGGTCACCTTAAACCCGGGCGGGGTGCCCTGGGACGGAGAGACGAGAGATGGACCAGATCGGACCTCGCATATCGCCGTGCCGCGACCACTCCCGCCCTTTTGCGCGGAGGGCGCGATGCTTTTGGAACGAACGCTTTCACTGCTACAACTCGATATAGGACCGATCTCGCCGCTGCGTGCGCGTGAGCTGGGCACGTTGGGCTACATGGAATGGCTCGGCGGGCTGCCGGGCGACATGCCCTATGCGAAGGCGGCGATCACCGCCCATACGCAGGCCTATCCGTTCGGCGCAACCTCGCCCGCCGTCGCGGTGTTCTGCGAGTTGCTGCTGGACTCCCTGAGCCCGCAGCCTTTCGCCCTGCCGATCGAGATGCCCCCGCCGCTCCGGCGCGGCGGCGCTCGCGCCCGGCGCGGCCTCTGAGCCTGTTTTTCGTCTTGCGGTCGCATCCTGCGGCCCGGCCGAGGACCATTGCAGCAGGAAACGGCACTCCGTTTCCTGTGAGGCTCGGCTTTTCCAAACGATGGTCATGGATGAACTGAGAGGATCTCTCCATGAATGACAACAAACTGACCCGTCTGCTCGACGCGCGCCCGGTGATCTGCGCCGAGGGCTTCCTGTTCGAACTGGAACGGCGCGGCTATCTGACCGCCGGGGAATTCGTGCCCGAGGTGGCGCTCGAATACCCGCAGGCGCTGCGCAATCTGCATGTCGATTTCCAGCGCGCCGGCAGCGATATCGTCGAGGCTTTCACCTATAACGGCCACCGCGAGAAGATGCGCGTGATCGGCAAGGAAGACCTGCTGGAGCCGCTCAACCGCGCGGCGCTGAAGATCGCGCGCGAGGTTGCCAATGCGAAGACCGGCAACCTGATGGCAGGCAATATCTCGAACACGAATATCTGGGACCCGGCCGATCCGGAACGGCAGGCCGAGGTGCGCGCGATGTTCGACGAGATGATCGGCTGGGCGGTTGAGGAAGGCGCGGATATCATTATCGGCGAGACCTTCTACTACGCGGGCGAGGCGCTGTGCGCGCTGGAGGCCGCAAAAGCGTCGGGGCTGCCGGTGGTACTGACGCTGGCGCCGATGGCGGGCAACGAGATGATGGACGGGGTCGGAATCGTCGAGACCTGCCAGCAGCTCGAACAGGCGGGCGCCGATGTCGTCGGGCTGAACTGCTTCCGCGGGCCGCAGACAATGATGCCGTGGCTGCGCAAGGTGCGCGCGGCGGTAAGCTGCCATGTCGGCGCCCTGCCCGTGCCCTACCGGACCACGAAGGCGGAGCCCACCTTCTTCAACCTCTCCGATCACAACGGCTGCACCTGCCCCTCGCCGCATGGCCGGACTTTCCCGACCGCGCTCGATCCGCTGGCCTGCAACCGCTACGAGATCGGCGCCTTCGCCCGCGAGGCGCAGGCGATCGGGGTGAATTACCTCGGCGTGTGCTGCGGGGCGAGCCCGATGCATATCCGCGAAATGGCCGAGGCCGTGGGCCGCGAGACCGAGGCCAGCCGCTTCTCGGAGCGCATGGAGAACCACTTCATGTATGGCCAGAACGCCCGCCTTCCGGCGCATATCCGGGCGCTTGGCGACGGCGCCTGAGGCTTGACGCAGCCCTGCCGCGCGAGAGTTTCGCGCGGCAGGGAAATCTATATATTGACACCCATCCACCCTACCGCCCAATATGATGTTGCTTTGGTTCCTGCGAGTCACTCCGCAGGCGAAGAGGGAAGCCGGTGAAATTCCGGCGCTGCCCCCGCAACTGTAAGCGGCGAGCCTTAGGTCCGAATGTCACTGGTGCGATGCGCCGGGAAGACGGACCCAGAGGCGCTCGAGCCGCGAGCCAGGAGACCTGCCAGAGCAGATAGACGACGACCGCGGCGGAGGGCCCGGGCGCGTGGCAGTGTGCTTTGCGCCCTGCCCACGAGCCTTGTCCCGCGCTGCCGACAGCAAACAAAGGGACAGGAACCATGACCATCACCGTCTACTCGAAACCGGCCTGCGTGCAATGCACCGCAACGACCCGCGCGCTCGATGCCAAGGGGATCTCCTATGACGTGATCGACCTGACCGAGGATGCCGCGGCGATGGAGATGGTGCAGGATCTCGGCTACCGGCAGGCGCCCGTGGTGATCGCGAACGAGGATCACTGGGCGGGCTTTCGCCCCGACATGATCAACCGGTTGGCCTGAGACCTAGCCGCGATGGGACAGGCCAAGCTGATCTATTACTCTTCGGCTTCGGGAAACACGCAGCGCTTCGTGGAGCGGCTGGGCCTGCCCGCGCTGCGCCTGCCCGTCTCGGCTGAGGGGCCGATGCCGACCCCGCTCGGCCCCTATGTCCTGGTCTGCCCGAGCTACGCCGACGGCAAGGGGCGCGGCGCGGTCGCGAAACCGGTCATCGCCTTTCTCAACGATCCCACCCGCCGCGCGGGCCTGCGCGGCGTCATCGCCAGCGGCAATCGCAACTTCGGCGCGCTCTTCGCCTGCGCGGGCGATCTGCTGGCGCGCAAATGCAATATCCCCGTGCTTTACCGGTTCGAGCTGGCAGGCACGGACAGTGACATCGACCGCGTGCGCGCAGGTCTCGAAACCTTCTGGAGGCAGGAATGCTCGATAGCGACGTGAAACCGAGCGGGGCCGCGGCCTCGGAATTCGCGGGGCTTGATCACCACGCGCTCAACGCAATGCTCAATCTCTATGACGCGGAGGGCAATATCCGCTTCGACGCCGACCGGATGGCGGCGCGGCAATATTTCCTGCGCCATGTGAATCAGAACACGGTGTTCTTCCATTCGCTGGACGAGAAGCTCGGCTATCTGGTGGAGGAAGGCTATTACGACGCCGCCGTGCTCGATCAGTATTCGCGCAACTTCCAGCGCGCGATCTGGGACGCGGCCTTTGCGGCCAAATTCCGCTTTCCGACCTTCCTCGGCGCGTTCAAGTACTACACCTCCTACACGCTGAAGACCCGTGACGGGCAGCGCTATCTCGAACGCTACGAGGATCGGGTCGTGATGGTGGCGCTGACGCTCGCGCGCGGCGACGAGGCGCTGGCGATGCGGCTGATGGAGGAGATGCTGGCGGGCCGCTTCCAGCCCGCGACGCCCACCTTCCTCAATGCGGGCAAAAAGGCGCGCGGCGAATTCGTGTCGTGTTTCCTGCTGCGGCTGGAAGACAACATGGAAAGCATCGGGCGCGGCATCAACTCGGCGCTGCAACTGTCGAAACGCGGTGGCGGCGTGGCCCTGATGCTGACCAATATCCGCGAATATGGCGCACCGATCAAAGGGATCGAGAACCAGTCCTCGGGCGTGATCCCGGTGATGAAACTGCTCGAAGACAGTTTCAGCTATGCCAACCAGCTGGGCGCGCGTCAGGGCGCGGGCGCGGTCTATCTGCACGCGCATCACCCCGACATTCTGCGCTTCCTCGACACCAAGCGCGAGAATGCGGACGAGAAAATCCGGATCAAGACGCTGAGCCTCGGCGTGGTGATCCCCGATATCACCTTCGAGCTCGCGAAGAAAAACGAGGAGATGTATCTCTTCTCGCCGCATGACGTGGAGCGGGTCTATGGCTGCGCCTTCTCGGAGATTTCGGTCACCGAGAAATATCACGAGATGGTCGACGACGCGCGCATCCGCAAACGCAAGATCAACGCCCGCGCCTTCTTCCAGACACTGGCCGAGATCCAGTTCGAGAGCGGCTATCCCTACATCATGTTCGAGGACACGGTGAACCGCGCCAACCCGATCGCGGGGCGCATCACCATGTCGAACCTGTGTTCGGAGATTCTGCAGGTGGCCGAGCCTTCGGAATTCGATGAGGATCTGGGCTATGCGCGGATGGGCACGGATATCTCGTGCAATCTGGGCTCGCTCAACATCGCGAAGGTGATGGATGGCGGCGATCTCGGCGCGAGCGTCGGCGCCGCGATCCGGGCGCTCTCGGCAGTGTCGGAGATGAGCGCGATCAACGCCGTCCCCTCGATCCGCAAGGGCAACGAGGAAAGCCACGCGATCGGTCTGGGCCAGATGAACCTGCACGGTTTCCTCGCCCGCGAGCGCATCCATTATGGCAGCCCCGAGGGGATTGAGTTCACCTCCGTCTATTTCGCCGCCGTGGCCTATCACGCGCTGGCGGAATCGAACCGGCTGGCGGTGGAGCACGGGCGCAGTTTCAAGGGGTTCGAGGCCTCTGCCTATGCCGATGGCAGCTTCTTCGAGACATACGTGACCCGCGACTGGCTGCCTGAGAGCGACACCGTCGTCGCCCTGTTCGACCGCTTCGGGATCGCCCTGCCCTCGCGCGACGACTGGGCCGAGCTGCGTGAACGGGTGATGGCAACCGGCCTGTGGAACCGCAACCTGCAAGCCGTGCCGCCGACCGGCTCGATCAGCTATATCAACAACGCCACCGCCTCGATCCACCCGATTACCGCGAAGATCGAGATCCGCAAGGAAGGCAAGATCGGCCGGGTCTATTACCCCGCGCCCTACATGACGAACGACAATCTGGAGTTCTACCGCGACGCCTATCAGATCGGCCCCGAGGCGATCATCGACACCTATGCGGCGGCGACCGAGCATGTCGATCAGGGCCTGTCGCTGACGCTGTTCTTCCCCGCCGAGGCCACGACCCGCGACATCAACCGCGCCCAGATCTATGCATGGCGGCGCGGCATCAAGACCATCTACTACATCCGCCTGCGCCAAGCGGCCCTTGAGGGGACCGAGGTGCAGGGCTGCGTTTCCTGTTCCCTGTGAGGCCCGCCATGAAAGATCTGCACACGCCCGGCCCCGTTTCCCGCCCCGTTCCGCGCGCCGTCAACTGGAACCGCCTTCAGGACGACAAGGACCTCGAAGTCTGGAACCGGCTCACGTCGAATTTCTGGCTGCCCGAGAAGGTGCCGCTGTCGAATGACATTCAAAGCTGGTCGCAGCTGACCGAGGACGAACAGACCCTCACGATCCGGGTCTTCACCGGGCTGACGCTGCTGGACACGATCCAGAACACGGTCGGCGCGCCTGCGCTGATGGCGGATGCCGCGACGCCTCACGAGGAAGCCGTGCTGTCCAACATCGCCTTCATGGAGGCCGTGCACGCGCGCAGTTATTCCTCGGTCTTTTCGACTCTGTGCAACACCGCCGAGGTCGACGAGGCCTTCCGCTGGTCGCAAGAAAACCCGCATCTGCAGGCCAAGTCGCGGCTGATCCTCGACGAATACGACGCCACCGGGAGCCCGCTCAAACGCAAGGTCGCGAGCGTCTTTCTGGAAAGCTTCCTGTTCTATTCGGGCTTCTACCTGCCGATGCACTGGTCGAGCCGCGCACGCCTGACCAACACCGCCGACCTGATCCGCCTGATCATCCGCGACGAAGCGATCCACGGCTATTACATCGGCTACAAGTTCCAGCGCGCACTGGAACATGTGACCGAGGCCGAGCGCGCCGAGATCAAGGATTTCGCCTTCTCGCTGATGTTCGACCTCTATGACATCGAGGGCCGCTACACCGAGCAACTCTATGACGGTCTGGGCCTGACCGAGGATGTGAAGCACTTCCTGCATTACAACGCCAACAAGGCGCTGCAGAACCTCGGCTATGAGGCGCTATTCCCCGACGAGGCCACCCGCGTGAACCCCGCGATCCTCGCCGCCCTCTCGCCCGGATCGGACGAGAACCACGACTTCTTCTCGGGCTCGGGGTCGAGCTATGTGATCGGCAAGGCGGTCGCGACCGAGGACGAAGACTGGGCGTTCTGAAGCCCTGCCGGCGGACCGCGCCTCAGACGGGGCGCGGGTCGGTATCAGACGGCGCTGTCTCGCCGCCCGATTTCAGCGTGGCGATGAACCGCTTGGTGCGCTCGCGCTCGGGCGCATCGAAGACCTGCCGCGCCGGACCGGTCTCGACCACACCGCCGCTTTCCAGCACCACCACGGTCTCGGCGATTTGCGAGGCCAGCCGCAGGTCGTGCGTCGCCATCACCATCGTTGTGCCCTCGCGGGCAAGCTGCGCCAGAACGTCCACGACTTCGGCGGCCAGTTCCGGATCGAGCGCCGAGGTCGGCTCGTCGCAGAGCAGCACCTTGGGCGACGGCGCCAGCGCGCGCGCAATCGCGATCCGCTGCTGCTGACCGCCCGAAAGCGTCGCGGGCCAGGCATCGGCCTTATGCGCCATGCCGACCTTCTCGAGCAGCGACATCGCCCGCTCGCGGGCTTTCGCGGCAGGCCAGTTTTGCACGGTCACAAGGCTTTCCATCACGTTCTCAATCGCCGTGCGATGCGGGAACAGCTGGAAATTCTGGAACACCATGCCGGTCTGTTGCCGGATGCTCTGGATCTGGGCGCGCGACAGCTTGCCGCCTTCGGTCAGCGTCACCGAGGCGTCGCCGATGGCGAGAGTTCCGCTCGTGGGCACCTCCAGCAGGTTGATCGTGCGCAAGAGCGTGCTCTTGCCGCCGCCCGAGGGGCCGATCAGCGCGGTCACGGAGCCCTCAGGCAGAGACAGCGAAATCCCCGACAGCACCTCGTTCTCGCCGAACCGCTTGGTGATATTCGACAGCTCGATCATGTGCGTTCCTCCAGAAAGCCGCCATATTGGCCGAGGCGCCGCTCGAGCCGCCCCTGCAGCGCCGACAGGACAGAGCAGAGCGCGAGATAGATCAGCGCCGCCTCGACATAGAGGACGAGAGGTTCATAGGTGGTCGCGACGATCCGCTGCGCCGCTTGAAACAGTTCCGGCACGGTGATCGCGGCGGCGAGCGACGTATCCTTCACCAGCGAGATGAAGCTGTTGGACAGAGGCGGCACCGCGACCCGCGAGGCCTGCGGCACGATGGTGCGGGTCATCGTCTGCCGCCAGTTCATGCCGATGGAATAGGACGCTTCCCACTGGCCTTTGGAGACCGAAGACAGCGCCGCGCGCAGGATCTCGGACGTGTAGGCGCCGACATTCAGCGTGAAGCCGATCAGCCCCGCCACGAAAGCATCGAGCGTGATCCCGAGGCTCGGCAGCCCGTAGAAGATCAGGAACAGCTGCACCAGAAGCGGCGTCCCCCGGATCACCCAGACATAGAACCGCACGATCCACACCAGCGGGCGCGGACCGAAGAGACGGATCACCGCGCAGAGCAGCCCGAGCGCAAGGCCCAGCGTGAAGGTGATAAGCGTCAGCGGGATCGTGAAGGTCACCGTCGCCTGCAAAAGCGGCACGAGCGACGACCACATCAGGGGCAACCAGTCAGCCATAGCGGATCCTTTCCGAGAGCCTCACGCGCGCCTCCGGGCCGAACCCCGAGGCGCGCGCGGCTCTACATGCGCCTTACTTCGAGACGTCCTCGCCGAAATATTCCTGCGAGATCTTCTGATACGTGCCGTCCGCCTTCATCTCGTCGAGCGCCTTGTTGATCGCAGCGAGCAGCTCGGGCTGCTCCTTGGCGATGATCACGCCGGAATAGTTCGCGTCCGGCTGCGTCGCGGCCAGTTTCACCGGGGAATCCGGCTTGTGCTTCTTGAAATCGAGGAAGGACAGGCTGTCATTCACCGTCGCATCCGCGCGGTTCTGCAAGACGAGCGCGATCGACTGATCGAACCCATTGGTTCCGATCAGTTCGGCGCCGTGATCGGAAGCGATCTTGCCGAAATTGCTCGACAGGGTCTGCGCTGCGGTCTTGCCTTTCAGATCGTCGAAGCTGGTGATGTCGGTCTCGCCTTCGCGCACGATCAGCGCCGCTTTCGACGCGATATAAGGCTGGGAGAAATCGTATTTCTTCTTGCGCGCATCGGTGATGCCCACCTCGTTGATCACCGCGTCGTAGCGGTCGGCGTCGAGGCCAGCGATCAGACCGTCCCAGCGGCCTTCGAGGAACTTCACCTTCACGCCCAACTTCTCGCCAATTGCGCGGGCGATGGCGACGTCGAAGCCGGTCAGCTTGCCGGACTCGTCGTGGTAGGTGAAGGGCGGATAGGTGCCTTCGGTGCCGACGCGGAAGACGCCGTCTTTCTGGATGTCGGCGAGGCTCGCGGCCTGGGCTGCGGGCGCCACGATCCCGGCAAGGGCTGCGATGGCGATGAGGGTGCGAATGGGTTTCATGCGAGATACCTCCGATAGGTCGAAGACGCCGCCCTGTGGCGGGTCAGAATAACAGGCGCCTTACCTAGTAATGCGGCAAGGCGAAGTCGATGCGGCAGGCAAACATATGATAAAATTAGTCTTTTATTCCCTCTCGCATGGCGGGAGCGGAACGAATTCCAGCACCGTGTCGCGCGGTGGAAAGCCTGTTCCACGGCATGCGGGCGCAGCGAAACACTGTCATCCGACATAGGGTTGCGCGCCTCCCCGATGTTGCGAAAAGGCGCGCTCTGCCCCGGCATCGCGCTACGCTTCCGCCCCAGCGGACTGCCTGCCCAAGCGCCGCGTCAGAGCGGTCTCCAACAGGCTCAGCGCGTCATAGACGAGCACCGCGAACAGCCCCACGATCACGCCGCCTTGCAGGACGAAGGCGGTGTTGCTCGTCAGAAGCCCCGCGATGATCACCTCGCCCAAAGTGCGCGCGGCCACGGTGGAGCCGACCGTCGCCGTGCCGATGGCGATCACTACCGACAGCCGTATGCCCGTCAGGATCACCGGCAAGGCCAGCGGCAATTCCACCCGGATCAGACGTTGCCATCGAGTCAGGCCGATGCCGCGGGCGGCCTCCATCGTGGCGGGCGGCAGGGTCGAAAGCCCCGCGATGGCCGTCTCGAAGATCGGCAGCAACCCGTAGAGGAACAGCGCCACCAGCGTCGGCCCGGCCCCGAAACCGAGCGCGGGCACCGCCAGCGCCAGCACCGCGACGGGCGGGAAGGTCTGCCCGATATTGGTAATCGTGCGCGACAGCGGCAGGAAGGCCGCCCCCGCCGGCCGGGTCACGAGGATGGCAAGGCCCACCGCGACCAGCGTCGCCAGCCCCGAGGCCAGCGCCACGAGCCCCAGATGGCTCAGCGAAAGCGACAGGATCGAGGCGCGCTCGTAGATCACCGGGCCGCCCGCCGGAGCGAAAGGCGCGAAGACCGGCGTGAACCAATGTGGGCGCAGGACCAGCGCCAGCAAAAGCGCCACGCAGGCGGCCCGGATCATGCCGCTACGGCTCATGCCAGCTCCGCCGCGCGGGCGCGGATCGTTGCCAGCGTGACCCGGCCAAGCGGGGTGTCCCCGTCGGCCACCGGCAGCGCCTCGACGCCGCGCCAGAGACACAGCGACAGCGCATCGCGCAGGCTGGTGTCGGGCGCAATCGGTTCACCGTCAGCAGTGCCGTCTTCCAACGCCTCCGACACCGGGATCAGCGACAAAAGCCGCAGCGGACGATCGACCCCGCCCACCATCTGAGCGACGAAATCGGTGGCGGGCGCGGCGATGATCTCGGCGGGCGTGCCATGTTGCAGCAGCTTTCCGCCATCCATCACCGCCACCCGGTCGCCCAGATGGATCGCCTCTTCCATGTCATGCGTCACGAGCACGATGGTCGAACCGAGCTGCCGCTGGATATGGCGCAGATCGGCTTGCGCCCGGGCCCGAATGATCGGGTCGAGCGCGCCGAAGGGCTCGTCCATCAGCAGCAGATCGGGCCGCGACGCCAAGGCCCGGGCCACGCCGACGCGCTGTTGCTGGCCGCCCGACAGCTCCGCCGGGTAGCGGTCGCGAAACTGCGCGGGCTCCATCGAGAACAGGTCCAGCAGCTCGTCGACGCGGGCGCGCGTCTTGTCCTTGGTCCAGCCGAGCAGCTTGGGCACCGCGCCGATATTGCCCGCGATCGTGTAATGCGGAAACAGCCCGTCGCCCTGAATGACATAGCCGATCCGGCGGCGCAGCTCGTGCTTGGCCAGCGCGCTTGTGGCCTCGCCGTTGATCCGCACCTCGCCGGAACTGGGCTCGATCAGCCGGTTGATCATCCGCAGAAGCGTGGTCTTGCCCGAGCCGGAGGTGCCCACGATCACCGTGATCGTGCCGGTCTCGACCGTCATCGACACGTGGTCGACCGCTGCCGTGCCCTCATAGAGCTTCGTGATCTCGTCGATTTCGATCATTCTTCACGCTCCGTTCGGGGGGTCGTCAGTTCGACGAGGATGTCCATCGCGATGGCCGAAACCAGCGCCAGCGCGACAGTGGGCAATGCGCCCAGCAAGATCAGGTCACCCGCCGTCTGGTTCAGCCCCTGAAACACGAATGTGCCGTACCCGCCGCCGCCGATCAGCCCGGCGATCACCGCCAGCCCGATATTCTGCACGAGCACGATGCGCAGCCCCGACAGCACGACCGGCAGGCCCAGCGGCAGTTCCACCCGGGTCAGGCGCTGGCGCCATGTCATGCCCATTCCGCGCGCGGCCTCGAGCGTGGCAGCAGGCGCGGTACGCAGACCCGCCAGCACGTTGGCGACCACCGGCAGCAGCGAATAGAGGGTGAGCGCAAGGAAGGCCGGCGCGAAGCCGATCCCGGCGATGCCGATCGCGCGGGCGCCGGGGATGACGCCGCTCAGCCAGCTCAGAACCGGGATCATGATCCCGAACATCGCGAGCGAGGGAATCGTCTGCAGGAAGCTCAGCACCGGCAGCAGCGCGCGGCGCAGCCCGGCGTTGCGGTGGGAGAGCACGCCCAGCGGCAGGCCGATCACCGCCGCCGCCAGAAGCGAGCCGAAGGCGAGACCCAGATGGCGCAGGCTCGCGGTGTAGAACGCATTCTTGCGGCTCGCGAATTCCTGCGCGATCGACAGATTGCTCAGCGCCCCCGACCATAGCAGCGCGCCGACCAGCGCGATCACCAGAACCAGCAGCCCGGCCCGCGCGGCAGGCCCCGGCGACAGCGCGGAAAGCGCATCGGCCATCATCAGCGCGAAGACGACCAGCAGGAACCAGAATCCCGCCGCCGGAGAGACGCGGGCATAGTCTCCCGCCTCTGCAAGCAGGGACGACGCGCCGAGAACCAGTAGCCAGACCAGCCCCGCAAGGCCAAGCGCAGCCCCCGCGATACGCAGAAAGGGCCGCGCGGCAGGCAGGCCCAAGGCAAGCCCCAGCAGCATCAGCGCGATCCCCGGCCCCGTGATCTGCGGCGCGGCGAGGGTCCAGAGCGCCCTGCCCTCACCGGCGACGATCCGGTTCGCCGCCAAGGTCATGAAGGGCGCGAAGATCGCGGCCAGACCCAGCACCGCGAACAGCACGCCGGGCGGCGACAGCCCCGCCATCGCGGAGCCTGTGCCCGCCCGTTTGCGCGCCGCCGCAGTCAGTTCAGCACTCCGATCTGCGTCAGGTAGTCCTTCGCGACCGCCTCGGCGGGCTCACCGCCGACCTGAATACGACCGTTGAGCTTTTGCAGCGTCTGCATGTCGAGCTTGTCGAAGATCGGGTTCAGCACCTCGGGGATCTTCGGATAGTCCTTGAGCACCGCGTCGCGCACGATCGGGGTGGGCTCGTAGACCGGCTGCACGCCCTTGTCGTCTTCCATCACGACGAGCCCCGCCGCGCCGACACCGCCGTCGGTGCCATAGGCCATCGCCGCGTTCACGCCGGACGTGCCGCGCGCCGCTGCCTGAATGGTCGCCGCGGTGTCACCACCCGAGAGAACCACCGTCTGATCGGGGCTCAGCTTGAACCCGTAGGCCTTCTGCATCGCGGGCAGCACGGCGGGCGACGAGACGAACTCGGTCGAGGCCGCGAGCATTACATCGCCGCCATTCGACACCCATTTGCCGAAATCGGACATGGTGGTGAGGTCGTTTTCCTTGGCCAGCGCGCCCGTTACGGCAATCGCCCAGGTGTTGTTGGCCGGCGCGGAGTCGAGCCAGGTGATATCGTTCTGCTTGTCCAGCTCGGCGGCGCGGTCATGGGCCTTTGTCGCATCCTTCCAGATGTCGCTATCGGCCTCGTTGAAGAAATAGGCCGCATTGCCGGTATATTCGGGATAGATGTCGATCTGGCCCGCGAGGATCGCCTTGCGCACGACCTGCGTGCCACCCAGCTGCAGCCGCCGCTCCACCGGCATCCCGGCATTTTCCAGCGATAGCGCGATGATATTGCCCAAGAGACCGCCTTCGGTGTCAATCTTGGACGAGACGGTGATATCGGCCTGCGCGGCGGAGGCGAGCGCGCCCCCGAAGACCGCAGCGGCCACGATGAGAGGATATTTCATGGCTGGTCTGGCTCCCTGACTGATGTCTGTGCGTGTCTCGAGACGTGATCCTGCCTGAGGTAGGGCCCGACCCGCGCCCGCCAAGCCTCCCCCGACCCACCAGCCGCATGCGACGCCCCGGCCCGGCCACGGGGCCTTTCAGGGGGTGCGTCACATTTGCGCTAGCCCGACGCGCCAAGGTTTGCATAAGTAGTCAAAAGACATGCGCGAAGAGGGACGTCATGGTTGGAATTGGTACGGGCCTCGCACGGCTCGCGATGGTGGCGGTGCCGAGCGCACTTGGTGTGGCGGCGATCGTTTTTGCGGGCGATCTGAAATCTCTGCCCAGCCCGAGCGAGGCGAACCGCCCGGCAACGCTGGTGCGGGTGATCACGCTCGCGCCCATCGAGATGATCCCGCGCGTCACCGGCTATGGCACGGTCGCGCCGGTGCGCGAGTGGCGCGCCGTCGCCCGGATCGAGGGAGAGATCCGCGACATCGCCAAGCCGCTCGCGCCGGGCGATATCGTGGCGAAGGACACGCCGCTTTTCACCATCGACGACAGCGATCTGAAGCTGCAGCGCGCCAGTCTCGAGGCGCAGGTCGCGGCCTCCAAGGTCAAGGATGAGACGGTGCGCACGAGCCTCGAACTGGCGCGCTCCGACCTTGCGCTGGCCCAGGACGAGCTCGACCGCCAGAAGACGCTGCACGATCTGGGCCGGATCACCCAGCCCCAGCTCGACGCGGCGCGCCGCCAGCAGCTGACCGCGCAGACCAAGGTGACCGATCTCGAAAGCCAGCTGAAGCTGAACGAGGCCGAACGCGAGGTGCTCGATACGCAGGCGGCGACGATCGACCGTTCGATCGGGCTGTCGACGATCACCGCGCCCTTCGAGCTGCGGGTGAACGCGCTGGACGCGGATCTGGGCCAATATGTCAATCGCGGTCAGGTTCTGCTGAGTGGCGAAGGCGTCGCGGCGGTCGATATCTCGGCGCAATTCCCGATCGGGCGGATGGGCCCCCTGCTCCGGCTCGCGGGCGACGGCACCAAGGTCACCGATCTAAAGGCGCGCGTCACCCTGCCCGAACCCGAGCATCCCATTGTCTGGAAGGCCCGGGTCGAGCGGATGGGCGAAGCGATCGACGAGACCACGCAAAGCGCGCCCGTCGTGGTGCGCGTCGACGATCCGCTGGGTCAGGCGCAGGCGGGCGAGCGCCCGCCCCTGCGGCGCAACATGGTGGTGGCGGTGGAACTCGCCGCGCCGAAGCAGAGCCTGCTCGTCGTGCCCGCCGAGGCGGTCGCGGGCGGGAGTGCGATGGTGGTGTCGGAAGATGGCACGCTGGAGAAGCGCGCGGTGAAGACCAGCTTCGTCTCGGGCGATCTGGCGGTGATCGCGCAGGGCCTCAAGGCGGGCGACAAGCTGGTCGTCACCGATCCTTCGATCGCCGTGCCGGGCATGACGGTGAAAGCGACCGAGGATGAGGCGCGCAAGGCCGAGATTGCCGCCGAGGCGCTCGGCCAGACGGCCACCAGCCCGCAACCGGGCAGCGGTGGCGGTGGCGGTGGCGGCGGAGGTGGCGGCGGCGGCAAGGGCACCGCGCCCGAAGGCGACGCCGCACCCAGCGGAGACAGCGCCGCCAAACCCGCGGGAGATGCGCAATGATAGCGCTTTTTGCTGGTCATCGCACGGCGGCCAATATCGCGATGATCGCGATTGCGGGCCTCGGGTTGATGGCGCTGCCGAGCCTGCAGCGCGACACTTTCCCCGCCACGCCACCCTCGGATGTCTCGGTCCGCATCACCTATCCCGGCGCCGCGCCTTCGGAGGTCGAGACCGGCATCTGCACCGTGACCGATCCGGTTCTGACTCGGGTCGAGAACCTTGCGAAACTGACCTGTCTTGCGCGCGACAACAGCGCCCAGATCACCGCCGAGATGATCGAGGGTGCGGACATGACGCGCTTCTACAACGACATCAAGGATGCGGTGGACGGGATCAATTCCTTCCCCGACAAGGCCGACGATCCGGTGGTGCAGATCGTCGAGCGCACCGCCTCGGTCTCGTCGGTGGCGGTGACCGGGCCGGACGATCCGGCGGTGCTCTACGCCTATGCCCAAAGCTTCGCCGATCAGCTCCGTGCCGATCCGGCAATCTCGCTGGTCTCGGTGAACGGCTTTTCCGACCGCGAGATCGCGATCGAATTCGACCGCGCCGCGCTCGAACGCTTCGGGCTCGACATGGGCTCTGTCGGTGCGACGCTGGCGCGCTACAGCCTCGACATGCCCGCGGGCTCGCTCGAAGGGCGCTCCGGCGAGGTGGCGATCCGCTTCCTCGGCGAGAGGCGCACGCCTGCCGAGCTTGCGCAGATCCCGATTGCGGGCAGTGCCGCGGGCGGCGAGGTGCGCTTGGGCGATGTCGCGACGATCCGCGAAGGCTTCGCCGATCCCTCGCAGGCCACCTATTTCGACGGCAAGCGCGCCGCCATCGTCTCGGTCCAGAAGACCGCCTCGCAGGATGCGCTGCGGGTGCGGGCCGCACTCGATCGCGAGATGGCACAGGCGCAGGCCGAGGCGCCGGGCAATATCCAGCTCGCGATCTCGGCGGATTCCACGCGCAACATCGTCGAGCGCCTGCGCATCATCGGAGTTAACGGCTTGCAGGGTCTGATCCTCGTGCTCGTCGCGATGTGGCTGTTCTTCGGGCTGCGCATGTCCTTCTGGGTCGCGATGGGCCTGCCGATCAGCTTCCTCGGCGCGATCTTCGCGATGCAGTTCCTCGGCTACACGATCAACATGATGACGATGGTGGCGCTGTTGGTCGCCACCGGGCTGTTGATGGACGATGCCATCGTGATCTCGGAAAACATCGTGCGCAGGCGACAAACGGGAGAGCCCGCCCGCGTCGCCGCCGTCAAAGGCACGATGCAGGTCTTTCCCGGCGTTCTGGCGTCTTTCCTGACGACCGCGATGGTGATCGGGCCGCTCAGCTTCCTGACCGGCAATATCGGCGCGCTGCTGAAATACATCCCGATCGTGCTGCTGATCACGCTGACGGTCAGCCTGATCGAAGCCTTCCTGATCCTGCCCGCCCATATGCGCCACTCGCTGAAACACGACATGCGCCCCGGCCCCGTGCAACGCGCGGTCAACGGCGTCTTCGAGCGGCTGCGCGACCGTGTCATCGTCCCGCTTGCCGGGGTCGCTCTTCGCTGGCGCTATCTGACGCTTGGGCTTGCGATCTTGCTCGTTTCGCTTTCCGTGGCGCCCTTCACCGGGGGCTTCCTGAAATACCAGAGCTTCCCGACGCTGGAGAGCGACACGGTCGAGGCGCGGCTTCTGCTGCCCGCGGGCGCGCCGCTCTCGCTGACCGAGGCGCGGGTGAGCAAGGTCGTCAAGGCGCTCAAGGAGATGGATGCCGAGCTGAGCCCCGCTCAGCCGGACGGCCAGCCCCTCGTCAGAAGCTACACCATCACCTATGGCAGCAATGCCGACAGCCCGACCACGGGGCCGAACATGGCCACGGTGAGCGCCTCGCTGCTGCCTGCCGGGACGCGCACCACCGATGTCGGCACGGTGCTCGACCGCTGGAAGCAGCTGGTCGGCAAGATGCCCGACATGGCCGCCTTCCGGATCACCGACAAGGAGCGCGGTGCGGGAGGCAAGCCGATCGATCTGCTCGTCACCGGCCCGGATCTTGGCGAACTGGCAACCACCGCGCGCGAACTGCGCCGCTTCTTCCGCGGCTTCGACGGGGTGCGCGATGTGACCTTCGATCTGCAGCCGGGCAAGCCCGAGCTGGTGGTGCGGATGAAACCGGCGGTGGCGAACCTGCTGGGCGTGACGCCTGCTGCGCTGGCGGGTGAGCTACGCGCGGCCTTCCGTGGCGACAGCGCCGTCAGCTTCGCCGATGCGCGCGGTCAGGTCGATATCGTGGCCCGGCTCGCGCCCTCCGAGCGGCGCGCTATCGGCGATGTTCTCGCGCTGCGGGTGCCCGGCAAGAACGGCGCGCTGGTGCCGCTCTCGGCCGTGGCGACGGTCAGCGAGACACGCGGCTACACCACGATCACCCATGTGAACGGGCAACGCGCGGTCTCGGTGCAGGGCACGATCGACCCGACGCGGGCCAATTCGCGCGAGCTGATGGCGGCGATGCGGGCCGATTACCTGCCCGAACTGGCGCAAAAGCGGCCCGACGTGAAGGTGCAGGTTCTGGGCGAAGAACAGGACACCGCGACCACCGGGGCGTCGCTCGTGCGTTTCATGACGGCGGGGGCAATCGGGGTCTATCTGTTGCTGGCCTTCTACATGGGCAGCTTCATCCGCCCCATCGCGGTGATCGCGACGATCCCGCTCAGCCTGATCGGCGTGATGTGGGGGCATGTGCTGCTTGGCCTTCCGCTCTCACTGCCGAGCCTCGTGGGGCTGGCGACGCTGGCGGGCGTGGTGGTGAACGACGCGATCCTGCTCGACGCGTTCATCGGCGAGCGACGTGCGACCGGCACCCCGATGCTCGAGGCCGGGAAGGAGGCCGTGCGCGACCGCTTCCGCGCGATCTTCCTGACCTCGCTGACGACGGTGGTCGGGCTTGGCCCGCTTTTGCTGGAGACCTCGACGCAGGCGCAATTCCTGCGCCCGATCGTGGCGAGCCTCGCCTTCGGTCTGAGCGCGGCCACGGTGCTGTCGCTCTTCGTGACCCCGGCGATCCTCGCCGTGCTGGAGGATTTCGGCATCCGAACCGCCGATCCAGAGCCCGAGGAGACGGCCCCCTCTGTCGAGCACCCCGCCGACGCCCTGCGCGTCTGACCGAGGTCTTCGCCCGATCTGGTTCGGAGAGCGTCGGCCTGACGCTCTCCGCCTGGAGGGTACCACCGCCGCTTCGGCTTTGTGACGTCATCCCCCCTTGCAATCCGCACCTCGGTGCCCGGACTATCGCTGTGATTGCCGGGGAAGACGCGACACCCGACGGACGCGCGCGGTACTCCGCAAATGCGACAGAAATCGAGGAGGAGACTACCCATGAAAGAGATCGGAATGCTGCTGGACGGGGCCTCCGCCCCTGCCGCCTCGGGCGCAAGTTTCGACCGGATCGATCCCGTGACCGGAGAGGTCGCCACCCGCGCCGCTGCGGCCGGTCGTGACGATGTCGAAACCGTCGTGGCCTCTGCCGCGCGCGCCTTTCCCGGCTGGTCCGCAACCGGGCCGAACGGGCGGCGCAAGATCCTGTTGAAAGCCGCTGACGTGATGGAGGCGCGCGCCGACGACTTCATTCAGGCGATGATCACCGAGACCGGCGCGACCGGGCCCTGGGCCGGGTTCAACGTCCATCTCGCCGCGGGCATGATCCGCGAAGCGGCGGCGATGACGACACAGATCGGCGGCGAGATCATCCCCTCCGACAAGCCCGGCACGATGGCGATGGGCGTCGCGCGCGCCAAGGGCGTCTGCCTCGGCATCGCGCCGTGGAACGCGCCCGTCATTCTCGGCACGCGGGCGGTCGCGATGGCGCTTGCCTGCGGCAATACCGTGGTGCTGAAAGCGTCCGAGATGTGCCCCGCGACGCATCGCCTGATCGGGGAATGTTTCGCGGAAGCGGGACTTCCCGAGGGCGCGCTCAACGTGGTGACCAACGCCCCCGAGGACGCGGCCGATGTCGTCGAGGCGCTCATCGCGCATCCCGCGGTCAAGCATGTGAACTTCACCGGCTCTTCCGCCGTCGGCCGGATCATCGGACGGCTTACGGGCGAGCATCTGAAGCCCTCGCTGCTGGAGCTGGGCGGCAAAGCGCCGCTAATCGTGCTCGACGATGCCGATCTCGACGGGGCGGTGAATGCCGCGATTTTCGGCGCCTTCATGAACCAAGGCCAGATCTGCATGTCGACCGAGCGGATCATCGTCGACGAGAAAGTGGCCGATGCCTTCGTCGAGAAGCTCGCCGCACGTGCCAGTGCCCTGCCCGCGGGCGATCCCCGTGGCGATGTGGCGCTGGGGGCGCTTGTCTCCGAAGCGGCGGCCGAGAAGATGGATGCGCTGATCGCCGATGCGACCGGGAAAGGCGCGAAGCTGGTCGCCGGTGGGTCGCGCGAAGGCACGATCGTTGCGGCGACGCTGCTCGACGGGGTCTCGGAAGACATGCGCATCTATGCCGAGGAAAGCTTCGGCCCGGTCAAATCGATCATCCGCGTGAAGGGCGACGAAGAGGCATTGAAAGTGGCCAATGACACCGAATACGGGCTGTCGAGCGCGATCTTCAGCGCCGATGTCTCGCGCGCGATGGCGCTGGCGAACCGGCTCGAAACCGGGATCTGCCATATCAACGGCCCAACGGTGGGCGACGAGCCGCAGATGCCCTTCGGCGGGGTCAAGGCCTCGGGCTACGGGCGGTTCGGCGGGCGCGCGGCCATTGCCGAATTTACCGATCTGCGCTGGATCACCGTCGAGGACCCCAAGCAGCATTACCCGATCTGAGCCGGGCTCTCAGAGGGTCGAAACAGCAAGGAGCCGACCCCGATGGGCCGGCTCCTTTCAATGTCGGTCCGCCGCAGACGCGGCCCGCCCCGATCAGTCCGTCTTCGGTTTGGGATAGACCGGCAGATGCGGGATCAGAACGTGATCGGGCTGATCGATCGCGAAGAGGAAGGCGCGCGCGACATCGTCGGGGCGCAGCGCGTCGGGCTTTGCCTCGTCGAAGAACGGCGTGTCGACCATGCCCGGATGCAGGCAAGTGACGCGGCCGCCTGCCGCGCCAAGTTCCTCGCCGAGATTGTCGGCATAGCCGCGGATGAACCACTTCGTCGCCGAATAGACCGAGCCGAACATCGCGCCCTGAGACGCCTTCGAACCGGTCAGCACCATATGCCCTTTCGAGGCGCGCAGATGCGGCAGCGTGAATTTCGCGGTGTAGGTCACGGCGAGGCAGTTCACCTCGATCATCTTCTGGAAGCTCTCGACCGATCCGGCCTCGGTCCCGCGCGCCGAGGCGCCGACGCCCGCATTGGCCAGCACGACGTCGAGACGACCGTAATGCTCGACCGCGCGCGCGACCATGCGTTCCTGAGCGTCGGGGTCGGTGACATCCGTGGGCAGCGCGAGGGCGTTGTCTTCGCCCAGATCCTTGACGAGCGCTTCGAGTTTCTCCTCGGACCGTGCGGCCAGAGCCACCTTGTGACCCGCTTCGACCGCATGGCGCGCGCAGCTCTCGCCGATCCCGGTGGAGGCGCCGGTGATGAGAATGATTTTCGACATGTCAGCCTCTCTGAATTGTGGGAACGAAGAAGGCGCCACCCGGACTGGGCGGCGCCTCTCGATATCAGCCCAGCAGGGCCAGAACTTCTTTCGCAGCCGCCTCGGACGACGCCGGGTTCTGGCCGGTCACCAGACGCCCATCGGCCACCGCATGGGGCTGCCAGTCGTCGACGCTCTCGAACTTCGCGCCAAGCTCGCGCAGGCGGGTTTCCAGCAGGAAGGGCACCGCGTCTGCAAGACCCACGCCGCGCTCTTCGCTATCGGTGAAGGCCGAAACCTTGCGGCCTTTCACGATGGAGTCGCCGTTCTTGTCCTTCACCTTGTCGAAGGCTGCGGGGCCGTGGCAGACCGAGGCGACGATCTTGCCGCCGTCCCAAGCCGTGCTGATCGCCTTCGCGGAGATGTCGCTCTCGGCGAGGTCATACATCGCGCCGTGGCCGCCGGGGATGTAGAGCGCATCATAGGAAGTGATGTCCTCGTCCTCGATCCGCGACGGGTTCTCCAGAACCGCTTTGGCGTCGGCGTCATCCCGGAAGCGCGTCACCGAGGCCGGCGCGTCATCGCCGGTCACGTCGGAATTCGGGTCGATCGGGATCGCGCGACCGCCGATGGTCGCCACTTTCACCTCGTGGCCTGCGTCGAGGAAGGCGTAATAGGGCGTCGCCAGTTCCTCATACCAAACGCCGGTCTTTTTGCCGGTGTCGCCCAGAGCGTCGGCTGCGGTCGAAAGAATAAGAATACGTGCCATGGGTTTGGCCTCCTTCGTCATGAATGTGAGGGCATTTCCGGCCCTGTTCGCTTCGAGCCGTCAACGCGTCCCAACAGAGATAGGTTGCGTTCGCTGATCGAGAAATTGATGCAGACAACGTCAGAAATCGATATTCCGGAGATATGACACCCGACGTATCGCTTCTGCGCGTATTCCATGCGGTCATGGAAGAACGCAATGTCACCGCCGCGGCCCAGCGGCTCGGCCAATCCCAGAGCACCGTGAGCGCGGCGCTGTCACGTCTGCGTGCGGCGCTTGGCGACGAGCTGTTCCTGCGCGCCCGCTACGGCGTGGAGCCCACCGAGAAGGCGCTCGAGATCGCGCCCGACATCGCCGCCGGGCTAGAGCGGCTGGAACAGGCTTTCCGCGCCGCAGAGCCCTTCGACCCCGCGCGCACCACGCGCCGCTTCCGGCTGTTGCTGGGGCCCTATGCCGAGATCGTTCTCGCGCCAGAACTCGCGGCGGCCTTTGCCGACAGGGCCCCGTCGGCTCGTCTCGAAATCTCGCCTATCGGGCCAGATCTGGACCCCCGCGCGCTTGCCGGGCGGGCCTTCGATCTGGCGGTCGGGCGGTTCGACTCCCCGCCCGAGGATCTCGTGGTCTCCGACCTGTTCGAGGACGGGTTCCGCTGTATCGTGGCCCCACAGGCTTTACCCGAGGGCGCGTCGCTCGACCGGAACCTCTATGAGACGTTGCCGCATGTCGTCGTCGCCCCGCCCGGCAAGTGGCGCACCGGAGTTCACAAACGCACCGAGGCGACAGGTTTGCACCGGAACACGGCTGTCGTGGTCACGCATTTCCTGACCGCCGCACCTGCGGTGGCTCGGCTGGGCGGGATTGCCACGGTGCCCGCGCGGGTCGCCGCGATGACCGCCGGACCTTATGGCTTGCGCGATGTTCCCGTGCCGGTCGACCTCGGCACCTTTCCCAGCCAGATCGCCTGGCACCCGCATCTGCGCCGGGATCAGGGTCATGTCTGGCTGCGCGAGCTGATCCGCGAATTGGTCGCCGAGTTTACGACGCCGGGCTGACGGCTGCGCAAAGACCTACGTCTAGGTGACCCGTCCGCGCGCCTTGAACGCAGGGGTATCCCAGGCCCGCTGTGCCATCACTTCGCCGAGGATTTCAGCGGCGCGGGTCACATCGGCCTCATCAAGGTAAAGCGGCGTGAAGCCGAAGCGCATCGCATCGGGTGCGCGGAAATCTCCGATCACCCCGCGTGCGATCAAGGCCTGAACGACGGCGTAGCTATCCGCGAAACCGAACGACACCTGACTGCCGCGGACCTCCGGGTCGCGCGGGCTGAGCAGCGTGAGGTCTGGGCAGCGCGCCTCGACCTCGCGGATGAACAGCTCCGACAGCTCGACGGAGCGCGCGCGCACCTCCTCCATCGTCAGCCCGTCCCAGACCTTGAGCGCCTCTTCGAGCGCAGTCATCTGCAGGACCGGCGGCGTGCCGACGCGCATCCGCTCGACCGCGCGGCCGGGGCGATAGTCGAGATCGAAGGCGAAGGGCGCCTCATGGCCGAGCCAGCCGCTGAGCGCCGGGCGCACCGTCCCAGCGATGTCGGGCCGGACATAGATGAAGGCCGGGGCGCCGGGCCCACCGTTGAGATATTTATAGGTGCAGCCGACCGCGAATTCGGCCCCGTTCGCCGTCATGTCCACCGGCACCGCGCCCGCGCTATGGGCGAGATCCCAGATCATCACAGCGCCGACCGCGTGGGCCTTGCGAGTGATCGCCTCGAAATCGTGCATCCGTCCGGTGCGGTAATCGACCTGCGTCAGCATCACCACCGCCACCTCTTCGGTGATCGCGTCGGCCACGTCCTCGGGCGCGGGCGTGCGCAGTTCGTGCCCGCGATCCAGCGAGCGGATCAGCCCGTCCGCCATGTAGAGATCGGTCGGAAAATTGCCGTTGTCCGACAGGATCACCTTGCGGTCGGGGCGCATCTCCAGCGCCGAGGCCAGCGCCTGATAGAGTTTGATCGAGAGCGTATCGCCCAGCACGACCGAGCCCTCCGGCGCGCCGATCAGCCGACCGATCCTATTGCCGACGCGGGCGGGCTGATCCATCCAGTGCGCCTCGTTCCAGCCCCGGATCAGCATCTGCCCCCATTCGTCGCGCGCGCAACTCTCCAGCCGCTCCGCCACGCCGCGCGGCAGCGGCCCGAGCGAGTTCCCGTCGAGATAGATCACCCCCTCGGGCAGATCGAAAAGATGCTTTCTCGGCAGGTTCGGCATGGTCGTCTTCCTCTTGTTCTCACGGCCCGAAAGCGCGTCTCGAAACCCGGCAATCGGCTGATGGATCACGAAAGTTTCGGCTCCGGCGCACGCTACCCGCGCAACCATGCCCTCGCAATATCCCGCGCTATATGCTCTGTCTCCGAATGGGACGCAAAATGAGCGGGAGGGAACATGGAAGACCTGAGCGGGATCGACTGGGAAGACGCTTTCGAGAACGGCGGCTATATCGAGAATGGCAGCGCCTACCCCGATCTCTGGGCCAAGCGCGCCGCCGAGTTCCGGTCGCGCCATGCCGATCGGATGACCGAGGTCGCCTATGGCGAAGCGTCCCGCGAAAAGATCGACCTCTTCCGCCCCGAAGGCGCGTCCAAGGGGCTCGTGGTCTTCGTGCATGGCGGCTACTGGCTGAAATTCAGCAAGGACATGTGGTCTCATCTGGCGCAAGGCGCGCTGGCACAGGGCTGGACCGTCGCCCTGCCCGGCTACACGCTCGCCCCGGAGAACAGCATTCCCGGCATCGCGCAGCAGATCGCACGGGCGATCGATCACGCGGCGGGGCTCGTGGAGGGCCCGATCCATCTCGTCGGCCATTCTGCGGGCGGGCATCTGGTAACGCGCTCGGTGTCCGAGGGCAGCGCGCTGTCAGACGAAACCGCAGCGCGCATCCGGCGGGTGATCTCGGTGAGCGGCGTGCATGATCTGCGTCCGCTGCAGATGCATTCGATGAACGCGCGGCTGGGGATCACGCCCGAGATCGCCGCGAGCGAGAGCCCCGCCCTGCTGAAGCTGCGCCCCGGCGTGAAAGTCACCGTCTGGGTCGGCGCGGCGGAGCGTCCGGAATTCCTGCGCCAGTCGTCCCTGCTCGCCGAGCACTGGCCGGAAGCAGATCTGGTCGCGGCCTACGGGCGGCACCATTTCGACGTGATCGAGGAGCTGTCCGATCCGTCCAGCGCGCTGGTCACGGCGCTTCTGAGCACGGATTAAGAAAGCGTCACCCGCCGCCAAAACCGCCTCACCGTTCCACACATCAGCTTCACGTTCGCGCGCTCGAGCTTTGCTGCGCTTGCATTCTAACGGGCCTTGGGGTCTCAAAAGAGTGCATCTGTGCACCAAAGCGTCTTGCGAGTGTCGAACATGAGCGATGCCAAGAATACCTACGAACACAGCGTTCCCTTCTTCTGGCCGATGGCGGCGGCGATGGAATGGCAGAAGATCGGGCTCGACGCGGTCGAGAAAGGGCTGACCTATCTCGACGAGGCGGCGAAGATCACGCACCCGCCCGATCCGAAATGGGCCACCAAGAACGACGTGCTGCTCGATCTCGACACGATGCGGCTGCGCGATTTCGGCGGCACGGGCGGCGGCATTCCGGTGATTGTCGACGCGCCCTATGCCGGGCACTCCTCGACCATCGCGGATTACGCCAAGGGCCAGAGCCTGATCGAGACGCTGCTGGATGCAGGTCTCGGCCGCGTCCTTTGCACCGATTGGAAAAGCGCGACGCCCGAGATGCGCGATTTCGACATCGATAAATACCTCGCCGAGATCAATGTCGCAGTCGATGAGCTCGGCGGGCGGGTGATGCTGGTGGGGCTGTGTCAGGGCGGCTGGATGTCGGCGATGTATGCCGCGCGCTTCCCCGAGAAGGTCGCGGGTCTCGTACTTGCCGGCTCGCCCATCGACACCGATGCCGGGCACGGCCCGATCCGCAAGCTGGCCCATGAGATGCCGCTCTCGGCCTATCAGGAAATGGTCGAGGCCGGTGAGGGCCGGATGCCGGGGCGGTTCATGCTCACCGGCTGGAAGAACATGCATGCCGATCAGCAGTATTTCGGCAAGTTCGTCGATCTCTACGAGCATATCGACGACCGCAATTTCATGAAGCGCACCGAACGGTTCGAGAGCTGGTATGAAAATCCCATCGACCTGCCGGGGCGCTATTACCTGCAGGCGATCGACCTGCTGTTCAAACAGAACCTGTTCGCCAAGGGCGAGTTCGTGGGCCTCGGGCGCAAGCTCGATCTGGGCGCGATCACCTGCCCGGCCTTTCTGCTTGCGGGCAAGGCGGACGACATCACCACGCGCGAACAGGTCTTCGCGGCCGAGACGCTGCTCGGCACGCCGCGCAAGGATATCGTGAGCCGCCTCGTCGAGGGCGGGCATATCGGCCTCTTCATGGGCAGCCATACCCTCTCGAATGTCTGGCCGGAAATCGGCCAGTGGCTCGGCAAGCTCGGGGCCAAAGCTGGAGACACGAATAATGGACCAGACCGTCGCTGAACCGATGACGCAGGATGTGCCGGAAACGGACCGCAAGACAGGTCTGAGCGCGGCAGAGGCGGCACAGAGGCTCGAGCGATACGGTCCCAATGCGCTCCAGAGCGACGAGAAAACCCTGCTGCAGAGGATCGCGGGCTATTTCTGGGGGCCGATCCCGTGGCTGATCGAACTGGCGGCGCTGTTGTCGCTCGTGCTGCGCGACTGGTCCGATTTCTCGGTGATCTTCGTGATGCTGCTGCTCAACGCCGCCGTGGGATTCAAGGAAGAGAGCAAGGCGAGTTCGGCCATCGCGGCGCTCAAGGCGCAGCTGGCCCCGAGCGCCCGCGTGAAACGCGACGGGCAATGGCAGGAGATCGCCGCGCGCGATCTTGTGCCGGGCGATATCGTGCGGCTCTCGATCGGCCAGATCGTCCCGGCGGATCTGACGCTCTTCGAAGGCAAGTATCTCTCCATCGACGAGGCGGCGCTGACGGGCGAGTCCCTGCCCGTCGACAAGGCGGTCGGTGACAGCGCCTATTCCGGCTCGGTGGTGAAGCTGGGCGAGATGACCGGCGAGGTCACCGCGACCGGGATGGAAACCTATTTCGGCCACACGGCCTCTCTCGTGCAGACCACGAACGGCAAGTCGCATTTCCAGAAGGCCGTGATGCAGATCGGGAATTTCCTGATCGCAGCGGCGCTGGTTCTGGTGGCGATGATCGTGATCGTCTCCTTCCAGCGGCACAATCCGCCGCTCGAGGTGATCCAGTTCGCGCTGATCCTGACGGTGGCGGCGATCCCGGTCGCGCTGCCCACGGTTCTGTCGGTGACGATGGCGGTGGGCGCCGAGCGGCTTGCGCGGATGAAGGCGATCGTCTCGCGGCTGGTCTCGATCGAGGAACTGGCGGGCGTCGATGTGCTGTGCTCGGACAAGACCGGGACGCTGACGCTGAACGAGCTGACGGTCGAGGACCCGCGCCCGGCAGAGGGCATCGCGGTCGACGATCTGCTGCGCGCATCGGCGCTTGCCTGCGACCGCGACGTGCCCGATGCGATCGACAAGGCGGTGCTGGCGGCGGCGGAGGGCATTGCGCTCGACGCCATCGAGACGCTCAGCTTCACGCCCTTCGATCCGGTCAGCAAACGCAGCGAGGCGGAGGTCAAGCACGAAGCCGATCGCTGGCAGGTCGCGAAAGGTGCGCCGCAGGTGATCGTGGAGCTTGCCGCCCTCACAGATGAGGCGCGCAAGGCGGTGGAGGACGAGGTCGAAACCCTTGCGCAGCAGGGCTACCGCGCGCTCGGGGCCGCACAGAAGCGCGCCGGGCAGGCGTGGGAATTCCTCGGCCTGCTGCCGATCATCGACCCGCCGCGCCCCGATGCCGCCAGCACCATCGCAGAAGCCCGCAACATGGGGATCGACGTCAAGATCATCACCGGCGACCACGAGGCGATCGCGCGCCAGATCGCGGGCAAGCTCGATCTCGGGCAGAAAATCTACCCGGCGGGCCAGCTGCTCGATGGCGACCCGGCCACGGTGGAGGCCAATGTCCGCGCCGCCGACGGCTTCGCGCGCGTCCTGCCCGAGCACAAGTTCCGCATCGTCGAGGTGCTGCAGGCCGGGCATTCCATCGTCGCGATGACCGGGGACGGGGTGAACGACGCCCCTGCCCTGCGCAAGGCCGATGCCGGGATCGCGGTGAGCGGGGCGACCGATGCCGCGCGCGCCGCCGCCGATCTGGTGCTGACCGACAAGGGCCTGTCGATCATCACCACCGCCATCGAGGAAGCCCGCCGGATCTTCGAGCGGATGACGAGCTACGCCACCTTCCGCGTGGCCGAGACGATCCGTGTGCTCTTGTTCATGACGCTCTCGATCCTGATCTTCGATTTCTACCCCGTCACCGCGATCATGATCGTGCTGCTGGCGGTGCTCAACGACTTCCCGATCATGATGATCGCCTATGACAATGTCTCGGTCTCGCAGCGCCCGGTACGCTGGGACATGCGCCGCGTGCTGACGGTGGCGGCGACGCTTGGCGTGACCGGGGTCATCGAGACCTTCGTGCTGTTCTGGTTCGTCGATGCCTATCTCGGCCTGCCGCGCGACCAGATCCAGACGATCATCTTCCTCAAGCTTCTCGTCTCGGGGCATATGACGCTGTTCGTCACGCGCCACCAAAGCTGGTTCTGGCGGCGGCCCTTCCCGGCGCTGCGGCTATTCGCGACGACCGAGGCCACGCAGCTTCTGGGCACGCTGATCGCGGTTTATGGGCTGTTCGTGACGCCGATCGGCTGGGGGCCTGCGCTGCTGGTCTGGCTTTATTGCCTCGTCTGGCTGCCCCTCGAAGGGGCGATGGCCTTGCTCATACGCGCGCTTTATGATCGCAGAGCACAGGCGCGCGGGCACTGAGCCCCTCACGGCGCGCGCAGGAGGCACATGACGGACGACGTGCAAGAGGCACAGGACACGCCAGCGGGCAAGTTTGGACGCGGATTGCCGGTGGGCATCTGGGCGCTGGGGTTCGTGTCGCTCTTCATGGACATCTCCTCCGAGATGATCCACGCGCTGCTGCCGGTCTATCTGATGACCGGGCTTGGGGCGACGGCGCTGGCGGTGGGCGTAATCGAAGGGATCGCCGAGGCCACCGCCGCGATCACCAAGGTCTTCTCGGGCGCGCTGTCGGACCGGATCGGGCGGCGCAAGGAGCTGGCCGCGCTCGGCTACGGGCTGGCGGCGGTGACGAAGCCGATCTTTCCGCTCGCCCCGACATTCGACTGGCTGGTGGCCGCGCGCTTCATCGACCGGGTGGGCAAAGGCATCCGCGGTGCGCCGCGCGACGCGCTGATCGCCGACCTCGCGCCAGGCAAAATGCGCGGTGCGGCTTTCGGGTTGCGGCAATCGCTCGACACGGTGGGTGCGTTCCTCGGGCCGCTCGCCGCGATCGGGCTGATGTGGCTGTTCTCGGACGATTTCCGCTCGGTCTTCTGGGTCGCGGTGATCCCGGCCTTCCTGTCGCTCGGGCTGATCCTGTTCGTGGTGAAAGAGCCTGTCCATCCCCGCACGCAACGCCGCGTGCGCAATCCCCTCGCCCGTTCGGAACTCAAGCTCCTGGGCCCTATGTTCTGGTGGGTCGTGGTGGTCGCGACGCTCTTCACCCTCGCCCGGTTCAGCGAGGCCTTCCTGATCCTGCGCGCCAATGACGACGGCATTCCGGTGATGCTGGTACCGCTGGTTCTGGTGGGCATGAACGCGGTCTATGCGCTGATCGCCTATCCGGTGGGTGCGCTTTCCGACCGGGTCGGGCGCGTGGGGCTGCTGCTGGTCGGGCTGGGGCTGTTGATCGCGGCGGACCTGACGCTGGCGCTGGTCAGCGGGATCGGCGGGCTTGCGGTCGGCGTGCTGCTCTGGGGGATGCATATGGGCTTCACCCAGGGGCTGCTGGCCGCGCTGGTAGCCGAAGCGGTCCCGGCAGAGCTGCGCGGCACCGCGTTCGGCATGTTCAACCTCGTGACCGGCGTGGGGCTGTTGATCGCAAGCGTGCTTGCCGGGGCGCTCTGGGAAATCGGCGGCGCGCAATGGACGTTCTTGGCGGGCGCGGGTTTTGCGACGACAGCGGCGCTGAGCCTGTTGCCGCTGCGCTCGCGGTTCAATGGCACGCATAAACCCAAGGATGCGGGCTGACTCAGAGAGCGCCGCGCGGAGACCCCGCGCAACGCTTGAGACAGCTCAGGCGGTCGCCTCGACCTCCAGTTCCAGCTCCTCGATCATCGCATCGCGCATGACGAATTTCTGCGGCTTGCCCGAGACCGTCAGCGGCAGGCTGTCCTTGAACCGGATCACCGCCGGAACCTTGAAATGCGCGATCTCATCGCGGCAGAACGCGCGGATAGCATCTTCGGTCAACTCGGCGCCGTTGCGCGGCACGATCCATGCCGCGACGATCTCGCCGAACTTGTGATCCGGGATGCCGAAGACCTGCGCCTGACTGATATCGGGATGGGTGTAGAGGAACTCCTCGACCTCGCGCGGATAGACGTTCTCGCCACCGCGCACGATCATGTCCTTCACCCGGCCGGTGATGTTGCAATAGCCCTCGCTGTCGATCCGGGCGAGATCGCCCGTATGCATCCAGCCGTCCGCATCGAGCGCCTCATCCGTGCGCTCGGGCTCGCCCCAATAGCCGCACATGACCGAGTAGCCGCGCGTCAGCAGCTCGCCCTGCTCGCCCACATTGGCAAGCGAGCCATCCTCGCGCACGATCTTCACCTCGAGATGCGGCTGCACCAGCCCGACCGAGGAGACGCGTTTCTCCAAAGGCGTATCGGTGGCCGACTGGAACGAGACCGGCGCCGTCTCGGTCATCCCGTAGGCAATGGTCACTTCCGACATGTGCATCTTCGACTGCACCTGCTTCATCACCTCGATCGGACAGGGCGCGCCCGCCATGATGCCGGTGCGCAGCGAGGACAGATCGTGGTTCGCGAAATCGGGATGTTCCAGGATCGCGACGAACATGGTCGGCACGCCGTAAAGCGCGGTGCAGCGCTCGGCGGCGACACATTCCAGCACACTCTGGGGATCGAAGCCCTCACTGGGGACGACGATGGTCGCGCCCTTGGTGACGCAGCCCAGCGTGCCCATCACCATGCCGAAGCAGTGATAGAACGGCACCGGGATGCAGACGCGGTCCTGCTCGGTCGCCAACATCGCGTGGGTCACGAAATGCGCGTTGTTGACGATGTTGCGATGGGTCAGCGTCGCGCCTTTCGGCGACCCGGTCGTACCGGAGGTGAACTGGATGTTGATCGGCTCGTTCGGGTCGAGATGTTCGGTGATCGGATCGAGCGCGCTGCGGTCCTGCGCCTCGCCCAGCGCCTCGACATCCGAGAAGCGATGGCATCCGGGATGCTGGGTCTCTCCCAGAGTGATGATGTCGCGCAGGTCGGGCAGTTTCATGGTTTCCAGCTGTCCGGGCTCACTCTTCTCAAGCTCCGGCAGCAGGCGCTGGATCATCGACAGGTAATCCGAGCTCTTGAAGGTCTCCGCCAGCACCAGCCCCCGGCAACCGGTCTTGCGTAGCGCGAATTCCAGCTCGTGCAGACGATAGGCCGGGTTGATGTTCACGAGGATCACCCCGATCCGCGCCGTCGCGAATTGCGTCAGCAGCCATTCCGAACGGTTGGGCGACCAGATGCCGAGCCGGTCGCCATGCCGCAGACCGAGCGCGAGCAGACCGGAGGCGAGCCGGTCGACCCGTTCCGCGAATTCCGCCCAGCTCCAGCGGATCCCTTCCGAGGTGAAGATGGCAGCCTCGCGATCGGGCCAGCGCGCGGCGGTGCGCTTCAACACGGCCGGGATCGTATCCTCGATCAGCGGGGTATCGGTCGGTCCGGCGACATGGGCCAGACCGCGTTTCGGGGCCACACCGAGTTCAGGGTGCGGGTTCGTCTCGCTATGCATGATTTCCTCCTCTGACACCCCATCGCCGGCAAATTGGGCCAACGATCCTCCATGGGGGCGCTCATATTAAATGAACGATGGTTCATTTAATGCAACCCTAAAGCGTCGAGACAAGGAAATCCTGCGCTGCTCGCGAAACCGTGTTCGAGACGGTGATCGCCGCGGAGCCCAGCAAAACCTGACGACTCGCCGCGTTTCTGCTATAATTGATGAATGTCGAATCTTCTGGGGAGGAGAGAGAATGCGACCGGAACTCACGACGCGCCGCCGCGCCTTGCGTCTTGCGTTCGAGCGGTACATCGAGGCGGACAGAGCGTGGCGAGACGCGCTTGTGGCCTTGAACGACTGGTTTCCGCCGAGTGCGAACCGTCGTCCGGGAATGATCGGAAATCCGGGTTCACCGATACGGCGGCTCTATGACGCGCGCAGCCGGGCGCTGGTGCGCCTCGAGGTCACGCAGGTCAAGCTGGCCACCGCGAAACGACGGCTGGCAGAGCGCCGCGCGCGCGAGCTGCCGCCCGTGTTTCTGATCGGGCCTCCCTGCTGACAGCAATGCGCCGCGTTTAGGCGACGTCCCTTCAAAGTCACGGCGGAAGCGCGTTTCCGTCCTTGGGGGTGCTTGTCATTTCCCCAAGGCTGACGCAGCTTCGCAACGGGCAGCACCGGACGAGTAACGGTGCGGCGGGGTCCGACTCGCGCCTATAGCCCCGATACGCCCCTTCTCTGGAGAGCTTCATGAGCAGTTTCGTCACGATCACCCACGAGGATTGCCTCGGCCACGACACCGGGCCTCATCATCGCGAGCGTCCGTGGCGGCTGGAGACGGTGCGCGGACTGATCGACGAGATGGAGCTGCCCGTCATCGAGGCGCGCGAGGCCAATGACGAGGACCTCCTGCTGGGCCATGATCCGGCCTATCTCGAAGCGCTCGAAGAGGTCTTCGCGCGGCAAGAGCATGCCGATCTCGACTCGGACACCCATGTCTCGCCCGGGTCGCGCCGTGCGAGCCGTCTGGGCGCGGGCGGTGCCTTGCAGGCGGTCGATCTTGTCCTCTCGGGCGAGGCCAAGCGCGTCTTCGTGGCGACCCGCCCTCCGGGGCACCATGCGACGCGGACGCGGGCGATGGGGTTCTGCATCTATGGCAATACCGGGCTTGCGGCGCTGCATGCGCTCGAACGGCATGGCCTTTCGCGCGTCGCGGTGCTCGATTTCGACGTGCATCACGGCAATGGCACGCAGGATATCCTCTGGGACGAGCCGCGCAGCCTGTTCATCTCGTCGCATCAGGAACCCAAATCGCTCTGGCCGGGCACCGGGGCGCGCTCGGAGACGGGCGCGCATGACAACGTGCTCAACCTGCCGCTGGCCAGCGGAAGCGGCGCCTCCGAGATGAAGGTGGCCTGGGAGGACGGGCTCGCGCGGCTCGAGGCGTTCAAGCCCGAGCTGATCATCGTCTCCGCCGGGTTCGACGCGCATCGCGAGGACGATATCTCCGGGCTGCTCTGGACCGCGGGCGATTACTGGTGGCTGACCAATGCGATCCGGAGCGTCGCGCGCCGCTGTTGCGAGGGTCGCATCGTCTCCTGTCTGGAGGGCGGCTATAACCCGACCGCGCTCGCGGAAGGCGCTGCGGCTCATCTCGAGGCCTTGGCGCGCTGATATCCCGGGACGCGACAGGCCGGGTCCGGTCCGCTCCCCCCGAAAGACAAAGGCAGGCACGAGATGGCACGTAACCGCTACTATTCCGGCCCGGTCACGGACCATTTCGACGGCGAGCGGTTTCACCCGCATGGCCAGCCCTCTACCGACCGCTCCTTTCGCGACATTCTCAAATGGCACCGCGAGGGTCAGCGGGCGCGCTGGCCCAAGCATGTCCCGGTCGAGCCGAACATCCCGCCCGCGCGTAGCGACGCGGCGCGGGTGACCATGGTCGGGCATGCCTCAGTTCTCATTCAGGTCGCGGGGCTCAACCTGCTGACCGATCCGGTCTGGTCGGAGCGCGCGAGCCCGCTGCGCTTTGCCGGGCCCCGACGGGTGACCGCGCCCGGTATCGCCTTCGACAACCTCCCGCCCATCGACGCGGTTCTGATCAGCCATAACCATTACGACCATCTCGACACCTTCACTTTGCGCAAACTGCATAAGCGTCACCGCCCGAAGATGGTGATGCCGCTGGGCACGGATGCGACGGTGCGAAAAGCGGTCCGCGGGGCACAGATCGAGACCGGGGATTGGCATGACCGGATCGCGCTGACTTCCGAGGTCTCGGTCACGCTGACGCCTGCGAACCATTGGTCGGCGCGCGGGCTCGGCGACCGGCGCATGGCGCTCTGGAGCGGGTTCTGGATCGACACGCCGCAGAGCCGGATCTGGTTCGCGGGCGATACCGGCTATGGCGACGGGGCGCTCTTTCGCGATATCCGCGCCCGGCACGGCGCGCCCGACATCGCGGTGATCCCGATCGGGGCCTATGAGCCGCGCTGGTTCATGCATCCCCAGCATGTCGCGCCCGAAGAAGCCGTGCGCATCTTCACCGATATCGGCCCCAAACAGGCGCTTGGCTGTCATTGGGGGACGTTTCAGCTGACCGACGAGCCGCGCGAGGAGCCGCCCGCGCTGCTGGGTCAAAGCCTCGCAGCCTCGGGGATCGCGGCGGAGCGCTTCCTCCCCTTCGCCCCGGGCGAGGTCTATCTGGCACCCTCCACGACCTGAGCGCATTGCCCTGACGCGACGCAGAGCCACGTCAGCGTTGACGGGTTGGTCTTCCCTAAATATAAAACTGACGTCAGTTTCATTTTTTGGGAGCCGGAACGTGTCCCCCACTCTCGCAAATGCGTCGCAGGACGCCGCCGTGTTCTCTTTTCCGGAGCATCTTGCCACGACCAGCGCCGGACGCCCGAAGGGAGAGCGCACCCGCGCCCAGCTGCAGATTGCCGCCTGCAAGGTTTTGCAGGACAGCGGGCCGCAGGGCCTGACCGTCGCGGAAATCTGCAAGGAAGCCGGCGTCTCGAACGGCACGTTTTACCTTTACTTCAAGGATCGTAACGCCCTGCTCGACAGCCTGTTGCGCGACTTCGTGGCCTTCCTCCAACTGGCGATGAGAGCGGCGAGCGAGCGCGAGGGCCATGATGCGCCGCGCGCGGCGACCCGCGCCTATCTCCGCCTGTTCGAACAAAATAGCGGTTTGATGCGCAGCTTGATCCACCCGACCGACGGCTTCCCCGAGGCGCAGGCGGCGTTTCAGACGCTGAACCGGGAATGGATCGAGGCGGTGGTCGCCTCCGTGGAACGCAGGCAGCGGCAGGAGGGCAAGACGGCACCCCCGCACGACGAATTGCTGCGCCGCGCCTATGCGCTGGGGGGCATGGTCGACCAATACCTCTCCAACCTTCTGCTGGCGAAGGACCCGGCCGTGATAGAGATATCGCAGGATCGCGATGCGGTGCTGGAGACGCTCTCGCTGCTCTGGGACCGGGGGATGACGGCATGAGCACCATTCCTCGCGCCGAAAAACTCTCCCGCGCGGAGCTGCAGCCCGAGATCGAACGCCGCTGGCAGGCTCAGCGCGCCCATGTCGCCGCGCATTCTGCCTTCTACCAAAGGCTCTGGCAGGGACGCGGGCCGCCCGAAGATCTGCGAGACCTGCCCGAATTGCCTCTCTCGGACAAATCGCAACTGCGGATCTCGCAGGCCGAGCATCCGCCCTTCGGCGACTACCTCGCCGCCACGCGCAGCACCGCCAACCGCCTGCATCGGACGTCTGGCACCACCGGTCAGGCGATGAACCTCGCCCTGTCGGCCCGCGACGCGTTGGTGACGCAGGAGGTCGGCGGGCGCTGTCACCGCTCTGCGGGGCTGACGCCCGAGCATACGGTGGTGCATTGCCTGAATTACCAGATGTGGATGGGCGGGCTGACCGATCACATGACGCTGGAGGCGACGGGCGCACTGGTCGTGCCGTTCGGCGTCGGCTCGACCGAGCTGCTGATCCAGACGATCCGCGAGGTCGGCATCACCGCGATTTCCTGCACGCCCTCCTATCCGTCCGTGCTCGAACGGGTCATCGCCGAGAAACATCCCGGACTGACGCCGCGCGATCTGGGCCTCAAGCTGGGTCTGTTCGGGGGCGAGCCGGGGCTCGACGACCCCGCCTTCCGCGCCCGCCTGCGCGAGACCTGGGGGATGGAGCCGCGCAACGCGAATTACGGCGTCTCGGACGTCTTCTCGAACTTCGCGGCGGAATGCCCGCATGACACGAAGCTGCATTTCATGGCCGCCGACGTGCTGCATCCCGAGCTGATCGACCCCGATACCGACGCGCCGATCCCGCTGGAGGCCGGGGCGCGCGGCGAATTGGTTCTGACCCACCTCGTGCGCGACTGCCAGCCGCTGGTGCGGTTCCGCACGGGCGACATCATCACCATCGGCGAGACCGAGCCCTGCGCCTGCGGCTGCACCGGGTTTCGTTTCTCGGTCGTCGGGCGCTCCGATGACATGGTGGTCGTGCGGGGCCTCAACATGTTCCCCTCGATGGTCGCCGCCGTGCTCAACGAGATCCCCGAGCTTTCGGGCGACTACCGCATCACGCTCGACACGCCCCCGCCCTATGACACGCTGCCGGTCAGCGCCGAACTGGCGGAAGGCGTGCACGCGACGCCCGATCTGGCGCGCAAGGTAGAGCAACGGATCAAGTCGAAACTGGGTGCAACGGCGAGCGTCACCCTGCTCCCGGCCCACAGCTTCCCGCGCACCGAGGGCAAGACCAAACGCGTCATCCGGAGTTTCCAATGAGCCATTTCAGCTACGACACCGTCCTGAGCCAGCTTGGCGCCAAGGGCGTGCGCACCATCACCCTCAACCGCCCTGAGCGTCTCAACGCGATGAACCGTCAGCTGGTCGCCGATGTCGCGCGCGCCTTTGAGGACGCCAATGCCGACCCGGCCACCAAGGTGATCATCTTCACCGGGGCGGGCAAAGCGTTTTGCGCGGGCGACGACCGCAAGGCCCATACCCATCCCGAGACCGAGGAAGAGGCGCGCGAGATCGTGCACGCGATCCAGCGCGCGACCCACGCGATTACGCTGGGCGCGAAGCCGGTGGTCGGCGCGATCAACGGCTGGGCCGTCGGCGGCGGCTTGGAATGGGCAATCAATTGCGACTTCCCGATCTGGGCCGAAAGCGCCAAGGGCTTCTTCCCCGAGGTCTCGCTGAACCTCTTCGTCACCGGGGCCGTCACCTCGCTCCTGCCCGCGCTGGTCGGGCTGAACAAGGCGCGCGAGATGCTGATCTTCGGCGACCGGTATTCGGCGCAGGACATGGGCGAGATCGGATTGGCCTGGAATGTGGTCGACGATGCCGCGCTGATCGCGGTGGCCGTCCAGACCGCCGAACGCCTCGCCGATCTTCCCGTCCTGTCGGTGCGCGCGATGAAACGCGTTCTCAATCACGCCGCGGTGCCGGACCTGCACCGGGCGCTGGAGCTCGAGACCGATGCCACGGTCGCGGGTTTCCTCGACCCGGAGACGACGCGGCGCGTGACCGAGTTCTGATCTGCGCGAGCAGAAGCTTTTTCAAACCCCGTCACTTATTGGGATTGCTTGCTTGTGGTGACCGGAGCGAAGGGTCAGATTGAGGGCGGCGGACATCCGTGTGTCGCGCCCCGCTTTCGGGGCAACCGCACGGCGGAAAGAGAGGGATGACATGAGCTGGTCCTATTCAATCGGCAAGATCGGCGGCACGGTTCTCAAGGTGCATGTCACCTTCGTCCTGCTGATCATCTGGATCACCGCCTCGGCCTGGGCGGCGGACGGGCCGCAGGCGGCGCTGATCAACATGCTCTTCATCCTGTCGGTCTTCGCCTGTGTCGTGCTGCACGAATTCGGCCATGCGACGATGGCGGCCCGGTTCGGCGTGCGCACCCCCGACATCACCCTTCTGCCGATCGGCGGGCTGGCGCGGCTGGAGCGGATCCCGGAAAACCCCAAGCAGGAAATCCTGATCGCGGTGGCAGGTCCTGCGGTCAATGTGGTGATCTTCCTGATCCTGACGATCTTCCTTGGCGGCAGCGGCTGGCTGAGCGACCTGCAATCGCTCGACAATCCAGGCCAAAGCTTCTGGGGGCGGCTCGCGCTAGTGAACGCGCTTCTCGTAGCGTTCAACCTGATCCCCGCCTTCCCGATGGATGGCGGACGGGTGTTTCGCGCGGCACTTGCGATGTTCATGGACCGGGTGAAAGCCACGCAGGTCGCGGCGCGCACCGGGCAGGTCATCGCCGTGCTCTTTGCCTATTGGGGGCTGACGAGCGGCAACCCGATCCTCGTACTGATCGCGGCGTTCATCTTCTTCGCGGCCGGGGCGGAAAGCTCGGATGCGGCGATGCGTGGTCTGGCCCATCGTTCGGCCGCGCGGGACGCGGTCATCACCTCCTTCGTGTCGCTGACGCCGGACGATACGCTCGACACCGCCGCACAGGCGATCCTGCACAGCTCGCAATCGGAGTTCCCCGTGCTCACACCGGCGGGACAGTTCGTCGGCTTCGTCACCCGCGAGAGCGTGTTGGCCCGGCCCGACCCTGAATTCCGCCAGCGCCCCGTTTCCGAGATCATGTTCGACAATGTGCCCGTCGTGTCACTGAAGACGGGGATGGACGAAGTGCTCGACGCGTTCGCGAAAGGGCGTATTCCGGCCGTGGCGGTGATCGGCAAGACCGGCAATTTCGTGGGCTTCATCAATCGCGAGAATATCGGCGAGTGGTTCATCCTCGCCCGCGGCAGCTAAGACGGGCGCTCGCTCTCGGCCCTAGAGATAGACCGACAGCCCCCGCCAGCCTGCCAGCACCGCCGAAATCGCCATGACCACGATGGCGATCGTCCGGTACTGCGTGTTGTCGAGCCGCGCGAAGGCAGCCGTGCCCGCCCATGTCCCCAGAGCCAGCGCGGGCACCGAGACCAGCGTCAGCCAGAGCGCATCGCCATTCACCGCGCCCGCCCAGATCAGTCCCGGCGTGGCCAGCAGCGAGGCCACGAAGAAGAACAGAAGCAAAGAGGCCCGCGTCTGCACCGCCGTGGTGCCCGCGCCCAGATAATAGGCCACCGCAGGCGGCCCCGGCATCGCGGCCAGTCCGGAAAACGCTCCCGAGGCCACGCCCGCCAACAGCGCGAGCCCACCATGGGGATGCGGGCGCGCAGGCTTGTAGCGCAACAGCAGCGCCAGCCCCGCCAGCACGGCGAGCGCGATCATCACCCGCGCGGCATCGGCGCTGACGGCGGTGAGCGCGAAAATCCCGACCGGAGTGCCCACAATCGCGCCCAGCGACAGCCGCGCGAGCGAGGGTTTGTGCACATGCCCGTGCAGGGTGAAAAGATCGCGGCACCCGACCACGACCTGCAGCAGCACCGCCAGCGTCACCGCCTCGATCGGCGGCACCATCAGCGAGACGATCGGGACCGCGGCCAGCGCGAAGCCGAACCCCGCGATGCCGCGCAAGAAAGCCGAGAAGAACACGGCGGTGATGACCAGCAGGGTCGTTGTGCTCAGCATCCGGTCACGTCTCGGCCTGCGCGATGCGCGCCGCACAGCCTGCCGCGCAGAAGGCGACCAGCCCCTCGACGGAGGCTTGCGCATCTGACTGCGAGGCCAGCGCCGCGATCCGCCATTCCGAGGTCAGGAAGGCCAGAAGGGCTGCGACCGAATAGACGAAACCTTCGGCGACGACCGCCCGGCTGACCTTGGGATGCAGCGCGCAGATCTCGTCCATGAAGCGCTGCGCGGTCGGGTCGAACAGATCGGTCGAGATATCCGCCCAGGCCGGATCGGCAGAGACCATCGCCACGAGCCGCGCATAGGCCAGCCATTGCGGATCGCTGCCCGCCGCCTTCGCCAGATAGGGTCGGAAGAAACAGCCGAGGATCGCCGTCAAGTCAAGCGCCCCCTGCCCCTTCGCCTGCGCCAGAGCTTCCAGACGCAGACGCGCCAGCTCTTCGGCGCGCCGCTCCACAACTTCGCGAAACAGCGCCTCTTTCGAGCCTCCGTGATGGTTCACCAGACCCAGCGGCACCTCGGCCAGCGCGGCGATGTCGCGCACCTTCGCGCCCTCGAATCCATCCCGCGCGAACACCGTTTCCGCCGCATCGAGAATCCGTGAACGACTCGCGATGGAGCGCTTCGAGGGCGCTCTAAGTCGTTGTTTCTCGGTCGTCTTTTTCGTCATCAGATCGGGGCTTGCTTATTTTGAACAATGGTTCAATTTAAGAATGTCTGGGAGGAGACGCAACATGACAAATACGAGGGGCACGTTCGCCCTGATCGGCGCGGGCCCGATGGGTCTGGCCGCGGCCAAGGTGCTGGGCGAACAGGGAGTGGACTATCAGGGCTTCGAGCTGCACAGCGATGTGGGCGGGCTCTGGGATATCGAGGGTGCGCATTCGACGATGTATGAAAGCGCGCATCTGATTTCCTCGAAACGGATGACGGAATTCACCGATTTTCCGATGCGCGAGGAGGTGGCCGAATATCCCAGTCACCGCGAGATGGCGCAGTATTTCCGCGATTTCGCCGATCATTTCGACATTCGCCGCCATTACCGTTTCGGCGCCGAGGTGACGAAACTTGAACCGCTGGGCGGCGATGGCGAAGGCTGGCGGGTCAGCTGGCGCGATGGCGAGGGCGAGCATTCGGAGGTCTATGCGGGCGTCTTGATTGCCAATGGCACGCTTTCCGAGCCGAACATGCCGGACTTCCCCGGCCAGTTCGACGGCGAGCTGATCCATTCTTCGGCCTATCGCGACCCCTCGCAATTCAAAGGCAAGCGCGTGCTCGTCGTGGGCGCGGGCAATTCTGGCTGCGACATCGCGGTGGACGCGATCCACCACGGCAAGAGCTGCGATCTTTCGATGCGGCGCGGCTATTACTTCGTGCCGAAATACGTCTTCGGCAAACCCGCCGATACGCTGGGCGGGGCGATCAAGCTGCCGATGTGGCTCAAGCGCAAGATCGACGGCGCGCTGCTGAAATGGTTCGTCGGCGATCCGCAGAAATACGGGTTCCCCAAGCCCGACTACAAACTCTACGAGAGCCATCCGATCGTGAACTCGCTGGTTCTGTTCCACGCAGGCCACGGCGATCTGAAAGTGCGCCCCGATATCGAGCGGCTCGACGGTCACACGGTGCATTTCAAGGATGGCACGCAGGCCGAGTATGACATGATCCTCGCGGCCACCGGCTACAAGCTGCATTACCCGTTCATCGCGCCGGAGCTGCTGAACTGGCAAGGCGATGCGCCGCATCTGTACCTGAACGCGATGCACCCGAAGCGCGACGATCTCTTCGTGCTGGGCATGCTGGAGGCGAGCGGGCTTGGCTGGCAGGGTCGCCACGAACAGGCCGAGATGGTGGCGCGCTACATTCGCGGGCTGCACGATGGCTCGGAGGCCGCGAAGCGCCTGCAGGCGAAGAAGGCCGAAGGGTTCGAGCGCGCGACCGGCGGCATGGCCTATCTCAAGCTCGCGCGGATGGCCTATTACGTGGACAAGGCGACCTATCGCAAGGCGGTCACCGGCTGGATCAAGGCGCTCGGCGGGAAGGCGGCGGCATGACGGGGCTCGACGCGGTTCGGCTGAATTTCAGCCCCGGCGCCCTGCATCTGCTCAACGCGATCCTCGGCATCGTCATGTTCTCGGTCGCGATCGACCTCTCCCCACGCGATTTCCGCCCGCTGGTGCGCAGGCCCTGGGCGCTGATCGTCGGGTTCACGTCGCAATTTCTGGTGCTGCCCGCGCTCACCTTCGGGCTGGTGCTGGCGCTGCAGCCCAGCCCGTCGATCGCACTGGGGCTGATCCTCGTGGCGGCCTGCCCGGGCGGGAATGTCTCGAACTTCTTCACCCATCGGGCGGGTGGGAACACGGCGCTCTCGGTCTCGCTGACCGCCTTCGCCACGGTGGCGGCAATCGTGCTGACGCCGCTCAATATCGCCTTCTGGGGAAGCCTGTACGCCCCGACGCGGGCGCTGCTGCACGAGACCCATATCGACCCGGTAAGCGTGGCGATCACCGTCGGTGTCATGCTGCTCTTACCGCTGATCGCCGGGATCGCGCTGAACCACTACCGCTACGATCTGACGACGCGCCTTCGCGATCCGCTGAAATGGATTTCGATGGCGATTTTCGTGGCCTTCGTCGCGCTCTCGCTCAGCGCCAATTGGCAGTATTTCGTGCAATTCGTCGGGCTGATCGCGGGGATGGTCGTGATGCACAACGCGCTGGCCTTCGCGGGCGGCTATGGCACCGCGACGCTAGCGCGGCTGTCGCCCTTCGACCGGCGCGCGATCACCATCGAGACCGGCATCCAGAATTCCGGCCTCGGCCTCGTGCTGATCTTCGCCTTCTTCGGGGGCCTGGGCGGCATGGCGATCGTCGCGGCCTTCTGGGGCATCTGGCACATCATCGCGGGCTTCGCGATCTCAACCATCATGAGACGAAAGGAGGCCGCGCGATGACCCGGATCCTGATTACCGGTGCGGGCGGCATGATCGGCCGCGTGCTGACCGCAGAGCTGTCTGAGAGCGGCCATGAGGTCATCGCGACCGATCTGGCGGCCCCCGACACCCTGCCCGAAGCCGTGCGCTTCGTGGCGATGGATGTGACCACCGACGCCCCCGCCAAGGTGATCGCGCGCGAACGGCCCGAGGTGATCGTGCATCTCGCTTCCATTGTGACGCCGGGCCCCGGCATGGGGCGCGAGCTGGCCTACCGGGTCGATGTGGAGGGCACGCGCAAGGTGCTGGAGGCGGCGCTTTCGGTCGGGGTTCGGCGGCTCGTCGTGACCTCCTCGGGCGCGGCCTATGGCTATCACGCCGACAATCCTGTGCCGCTGCGCGAGAGCGATCCGGTGCGCGGCAATCCCGAGTTCGCCTATGCCGATCACAAGCGGCTGGTCGAGGAGATGCTGGCCGAGGCGCGCACCGCCCACCCGGCCCTCGAACAGGTCGTGCTGCGGGTCGGCACCGTTCTGGGCAAGGGCACGGACAACCAGATCACAGCGCTTTTTCGCAAGCCGCGCCTGCTCGCGCTGAGGGGGTGCGAGAGCCCCTTCGTCTTCATCTGGACCCGCGATCTCGCGCGCATCCTGATCCGCGCTGCGACCGATGGGCCGCCCGGAATCTTCAACGTCGCGGGCGACGGCGCGCTCGGCGTCAGCGATCTCGCGCGGCGTCTTGGCAAACCTGTGCGCCGCTTGCCCGCGCTTGGCATCAAGGCGGCGCTAGCCATCGCCCATCCGCTTGGGCTGAGCCGCTACGGACCCGAGCAGGTGCGCTTCCTGCAATACCGCCCCGTGCTGGCCAATGACGCGCTGAAGGAGGTCTTCGGCTACACGCCCGAGCTGACCAGCGCGGAAGTCTTCGATCTCTGGGCGCGCGAGGCCGGGCTATGAGCACGCGGGTTGCGGTAATCTCGGGCGGCGCCGGGGGGCTTGGGCAGGCGCTCTCGGCGGGGCTGCGCGCCGAGGGCTGGCAGGTCGTGCTGCTCGACCGGGATATTTCGGGCCTTACCGCCGCGCCGAACGAAGAGGCGATCGCCTGCGATCTGACCGACGCGGATCAGCTTGCCAGCGCCTGCGCCGATATCCGCGCGCGCTATCCCCGCATCGATCTGGTGATCTATAATGCGGGCGTCACCCAAATCGGGCCGTTCTCCGAGCTGACCGAGGCCGCGCATCGCAAGGTCTTCGAGATCAACTATTTCGCGGCGACCGCGATGGCGCGGCAGTTCCTCGAACCGCTCCGCGAAAGCCACGGCACGCATCTGGCGATTTCCTCGGTCGCGGGGTTTTCGCCGCTCTACCACCGCATGGCCTATGCAGCGTCGAAACATGCACTGGAAGGGTTCTTCAAGTCGCTTCGTTCGGAGGAAGCGCCGCATGGCGTGCGCGTGCAGATCGCGGCGCCGTCCTTCGTGGCGACCAATATCGACCGGGCCGAGCGGCAATCGGACGGCATCACGCGCCCCGGTGCGGCTGCGGACGGAGTGGATTACATGACGCCCGAGGCTGCCGCACAGGTGATCCTTACTGGGCTGAAGCGCGGCCGCCCGATGATCCCGGTGGGCCGCGTCGCGCGGCTCGCGTGGTGGATCAACCGCGCCTCGCCCCGGCTGTTCCAGCGGCTGATGGAGCGTAACATCGCGAAGGGCCAATCCTGACGACCGGCACGATGGCCTTTCGCTAAAGACCGCGAAAAATCGCACCCGACTTGATCGAGCGCATTGAAGCGACTCGTCCCCTCAGCGCTAATCTGGCCCCGATCCCGTGAAGGTCGGAGGCCCGTGATGCGCTCACTCTCTTCGATAGATTTCCGCCCCCCCCCGGAGGACGGGTGCGACCGAATGCTCCACCTCGGGCGCGTTGACTCCATTTGCGCGAATGCGCATATGCGAATGTAGAAATGGAGGCACCGATGATCGTGACTGTTCTTTCCGCGCTTGCCGAACCCACCCGGCTGGGGGCGATGCAGCTTTTGCATGACGGGGGCGAGCATTGCGCCTGCGAGTTGATGGCGCGTCTCGATGCCACCCAGTCGCGCATGTCGCGCCATATGAGCGTGCTGAAAGCCGCCGGGCTGGTGGTCGACCGGCGCGATGCGCAATGGGTCCGGTATCGGGTGAACCCCGACCTCTCCCCGGAAATCCAGCAGATTCTGAGCGCGGTCATGAAAGCCAGCGCCAACACGGAAAGGACCGCGGCATGAGTGTGACACAGCATGAAACCCCGCATGGCGGGATGCCCGGCTGGGCGTGGAGTGCAGTCGTCGCGGCAGGTCTCGTCGCTTGGTGGGTGGTCTACCACCAGCTCCCGGCACTCTCCGAATGGATCGTTTCGCTGCTGCCAGTCGCCCGCGACACCCATACCGGCGAAGCGCTGGCCTTCTTCTTCTACGACGTGCCGAAAGTGATGATGCTGCTCACCCTGATCGTCTTCGCGATGGGGGTCGTGCGCAGCTTCTTCAGCCCCGAAAAGACCCGCGCGCTTCTGTCGGGCAAGCGCGAGGGCGTCGGCAACGTGATGGCGGCGGGCTTGGGCGTCTTGACCCCGTTCTGCTCCTGCTCGGCGGTGCCGCTGTTCATCGGCTTCGTCTCCGCGGGCATCCCGCTGGGCGTCACCTTCTCCTTCCTGATCGCCGCCCCGATGGTCAACGAAGTGGCGCTGATCCTGCTGGTCGGCCTCGTCGGCTGGCCCGTGGCGCTGGTCTATCTCGGCTTCGGCCTCGCCATCGCGATCGTCGCGGGCTGGGTGATCGGCAGACTCCATGTCGAGGGCTGGCTGCAGGACTGGGTGCGCGACATCCATTCCGGCGCGACGACGCCGGGCGCGGCCGAGAGCGACGATCTGAGTATGACCGACCGCTATCGCCTGGGCCTCGAGGCCGTACGCGAGATCTTCGCCAAGGTCTGGATCTGGATCATCGTCGGGATCGCCATGGGCGCGCTGATCCACGGCTATGTGCCGCAAGATCTGATGGTGCGCATCATGGGCTCGGGCACGTGGTGGTCGGTGCCGGCCGCCGTACTGATGGGCGTGCCGATGTACACCAACGCCGCCGGCGTCATCCCGATCGTCGAGGCGCTTCTGGGCAAGGGCGCGGCGCTCGGCACGGTTCTCGCCTTCATGATGTCGGTGATCGCGCTCTCCATGCCCGAGATGATCATCCTCCGTCAGGTTCTCAAACTGCGCCTGATCGCTGTGTTCATCGGGGTCGTCGCCAGCGGCATCCTCGCCGTCGGCTTCCTGTTCAACGCATTGTTCTAAGGAGAAAAGAGATGAAGGACGTCAAGGTTTACGGCCCCGGCTGCAAGCGCTGCGAAAAGACCGAGGAGATGGTCAAGGAAGCGGCCGCCAAGCTCGGCATCGAGGTCTCGGTCGAGAAGGTGACCGACCCCCGCGCAATCGCCATGGCGGGCGTGATGTCGACCCCCGGTGTCTCGGTCGACGGGAAGCTCGTCCATACGGGCGGCCTGCCGGATAGCGGAAAGCTCGAGGGTTGGCTGTCGGCCTGAGGGGTCACTTAACCCTCCCGAAAAAGAAGACCCCGCGCCGGGTGGCGCGGGGTAAATTAGAGCATTGCGTCCATCATGGGACCGGCTGACCGAGCCCGGCCTCGTAGAGGCGGAACCACGTCTCCCTGTCGATCTGAACCTTCAAAGCATCGGAAAGCTTCGCGATCCGCTCGAGATTGTTGGTGCCCATCACCGGGATGATCCGCGCGGGATGCGCCAGCAGGAAAGCCGTCGCGACGGCGGCACGGTCCACGCCCTGCGCCTCGGCGATCTCGTCGAGAACGCTTTGCACCGGCCCCTCGCCCGTCATCAACGCGCCGCCGCACAGTGGCGACCACGCCATCACCGGCTGCGCCTGCCGCTGATGGAAGGCCAGATCGCCATTGGTGAAGGGCTGCAGGCAGCCAAGGCTGATCTCGATCTGGTTCGTCACCAGCGGCGTCTTCATCCCCGATTGCAGCAGCTCCCAATCCCACGGGCGGAAGTTTGACACGCCGACCGCGCGCACCTTGCCGGACGCCACGAGATCGTCGAGCACCGCTCCCGTCTCGTGATGGTCCATCAGCGGATCGGGGCGGTGGATCAGCAGCAGGTCGATCCGGTCGGTGGCCAATTCCCGCAGCGAAGCCTCGACCGAGGCTTCGATATGCGCGCGCGAGGTGTCGTAATGCTTCACCTTGCGATGCGAATGACGGCCTGCCGAGACGATGATGTCGCATTTCGTGACGATCTCCATCTGATCGCGCAGCGACGGGTCCTCGCGCATCGCCGCGCCGAAGACCCCCTCCGCCGTATAGCCACCGTAGATGTCGGCATGGTCGAAGGTGGTGATCCCCTGCTCCAGACAGGCGTCGATCTTGGCGCGCACATGGGCGGGCGAGGTGTCGGCATCATCGGCGAGCCGCCACATGCCATAGACGATCCGGCTGAGCGCGACATCCGAGGTAAGGTCGATCTTTTCCATTAGCGGCGTTTCCCTTCTGCGAGCGGTGTTGCGGGCGGTCCCATAGATTTCGGGCAGCGAGACCGTGTCGAGATGCGGCATCACAAGACGGCCGAACTGGCGTGCCTCGTCGATATGCGGATAGCCCTACAAGATGAAGGCGCGAATGCCCATCTCGCGGTATTCTTTGAGCTTCGAGAGCACTTGATCGGGAGAGTCCACCAGCGCCGCACCGCAGCCGGAGCGCGCGCCCCACCCCGGTCCAAAGGTTCGGCGCGACATAGCCGTTCTCATCCGCACTGCAGTCATGCGTCTCTCCCTCGCGGTTCCTTTTCGACTCAACTGAAGTAAGCAACCTGCTTGATAGCGCACCGGCCTGCCGACCGATCATCAGGTTTCCGAGTTGCTGTGTCGAGATATCGCAGCGGAACCCGAAAGACCCGGTGCAGCGCTCGATCGAGACCGGGGAGGCCGTGCACTTCCCCGCGCAGCCTTGGCGGCGCGGGGCCTGAGGGCACAGGGTCAGGCCGGGCCATGGCCTGGCCTCCTGCGCTCTGGGCGCGCGACACTGCGACGCTGAGTCACCCCTCAAGCGTTTGACGCGGATCAATTCTCGGCTCACCCTCATGTGATACGAGCTTGAGTGATGACCCGACCCCAACGCGCCTCCAGAGCCTTTGACGGCAAGATCGACCGCGGCCCGCGCCTGCACGCGCCGCGCTTCGCTGGATTGCGCCGCGCGCAATCGGCGCTGCTGACCGCGCTCGTCGCGATCCTGCTGCAGGTCGTCCTGCTGACCGATCATCTGGGCGCTGCCGCCATCGCCGCTACCGGCCGGGCCGCGCCCGGCGCGCAGATGGGGCTGCTGCAGATCTGTACCGGCGAGGGCATCGTCTACATGACCCCGCAGGGCGAAACGGTCGCCGCGCCGGATGGGGCCGCGCCCCTGCCCGGCCAGACCGCGCCCACCGGTCAGGTCCACAGCCAATGCGCGGTCTGCGGCTCGGCCTCGGTCTGCGCGTTTGAAGCCCCCGACACGATCGTCACTCCGGCCCGTCTCGACCGCGAGATCGCCCCGCTCCACGCGTCCCTTGAGCGGCTCTCTCTCCCGGTGCAGACCGCGCCCCGTTTCCGGCACGCCCGCGCCCCTCCTGTCGTCTGAGTGCGTCCCTGCACGTCGATCCGGACGTGCCTTTTCCAAACCAGACACATGGCTCGCGACTGCGCCCGTCTCTCGATGGCGGTGCGTTGCGATATGACAGGATGATCCCAATGAAACGACGCGACTTTCTTCTGACCTCTTCGACCGGCCTCGCGCTGGTGGCCTCCGGCGCAGCTGCCGAGGATATGAAACCGATGGACGGCATGCCGATGTCGCCGATGGACTGGACCGACCAGAACGGGCTGACCCGCTTTCTCAAGACCGACACCGCGCCGCTCGAGAACGAGTTCGAGAAATATCCCCGCTGCCCCTATTGCGGCATGATGCGGCAGATGTTCAGCCAGACGCGCCACCTGATCGTCTATGACAACGACACGGTCGACGGCACCTGCTCGCTGCATTGCGCGGCGATCAGCCTCGCGCTGAACGTGGATGCGGGACCGAAGACGATCTACGCGGGCGATGCGGGGGCCACGGCCAAGGTCAAGCCGCTCGCGGTGGTCGATGACATGACCTACGTGATCGACACGAAAAAGCCCGGCACGATGACCGGCACGTCGAAATACGCCTATGCCGACCCGGCCAAGGCGGATGCGGCGGCCAAGGACGGGGGCAAGCTGGCGAGCTTCGACGAGGCGCTGGTCATGGCCTATGCCGACATGGCGCGCGACACGATCAACATTCGCAAACGCCGCGCCGAGCGCCGCGCCCGCGCCGGTCAGTGATCGCCTCAAGGCGGGGCCCGCGCGGCCCCGCCACTTTCCGAATACGTTTCAAGGAGTTGCAAGACGATGTGCAACCATTCCTGCCATCACGGGGGCACGCCCGCACGCCCCCTGTCGCGCCCGACACGCCGCCAGATGCTCAAACGCGCCGCGGGCCTCGCCGCCACCCTCTCGCTCGGTCCGGGGCTGAGTGTTGCGCGCGCCGATGCGCCCACGCTCGACCTGCCCCCGCCCGGCCCCGGCGACACCTGCCCGGTCTGCGGCATGTTCGTTTACAAATACCCCGAATGGGTCACCACCGTGCTCTACGCGGATGGCTATGCCGATCATTTCGACGGCGCCAAGGACTACTTCAAATACATGTTCGACATGGAGAAATACGCCCTCGGCCGCAAAGCCGACCAGATCACCGGCATGGGCGTGACCGAGTATTACGGGCTCAAGCTGATCGACGCGCGTGAAGCGCTTTATGTCGTGGGCTCGGACGTTCTGGGGCCGATGGGCCATGAGCTGGTGCCGCTGATGAACGCGGTCGATGCGCAGGATTTCATGCGCGACCACAAGGGCCAGAAACTGTTACGCCATGACGAGGTCTCGCCGGAGTTGCTCGACGCGCTCGATCAGGGCGGCCCGTTCTGATGCGCCGCTCTAGCTATGTTTTCGCGGCGCTCGGTTGCCTGACGCTGCTGCTGGCGGTGGAGCTATATTACCCCGTCTTCGCGCGCCCCCATCGCGACGGCCGCCTGCTCGAAGAACGCACATTGGTCGCACGGCTGGGGCTGACCGACCCGGCGCTGTTTACCGAGGCGCGCTATACCCGGAACCCCAGCCTCGCCGATCTGAACACGCCGTTTCAGGATCATCCGGGCAGCTTCGACCACTTCCCCTCCGGCACCTTCGTGCCGTCCCCCGCCACGCCCGGACAGGGCTGGCTCCTCTTCCAACCCGAGGCCGCGAAATGACCCCATTCCTGCGCCGCCAGCGCGCGCTGGCCGATTTCACCCTCGCCGCTCTCGCCCGCCGCAAAGGCAAGAATATCGCCTTGATTGCAGTCTATTCCGTGGTGGTCTTCGTGCTCGCCTCGGCGATGTTCTTCGCCGCCAGCCTGCGGTTCGAGACCACGACCGTGCTCGAGGGCGCGCCCGAGATTACCGTGCAGAAGATCACGCTGGGCCGTCAGGACCTGATCGACGGTTCGGTCGCGGACGAGATCGCCGCAATCCGCGGTGTGACCGAGGCCCATCCCCGGCTCTGGGGCTATTATTACGACCGGATCAATGGCGCGAATTACACCGTCATGGTGCCCGACGACCCCGAGATGATGCCCGACCCCGGTCAGATCGCGATTGGCGAGGGCATCCCCCGCGCACGCGGCCTCGAATGGGCAGGCGCGCCGGTTTTCCTGTCGCGCTACGAGGGCGATCTGAAGAAATTCGACGTCGCCAAGACCTTCAGCCGCGATTCCGCGCTGATGACCTCGGATCTGATGCTGATGAACGAGGCTGATTTCCGCGACTTCTTCGACATACCCAAAGGCCGCTACACCGATGTCGTGGCCCGCGTGCGCAACCCCAACGAGGTCGCCACGATCGTCCAGAAAGGCTCGAACGCGCTGCCGCAGATGCGCTTCGTGACCCGCGCCGATATCGCGCGCACCTATCAGAAACTCTTCGACTGGCGCGAGGGGCTGCTGACGGCGCTGGCGTTCGCGGGCATCCTCGCCTTCGTCATTTTCGCCGCCGAAAAAGCCAGCGGGCTCTCGGCCGAAGAAGCGCGCGAGATCGGCATCCTCAAGGCTGTGGGCTGGAATACGCGCGACGTGATCGCGATGAAGATGTGGGAAGGCGGGCTGATCTCGCTCGCAGCCTTTCTGATCGGCACCGTTGCGGGCTTCGCCCATGTGTTCTTCTTCGGCGCCCCACTCTTCGCGCCGATCCTGAAGGGCTGGGCGGTGATCTATCCCGATTTCCCGCTGAGCCCGCATGTGGACGGGCTGCAACTGCTGACGCTCGCGCTGCTGACCACCCTGCCCTATATCGCCGCGACCGTGGTGCCGATCTGGCGCACGGCGTCGGCCGATCCCGATGCCGTAATGCGCTGAGGAGGCCCCCATGATCACTCTGCAATCCGTGACCAAGACCTATAATGCGGGCCGCCCGAATGCCGTGACCGCGCTGGACGGGATCGACCTGAGCATCGAGGGCCGGGCCGTCACCGTGCTCAAGGGGCCGTCGGGCTCGGGAAAATCCTCGCTCCTGTCGGTCGTGGCCTGCATGGCGCGCCCCTCCACGGGCCGCGTCAGCCTCGACGGCGAGGTCGTCTCGGGCCTGCCCGAGCACTTCCAGACCGAACTGCGGCGCGAGCGGTTCGGCTTCATCTTCCAGCGGTTCAACCTCGTGCGCGGTCTGACCGTGCTGGAAAACGTGATGCTGCCAGCCGCGCCGCTGGGTCAGCCCTTCGGAGAGCTCCGCGCGCGGGCGATGGACCGGATCGAGGCGCTGGGTCTGGGGCCGCGCGCCCAGACCCGGATCGAGTTGCTCTCGGGCGGCGAGGCGCAGCGCGCAGCGATTGCGCGGGCGCTCATCAACGATCCGCCGATCCTGATCGCGGATGAGCCCACGGCCAATCTCGACAGCGCGCTCTCCGAGACCTTCCTGCAGATCGTCGCCGAGGAGAAAGCGCGCGGGCGCACCGTCATCATGTCGAGCCACGACCCCCGCGTCTGGGGCGCGGACTGCGTCGACCGGGTGGTTTCGATGCGCGACGGGCGGATCGAGGATGCCCCTGCCCAGCAGGAGCCGCAGCCATGATCTTTCAAACGCCGATCATGGCGCTGTTGCTGGTGGCGGGTCTGGCCGCGCTGACGGCCCTCTGGGCGGGCGGCTTCGCCGTCACCGTTCTGCGCCGCTGGGATCTGACGGATATGGGCGCGCGCCAGCTGCGCATGGAGCGGATGACCGAGTTGGTCTCGACCCTCTTCGCCGCCGTCATGCTGGCCGAGCTCGCGGCGCTTTTGCTCTTCGTCTTCAATGCCGACCGGATGTCGTCGCTCTTCGTCGGCGCAATGTGTGCGGTCGGCACGCTCAACGTGAACGATTACGGCTTCCCCGCGCTCTATCTCAAGATCGGCGTGTTTTTCGCCGCCGTGATCTGGCTGATCCTCGACCGGGCCGACAGGCTGGGCCGGGACTACCCGCTGACCCGCGTGAAATACGCAGCCCTTCTCGCGATCACGCCGCTGATCCTTGCCGATGGCGCGGTCGAGCTGGGCTATTTCCTCGACATGCAGACCGATGTGATCACCTCGTGCTGCTCGAAGCTGTTCACGCCGAACAATCCCAATCTCGCGAACCAGATGGCGGGCGTCGGCGAGGCGCAGGCGCTCTGGCTGCTTGGCCTCACCGCACTGATCGGCTTGGCTGCGGGGATTGCGGCGCTGATCCGCAAGCGCGGCTACGGGCTTTACGCGCTGGCCTCGGCGCTGATGTTCGGGATGGGACTGACCGCGATCGTCGCCACGATCTCGCTCTATATCTATGAAAACCCCAACCATCATTGCCCGTTCTGCATCCTCAAGCCCGAATACGGCTATGTCGGCTACGCGCTCTATGTCCCGCTGTTTCTGGCCACCGCAGCCGGGCTTGGGGCGGGCGCGCTCAGCCCGTTTCAAAAGCGCGCCTCGCTGGCGGGGCCGTTGCCGGGTCTGATGCGGCGGCTGCTGATCTGGTCGATGGCCGGGTTCGCCACCTTCGGGATCGTCTGCCTGATCGTGATCTGGCGCTCGCATCTGATCCTCTTCGGCTAAGCTGTCCGCGATGCGGGCGACCCCGATTTGGGCCAGTGTCGCGCCGGGCTATGTCGTAAGGCAACCGCGCCAAGCGCGGGAACGCGAACTGGAGGAGGACTGACCATGAGCAAAGCACAGGCGGTGATTATCGGAGTGGGCGACGGGCTTTCAGCCGCCGTGGCGCGGGAGCTTGCGCCCGATTATGACCTCACGCTGGCCGCCCGCAGCGCCGAGAAGATGCAGGCACTGGCCGAGGAGACCGGCGCGCGCATGGTGCAGCTGGACGCGACCGACGAAGCCGCGATTACCGATCTGTTCGACGCCCTGCCCGCGCCGCCGCGCGTCGTCGTCTACAACCCGTCCGGCCGGGTGCGCGGCCCGGTGGCGGAACTCGATGCCGACGAGGTTCGCGCCGCCGTCGAGATCACCGCAATCGGAGCGTTTCTGACCGGCAAACACGCCGCGCGGCGGATGCTCGAAGCCGAGCCCGCCGAAGGTGTTCGCGGCACGATCCTGTTCACCGGGGCTTCTGCCGGGGTGAAAGGGTTCGCGCGCTCCGCCCCCTTCGCGATGGGCAAATTCGCGCAGCGCGGGCTGGCCGAGAGCATGGCGCGCGAATTGCATCCCCAAGGCATCCATGTCGCGTGGGTGAATATCGACGGCATGATCCTCAATCCGGGCCGCAGCGAGGCGCCCTACAAACCCGGCTCGATGCTGCGCCCCGCAGCAATCGCGAAGACCTATCGCCAGCTGATCGAGCAGGATCGCAGCGCCTGGACCAACGAGATCACGCTGCGCCCATGGGTCGAGACGTTCTGAGGCGGCGGGCGCTCAGCGCCCCTTGCCCGCCTCCAGCGCCGCCGCGCGCATGGCCGAGAGCGACTGGCGCGGGGTCAGCGCCTCGGGCGAGATCACGAGATCCAGCACCGCGCCGGTCTCGGACGCCCGCGCACGTTCGAACGCGGCGGCGAAATCCTCCGTCCGCTCGACCCGCTCGCCGTGGAAGCCATAGGCCTTCGCCAGCGCCGCGAAATCCGGGTTCACCGCCATCGAAGTACCCGACACGCGGGTCGGATAATTACGCTCCTGATGAGCGCGGATCGTGCCGTAAATCCCGTTGTTGAGGATCAGGATGATCGGTTGCGCGCCCGCCTGCGCGGCGGTGGCAAGCTCCTGCGAGGTCATCTGGAAATCGCCATCGCCCGCGAAGCAGACCACCGTCTTCTCGGGCTGCGCCACCTTGGCCGCGATGGCCGCCGGCACCCCGTAGCCCATCGCGCCCGATTGCGGCGCAAGCAGCGTGGCTTGCGGTCCGAAGCGGAAGAATCGCCCCGGCCAGACCGCGAAATTGCCCGCCCCGTTGGTCAGGATCATGTCCTCGGGGAGTTCCTCGCGCAGATAGGCGCAGACCTTGCCCATATCGACCGGCGAGGGCAGATCGGGCAGATCGAAGCCTGCCTCATAGGCCGCGCGGCCCTCGGCCCGCCAGTCGGCCCAATCGCCTTTCACCGGCTCCAGCGCGCCAAGGGCTGCGGCGAAGGCGTTCGGTCCGGCATGGATGCCCAGTTCGGGACGGTAGATCTTGCCGATCTCCAGATCCGAGCCGTGGACATGGATCAGCCGCTGCGCGGGCTGCGGCACGTCCAGAAGCGTGTAGCCATCGGTCGAATTCTCGCCAAAGCGCGCATTGATCGCGAGGATCACGTCGGCCTCGCGCATCAGGCGCTTCACATGCGGCGCCATCCCGACACCCGCATCGCCGCAGAAGACGGGCGAGTTATTGTCGAACTGGTCCTGATAACGAAAGACCGAAAGAACAGGGATATCAGAGACTTCCGCGAATGACTTAATGTGCGCAGTGCTACCCCCGCGCCAGTTGCACCCGCCATAGAGGATCAGCGGACGCTTGGCCCCGGCCAGCATCTCGCGCAGCTCGCCCATCGCCGCCGGATCGGGCTGCGGTTCGGTGATCCGAACGGGCGCAGCAAGCGGCGTGGCCTCGGTCATCGCGGTCAGCATGTCCTCGGGCAGAGCGACCACGACCGGGCCGGGCCGCCCGCTCACGGCCATCGTCCAGGCGCGGGAGAGAATTTCGGGGATGCGCTCGACACGGTCGATCTCGACGGCCCATTTCGCCATCGTGCCGAAGACCGCCTTGTAATCGAGCTCCTGAAACGCCTCGCGGCCCTTCATATCGGTGCCGACCTGCCCCACGAAGAGGATCATCGGCGCAGAATCCTGCATCGCCGTATGCACCCCGATCGAGGCATTGGTGGCCCCGGGGCCGCGCGTGACCATGCAGATGCCGGGCTCCCCGGTCAGCTTGCCGTAAGCGGCGGCCATGAAGCTCGCCCCGCCTTCCTGACGGCACAGCACGAAATCCAGCGTGCCCTGCGTGTCGTGCAGCGCATCGAGCACCGCGAGATAGCTCTCGCCCGGCACCCCGAATGCCTTGCGCGCACCAAGCCCCACGAGGCTTTCGACCAGAACCTGACCACCGTTTCTCATGCGCGCGTCTCTCTCCCGTTTGCGGCTCCGCGCAATGACGCGGATCTTGCGAGAGGCGTAGCACGCGCCAAATCGGAGCGCACCCCCGGCAGGTCGCGAGCGCGCCAGATCACCCGGCGAGGTAGGTCCGGAACCACGCGATCATGCGTTCCTCGGCCAGCTTGGCGGCGGCCTCGTCGTAGCGCGGCGTCGTGTCGTTGTGGAACCCGTGGTTCACGCCCGGATAGATATAGGCCTCGTAGCGCTTGTCGTTTTCCTCGAGCGCCTTTTGATACTCCGGCCACATCGCGTTGATCCGCTGGTCGAGCGCTGCGAGCTGGATCATCAGTGGCGCCTCGATCATCGCGACTTGCGCAGAGTCGGGCGCAGCCCCGTAGAACGGCACGCCCGCGCCCATCTCGGGATAGGCGACGGCTAGCTTGTTCACCACGCCCCCGCCATAGCAGAAGCCGGTCGCACCGACCTTGCCATTGGTGCCGTCGAGCATCTGGAGATACTCGAACCCGGCGAAGAAATCATTGAGCAGCGCGCCCTGATCGAGGCTGCGCTGCATCGTGCGTCCCTCGTCGTCATTGCCCGGATAGCCGCCGAGCGAGGACAGCCCATCGGGCCCCATCGCCACGAAGCCCGCCTTGGCCAGCCTGCGCACGACATCGCGGATATAAGGGTTAAGGCCACGGTTCTCATGCACGACGAGGATCGCCGCGGGTGGATTGTCCGGGTCGATCTGCGTCGGGCGGACGAGATAGGCGGCAATCTCGCCGGTGCCGTTCGGGCTGGGATAGGTGATGTCTTCGCCCTGAATCTCGGGATCGTCCTCGGCCACCTGTTGGGCGAGCGCGTAATCGGGCGCGAGCGCGCCGAGGATCGCCAGCGCGGTCACGCCGCCCACCGCCCATTTCCCCGCCCGATCGAGAAATTCCCGTTTCGAGATCTTGCCATGGACATAGTAATCGTAGAGATCGAGAAGTTCCTGGTCGAAATCGGCCGCCGTCAAGCGACGCGCATTGGCTGGATCGGTCATGGTGAATCCTCCTCCTGAGACCGGGAAGCATATCACGAACGAGTGATTTTCCGTCGCATTATCGACGCGCATTTCATGCGAGGCGCCCTCCTCACGCCGCGGCTGATCTAGCGTGCCGCGTCGCATCACAAACCAAATATTCTCAATAGACCCTGGGTTGCATCTTGCAATTACGTTACGTTTATAGGTTGTTAAACCTATTGGCCCCGCCCCGCTGTAACGTGTCATCTCGAGGAGCCCCGAATTGAAAACTTTTCGCCCTGTCATCGGTATCGTTTTAGTCGCGGGCGCGCTTTGGGTGATCGTCGGAGAGCAGATGTCGGGCGTGAGCGCCGATGCCGTCGTCAATGCGCCCGTGGTCACGGTGCGCAGCAGTACCGCCGGCAAGCTGTCGATGCCGAAACGACCGCTCGGCGCCCATGTCGACAAGGGCGAGCGGCTGGCCACCGTCGATGATATCCTCTCGGACACGACGCAGCTCGAAGATTTGCGAATGGAGCTGGCGAATGCCGAGGCGAATGTCGCGCGGATCAAAAGCGACCTCGCCGCCAAGCACACGCAACGCGACGCCTATGCCGCGCGCAGCAAGCTCTATCGCACGCATCGCATCGCCGAGATCGAGACGAAGCTGAAATTCGCCCGCGCGCGGCTCGACCGGCTGCAGCCCGATGCGCAGAGCACGGAGACGAGTGCCACGAAAGTCGCGCAGACCGCCCCTGCCGCCCCGGCGGAGAATGGCCCCGTGACGCAAGCGCGCGAGGACGTGGCGCTGCTCGAAAACGCGCTCGATGCCGCCAAGTCCGGCGTCTATCTGGGCGACGGCTATAACGACGCCCCAAGCTCCGAACAGCGCGGTGCGCTTCTCGATGAGGAGATCGCCGCGCTCGAGGCGGACCTCACCGAGGCCGAGGCCCGCGTCAAGACGCTCGACGCGCGCCGGTCGAAGGAACAGACGCGGGTGAACACCCTGTCCTCGAGCCAGGTGACATCGCCCGCGAACGGGATCTACTGGGAGACCCTGCAGGCGGATGGCGTGACGGTGCAGCGGGGCGACCCCATCATGTCGCTCGTCGATTGCGATGTCTCGCTGGTGACCGCTTCGGTGAGCGAAGGCGTCTACAACACCCTCAAGGTGGGCGATTCCGCGACCTTCAAGCTGGCCTCGCGCGACAAGATCTACGACGCGACGATCGCGCGGCTCGCCGGCAGCGGCGCGGCGCGCGTCTACCAGACCCTTGCCATCGCGCCGAGCCAGAAACATCTCGAGCGCTACGACGTGACCCTTCTCGTTCCGGACCTGAAATCCGATCCCGACCTCGACTGTCCCGTGGGGCGCACCGGGCGGGTGTTCTTCGAGCACCGCCCCCTCGACTTCCTGCGCTGAGGGCGGGGCGGCATGTTCTTCTATCCGCAACTGGGAGAGCTTGGCTCGGCGGCGATGCAGCTCATCCTCGTCGTGGGTATCACAGCCATTCTGCCGAGCTTCGTCAAACCGCGGCGCAACTGGCACCGTGCGGTGCTGCTGGGGATCAGTGCGGTGCTGGCGCTGCGCTATATCTGGTGGCGCGGAACCGAGACCCTCGCCCCGCCCGGCCTGACGCTGGATGCCCTGGCGAGCTGGTCGCTCTTCGGCCTCGAAGCCTTCACCATGATCGGCTCGCTCAGCGCCTTTCTCGTCCTGTCCCGGATCAAGCTGCGCAGCGAGGAAGCGGATCAATACGCCAATCTCCCGACGGAGAAGGAGCCGCTCGTCGCGATCCTTATCGCCACCTATAACGAGGATCGCGACGTTCTCGAACGCACCATCGTGGGCGCGAAATTCCTGCGCCATCGCAACAAGATGATCATGGTCTGCGACGACAGCCGCCGCGACTGGCTGCGCGATTTCTGCGAGACCAAGGGCGTGCGCTACATGCGCCGGGCCGACAATGAGGGGCAGAAGGCGGGCAATATCAACCACGCGCTGGACCGGCTGGCCGAGGAAGAGGTGCAGCCCGATTTCGTGGCGATCCTCGATGCGGATTTCGTGCCCCATCGCGGCTTCATCTCGCGCACGCTGGCGCTGTTTCACGACCCCGAAGTGGGCCTCGTGCAGACGCCGCAACACTTCTTCAACTCCGACCCGATCCAGCACAATTTCCGGCTCGACAGCTCCTATCCCGACGAGCAGCGCTTCTTCTTCGACCAGATGCAGCCCGCGCGCGACGGCTGGGGGATCGCCTTTTGCTGCGGCACCTCCTCGGTCTGCCGTTGGAGCGCGCTGCGCGAGATCGGCGGCTTCAACACCGAGAGCGTGACCGAGGATTTCATGCTGACGCTGGCGTTGCAGAACGCAGGCTGGCGCACCGTCTATCTGGCCGAGCCGCTGACCGAAGGCCTCGCCCCCGAAGGGCTCAAGGAATACATCACCCAGCGCGCCCGCTGGTGCCTCGGCTTGATGCAGATCGCGCGGTCCTCACTCGGCCCGTTCTCGAAAAGCAATCTGCGGCTGCGCGACCGCTGGAGCGTCATCGACTCGATCTTCTATTGGACCACGACCTTTCCCTTCCGGATCGCGGCGATCTGCTACCCCCTGCTCTACTGGTATTTCAACATCACGGTGGTGAATGCGGGCCTCGCGGATGTGCTGAGCTATTTCGGGGTCTATTACCTGTGGAGCCTGATGATACTGAACATGCTCAGCCGAGGCATGGTCGTGCCGCTCCTGAACGACGTGAGCCAGCTGATCGGCGCGATCCCGATCGCCCGCGCCGCCTTCACCGGGTTGCTGCGGCCCCATGGCCACCCGTTTTCGGTGACGGCGAAAGGCGGGGACCGGTCGAAAGTAGTCGTGCAATGGCGGATCATGATGCCGTTCCTGATCCTGTTCTTCCTGACGCTGGGCGGCCTTCTGATCGGGATCGTCTGGGATCGCTTCGCCTATTACGACGCGGGCGACGGCAAATGGGTGATCCTGTTCTGGACGGTCTATAACCTGTTCCTGCTGGCGGCGACCTGCCGTGCCTGCGTCGAGCTACCCCGGCGCGAAATCCATGTGGCCGACAAGCCCGAGCGGATTTCCTTCGTCTCCGACGGCACGGAATACTGGGTCTGGATGACCTCGTTCACGATGGACACGGTGCGCCTGCGCGGCCTGACCCTGCCGGAACAGACCCGCGGGATGTTGACGATCGACCAGATCACCGACCCGATCAAATGCTACGTCATCGCGAAGACCCGTGACGGCGCGCGGCTCCAGCTTCTGCCGACCGAGGAGCAGCGCGAAGAACTGTTCGTGCGTTTCTATGCCGAAGGGAACGAGCCGGGCGTCAGCCATGTTCGCCCGAGCGCGCTTCTGCACGACATCTACCGCCGTTTCTTGCCGAAATTCTCCTCGGACGAGTGAGCCTGCGGGCGCCGCGAATTAATAGGTGTTAATGGAAAGGCCGACGAAGGCCTCCTTGGCAAGGGCGCGCCACCCCGCCCGGATCGAGACCGGCCCGCCGTCGATTTTCTGGGTCACCGCGATGGTGCGCTCGGAATAGGTGTCGCTCCCGCCAGCGGAGAGTTCTAGCCCCAGCCCGGAGCGGTTCCCGGCCTGAAACAGCGCGAACCAGTCCTGATCGATCGTGTTGTATTGCCCCAGCATGAAGACACGCCCGAAGCTGGTCGGCCTGTAATGTTCCAGCCCCACCCGTGCGCCGAGTCGCCAGTTATCATCGTCCAGCGTGCGCCCGATGCTGGGGCCGAGTTTCAGCGTGCCGATTCCCTCGAGCGCGAAGTCCCGCGTCACGGCCGCGCCGGTCGACCATCCGCCATCGTAATCCGAGAAATTCGCGCTGAAGCTCACTTTCCCGCGCGACATCGAAAAGACCGTGTCGGAGGTATTCTGCGCCGCGTCGAACTGCAGAAACGTGCCGTCCGCGCGGGCCTGCGAAACCGGCCCCAGCGTCAGTGCCAGACAGGTCGCGATCGCAACGCTTACCCCGTAATTCTTGTGCATTTCTCGATTCCTGTGCCTGTGCCCGGGACCTTTACGCCCCCCTCGATTTACTTTTATCCCCCCGGAAAGGCGCAACTTTTCGTTGCTGCCAGGCACCGGGACGCGGAGCCTCTTTCTCCCGCGAGTGTTCGGCATCGACGTGCAGTTTGCAAGCGACCCGGCCCGAGAGCTCAACAATTTTAAAGAGAGGTGCTCCCCACCATTTTCTCGCCTCAATTAGACATTAACCATGACTAATCAGGCGATCCTTTCTCCACCGCAACTGAGGATTGAAGCGAAGATGACCATTCGTCGACATCATAATCTCGGGGGCATTTTCCTACGCACCGCTCTGGCGATGGTGCTCGTCGTGGCAGCGACCGCCGTCTTCGTCGCCAAGGTCGTGTCGGATCAGGCCCATGAATTTCAGACAGCCATTGAACACAAACTGGTCCTGAGAGGCTCGGATGCGATCGCGCTAAGCTTCAACACGGCCCTGATGCGCGAATGGGACAGTATGCATGCCGTTGCGCGCATTGTCAGCAATGCGTCGAAAGACGACATCAACAAGTTAATGGACGCCGTCTCCCGCACCGGGGGTCAGGTCGCCTGGGCAGGCTTCGCCGCGCCCGATGGCACGATCATCTCCGGCTCGAACGGCTATGATGTCGGCAAGAATGTCAGCTCCAAGCGGTGGTTCCGCGATGGTATCCGCGTGCCGTCGGTCGACTCGATCACCGAGACGGCCACCAATGCGTTGACCGGCAAGATGGAGCAATTCCTGAACCTCTCGACCCCCGTGAAGGGCGCGAACGGCCAGAAGATCGGCGTCCTGGTCTACCGCGTGCGGATCGCATGGGTGCGTAGCTTCCTGTTCGAGGCGAGCAAGGAGCTTGGCATCGACGTGGTCGTGCAGGACATCAACGGCGATCCCGTCATCGACACCCGTCACGAAAGCACGCCCTTGCCCAAAAGCCTGACCTCGAGCGCGAGCCTGCGCAGCAAGTCTTCCGGCGTCTTCCACCTTGTCGACGGCAAGGACGGCGGGACCTATGCCTTTGCGCCGGATTTCGTCTGGAACAAACTGCCCAACTTCGGCTGGCGCGTCTTCGCGGTTCTGCGCCGCGACAACATCTCGAACGATCTGCCGGTTTTGACGCAGGTGACGCTGGCGACGGTCGCAGCCGCGGCGCTGTGCCTGCTGGGCGTGACGCTGGTGTTCCTCAAGCTGCTGCTGCGCCCGGTCGAGCGGCTGGCAGAGGATGCCAAGAGCATCGCGAACGGCAAATACGTCTTCCCCGAAGAAGCGACGAGCTCTCAGGAAGCCGCCTCGCTGTCGAGCGCACTCGCGATCATCCAGAGCAAGCTCACCCCGCAGCGTGGCGAACGGCCGCCTCGGTCGACACCTGAGGCGACACCTGAACCGCATTCGTGACTTGGATTTGGGACAGAAAGGGGCGCAGCGGCGCCCCTTTTTCCTTGGGACGCCGCGGCTAGAGCGGCAGCCCCGTCAGCCGCGCAACCAGTTCGGCGGTGTTGCGCGCGCCGAGTTTCGCCTGCAGCCGCGCGCGATGGGCCTCTGCCGTGCGCGGTGACAGCTCCAGCACCCGCGCGATTTCCTTGTTGGTCTGCCCCTCGGCCAGAAGGGCCGCCACCTGCCGCTCGCGCGCGGTCAGATCGACGACGGGCCGCAATTCCGACAGATCGGCAAAGCTCCAAACAGCACGCGCGAAGGGATCGTCGGGCGTCAGCGATTGCCCCCGCACCCGGCACCAGAAGAGCGACCCGTCGCGGCGCTGCATGATCCGCTCATCGGCATAGCGCCCGGTCTCGCGCATTCGCCGCAACCCGATCTCCCCGATGCGCAGAAACTCCTCCTGCGACGGGTAGAGCACCGCGAGCGAGCGCTGCGGCAGCTCGTCTTCGCGATAGCCGAAACTCTCGCAAAACCGCGCGTTGCACCGCTCGATCACCCGGTCGCGGGTGACCGCCAGCCCGACCGGCGCATGCTCGAACGCCAGCAGCGCCATCTCATCGCTGTCCAGCAGATCCTGCTCCATCCTCTTCTCCCGATAGCGTAGTTCTACGAATAGAGGTCGTGCCGCCCCTGCGCTAGTCTCCCCCGCAACGGAGGATCATTGGGAGGAGAGCCGCATGGACGCGAAGATCGTCGGCTGGGGCCATACGAAATTCGGCAAGCTGGAGGGGCGCACGCTCGAGGATCTGGTTCTCGAAGCGGGCGGCGGCGCGCTGGAGCACGCAGGGATCGACCCGGCAGAGATCGACGGCATCTGGCTGGGGCATTTCAACTCCGGGCTGGTGCCGGATGGGTTCGCAAGCTCGCTGGCGCTGGGGATCGACGACAGGCTGCGCTTCACGCCTGCGACCCGTGTGGAGAATGCCTGCGCGTCGGGCTCGGCTGCGATCTATGCCGCGCGCGATGCGATCCGTTCGGGCCGGGTGAAGGCCGCGCTGGTGATCGGGGCGGAGAAGATGACCGCGAAGGACACCGCAGGCGTCACCGAGGCGCTGGCCGGGGCGTCCTACCAGATGGAGGAAGCGGGTGTCTCCTTCCCGCAGATTTTCGCGCGTTTCGCGCAGGCCTATTATCAAGCGCATGGCGACCGTTCCGCCGCACTCGCCCGGATCGCGGCGAAGAACCACCACAACGCGCTCGCCAATCCGCTCGCGCAGATGCGCAAGGATTTGGGGTTCGAGTTCTGCAACACGGTGAGCGACAAGAACCCAATGATCGCCCCGCCCCTGCGGATGACCGATTGCTCGCTGATTTCCGACGGGGCGGCCGCGCTGGTCATGGTCGCCGACGACCGCGCGGGCAATTTCGCCAATTCCATCGGTTTCCGCGCCGCCGAGCAAGTCAATGACTACCTGCCGATGTCGCGCCGCGATCTGCTGGCTTTCGAGGGCCCGGCAGAGGCCTTTCGCCGCGCCTATGCTTCGGCGGGCGTGCGGGTCGACGATCTCTCCTTCGCGGAGGTCCATGACTGTTTCACCATCGCGGAATTGCTCGTCTACGAGGCGATGGGGCTGGTGCCGCAAGGCTCCGGTGCGCGGGCCATCGACGACGGGTTGGTACTGCGCGACGGTAAGCTGCCGGTGAACCTCTCGGGCGGGCTGAAGGCGAAGGGCCATCCCGTAGGCGCGACCGGCGTGTCGATGCATGTGCTGGCTGCGATGCAGCTCACCGGTCAGGCGGGCGAGATGCAACTGCCCGGCGCGGAGCTGGGCTGCGTCTTCAACATGGGCGGCTCGGGCGTCGCGAATTACTGCTCGATCCTCGAAGCGGAGCGCGCGGCATGAACCCGGCGGAGTGGCTGATCCGCAGTGCGGTCCGCACCCCCGACGCCCCCGCGCTGCTGCAGGGCGAGGAGCTGCGCGCCACCTATGCGGAATTCGCCGACCGTGCCGCCCGCATCGGGGCTGGGCTGGTGGCGTGTGGGATCGCTCCGGGCGACCGCGTGGCGCTGTTTGCCAAGAACTGCCCCGAATATCTCGAGGCGATCTATGGCATATGGTTCGCAGGCGCGGTGGCGGTGCCGATCAACGGCAAGCTGCACCCGCGCGAGGCCGCATGGATCATTGAGGCCTCCGAGGCGAAGCTCGCCTTCACCGGCGATCCGGGGACTGATCTGGGCGTCGAGACGGTGGACCTCAAAGGCCCGGCCTATGCCGATCTTCTGCGCTATGACCCGATGCCCGCCCCGGTCGAGATCGCGGAAAGCGAGACGGTCTGGCTGTTCTACACTTCCGGCACGACCGGGCGGCCCAAGGGCGTGTGCATCACTTCGGCCAACGTGCAGGCGATGTGTCTGGGCTATTTCTCGGATGTCGACAGCGTCGAACCGCAGGATGCGATCCTCTACGCCGCACCGATGTCGCATGGCGCGGGGCTTTACAACTTCGTCCATGTGATGCGCGGCGCGCGCCATGTGGTGCCGCGCTCGGGCGGGTTCGAGGCTGACGAGATCCTCGAGCTTGCGCCGAAGCTGCAACATGTCTCGATGTTCGCAGCCCCCACGATGATCCGCCGTCTGGTGGACCGCGCCCGCGCGACGGGCCAGACCGGCGAGGGCATCAAGACGATCGTCTATGGCGGCGGGCCGATGTATGTCGCCGATATCATCGACGCGGTCGAGGTGATGGGGCCGCGCTTCGTTCAGATTTACGGCCAGGGCGAGAGCCCGATGACGATCACAGCCCTGTCGCGCGAGCTGGTCGCCGACCGAACCCATCCGCGCTGGCGCGAGCGGCTGGCCTCGGTCGGTCAAGCACATAGCCCGGTTTCGGTGCGCATCGCCGATGCCGAAGGCCGCCCCCTGCCCGCGGGCGAGACCGGCGAGATCCTCGTGCGCGGGGCCGCGGTGATGGCGGGCTACTGGCAGAACCCCGAGGCGAGTGCGAAGGCGCTTCGCGACGGCTGGCTCTGGACCGGTGATCTGGGCACGATGGATGAAGACGGCTTCGTCACGCTGCAGGACCGCTCGAAGGACGTGATCATCTCGGGCGGCACGAATATCTACCCCCGCGAGGTCGAGGAGGCGCTGCTTCTGCACCCTTCGGTCCACGAGGTCGCAGTGGTCGGAAAGCCCGATCCGGAATGGGGCGAGAGCGTCGTGGCCTTCGTCACGCCCGCGCCGGGGGCCGAGATCGACCCCGCCACCCTCGATCAGCATTGCTGCGACCAGATCGCGCGGTTCAAGCGCCCCAAGGCGTATCGTGTGGTGACGCAGCTTCCCAAGAACAATTATGGCAAGGTCCTCAAGACCGAGCTGCGCAAGAAAGTGACGGAGGAGGACTAATGTCGCGACTGGATGGAAAGACGGCTCTGGTAACGGGTTCGGTGCAGGGCATCGGGCTGGCTATCGCGAAATCGCTGGCCGAGGCGGGCGCGCGCATTGCGCTGCACGGTCTCGCCGATGCGGCGCAGGTCGCCGAGGCGACAGCGGTGCTGGAGGCAGCGGGCGCGCCGGAGGTGAAGTTCTTCGACGCCGACATGGCCGATCCGGCGCAAATCGACGCGATGATGGATGCGGTCGCGGATTGGGGCGGCGCGGATATCCTCGTGAACAACGCAGGCATCCAGCGCACGGCGAGCCTTGCCGAGGCCACGCCCGAAATCTGGAACGCCATTCTCGCGGTGAACCTGTCGGGCGCGTTCCACACGATGCGGCGCGCGATGCCGGGCATGGCCGAGCGCGGTTATGGCCGTGTCGTGAACATCGCCTCGGTGCATGGGCTCGTGGCCTCGGCCAACAAGGCGCCCTATGTCGCCTCGAAATTCGGTCTCGTCGGCATGAGCCGGGTCGCGGCGCTGGAATATGCTCAGGCGGGCACGCGCGAGGCGGGCGGCGTGACGGTGAACTGCATCTGCCCGGGCTGGACCGAAACCGACATTCTCGGACCGCAGATCGCGGAACGCGCGGCGGCGCATGGCGGTGACCGGGCGGCGGGGATCGCGGATCTTCTGGCGGAGAAACAGCCCACCCGGCGCCTCTCCGACCCGTCCGAAATCGGGGCGCTCGCGCTGTGGCTCTGTGCGCCGATCGCGCATAACGTCACCGGCACCTCGATCCCGGTCGATGGGGGTTGGACCACGCAATAAGGCTCGGAGGTGAGAAAGGGGCGGCGGGTTGACCACCGCCGCCCCTTCCTTCGAACCGGCGCAGGCACCTCGGGGGAGGTGTGATGCCTGCGCTAGGGGGTGCGGTCTCAGTCCGAGATCGCACCCTCGTCATCGCGGCGCTCATGCATCCGCGCTTTCACGAAGCGGCTCAGGAACAGCGGCAGGATGAAGCCCACGATCGCCACGGTCCACAGACCGATCGCCAGCGGGCTGCCGACCAGCGTCCAGTAATCGCCGTTCGAGATCGTGACGGCCCGGCGCAGGTTGTTCTCCATCGTGTTGCCCAGAAGCGTCCCGAGGATGATCGGCACCAGCGGCACGTCGAGCTTGCGCAGCAGCCAGCCCATTACACCGAACCCGATCATCACCAGCAGATCGAAGCTGGAGCCGGAAATCCCGTAGATCCCCACGAAGGACACCATCGCGACGATCGGCATCAGGATGCGCGGCGGGATCATCAGCACGCGGGTGAAGATGCCCACCATCGGGATGTTCATCGCGAGCAGCATGAAGTTGGCGATAAACAGCGCCGCGATCAGGCCCCAGACCACGTCGGGGTTGTTCTGGAACAGCAAGGGGCCGGGCGTGATGTTGAGCGACAAAAGCACCGCCAGCAGCACCGCCGTGGTGCCCGAGCCCGGCACGCCAAGCGCCAGCATCGGCACCAACGCACCGCCTGCGGCCGCGTTGTTGCCTGCCTCAGGAGCGGCCACACCACGCGGATCGCCCGTGCCGAAGGTGTTCTTGCGATCGACCAGCTTCTTCTCCATCGAATAGGAGATGAAAGAGCCAAGCGACGCCCCTGCCCCCGGCAGCACGCCCGCGACGAAGCCCAGCAGCGACGAACGCAGCATGGTCGGCGTCGTCTCTTTCACCATCTTCCACGGCGGCGTGATGCGCCCGACCGAGACCTTGTGGCCCGCGCCAGTGGCCGAACCGTGGCGGTGCTCGAGGAAGATGAACACTTCCGACAGCGCGAAGAGGCCGACGATGGCGACGAGGAAATCGAGCCCGTCATAGAGGTGCACCTCGCCAAAGGTCAGACGCGGCACGCCAGTCTGGGTGTCCACCCCGATCACCGACAGGCCGAGACCCAACATCGCGGCGAAAGCCGATTTCGCCTGATTGGTCGAGGAGACACCGCCCAGCGTGGCGAAGGCGAGCGCGAAGAGCGCGAAATATTCCGCCGGTCCGAACAGCAGCGCGAATTTCACCAGCTGCGGTGCCAGCAGGATCAGCCCCCAGGTCGCGATGAAAGCGCCGACGAAGCTCGCGATGCCCGAGAGCGACAGCGCCTCGCCCGCAAGGCCCTTCTTGGCCATCGGATAGCCGTCGAGACAGGTCATCATCGCGGGTTCGTCGCCCGGAATATTGAGCAGGATCGAACTGATCCGCCCGCCATACATCGCCCCGTAATAGACCGAGGTCAGCAGGATCAGCGAGGGCGTGGCCCCCAGCCCCAGCGTGAAGGCCAGCGGGATCAGGATCGCGACGCCGTTGGACGGGCCAAGCCCGGGCAGCGCGCCCATCATGGTGCCGAGGAACGTGCCCAGCAGGGCGAGCAGCAGGTTCTCGAAGGTCAGAGCGGTGTGAAAACCGTCTGCGAGTGACATTAGGGTGTCCATCATATCACCTCAGAAGCCGAAGGGGCCGCTGGCGAGCGAGAGGCCCAGAACCAGCTTGAAAATTACGTAGATACCGATCGAGGTGGCGACGCCCACGACGACGGATTGCAACGGTCCCGTGCCCAACCGCCAAGTCAGGTAGGCGCTGGCAAAAGCGGTTGCGATCAGGAAGCCCACGATGGGCAGAAACTCGGCATAGAGGATCATCACCACAACGGCGGCGAGGATTTCGGCGAGCCGCGCGAGGCTCGGCCAGACCGGGTCGGGATCGGGGCGCAGCAAGATCACGAGCGAGGCCAGCCCGAGGATCACCGCGATCACCAGCGGGAAGGTTTTCGGCCCCACCGCATCCGACAGGAAACTTTCTTGGATTTGCAGCGTCGCCCAGCCGTAGAACAGCGCAAGGCACAGGCCGACGGCGCCGAAGATGCGATCACTCATGATCCCCTCCCTTGGTATGAAGGCGCGGCGGCGCTCGAAAGCCCGCCGCGCGCATGGGTTGTCTCGCTTACTTGATGATGCCGATCTGGCGCGAGATGTCCTGAATCTGCTGGACCGAGTTCTGCACGAAGCTCTCGAATTCAGCGCCCTGCAGGTCGAGCGGGGCCAGACCGTTGGCCGCCATCACCTGCTTCCACTCGTCGGAGGCGTAGAGCTGGCCGACCTTGTCGACCCACATCTGGTAAGCCTCGTCGGACATGCCGCCCGGCGCGTAGAAGCCGCGCCAGTTCGCGCCGATCGCGTCAACGCCCTGCTCTTTCGCGGTCGGGAATTCCGAGAATTCGCCGTCCAGACGCTCGGGCGCCAGCACCGCGATCACGCGGATATCGCCGGAGTCGACGAAGCCCTTGGCTTCCGACAGATCGCCGGTGAAGGCCTGAACCGAACCCGCCAGAAGCTGGGTGACCGCTTCGCCGCCGCCGTCGAAGGCGATGTATTTGACCTTGCGCACATCGTCGATGCCATAGGCGTCGGCTGCGATCAGCACCTTGAGGTGATCCCAGCCACCCACTGCCGAGCCGCCCGCGACGGAGACCGAATTCGGATCGGCTTTGATCTTGTCGAGCAGTTCCGGAAGCGTTTGGATGTCGCTGTCGGCTGCCACGGCGATCACGCCGTAATCCGCGCCGATCGAGCCGACCCAGCGGACCTGATCCATCGAGTTGCCCGGATAGGCGCCTTGCGCCAGACGGGTCGCGGTGGCCGAGGAAGCCGCGACGATCAGGTTGTCGTCGTCATTGCGCTTGTTGACCACTTCGGCAAACGCCACGCCACCGCCGCCACCGGCGAGGTTCACGACCTGCATGGTCGAGTCGATGAGGCCCAGATCCTGCATGGTTTTGCCGACCTGACGGCAGGTGAAGTCCCAGCCGCCGCCGGGGTTCGCGGGCGCGATGCATTCTTGCGCCGAGGCGCCGGTCGCAACGGTGAGTGCCGCCACGGCAATCGCCGCGCGCATGAGTTTAAAAGCCATGGTATATCCTCCACTGTCCGCCCGTTGCCTCCCGCAGCGGGCTATGGACCGGGTTTTACCGCTTGAACCTGTCACGAACCTGTCACAGGTTCAGAGGCGCATGAGGGAGGAAGAATGCGGCTCTTGCTAGTGGAGGATGCCGAGGAGCTGGCCGAGGCCACGCAACGTCGGCTTGCGCGCTCAGGCATGGCCTGCGATCTCGCCGCCACCGTCGAGGAAGCGCGCGACTTTCTGGCGGTGCAGGCCTATGACGCGGTAATCCTCGACATCAACCTGCCCGATGGCAGCGGCACGGACCTTCTGCGCGAGATGCGCGCGCAGGCCGCCACGATGCCTGTGCTGATGCTGACCGCGCAATTCTCGGTGGATGACAAGATCTCCGCCTTCGAGCTCGGCGCGGACGACTACCTCGTAAAACCTTTTGATCACCGTGAGTTGGAAGCAAGACTTCATGCGATTGGGCGACGGCAGGCAACCGATCGCTCCGCCGATCTGGAGCTTGGCCATCTGCGCTATAACGCGACAGCAGGCAGCGCCACGGTCGGGGATCAGGCGCTGAAGCTGACGGGCCGCGAATTCGCGCTGCTGGGCATTCTGATGCGCAATGCGGGGCAAGTGATGTCGAAGGATCGGCTGCACGAGGGGCTCTACGCCTTCGACGATGCGGTGCCGGGCGACAATGCGATCGAGCTTTATATCGCGCGGCTGCGCAAGAAGCTGACCGGCAGCGGGGTCGAGATCGAAACCCTGCGCGGACGCGGCTATCGTCTGGCGGCACGGGATGGCGATGTCTGACGGCGCTCTCCCCCGCGAAACCGGCCTTTCCGCCACGCGCTCGCTGACCGCGCGGCTCGTGACCGGGCTGTCGGGGCTGATGATCGTCGGCGGGTTGATCCTCGCATTGGCGGCCTTCGCCTATGGGCGCGCGGCGGCCCGCGACGCTTTTGACCGGCTGCTGGTGGGCGCGGCCAATGACATCGCCGCCTCGATCTCGATCCGCGACGGCGCGCCGGTGGTCGATCTGCCGGTCTCGGCCTTCGAACTACTCGCCCTCGCGCCCGATGACCGCATCGCCTATCAGGTGAGCGGCCCGAAAGGCGCGGTGCTCACGGGCTATGAAGACCTGCCCCGCCCCGACACGACTGCACAGGATTCCGAGCTTTACGACGCGCGCTTCAAGGGAGAGCCCGCGCGCTACATCCGGGTCACGCGCCGTTTCGCGGAGCGCCAGTTCTCCGGCACGGTGGAGGTGATCGTGGGCCAGACCCTGCGGGCGCGCACCCAGCTTGCGCTCAGCATCACCCGCAACGCGCTTGGCGGACTGGCGGTCGGCGGCATCGCCATGCTCGCCTTCGCGATCATCATCGTGCATAGCGCGCTGCGCCCGCTGGAGCGGCTGGCCCATCGCATCTCGGAACGCGACCCGCAGGACCTCACCCCGATCCGCGCCGCCGTGCCGCGCGAGGTCGATGTGATGGTGCAGGCGACGAACGGGTTCATGGGGCGGCTGGACCGGCAATTCGCCACGATGAAAAGCCTGATCTCGGACACCGCGCATCAGCTGCGCACCCCCGTTGCCGCCCTGCGCGCGCAATCCGACCTCGCCGCCGAGGAAGACGATCCCGCCCGGCGCGACCAGATCGTCGCGAAGATGCATTCCGGCACGGTGCGGCTGAGCCGCCTGCTCGATCAGATGCTGTCGCGGGCGCTTGTGATCCACCGCGCCGACAGTGCGCGGCGCGAGCGGGTCGATCTGCGCAACATCGCCTTGGATATCTTCGAGGAAGGCGATCACGCCACCCTCGCGCCGGGCAGCGAAATCCGGCTGGAGATCGCCGAGACGGAGGTGCCCGTGCTGGCCGATGAGCTTTCGCTGTCGGAGGCCGCGAAGAACCTTCTGGGCAATGCGCTGTCGCATGGCGAGGCCCCGGTCACCATCGGCGCGAACTTGCGCGACGGGCGCGCCCGGCTCTGGGTGCGCGACGCAGGCCCCGGCCCCACGCCCGAGCTGCGCGCGCGTCTGGGCGAGCGTTTCGCGCCGGGACACTCGGACACGCGGCGGCGCGGGGCGTCGAGCGGGCTGGGCCTCGCCATCGCGCAATCGGTGGCGGAAACCTATGGCGGCACGCTGGAAATGGAGAGCGATGCGGCAGGCTTCACCATCGCGATCACCCTGCCCCAGGCGGAGGAAATCACATGATCCGCGCGCTCTTCTCCCTGACGCTCTGGCTGGGCCTGAGCTCCGCCGTCGCGGCGGCCGAGCCCGAGGCCGTCCGCACCTTCGGCCCCGATCAGCCCGCGCGGCAAATCACCCTGCGCACCACGACCGACGTCAACATCCTCGCCCCCGCGATCGAGGCGTTTCTCGACACCCAGCCCGGCCTCGCGATCCGGTTCGAGCAATGGGGCTCGAACGACCTCTACGATATTTCCGAGGCCGACTGCGCGTCCGGCAAACCCGGCGCCGATCTGGTGATCAGCTCGGGCGTGCAGCATGTCGTGAAGCTGGTGAACGACAATTGCGCCGCCACATGGGTCTCGCCCGAGACCACGGCGCTGCCCAAAGACCTGCGCTGGCGCGATCAGGTCTGGGGCATTTCGCGCGAGCCTGCGGTGATGATCTACAACCGCGCGCTGGTCCCGCCCGAGGACGTGCCGCGCACGCGCTTCGATCTGGTGGACCTGCTGCGACCTGCGCAATCGCCCTACACCGGCAAGGTCGCGACCTATGACATCGCGGATTCAGGGCTGGGGTTCCTCTTCGCTTTCCTCGACAGTCAGGAGGCCAGCACCTTCGGCGCGCTGATGGAGGCCTTCGCGCGCTCCGGCGCGGTCGCCACCTGCTGCTCGGCCGAGATCATCGACGGCGTCGCGGGCGGGCGCTACCTGATCGCCTATAATATCCTCGGCTCCTACGCGGCGCAGGCGGCGCGCGACAATCCCGATCTGGGCATCATCGCGCCTGCCGATTACACGCTGGTTCTGTCGCGCGCAGCCTATCTGCCGGGGCGCGAGCCCAATCCGACCGCCGCGAAGCTGCTGGATTTCCTGCTCTCGCCAGCGGGTCAGAGGGCGCTAGCGAAGACCAAGCTGATCGACCCGATCACGCGCGACGGTGGCGGCAGCGACAGCGACGAGACGCTGGCCCTGCAACGCCTGATCGCCCTCGGCCCGCCGCTATTGGTTGCCACCGACACGATGAAAACCGCGCGTTTCCTCGAACGCTGGCGGGATATCTTCGCGCAATAGCGTTGGCCTAGCTCGCCAGCGCGCCGAACTTGCCACCACAGAACAGAAGCGGCCGGGCCTCCAGATCGCGCTCGATCTCGACGACCTTGCCGATGAAGAGCGTGTGATCGCCCGCCTCCACCTCCTGCGCGACCTCGGTCACGAAGACGCAGGCCGCGCCGGGCACGACGGGCATCCCGGCGCGCTCAATGAAGGGGTCGTTATGCGCCGGATCGTGGCGGCCCGCGAAATGCATCGCCAGCCCTTCCATCTCGTGATTGAGCACCGAGACCGCGTAGCGCCCCGAGGCGCGCACCTTCTCGCGCAGCTTGCAATTGTGATCGAGCGAAATGGTGATCAGCGGCGGGTCGAGAGAGACCGACATGAAGGCGTTGGCCGTCATCCCGTGATCGCCATCCTCGGTGCGCGTCGAGATCACCGTCACGCCGGTTGCGAAACTGCCGCAAGCGTCGCGCAGATCGCGCGGATCAATTCCGGACATCGAATTCCTCCCCAAATCTCATATCCTGTGTCAGAAGCGCGCCCGACATCAGCGCGGCGGCATCGGTCGAGCCCTGAAGCGCCACGGCCTCGCGCGCGCGGCCTTCGGCGCGCAGGCCCCGGATGCGCGTGGACGAGATCACCTCGCCCCCTTCGCACAGCACCGCAGGCGCCAGCGTCACGTCGAAACGCTCGGCCAATGTGGTCACGCAGCCCGCCTGTTTCGCGCCGAAACGGAAATCCGCGCCGACATGGATGCGGGCCGGGTTGATCCGCGCCAGATCGTCCAGAAACGCCTGCGGGCTGCGCGCCGCGTAGCTTTTGCAAAACGACGCCAGCACGATGTAATCCGGCCCGAGCCGCGCGATCCGCGCGAGTTTCTCCGAGACGGGCGACAGTTGCTTGGCGCGGCCGAAAAACACTTTCGGCGGCGGATCGAAGGTCCAGACGACCGACGCCACGCCTGCCGCCCGTGCCTCGGCCACGGCGCGCGAGATCAGCGCCTGATGGCCGCGATGGACGCCGTCGAACGCGCCGATGGTCAGGACGCTCGCGGGCAGCGCGATCTGATCGTCGCGCAGCACCTGCGTCTTCATCCCTGTGAAATCCAAACTCATGGGGCTCCTCCTTCCCCGGGGTCGTGGGCCGCGCGAGGATCCCGCGCAGCCCCTTCAGTCTCAGGCCTGGAACCCGCCCTTGAGGCGGTTCACGTCCCAGGGGTTCACGAGGTCTTTCGACACCCAGCCGTCGAGGTCGTATTCGCTCATGAAATTGTCGACGAGGCCGCGCATCATATCCAACTCGCCCGTGGCCTGAGCGGTGAACATGGTCTCCATGCGGATCGCTTCGTAGTTGCCCGCATAGTTGCTCTCGTAGAGCTCGTGACGGCCGCCGAATTCCGAGCCGATCGCGTCCCAGAGCAGCTTCAGCAGCTTCACCCGGTCGACCGCGACCATCCCGTTCGAGCCGCGCACGAAGCGGTCGAGATAGGGGCGCACGTCTTCCGATTGGAAATCGAGCGTCGAGGACGGCAGGTAGATCAGACCCGAGGCGACGTGGCGCTCGATCAGCTCCTTGATCCGGCTATAGGCCATCGGCGCGAAGACGCGATACGCCATCGCCGAGGACGATTTCGGCGCGAGATAGCCATCGGTGCCGACCCAGTCGTCGGGGTTCATGACCATCGCGTCCGAGAGGCCCCAGAACAGGTTGCGCCAGCCGATCACCTCGCCCACCGCGGTTTGCGGGCCGCGGAAGCCGCCTGCCCCGGTCGCATCGAGCGCCTTCGAGAACAGACCCGCGATGAAGTCGAGCTTCACCGCAAGACGGGTGCAGCCATGCAGCGTGAAGCGCGGCGCGAAGCCGGACGCCGGGAAGAAGCCGTTCACCTTCTCAATATCGCCATAGAGGAACAGGTTCTCCCACGGCACGAGCACCTTGTCGAAAACGAGGATCGCGTCGTTCTCATCGAGGCGCGAGGACAGCGGGTAGTCGAAGGGCGTGCCCATGACGGCGGCGTTGAGCTCGTAGGACGCGCGCGAGATCAGCTTCACGCCGGGGCTGTCCATCGGCGCGGTGAAGGTCAGCGCGAACTTCTTGTCTTTGATCGGCACGCCGTAATAGCCGATGAAGTTGTAATGTGTCAGCGCCGAGCCGGTTGCGACCACTTTCGCGCCAGACACCACGATGCCCGCATCGGTCTCCTTCTCGACCTGCATGAACACGTCGCCGGTCTCCTCAGCCGGCAGGTGACGGTCGATCGGCGGATTGATGATCGCGTGATTCCAGTAGTCGAGACGCTCCTGCGACTTGGCATACCAGTTTTTCGCGTTCTGCTCGTATTCTCCATAATAGCCGGAATTCGCGCCCAGCGTGCCAAGGAAGGCCGCCTTGTAATCCGGGGCGCGCCCCATCCAGCCATTGGCGACGCGCTGCGTCTCGGCGATGGCGTCGCGGCCCGCGATCAGGTCTTCCTTCGTCTTCGCGCCCTTGAAGAACGGGTGCGTCCAGCCGCCCGAGCCGGTATCGGTGGGACGCCCGATCGTGTCCTTCTCGGCATGCAGCTTGTCATACCAGCGCGCCACCATGCGCGACGAGTTACGAAACGCGGGGTGCTTGGTCACATCCTTGACGCGCTCGCCATGGACATAGACCTCACGGGCGTCCTGCAGGCTCGCGAGATATTCGTCACCGGTATAGGGGGTCGTGACGCCGCTTTGGGCGTCTTTCACTTGGTCTTTCATGGTTCCTCCTCCATCAGGTCGGATGAACGAAAGACATGTCCGACCTGTCTCCTTCACGGTGCCGGAGCCGGGCTGATACCGAAAGGTATCGACAAATACCGCGACTTTTTCCGGCAATACCGGAATTCTGAGACCCGAAATCACCGCGGGAGGGTCCAGATGAAGACATTACGCAAGGTGGGGGAGCTTTTGCGCCAGTTCACCGCCGCTCAGCCGGAGCATTCGGTCACGGATCTGTCGCGCGCGATCGGCAATTCCGTGAGCGGCACGCATGACCTTGTGAACGGGCTGGCGCGAATCGGATTGCTGCGAAAGGTCGAACGCGGGCGCTATCGGCTGGGCCCGCTGGTCGCGACGCTGAACCGCGCGCTGGAGGATAGCTCGGCGCTGACGGAGGCCGCGCGGCCCGTGCTGGCGGCGCTCTGGCGCGACTATGGCGAGACGCTGCACCTGACCTTGCACGATCACGGGCGGCTTCTGGTGCTCGACGCGCTGGAGGGCACGCAGGCACTGCGGGTCTCGCGCGAGGCGCTGGGGTCTTGGATCGCGCTGCATGACAGCCCGCCGGGGATGCTGCATCTGGCGCAGTTCTCCCCGGCCCAGCTCGACGAATATCTCGACCGGCACACAAGGCCCGGTTCGCGGCTGGAGGATCGCGCGCGCCTGCGCGCGGAGCTGGACGCGCTCGCACGCGACGGGTTCAACGCGGGCGCGCCGAAGGACGAGGCGGATGTGATCTGCGTCTCGGCGCTGATCCGCGACCACATCGCCCAGCCCGTCGCGGTGCTGGTCATCTCGGTCCCCCGCTCGCGCCACGAGGTCCAGCCGCGCGCCTTCCGCAATATCGCCCTGGGCGCCGCGCGGACGATTTCCGAACGCCTGGGGTATGAACTTCGGCCAAACTGAACCTTTGAGGTATTACAGGATACCGCGCACCCGTCTGGCCCAAGCCGCGTGCGCCATGCAAATCTCCCTTATCGAATTGAAGGCGCCGCCCGGAGGAGGGCCGCCCGCCGCATCCGAGGAGGAGACTTATGCGCAACGTAACCGTGGATAATGTGACCGATGTGGTCATCGACTCGCTGGGCCAGCACGCCACGCTCGAGCCGCGCCAGCGCGAGATCATGGAAAGCCTGATCAAGCATCTGCACGGGTTCTGCAAAGACGTGAACCTGACCCATGACGAATTTCTCTATGCCTGCGACTATCTGGGCCGCGCCGGTGCGCTGTGCTCGGACAAGCGTCAGGAATTCATCCTGCTGGGCGACATTCTCGGCGTCGAAGTTCTGGTCGACATGCTCTCGAACCCGATCTCGGGCGACGAGACGGTCTCGACCGTGCTCGGGCCGTTCTTCCGCGAGAACGCTCCGGTGATGCCGAAAGGCGCCTCGACCGTTCAGAAGAACTTCGAGGGTCAGGAAACCGTCTATGTCGAGGGCTATATCCGCGACAACAAGGGCAACCCGATCCCCGGCGCGATCATCGACGTCTGGGAAGACGCGCCGAACGGTCTTTACGAGAACCACGATCCCGATCAGCCCGAATACAACCTGCGCGGCCGCTTCGAGAGCGACGAGAACGGGCATTACGCCTTCGTCGCGATCCGCCCCGTGCCCTACCCGATCCCCGGCGACGAGACCGCGGGCGAGCTGATCCGTTACATGGGCCACCACTGCATGCGCCCGGGCCATATCCACATGATGGTCACGCGCGAGGGCTACCGCCCGCTGATCTCGCAGATCTACGACGCCGATAGCGACTATCTCGACAGCGACTCGGTCTTCGCCGTGAAAGAGGACCTGATCGGCAAGTTCGAGAAGGCGCCCGAAGGTTCGGACACCGATCTGGTTCTGCGCTTCGACTTCACGCTGGGCAATCAGGCTCAGGCGATGGCCGCGGAATGATCCGAGTGGCGTAAAGAGTTCCCGGCGCCGCACGCGTGGCGCCGGATTTACCTTGAAGACCAATGACATATTTCGAAGGACAGAGCCGATGACTACGCCCGGCGTTGCGAAACTCGCAGATCATTTTCAGGGCGCGGACGCCCATGCGGGTCGCCAGATCGCGAAGATCGAGACTATGATCGTCGATTGCCCGACGACCCGGCGTCACAAGCTGTCCAACACGGAAATCAACTTCCAGTCCTATGTGATCGTGCGCGCCGAGCTGGCCGATGGATCGGTCGGCTGGGGCGAGGCATCGACGCTGGGCGGGCCCCGCTGGGCCGAGGAAAGCGTCGAGGCGATGAAGGCCAATATCGACACCTATCTCGCGCCCGCGCTGGCGGGTGCGAATGCGCTCGAGTTCGAGCTGAACGCCGCCAAGATGGCCAAGGCCGCGAGCCGCAACAACGCCGCGCGCGCCGCGGTGGATGCCGCGATTTACGATGCCGCCGGGCACTCGCTAGATCTGCCGGTCGCGGTCCTGATGGGGGGCGCGGTGCGCGACAAGATCGAGGTGATCTGGGCGCTGGCCTCGGGCGATGCCGATCAGGAGATCGAGGAAGCCAACCGCAAATTCGAGGCGCGCGAGCATCGCCGCTTCAAGATCAAGCTGGGCTTCAACACACCCGATCAGGACATGATCCGCCTGCGCAAGATCGTCTCGGCGCTGGAGGGCAAAGCCACCGAGATCATCGTCGACGTCAATCAGGGCTGGACCGAAGCGGTCGCGATCCGCTACCTGCCGCAGCTGGCCGAAATGGGTGTCTCGCTGATCGAACAGCCGCTGCGCCCCGGCCTGATTGCGGCCACCGCGCGCGTGGCCGCGCGCGCCGCGATCCCGATCATGGTAGACGAGGCCGCCTTCACCGGCCCCGATATTATCGCCAACGGCATCGCTGCAGCCGGTTCCGTCTATTCGCTGAAACTGGTGAAATCGGGCGGGCTGAATGAAATCAAGCGCGCCGCCGGGATCGCGCAGGCCTGCGGGATGGAGCTGTATGGCGGCTGCCTGATCGAAAGCGGCATCGGCGCCGCGGCGCATCTTGCCGTGTTCTCCACCCTGCCCCGACTCGAATGGGGCTGCGAGCATTTCGGCCCGAAAATCCTGAAAACGGACCTCACCGGCGGCGAGATCCGCTTTGCCGATTTCCACGTCCATTGCCCGACCGGCCCCGGCCTCGGAATCACGGTGAACGAGGACGTGCTGGCCTCCGTCGCGCGGAAAGGCTGAGCCGATGCCGATCCTGCACTGGTCCCCGCGCTCGCCCTACGTCCGCAAAGCGATGGTCGCGCTGCATGAGAAAGGTCTGGCCGATAAGGTCGAGACCGTGCGCACCCATGCCGATCCGATGATCCCGCATGAGGGGCTGATGGCGATCAACCCGTTATCGAAGATCCCGACGCTGGAGCTGGAAGACGGCCGCGTGCTGTTCGACAGCCATGTGGTCTGCGAATGGGCAGATCTGGAAAGCGCGGACGGCCCGCAGCTTTTCCCCGCCGATCCCGCCGCGCGGCTCGAGGCCGAGCGCGACGAGGCGCTGGGAACGGGTCTTCTGGACGTGGCGCTGCCGTGGCTGGTGGAGCTGAAGATGCGGCCCGAGGAACAGCGGTCCGAGCAGATGCTCGCCGTCTACCGGACCAAGATGAACCGGGTTGCGGATTGGCTGGAAGGTCATGCCGCGCGACTGACCCAGCGGCCCTTCGACATTGGCCATCTCAGCATCGGCGTCGCGCTGTGCTATCTCGATTTCCGCTTCGAGGGAGAGGGCTGGCGCGAGGGCCGTCCGGCGCTGGCGGAATGGCACGCGGGCTTTGCCGAACGCCCCTCCGTGCAGGCCACGACCTTCCGCGACGACCCGCGCCCAACTTAACGCATCACTTGAACTTCGCGCCACAACCTACTGTTTACGCGCGAATTTACGCGTCACCTCAAGGAAGTGCATCACCTGCGGCGCGCGATTGTCGAGCCGCGCATGCACGGTCAGGCCGGTCCCCGGATTATAGCCCTTATAGGGCCGGAAGATCACGCCGGGGCGCTGCGTGCGCGACACCGATTGCGGCACCACGGCGATCCCCACGCCCACGGACACAAGGCTGATCGCAGATTGAAAATCCTGCGCAAGATCGACCGCCTTCGGCTTGAACCCTTCGCGCGCGCAGATATCGAGCACGACATCGGCATAGCTGGGCCGGGGCTTGCGCGGATAGAGCACGAAGGTCTTATCGGCGAGATCGGCGAAATGGATCTCGGCGCGGGCGCCGAGGTCGGAATTGTCGGGCAGCGCGAGGATCAGCGGCTCGGTGCAGAGCGGCTCGCGGCGGAACTCCTCGTCGTCGAGGATCGGGCGCGCCACCGCGATGTCGATCTCGCGGCTGACCAGCGCGGTGTGCAGCTCGGCATTGTTCATCGCCGAGAGCTGCAGCTCGACCTCCGGGTAGAAGGAGCGGTAGGACTTGATCAGCGTCGGCAGCACCCCATGCGAGGCTGATCCGACAAAGGCGATCCGCAGCCGCCCGCCCGCACCGGAGCCCACCATCTTCGTCTCGCGATAGGCCGCATCCAGCCGCTCGAGCAATTGCCGCGCGTGATCCTGCAGCACCTCGCCCGCCTGAGTCAGCCGGATCTGGCTGCGCGAACGGTCGAAAAGCTGCACCTCCAGCTCGGCCTCCAACGCCGCAATCTGGCGCGACAGCGGCGGCTGCGCGATATCGAGCCGGTTCGCCGCGCGTCCGAAATGCAATTCCTCGGCCACCGCGAGGAAATATTTGAGCCGCTTGAAGTCCATTCCCACGCCTCCTCCCGTTGATACCATATAGGTCATAACGGAACCCTCCTCACTATCGCAAAAGGTATTGGATAATGCCGGGCACGAATGAGGGCTCGCGCCCGGCCGGGGAGGATCAGAAGACCTTCAGGAAACGCAGCTCCGCGACCACGTCGTTACGGAACCCGCCATCGCTGTTCACGTCCTTCGCCAGCATCCCCTGCACCTGGACGGTCGGGGTGACGAAAGTATTGGCATAAAGGCGGAGCTGATCGCGCTCGGTGCGCTGGCCGGTATCGGCGCCGCCCACCTTGATCTTGCCGCCACGCTGCGAGGACAGGCCGAAGGAGACGGAGGTTTTCTGGCCGAATTGCTTGCGCAGATAGGCCTGAACCTGCGTGGCGGGGCTGCGCTCGATCTTCTGGCCGCTCTCCGTGTGGTCCATCGTGACCGCCACATCGGCCATCGCGTCGAAATAGAGCCCCTGCCCGAGCCCCTGAATGAACCCGATCTGCGGCGTCAGAGTCCACGTCCCAGAGCCCGCGCTGACCTTCGCCGCGTCATACCGCCCCGTGGGCGCGGTCACGAAGGCGGTCACGCCCAGCGTGGTTCCGGTCTCGGGGTTCGCCGGCTGTACCGGCCAGACCGAGAAGCCCAGCGTCAGATCGCCCACGCCCGATTTGGTCGGCATATCCCCACCGCCGATGCGCGCGGTGTCGAAATTCACGAGCGGCAGCACGGCCTGATAGAGCGCGGGCATCCCGAAGGCTTCGGAATAATGCAGCCCGCGCAGGACCATCACATTCACCTTGGCCTTGCTGTCGGGCACCTTGGTCCCGCCGAGCTCGAACGTATCGGCGCTTTGATGCTGCAGATAAAGCAGCCCGATATTCGTGCCGGGCGGCAGGATGTTGTAATCCCCCGGAGCCACGTCGATGGCATGGGCCGGCAATGCGGCAAGCGACATCAGCGCGCTCAAAGCGAGCGCGGCGCGTTTCAGTTTCATGGATTTCCTCCCTTCGCGTTTCTCTGGTCCGGTCGCTCCGGGCGTCAGGGCTCCTCTTCCCCTACCCGGTCCGGCTTTCCGCGCGCCGTTGGGACCGACGCGCGGAAAGGGTCTCGTCAGGCGCTCTCCTTCAGCAGGCCGCGCTGGCGGGCCATGGTCATCGCCGTGTCCTGGATCATGTCTTCCTGACCGCCGATCATCTTCTTGCGGCCCAGTTCGACAAGGATGTCGCGCGCCGGGATGCCGAAGCGCTCGCCTGCGCGTTTCGCGGGCAGCAGGAAGGTCGAATAGACCCCGGCAAAGCCCAGCGTCAGCGCCTCGCGGTCGGCGCGCACGACGTGATCCGTGAACGGGACCACAACATCCTCGGCCAGATCCATCAGCGCGAAGGTATCCGAGCCCGTCTCGATCTCCATCCGGTCGCAGACGGCGGCCAGCACCTCGATCGGCGCATTGCCTGCGCCTGCGCCAAGCCCCGCCAGCGAGGCATCGATCCGCGTCGCGCCCGCGCCGATAGCGGCGATGGAGTTCGCGATGCCGAGGCCGAGATTGTGGTGGCCGTGGAAGCCGATCTCGGTCTCCGGTTTCAGCGCATCGCGCATCATCGAGATCGCATGGGTGACCTCATGCGTCAGCATCGCGCCCGCGGAGTCCGTGACATAGACGGTGTTGGCGCCATAGCTCTCCATCAGGAGCGCCTGTTCGGTCAGCCCTTCGGCCGAGTTCAGATGCGACATCATCAGGAAACCGCTCGCATCCATCCCGAGCTTGCGCGCGAAGGCGATATGCTGCGGCGAGGTGTCGGCCTCGGTGCAATGGGTCGCCACATGGACCGAGCGCGCACCGCACTGATAGGCCTCTTCGAGCTCTTTCATGGTGCCCAGACCGGGGATCAGCAGCACCGAAATTACCGCCTGCTTCACCACCTCGGCCACCGCCGAGATATATTCCGCGTTGGACGCCAGCGCGCGGCCATGCTGGATCGAGTTGCCACCCAGACCCGCGCCATGGGTGACCTGCATGTAAGGCACGCCCGCCGCGTCCAGCCCCTTGGCGATCTTCACCATCATCTCGACCGGAATCTGCTCGCGCTTGGCATGCATCCCGTCGCGCAGGGACATGTCGTGCAGCTTGACCTTGCGGCCCTCGAGGCCGGATTTCACTTTCTGTTGGATCACGCTCTCTGAGGTCATTGTGCCGGCTCCAGTTTTTTGAGTTCCATCGACCCGTCGAGGATCCGTTCGGCGAACATCTCGGCGGTGCGTGCCGCCGCCGCCGTCATGATGTCGAGATTGCCCGCATAGGTCGGCAGGTAGTCGCCTAGCCCTGCGACCTCCATGAAGACCGCGACGCGATTGCCGTCGAAATCGGGGCCGTTCACCAGCTTGTAGCCGGGGACGTATTTCTGGACCTGCGCGATCATATCCTTCACCGATCTGGTGATCGCCTCCCGGTCCGGCTCGCCCTCGACCTCGCAATAGATCGTGTTGCGCATGATCATCGGCGGATCGGCGGGGTTGATGATGGCGAGCGCCTTGCCCTTCTTCGCCCCGCCCACCTTCTCGATCGCGTTCGAGGTGGTGAAGGTGAATTCATCAAGGTTCGCCCGCGTGCCCGGCCCGATGGATTTCGAGGAAAGCGAGGCGATGATCTCGGCATATTCGACCGATTGCACCGCGCCCACGGCCGAGACGATCGGGATCGTCGCCTGACCCGCGCAGGAGATCATGTTGACGTTCATCGGCGTCGCTTTCGCCAGATCGCCGAGGTTCACCGGCGGCACGCATAAGGGGCCGATCGCGGCAGGCGTCAGGTCGACCATGAACACGCCCAACTCGTTGAGCTTGCGCGAGTTTTCCGCATGGACATAGGCCGAGGTCGCGTCGAAGGCGATCTGGATACCGTCTGCCTCGACATGGGGCAGCAGCCCGTCGACGCCCTCATGGGTGACCTTCAGCCCTTTGTCCCTGGCGCGCTTGAGGCCGTCGGAATTGGGGTCGATGCCGACCATCCAGACCGGCTCGAGCACGTCCGAGCGCAGCAGCTTGAACATCAGGTCGGTGCCGATATTGCCCGACCCGATCAGGGCACATTTGATCTTGTTCATCTTGAACCTCCTTGGCTCGGGGTCACTCGGTGAAAGTGACCGTGATCGAGCCCATCTCGTAAAATCTCGCGGTGATGGAATCGCCGGGTTTGACGGCCACGGCGGCGGTGATCGCGCCGGCCATCACGAAGCTGCCCGCGGGCAGCACCTCGCCCATGTCATCGAGAACGCCGACCAGCATCGCGATCGCCTCGGCGGGGTGTCCCAGCACCTCGGCGCCCGCGCCGATCTGGGCGATCTCGCCGTTATGTTCGAGCACCACACCCACGGTCCGCAGATCGAGCGCATCGGGCCGGATCATCCGCCCGCCCGGCACATAGCGGGCCGAGCTGGAATTATCGGCGAGCACCGATTCCAGATCGAACTTGAACCCGGTGAAGCGACTGTCGATCACCTCCAGCGCGGGCTGGACGTAATCGGTGGCGGCCAGCACGTCTTCTCGGGTGACCTTGCCCGACAGCTCCTTGTTGGTGACAAAAGCGATCTCGGCCTCGACGCGCGGGTGGATCATGTCACTGACGGTGATCTTCGAGTTCGCCGGACGCTCCATCGCATCGGTCAGGAAGCCCACGCCGGGGGTCGAGACGCCCATCTGCGCCATTTTCGGCTTGGAGGTCAGCCCAGCTTTCCAGCCGATCACCCGCTCGCCTTTCTTCTCCAGATTGCGCCGCAGCGCGGTCTGGACGCGATAGGCGTCGGCGATGGTCAGATCGGGGTAATCCTCGGTCAGCTTACGGATCGGCACCGCGTAGCGCTGCGCGGTCTCGACGCGCTCAGCCATGCGGATAATCGCTTCCTCATCGACGGTCTTCGGTTGATCGAGGCTCATACCATCGCCCTCCCGGCAAAACGCATCTCGCACGCGCCGATGCCCGCGATCTCGCAAGTGAAATGATCGCCATCCGTGACAGCCAGCAGCGGCGCCTGCGCGCCCGACAGGATGATCTCCCCGGCTTTCAGCGGGATCCCCAGACGCCCGAGCGTATTGGCGAGCCATGCGACCGCCATCACCGGCGAGCCTTGCACGGCCGCCCCGGCCCCTGTCGCAACCACTTCGCCGTTCTTCTCGATCACCATGCCTGCGAGGCTCAGGTCCAGATCGCGCGGATCGGCCTTGGCCTCGCCCAGCACGAACACGCCGCAGGAGGCATTGTCCGCCACGGTGTCCTGGATCTTGATCTGCCAATCTTGATACCGGGTATCGACGATCTCGAAGCACGGCGTCACATAGTCGGTCGCGCGGATCACATCCGTCACCGTCACGCCCGGCCCGATCAGGTCTTCCTTCAGGCGGAAGGCCAGCTCGCCCTCCAAACGCGGCTGCATCAGCTTGCTGAGGTCGATCGTCGCGCCATCCTCGAACAGCATCCGCTTCGTCACCTGCCCGAAATCGGGCTGATAGACGCCAAGCGCGTCCTGAATGGCGCGGCTGGTCAGGCCGATCTTCTTGCCGACGACCTCGTCGCCCGCCTCGAGACGCCGCTCGAGCATCCGCAACTGGATACGATAGGCGTCCTCGATGTCGCTCTCGGGTTCGAGCGCGCTGATTTTCTGGGTCGGTCGACCCGAGCGCAGCGCGTCATAAAGCGCATCGCCCAAGCTCTCGATCTTGGTGCTGTCCAGCATATGTCCTCCGTCGCGGCCCTCATCTGCGTCGGTCTGGTGAAACCGATACGGGCTGCCTCCGGATCAAGGCTAAGACGGCGGCGCGATACGCTCCAATACTTTGACGGGCCGGGCTTGATACGGGTTTTGCATCGCTCCCCGATGCGGCATCATGCAAAAACGGTATCGCGTGCGGGATGCAAAAGCATTGGAGCGTATCGACCAGGTTGCCTAGCTTATCGCCCAAGAGGTGGCTCACGGGAGGACGATATGACCACGCATAAGCTCTTCATCGACGGCGAATACCGCGCCGCGCAATCGGGCAAGACCTTCGACAAGATTTCCCCGTCCACCGGCGAAAAGATCGCCGATGTGCATGAGGCGCTGGCCGAGGATGTGAATGACGCGGTTGAGGCAGCACAGGCGGCGCTGAAAGGCCCCTGGGGCAAGATGCCGAAGGCGCAACGCTGCGACCTGTTGATGAAGCTCGCCGACGCCATCGACGCGCGCAAGGCCGATTTCATGGAAGCGGAAGTACAGGACACCGGCCACACCCGCGGTTTCGCCGAGAAGGTCGAGATCCCACGCGGCGCGGCCAACTTCCGGATCTTCGCGGAGATGCTGAAGAACACGGGCGGCGAGTATTTCCACATGGATACGCCCGACGGCACGGGCGCGGCCAATCTCGAACTGCATCGCCCGAAAGGGGTTATCGGGGTGATCTCGCCCTGGAACGCGCCGTTCCTGCTGATGACGTGGAAGGTTGGCCCCGCGCTGGCCTGCGGCAATACGGTCGTCGTGAAACCGTCCGAGGAAAGCCCCGCCACCGCGACCCTGCTGGGCGAGGTGATGAACGAGGTGGGCATCCCGAAAGGCGTCTATAACGTCATCCACGGCTTCGGTCCGGAAAGCGCGGGCGAGTTGCTGACCCAGCATCCGGGCGTCAACGGCATCACCTTCACCGGCGAGACCCGCACCGGCGAGGCGATCATGAAACAAGCCGCGGTGGGTCTGCGCGATGTGTCGTTCGAGCTGGGCGGCAAGAACCCTGCTATCGTCTTTGCCGATGCAGATATGGACAAGGCGATCGAGGTCACGATGCGCTCGTGTTTCGCCAATACCGGGCAGGTCTGTCTGGGAACCGAGCGGATTTACGTCGAACGCCCCGTCTTCGAGGAATTCGTCAGCCGCCTGAAAGCGGGCGCGGAAGCTCTGATCCAAGGCGGACCGGATACCGACGGCGCGACCATCGGCCCGCTGATCTCCGCCGAGCATCGTGAGAAGGTGCTGAGCTATTACAAAAAGGCCGCCGATCTGGGCGCTCAGATCATCACCGGCGGCGGCGTCCCCGACTTCCCCGATGGCGATTACCGCAACGGTGGTTTCTTCGTCGAGCCCACGATCTGGACCGGCCTGCCCGAGGACAGCCCCATCGTGCGCGAGGAAATCTTCGGCCCCTGCTGCCACATCCAGCCCTTCGACAGCGAAGACGAGGTGATCGCGATGGCCACTGACACCAATTACGGGCTGTCGGCCACGATCCTCACCGAAAACCTCAGCCGCGCCCATCGCGTCGGCGGGCAGATGGAGGCGGGTCTCGTCTGGGTCAATTCGTGGTTCCTGCGCGACCTGCGAACGGCCTTCGGTGGCTCGAAATCCTCCGGGATCGGACGCGAAGGCGGGGTGCATTCGCTCGAATTCTACACCGAGCGGACGAACCTCTGTATCAAGCTGTGAGCGCCAGCCTCGCGAGCCGCGCCCGGTGCGCGCCGCAGGCGCAGGGCGCGCGCCGGACCGTCCCCACGGGCTGGCGCCTTGCCATCCGCGCGCGTGGCTCGAGCGATGGGCGAAGCCGCACGGATAAAGCGCATCCGCTGATATGTCAGAATGCGCCACCCCACGGGCCGCCGCGCGCCCTGCTTGCCCCCTTCGCGATTGTGCCTCACTCTGAGCGCCGGAGAGGACACCCATGAACCTGCGTCAGCTTCGCTATTTCATCGCCGTGGCCGAGGAACTGCATTTCGGTCGCGCGGCCGAGCGGCTTCATGTCTCTCAGCCGCCGATCACCCGCCAGATTCAGGCGCTGGAGGAACAGCTCGGCGCGCAGCTTTTCAACCGCACGCCGCGCGGTGTCGAACTGACGCAGGCGGGGGCGCTGTTTCTCGATGAGGCGCGCAACATCGCGGCGCTGCTCGATCAGGCGGCGGACCGGGTCCATCGGGCGTCCGAGGGCGGGCTTGGCCGGGTCGACATCGCGATCTTCGGCACCGCGATCCTCAGCTTCATCCCGCGGATCATCCTCGAATTCAAACGCCGCTATCCGGATGTGAAAGTGGTGATGCACGCGCTCGACAAGCTGGCGCAGATCGAGGGGCTGCAGAACCGCTCGATCGATCTGGGCTTCAACCGGATGCTGACGCCGGTGCCGGGTCTCGCGATCGAGGAACTGGCCTCGGAGCCGCTCTATATCGTCGTGCCCGATCCGGGGCCTTTCGCGGATCGCGAGAGCGTCGCGCTGTCGGAACTGGCGCGCGAACCGATGATGCTGTTTCCCGCCAGCCGCGCGCAGGGGTTCGTCGAGAAGGTCACGGGGCTCTGCCACGAGGCGGGGTTCGCGCCCAATGTCGCGCAGGTCGTGGGCGACGGCTTTACCGCGATGGCGCTGGTCGCGGCGGGGTTCGGCGTCTCGGTCGTCCCGCAATCGATCACATCGGTCATCATGGAGGGCGTGAAATGCCTGCCGATCAGTGATGTGAGCGACAGCGCGCGGGTCGATATCTCCTGCATCTCGCGAGAGGGTGACACGTCCCCGATCGTCGCGAACTTCCTCGAGGTCGCACGCAGTTTAAGCCAGCAATAACAAAGCACTGTAAAACGATCTTCATGTCGCCGGCCGGACGCAGCCCGGATGCTGAATCATGCCATATCTAGGAGTTCCCCTCATCCAGAGCGATGCGCCTTCGGTATCGAAACCCGGACTAAATGGTATTTGATCGTATCGCCTCTTCTGCCCCAATCTCGGTCCACGGACACGCCGAGGAGGCCCCGACACGCGGGGAATGAGGGCGCGTCCCGAGACAGAGGAGCAGTCATGCCGGTAATCCAGATCAACCTTATGGAAGGCCGCACCGAGGCGCAGAAAGAAGCGCTGATGCGCGAGGTCACGCGCGCGGCGGTCGACACGCTGGGCGTCAAGCCGCAGGCCGTTCGGATCATGCTCAACGAGCTGCGCTCGGGCCATTACGCGGTCGCGGGCGAGCCGAAATATGTCGAAGCGAGCGAGCAACCCGCCGCCGCCTCGAACGGCACAGCCCCGACCAACGGCCACGAGAAGGCCCCCGCAAACTGACCGCATTCACCGTATCGAGCTTTAGGGAGGACACCATGAGCTTTCAGGAACAGATCCACGATATCGCGCAGCTTGCCTGCATCGAACTTTTCACCCCCAAATTCGAGGAAAGCTTCTGGTTCTTCCACGATGTTTTGGGCATGACGCCCACCGAGGATGACGGCAAATCCTGCTACCTGCGCGGCTACGAGGACCGCTATCACCACTCGCTGAAGCTGACGCGCTCGGACAAGGCCGGGATCGGCATGGTCGGTTGGCGCGCCTCCTCGCCGCAGGCGCTGGAGCGTCGCGTGGCCGTGCTAGAGGCCTCGGGCAACCCGGGCAAATGGGTCGAGGGTCACAAGGGTTACGGCCGCGCCTATGAATTTACCACGCCGGACGGCCACAAGCAGCATCTGTTCTGGGAGGTCGAGTATTACGAGGCCCCGGCAGAGCTGAAATCGAAGCTGCTCTCGCGCGCCCAGAAGCGTCCGCTGCGTGGGGTGCCGGTGCGTCGTCTCGATCATGTCAACCTGCTCTGCTCGGACGTGACCAAGAACGGCAAGTTCCTGCAGGACAATCTCGGCTTCCTGAAGCGTGAGAACGTGGTCTTCGGCGGCTCGGACGAGCTGGCGGCGTGGTTCTCGGTCAGCCCGCTCGTGCACGAGGTCGCCTTCACCAAGGATCAGGCCGGTCCGGGTAACCGTCTGCACCATGTCGCCTTCTGGTATGGCAATCAGGGTCAGATGCTCGACCTTGCCGATATCTTGCAGGAATACGATGTCACGATCGAAGCGGGCCCGGCGAAGCACGGCGTCTCTCAGGCCTATTTCATGTATGTCTACGAGCCCGGCGGCAACCGCATCGAGCTGTTCGGCGACACCGGCTACCTGATCTTCGATCCGGACTGGAAGACGCTGACCTGGGACGAGAGCAACTTCTTCAACGGTGGCGGTGTCTGGTTCGGCGGCGAGCTTCCGCAGGACTTCTTCGTCTATGGCACGCCCATCGTCGAGGCCGCGATGGCCGAGGCGGAGACCAAGGACGAAGTGGCCGAACCGGCCGAGTAATTCCTCTCCGCAGTTTCGGAGGCTGGCCATCCCCTCGGGGGTGGCCTTTTTGGTTTTGGGGATGGCGTCGACCTCCGGTCTCGCCCGGGGCGACCAGCCCCGGGAGGGCGCTTTTGCGACGCTGCTGCGCGCACCGATCACTCTCGGATCTTGCGAGATAAAGCGCGAACCACGACTGTCGTCACGCGCCCACCCGAGGTCGGGCGCCGCCCTCTGGCGCGGCCCGGGGCTGGTCGCCCCGCGCCAGTAGATCCCGGCGCCACCTCCGCATCAGGTATCACCCGGGTAATCCCCGATACCTCCGCGGTATGTTTTCCTTCCCCCGTCCCGCGCGCTACAACCTCCTGCAAAGAGGAGGCTTTCATGCACGCACTGACCCATGACGGGGTGACGCTCCACATTCTCGACCAGGGCCCGCGCGACGGCCGTGTGGTGATGTTCGGCAATTCGCTCGGCAGCGATCTGCGGCTCTGGGAGGCGCTGATCCCGCATCTGCCCGAGGGGCTGCGGCTGATCCGCTTCGACAAGCGCGGGCATGGGCTGAGCGATTGCCCGCCCGGCCCCTACAGCATCGAGGACCTCTCGGGCGATGCCGCCGCGATCTGCGATGCGCTCGGGCTTCGGGACGTGACCTTTATCGGCCTCTCGATCGGCGGGCTGATCGGACAGAGCCTCGCCGCGCGCCGTCCTGATCTTCTGCGCGCGCTCGTCCTGATGGACACCGCCGCCAAGATCGGCACGCCCGAGATGTGGAACGAGCGGATCGCCAATGTGCGCCGCGACGGGATCGCGAGCATCTCCGACGCGATCCTCGCACGCTGGTTCGCGCCCGGTTTCGCCGAGGCCCACCCGGCGGAGTTCGCGCTCTGCCGCAACATGCTCGAACGTGGGCCCGACGAGGGCTATGCGGGCTGCTGCGCGGCGATTGCCGGGGCCGATCAGACCGAGGCGACACGGGCGCTGACACTGCCGGTGATGGCGATGACGGGTGCGGATGACGCCTCGACCCCGCCCGATCTGGTGCGCGCCACGGCAGAGCTGTGCGGCGCCGCGTTCCACGAGATCGCGAATGCGGGCCACCTGCCCTGTTACGAGCAGCCCAAGGCTGTCGCGGCGCTGTTGAAGGCGTTCTTGGACAAGACCTGAGCTAACACCCCGCCCGGTGCGCGCCGAAGGCGCAGGGCGCGCGACGGCCCGTCCCGACGGGCTGGCGCGATTGAGGCGGCGTGCCCAGCGGGAAGCTCAGAGGAATGTGGCGGGCATAAACCGCCGCAGCGGACAACGGGCGCGCGCCACCCCACGGGCCGCCGCGCACCCTGCTTTCGTTACACCGCCTCCAGCGCCACAGCGATACCCTGCCCCACGCCGATGCACATCGTGGCAAGCGCCCGTTGGCCCTTGCAGCGCACCAGTTCCAGCGCCGCCGTGCCGGTGATCCGCGCGCCTGACATGCCCAGCGGATGGCCAAGCGCAATCGCGCCGCCATTGGGGTTCACTCGCGCATCGTCATCCGCAATGCCGAGATCGCGCAGCGTGGCCAGACCTTGGCTCGCAAAGGCTTCGTTGAGCTCGATCACGTCGAAGGCGTCCTGCGTCAGCCCCAGCCGCGCCATCAGCTTCTTGCTGGCAGGCGCGGGCCCGAAGCCCATGATCCGCGGCGGCACGCCCGCCGCCGCCCCGCCGGAGATCTTCACCAGCGGCGTCAGCCCGTGTTTGCGCACGGCCTCCTCGGAGGCGATGATCAGCGCCGCTGCGCCATCGTTCACGCCGGACGCATTGCCCGCCGTGACCGTGCCGTCGGGCCGCACGATGGGCCGCAGCTTGGTCAGCGCTTCCAGCGTGGTGCCGGGGCGCGGGTGTTCGTCAGTGTCGACCACGACCGGCTCGCCCTTGCGCTGCGGGATCGTGACCGGGGTGATCTCCTCGGCCAGACGGCCCGCTTCCATCGCCTTGGCCGCAGCCTCCTGCGAGCGGAGCGCGAAGGCATCCTGATCTTCACGGCTCACGCCGAAATCATCGGCCACGTTCTCTGCTGTCTCGGGCATCGAGTCGACGCCATGGGTCTCTTTCATCAGCTTGTTCACGAAGCGCCAGCCGATTGTCGTGTCATAGACCGCATTGGCGCGGCTATAGGCGGCCTCGGCCTTCGGCATCACGAAGGGCGCGCGCGACATGCTCTCGACGCCGCCCGCGATCATCAGATCGGCCTCGCCCGCCTTGATCGCGCGGGCGGCGGTGACGATGGCATCCATGCCCGAACCGCAAAGCCGGTTGATCGTGGTCCCCGGCACGTTCACCGGGAGACCCGCGAGCAGCGCCGACATGCGGGCCACGTTGCGGTTGTCCTCGCCCGCCTGATTGGCGCAACCGAAGATCACGTCCTCGACCGCTTCCCAATCGACGCCCGTGTTGCGCGCCATCAGGGCTTTCAAGGGGATCGCCCCCAGATCGTCGGCCCGGACAGGCGCCAGCGCACCGCCGAAACGGCCGATCGGGGTTCGGATATAGTCGCAGATATAAGCGTCACGCATCGGCCAACTCCTCGGGACAGATCAGGTCACCCACCTCGCCCTCGACATGGAGGGTCGCGCCGGTGACGGCTTGCAGCTCCTCCATCGATATCGCGGGGAGCTTTTCGCGCAGGACGAAGCGGCCATCCACCACGTCCACCACGGCGAGCGACGTATAGACGCGGGTCACGCAGCCCACACCGGTCAGCGGGAAGGTGCAGGCCTCGACCAGCTTCGGCTGGCCCTTCTTGGTGACGTGGTCGGTGATGACAGCCACGCGTTTCGCGCCATGCACGAGGTCCATCGCCCCGCCCACGGCCGGCACGCCTTTCGGCCCGGTCGACCAGTTCGCCAGATCGCCCGTTTCGGCCACCTGATAGGCGCCGAGGATTGCCACGTCGAGATGCCCGCCGCGCACCATCGCGAAGCTGTCGGCATGGTGGAAGAACGCGGTGCCGGGCTTCAGCGTGATCGCCTTCTTGCCCGCGTTGATGAGGTCCCAGTCCTCCTGACCGGGTTCGGGCGCACGACCGAAGCCGAGAACACCGTTTTCCGTGTGGAATATCGCCTCGCGACCTTCGGGCTGGAAGCGCGCGACCATCTCGGGAAAGCCGATCCCGAGGTTCACATAGGCGCCGTCCTCGATGTCCTGGGCGGCGCGCCAGGCGATCTGTGCATTGCTCAGTTTCTGGGTCATGGGTGATGGGCTCCGGCGCGGTTCAACTCTTCTTCCTGGGCGGGGTTGGCGACCTCGATGATCGCATCCACGAAGATGCCCGGGGTGACGATGACTTCCGGGTCGATCTCGCCCGGCTCCACCGCTTTCGTGACCTGCACGACGACCTTTTCTGCCGCCGTCGCCATCAGCGGCGAGAAGTTCCGCGCGGCCATCCGGTAGGTCAGGTTGCCAAGCGCGTCGCCCTGCTCGGCCTTGATCAGCGCGTGATCGGCCTTGAGCCAGCGCTCCATCACGTAGTCGCGGCCGTCGAACTGCTGCACCGGCTTGCCCTCGGCCAGATCGGTGCCAACGGAGGTCGGCGTGAAGAAGCCCGGAATGCCCGCGCCGCCTGCGCGGATACGTTCGGCCAGCGTGCCTTGCGGCACCAGTTCCAGCTCGATCTCACCCGCCAGATAGCGTTCGGTGAATACAGTGGGATCGGCCGAGCGCGGGAAGGAGCAGATCATCTTCTTGACCATACCCTGCTCGATCATCGCGGCGATGCCGACATGGCCGTTGCCTGCGTTGTTGTTGATCACGGTCAGCCCCTTGGGCGATCCGGTTTCGAGAAAGCGGTCGATCAGGGCGTGGATCAGTTCGATCGGGGCCCCCGAGCCGCCAAAGCCGCCGATCATCACCGTGGCGCCGTCTTGAATATCGGCCACGGCCTCGGTCAGCGAGGAAAGTCTCTTGTCCATTTGCGGTCCTCCTGAGGCCTCGGATTTAGACCTGCGTGGGACGGCTTTCCACGGATTTCGTGCGCATCTTGACATTTGTTCGCATCGCGAGAAAACCTGTTCGCATGTTGAACAAATCGACCGATTTCATCGCCTCTTTCGCGAAAGGCCTGCGCGTCATCGAATGTTTCGGGGCCGAGACGCCGCGGCTCTCGATTGCCGAGGTGGCGCAGGCGACGGGCTTCGACAGGGCCACCGCGCGGCGCTGCCTGCTGACGCTGAACGCGGAGGGCTACGCGGAATACGACGGCAAGTTCTTCACGCTGACGCCGAAGGTTCTTCGGCTCGGGATGGGGGCGCTGGCCTCGCTGCCGCTGCCGCAGATCGTGCAGCCGTGGCTCGATCAGCTGACGGATCGGATCGGGCAAAGCTGCTCGGTCTCGATCCTCGATGGGACTGAAATCGTCTATCTCGCGCGGGCGGCGCAGCGGCGGGTGATGTCGATCGGGTTGATGCCGGGGTCGCGGCTGCCAGCGCATTGCACCTCGATGGGACGGGTGCTGCTGGCCGCCCTGCCCCCGGAGGAAGCCCGCACGGCAGTGGAGGCCTCGGACCTGACGCCGCGCACGGCCTACAGCCTGACCGATCCGGGCGAGATCGTTGCGCGCATCGATCAGGTGCGCCGCGACGGCTATGCGGTGATCGATCAGGAGGTGGAGATCGGGCTGCGCTCCATCGCGGTGCCGCTTTACGACATGCATGGGCGGGTCGTGGCCGCGCTCAACACCGGGATGGCCGCGAGCGTCGATCCGGCGGAGAGCCTGATCGAAACCTATCTGCCGGAACTCACGCGGGTGCAGACCGGGCTGCGGCGCGTGCTGCGCTAAGGCTCACCCCGCCACGGTGATCTCGGTGTCCCATTGCGCGCAGAGCGCCATGAGCGCGTCGGGCAAGGGCTTGTCGATGAAAACCCGGTCGATATCGGAGAGCGAGGCAAGCCGCACTGGCGCGGAGCGTTCCAGCTTCGACGCGTCGGTCACCAGAAAGCTCTGCCGCGCCTGCCGCAAGATCCGGCGGCTGACGCGCACCTCGGCCAGATCGTAATCGAGCATGTCCCCGTCCGCATCGAGCGCGGAGGTCCCGATCACCGCGAAATCGGCTTTGAACTCGCCCATGAAATCCGCCGTGAGATCGCCCACCAGCCCGCCATCCGAGCGGCGCAGGTTGCCGCCCGCCACGAGGATATCGCAGCTCTCATTGGCCAGCAGGATATTGGCGACGTTGATGTTATTCGTGACCACGGTGATGTTGCGGTGATGCAGAAGCTCGCGCGCCACCGCCTCGGTCGTGGTGCCCAGCGTCAGCACGATGGAGCTATTGTCGGGGATCGCCTGCGCACAGGCCCGCCCGATCGCCGCCTTCGCCGCCTCGTTCATCCGGCGGCGTTCTTCATAGGCGAAATTCACCACGCCGGTGCGGATCACCGCCCCGCCATGCACGCGCTCCAGATGGCCCGCTTCGGAGAGCTCTGTCAGATCGCGCCGGATCGTCTGGACCGAGACATTGAAGCGTTCGGCCAAGGCTTCGACCACAACACGGCCCTCGTCGCGCGCGATTTCGAGAATTTCGGACTGTCGGAAATTGAGCGCCATCCTGCCCCCCTTTTGGGCCTTGCTGACACAGGTTACCGACAAAGTCATGTCTTGGCAGTGTTTTTGTGTGAAATCACCGGGGACGGTGTGGCGCGGTCAGTTCAGGCTCAGCCCCTCGATCCGGGCGCGGATCGCGCTGTCGGTGTCGTCGCTGTCGCCTGACAGCGCCAGCCCCACAAGCTGCGTCGGCTGCGCTCCAAAAGCGCGTTGGTAGTCGCGCGCCAGATCGACGCTCTCGGAATGCGTGCCGGTACCCGCCGGGCGCAACACCACCGTCTTGCCGCGCGCGCCCAGATAGGGCGAAGGCAGCAGCGCCCCACGCCCGTGCTTGCCGCCCCAGACATACATCAGCACGCGCGCCTCCTTCACCGCCAGAAGCTTGCGGATGCTGGCCCCTTCATTGGCGCGGGCGACGGCCTCGGGCATGAAGACGAAATAGAGCGACAGATCGCGATCATCCCCGCCTTTTCGGTCGAGCGGCGTCGGCGGGACGCTCTGGCTGACCGACCATTGCCACGCGGCCTTGCGCGTCCCCCACTCGGACTGTGGCAGCGCCCGCCAGATCAGCGACACCGAGCCGTCCGAGCGCATCGCGACACCATTGGCCGATTGCTGCCAGTCGTTGGAGGAGAACAGCGAAAACCGCTGCTCGGTCCAGCCGCCGAAGATCGAGGCCGGGGCGAGGCTCGGCATGAGCGCAGCGCAAAGGCTTGATGCGAGAAAGGCGATCGACAGGCGGCGCATGACACTCTCCTCTTGCTTGGGTGACAGAGCTACGCAAAGGACCGCCGCGCCGGATCACTTGCCCCGAGTCGCGCGCATAGTCTCACGACCGTCACTGAAGGCTGTCGAGGCGCAGCACCGCTTTCAGATCCTCCATCGTGGCGCGGACGATGTCGGCATTCTCGTTCAGCCCATCGCAGATCCCGAGTGCCGCCTGATCCTCGCAAAATCGCGGCAGGAGGCGGGCGCTGGAGGCGCAGACACTGGCGACATTCCCGAGCGTGTGCAGCGCCGCGCGGAGCTTCGCGATTTCGTCTTCGGTGAAATCGGCCCGGCTGCCGCCGACCGTGTTGGCACTCACATTCATAGCGACCCCCGTTTGCCCAGTCCCGCAGGGTCAGAATTATCACGGAAACTTACATGTCAGATACGTCAAATCGTTATTGGACCGTCAGATATGATCGAAGTTCTGTGCGTAGGGTCACGCAATTGCGTTTTGCAAAGCCTCTCTGAGCGAGTCGGAGGAGAAGGGTTTCTGGACGACCGTGCAGGGCGGGTAGATTGCCAGCAGGTCAGGCGCAGACCCGTAGCCCGTGGCCAGCACGAAGGGCACGCCCATCTTGTGCAACCGCTCGGCGACCGGCACGGATTGCTCGTCCCCGAGATTGACGTCGAGCACGGCGAAATCGGGTCGCGCGCCGTCCAGCCATGTCAGCGCGCCTTCCACCGAGGAGGTGATCTTGACGTCGCGCGCGCCCAGATCCTCCAGCACACCGGCGGCATCCATCGCGATGATGAGCGTGTCTTCCAGCACCAGCCCCTGCCCCGACAGGCGGAATGCAGCGCCGGTCTGCGCGGCGGGCGACGCCCCAACGTCGCCCTCCGTGCCGGGCTGATCGATCAGCTCCGCGATGGTGGTCGGCGGGATGCGGAACTGCGCCTCCACCCCGGTCATCTTGTAGGAAATCTCGGCATCGCCGCGCAGCTCGTGCGGGATCGAGTTCTCGATGATGATCGACCCGAAGCCGCGCCGTTTCGGCGGGGTGACCGGCGGACCGCCACGCTCTTTCCAGTCGATCAGCAGACCGCCGCTGTGATCGGTGGAGAGCGCGATCTCAACACGCCCGCCGCTATCGCACAGCCCGCCATATTTGATCGAATTCGTCGCCATCTCGTGCAGCACGAGCGCGAGCGTCGTATAGGCCTGCGGCGAAATCAGCGCATCGGGTCCGGTGATAATCACACGCTCGGCCTTGCGGTCGGCATAGGCCGCGAATTCGCACGAGATCAGCCCATGCAGGGAGGCAGGCTCCCAATGCTCCGCCGTCAGCTGGTCATGCGCCCGCGCCAGCGCCTGAATGCGCCCGTCGAGATTGTCGGTGAACTCTTCGAGCGAGCGCGCCGAGCTGCGCGACTGCGCCAGCAGTCCGCGCATCAGGTTCAGGATATTGCGCACCCGGTGGTTCAGCTCCGAGATCAGCAGTTCCTGATGCTCCTGCGCGCGCTTGCGCTCGGCCGAGGTCGCGTCGGTGATCTTGAGGAAGATCTCCAGCAGCACCGTGCGCAGAAGCTCCGCTGCGTGGCATTGCTGGTTCGTCCAGGGGGCCGAGCGCCCGGTGACCGTCTCGCGCCAGACCTCGAAGCTCTTGCGTGGGGTGAGCCGCACGCCGTTCGGGCCAAGCTGCGCGGGTTTCGTGGGATCGCCCGCCCATTCGACCGTGTCCGCGATCTGGCGGCGGAACAGCACGAGATAGTCGCGCGGCCGTTTCGAGATCGGAATGGCGAGCAGCCCTGCGGCCCGTTCCGGAAAATCGCGGGCCGGTTCGTGGGCGCGCCCCAGTTGATCGGTCGCGAAGGTCGAGGACCCGATCGACCGGTCCAACATCCGCGCGATCCCGGCGAATTCCTCTTTGGTCGGCGTCGTCCCGGTCGCGCTGAATTCCTCGTTCTCATAAAGGACGAGCCCGTCATGCGGGATCACCAGCCGGATCTCGTCGGAGACCGCCATCAGGCTTTCCGACAGCGCCTTGCCATCGGCCATATGCCCCATCAGCGTGCGTTGCAGGCTGGCCGTATCGGATTGCGCCTTCTTGCGCTCCCCATCCTCGAACTTGCTGAGTTCATAGGAAAACATATGGGCGTACATCTCGATCGCGGTGCGCAATTCGTAGTCGATGTAGCGCGGTTGATTATGGTGGCAGGCGAACAGCCCCCACAGCTCGCCATCGCGCATGATCGAGACCGACATCGAGGCACCGACGCCCATGTTGCGCAGGTATTCGATATGGATCGGCGAGACCGCCCGCGTCACCGCCAGAGACATATCGAGCGGCTGCCCGTTCAGATCGACCCCCGGCAGCACCGGCGCACCGGGATCGTCCACATCCGCGATCAGCCGCAGCAGCGCGCGTTTATACAGGGCCCGCGCCTGAACCGGGATATCGCTGGCCGGGAAGCGCAGCCCGTCATAGAGGCGCTGCTGGTCCTTGCGGGTCTCGGCGATGACCTTGCCCGATTGATCGGGCTGGAACTGGTAGATCATCACGCTGTCGAAGCCCGAGAGCGCCTGCAGCCCCATCGCCGCATCGCGCGCAAGCCGCTCCAGCCCCCGGTCGCGACGCAGGCGCGCGATCTGCGGGTAGACATCGGTCATCACATCGCGTCCGCGCGTGCCCAGCTTCGGCTCGAATTCGACGACCAGATACGGCCCCGAGGCATGCAGCGAGACGTCGAAACTCTTCCCATTCGCTTTCAGTACCACACCGAACAGCCGCACCGCCGTCTCGCCGCCCTCTGCCGTGCGCAGGCTCGCGCGGATCCGATCGAACCCGTCCGAGACGATCAGGTCGGCCAGCGGGCGGCCAAGCGCCTCCTCACAGGCCATGCCGAGGATCTCCTCGAGATTGCTCGAGGCGTGCTGCACGATCCAGTCGCTCGAGAGCGCCAGAAGCGCGCCGTAGCTCTGGACCCGGCCCAGTTGGTGGATCGGCTCGCGGTCGCAATCGGTCAGATCGACGGGGCGCTGGCTGGGGGCGGGGCTGGTATCGGACGTCACGTCGGCTCCTTGGGCGTCAAATCGGTGTCTGTCGCGATCCTGCCGGGCCGCGGATGGTCAATGGAATTGGAGGCAAGCGCTGGTGCGAGAGCGTCGGGCGGCGTGCCCGCACCCTGCGCCTTCACAGCCTGCGCGAAAAGATGGAAGCCCCGTATCGCATCGGCGACGACACGGGCTGCGCGCGGGTCTGCGGGGCTCAGCGCGTCGAGCGTCGCGCAATGCCGTTTCCACAGCGCCCCAGCGGCGGGGGCCTGAAAATAAAGCGGTTTGGCCTCGGCCGGGGTCTCGGCGAAGACCTTACGGTCGATCACCTGCGTCCCGAGCCGCGAGCCAAGCACGAGATAGTCGACCGCCAGCGGGTCGAGCAGGCCTGGCCCCGGGTCGGGGATTGGATGCACCGGACGGCCCAGCCGCGCCAGATCCCGGTCGAGCCGGTCGAGAAAATCGCTCAGCAATCCCGCGCAGATCGCGCCGGGGGCCGCATGGCGCGCCAACACGCCAAGCCCTGCGGCCTGCGCTGCGAGGAACCAACCCAGCTTCTGCGCCGGGGCCGCGAAGAACTGGGAGAATTGCGCCTCCCCCGCCTCATGCGCGGCGGCGGTCTCGTGTCTCAGGATTTGTCGGAAGGACACCGCATGCGAAGGCGCGGGCCTGTGAATCTTGGTCATTACAAACCCGTCTGCGGCGTGTCGTAGAAGCTGGAATATCTTCAACGCCGGACCTCGGCAAAGGTTTCTTTGCGGGAACCAGATTTGCAGCTGCGCGGTTCGCGCGCGCGAGAAATCACAGCGCGCAGGGCCACGCGGGCCGCTCGCCGATGCGCCCTCTGGCCGCCCCCGCAGGCCATGCTTTCAACCATTAACCTCAAATTAACCTCGCTTGCGCGACGGTTAACGCGAGGTCAACCAAACGCGCGCCCCGTCGCCTCCCGACCTCGCGAACCGAGTGAAGGAGTGGGATTGTGATCATCAGCGGCGCATCGCTCGACATCCTGATGCTGACCCCGTGGTTTCCGAACCGCCCCGACGGCTGGCCGAGCCGCTTCGTCGCCGACAGCGCGCGGGCGCTCGCGCGGCAGGGTCACCGCGTACGGGTCGGCGTGTTGCGCGGGCTTACGCCTGCGGGCACAGCGCGACTCGCATCGCCCGAGCATCGCGGCGAGATCGAGGCGGCGCGCTTCCCCGAGATCGAGGAGATCCGCCTCGCGCGCTACCCGACGCTGCCCGGCGGGCTGATGCGCAAGCTGACCAATCGCACGCTCGATCGGGCGCTCACGGCACTGGCGGGCGAGATGATCGCCGCGCGCCGCCCCGATGTGATCGTGGTGCAGACCGAGACGCTCGCCCCCGCCGCGCAGGCGCTGGCCGCGCGGATGGGCTTGCCTGTGGTGGGCGTGCTGCATGGCGAGAACAGCAATTGGCGGTATCTCTGGACCAACGGGCAGGCCGAGCGGTTTCGCGACGCCCTGGGCGGGCTCGACCGGCTTATCGTCGTGGGCGAGCCGCTGCGCCGTTTCGCGATCGATCTGTCCGGGCGCGCAGATCATATCGAGGTGGTGTGGAACGGGGTCGATCCGACGCCTGACCGCCCGGCCCCGCAGCAACCGGACGAGGCTCCCCTGCGGCTGGTGAGCGTCGCCAATCTGCATCCCGCCAAAGGCTTGAACCTGCTGATCGCGGCGCTCGGACGGCTTGCCCGCGGGGGGGATGCGCCATGGCATCTGACGATCATCGGCGACGGGCCGGAGCGTGCCAATCTCGCCGCCCAGATCGCGCGGCAGGGGCTCGGGGATAGGATCACCCTCGCCGGTCAGAAACCACATGAAGATGTGCTCGCAACGCTCGGAAAAAGCGACATTTTCGTATTGCCGTCATGGCGGGAGGCTTTCGGGATCGTCTATCTCGAGGCGATGGCCGCTGGCGCGCTTTGCATCGGGGTCGAGGGCCAAGGCCCGGCGCAATTCATGCGCAACGGCGAGACCGGTTATCTGGTCGCGCCGCGCTCGGTCGGGGCGCTGGTCGAGGCGTTGCGCCCACTGCTGACCGGACCGCGCAACGCTTGGCGCGAGATCGCGCGGTCTGGCACCCGGTTCGCCCGCGATCATGCCAGTTGGGACGCCCATGCGCGCGCATTGTCCGAAGTGCTGCACGTCGCCTGCGCCCGCACCGCTCCTTACCCGCAGGAGGCTCGCCTTGTCGGTTAAGCCTGCCCGCCCCGAAGCCCGTCCCGGCCCCGCACTCGCAGTGCTGATCGAGCCCGCGCCCTACATGGTCGCAATGACCGCCGCGCTGGCCGCGCGCTGGCCTACCGATCTCACCGTTCGCTATGTCTCGGCGGCGGCGACGCAGAACTGGGCAGACGCCCCGCCCGAAACCGTCCTGCCTGCGAGGCGCCTGTCTGCCCTCGTCTCGCTCTGGCGCGAGATCCGCAGCACGCGACCCAAAGTCATTTTCGTCGCCGGTTGGGCGCATGTCCCCGTGCTGGCTGCGATCGTCCTCGGCAAGCTCTCGGGCGCGCGGATCATCGCGCTGAGCGACACGTGGATCAGCCCTGCACGCGCGGTTCGCGCGGTGCTCAAGCGTCGGATCCTCGAGATGATCGACGGTTTCTGCCCGGCAGGCCAGCGTGCTGCCGACTATCTTCGCGACCAAGGCGTGCCGCCCGAGAAGATCGTCCCCGGACGGATGAGTTCGGACACCGCCGCCATCGCGCGCCACGTTCGCACCCTCGGCCCTGACGGGCGGCAGAAGATGCGCGCGCGGCTCGGGATCGCGGCCGATGCGCCCGTGTTGATGTTCCTCGGGCGGCTCGCCCCCGAGAAAGGGCTGGACCTGCTGCTGGACGCTTTCGCGCAGCTCAACGCCGCTCAGGCGCGTTTGATCGTGGCGGGCGACGGGCCGCTTGGCGAGACACTGGCGAAGGCGGCGGCACGCGATCCCCGTATCCTGTGGCGCGGGCGGCTCGAAGGGGCGGCGCTGCGCGATCACCTCGCCGCCGCGGATTGCCTTGTCCTGCCAAGCCGCGCCGAACCTTTCGGGCTGGTGATCGGCGAGGCGCTCGCCGCCGGCTGCGGTGTCGTGGCAAGCGGGGCCTGCGGCGCGGTTCCCGACCTGCTGGGCGGGCGCGAGGCCGGGCTGATCGTGCCGCCGGGCGACGCCGGCGCATTGCATGCCGCGCTGGCCCGCGTCTGCGCCGATCCCTATCTGCGGGCCCGGATGCGGGCCGATACGCCTGCGGCCATCGCGGGCTGGTCGAGCGCGGGTTGGGCGAGCCAGCTCTACACGCTGGCCGAGCGGGTGACGCACGACGCGCCCGAAACCACGCGCGAAGCCACCGCCGCGCCCGCGCCCAACCGCAAGGCGAAACGCGCATGAGGCTCGCGATCCGCAAACGCGGCCTGTTGCTGGGCCTCGGCATCGCCGCCACCGCCGCGCCGAGCGTCATCTATGTCAACATGCTCTTCGGACCCGGCGCGCGTTGGGCGGCGATCGGAATTCTGGTCCTCGCGCTTCTCCTCAATGGGCGGTTGTGGCGCAAGATACCGGGCGACGGGATGTATTTCCGGCTGGCGCTGCTGGGCTTGGCCGCGCTGTCTGCGCTGTGGTCGAGCGTGCCGCATCTGAGCGGGCCGAAAGCCGCGACCTACGCGTTGACCGCGCTGGCCTTCGCCTCGGCAGGCGCGGCCTGGGCACAGCAAACGCGGCGGCGCGATCTCTTCGCGATCCTCTGGCCGCTGCTGGCGCTGGTGCTGTTCGCCGGGATCGGCGGGCTGCGCTCGGGCTTCGGCACGGTCGAGATGAACGCGGATATCTCGCTCTATCGGGGGCTGAGCGCCAATTCCAACTTCCTCGCCCTGATGATCCTCACCGTCGCGCCACTGCCGCTGTGGCGGCTCGCGCAGCGCCGGATCGGACGGCAGAGACGGCTGTTCTGGCGGGCTGTGGCGCTGATCCTGACGGTGCTGGTGCTGATGAGCCTGTCGCGGGCGAGCCTGCTGTCGCTAACGGTGCTGATCGTGGCCTTTCTTCTGGGGCGTGGCTTCAAGCGGTTGGCGACGGCGGCGGCAACGCTCGGAGCCGTGCTGTCGCTTCTGTGGCTTTATTTCCCGAACCGGGCGGAGGCGCTGACGCAGCGCTATCTCTTCAAGGCGTCCGCACAGACCGAGACCCTGATCGCCTCGCGCGCAGAGACATGGGCCGCGACGCTCGAAGGGGCCCGCGCGGGCGGCATCTTCGGGCTGGGCTTCGGCGTCTCGTATGGGTTCGACGACTACGCGCTGTCGGCGAGCGCGTCGCACTATGGGCGCGAGAAGACCAATTCGGCGCTGGCGCTGATCGAAGAGGTCGGGCTTGCGGGGGCGGTCCTATTCACCGGAATGCTGCTCCTGATCACGCGCGGCGCGGTTCTCGCGGCCCGACATGCGCGCCGCCGCAGCGACCGGGTGCTGATGGCGCTGTTGCTGGGCTACCTCGCGGCGCTCTTCACCCATGCGCAGTTCGAGGCATGGCTGCTCTCGCCCGGAGGCGCCGCCACCCCCGCCTTCTGGACCGCGCTGGGGATGACGACCGCACTGGCCAAGCGCATTCGCACCCGGCTCAAGCCCGCTCGGCTCAGCCCGAGCGTGGCAGGCGCGATCGAAGCCGTCCGGGTACGCTTCCCCCAAGCTGCGGTGCGCTCAAATGCGTGACGCCATGCCCGTCCCTGTCCCGCCGCAACCGGGCCCCTCCCCCCGGCAAGGTCCCTTCCGGCCGATCGCCACGCAGGACCTGTCCCGCTTTCCCCGCCCGGTAATCGCGGGTAATCGCCGCTTCGGCTGGCGCGCGGCGTGGTATCTGGTCAACGCGCTTTTCTTCCAATCGTCGCTCTTCGCCCTCATCCCCTCACGGGCGAAAGCGGCAATCCTTCGCGGGTTCGGGGCGAAAGTCGGCCCCGGCCTCGTCTGCAAGCCACGCGTCACGATAAAATACCCGTGGCTTCTGGAGATCGGCGCGCATGTCTGGCTAGGCGAGCGCGTCTGGATCGACAATCCCGGCCCCGTGCGGATCGGCGCACATGTCTGCATTAGCCAAGGGGTGCGCATCGTCACCGGCAGCCATGACTGGGCGCGCGGCGATTTCCGCTTCTTCGCGCGGCCCATCGAGATCGGCGACAGCGCATGGGTCACGGCGCATCGCGTCCTGCGCCCCGGCGCCATCGTGCCGCCGCGTGTCGTCGTTTTGGGCGATGTCAGCGCCGGAGACGGGCGCGGCCCGCGCGCGGCATCGGATGGCGTATCGTCGGAAGGAGGTGTCCGATGAGCGTCTCCGTATTGTCCCCCCGGCCTTTGCCCTCCTCCTCACCACAAACACCTCCGTCGCGTGCGATGCGCAATGGGGCTATCGCATGGGGACAGATCGCAGGCGGGCTGGTCGCGCGGTTTCTGAGCACCCGCTTTGCGCTCACCGCTTTGGGGATCGAAGCGATGGGCGCCTATCTCGCAGCTCTTGCCCTGGCTCTGATCGCGAGCATTGTGACCGGCGCCCTGCAAAGCACGACGCTGCGGGCGCTCTCCCTTGCGCCGCTGGCTCAGCGCCCGCGCCTCTTCAATGCGCTGATCGGGCTGCATCTCCGGGTCGCGCTCGGCGTGGCGGGGATCGGTGCGTTTCTCGGCCCACCCGCGCTGGCGGGGCTGTTCGAGCTGCCCCCCGCGCTGGCGGATCAGGCCCAGATCGCCTTCTTCTGCGTTCTGGCGGCGAGCGTCGTCGCGATCGCGCTCGCCCCGTACGAGATCGCCTTGCAGGCGCACGAACGGTTCGGGCTGTTCGCCGCGCTCGATCTGGCGCGGGCTGTCGCGCTGATCCCGGTGGCGTATCTTCTGATCGGGCAGCCGACCCCGCCGCTTGCCGCTTTCGCGGCGCTATCCGCCGGGCTGAGCCTGAGCGTAACCCTTGCGGGGGCGTGGCAGGTGCGCAAATCCCTGCCCGAGACGCGGCTGCATCTGCACTGGATCCTGAACATCCGCCCTGCGCGCGGTCAGGCCGCGCTCCTGTCGTGGTCAGTTCTCGGCGGGCTGGCGGCGAGTGCGCGGGCGCAGGGCATGGTTCTTCTGATGGCCGCGCTGGGCGGTCCGGTCGCGAGCGCGGCCTATGGGCTGGGCAACCAACTCCCCGCCGCTTTGCGCCAATTCTCTGACGCCACGCGTCAGGTTCTGGCCCCGCGCATCTATGCCGATCATGCGGCACAAGGCTCTGACGGCAGCGTCACCGGCGCGCTGGTCGCCAGCCGGATCGCTGCGCTGATCGCGTTCGGGGCGGCGATCCCGATGGCGTTGAACGCCCCGGCGCTGCTGTCGCTCTGGCTGGGCCGCAGCAACCCCGAGATGGCGCTGGTGGTGCGGCTGATGCTGGCGGCACTCGCGCTCGATCAGCTGAGCGCGGGCTTGGGGCTGGCCTTTCTCGCGCGCGGTCGCATCGCATGGATGCAGGGCTGGGGCGCGGCGCTGGCGGTGATGAGCCTACCCGCCGCCTTCCTCGCAGGTCGGGCCAGTGGCGAGATCGGCGCGGCGCTTTGGGTGGCGCTTGCCGCCACCACCGCGATCGCCGCGCTACGGATTATGCTTCTGACCCGCCTTTCCCCCGGCACCGCCACACGCTGGGCGCGCGAGACGTTGATACCGGTGGTGGCGAGCACGCTGCCCGTGGCGCTTGGCGCGGCGCTGGTGCAGGGAACGCTGCCCGAGGGCGCGCCACGGCTGGCGCTGAGCCTCGGGCTCTGCGCGGCGCTCTGGCTCGGGGCAAGCTGGCGGCTGGGGCTGAGCGCGCGAGAACGTGCGCGGCTGACCGCACTCCTGCGACGCCGCCCGGCGGAGGGACCGGCATGAGCGCGCCCCCCCAAAAACCGCGCGCCGTGCTCGCCCATGGGATCTGGGGGCGCGGCGGAGCGGAGGCTGTGGCCGCCTGGACGCTCGTGGCGCTGCGCGAGCGGTTCGATCTGACCCTCGTCACCCGCGGCGGCTTCGACTGCGAGGCGCTCAACGCGCTGGCGGGCACCGACCTCTCTCCCGGCGATCTGCGGGTTCTCACGCTGCCCGCGCGAAGCCGCATCGGCACGCTTGAGGCCGCGCGGTTCAACCGGGCGCTGGCGGCGCTCGGGCGGGACTACGATCTTCGGGTCTCGTTGTCTGGCGTCCGCCGCTGGAATGCGCCCGCGCTGCATCTGCTCTCTGCCCGCGATTGGCATCCCGCGCTCGCAGGGCAAATGGGCCCGCGCGCGAAGATCCTGCGCCGCGTGATCGACGGCCCCGCCCTGCGCCCGCGCCCCGATGACACCGTGATCGCCAATTCGCGCTGGCTGGCTGCGGCGAGTGCCCCGCTTTGCCCCGGCCGGGTCCGCGTTATCGCCCCGCCGGTGGCGCTGGCCGCCGCCTCCGGCCCGATCCGCGACTGGGCGGCGCGGCGGGAGGATGTGCTCGTCTTCGGGCGGATCGCACCGGAAAAACGGATCGAGCGGGTCATCGCCATCGTCGCGCGCGCCCGTGCCCAAGGGTTTCGCGGCAGGCTCGTGATCGCCGGGCCCGACGGGCCGCCCGATTACATTGCCCGGATTCGCGCACTGATCGCAGGGCAGAATTGGATCGAACGGCTGCCCCCGCAGAGCGGTGCCGCGAAAGCCGCGCTTCTGGGATCGCTGCGCTACGGGCTCAATTGCTGCGAGGTGGAGGCCTTCGGCATCGCCACCGCCGAGATGGCCGCCAGCGGGATGATCCCTCTGGTGCCGCGCGGAACCGGGCAGGACGAGATCGTCTCCGCCCCGGACTGCCGCTTCTCGGGCGAGGCAGAGGCCGCGCGCTGCCTGCTGGCCCTGTCGCGCGACGCGGACCTGCAATCCCGGCTCAGCGCCGCCCTGCAGGCCGACGTCACGCGCTTCGCCCCTGCCCGGTTCACCGCCGCCCTCGCGACCGCGGCTATGGACCATCTCTCTACCGACCCGATGCCCCAACCGGAGTTCTCCCATGACCTCTCCCCCGCCTGAAATCACGGTTCTGCACGTCGTGCCGGACCTGCGCCGCAGCGCCGGAGGGATCGCAGCCAATGCGCCCGCTCTGGCGGAGGCGCTTGCGGCGCAGGGCATCGCGAGCCGCTTTCTGACCCGTGCCTTCGACCCGGACGCGGATATCGCTGAGCACTGCCTGCGCGTCGCGCCCACGCGAGGTCCGAACGTCGCGCAGCTGGCGCGGGCGATGGCCGGGATACGCGCGCAAGTGAGGGCCGGCGCGCGGATGGTGGTGCATAGCCACGGGCTGTGGGATCCGCTGAACCATGCGGGACTGCGCCTTGCGATCGATCTGGGGCTGGGCCGGATCGTCAGCCCGCACGGGATGCTGCTGCCATGGGCGCGAGCGCATAAGCGGCGCAAGAAAGACCTCGCGTGGCACCTGTATCAGCGTCGCGATCTGGCGCGGGCGGAGCTTTTGCACGTCACCTCGCAAGCCGAGGCGGACGCGGTCGCGCAGCATTGCCCGGTCGCGCGGATCGCGCAGGTTCCGCTGGGGATCGCCTTGCCACCGGAGGGTGCGCCAACCCGGACGCGCAGCCCGAACGGGCGCAAACGCCTCCTGTTTCTCGGGCGGCTGCACCGGGTGAAGAACCTCGACACATTGATCCGCGCCTTCGCCGCCTGCGCGCCGCGCAATTGGGAGCTGCGGATCGCAGGCCCCGACGAGGACGGCCTGACCCCGGCGCTTTGCGCGCGCGCCGCCGAGCGGGGTGCAGCGGAACGCATCACGCTCGCAGGGCCGGTCTGGGGTGCTGCGAAACAGGCGGAAATCGCGGCGGCGGATGCGCTGATCCTGCCGAGCCATACCGAGAATTTCGGCACTGTGGTGGCCGAAGCGCTGGCCGCCGCGCGTCCCGTGATCGCGACGACCGGAAGCCCTTGGGGTGAACTGAGCGCATCGGGCTGCGGCTGGTGGGTCGCGCCCGATCTGGCGGGCTTGGGCGGCGCGATTGCGGCGCTTGGTGCGACCACCGGACCTGAGCGGGCGGCGATGGGCGCGCGCGGGCGGGCGCTTGTGGCCCGAACCTATCTCTGGCCGCAGGTCGGGGCGCAGATGGCGGCACTTTATCGGCAGGTCGCGGCCCTGCGTGCGGAGGCTGCACGGAGCGGCCAAGGTGCTGCGCCGCAAGACCCCGAGCGTATCGCAAACCTCTTCGGGAGGGCGGGCGAATGAGCCGCATGCTGCGCCACCGGTTCGACCGGCTGATGAGCTATCACCTCGCCGAGCGGCTGCCCCAACAGGGTCTTGCGCTGGCGCGGGGCAACGGGCTCAGCGCCTATTGGTTTCGCGAGACGCTGAATTTCGGCGATCTGCTGACGCCCGCGATCCTGCGCCATCACGGTTTCACTCCGGTCCATGCCTATCCCGACCGCGCGCAGCTGACCGCGACCGGATCGGTGCTCGAACACCTGAGCGAGCAATATCGCGGCACGATCCTCGGCTCCGGGTTCATCGATGCGCGTAGCACACGGCGCTTCACCGGGGCGCGGATCGTGGGGCTGCGCGGCGCGCTGAGCCGGGACCGGGTCGAGGGGCTGGGCCATAGCGTGACCCTCGGCGATCCCGGACTTTACGCAACACGTCTTCTCGTTGGAGGGACCGAGAAACGGCCCACCCTGCCCGCGCCGACCCACGCCTTCGGGCTGGTGGCCCATCACGCCCATCTCGACGCGCCGGAATTCGCGGCACTGAAAGCACGGCACGGGGCGGCAATCCGGCTGATCTCGCCCGCCGCGCCGCCTGCGCAGGTGATCGCGCAGATCGCCACATGCGAACGTATCGCCTCGGCCTCGCTGCACGGGCTCATCGCGGCGGATGCGCTTGGCCTGCCCGCGATCTGGCTTGCCGCGCCGGGGCTGATCGGCGGGCGGTTCAAATTCGACGATTACGCCAGCGCGGTGGCCCGGCGCGGCTGGGAGCCCGCGGCGCTTACAGGCTCGGAAAGCCTCGCCGATCTGTGCGCTCTCGCGAGCTGCGCCCCGCAAGACGCCATCGACGGCGTGATCGCCGGGCTGGCCCGCGCCTTCACCGAATTCGCCGAGGAGGTCGCCCTCGCATGACCGCGCTTTCGCCAAGGATGGACCGCACGCCCCGCCTCTGTACGCCCAGCGCCGGGCCCGACCGCTGCGCCGATCTGAGCGTGGTGATCCCACTGCATGACAAGGCGCCCTTCATCGCGCGGACGCTCGCCTCGATCGAGGCGCAGCGGCCTGCGCCTGCCGAGGTGGTGGTGATCGACGACGGTTCCAACGACGAGGGCGCCGCACTCGTGGAGCGGATCGCCGCGCGTTCGCCGCTTATCATTCGGCTGATCCGGCAGGACAATCGCGGCGTGAGTGCCGCGCGCAATGCCGGGATGCGGGCGGCGCGGCGCGACTGGATCGCCTTTCTCGATGCCGATGACACCTATCTGCCGGGCGCGCTGGCCACCTTCGAGAGCGCAAGGCGGACGGTCCCGGGGGCGGAGGTGATCTTCGGCGAGGTGTGCCAAGCGGGGCAGGATAGTCTGTCCGCGCTGGAGCTGGCCGAGGCCCCGGTGCTTTTCCTGAGCGATTACTTCGCGCATCTGGTTCGGGGCGGGCCAGAGGTTACCGCCTCCTCGGTGATGATCCGCCGGGGCGCGCTTATCCGCGCGGGCGGATTTCCCGAAGGCGTCACGGTCGGCGAGGACAGCGACACGTGGTTTCGGCTGGGCTGCGAGACGCGGTTTGCCTATCTCCCCGCCCCCGTCGCACGCTACCACATCGAAGACGGCGCGAGCGGCTGGCGCGCGCATCAAGGCGAGGTGCCGCATTGGCACCAGACCTTCGCGGACTGGATCGCGCGCGGACGTATCGCTTTGCCACGACGGCGGAGCGCGGCGCGGTTTCACGCCTATTCCTGCCTGCATGCGGTGATCTGGCAGGCCAATGCGGGCCATCGGGACTTGGCACTCGCGCGGCTGGCGCAGGTGGATTGGCAGGTCGCGCCGAAAGCGCTTTGGGTGAAGGCGCTGGTGATCGCGCTTGCGCCCTCGCTGCTGAGAGCGTGGCTGCGACTGAAACCCCGGAGGGCCGTGCGATGAACGGGGGTAAGCAGGAGCTGTCCCGCGCGATCCGTGCGCAAGTCGACGCCCTTGCCGGGGAATTGCAGGTGCTGGCGAAGGCGCCGGGCCCTGCGGCACTGCAGCAGGCGCGCACGGGCTGTGCCTTGCTCGCGCATCACCTCGCGCAGGGAGAGGCCGCGCAGGGTTTCGCGGCTCTGGCGGGGTGGCTGAAGCTGACCTATGGCGCCGCACGGCTGTCCGAGACAGGGGCGGCCTGCGACGCGACGCTCGCCGCTCTCTGGCACGACAGGCTCAGCCCGGAGCTGTCCGGGGCAGCCCGCACCACGCTCATCCAAGGCGTGGCGCGGTTGACCGAGACACTGGCTCGACCGCCCGGTCGTGCGCTGCGGGTGCTGTTCATCGGGGATTGCCTGATCTGGGACATCGCGACCCAGCTTCAGATCGCGGCGGCGGCGGAGGGCCTCGCGATCACGCCGCATCTCTGCGCCCAGCGCGACGCGGCGGAATTGCGCCGCGCGCTGGATAAGGCTGGCCCGGTCGATCTGGTATTCTACGCGCCCTTCGGTTTCGGCTTCGCGCAGAGCTATGCCCGCGCGCTCGCGCCCGGTGCCGCCTGGCGCCCTATGGCGCGCGACCTGCCCGGCTTGCGCGCCGCATTGGATGAGGTTGAGGCGACGCTATCCCACCTCCTCGCTGGGACCGATGCCCCGATTTACCTGCACGACGTCTCGGGCACGCGTCAGGCTTCGGGTTGGCGCGGTGCGGTGACGGATCACATCGGCGCGCGGAGGCGGGCCCGCGTGGCGGCGTGGCTGAACGCAAGGCTCGACGCGCTGGCGCAGCGGGCGGCGCGCCCGTTTCTGCGCATCCCGGAGGCTGCAGAGGCGCATCGTCTGGGAGCGGCGGCGGGGCGCGTTCTCTTCGAGGCGGGCGATCTGCACCCCACGGCGTTGGCCGCATCGCTTGCATCCGGCCCCTATCTGCGCGCCTGCCGTGCGGCGCATCTGCTTGCGCGGCGTAAGCTCGTGGTGAGCGATCTCGATAACACGCTCTGGGCGGGCGAAATCGGCGAAGGTCCGATCACGCATCACCACGACCGTCAGGCCCTGCTGCTGCGATTGAAGGCGCGCGGGGTGCTGCTTGCGGTGGCCTCGAAGAACGATCCGGCAAATGTCAATTGGCGGGGTGCTGCGCTGCGGGCCTCCGATTTCGTCGCGTGCGAGATCGACTGGGCGCCGAAGGCGGGCAATATCGCGAAGATCGCGGCGCGGCTGAACCTCGCGCCCGAGAGCTTCGTCTTTCTCGACGATCGCGCCGATGAGCGTGCGCTGGCCGAAGCCGGGTGTCCGGGGCTGCTGGCGCTTGACCCGAACGCGCCGGAGACGTGGCAACTGTTGGACGACTGGGCCGTTCAGCGCGCCGCGTTTGCGGGTTCCGACCGCACCACGCTCTATCAGGCGCGGGCGGCGCGGCAGGCCTATGTCGCCACGCCTTCCGAAGACCCCGGTGCCGCCTATCGCCAGCTTGGACTACGGGTCGCGATCCGCACCGCCAAACGGCGCGATCTGCCCCGGGTGGGTGAGTTGATCGCGCGCACCAATCAGTTCAACACGACGCAGGTTCCGATCTCGGCCAAGGAGCTATCCCATCCTTCCCGCCGCGTTCTGATCGCCGAAGCGCGTGACAGGTTCGGGTCGATGGGGATCGTGAGCGCGCTCGTGATCGCGGATGGAGCCGAGGCGAGTGAAATCACCCAGTTCGTTCTCAGTTGCCGGGCCTTCGGCTACGGGATCGAGACGGCGCTGTTGCAGACCGCGCTGGCGGCACGCCCGGGACGCCGTCCCTTGCACGGACGGATCAACGAGAGCCCCCTCAACGCGCCGTGCCGGGAGGTCTATGCCGCGAACGGCTTCAAGCTGCGGGACGGGATCTGGGAGGCACAGGAGCCACGGCCCGATCTGATCCCCGATTGGCTGAGCCTCGACATCGCACCCGACCTGCGCGCGATCCCCGCACAGGTCTCGGAATGAGCGCGGGTCTGCCCCATCGGCGCGACATTCAGGTGCTGCGCGCGCTCGCCGTGGCGATGGTGGTGCTCTATCACGCGGAACTGCCCCTCGCGGGCGGCTATCTCGGGGTCGACATCTTCTTCGTGATCTCGGGCTACCTGATCACCGGGATGATCGCGCGCGCAATGGCCGAGGGGCGGTTTTCCTTGCGCGCGTTCTACCTGTCGCGCGCCAAGCGCCTGCTGCCTGCGGCCTTTGCCGTCTATCTCGCAACCGCCATGGCCGCGCTGTGGCTGCTGTCGCAGGCCGAGATGGCGCGGTTCCTCGACACGCTCGGGGCGGCGCTGAGCTTCACCTCGAATATCGCGCTCTGGCGAAGCGTGAATTACTTCACCGCTGGTGCGCAGTTGAACCCGCTTCTCCATAGCTGGTCGCTGTCGCTGGAGGAGCAGTTCTACCTCGTCACGCCCCTCGCCATGCTGATTACGCCGCGCAGGCATTGGCCGACGCTGCTGATCGGCGCACTGACGGTCAGCCTCGCCGGCTGCCTCGTTTTGGCCCCGCGCAGCCCGGTTGCGAGCTTTTTCCTGCTGCCGACGCGGGCGTGGGAGTTGATGGCCGGGGCGGTGGTGATGCTGTTCGAGCCGCAGATCGCAAAGCGTGCCGGGCGCGGGCTGCGCCTGCTCAGCCCCTTGGCGCTTATTGTTTTGCTGGTGGTCTGCACTGTCGCGCCGGGTGCGGGCTGGGGCTCGGTACATCCGGGGCTGGACGCGGTGATCGTGGTCGGAGCCACGGCGCTTGTGATCGCGGCGCGGCCCGCCTGGATGAATGGCGATCATCGGGTGATGCGACCGCTCCTCTGGCTCGGCGGGATTTCCTATGCGCTCTACCTCGTGCATTGGCCGCTTTTCGCGCTGACGCGCAACGCGTGGCTGGATGCGCCTTTGCCGCTCTGGCTGCGACTGAGCCTGATCTCTGTTTCGCTGGGGCTCGGCCATCTGCTGCATGTCGGGGTCGAGCGCCCGCTGCACCGCGCGCCGCTGCCCTCATGGCCGCGCGCGGCGGGGCTGGCGCTTGGCGGGACGGTGGCGCTGTGGCTGATAGCCCTCGCCCTGCCCGGCCTGCGCACGCCTCCGCGCGACTACCGCGCCCTCGGGGCCGCCAACACCGGGATCGCGCCGGGCTGCGACTTCGCCGGGGCGTTCGACCCGGAGGCGCTGTGCACGACAGGCCCGCGCCCGACCACGTTCCTCTGGGGCGACAGCTACGCGATGCATCTGGCCGCGAGTTTGCCGCCCGAGATCGACCCCGTCGCGCAGGCCACGAAATCCGCCTGCGCGCCGGTGCTCGGCCTGTCCCAGATACAGGCGGAGGTCGGTCAGGATGCCATCTGGGCCGCAGGCTGCATCCGGTCGAACGCTGCGATCGTCGCCTATCTGCAAGCCCATGCCGAGATCACCCGCGTTGTCATCTCAAGCCCCGTCGCACAGATCCTCGGCTCTGAACCGCAGGGCCTCGCGATGGAGCACGGCCGGATCGTCCCCGTCGCGATGAGTTTCGCCCGGGGCCGTGCTGCCTTGCACGCGGCTGTGCAGGCCATCGCGCGCCCCGACCGTCAGATCGTCGTGGTCAGCCCGCCCCCGTCCGTCGGCACCAATTTCTTCGCCTGTCGCGAGCGGGCGGAGAGCGGGCTTCTCAGCTTTGGCCCCCGCGCGCGTTGCGAGATGCGGCAGACGGAGGTGCGGGCCTATCGCGCGCAGGCTTTCGCGGCGCTCGATGGGCTGGGGGCGATCGCGGGGGTGCGGGTGCTCGACCTGATCGGCGTCCTTTGCCCGGATGATACCTGCCCGCTGGAGGAAGCCGGCACACCGCTTTACCGCGATGCGGGTCATCTGAGCATCCAGGGCGCACGCGCTTTGGGCGCACGCGACGCGCTGGGGTTTCGGGCGCTGTTCGGCCTGGACGAAAAACTCACGCGGCTGGAGAAATGAAAAACCCGGCCATGCGGGGCCGGGTTCATTCAGATCGCTTGGGGCGCGCTCAGCTCAGGCCGAGCTTCTTCAGCCGGTTCTCGCGCAGCCGGGCGAAGTCGTCGCCCGCGTGATAGCTTGAGCGGGTCAGCGGCGTCGCCGAAACCATCAGGAAGCCCTTGCCGTAAGCCGATTTCTCGTAATCGCGGAACTCGTCCGGCGTCACGAAACGCATCACCGCATGGTGCTTCGGCGTCGGCTGCAGATATTGCCCGATGGTCAGGAAATCGACATCGGCCGAGCGCATGTCATCCATCACCTGACGGACCTGCGGAGCCTCTTCACCCAGACCCACCATGATGCCCGATTTGGTGAACATCGACGGGTCCAGCTCTTTCACACGCTGCAGCAGGCGCAGCGAGTGGAAGTAGCGCGCGCCGGGGCGCACGCCGGGATAGAGGCCCGGCACGGTTTCGAGATTGTGGTTGAAGACATCGGGGCGCGCCTCGACGACCTTCTCCAGCGCGGCGGGCTCGCATTTCAGGAAGTCCGGCGTCAGAATCTCGATCGTGGTATCGGGCGAGCGGTGACGGATCGCGCGGATCGTCTGGGCGAAATGCTCCGCCCCGCCATCGTCCAGATCGTCGCGGTCGACCGAGGTGATCACCACGTGGTTCAGACCCAGCGTCTCGACCGCATGGGCGACGCGGCCCGGTTCGAACACGTCGAGCGCATCGGGGCGACCGGTGGCCACGTTGCAGAAGGAACAGCCACGGGTACAGATCTCGCCCATGATCATCATGGTGGCGTGACCCTGGCTCCAGCATTCGCCGACATTCGGGCAGCCTGCCTCTTCGCAGACGGTGACCAGCTTGTTGGTCTTCAGAATGTCGCGCGTCTTCTTGTAGCCTTCCGAGACCGGCGCTTTCACGCGAATCCAATCGGGTTTCTTGGGCTGGGCATTGTCGGCGCGATGCGCCTTTTCGGGGTGGCGTTCACCGGGCATCTTGAGATCGCGCATGATCCATCCTTTCGGAGTGCGGTTGATCGTCACATAAGCCGATTGCGTGTCGGATGCAAATGCGCAGGCCCGAAGGCCGCAATGCACATGGTGCGCGGCTGACCTGCGCGGAAGCGGCGGTCAGGATCACCACAAGGATAACGAATTCAAAGAGGCCGAACACCTCCTCGCATCCGAAAGGGTCTCGCGCAGCGAATGCCGCAACTGCAAAGTCAGCGATTGTGACCGAAAGGGACATCCGCTAGTCAGGACACTCTCCAAAACGCAACCTCCCCAACCGATAAAGGAGACCTCCCCATGCTTTCCGGTTCGAAACTGCCTGAAGTGACCTTCCACACCCGCGTGCGCGATGACAGCATCGAGGGGCCGAACCCCTTCCGTTGGGAGGACAAGACCACCTCGGATTACTTCGCGGGCAAGCGCGTGGTGCTGTTTGCACTGCCCGGCGCCTTCACCCCCACCTGCTCGACCTACCAGCTGCCCGGCTTCGAGAAGGGCTTCGACGATTTCGCCGAGCAGGGAATCGACGAGATCTACTGCCTGTCGGTCAACGACGCCTTCGTGATGAACCAGTGGGCCAAGGCGCAGGGCCTCGAGAACGTCAAGGTGATCCCCGATGGTTCGGGCGAGTTCACCCGCCGCGTCGGCATGCTGGTGCGCAAGGACAATCTGGGCTTCGGCCTGCGCTCGTGGCGCTATGCGGCTGTCGTCAATGACGGCGTGATCGAGGCTTGGTTCGAGGAGCCGGGCCTTGAAGACAACCATGGCGCGGATCCCTATGGCGTGTCCTCGCCCGAGACCGTCATGAACTGGCTGGTCGACGCCAAGGCCGAAGCGGCGGCGTGATCCTATGCCGGCCCGTAATCGGGCCGGCTACCAACGGATCGGGGCGCACGGCGATCAGAAGCGCCTGCGTGCCTGCGCGACCAGCCCCTTGCCCGCTTTTTGCAGGACATGCGCGAGCGGGTCGAACCACGCCTCGGCATCGGAAACTTCGCGGGCACGGACCAGCCTTACGGTCCGTGCCGGCTCCTCGTCGAACCGGCTGAGCGCGAGCGTCGGAAAGGCGCGGGTTTCCTGCAAGCTCGCGATCTCGGGCACCAGCGTCAGCCCCATCGCCTGCCCGGCCAGCGCGCAAAGCGTGGTCAGCGAGGACGCCCCCAGATCGATGCGCTGCGCCGCCCGCGTCAACCCGCACAGCGCCAGCGCCTGATCGGCGAGGCAATGACCTTCGTCGAGCAGCAAGAGCTGATCCGGGTCGATCGCCTGAGGGCTGAGGCCGCGCACCATGGTCAACTGATCCGGCGTCCCGGCCAGCAGGAAGCGATCCTCGAACAGCGGTGTCTCGAACAGTTCCGGCGCGGGCGTCGCGATGATCGCGGCATCGAGGCGCCCCTCAGCGATCTCGGCCAGCAGCGACTCGGTCGTGGCCTCGCGCAGCCGAAGCCCCCCTTGCGCACGCAGCCCCGCCAGAGACGCGGGCAGCAGATAGGGCGCGATGGTCGGGATCACGCCAAGATTGACCTGCCCCAGCCCGCGCCGCGCCTCGGACTGCAGATCGCGCAACTCGCCCGCGACCCGCTCGGCGGTCTCCAGCACGCGCCGCCCGGCCCGCGTCAGCCGGACATCGCGCGGGCGCCGCTCGACCAGCGGCTGGCCCACCTGCTCCTCCAGCTCACGGATTTGCACCGAGAGCGCGGGCTGGCTGACATGGACGATCTCGGCGGCGCGCGAGAAAGAGCGCGCCTGACCGAGCGCCCGCAGATAGGTGAGTTGGCGAAGCGTGATGTTCATAAGCTTCGATTATCGTTAGGCGAAAAAATATACAACTTTGCATTATATCATTTTCACATGGGTCGCTCATGCCACGAAGAGAACTCTTGAGAGTGCGCGCCATGCCCGGCAGGACGCGGACCAGCGAAAAAAGGAAAGAGCGCGAGGAAATCTCAAACCCTTTCTTGCGCTTTATCAGCGTCTTGCGAAGCAAAGCTAAGGTACCACCTTAACTTTAACGGACTGTTAGGCATTAAGGGTTTGGCCGCGTGAGAGCGTCCGGATAGCTCTTGCAGCACGCCCGGACCGCCGTTCACCCAATCATCGGACTGGCCCCGCCATAGGTGTCGTCGTAATGCCGCTTGAGGCGTTGTAGCGCGATGCGCAGGACGATCTTGCCCGAGCGCGCCGACCAGCCGAGCCGCTTCTCCGCCGTCTCCAGCCCTTCGAGGAAGCAGCAGCAGCGCAGCGCCATGTCGCCCAGTCCCGGCCCCAGATCGCGCAGCGCCAGCGCCACCCGCTCGCGCGCAGTGTCGGAGCCGCCGCCCATCGCCAGCTCGGGGCGATACTGCCCGCGCCCGCCACCACCGGTCAGAAACCGTTCCCAGTTCTGGCCCACACGGGGGCCCATCTGCGCCAGTTCGAAATCCTCGCGCAGGCGCTCCCCTGCGGCGACGAGATCGGCGCCGAGGAACGGCCGGCCCTGTTTGTCACGTCGCCGCGCCAGCACCGCGAGCGGGCTTTCGGCCAGATTGGCGCGCACCCGGCGCTGATGCCCGTCCGCGTCGGCACGCGTCTCGTGGACGAACTCGCCATGTTGCGCGGCGAAGGGATTGGCGGCGGTCTCGCCGCGTGCCGCGGCCTCTTCCTCCAGCACGCGTTTCAGCGCCGCGCGCCCCGCCTGCGTGATCTCGTAGCTGGTGACGCGCCCCGCATGGGCGACCTCGATCCAGTCCTTGAGCGCGAAAGCCTGCGCCACCGCGCGCTCCAGCACGGCCGTGCGCACCGTGCCGCGAAGCACCACGGCCTTGTCCATCTCGCGCCCCACGATCAGGAGCGCGCCCGGCTCGGCCAGACGGCGCAGAATGCGGCGCGTCTCGCAGCGCAGCTGGTCTTCATCGGCGGGCGTCTCGGAGGGGCGGAAAGCAGCGGTCATGGGCGTGTCCTTTTGGAGCACGGTCGTCATCGGAGCCTCGGGATAATTGGCGGCGCCCGGCCCGGCCGCGCGGCCGAGACGTTCGAGCGCCTCATCGACCAGCGGATCGTCCCGCCGCGCCTCGATCCGGCGCACGCGGCGAAGGATGGTCGAGGCCGCGCACCCTTCCGCCCGCGCCAAGGCCCGTATCGGAACGCCTTCTTCGACATGGCGCAGATAGAGTCGGGCATGTTCGGGCAGCCAGGCGGGAAGCTCCGCCGGGGCCGGTGCGATCGAAGTCATATTGTCCCCCAGATTGCGCCGCGAAATGCGCGACGAGTCCGTCCGGTAACAACCGTGAGTTGCTTTGGTTACCCGTTCGTTAATAAACGGGACGCCAGCAAGAATTCCTTAAACTTCCTAAACAAAGCTTTGCGGGGCGCGCGCTTGAGGGCGAAATTGCGCAACACCGCCTGAGGCTTGGTAACGCTCGGGATCTCACCTCAAGGGAGTTTCCGATGACCTTCGCATTTCGCCAGAAATCCACGCCGGCCTTCCACGCCCCGTCGCCCTTGCGCCTCGTCGAACCGACCGAAGCCGACAGCGTCGATCCCGATCCCGATCCGGCCACTGCTGTGGCGAAGATGCGCCGCCCGCGCCTGTTGATCCGCGCGGCCCGGCACGGGCTGAGCGATTACAGCCGCAAGCGCGACCTCAAACGGGTGATGCGGATGAGCGAGCTACCGCGTCCGGGAACGGCCCTGCGCGCGTTGATGGCCGAGGAAGCGGCGCTCGATCAGGCGCGGCGCGCGGGCGAGGCGACCTATTCGGTCGCCCGCCATATCGAGCTGCTGATCGCGCTTCTGGCGGAGGCGCGGCTTGCGCCGCAGCCGTCAGAAGAGTGCGCGAGCGCCCCGTCGCTCAGCGCGACTTGAAGAGCGAACCGAGAACCCCGCGCACGATCGTCTGGCCCGTCTTCGTGCCCAGCTGACGCGCAAGGCTCTTGCCGAAGGTCTCGAGGATCGTATCGGACCGGCGCGAGGACGTTTTGCGCGCTGGTTTCGACTTCGCCGTCGGATCGTAGCGCCTTGCATTGTTGAAATTGTCAAAGCCTTCATCGAGCTCGGAGCGGCCCGCAGCGGTCTTGGCCGCTTTCTCGCGCGCCTCGGCCTCCGCGGCCTCGCGCGCGGCCAGTTCGGCACGCTTGGCGAGAATCTCCTGCGCCGACTCGCGATCCACGGGCGTGTCGTATTTGTCGCCCAGACCGCTTGAAGCGATCACCGCGGCGCGCTCGGTATCGCTGAGCGGGCCGAGGCGCGACTGCGGCGGGCGGATCAACGTGCGCTCGACCATACCCGGCACGCCCTTCTTTTCGAGGAAGGAGGTCACCGCTTCGCCGGTGCCGACCTCCTTGATCGCGATCTCGGTGTCGAAGCTCGGATTGGCGCGGTAGTTCTCGGCGGCGCGGTGCAGGTCGCGCTGATCCTTCGCGGTGAAGGCGCGCAACGCGTGCTGCACGCGGTTGCCAAGCTGGCTGAGAATGCCATCGGGCACGTCGCCGGGGTTCTGCGTGATGAAGAACACCCCCACCCCTTTCGAGCGGATCAGCCGCGCCACCTGCTCCACCTTGTCGACCAGCGCCTTGGGCGCGTCGTCGAACAGCAGATGCGCCTCGTCGAAGAAGAAGACCAGCTTCGGCTTGTCGGGATTGCCGACCTCGGGCAGCTCCTCGAACAGTTCCGAGAGCAGCCACAGCAGGAAGGTCGCGTAAAGCTGCGGGCTGCCCATCAGCTTGCCGGCGGCGAGGATGTTGATCTGGCCCATGCCGTTTTCGTCGATCTGGATCAGGTCGGCGAGGTCCAGCGCGGGTTCGCCGAAGAACTGCGCCCCGCCCTGATTTTCCAGCACCAGCAAGTCGCGCTGGATCGCGCCGATCGTCGCGGTGCCGACATTGCCGTATTCCAGCGCGATCTCGTCCGCACGCTCGCCGATATGGCGCAGCATGGCGCGCAGGTCGTCGAGGTCGAGCAGCGCCAACCCCTCCTTGTCGGCGATGTGGAAGGCGATATTGAGCGCGCCTTCCTGTGCCTCTGTCAGCCCCAAAAGGCGGCTCAGCAGCAGCGGCCCCATCTCGGAGACGGTCGTGCGCACCGGGTGCCCCTTCTCGCCGAACATGTCCCAGAAGACCGTCGGATAGGCGCGGTATTGCAGATCGAACCCGATGGTCTGTGAGCGTTCCATGAAGGCGTTGTGCAACTTGGCCTCGGCCGAGCCAGTCGCCGCGATGCCCGACAGATCGCCCTTCACATCGGCCATGAAGACCGGCACGCCCGCCTGCGAAAAGCCCTCCGCGAGGATCTGCAGCGTCACCGTCTTGCCGGTACCGGTCGCGCCCGCAACCAGCCCGTGACGGTTGCCGTATTGGAGCTTCAATTCCTGCGGGCTTGCGTAGCCTTCACCACCGCCCCCAACGAACACACCCTCTTCGGTCAGAACACCGGTCATCTTGCCCTCGCCAAACAAATTTCGGCTCCGACAATACTACCTTAACCCTTTTGCGCCAGTGTGATCCTGCCCCCGGAGCGCGCTTTTGCGCGTATGGGGGCACTTCCTCCCTGTTGAACTGGCCGCGCCACGCTTGGCGCGGTCTTTTTCTTCTGTGCCAAGGGATTGCGTTCCGGAGTTCATCGCCTCACCGCCTGTCACACTTCCTCAACTTTGCCTGTTGACCTGTGAAAAATTACGGCCTAGCGTACCGGCAATGACGAAGTCGGCCAGTCCGACAGGGGGAAAAGGAAGGGGTCCTGAACGGGCCCCTTTCGCTTGGAAAGCCCAGCTTTCACGCCCCCGGAACACCCGATCCGGCCCGCGCGAGACGCGACTGAATCGCCCCGGCTCTTTCCGCGAAATCTCTCGCCTGCCCCAGCGCCGATGCAGGCCGTCGAACCGCTCACGAAACTGTGGCAGTTTGCCGCCGATCCGTGAGCGCCGCTGCGGAATTCGACACTGACAGGGGCGCAGCCCCGTGTTAAGCCTTCGCCCAATACGTTTCAGGAGAAGAGTAATATGTCTCAACTGACGAAACCGCTCGCACTCGCTCTGGCCCTCGGCCTTGCAAGCGGGGCGTGGGCGCAAGATACCACCTCGAGCGACACGACCACGACCCCTTCGGCGGATGCGACCGCGGGCGCGACCACCGATGGCGCGGCGACCCCGGCGGCGGATGCGGGCGCAGACGCGACCAGCACCGATCAGGCGCCCGACGCCACCGCGAACGGTGCTGACGGCGCGCCGACGATGCCCGGCGCCGATCAGCAGGCACAAAAGCCGCAGGAGCCGCAGACCTACACCAAGGCCACCTATGGCGATTGGGAGCTGCAATGCGCCAAATCGCCCGACGGCAAGGATCCCTGCCAGATGTATCAGGTGATCAAGGACCAGAATGGCGGCAACGTGGCCGACATCTCGGTGATCGGCCTGCCCGATGGCAGCCAAGCCGCAGCCGGTCTGACCATCATGGTGCCGATGCAGACCCTGCTGTCGCAGAACCTCGTGATGCAGGTCGATGGCGGCAAGGCGATGGTCTACCCCTATTCCTTCTGCGACCCGCGCATGATGGGCTGCTTCGCGCGCTTCGGCGTCGGCAAGGCCGAACTCGAGTCGCTCAAGAAGGGCAGCAAGGCGACGATCACGATCACGCCGCTGGCCAACCCGCAGCAAAAGGTCAAAGCGGATATCTCGCTCAGCGGCTTCACCAAAGCCTTTGACGAGACCGTGAAAACCAACAAGGAAAACGGCGTTCAGCAGTAAGCTGGATGGATGAGCTTCGGCTCGTAACCGTTTGAAATAAAATACGCCGCGCCCTAACCGGGCGCGGCGTATTCATATCGTGCGCAAGGCCAGCACCGCGTTGAGCCCGCCGAAGGCGAAGGCATTCGAGAGTGCCGCGCCGACCTGTGCCTTGCGGGCGGTATTGGGCACATAGTCCAGATCGCAGTCGGGATCGGGTGTCGCGTAATTCGCCGTGGGTGCGATGACCCCGTCGCCAAGCGCCATCAGACAGGCGATCAGCTCCACCGCGCCCGTGCCGCCGATGCAATGCCCATGCAGCGCCTTCGTCGAGGACACAGCGACCTGATCGGCCGCCTTGCCCAACGCCGCGCGGATCGCAGCCGTTTCGATCCGGTCATTGGCCGCTGTCCCGGTCCCGTGGGCGTTGATATAGCCGACCTCTTCGGACGCCATTCCGGCATCGCTCAGCGCGCCGATGATCGCTGCGGAGGCCCCGTCGAGCGAGGGCATCACGATATCGCTCGCATCGGAATTCATCGCGAAGCCCGCAATCTCGGCCAAGGGCTGCGCGCCGCGCGCCTCGGCGCTCTCCAGCGTCTCGATCACGAAGACGCCCGCGCCCTCGCCCTGCACCATGCCATTGCGATCTGCCGAGAACGGGCGGCAGCCATCGGGCGACATCACCCGTAGCCCCTCCCATGCTTTCAGCCCACCGAAATTGAGCATCGCCTCAGAGCCGCCCGCGAGCATCCCCTCGGCCATGCCCGAACGCACCATCTGGAACGCGAGGCCAATCGCGTGGTTGGAACTGGCGCAGGCAGTGGCGACGGCAAAGCTCGGCCCCTGCAGCCCGTAGCGGATCGAGAGATGCGAGGGCGCGGCATTGGCCATCAGCTTGGGCACCGTCAGCGGATGCACGCGGTTCTTTTGATCTGCAAAAACAGCGCGATAGGCGTTATTCGCGGTCGTATGCCCGCCGCCTGCGGACCCGATGACGCAGCCCCAGCGGGCCGGGTCGGGCGCTGCTTCCAGTCCCGCCTGCGCCATCGCCTCCGCGCCGGAGATCAGCGCGTATTGGGTGAAGGGATCGTATTGCGCGAGCTGCGCCGAGGTGAAGCGGTCCGACGCGTCATAGCCGCGGATCTGACCGCCGATGCGTATGCTCAGCCGCTCTACATCCTGGAAGCTGAGCGGGCCGATGCCGCTGCGCCCCTCTGCCATGGCCGCCTTGGTTGCCGCAACGCCCTCGCCGAGCGCGTTGATCGTGCCCGCGCCCGTGATGACGACGCCCCGCATCAGGCGACGGCGGTCGAAGGCTTGCCGCCCGAGACGAGACGCTCCACCGCGCCCACGATCGCGCCGACCGAAGACATGTCGAATTGCGAGGCGGCGGGTTCGTTGGCGTTGAAGGGCACCGAAACGTCGAAGGCCTCTTCGATGGCGAAGATCACTTCGACGAGGCCGAGGCTATCGAGCCCCAACTCGTCGAGCGTCATCTCGGGCGAAAGTTCGGAGGGCTCGCGAAGGGCTTCGCGGGCGATGATCGAGAAAACCTGGTCTTGCACGTCTGGCCTCATATCTGGGGTTACTCCGTGCCGCCTTTTTGCGTGAGTTTCGTAACAGTTTCTCGAAGCTCGGCGATTTGCGCAAACAATCTCGGCAATCTGCGGACAGATTTGTTGATCTCGAGCTGCGTTTCCATCTTCACCGCCGGGCTCCCCCAGATGGTACGGCCTTTGGGAACGTTGGTATAGATATTGGTGCCGCCCGCCGCGATCACGTCGTCGCCCACGGTGATATTGTCCGAGACGCCGCATTGGCCGGCCAGCACCACGCGGTGCCCGATCCGGGTGGAGCCCGCGATGCCGACCTGACCGCAAAGCAGGCAATCCTCGCCCACCTGCACGTTATGGCCGATATGAACCATGTTATCGAGCTTGCTGCCCGAACCGATCGCAGTCGCGCGCACCGTGCCGCGATCGATACAGGCATTGGCGCCGATCTCGACATCGTCTCCGATCTCGACCGTGCCGAGCGAATGGATGCGGGACCATTTCTGCTCGGTGATCTCCTCGCGCTGCTCCAGCGTGTGGCGGATTTCCTCGACACCCGAAGGATCAGGCGTGACGAAGGAGAACCCGTCCGAGCCGATCACTGCGCCGGGCTGACAGACCAGACGATCGCCGATCAGAACCCGCGCGCCGATCCGCGCACCGGGATAGATCAGCGCATCAGAGCCGATCTGCGCGCCTTCCGCGATGGTCACCTGCCCCACGATCCGCGCATTCGGACCGATCTTCACCTCCTTGCCGATCACGGTGAAGGGGCCGATGGCGGCATCCTTGCCGATGATGGCGGTCGGGTCGATCACGCAGGTCGGGTGGATGCCGGGCTCGACATTGGGGCCGGGATCGAAGGCTTTCGACAGCCCCGCCATGGCGAGACGCGGGCGGGTCACGAAGACCGCCGCCTCCAGCCCGAGCGCGCGCCAGTCCGCGCCTTCCCACAGAAGCGCCGCGCGGGCCTTACCCTCGCGCAGCCCTTCGGCGTACTTCTCGCTCATCGCGAGGGCGATCTGGTCGGGTTCCGCCGTCGCAGGCTCGGACGCACCGGTCACCTCGATCGACAGGTCGCCTTCGGCGCGGGCGTTAAGCGCCTGCGCGATATGCTCGATTGTCTGGGACATGGCCGATCCTCTCATGGTCGTTTGGGGGCGCGCTTACCGCCCCCGTTGCCAGAGATTTAGCTGTCCTGCGTGCCCAATTCCACCCCGGCCTTTTGCAAGGCGTTGAAGAGGATCGCGTCACGCCCATAGACGTCGCGGCGATATTCGACATGCCCCGACGCGGTCGGCCAGGCGGTGAAATAGGTCAGATGCACAGGCACGTGCTTTTCCAGAGGCACGACGGTCTCGCGCCCCGAATTGAGGATGCGCTTGAACTCCACTTCCGGATCGGAGCTTTGCGCGCCCAGAAGCGTGTAGGCCAGATCGAAGGGGTCGCCGACACGCACGCAGCCATGGCTGAACGCCCGCGTCTCTTTCTTGAAGAGCGATTTCGAGGGCGTGTCGTGCAGGTAGATGTTCCAGCGGTTCGGGAACAGGAATTTCACCAGCCCCAGCGCGTTGCGGTTCGACGGCGGCTGCTTCATCGCGAAGGGGAAATTGCTCGCGTTATAGGCGGCGAAATTCACCGCAGAGCGCGGCACCACCCGGCCCCGGCTGTCGATCAGCTGAAGCTGGCTCGCCGCATTCGGATTGCGCTTCATCTGCGGGAGGTATTCCTTGGTCACGATCGAGCGCGGCACATGCCAGGCCGGGTTGATGACCATCCGCTCCATCTCGTCGGAAAACTCCGGCGTGCGGCGGTCCGAGCTGTTCTGCCCGACCACCGTCACCGAGCGGAACGTGGTCTTGCCGTGATCGACCACGCGCACCGAGAAATCGGTGATGTTGACCCAGACGTAGCGGCCCGAGAAATCGATGCCGTTCATCCAGCGAAGACGCTCCATCGCGACGAGGATGGCTTTCATCCGCGCCTCGGGGCTCTTGTTGATCTCGCCCAGCGTGCTCGGCCCTGCGACGCCATCGGTCGCGAGCCCCTGATCGGTCTGGTAGGCCTGCACGGCCTTCTGCATCTCGGCGTCATAGGTCGCGCTGGCAGAGCGGCCCAGATAGCCCATCCGCTGCAACCGGTCGCGCAGCGCCACGACGTCCGGCCCGCTGTCGCCGGGCTCGAGCTTGGTGCCGGGCACCGTCGGCCCCCAGCCGCCCGCTTCGATCTGATGCTCCAGATCGAGGCGCGCCTTCACCAGCTGCGCATATTGCGGCATCTGAGGCGCCAGCTCGCGCAGGAACAGCGCCGGGTTGGTCGCGGCGGCGAAGGCCGTCATCCGGGCTTCGGGATCGGCGCGTTTGGGTTCGCGCTTGATATCGGAGATGACGCTATGCGGGTCGAGCACGCCGTGCGACAGGTCATGGGCGTAATCGAGGAAAATCTGGCTCATCTTCACTTCGAGCAGCCCGCGCTGACGCTCGGACTGGACGGCGGCGAAGGCGACACGCAGCCCCTCGGGGTCGTAATGCGCGGTGGGCAGCCCCTGCATTGCCGACAGATCGAGCGCGCGCATGAAAGCCGCGCGGCGGCCCGCATCCTCGGCGGCGGTCCAGATCGGCCGGTAATCGCGGGCGGCATAGAAGGCCGCCAGAGCGGGATTGTCAGCGGCAGCCTCGGCCACGGCCTGGGTGAAGCCCGAAAGCTCGACGCCAGCCAGCGGCGACATGGCCCCTTGGGCAGCAATCTGGGCGGCGCCTTGCGCCTGAGCGCCGGCGGCGAGCGTAGCTAGCGCGAAGGCCAGCCCTATCTTACGGAAATTGCGCGTCATAGCGTCTAAACCCCTGCCCGGACCCATCGTTCCAGATGTTCCAAACTTACCTGCATCTGTCCAGCGAAGCGTTGCCTGCGCGCAACGAACTGCGCGGACCCGCGCGGAACGATGCAGGGGCGCAACAGCACCTTTCCGCCGCTTCTCACCCCGCACGCACACCGCTCCCACAAGGACGTGAGCGCATTTTTACTACCGGCAGGCGAAATTTTGCCGACATGCCCCAACATGGCAAAGATGCATCAGTTCCGTTCTTTATCGATTAATCTGTCTATGCCATAAGGAGTAAGAAGTTTGGGTCTACCATCCCTCAACCGCCCGAAACAGGGCGGGAAAATCGAGAGACAGGCGAACACAGGAACTTGCTATGACGACGATTTCCCGGCGCGGCCTTCTGGGCGCATTTGCTGCGACCATGGTGACGGCAGCCCCCACCATGAGTAACGCTTTCGGTCTACTCAAGGGCGCAGGGGACATCCGACGGATCAAGATGTATAACGGTCGTACCGGCGAGACGCTCGACACCGTTTACTGGATCGAAGGCGAGTATATCCCCGACGCGCTGAAGGAAATCACCTACTTCGCCCGCGACTGGCGCACCAACCAGCTGAAAAACATCGACGCGCGCACCGTGGACATCGCGGCGGCAGCGCACAACCTGATGGACTCGCGCGAACCCTACATGCTGCTGTCGGGCTACCGCTCGCCCAAGACCAATGCAATGCTGCGCTCCCGCTCGAAAGGCGTCGCGAAGAACTCGCTGCACATGCAGGGTCTGGCGATGGACCTACGGCTGAAGTCGCGCTCGGTCAGCCAGATGTACAAGGCGGCGGCCGCCTGCCACGCTGGCGGCGTTGGCAAATACTCCCGCTCGAACTTCGTTCACATGGATTGCGGCCCGGTGCGGCACTGGGGCTCCTGAGCCTCGCGCACCTCGCCTGACCGACCCGAACGCCGCTTTCCCGAGCGGCGTTTTTCTTTGCCTGCCCTGCCGGGGGGTGCCCCAAACCGCAGACAGAAAAAGGCCCCGCATGGGGGCCTCGATCAGTCGTGCGTAGCGATGCTCAGTCGAGCACCCGGCCCTGCTGGCGGAAATAGGCCTCTGCCTCGGGCGTCAGATCGACCTTCTCGTAGCCCGAGACCATGGGCCGCACATGCTGGCGGAAGCCGTGACCGATGGTGAGCAGGTAGACATGGACCACCACGAAGCTCGCAATGGCGAAGGCCGCGAGGACATGGAAATTCGCGATGATCTCCAGCCAGAACGAGCCGCCGTCGAGGTGATCCCAGAAGCCGTAGCTGAGATAGGCCAGTCCCGAGATCCAGATCGCCGGGAAGAGCATCATCTTGAGCGCGAAATAGGCGGCCGCCTGCAGCGGGTTGTGCCGCCGCTCGTAGCTTTTCACATAGGGATGTTCCTCGCCCTTGAAGACGCCGTAGGCGTAGAAGCGGCTGACCTCCCACATGCCCTGCATGCGCGGGATGAACTGCTTGTAGCCGCCCGTGGTGAACAGCCAGAAGGTCGCGAAGGCCCAGAGCAGGAGCAGCGCCAGCGCGACGACCGTGTGGATCAGCACCGCCGCCCCGAAAGGCAGGATCGGATGCAGCCCCAGAAGCCGCGCGCCGGTGAAGAACAGCAACATGATTGAGCCAACCTGGCTCCAGTGCCAGAGCCGGTTGAAGCGCGAATAGACCTTTACGCAATGCTCAGCCATGGTGGCCTCCATTCTTCTTGCAGCGGTTGATCAGGCGCAGCGCGCCATGGCCCAAGGCCCCCAGGAGCGCCATCAGGAACATCGCGAGCCCCAGCTTGCCGCCGAGATTGATTTCCGAGCCGGGAACGTAGATCCCTGCCAGATCGGCCATTCGACCGCCCTGCGCGTGGCAGCTTTCGCATTGCAGCGCATCGTCAGCGGGCGCGACCATGTGGGTGATCGGCCAGTACATGTAGGTATGGACGAAATCGAACTCGCCCGAATACTCCACACCGGCATAATCCATGCCCGCCTTGAGCGATTTCTCCCAGTCGTAATAGGACCAGAGCGCGGTGCCGTTGCCGGGGCCATAGACGTTGTTATAGGCCAGCACGTTGCGCTGTACGTCATAGGCCTGCGTGCCGACCATCCGCTTGAAGGGGAAAATGCGGCTGTCGGGCTGACCGGGAGTGCCGCCGATCTTGTTGATCTCGACCACCTGCGTCGGGTCGATCTCTTCCTCCGGCAGGGTGAAGGTCATCTCGCCGTTGGACCATGCGTAATAGGGCGTGACGTTCTCGCCCCATTCGAAATCACCCTTCTTCGACATGTAAGTGTGCAGGTGCTTGCCGTCGGATTGGGTGAAGCCCTCTTCGGTGATCGGCTTGCCGTTCTCGTCGAGCTTGCCCGCCGTGGACCAGTCCCAGACGGTCTTTGTGGCCACCCCGCCCCGCGCGAAGCTGGGGATGTGGCAGGTCTGGCAGGCCACCGTGTCGGTGTGATCGTTGAGCTTCGCCGCGATAAGCGGGTTCGGCCCCTCATGCGGGCTGTCGGTGTGGCACGACTGGCAGGCGGCCGCGTCATGCGCGGTGCCCGCCATGCGATCGGGATGCGGGTCGATCACGTCGGTCTCGTAGCGCGAGCCCTCGAAGACGTGCTTGTCCGAGACGTGGCAGGTCTCGCAGGTGAAGTTCTGACCGTCGGGCGACATATGGACATCGACGTCGCGCGGCGGGTTGAACAGCGCCGAGCTGAGATCGCCATGCTTCACGTTATCGCCGCCACCGCCATAGAAGTGGCAGTTGCCGCAATTGTCGCGTCCGGGCGGTGCGCCCACCGATTGCGCCGCCTCGGCCAGATCGACGGGCCAGGCGGCCGCGCCGGTGATGGTCTTCGCGCCCGCGGCCACCGGATCCAGCGGCGGCTCGCCCGCGAGGTTATCCTGTTTGGTATATTGGCCGGATTTGTCGTGACAGACGAGGCAGTCGACCTTGGTCGGATCGTCGGGCATCGGCTCGCGCACGTCCGTCCAGCCATAGCCCGTGTGGCACGATGTGCAGCGCACCTCATTCGAGGCGACATTGCCGCAAAACGCATTCATCTCATGCGCTTTGCCGAGCGTCTGGCCCGTGGCCTCGTTCTGGTATTCCCAGGTCCAGTGAACCGAATGCATCACCTGATTGGAGGCCTCAGTATGGCAGGACAGGCAGGCTTCCGTCACCTCGGAGCCCGACGCGAACGGCCCCTTGAGCTGGTCGAATTTCGAGTGGTCGGCAGTGAGCTCTTTCACCGGATCGCTCATATGGGCAGCCTTCGAAGCGCCTTGTGCGACGGGTGTCGATTGCGCGCCGATTGCGGGCGTCTCCTCCGGGGTCGCGTCCTGCGCGTAGGCGGGAAGCTGGCCCAAAATCACGGCTGAGACGAATGCCGTGATCCGCAATGCACTCTGTGTCATCGATGCTCCGACTGGCTCACTACTGGTTACTCACATTGCTTAGCGCGATCGCGTCGATCACGGGGATGCGACATTTCGTGAGTTTTGCGTGACTTACTGTCGCATCGAATTGGGGCGGTTGGAGGCGCGGCGCGCATCACGCAGCCCTGATCTGCCGTGAGCGGTGCGGCGAGGAACGAAGCGCTGCCGCCCCGCGCTGAGCCTCACCGGGCGCGGTCATCCCCTGTCCCGGCCCTCAAATCGATTTCACAGGAGAGTTTCATGCAGCGCGCAACCCGCTTCGTTCTTCCCGCCGCCCTCGCCCTTGCCCTCGGTTCGGGCGCGGCTTTCGCCGCCTCCTCGAGCAACGACGGCTCGAAAACCGAATGGATCAACCCGGTCGTGAAGGACTACGGCAAGATGCACCCGGTGCCCGATGGCGCGCTCAGCCCCGATCCGAACAAGGACTGGAAGATCGTCTTCGATGTCGGGATGGGCAAGACGATGGACGGCGGCGTGAACGCGGCGCTGTGGCATGTCGCGCGCGCGGTGAACATCTACGGCAATGCGGGCGTCGACAAAGAGCATCGCAAATTCGCGGTGGTGCTGCATGGCGCGGCGACCCCGCTCGCGCTCTCGCCCGAGGCGTATAAGGAGAAATTCGGCAAGGACGATCCCGACACCAAGCTGAAGCAGGAGCTCGCGGATGCCGGCGTCACGCTTTATGTCTGCGGGCAGGCGCTGGCCGATCACGGCTTCACCGAGGATCAGGTCGGGCCGAATGTCGATGTGGCGCTCTCGGCTCTGGCCGCCGTGCCCGTGCTGGAAAGCCAGGGCTATCAGCTCTTCCCGATGTAATCGCCCCTGTCAGGCGGACATGAAAAAACGCGGGCAGTTTGCGCTGCCCGCGTTCTTTTTCTTGGCGGAGCGAGGCCCTAAGGCCCCTGCCCCTCGGCTTACATGCTGCCAGCGCCCATACCCATCCGGCTTGCCAGATCGGCCAGCACCCAGACGGTGCCCGCAGCCATCAGGATGATGAGCAGGAAGGTGAAGAGCACCAGATACAGGTCCGGACGCGCCTCTTTCGAGAAGTCGAGGTGCATGAAGGCCCAGAACTGGATCACCAGCTGCGCGATGCCGAGGATGCCCACGATGGACCATGCGAGGCCCGTCGAGAACACGCCACCCGCGACGATCACGACGCCTGCGAGCGTCAAGACCACCGAGAGCGCGAAGCCCCAGACATAGCGCGCCATGTCGTGCTTGTACTCAGCCGAGTCCATGCCGACGTCGGAGTTGATATAATCCATCACAGCACCCCCATCAGGTAGACTTTCGTGAAGAGCGCGATCCAGACGATGTCCAGCATGTGCCAGAACAGGCCCAGACGCACGAGACGCGACTTGATCAGGTCGTTCATCCCGAAGGTCTTCATCTGAACCATCAGCAGGATGCCCCAGATGATACCCGAGGTGACGTGCAGACCGTGCAGACCCACCAGCGAGTAATAGGCGGTCAGGAAGCCCGACACTTGCGGCGTGTTGCCCTCGGTCCAGAACTCGTGGAATTCGTAGAGTTCGATCCCGAGGAAGATCGCGCCAAGCGCCAGCGTCACGACGAGCCAGCCCACCGTGCGCTTCATCGACGCGCCGTATTTCATCCCCAGCGTGCAGATACCGAAGGTGAAGGTGGAGATCAGCAGCGCCATCGTCTCGATGGTCGGCAGGCCGAGGCTGAACAGCTCATGCGGGCTCGGCCCGTTCGCGATGCCGTGCCATTCGGCATCGGCGTAGTTGGCGATCATCAGCGAGAAGGCGATGAGGTCCGACATCAGGAAGATCCAGAAGCCGAAGATCACCGTGCCCGTCTTGTCGTGATGGCCGTGATCGTGGGAGGCAGCGTGCGCTGCCCCCGTGTTGCTCATAGTTGCACTCATACCTGCGTCTCCATGATCAGGCCGCGGTTCTTGGTGGTGAACTCATCGTCGAGCCGGATTTGCGGCGTGGTTTCGACGAGGCGCTTGTGGGCTTCATAGCCCTCACGCAGTTCTTCCGCGGTGACGGTTTCTTCCCAGTCGGTGTCGTAGGAGCGGATCAGCACCAGCACCCACATGGCCACGAAGCCCACCGCAGCGATCAGCCACATCTGGAAGATCATGGCGAAAGCGAAGAGGGTCGCGACGAGGCCCACCAGGAACGGCATACCGGTCGGTTTCGGCAGGTGGATGTCAACGAACTCGGTCGGATCCATGACCCGCTTGCCCGCTTCCTTCGCATCGACCCACGGCTCGCGCGAGGTCATCGCCGGGATGGTGGAGAAGTCGTATTCCGGCACCGGGCAGCCCAGCGACCATTCGATACCACGACCGTCCCAGGGATCGCCCGCCGGCACCATCAGGCTCTCACGGTTCTTGACCGAGACCCAGACCTGAATGATCTGCGCGGTCAGACCCGCCAGCACGCACAGCGCGCCGAGCATCGCGATCACCAGCCACGGGAAGTAGGCCGGCTCGGTGAAGAAGGCCATGCGGCGCGGTGCGCCCATCAGACCGATCGCATAGAGCGGCATGAAGGCCCCGTAGAAGCCGATCATCCACAGCCAGAAGCTGCGACGGCCCCATTTCTCGTCCAGGCGGAAGCCGAAGCAGAGCGGGAACCAGTAGTTCACGGCCGCGAACATACCGAACAGCAGGCCCGGGATGAGCATGTTGTGGAAGTGCGCCACCAGGAACAGCGAGTTGTGGGTCGCGAAGTCGATCGTCGGGTTGGCGAGCATGACGCCCGTGATCCCGCCGATCACGAAGGTGAAGATGAAGCCGGTGGAGAACAGCATCGCGGTGGAGAACCGCAGCTTGCCGCGCCACATGGTCAGCATCCAGTTGAAGACCTTCACACCGGTCGGCACACCGATCGTCATCGTCGCGATGCCGAAGATGGCGTTGAGGTGGGCGGTCTGACCCATGGTGAAGAAGTGGTGCACCCAGACGGTGAAGGACAGCACTGCGATGGCAATGGTGGCCCAGACGAGCGAGGTGTAGCCGTAGATCTTCTTGCCCGAGAAGGTCGGGATGACTTCCGAGAACACGCCGAAGGCCGGCAGGATCAGGATGTAGACTTCCGGGTGGCCGAACAGCCAGAACATGTTGGCGAAGTTCATCATGTTCCCGCCTTGCGTGGCGGTGAAGAAGTGGAAGCCCGCCTGACGGTCAAGCGCCAGCATCAGCGAGGCCACGGTCAGCGGCATCATCGCGAAGATCATCAGGATCGCCGTGCAGAGCGTCGCCCAGGCGAAGATCGACATGTCGAACAGCTTCATGCCGGGGGCACGCTGCTTGTAGATCGTCACGAGGAAGTTGATGCCCGAAAGCGTCGAGCCCACCGAAGTCAGGCCCAGCGACCAGATCCAGTAATCCACGCCCTCGTTCGGCGACAGCTTGATGCCCGTATAAGGCGGGTAAGCGGTCCAACCGCCGGTCTCGAAGTGACCGACGACGAGCGAGGCCATCACGAGCGCCGCGCCGCCGATCGACAGCCAGAGCGAGACCGCGTTCATGAAGGGGAACTCCATGTCGCGCGCACCGATCTGGAGCGGCATGACGACGTTGATGACGCCGGTCAGGAAGGGCATCGCCACGAAGAAGATCATGATCGTGCCGTGGGTCGAGAACAGCTCGGCGTGGTGTTCGACCGACAGGAAGCCCGGTGCGGGCGAGACCTGCTGGGCGCGCATCACGACCGCCTCGAGGACGCCGCGGATCAGCATGATCAGCGCCAGAACGATATAGATGACCCCGATCTTCTTGTGATCGAGCGTGGTGATCCAGTTCGACCAGAGCGGTTTCCACCAACCTTTGACGGTCAGCAGAACCATGACCGCGAGCGCGCCGAGGACGACGATGCCGCCCGCGCCTGCTGCGATCCCGGTGGACAGAGACGGATCCGTGAAGAAGGGAACGATGAAGATATCGTTCCAGTCGAGACTACCAAGAATACTCATTGAGCGTCCCCTTGATGTTGGTTTTGCGAGACATGCAGTTCTTCGCGGATCGCGTCGTCGATCTTCTTCTGCTCGGGCGCGTGGTCGGGCAGGATCGCTGCGCCGCCATCGGACAGCATGTCAGGGTTCATCATTACTTTGCCCCAGTAGCCTTTCTCCGGCGGCTCGAAGAGCTCAGGCCCCGACCAGGTCGCGGTCTTCTTGAACGCTTTTTCGAGCTGGGCGAAGGGGTGCTTGGGCTCTTGCAGGAACGCGTCGAACTGCTCCTGGCTCACCACGTCGACCTCAAACTTGTTGAGCGGGAAAGCCGCGCCGTTGAACTGGCTGTTGAAGCCATAGGTCTGCGACGGATCTTCCGAGGTGGTCAGGTTCATCTTCGTGCCCATGCCGGGCATAGCGTAGATCTGGCCGGCAAGGCGCGGGATCCAGAAGCTCTGCATCGCGCCGGTGGCGGTGATGTCGAACTCGACGGGGGTGTTCTCGGGCAGGACCAACCGGTTCACGGCGGCGACCTTGCCGGGATAGATGAACATCCATTTCCATTCGGACCCGATGACCTTCACATGCATCGGCTCTTTGCCCGTTGCCTTGTAGGGGTCTTCGCCCATCACGTGGCCCCAGGTGAGCCAGCCGACGATAAGGAAGGTGAGCGTGGCACCGCCCCAGATCACGACTTCGGCGGCAACCGAGTGCGACCAGGTCGGATCATATTTGCCTTTCCCACCCTGACGGCGATAGCGCATCGCGATCCACGGCGTGCCGATCAGGATCGGCAGGGAAATGGGCAGCATCCAAAGGAAGAAGCTGATCAGGTGAGCGCGTTCTCCGGCCGCCACCGGGCCGAGCGGGGTCATCACCCCGTTCTCCGCGCAACCTGACAGCCATGCAGCCGCAACGGTCAACAGGACCGGGGCAGCGAGGCGGCTGGGCCGCTTGTAGATTTTTTCAAACAACACGGAAATACCTTTCCTATTCCCTCTTCTTGGCGCGGGGGCATAGGGGTCTCTCGGGGGAGGCCGCGAGGGCTCCCGTCCCGCGCGATGCCTCCCACTCTAGGGCAGCGCCCGCGAGGTCAATCGGTGTTGACAAATTGTCGCAGGAACGAGCGTAACCGACTGAAAATCATGCACAAATGTCATCACACACCTGCGACGCACGAAAAAATAACCAATAAATAAAGGGGGTTGGTCTTGAACGGGCGCGCCCGAATACAGGGGTAAACGGGCCCTTCTCTCGCGCTTGTGATGGAGCGGTGAGCGATCCGTGAGCAAAATGAGCAACTTAGCCGATCACGGACGCTTGAGGTCACGGGGTGCGTGAGGGGCGCTATCCGCTCAGGCTCCCGCCTCGCCCCGCGTTGACGGGAACGGAGCGCCCTCCCCCGGCACATGACAAACCAACGCCGCGGAAACCCGCGGCGCGCTGTCAGAGAGGGTTAGCGGAAAGGAGCGGTCAGAGCGCCGCGGCCCGGCGCAGCGCCGGGAGCGACGAGATCCGCACACGCCCGCCGGCAATCCGGAACAGCCCCTGATCGCGCAGGCGGCGGATCGTCTTGTTCGTATGCACCAGCGACAGCCCGAGCGAGTCCGCCACGACCTGCTGGGCGAAGGGGAACGGCGCGCTGTCCTTCTCGATCAGCCCGACCGCCTCGGCACGCTCCCATGCGTGCATCACGAACCACGCGATCCCCTCATTGGCGTTGCGCTGCCCGACCGAGGCCAGCCAGCCCGACAGCCGCGTCAGTTCACGCGTCATCAGCCACACGAGCGTCGTGGTGCGGTCGGGACCATCTGGCAGAGGCTGATGCAGATCGGCCGGATCGAAGCTCGACAGCATCATCGGCGTGAGCGCCTCGTAATAGCTCGCCCCCGGACCGTAGAGTACGCTCGTCAGCCCGCACAGATCGCCCGGATAGACCAGCGCTTCGACTTGCCTGCGCCCGTCTTCGAGCAGCGTATAGCGCATGGCGATCCCGCGCTCGACCCGCACGATCAATGGCGTGGACTCGGGCAAAAGCGCCGCTCCCGCGGGAATGGCGCGTTGCGATTGGGACAGCTCCGCCAGATAGGCGAGGTCAGGTTTTCGAGACAGGTTTTCCAAGCTTGCTCGGTTCCGTTTTGTTAATTTCTGCGAAGAAACCAGCATCTGCCGCGAAAGCGCTGAGCGCGCTACGTCATAGGACATTGATGCAGGTTTTTTTGGATATTCCTCGGCGTCACCCGGCGGAAAAACGCTTTTCGCTTATGTGAAAAGCTTTAGGAATCACTGTCAGACGACAGCGTTACTGAGGAATTCCGCCACTCTCCTGCGCGACTATAAATAGTAGCGCGGTGGCCCGGCCCCGAGCTCGACGACTCCTATATCGGCAAGCCGTTCGAGATCGGGCAATTCGAGAATCCCCTGCGCCCATCTGACCAGCCCCTCGGACCTCAGACGGGCAAGTGTCTTGTTGGTGTGAACGAGCGATAGCCCGAGCGCATCCGCGAGATCCTGCTGCCGGACGGGGAACGGCATCTTGCCGTCGCGCACCAGCCCGGTCTGCGATCCGCGCTCGAACAGAGTGACGAAGGCCCATGCGAGCGCCTCGCGCGCCGAGCGCTGCCCGACCGTCACCAGCGCCTCGCTCAGGAAATGCTCCTCGCGCGCGACCTGCCATGTCAGCATCATCGCACGCTGCGGCATCTTCGAGAAAAGCTCCCACACTTGTTTACGGTCGAAAACGCTGAGCTTTACCGGGGTCAGCGCCTCGGTCGTGTGCGAGGCCATGCCCATCATGATCGCGTCGAGGCCGATCAGATCGCCGGGAAAGAGGAAATTGAGCACTTGGCGCCGACCGTCTTCCAGCATCCGGTAACGCATGGCCTGGCCTTCGATCAACGTGAAGAAGCGTTGCGGCTCGTTGCCTTCCATCACGACGGTCTGCCCTGCGGGCATCCGTAGCTCGCCCGCGCGGGCGGCTTCGGCGATTGCTTCCTCGTGCGCATCGGGCGCCATGAAGGCGGGATTATCGACGAAGGGACAATTTCTAAAGTTGCGTGTCATGCCTTGGCTCACTTTTACGTCATAAGGCAACGCGAAGGACCGTGGCAGGTTCCTTTCAAATTTCGTGGGTGGATTCCCTATTTCCCCTTATTTCCCTCACTATCTGCGCCCCGCATGTTCACGATCGCTTGTGTAACAGGCAGCCCTGTGGGATTCATGCCAGCTAGACGCTTTGCAGCAGTATGTCATAGTTAAATGACCCCGGAGATTACGAGGTGCACTAAGGGCCAAGAGGCCTCTCAGCGCACCGACAATCGGGCTGAAGCCTAAAAGCGTTATACTGACGTCGGATCGATCCCGATCCTATCCCCCTCCAAATGCAGTAATCTGCAAGGACAGGAAGCTGATGCCCCGGATTTTCCAACACGAACGAAGCGAGATCCGCGCAAGCGGCGCCCGCCTCGCGGCTAGGCGGTCCTCGTGACTCTTTGTTCTCCCCCTCGGATCGACGGCACCGCGCTGGTGCTCGAAGACGCGATGATCGTGGCCTATGATGCGGCCGCGATGCTGAGCGAATTCGGCGCGCGCGATGTGGTCATCTTCGGCACTGTCGAAGAAGCATTGCTCCATATTGCTGGCGGCAATGACATCTCGATGGCGCTGCTCGACATCAATCTTGGCGATGAAACCTCGCTGGAAGCCGCCAAGGCGCTGCGCGAACGTGCGGTGCCGATCCTCTACTCGACCGGATATGATGAACAATCCGTGATGATGGACGGGTTTCCCGAAGGCAAGATGCTGATAAAGCCCTTCACCAATGACGATTTCGCCAATGCCCTGATTTCGATGGGTTTTGCCGAAGCCTGATTTCTGCGCCACTGGCGCTGAGATCGATATGCCATGCGCCCGGTGACAGTTGTTATGCACTCGGCGCATATCTGCCAAACATGGACATCCCGCGCATCCTCGCGTTCCTCGTCAGCGGAACACGAGGTCGCGCGGCCATGCGGGGCAGAGAGGAGCCCCGTTCCGCGCCATCGCGACCGAACCATCGCGAAGGAGGCGCTTGTCCATGAACCATACGATCCGCAAAGCCCATGCCGGGCTCGCCGCCAAGGTGATGTCGGCCGAAGAGGCCGCAGAGCTGATCGACAATGGCGCGACCATCGGCATGTCGGGGTTCACCGGCTCGGGCTATCCCAAGGCGGTGCCGATGGCGCTGGCCGCGCGGATCGAGGCTGAGCACGCGGCGGGTCGCCCGTTCAAGGTCAAGATCTGGTCGGGCGCCTCAACGGGCCCCGAGCTGGACGGCGCCTTGGCCAAGGCCGACGGAATCGAATTCCGCCTGCCCTACAATTCCGACCCGATCGCGCGCGAGCGGATCAATGCGGGTCAGATGAAATATTTCGACATGCACCTGAGCCAGGTCGCGCCGATGGCGTGGATGGGGTTCATGGGCAAGCTCGACACGGCAGTGATCGAGATCTCCGGCATCACCGAGGACGGCAAGCTGATCCCGTCGAGCTCGGTCGGCAACAACAAGACCTGGCTCGATTGTGCCGACAAGATCATCCTCGAAGTGAACCGCTGGCAATCGCCGCTTCTGGAGGGGATGCATGACATTTATTACGGCACCGCCCTGCCCCCGAACCGCGTGCCGATCCCGCTGGTGAAACCCGACGACCGGATCGGGCAGACCTATTTCGAGGTCGATCCCGAGAAAGTCGTGGCCGTGGTCGAGACCGACGCGCCCGACCGCAACGCACCCTTCAGCCCGCCCGATGCGGTGGCCGAGGCGATTGCGGGCCATATCCTCGATTTCCTCGGCAACGAGGTGAAACAGGGCCGCCTGCCGCGCGGGCTTCTGCCGCTGCAATCGGGCGTGGGCAATGTGCCCAATGCCGTGATGGCCGGGCTGATCGAGGCGCCCTTCGACCAGATGACCGCCTTCACCGAGGTCATTCAGGACGGGATGCTCGACATGATCGAGGCGGGCAAGCTGCGCATGGCCTCGGCCACGGCGTTTTCGCTCTCGCCCGAGAAGGCGCAGTATTTCAACGACAACGCCGCCTATTTCCGAGACAAGCTGATCCTGCGTCCGCAGGAGATCTCGAACCACCCCGAGCTTGTGCGCCGTCTGGGCTGTATCGCGATGAACGGGCTGATCGAGGCGGATATCTACGGCAACGTGAACTCGACCCACGTGATGGGCTCGAAGATCCAGAACGGCATCGGCGGTTCAGGAGATTTCGCGCGCAACGGCTATGTGTCGATTTTCATGACGCCGTCGGTCGCGAAGGGCGGCAAGATTTCCGCGATCGTGCCGATGGCCGCCCATGTCGATCACATCGCGCAGGATGTGCAGGTGATCGTGACCGAGCAGGGTCTGGCGGATCTGCGGGGGCTGTCTCCGAAGCAGCGCGCCGAGACGATCATCGAGACCTGCGCCCATCCCGCCTATCGCCCGATGCTGCGCGACTATTTCGAGCGCGCGAAGAAAGGCAGCTTCGCTAATCACGCCCCGAACCTGCTGGGCGAGGCGCTGAGCTGGCACCAGCGGTTTGTGGAAACGGGGACCATGGAGGCGTGAGGGGCTGAGGGCAGCGCCCGAGCCTCGGGGGCTTTGCGATGGCGCGCGGAACGCGCCGAAGGCGCAGGGCGCGCGCCGGTCCGTCCCGACGGGCTGGCGCATTGCCACCCGCACACATCGTTCATACTGTGGGAGGCTTGGCAGGCATAAAGCGCCTTCGTTCAAAACTCAGGCCACGCCACCCCACGGACCGGCGAGCGCCCTTCTACCCGACCAAACGAAAAAGGGGCGTCCGACCAGACGCCCCTTACCCAATTCCAATCCCGAAAGGCTCAGACCTTGAGCGACGGAATGATCTGCTTTTTCCGGCTCATCACGCCCGGCAGCACCACCGTGTCGCCCTCGACCGTGGTGTCGAAGCTCTTCTCAGCCACGCCCTTCACCAGATCGTTCGGCACCAGCAGCGTCGCCTCTTCCTTCAGGATGTCGATCACGAACAGCAGCACCTGATCGACGCCGTCTTCCTTCGCGACCTCTTCCATCGAGGACATCAACGAGGCCTTCCGGTCCAGCACCATCTTCGGCGCGGTGGTCTCCAGCACGGAGACGCGGAAACTCGTGCCGTCGACCGGGTATTCCTTGGAATCCATCCGCAGCAGTTCCGCATCGGTGAAGGCGGAGACGTCCGATTTCGCTTCGAACATCTTCTCGGCGAGCTCGTGCATGTCGATGCCCAGATCCGATGCCAGCGCGTCACAGACGGCCCGGTCGTGATCGGTGGTGGTGGGCGAGCGGAATTCCAGCGTGTCAGACAGGATGCAGCTGAGCATCGCACCCTTGATGCCGCGCGGTGCCTTCGCCACATCGTCGCCCATCAGATCGTAGAGGATGGTCGCGGTGCAGGCGAGCGGGCGCATCGTGATGTCGATCGGGCCTTTGGTCTCGATCCCGCCGGTCAGCTTATGGTGATCGATGATCTGGATGACATTGGCCGCGTTGATACCGCTCGGCAGCTCGGCGGGGTTGTTGGTATCGACGACGACCACGTCCTCGCCTTCTTCCACGTCAGAGATGATTTCGGGCTTGTCGAGACCCCAATGCTCGATAACGAAAGCAGCCTCGGTGTTGGGCTCACCCAGCAGGCAGGGCTTGGCCGGAGTGCCTTTGACATCATTGAGATACCACGCCCAGGCGATGGGCGAGCCGGTGGAGTCGGTGTCGGGAGCCTTATGGCCAAAAACCTTGATCGTCATGGGGAGATCCTCTCGGATAATCATCTGTCGGCGCAGGTTATAGGCGCTGTGTCTGGGCTTGTCACCTAGGGGTCTGGCGATGCCGAAAGGGGCGAGCCCGAACCCTGGACGGGCACCCCGGAAACGCTCTGCATCAACTGATCAGCTATCCAGACGCTTGATCGTCCAGCCGTCCTTTTCGAGCAGCCGCAACAGCCCCTCTTCACCGGACAGGTGGAGCGCGCCCACCGCCACGACTACGGGGCCATCCTCTGCCGCCGCCTCGATCTCGGGCAGCCAGTTTTGGTTGCGCGCCACCATCAGAAGATCCTCGGAGAGCTTCATCTGGCGTTCGACCTCGTCGGCATCCATGCCCGCCGCGACCGCCTGATAGCGCGCTAGTTCCCAGATCAGGCGCGGCTCGCCCCGGAAATAGAGATCGCCCATCGTCACGCCCATATCGTCGGCCAGGGGCGCGCCGATCACCGCCGCGCGCAGCATCTCCAGCGCTTCGGCCTCGGTGATCCCGTTGAAGAGCTTGAAGACGGTATCCCACGGCTCGAGCGCCTCGACCGGCACGCCGTCGGCCTCGGCCGCGGTCATCACCTGCAGATCCAGACCTCCCTGCCCCTTCGCAAGTTCGGCCGTCGCACACGGCGGAAGCGAGAGCGTCATCGCGACGAAAGCAGGCCGCATCTTGGCCGCGAGGAAGGCGGGCATCCCGTGGGCCGCCAGCGCCGCCTTGGTCATGTTCCAGTCCTGCTCCGACATCATCTGGGGCAGCGTCTTGCCGGTCGAGAACATCAGGGTCGGGTCGGTCTTGATCGCATGTTCCAGCTTCCCCTGCTCGTCCGGACCTGCCTCCACCAGAAGCTGCGACGCATCGTCGAGCGCCTTCGAGAGCGTGCCGACGAGCTTGTCATGGCGCGGATCGGGAAGGTGGTAAGTGCCAGCCAGCGTGATCTTTTCCTCGCCTTTGGTTGCAGAGAACAGCAATCCGCGAGAGAAGGGCGCGGAATCGGCCTCGGCGGTCAGCGCCTCCTGCTCGGCTGCGGGCAGCGCGTCGAAAATATTCTTGCCGCGGCACTCGGCCCAAGCGGGCAGTGCAAGGCAGAGCGAGAGCGCGGGGGCCAGCAGCGGCCGAAGGAACGTGGCGAGTTTCATGACGGCGAGAGTGCCACGCGATCTGCATTCCGCATAGAGGCGAAATCGCCGCGCCCCGATCGCTCGAATTGACGCAAAAAATTCGCCCTCCGGTTATTGACACCCACCCGCCCCAATGACTAACTCCGCCATCGTTAGCACTCACCAGCAACGAGTGCTAAAAGTTTTCGAACCTGGAACCTTTAGGGAGTGACCCAGATGGCATTCAAACCGCTTCATGACCGTGTGCTGGTCAAGCGCGTGGAGAGCGAAGAAAAAACCAAGGGTGGCCTGATCATCCCCGACAGCGCGAAAGAAAAGCCCGCAGAGGGTGAAGTCGTCGCAGTGGGTGACGGCGCGCGCAAGGAATCGGGCGAGCTGATCGCACCGGGCGTCAAAGCTGGCGACCGCGTTCTCTTCGGCAAGTGGTCGGGCACGGAAGTGACCCTCGACGGCGAAGAGCTGCTCATCATGAAAGAAAGCGACATCATGGGCATCATCTCGTAAGGCGCCCTGCCCTTACCGAGATCCCCTGATATCCCAAGAACAACTCAGTCAAGGAGCCAACAAACATGGCAGCCAAGGACGTGAAATTCTCCACCGACGCCCGCGATCGTATGCTCGACGGCGTCAACATCCTCGCCGACGCGGTGAAGGTCACGCTGGGCCCGAAAGGCCGCAACGTCGTGATCGAAAAGTCGTTCGGCTCGCCGCGCATCACCAAGGACGGTGTGTCGGTCGCCAAAGAGATCGAACTTTCCGACAAGTTCGAGAACATGGGCGCGCAAATGGTGAAAGAAGTCGCCTCGCGCACCAATGACGAGGCTGGCGACGGCACCACCACCGCCACCGTGCTCGCTCAGGCGATCGTCAAGGACGGCCTGAAAGCTGTGGCCGCGGGCATGAACCCGATGGACCTCAAGCGCGGCATCGATCTCGCGACCTCGAAAGTCGTCGATGCGATCAAGAGCGCTGCTCGCCCGGTCAAGGACTCGGACGAAGTCGCTCAGGTCGGCACCATCTCGGCGAACGGCGAAGAAGCCATCGGCAAGATGATCGCCAACGCAATGCAGAAAGTCGGCAATGACGGCGTCATCACCGTGGAAGAAGCCCGCGGCATGGAGACCGAAGTCGAAGTCGTCGAAGGCATGCAGTTCGACCGTGGCTACCTGTCGCCCTACTTCGTGACCAACCCCGACAAGATGGTCGCGGAACTCGAAGACTGCTACATCCTGCTCCACGAGAAGAAACTCTCGTCGCTGCAGCCGATGGTCCCGCTCCTCGAGCAGGTCATCCAGTCGCAAAAGCCGCTCCTCATCATCGGTGAAGACGTCGAAGGCGAAGCGCTCGCGACCCTCGTGGTCAACAAGCTGCGCGGCGGCCTGAAGATCGCAGCCGTGAAAGCACCGGGCTTCGGCGACCGCCGCAAGGCCATGCTGCAGGACATCGCTGTCCTCACCGGCGGCCAGGTGATCTCGGAAGACCTCGGCATGAAGCTCGAGAACGTCGGCATGGACATGCTGGGCACCGCCAAGAAGGTGACCATCACCAAGGACGACACCACCATCGTCGAAGGCGCTGGTGACAAGGCCGAGATCGAAGCGCGCGTCAGCCAGATCCGCACCCAGATCGAGGAAACCACCTCGGACTACGACCGCGAGAAGCTGCAAGAGCGCGTCGCGAAACTGGCCGGTGGCGTTGCTGTCATCCGCGTCGGCGGCATGACCGAAGTCGAAGTGAAAGAGCGCAAGGACCGTGTGGACGACGCTCTGAACGCGACCCGTGCGGCCGTTCAGGAAGGCATCGTCGTCGGCGGTGGCGTCAGCCTCGTGCAGGGCGCGAAAGTGCTCGCCGGTCTCACCGGTGCGAACTCCGACCAGGAAGCTGGCATCGCGATCGTCAAGCGCGCTCTCGAAGCGCCGCTGCGTCAGATCGCCGAGAACGCCGGTGTGGACGGTGCTGTCGTGGCCGGTAAGGTCCGCGAGAGCGACGACCTGAACTTCGGCTTCAACGCGCAGACCGAAGAATATGGCAACATGTTCGAGTTCGGCGTGATCGACCCGGCGAAAGTGACCCGCACCGCGCTCGAAGACGCGGCTTCGGTTGCTGGCCTGCTGATCACCACCGAAGCGATGATCGCCGAGAAGCCGGAGCCGAAAGGCGCTGGCGGTGCCCCCGACATGGGCGGCATGGGCGGCATGGGCGGCATGATGTAATCAGCCGTTCCCGCTTCAGGGATCTAATGGGAAGGGGCGCTCCGAAAGGGGCGCCCCTTTTCACATGCGTAAATCGCAGGTTTTCATGCGTGCATTGAGCTATGTCACGGGGCAGCGAACGAATGGCGCTATACTTCCCCCAACGTCAATTTCGTTGGAGGGCCCCGGTCATGTCGCGCAATTTCCTCGTCAAATCCCTCGCCTGCCTCGCTGTCGCGCTGGCCGCCCCGGTCGCGGCGGCTGAGGAAACTCAAGACTGGCGCTTCGGCGGAGACGCCTATCTCGCGGGCCGCACCGTGAGTGCCACGGGCGAGAACATTCACGACCTCTTCGCCGCCGGTCAGCACGTAACCTTGGGCAGCCCAATCACCGGCGCGGCGCATCTCGCGGGCCAGAACATCGTGATCGGCGCGCGGGTGGGCGGTGATCTCTACGCGGCGGGACAGGATATCGACCTCGACGCCCCGGTGGCGGGCGCGGCCACGCTCGCGGGTCAGGCGCTCACCATCAAGGGCCCGATCTCGGGCAACCTGCGCGCGATGGGCCAGCAGGTCCGGCTAGAGGCGCCGGTCGCGGGCAGCGTGATCATCGGCGCCGACGACGCACAGATCGACACCGAGATCTCGGGCGATCTGGTGCTGGGGACAAAGACCGTCACCTGGGGCGATGGCGCGACGGTCACAGGCAAGGTCCAAGTCTACACCGACACGCCCGGCGAGGTGAGCGTGCCTGCCAGCGTCGCCCCGGCAGATCGGGTCAGCGTCCATGAGGCGAAGGAGTTCGAGCAGGCGAAGTCGCGCGTAGCCCCGGAGCGCAATTACCTCATCGAGACCCGCGACTGGCTGGGCGGCGTGCTCGTGGTCGGGATCGTGGCCACGCTTCTTGCCGTCTTCGCGCCGGGCTTCATGGACCGGATGCGCCAACGCAGCCTCGCCCATCCGTTGCGCGCGGGGCTTGCGGGGTTCATCGGGCTCTCGGCGCTGGTTGGGTCGATCCTGCTGCTCGCGATGACGGTGATCGGCATCGTGCTTATTCCGTTCTCGCTGCTCGGGGTGCTGGTGCTGGGCTTCGGCGGCTATATCGTGGGCATCTGGGTCATCGGCGCCTGGGCGCATGATCTGATCGGGCGCGGCCATCCCGTCACCAATGGAGAATGCGCGCTCGCGGCCTTCGGCGGTGCGGTGATTGGGGCGCTCATCTGCATCATCCCCTGGGTCGGTTGGCTCGGCATGATGGCGATCTTCCTGTTCGGCGCGGGCGCGATCGTGCTGCGCGTGACCGGGATCGGCGCGCAAGGCGCCACAGCCTGACAGCCCCTTCCCACCTCTGGCCATCTACGCTTTCGCGCGCTATCGCTGCGCGAAGGACGGGGGGAGGAACCATGACCGAGCTTGTGATTTTCGACTGCGACGGGGTGCTGATCGATTCCGAGATCATCTCGGCGCAGATGCTGATCGACGAGCTGGCCAAGCTGCGGGTGACGATCGACCTCGACTATGTCGCGCGGCATTTCCTCGGACGGTCCTACCCCACCGTGATGAAGCAGATCCGCTACGAATTCGGGCTCGATCTGCCGGAGGAATTCGAGGCGCAGTATCGCGCGCGGCTTCTGGACGCGTTCGAGCGCGAGTTGCAGGTGATGCCGGGCGTGGCCGATGTGATGGAGAGGCTGGACGTGCCGTGGTGCGTGGCCACCTCGTCGAGCCAGCCGCGCGCGGAACGCTCGCTGGAAATCGCAGGGCTGCGCGAACGGGTGGGCAATCGGCTGTTCACGGCAAGCGAGGTCTCGCATGGCAAACCCGCGCCCGATCTGTTTCTCCATGCGGCAACGAAGATGGGCGCGGCCCCGGCTCGCACGCTGGTGATCGAGGACAGTCTCAATGGCATCCGCGCCGGGCTCGCGGCGGGAATGGAAGTCTGGCGCTTCACCGGCGGCAGCCATCTTGCCGGGCGCGATCTGACCCCGCCCGAGGACGCGCAGCCGCATCGCGAATTTGCGCATTTCACCGAGTTCTTCCAGAATGAGCCGACTAGGGAGAAAGATTCGTGAACCGTATGAGCGACGCCGAAACCTCGCGCGATGACGAGGCGGCACGGGCCGGATGGCTCTATTATGTCGGCGGAATGACGCAGGACCAGATCGCCGCCGAGCTCGGCGTCTCGCGCCAGCGCGCGCAGCGGCTGGTGAGCCGCGCGGTCTCCGAAGGGCTGGTGCGGGTGCGCATCGAGCACAAGATCGGGGCCTGTCTGGAACTTGAAGCGGCGCTGATCCGGCGCTTCGGGCTGCAGACGGCGCGTGTCGCGCCCTCGCTGGGCGAACGGGGCGATCCCTCTGCGGCCACTGCGGCCTTCGCCGCCACGCTTCTCGAACGTATCCTCGCCCGCTCCGAGCCGCAGGTGATCGCCTTCGGCACCGGGCGCTCGCTCTCGGCGATGGTGAACGAGGTGATGCAGCGCCCCGCGACCGCGCATAAAATCGTCTCGCTGATCGGCAACATCGCGCCCGACGGCTCGGCCTCGTTCTATGACGTCATCATGCGCATGGCCGACAAGCTGCGCCTGCCGCATTACCCGATGCTGGTGCCGGTGATCTCGGAGACGGTGGAAGAACGCGCGATGTTCGACAAGCTCAAGCCGGTACAGGCGGTGCAGCGGCTTGCGGCGGCGGCGGATGCGACCTTCGTCGGTGTCGGCCAGTTGGGCGAGGACGCGCCGGTCTACAAGGACGGCTTCGTCACCCTTGCCGAGCTGGAAGAGCTGCGTGCCGCGGGCGGCGTAGGCGAACTCGTGGGCTCGTTCTACGATGCGCAGGGCAATTACATCGCCACCCCCACCACGGCGCGCTTCGGCTCGTTCCGGATCGAGCCCAAGCGCGAGGCCCCGGTGATCGGCATCGCAGCCGGCCCATCGAAACTGGTCGCGATTCGTGCAGCCCTCGCAGGCGGGCTTCTCAACGGGCTCGTGACCGATGAGCCGACGGCCCAGGCCCTGTTGGAAGACTGACGCCGAAACAAGGCGTTACTGTCAGCGTTAACAATTAATCAAGACATCGCAGTAATTCTGGATTGACAGTTTAGGTCGCGTTTGTGAATATTTTCTCACAGTTTGGGCATATGCTCAAAACTCAAGGGAGGAAATCTATGACTTACACGATCCGGGCGCTCATGGGCGCCTGTGCTCTTGGCGCGCTTGCGACTGCCGCGGCTGCCGAGACCACCATCACCGTCGCAACCGTGAACAACGGCGACATGGTCCGCATGCAGGGCCTGATGGACGACTTCTACGCCGAGCATCCCGACATCAAAGTCGAATGGGTCACGCTGGAAGAGAACGTCCTGCGCCAGAAGGTCACCACCGACATCGCTACCAAGGGCGGTCAGTTCGACGTGCTCACCATCGGCACCTACGAGGTTCCGATCTGGGGCAAGCAGGGCTGGCTCGTGCCGCTCGACGGCATGCCCGACAGCTATGACGTGAACGACCTGCTGCCCGCGATCCGCTCGGGCCTGACGGTCGACGGCAAGCTCTATGCCGCGCCCTTCTACGGCGAAAGCTCCTTCGTGATGTATCGCAAGGACCTGATGGAAAAGGCCGGGATGGAAATGCCCGAGAAGCCGACCTGGGCCGACATCGAAAAAGCCGCCAAGGCGATGACCGACAAGGACAACGAAGTCTACGGCATCTGTCTGCGCGGCAAGGCAGGCTGGGGCGAGAACATGGCCTTCCTGAGCGCCATGAACAACTCGATGGGCGGTCAGTGGTTCGACATGGACTGGAAACCGCAATTCGACGGCGAAGCGTGGAAAGAGACCCTGACCACCTATCTCGACCTGATGAACAACTACGGCCCGCCCGGTGCCTCGTCGAACGGCTTCAACGAGAACCTGGCGCTGTTCCAGCAGGGCAAGTGCGGCATGTGGATGGATGCGACCGTTGCAGCCTCCTTCGTGACCAACCCGCAGGACTCGACCGTGGCTGACAAGGTCGGCTTCGCGATGGCTCCGCACAAGGAAGGCGTCGACAAGAACGCGAACTGGCTCTGGGCGTGGTCGCTGGCGATCCCGGCTGGTACCCAGAAGGAAGACGCCGCCAAGACCTTCATCGAATGGGCGACCTCGAAGCACTACACCGAGCTCGTGGCGGAGAAAGAGGGCTGGGCGAACGTTCCCCCGGGCACCCGTACCTCGCTCTACGACAACCCGAAGTATAAAGAAGCGGCCCCCTTCGCCGATCTGACCATCAAGTCGATCGACGCGGCTGACCCGCAGCATCCTTCGGTGAACGACGTGCCGTACACCGGCGTCCAGTTCGTCGCGATCCCCGAATTCCAGGCCCTCGGCACCGCTGTCGGCCAGCAGTTCTCGGCGGCTCTCGCAGGGCAAGTCTCGGCCGATCAGGCGCTGCAAAGCGCACAAAGCCTGACCGAGCGTGAGATGAAGAAGGCCGGTTACATCAAGTAACCTGCCCCCTCCCTGGCCGGGGCGGTCATTTTGGGTCTGACCGCCCCGTGCCTCTTTTTGCAACTCCCGATAACCGGAGCCGGACCGATGTCCACGCAAGCCTCGCGCTCTGCCGCGCGCCTTATGATTTCGCCATCCGTCATCTTGCTGTTTCTTTGGATGGCAGTGCCATTGGGCATGACGATCTGGTTCTCGTTCCAGCGCTACAACCTGTTGATGCCCGGTCAGGGCGGCTTCGTTGGCTGGGACAATTACTATTACTTTCTGACCGATCCCGCCTTCTTCACCGCGTTGATCAACACGCTGGTACTGGTGGGGGGCGTGCTTCTGATCACCGTCTTCGGTGGCATCCTGCTCGCGCTGCTGCTCGATCAGCCGATCTTCGGCCAAGGCATCGTGCGAGTCCTCGTGATCGCGCCCTTCTTCGTCATGCCGACCGTGTCCGCGCTGGTCTGGAAGAACATGCTCTATAATCCGGTGAACGGCATTTTTGCCTATCTCGCCAAGGCGATAGGGCTGCAACCTTACGACTTTCTCGCCCATGCGCCGATGCTCTCGATCACCATTATCGTGGCATGGCAGTGGCTACCCTTCGCGACGCTGATCCTGCTGACCGCGCTGCAATCGCTCGATAGCGAGCAGCTGGAGGCCGCCGAGATGGACGGCGCCGGTGCGCTGTCGCGGTTCTTCTACATCATGCTGCCGCACCTCGCGCGCGCCGCGACCGTCGTGATCCTCATTCAAACGATCTTCCTGCTGTCCACCTTCGCGGAAATCCTCGTGACCACGAATGGCGGCCCGGGCAACGCGTCCACCACCCTCACCTACCTCGTCTATGTCCAGTCGCTGCTGCAATTCGACGTGGGCGGAGGCGCTGCGGGCGGTGTGGTCGCCGTGATCCTCGCAAATATTGTCGCGATCTTCCTGATGCGGATGATCGGCAAGAACCTGGAGGCGTAATCCAATGGCGCGCAAAATCTCCAACCGCCGCCGCGTGATCATGACCGTGATCGCATGGGCGCTGGCCTTCGTGATCTTCTTCCCGATCCTCTGGACGATCATCCTGTCGTTCAAGACCGAGGGCAACGCGATCAAGGCCCCGTGGGACGTGCTGACCTCGGCCTGGACCTTTGATAGCTACCACGTCGTGCAGGAGCGCTCGAACTACTTCCGCCACTTCATGAACTCGGTGGTGATCTCGTTCGGCTCCACCCTGCTGGCGCTGGTGATCGCGATCCCCTCGGCTTGGGCCATGGCCTTCGTCCCGGGCAAGCGCACCAAGGACGTGCTGATGTGGATGCTGTCCACGAAGATGATGCCCGCGGTGGGCGTGCTCGTCCCGATCTACCTGATGTTCCGCGACTGGGGCCTTCTGGATACGCGGACAGGTCTGGTCATCGTGCTGTGCCTGATGAACCTGCCGATCGTGATCTGGATGCTCTTCACCTACTTCAAGGAAATCCCGAAGGACATCCTCGAAGCCGCACGCATGGACGGGGCGACGCTGGGGGGCGAAATCCTCTACGTGCTCACCCCGATGGCTGTGCCCGGTATCGCCTCGACGCTTCTGCTGAACGTGATCCTCGCCTGGAACGAAGCGTTCTGGACCCTGAACCTGACGGCGGCGAAAGCCGCCCCCCTCACCGCTTTCATTGCCGCCTATTCCAGCCCCGAAGGGCTGTTCTACGCGAAACTCTCTGCCGCCTCGACGCTGGCTATCGCACCGATCCTGATCCTCGGCTGGTTCAGCCAGAAACAGTTGGTACGTGGCCTGACCTTCGGCGCCGTGAAATAAGGAGCTAAACCCATGGGACAGATAACCCTCAAGGGCGTCCGCAAGGCCTTCGGCGATGTCGAGGTCATCCCGCCGCTCGATCTGGAAATCAACGATGGCGAGTTCGTCGTCTTCGTCGGCCCCTCGGGCTGCGGCAAATCCACCCTTCTGCGCCTGATCGCGGGCCTAGAAGATGTCTCCGGCGGTGAGATCGAGATCAACGGTCAACCTTCGGCCGAACTTCCCCCCGCCAAGCGCGGTCTGGCGATGGTGTTCCAAAGCTACGCGCTCTACCCGCATATGTCGGTGCGCAAGAACATCGCCTTCCCGCTGAAGATGGCGAAGCTCGATCAGGCGGCGGCGAAGGAGAAGGTCGACAATGCCGCGCGCATTCTCAACCTCACCGATTATCTCGACCGCCGTCCCGGCCAGCTTTCGGGCGGTCAGCGTCAGCGTGTCGCGATCGGCCGCGCCATCGTGCGTGAACCGGCGGCGTTCCTGTTCGACGAACCGCTGTCGAACCTCGATGCGGCGCTGCGCGTGAACATGCGTCTTGAGATTTCCGAGCTGCACCAGAAGCTCAAGACCACGATGGTCTATGTGACGCACGATCAGGTCGAGGCAATGACCATGGCCGACAAGATCGTCGTGCTGCAGGCTGGCCGCATCGAACAGGTCGGCTCGCCGCTGGAACTCTATCGCACGCCGCGCAACAAGTTCGTCGCGGGCTTCATCGGCTCGCCCAAGATGAACTTCATCGAAGGCGACGAAGCCGCGAAATATGGCGCCGACAGCATCGGCATCCGCCCCGAACATATCGAGGTCTCCACCACGGAAGGCGCATGGAAAGGCACCGTCGGCGTCTCCGAGCATCTGGGATCGGACACCTTCCTGCATGTCGACACCGAGTATGGCCTCATCAACGTGCGCGGCGGCGGCGAAATCGGTCTGCACTCGGGCGACACGGTCTATCTGACGCCCGATCTGAGCCAGCTTCACAAATTCGACGCGCAAGGGCAGGCAATCTGATGCGACTGAGTGGCAAACGCGCCCTGATCACCGGGGCTGCCCGCGGGATCGGCCGCGCCTTCGCGGAGAAATATATCGCGGAAGGGGCCGAGGTCGTGATCGGCGATATCGACATCGCGCGGGCCGAAGACACCGCAGCCGAGATCGGCGCGGTGGCGCTGAAACTCGACGTGACGGACCCGGCCAGCATCGACGCCGCGATGGAGGCGATGCGCGCCTCGGGCGGCATCGACATCCTGATCAACAACGCAGCGATCTTCACCGCCGCCCCGCTCGTGGAAATCACCCACGAAGACTACGCCCGCGTCTTCAAGATCAATGTCGAAGGCACGCTGTTCATGATGCAGGCGGCGGCGAAAGAGATGATCGCGCAGGCCCGTGGCGGCAAGATCATCAACATGGCGTCTCAGGCCGGACGGCGCGGCGAGGCGCTTGTGGCGGTCTATTGCGCCTCCAAGGCCGCCGTCATCAGCCTCACCCAATCGGCGGGTCTGAACCTGATCGAACACGGCATCAACGTGAACGCGATCGCGCCCGGCGTGGTCGACGGAGAGCATTGGGACGGCGTCGACGCTTTCTTCGCGAAATACGAGAACAAACCCTTGGGCCAGAAGAAAAAAGAGGTGGGCGAAGCCGTCCCCTTTGGTCGCATGGGCACGGCTGCCGACCTGACCGGCATGGCCGTTTTCCTCGCCTCGGACGAGGCCGAATACATCGTCGCCCAGACCTACAATGTCGACGGCGGAAACTGGATGAGCTGATATGACACTTTCCAACGACACCCTCTCCGAGCTTCCCGCAGACGTTGCGCGCCCCGGTTACGACCGTGCCGCGCTCACCCCCGGCATCGTTCATATCGGCTGCGGCAATTTCCACCGGGCGCATCAGGCAGTCTATCTCGACGATCTGTTCGAGCTTGGCGAAGGCCATGACTGGGCGCTGATGGGCGCGGGCGTGCGCGCGGGCGATGCGACGATGCGCGAGGCGGTTCTGGCGCAGGACGGTCTGTATAGTGTGATCGAGCTGGACCCGGCGGCAAAATCGGCGCGCGTGATCGGCTCGATGGTTGGTTTCGCCGAGGTCGCCTCGGGCAATGCGCCGCTGATCGCCGCGATGTCGCAACCCACGATCCGGATCGTCTCGCTCACCGTGACCGAGGGCGGCTATTACATCGACCCGAAGACCGGGACGTTCAGCCCCACCCATCCCGACATTCAGGCCGATGCGGCCAACCCCGACGCCCCCGAGACCGCCTTCGGTGCGATCATTGCGGCGCTGAAGGCGCGCCGTGCCTCGGGCGTGCCGCCCTTCACCGTGATGTGCTGCGACAACGTCCCCCATAACGGTCATGTCACGCGCGACGCGGTGTGCGGGCTGGCGGAACTCTCCGATCCGGAATTGAGCGCGTGGATCAAGGCCAATGTCGCCTTCCCGAACTCGATGGTGGATCGGATCACCCCGGCCACCGGCCCGCGCGAGCGCGCATTGGCCCAAAGCTTCGGGATCGAAGACGCCGCCCCCGTCACCTGCGAGCCTTTCCGCCAATGGGTGATGGAAGACAATTTCCCCGCAGGCCGCCCCGCGCTGGAGAAGGTCGGCGTGACCTTCACCGATGCGGTCGACCGGTTCGAAACGATGAAAATCCGGATCCTCAACGGCGGGCACGCGATCATCGCCTATGCTGCCGGGCTGCACGACATCGAATACGCCCATGAGGCGATGGCCGACGATCAGATCCGCGCCTATCTCGACAAGATCGAGACGACCGAGATCCTGCCCATCGTGCCGCCGGTGCCGGAGACAGATCTGAACGATTACAAGCAGTTGATCCTCGACCGCTTCTCGAACCCGGAAGTGGCCGACACGATCCGCCGCCTGTGCCTCGATGGGTCAAACCGGCAGCCGAAGTTCATCATCACCTCGATCAACGACTGCGTCGCGCAGGGTCGCGATTGCACCGGGCTGATCCTCGAGAGCGCGCTGTGGTGCCGCTATTGCTATGGCACCAGCGAGACCGGGGCGGAGATCGCGCCGAACGATCCGAACTGGGATCACCTCGTCGCGCAGTCGAAGCTGGCGAAGGAACGTCCCGCCGCGTGGCTGGAAATGTCGGAAATCTACGGCGATCTGGCCGAGAATGCCGAGGTCGTGGCGAAGTTCACCGCCCTTCTGAACGACGTCTGGGCGCGCGGCTCGGAGTCTGTGATCGCGGATTATCTGGCGGGCTGACGGCCCGCCCCCTTCCCTCCATGCTCCCCCCTTGCAAAACTCTCGCAAGGATTCGAAATTAAACGGGTGTTCAATTCATCCGGTTGAGGTCGAGCCTTTGCCGAAAGTGAGCTCGGGGAGGAGTTTCATGGACTACGCGCTCAGCGAGGAACAGCAGGCCATTTTCGATATGGCTTACGCCTTCGGGCAAGACGAGATCGCCCCCCATGCCGAGGCGTGGGAAGAGGCGGGCACGATCCCGAAAGAGCTCTGGCCGAAAGTGGCCGAGCTGGGTCTGGGCGGCATTTACGTCTCCGAAGACTATGGCGGATCGGGCCTGTCGCGCCTCGATGCCACACTCGTCTTCGAGGCCCTGGCGATGTCCTGCCCCGCCGTGGGATCGTTCCTGTCGATCCACAACATGTGCGGCGGCATGATCGACAAGTTCGGCTCGGACGAGGACAAGGCGCGCTGGCTGCCCGATCTGGTCAGCATGAAGAAAGTCTTCTCCTACTGCCTGACCGAGCCGGGCTCGGGCTCCGACGCGGCGGCATTGCGCACCAAGGCCGAGCGTTCGAACGAGGGCTGGGTGCTCAACGGCACCAAGGCGTTCATCTCGGGCGGCGGCTATTCGGATGTCTACGTGACGATGGTCCGCACCGGCGATCCGGGGCCCAAGGGCATCTCCACCGTGGTCGTCGAGGACGGCGCAAAGGGTCTCAGCTTCGGCGGGTTGGAGCGCAAAATGGGCTGGAAAGCCCAGCCGACCGCGCAGGTGCAATTCGACGATTGCCACATTCCGGCGGAGAATCTGCTGGGCGAAGAGGGCAAAGGTTTCAGTTATGCGATGGCAGGCCTCGATGGCGGGCGTCTCAACATCGCGGCCTCTGCCTTGGGCGGCGCGCAGGCGGCGCTGACCAAGACGCTGGCCTATATGGGCGAGCGCAAGGCCTTCGGCAAATCGCTCGACCAGTTTCAGGCGCTGCAATTCCGCCTCGCCGAGATGGAGGTAAAACTCGAATCCGCGCGCACCTTCCTGCGTCAGGCCGCATGGAAGCTCGACAACAAGACCCATGATGCCACGAAGTTCTGCGCCATGGCTAAACTCTATGTGACGGATGCCTCATTCGATGTGGCAAACCAATGCCTGCAATTGCATGGTGGTTACGGCTATCTTGCCGATTACGGGATCGAGAAGCTCGTACGCGATTTGCGCGTGCACCAGATCCTTGAAGGCACGAATGAAATCATGCGGCTGATCGTCAGCCGCGCGATGCTGGCGGAGCGTGGATGACCGAAGAAACGATGATCGCACGAAAAGAAGGTCGCGCCGGACGGCTGACCTTCAATCGACCCAAGGCGCTCAACGCGCTCGATCACGACATGGCCATGGCGATCGAGGCGGCCCTTGATCGATGGCGCGACGACCCGGAGGTCGATCTTGTCGTGATCGACGCGGTGGGCGATCGCGCCTTCTGCTCGGGCGGCGACATTGCCGCCGTCTACCGGGCCGGGATCGCGGGCGATTACGCGCCGGGGCGCGATTTCTGGCGCGACGAATACCGGATGAACGCCAAGATCGCGGAGTATCCCAAACCCATCGTCGCCTTCATGCAGGGTTTCGTCATGGGCGGCGGCGTCGGCGTCGGCGGTCATGCGAGCCATCGGATCGTGGGCGAGAGCACGCAGGTGGCGATGCCCGAAAGCGGGATCGGGCTGATCCCGGACGTGGGGGGCACGCTGCTACTGGCGCGCGCGCCGGGCCATGTGGGTGAATATCTCGGCCTGACCGGGGCGCGGATGAACGCCACCGACGCGCTCTATGCGGGGTTCGCCGATATGTTCGTGCCCGAGGCCGATTGGGACGATCTGAAAACCCGACTCATCGAGACCGGCAATATCGACATTCTGCCCCATCCGCGCACCTCGCCCGAGCCCGGCAAGCTGGAGAGCCTGCGCCCCGAGATCGACCGCATCTTCTGGGCCGAGAACCTCGCCGCGATCGTCGCCAAGCTCGAGACCTCGGGCAGCGAGTTCGCCGAGAAGACCTACAAGACGGTGCTGCGCAACTCCGCGCTCTCGATGGAAGCGACGCTGCGCCTGATCCGAATGACCCGCGCCGAGAACACCATCCGCGCCGCCCTCACCCAAGAGTTCCGCTTTACCTGGCGTGCGGCGGAGCTAGGTGATTTTCTCGAGGGCGTGCGGGCGCAGATCATCGACAAGGATCGCAATCCGCAATGGAAATACGCTCTGGATGCGCTGCCGGAAGAGGCGGTCGCGCAGATGCTGGAGCCGCTCGGCCCCGAATGGGCCATCTGGGAGGAGACACCATGAAAATCGCATTTATCGGGCTTGGAAACATGGGTGGGCCGATGGCGGCCAATCTGGTCGCCGCGGGGCACAAAGTGATCGGCTTCGACCTCACCGCCCCGCCGCCCGAGGGCGTGGGTCAGGCGACGACCGCAGCCGCGGCGGCGCAGGAGGCCGAGGTCGTCATCACCATGCTGCCCAATGGCCAGATCCTGCGCGACGTCGCCAAGGAAGTGATCCCGGCGATGCAGGAAGATGCGGTGCTGTGCGATTGCTCGACCGTCGACGTGGATAGCGCGAAAGCGGTCGCGGCGATGGCGGCGGATCGCGGCCTCGGCTCTCTCGACGCGCCGGTCTCCGGTGGCGTGGGTGGCGCGACCAACGGCACGCTGACCTTCATGGTGGGCGGCGACGACAAGAGCTTCGAGATCGTGAAGCCCCTCTTCGACGTGATGGGCCAGAAAGCCGTGCATTGCGGTGAAGCGGGCGCCGGTCAGGCGGCGAAGATCTGCAACAACATGATCCTTGGCGTGACGATGATCGCGACCTGCGAAGCCTTCGCGCTCGCCGACAAGCTGGGCCTCGACCGCGAGAAGATGTTCGATGTGGTCTCGACCTCTTCGGGTCAGAGCTGGTCGATGAACACCTATTGCCCCGCGCCGGGCGTCGGGCCGCAATCGCCTGCCGACAACGACTACAAGCCGGGCTTCGCGGCCGAGCTGATGCTCAAGGACCTGCGGCTGAGCCAGCAGGCTGCCGAGAGCGCCGATGCCGACACGCCGATGGGCAAGCTCGCATCCGCGCTCTACGCGGCTTTCGTGGAGGCCGAAGGCGGCAAGGGGCGCGATTTCTCGGCCATGCTGCCGCGGTTCGAAAAGCGCTCGCGCAGCTGAGCGGGGGCGCGTCACCGCGCCTCCCGCAGTTAATCCTTGCCGCTTGAGCTTGCGTAACAGTATCAAGATCAAAGGAAACTGCGCCACCGAAAGGGCTTTGCATGTTCAAAAACAATGTCGGCGGCATCGACCGCACTCTGCGCATCGTGATCGGGCTGGCCCTGATCATCGGCTTCTTCGTCACCCCACCCAGCCCCTATCACTGGCTGTACTGGATCGGGTTGATCCCGCTTGCGACCGGGTTGCTGGGCACCTGCCCGCTTTATTCGATGCTGGGTGTCAATACCTGCAAGAAGTAACCCCTACGACCTAAGTTCGCCCTCGGGCGAGCCGGACCCCGCCGAAGGACCGTGTGTCTTCGGCGGGGTCTTGCTTGTGAGAAGGTATGGTACGATTCCGCAATGGAACGGTTCGGCAGGTATGGTCATTTATGTCCCGAGATGCGCCCTGAGGCGCTTATGGAAAGGAGAGGTCACATGAAACGCCTGACCCAGCTTACCCTCGCCGCCGCCCTCGGGGCGAGCCTTCTGCCCGGTGCGGCTCTTGCCGACGGGCATGGCCACGGCAAGTGGAAAAACGACCGCGGCCACGCGGAGCGCAATTACAAGGGCTGCCCGCCGGGGCTGGCCAAGAAGAACAATGGCTGCCGCCCGCCGGGCCTCGCCAAGAAGAGCTATCGCCATGACGACGAGCGTGATGACGCATGGCGGGACGCCGACCACCGCTGGCGTCGCGGCGACCGGATCATTGGTGACTACGTCCTGATCCGCGACCCGAATCGCTACGGGTTAAACGACAATCGGACCTACTGGCGTTCGAACGGATACGTCTATCAGGTCGACCGTCAGACCGGCGAGGTGCTCGCATTGATCGGACTCGCGCGTTCGATCCTCGGGAACTGACCGCGCAAACGCAGAAACGACGTTCAAAATGACGTTACGAAAAGTGAAGACCCGCGCGTGTTTGCGCGGGTCTTTCATATTTTCTGAAACCACCATTAGAATTTATTTAAGCATTTTCAGCGCCCTAGCAAAACCGCCGGCACACAATCGCACACAAACGCGTGCATAGCGGTAATGCGGAATCTGCAATGGACCTTTTCGCCGCAATGCGGCATTTGGTCCACCAAGACGAAAGGAAACGCGCATGACTTATCTTCCCCGTATCGCGCTGATCGCGGTGATCGGTGCAGCCCTTACCCCGATGGCAGCTCTCGCAGATGGTCCGATGAGCGCCGCAGGTTCGAAACTCGCTTCGAGCGTCTCGGTCGCAAACCAGGCAAATGCTGAAAAGCCCTCGGTTCGTAACGACCTTCTGTGGCAGGTTGGCCAGCAAATCACCGAGAGCCACGTTCGCCTCCGTCAGCCCGACGCATTCGGCCTGAAGGCTGACGCGACCTACTGGCGCTCGTTTGGCTACATCTATGAAGTCAGCCCCGAGAACGGCGAAGTGATCGCCCAGATCGGCAAAGCTTCGGACGTCGTCGGCTTCTGAGCCACAGTCCAGACGGAAAGTTACGAACGGGCGGAACCACTCCGCCCGTTTTTTCTTGTCCTCAAAAGCTTGGAGGACAGAAACATGCGCCGATTCTCAATTTCATTGCCCGATGGTATCTGCGTGGCTAGGCTTTCGTGATGAGGATCGTGACACGCCCGCTCGCCCTGATCGCGCTGTTCTGCGCCCTGCCCGCCCTCGCCTCCGCCGAAGGATCGGCGCAAGGGGTCCAAGTGATGCGCGGCGGCAAGATCGACATGGGCAGTGCCACAGCCGAGACCAAGACCGCTGCAAAAGCCGCGCCGGAGTGCAAGACGCTCACGACGGGGGACACGTTCTGCAAGGTCGCCACGACCAACGGAACGGCGCGCTGGGTGCTGCAAGGCCAGATGGAGCCCGACTTCAGCGTGGGCGACGACTTCCCGGTCTATCAGCACTCGATGATCCTGAACCTGCGCCGCTACGACCTGCCGATCGTGACGGGCGCCTGGCGCTACTACAGAGTACGCGGCGTGATCTACAAAGTGGGTGCGGAAGACCACAAGGTCATGGAAGTCATCGGGCGCACCGCGCAGCGCTGAGCCCGCGGTTACGGTCAAAGTCATCGGCGCGGCGGATCACTCCGCCGCGACCTTCACTCCCAGCATCTGCGCGAGGTAATGGCCGGTATGGCTGCGCGGGTTTTCGGCCACCTGCTCGGGGGTACCGACCGCCACGATCTCACCGCCGCCATCGCCGCCCTCGGGACCGATATCGATGATATGATCGGCAGTCTTGATGACGTCGAGATTGTGCTCGATCACCACGACCGTGTTGCCCTGCTCCACGAGACTGTGCAGCACCTCTAGCAGTTTTCGAACATCTTCGAAGTGCAGACCGGTCGTCGGCTCGTCCAGAATGTACAAAGTGCGACCTGTGGCGCGTTTCGACAGTTCCTTGGACAGCTTCACCCGCTGCGCCTCGCCGCCCGACAGGGTCGTGGCCTGCTGGCCGACCTTGATATAGCCAAGGCCCACCTCCATCAGCGCATCCATCTTCTCGCGGATCGAAGGCACCGCCTTGAAGAACTCCTGCGCGTCCTCGACCGTCATGTCGAGCACATCCGCGATGGACTTGCCCTTGTACTGGATCTCGAGCGTCTCGCGGTTGTAGCGCTTGCCCTTGCAGGTCTCACATTCGACATAGACGTCGGGCAGGAAGTGCATCTCGATCTTGATGACACCATCGCCCTGACAGGCCTCGCAGCGCCCGCCCTTCACGTTGAACGAGAAGCGCCCCGGCTTGTAGCCACGCGCCTTCGCCTCGGGCAGACCGGCGAACCAGTCGCGGATCGGGGTGAAGGCCCCGGTATAGGTCGCCGGGTTCGAGCGCGGCGTGCGTCCAATGGGGCGCTGGTCGATGTCGATGACCTTGTCGAGATGCTCCAGCCCCTTGATCGTGTCGCAGGGCGCGGGCGTCTGACGCGCGCCGTTGAGCCGCATCGAGGCGGTCTTGAACAGCGTCTCGATGGTAAGCGTGGACTTGCCCCCGCCCGACACACCAGTGACGCAGACGAACTTGCCCAGCGGGAACTCGGCCGTGACGTTCTTGAGGTTATTCCCCGTCGCGCCGACCACCTTGAGCTTCTTCTTGTTGCCCTTGCGCCGCTCCGTCGGCACCGCGATCTCGCGCTTGCCGGACAGATATTGCCCCGTCAGCGAGGCCGCATCGGCGGCGATCTCGTCGGGCGTGCCGCGCGCGATGACCTGACCGCCATGGACGCCCGCGCCGGGGCCGATATCGAAAACGTAATCGGCATGGCGGATCGCATCCTCGTCATGCTCGACCACAATCACGGTATTGCCCTGATCGCGCAGGTTTTTCAGCGTTTGCAGCAGCCGGTCATTGTCGCGTTGGTGCAGGCCGATCGAGGGCTCGTCGAGCACATAGAGCACGCCCGTCAGCCCCGAGCCGATCTGCGACGCCAGTCGGATCCGCTGGCTCTCGCCGCCCGACAGCGTCCCCGCCGCGCGGCTCATCGTCAGGTAATCGAGGCCCACATTCACGAGGAAGCCGAGGCGCTCGCGGATTTCCTTGAGGATGGCCGTCGCGATCTCGTTCTTCTGGTTCGACAGGCTGCCCGGCACGGTGGCGACCCAGTCATGGGCCTCCTTGATCGACATCTCGACGATGTGGCCCACGTGCTTGCCGCCGATCTTCACGGCGAGCGCTTCGGGCCGCAGGCGATAGCCGCCACAGGCGTGACAGGGGCGATTGTTCTGATAGCGCTCCATCTCTTCGCGCGACCAGGCGGAGTCGGTCTCGCGGTAGCGGCGCTCCATATTGGGGATGATCCCCTCGAAGGTGCGGCTGACCTCGTAGACGCGGCCGCCCTCGTCGAAGCGGAACTTGATCTCCTGATCGCCCGAACCGCGCAGGAACAACTCCTGCACATTCTCCGGCAGGTCCTTCCACGGCTTCTTCGGATCGAAGCCGTAATGTTTCGACAGCGCCTCGATCGTCTGGGTGTAATAGGGAGACTTGGTCCGCGCCCACGGCGCCAGCGCCCCGCCCTGCACCGAGAGCGTCACATCGGGCACCATCAGGCGCTCGTCGAAGAACAGCTCGACGCCGAGGCCGTCACAGACCGGACAGGCCCCGAACGGCGCGTTGAACGAGAACAGGCGCGGCTCGATCTCGGGGATGGTGAAACCCGAGACCGGACAGGCGAAGTTCTCCGAAAACGTCGTGCGTTCGGGATCGCCCTCGCCTTCGCGGGGCGCGCTCTCGAAGATCGCGATGCCGTCGGCGAGGTCGAGCGCGGTGCGGAAGCTGTCTGCCAGCCGCGTCTCCATCCCCTCGCGCACGACGACGCGGTCCACGACCACGTCGATGTTATGGCGGAATTTCTTGTCGAGCGTCGGCGGCTCTTCCAGTTCATAGAACTCGCCATTGACCTTCACGCGCTGGAAACCCTGCTTGCGCAGTTCGATGAATTCCTTGCGATATTCGCCTTTGCGGTCGCGCACGATCGGGGCGAGCAGATAGCCGCGCGTGCCCTCCTCCATCTGCATCACGATATCGACCATGTCCTGCACCTGCTGCGCCTCGATCGGCTCGCCGGTGGCAGGCGAATAGGGCGTGCCCGCGCGGGCGTAGAGCAGACGCAGGTAGTCGTAGATTTCGGTCACGGTGCCGACGGTGGAGCGCGGGTTCTTCGACGTGGTCTTCTGCTCGATCGAGATCGCGGGCGACAGGCCCGAGATGTGATCGACATCGGGTTTGCCCATCATGTCGAGGAACTGGCGCGCATAGGCGCTCAGACTTTCGACATAGCGGCGCTGCCCTTCGGCATAGATCGTATCGAACGCCAGCGAGGATTTCCCGGAGCCCGAAAGCCCCGTGATCACCACAAACTGGTCGCGCGGAATATCGACATCCACGCCCTTGAGATTGTGCTCGCGCGCGCCGCGCACTTCGATGAACTTCAGTTCAGCCATCCACGCCCCCTTTATCACCAGCCCTAGATAGGTGTTTCCGCGCGAGTCTCCAATCCAAATCTGCGAACGAAATGTGAACTTTCTGCACTGCGCGCATGCGGGCCGCAATCCGCGCGCCGCCCGCCCGCCTCGCAGCACGATCAAAATCGTGGCAGATCGGCTTTAAATTCCATTTCTTGAATGTATTTTCACCCCGTTCCGCGCTAATACTCTTGAAAGCCTCCCGGCATTTGCCACATGAGGCGGGAAACGGATCTTTCGGGTCCAGCGAACGCAAGAGGTATTGAGATGCTGAACTTCCTTCGTCCGTCCGGCGGTGGCCGCGTGGAAAAAATCTCGGCAAAAGACGCCGTTGCCAAGGCGAAAGCCGGCGAGCTGACCGTCGTCGACGTGCGCGAGGGCATGGAAGTCAAAAGCTCGGGCAAGGCCAAGGGCGCGCTGCATATCCCGCTCGCGACCATCCGCATGAAGGCCGATCCTTCGAGCCCCGAAAAGCATCCCGAGCTGGACACCGCGAAGCCGGTCGCCCTCTATTGCGCCTCGGGCGCGCGTTCGGCAGGTGCGGCGCAGATGCTCGCCCAACTGGGCTACGAGCATGTCTACAACATCGGCGGCCTGCATGACTGGCACGCTGGTGGTGGCGAGATCGAACGCTGATCGCGCGCTGCATCGCATTATTTTGAAGGGGTCCCGCCGGGGCCCCTTTTGTTTTGCGCGCCCCGCGGAATTGCGCGGGCGCGGCGCGTGCCTATATCGAGACCAGTTGTTTTCGCGTGGAGATGATCACGATGGGATATGCCAAGACTGCGATGCTGATGGCGGCGATGACGGCGCTGTTCATGGGGTTGGGCTACCTGATGGGGGGCGCGACCGGCATGGTGATCGCGCTGATCTTCGCCGCCGGGATGAATGTCTTTTCGTGGTGGAATTCGGACAAGATGGTGCTGCGGATGCATAACGCGCATCTGGTGGCGCCGGGCGACCGCGCGGGGCTGAATGCGCTGGTGGGCCAACTGGCGAAGAATGCCGATCTGCCGATGCCCGCCGTCTACCTGATCGACACGCCGCAGCCCAACGCGTTCGCCACCGGCCGCAACCCCGAGAACGCCGCCGTGGCGGTGACCGCCGGGTTGATGCAGAGCCTGTCGCGCGAGGAGCTGTCGGGCGTGATCGCCCACGAGCTGGCCCATATCAAGCACCGCGACACCGCGATCATGACGGTTACAGCGAGCTTCGCCGGTGCGATCTCGATGCTGGCGAATTTCGCCCTGTTCTTCGGCGGCTCGCGCGAGCGGATGGGGATCATGGGGACGCTGGCGATGATGTTCCTCGCCCCGATGGCGGCGGCGCTGGTGCAGATGGCGATCTCGCGCACCCGCGAATATGCGGCCGACAAGGAAGGCGCTGCGATCTGTGGCAATCCGCTCTGGCTCGCCTCGGCGCTGCAGCGGATCGAGGCGGGCGCGCGCCGGGTCGAGAATGTCGCCGCCGAGCGCAATCCCGCGACCGCGCATATGTTCATCATCAACCCGCTGAGCGGGCATGGCGCGGATAACCTGTTCGCCACCCACCCCTCGACCGAGAACCGCGTGGCCGCCCTACGCCAGATGGTAGGCGGTACGGGTGAGCGTCGTGAGCGCGCAGCTCCCGCGCCTGAGGCGGGCGATTGGAGCGGCGCGCGCTCGATGCCGAAGGTGCGGCGGAAGGGCAAGAACGGGCCTTGGTCATAACCGGCACGGGGCGACCAGCCCCGGGCCGCGCCCGACCTCCCCCCGGGAGGGCGCATTGGCGATGCCGCGCGGGCACATCCGACTTGCGGGCTTGCGGGATAAACCGCCCGACCACAGGCGACGCGCAGCGCCCACCCGAGGCTCGGGCGCGTCCCTTACCACCAAAACAAAAAGGCCGGGGTCTCCCCCGGCCTTTCGTATTTCTCGGCACATCCGATCAGAAGTGGATCGCGCGCCCGTAAGCGTCGAGCACCGACTCGTGCATCATCTCCGACAGGGTCGGGTGCGGGAAGACGGTGTTCATCAGGTCTTCCTCGGTGGTCTCGAGCTGACGACCCACGACATAGCCCTGGATCAGCTCGGTCACTTCCGCGCCGACCATATGCGCGCCCAGCAATTCGCCGGTCTTCGCGTCGAACACGGTCTTCACCAGACCTTCGCTCTCGCCCAAGGCAATCGCCTTGCCGTTGCCGATGAAGGGAAAGCGGCCGACCTTGATGTCGTAGCCCGCCTCTTTCGCCTTCGCTTCGGTCATGCCGACCGAGGCGACCTGCGGCTGGCAATAGGTGCAGCCCGCGATCGAGCCCGGCTTGACCGGATGGGCGTGCTTGCCCGCGATCAGCTCGGCCACCATCACGCCCTCATGGCTCGCCTTGTGCGCGAGCCACGGTGCGCCCGCGATATCGCCGATAGCATAGAGCCCGTCGACGCCGGTGCGGCAGTATTCGTCGGTCACGACATGGGTGCGGTCGACCTTCACGCCCGCCTCTTCAAGGCCCAGATCCTCGACATTGCCGACGATGCCCACGGCGGAGATCACGGTATCGACCTCCAGCGTCTCGGTCTTGCCACCCTTGTCGAGCGTCGCGATGACCTTGTCGGCCTTGCGGTCGAGCTTGGTCACGGTGGTCTTCTCGCGGATCGTCATGCCCTGCTTCTCGAACTGCTTCTTGGCGAATTTCGAGATTTCCTCGTCTTCGACGGGCAGGACGCGATCCATCACCTCGACGACGGTCGTCTCGGCGCCCAGCGTGTTGAAGAAGCTGGCAAATTCGATGCCGATCGCGCCAGAGCCGATGACCAGCAGCTTCTTCGGCTCGTGCGGCGGGTTGAGCGCGTGCTTGTAGGACCAGACGCGCTTGCCGTCGGCCTCGAGCCCCGGCAGGTTACGTGCCCGCGCGCCGGTGGCCAGCACGATGTTCTTGGCGGTGAGTTCCTCGGTGCCCTTGTCGGTTTTCACCGAAACCTTGCCCTTGCCGGCAAGTTTCGCGGTGCCCATCACGACATCGACCTTGTTCTTCTTGAGAAGGTGGCCGACGCCGGAGGCGAGCTGCTTGGCCACCCCGCGCGAGCGTTTCACCACCGCGTCCAGGTCATAGCCGAACTTCTCGGCGCTGAGGCCGAAATCCTTCGCGCGCTCCATCAGGTGGAACACCTCGGCGGAGCGCAGCAGCGCCTTCGTGGGGATACAGCCCCAGTTGAGGCAGATGCCGCCCAGATGCTCGCGCTCTACGATCGCGACCTTGAGGCCCAGCTGTGCGCCCCGGATGGCGCTGACATAGCCCCCCGGCCCTGCCCCGATCACAATCATGTCGTAGCTTTTCGATGCCATGTCTTCCCTCCGGTCAGAAACTGGTTTGGCATTAAACTATTTTACGGACAGCTTCAACTCATCCGCATCCGCAAGCGCTTTGCAGTAGCCGCCCTGTTCCATAAATGCCTGTTCCTCGGGCGTCGTTTCGCGATCTAGCGCGGAATTGCGCCAAGGGAAGCGCCCGAACCGTTCGATCACTGAACGATGTGCGCGCGCATGGCGCAGGTTATCCTCCGAGCGCCATCGCTCGGCGAACAGCGACACAGCACGATCCTGATCCGCAAGTTCCTCGGAATGCATGAAAGGCAGGTAGAAGAATTGCTGCAGCGGCGGGCCGATCTGCAGGTCGAACCCTTCGGCAATCGCGCGATCGGCATGGCGGCGCGCCATTGGGTCGGTCTGAAAGGCGCGCGGGTCTTCGCGAAACATGTTGCGCGGGAACTGATCGAGCAGCAACAAAAGCGCCAGCGCGCCCTCGGCGTTACGCTCCCATTCGCTCAGCGCGCCTTGCGCGCCCACCTGCCAGAGCGGCGCATAGCGACGCCGGATCGCGGCGTCGATCTGCTCGCTCGACTGATACCAGTATTTCTCGCCGACCTCGATACGCCAGAAGCGTATAATCTCGTTGATGCGATCCATGGTAACGGCCCTCCCCTGCCGTGCCTGCCCCGCCTGATCTTCAGATCATGGTAGGGCAAGCGCAGGGGCAGGCAAAGGGGGCTTGCGTCAGCCGGTGGTCTCGGTGCGCTTGTCGGCCTCGGACGGCTCTTCCGCCTCGGCCTCGGCTTCCGCTTCGGCTTCCGCCTCCGCTTCCTCCTGAGCGACTTCGAGACGGGCCTCGACCGCGACCGCCGTCGCCGTCGGCGAAAGCAGCGTGTAGGAGCCGGTCTCGTCCGCCGAAGGCGCTTCGCGGCGCGTCATCCGCCACGCGGCATAGCCCGCGATCCCGGCACAGAGCACCCCGATATAGAGGAAAAACCCGCCCGGTCCCATGACGCTCATGAGCCAACCGGTCACCAGCGGCCCCGCCACCGCACCAAGCCCGTTGATGAACATCAGCCCCGCCGAAGCGGACGCCATATCGGAATAATCGAGATAGTCATTCGTATAGGCGATCAGCAGCGAATAGAGCGGGTTGGCCACACCGCCGATCAGCGCAGCCCCGATCAGCAGCACCCAGAAGGGCGGGTTCGTCGCGAAGATCGCGAAGGTCACTACCGCACCTACAAGCGCCGCGCCCATGATCACGCGGCGCCGGTCCATCCGATCCGAAGCCCAGCCAATCGGATATTGCAGGAAGAGGCCGCCCACATAGATCGCCGCCACGAAGGCCGAAATCTGCTTCACGTTGAGCCCTTCAGCGGTGCCCCAGACCGAGGCCATGCCGAACATCGCCGAGATGATGCCGCCCAGCAGGAAGATCCCCACCATACCCAGCGGCGAGGCTTCCCAGAGCCGCTTGAAGGTCATGCGCTGGATCGTCTCGAAGCTGGGTGCGGGCGAGGCCGCGAGCAGGATCGGCGTGAAGGACAGCGACACCAGCACCGAGGGGATCACGAAGAGGAGATAGCCCGCCGGATCGCCCACGTTCAGCAGCGCCTGCGCCGTCACGATGCCGAACATCTGCATGATCATGTAGAGCGACAGCGCCTGCCCGCGCGTCTCGTTGGTCGAGCCCGCGTTCAGCCAGCTTTCCGCCGTGATATACACGCCCGAGAAGGAGAAGCCGATCAGCACGCGCAACGCCACCCAGGAGGGCCAGTTCGGGAAGGCGGCATAAAGGACGAGGATCGCCGAGATCAGTGAGCCGAGCGCCGCGAAGACCCGCACGTGACCGACGCGCGCGATCATCTCCGGCACCATGCGCGACCCGAACAGGAAGCCCGCGAAATAGGCCGACATGACGAGCGACATGTAGAAAGTGTCGATACCCTCGATCTTGCCGCGGATACCAAGCAGCGTGCCCTGCATCCCGTTGCCGACCATCAAGAGCATGATGCCCAGCAATAGCGGCCATGTCTGGCGCAGCACTAACAACATGTCTTGGACTCCCGGGGACTGATTTGGATTGCGTCGTGTCGCGGCATCTAGTCCGCAGCGGAGACATTTCCAAGCCCTGAAAGCGACTCTACGGAATTAGAAGCGACGCATCGCCGTAAGAGAAGAAACGATAGCCCGTCTTAACCGCATGATCGTAAATTTCGCGTATACGGTCCTGGCCCATCAAAGCCGAGACCAGCATCAGCAGCGTCGATTTCGGCAGGTGGAAATTCGTCATCAGCGCATCGGTGATGCGAAACTCGAAGCCGGGATAGATGAAGATGTCGGTGGCGTCGCGGAAAGGCACGATATGGCCTTTCGCGCCACCCTCGGCGCGCGCGGCGCTCTCGATCAGGCGCAGCGCGGTGGTGCCCACGGGAATGACGCGGCCGCCCGCCTGTTTGGTCGCGTTGATCTCGGCCGCCGCCTGTTCGCTCACCTCGCCCCATTCGGCATGCATCTTGTGGGTGGTGACGTCCTCGACCTTCACCGGCAGGAAGGTGCCCGCGCCGACATGGAGCGTGACTTCGGTGAACTCCACGCCCTTGGCGGCCAACGCCTCCAGCAGCTCGCGGGTGAAATGCAGGCTGGCGGTCGGAGCCGCGACCGCGCCGGAATGGCGCGCGAAGACGGTCTGGTAATCGCGCTTGTCCTCGTCATCGGGGGCACGCAGCGCCGCGATATAGGGCGGCAGCGGCATCGCGCCCGCCTCGGCCAGCGCCGCGTCGAAATCCTCGCCCGACAGATTGAAGCTGAGCCGCAGCTGGCCGTTCTCGATAGCCTCGACCCTGGCCGAGAGCGCGTCGGAGAAGACGATCTCCTCGCCCTCCTTCACCTTGCGCAAAGGCTTGGCCAGCGCCGACCATTCGCCGCCCGGTGCGGGTTCCAGAAGCGTCACCTCGACCTTCGCGACCACCTCGCCCTGCGCGCTTTGCCGGGTCCGGGTGCCTGCCAGCCGCGCCGGGATCACCTTGGTGTTGTTGAGCACCAGCCGGTCGCCGGGGCGGAAGATGTCGATCAGATCGCGCACATGGCGGTCGTGGATCGCATCGCCCTCGGCCAGCAGCAGCCGCGCCGCATCGCGCGGGCGCGCAGGCCGCGTCGCAATCAGCCCCTCGGGGAGCTCGAAATCGAAATCGTCTAGCTTCATCGTCAGCCTTATTCGCTCAGCACCTTGGGCGGCCCCGCCCGGAACAACTCGCGCAGACCGCCCGGCGCGAGCACCGAGAGCGGGTTGATCGAAACCTTCGGCGCATCGGAGCTTCCGCGCAGCGAGTAGTTGAACCCGAAAAGCCCCTCGCCTTGCTTGGAGATGACCTGACCGATCCCGTTCACGAGATAGAAAGGCGAGATCACGCCCTTCATGTTCAGTGTCTTCGATTGCGGGTAATAGTTGCCCGTCATCGTCACCCCCATAGAGGCCCCCACGGCGGCGCCCCGTGTGACACTCACCCCGTTGGGCGTCAAGCGGAAGGCTCCATCGACCGAGCTGAACAGGATGGCATCGCCGCTGAGCTGCTCCAGCAGACCGACGCCCGAGGCCGCCGACAGGAGCGAGGCCAGAACCGGCGCGTCCTTCACCCGCAGGTTTGCGACCGTGAGCTTGCCGTCATAGCTTTTCTGTCCCAGTGGCGTCAGCACCAGCGCGCCCTGCCCGCCGCGGGCCTTGGTGAAGATCCCGGTCGCCGCCAGCGCGCGGCCTGCGTCGCGGGTTTGCGCGCGCACCGAGACGCGCCCGCCTGCCGCCGGGATCACCGTGCCGTCGATCGGCGCGCTGCCGTTCAACTGCCCCTGGAACCGGCCCGAGAGACCGCCCCGCGTGTTGAAATCGCCCCGGAAGCCCGTCAGCGCGATGCCATCCGTGATCTGCACCCGGTCGAGCGACGCGCTGATCGCCGTGCCGGCACCGCCCGCGCTAGCACCCGCACCACCGCCCAAATCCGCCTTAGCGAGGTCCAGCCTGCCCGAGGTGACATTCACTTTCGGCGGGCGCGCCTTGCCCTGACCGATCAGATCGACGCTGCCGGAGAACCAGTTGCCGACGCTCAGGCTCGAGAACCGCGCCCGGTTCAGCCCGCCGCCCTTGTTCAAGGTGATGTCGCCCTGCGTCTTCAGCCCCGCAGCACTCAGCGACAGGCTGTCGACCTGCGGCGGAGCGCCAAGCGTGCCGGACATTTTCAGATCGCCCGCACTGCCCGGCGCTTTGCTCCAGCCGATTTCCGGGATCGACAGGCGGATCCCCTGCAACGCGCTCGCGAAGGTGAACCGCGTCGGTTGATCCTTGCGCAAATCAAGCGCGATACGGCCCTTACCCGAACCGCGCACCATGCCGTTGGGCAGCGCGATCCCCAGCCGTTCGAGCCCATCGGGGCTGACATCGACCGTGCCCGCGACCTCAGAACGCCCCTTGTTCTCGGGCCCGAATTTCTGCGTCCAGGCGGCATCGAACCCGACACCGGACAGAGTGCCCTTGCCCGAGATCGTCATCCCTTGGGGATCGGCCTTCAGCGTCAACAAATCGGACCGCAGCGACCGGTCGGGAACCAGCGTGTCGCTTTTCACCTCGGTCAGCCGGGCGGTCACGTCGAAATCGATCTCATCCTGCGGCACATTGGGCTTCAGCGGCAAGCGGATCACCGAGCGCGCCTCGGCCCAGCCCTGCGCCACATCGGTGCTCATGCCCGCCTTGCTGAGGAATTCGAATGGCGGCTGATCGAGCAGCGACAGGGCCGCCGGGATCGGCGAGCGCGTCATCAGCGTGACCTTCGCCGGAGCGGGCTTGATGCGGATATCGGGCACGATGAGCGACGAGCCCGTCACCTCGATGCGCCCGCCCGACGGCGCGGTCACATGCCCCTCCTCGACCTTGAGCGCCTGCCGCGTGTCGATGATCGTGGCAAAACCTCGGCCCTGCTGCACGGGCGGCAGGGTCTTGATGATCCGCACATCCGCGCCTCGGAACTCATAGCCGAGCGCCAGTTTAGGCTGCGCGCCCGGCACCAGCCGCAGCGCCACGCGGGCATTGCGCAACTGGCCCGTGGTCACGTTCTTCTCAAGCCATTCGCGGGTCTTCGGCACGACCGCCGGCGGCCAGAGCGCGAGCAGCTTGGTCTGGTCGATCTGGTCGATCCCGGCATCGAGCGCGACTTTCCAGCCGTCCTTTTCCGCGCTGACCTTGCCGCTCGCCGAGATCGTCGTGTCGCCCTGGTCGTTGAGTTCCAGCTGGCCGATATCGATGCGGAACGGATCGAGGTTCAGCCGGAAATCGACCGCGCCTTGTGCGAATTGCACCGGGCTCTCGAACAGGCCCGCCGGATCGAGCTGCAGATCAGAAATCGCGATCTGGCCGACGATCTTCTGCGGCACCCCGCCTTCGAGATCGCGCAGATAGGTGTGGCCCGCCGCTTTCAGGCGCAGCGCCCGGCTGTTGAGCGAAAGCGTCGAGACCTCGACGCGCTGCCGTTTCGGATCGTAGTTGAGATAAAGCTTGCCGTTCTCGATCGGGATCGGGTTCACGCCCTCATTGGGCCGGATCGCGCCGCGCCCGATCTCGAGCATCGCGTTCATCCCGGTCAGCTCGCCCTTGTCGTTGAGCCCCGAACGCAGTGCCCCTGAGATCGGCGCATCGAGCACGCCGAGCGCCGCGAGCGCCGGGGCCTGAACCGCCAGATCGCGCGCCGGAAGCGCAGTCACCGCGGCCCCGAAACTGGCTTCACGGCTGGCTTTCTGCGTGGTCATCGACAGCGCGACCTGCGCCGGTTTCGTCTGCCCGCTGCCCAGATCGAACCCCAGCGCGACCGAGATTTCACTGTCGCTTTGAGTCAGCTTGAAGCGGCCATCGGTGACCTTCCAGAGCCGGTCGAGCCGCTCGTCCATCAGCCGGATTTGCAGGTCTTCCGCGCTGATCTGCTGCAGCCGGGACAGCGCCGGAACCTCAAGAGTTTTTTCAAAGGTCTCAATGAGATCGGAAGCGTTGTTCAAGTCGATATTGGCGAAGCGATTGCCGCCACCGAAATCGAGATCCAGATTGCCGTCGGGCAGACGATGCAGCGACAGGCTCGCCCCGCGCAGCCGAAACGAGCGCGGCTCTATCCGCCCGCGCAGCAAAGGCTCCGCCCAGAGCGTCATGCGCAATTCCGGCAGGACCGCGATCGGCAGACCCGAGGGCCGCTCCAGCCGCACCGTGTTCAGTCGGATCCGGGGGCGGATGCCGTCGTCGATGTAAAGATCGATCCCGCCGGACAGCCGGACCCGCATCTGGCCTTGCAAGGCGTCATTTGCGCGGGTCTCGATGCGCGCGACGATCCATTGCGGCACGGCGACCGCGCGATGCGTGATGACAAGAAAGGCGCCGGCAGCCACGCCCCCAAGAAACAGGAAGCTGAGAACAAGAAGCAGACCGGTGCGGGCACGGCGGCCACGGCTCACCGGCGTCTCTGTCCCGGGCTGGGTCTCGGCTTCGGATTTGGGCGTCTCGGCATCGCTCAACGACGCATCGCTCGCCCTCTCGGGCGTGCCGGACGTTTCGCGACTATCGGGACGCTGTCTCTCCATACCGTTCGTCTTGCGCCCTTTGGATCGGGGCTTTTTCTCCCTCGGCGGCGGCGCGTGCCGACCCCGTCTCTTATGCCGGGCCCACCGCGCGCGGTCTTGCCCGGGTCTCCTGCCTCGTGGTTAAGTCTCGCGCAACCGGGCGTGGAAAGTAAGCCCCGAAACTGCAAGGAGGTTCCCCAATGATCGAGACAGGCGAAAAAGCGCCGGAGTTCACCCTTCCCGCTACGGGCGGCAAGAGCTTCGAAACGCTCGGAAATCCGATCACGGAAGACGGCAATCTGACACTGTCGGCCTTTGCCGGCCGTCGGGTCGTGCTGTATTTCTACCCCAAGGACAACACGCCCGGCTGCACCACCGAGGCGCTCGATTTCACCCGGCTCGCCCCGGATTTCGCCGAGGCCGGCGTCGTCGTCATCGGCATTTCGAAAGACAGCCTGAAGAAGCACGAGAATTTCTGCGCCAAGCATGATCTGGGCATCTATCTCGCCTCGGATGATGGTGGCGAGACCTGCGAAAGCTATGGCGTCTGGGCCGAAAAATCGATGTATGGCAAAACCTTCTGGGGCATTGTTCGCGCGACTTTCCTGATCGGCGCGGACGGCAACGTCGCGCGGGTTTGGCCGAAAGTGAAAGTCAAAGGCCACGCCGAAGAGGTGCTCGAAGCCGCCCGCGACCTGGGCTGAGCCGCCCCTCGGGCGCAGCGCCCCGCATGGCACCCCGGCGGGCGACAGATTTCGCGCCGCGGGGGCGTCGTGCGGCGCGCGCCCATCGGCAAGTGCGGATCACACCAACGTGACGCCCAGATGACCAGCTGGGACGAAACCGCCGGGCCACCCTCCCTTTTGGGCAGAAAACCGCTCATACCGCGCGCGCGAGGGAACCGTGACCAAATGCGAGGGGGAAAGAGGTTGCCCGGACCTGCCCCCCTTGGTAATCCCATTGCTCAAGGGCGGAGGACTTATCCACAAGCAGGACGGGTGCGCCGCCGCAAGTGACGTGCGGCCCCGTGGCCGCGCTTGATCCGCAACAAACACAGGACCGACCGGCTTGCCTAGACGCATTCTCGACCGCCTGAACACCCGTCTCGAGCGCATCCTGCCCGAACAGCGGCTGTTTCTGAAATCAGACAGCGCCACGCGGTTCGTCCGACTGCGCCCCCTCACCCAAGCGAGTGTACTGGCGATCGGCGCAGGCGTGTTCGTGTGGTCGATGGCCGCAACCTCGATGCTCTTCATCGACGGGATTTCCTCCGGCGGGGCCGAGCAGAACGACAAGGTTGCGAAACTCGCCTTCGAGCGTCGCCTCGACGCGCTCTCGCAAGAGCGCGACGCCCGCGCCGCCGAAGCCCTTGCCGCACAGGACCGTTTCCAGACCGCCCTCGAGCAGGTCTCGAAGATGCAATCCACGCTGCTCGCCTCGGAAGAGCGCAAGCGCGAGCTGGAAACCGGGATCGGCGTGATCCAGGCCACCCTGCGCCGCACCATGGACGAGCGCGACACCGCCCGGCTCGCGTTGGCCAAGGCCGAGGGCAAAGGCCCAGACGCGGGTCCGACGCCGATCGCCCGCGCCGAGGACATGGAAAAGACGGTCGATATGCTGTCCACCGCGCTCGGCGAGACCGCGAAGGAACGCGACACGGCGAATGCCGATGCCAAGACCGCGCAGCTGCAGATGGACAAGATCGCCCTGCAGAAGCGTCTCCTCGAACAGCGCAACGACGAAATCTTCACCACGCTCGAAGGGGCGGTGAAAATCTCGATGGAGCCGCTCGACAAGGTCTTCAAACAGGCCGGCATGGACCCCGATCACGTCCTCAAGGAAATCAAACGGGGCTATTCGGGCACCGGCGGGCCGCTCTCGCCGATCTCGCTCTCGACCAAGGGCACGGCCGATCTCGATGGCGACACCGCGCGCGCCGAGAACATCCTGCGCAAGCTCGACGAGATGAACATGTATCGCATCGCCGTCGACAAGCTGCCCTTCTCGATGCCCGTGAAGGCGCATTTCCGCTTCTCGTCGCCCTTCGGCTGGCGCTGGGGCCGGATGCATGAGGGCGTCGATATGGCCGCCCCGATCGGCACCAAGGTCTATGCTCCTGCCGATGGCGTCGTGATCGCCGCCGAGCACGAGCGTGGCTACGGCAATATCGTCAAGATCCGCCACGAGTTCGGCATCACCACCCGCTACGGCCACCTCAACAAATTCCACGTGAAAGTCGGGCAAAAAGTGTCGCAAGGCGAGTGGATTGCTGATATGGGCAATACCGGACACTCCACGGGACCGCATCTGCACTACGAGATCCGGCTCGGAGGCAAGCCAATTAACCCGATGACCTTCATCAAGGCTGGTAAGAATGTTTTCTAAATCGAAAATCCATGAACCGGGCCCCAAGGCCGACGGCGACAAGCCCAAAACCGGTGAGAGCTCGACCACTCCGAGCCGCCCGACGTCCAGCTCGAGCGACTACACGCCGAGCGCCGCGCCGCGCTCGAAGCCCGCACCCTCGGTTCTCTCCTCGGATCTGACCATCACCGGCAACGTCAAGACGACCGGCGACATCCAGATCGAAGGCACCGTCGAAGGCGACATCCGCGCCCATCTGCTGACCGTCGGCGAAAGCGCCACGATCAAGGGTGAGATCATGGCGGACGACGTCGTGGTCAACGGCCGCGTCGTGGGCCGTGTGCGCGGCCTGAAGGTGCGCCTGACCTCGACCGCGCGCGTCGAAGGCGACATCATCCACAAGACCATCGCCATCGAAAGCGGTGCGCATTTCGAAGGTTCGGTGCAGCGTCAGGACGACCCGCTGCAAACTGGTCAGGGCACGCGGAAACTCGCGCCCCCGGCCTCCGAGACCGCCGCCGCAGCGCCGGCGCCGACGGGGTCGGAACAGAAATAAAATCAGGCGATAGCCAGAGCAGGAGGGGCGGCCGATCGGGTCGCCCTTTTATTTTGCGCCGGTACATGCGGCGAGGCGGGCAACAGGGGCGCTGCCCCTCTTCGCATCCGCGAATTCACCCCGGGATATTTCGACCAAGCCGAAAACACGGGATATTCTTTCGGCTTGGCGGAAATATCCCGGGGGGCGCGCGCAGCGCGGGGGGCAGAGCCCCCCTAGACCTACCCTCATAGAAAAGCGCGCCGCGTGGGAGTGCCACGGGCGCGCCAGGTCAGAATGGCGGGGCAATCGGGCCGGGTCGGCCCCTGCCCCGCGCGGTTTATTTCACGACCGTCTCCGGCCCCATCGCCATCGTCGGCAGCCAAGTCGACAGGAATGGCACATAGGTGACCAGGATCAGGAAGACGAAGAGCACGGCGAGGAAGGGCGCGGCCGCTTTCACGACCCGCATGATCGGCATCCCCGCCACCCCGGAAGTCACGAACAGGTTTAGCCCCACCGGTGGCGTGATCATCCCGATCTCCATGTTCACCACCATAATGATGCCGAGATGGATCGGATCGACGCCCAGCTCGATCGCGATCGGGAAGACCAGCGGCGCGACGATCAGGATCAGGCCCGAGGGTTCCATGAACTGGCCGCCGATCAGCAGGATGATGTTGACGATCACGAGGAACATGATCTTGCCCAGACCCGCACCAAGCAAGGCCTCGGTGATCTTCTGCGGGATCTGCTCGTCGGTCAGGACGTGCTTCAGGATCAGCGCATTGGCGATGATGAACATCAGCGTGATGGTCAGCTTGCCCGCCTCGAACAGCGTATCGCGCGTGCCCCTGTGCCAGATCGCGGTGAAGATCGCCTGCGGCTTCTTCAGAAGCGAGGTTTTCTGCTCGCCCTCGTCGAGCGGGCCCATGTCGCGATAGATGAAGTTCGCGACGAACCACGCATAGACGGCGGCGACGGCAGCGGCCTCGGTGGGGGTGAAGATGCCGCCGGTGATGCCGGGAATGCCGTAGAGGCCGACCATGATGATCGCGATCAGCATCAGGCCCCAGAACGCGTCGACGAAGCTTGCGGCGACTTCGCCCCAGCCTTGCCACTCGCCTTTCGGCAGGTTGCGCTTGATCGCGAAGAACAGGATCGTGGCCATCAGCATCACGCCCGCCAGAAGGCCCGGAATGACGCCCGCGAGGAACATCCGGCCCACCGATACGTCGGTCGCCGAAGCATAGACCACCATCACGATCGACGGCGGGATCAGGATGCCGAGCGTGCCCGCGTTACAGATCACGCCAGCGGCGAAATCCTTCGAGTAGCCCACCTGCCGCATCGCCGCGATGACGATGGAGCCGATGGCGACCACGGTCGCGGGCGACGAGCCCGAAAGCGCGGCGAACAGCATACAGGCGAAGACGCCCGCGATGGCCAGACCGCCCGGCAGGTGGCCCACCACGGCGATGGCGAAGCGGATGATGCGCTGCGCCACCCCGCCCGTCGACATGAAGCTCGAGGCGAGGATGAAGAACGGGATCGCCAGCAGCGTCGCGTGGTTGTCCATCGCGTCGTAGAGCGACTGGGCGATGGAGGCGAGCGAGGCGTCCGAGAAGATCAGCAGGAACAGCGTCGACGCGAGACCCAGAGAGACCGCGATCGGCACGCCGATCAGCATGAAGCCGATCACCATCACGAAAAGGAACAGGATATCCATGCCTCAGTCACCCTTGTTGATATGGGCCACGTCGGCCACTTGGTCTTCGGCTTCGTGGCTCACGATCAGCGCCGCGCGGCTGCCCACGGCGACCCCGATTGCCGCCTGCACGAAGCGGATCAGCAGAAGCGTCACGCCGATCGGCAGGATCAGGTAAGGGATGAAGCGCGGCAGTTTGTCATAGGCCTCGCCCATGTTGAACCGATCCCCCAGCCAGACGGCGAGCCAATGCGCGATCGGCACCTGATCGGTCTCGTAGAAGGCGCGATCGCGGGTGTCCTGAAAGCCCGTCGGGAACCAGCGGCCCGAGGTCTGATCGAAGCCCGCGAAGGGGGCCCAGTAATCCCATGCGCCTTTCAGCAGCAGCACCGCGTAGAGAATGCACAGGCCCGCCGCGACGAGGCTCATGGCCTTACGCGGCCCTGGGCGCAGCATGTTGATGATCGCGTCGACGCCGAGATGCGCGGTCACTTTCACCGCGTAGCTCATGCCCAGCAGAACCAGCCAGGCGAAGAGGATCAACGTCGTCTCCAGCCCCCAGATCAGCGAGGAGTTGAAGACGTAGCGCAGCACGACATTGACGAAGGTGATCACGGTCATCGTGCCGAGGATCAACGCAATCAGCGTCTCCTCCAGATGATGGATCGCCCGCGAAAACCCGTTGCGCGGCTCATAGCGCTGGCTCATGGCTCACTCCGGTCTGAGGTCGAGAGTTGAAAGTGGCGCGCGCGGATATGTGGGGGGCCGCGCGCGCCGTGAGATCGGGCAACGAGTGGGGGTCGTCGCCCGTCCGTTCGGATCAGTGCTTGGCGTTGATCGCCTGCGCTGCGTCGATGTTTTCCTGACCGACGTCATCCTTGAACTGGTCCCAGACCGGCTTCATCGCATCGACCCATTGCTGGCGCTGCTCGGGCGTCAGTTCGCGGATGGTCGCACCGGCATCGAGGATCGCCTGACGGTTCTCTTCGTTCACCTGATTGATCGCGGCGTTACGCTCTTTGGTGACCCCGTCGAGGATCGACTTGATCTGGTCGCGCATTGCCGGGTCGAGGCTGTCCCACCAGTCGACCGAGGTCACGACCATGTAGTCGAGCAGGCCGTGGTTGGTCTCGGTGATACCGTCCTGAACTTCGTAGAACTTCTGACCGTAGATGTTCGACCAGGTGTTTTCCTGCCCGTCGACAACGCCGGTCTGCAGCGCGCCATAGACTTCCGAGAAGGCCATCGGCTGCGGCGACGCGTCGAGCGCTTCCATCTGCGCGATCAGCACGTCGGAGGGCTGCACGCGGAACTTCAGACCCTTGGCGTCGCCCGGCACGAGCAGCGGCTTGTTGGCCGAAAACTGCTTGAGGCCGTTATGCCAGAAGTCGAGGCCCAGCAGACCACGACGCACCATCGCCTCTTTCATATTCTGACCGATGTCGGAATTCTGGAATTCGTCTACGGCGTCCATGTTCTTGAACATGAAGGGCAGATCGAAGATGCGGTATTTTTTGGTGAAGGTCTCGAATTTCGAGAGGCTCGGCGCGGCCATCTGCACGTCGCCCTGCAGCATCGCCTCGAGCACCTGGTCATCGTTGTAGAGGGTCGAGTTCGGGTAGACCTCGACGCAGGCCTTGCCGTCCATCTCTTCGTTCACGCGCTTGGCGAACAGCGCAGCCGCGATCCCTTTCGGGTGCTTGTCGGTATTGGTGACGTGGCTGAACTTGATGACCATCTCGCCTTCGTCGCAGCCCGTCGGATCGGCCATTGCGACCGAAGCCGAAGCCATGAGGGCGAGCGCCGAAACGGCGGCGGTAAATTTCTTCATAATGTCCTCCCGGAATTCATGTCACGCCGGTCCTCCCCGGCATTGGGGTCAGCAGAAAGCCGCCGAGAGATCCGATCAACTGTTTCGTGAAACTCTTGTGAAAAAGTCATTATCTGTTCGAAATCAGGATCTTAGGAGGAACGCTTCATTAGGACGCGCGGAGGTGTGTGCGAAATCCCGCACAGATAGATGCGGCGTCGTGCGAATCCTCGCCCGCCGCTAGTCGCGATACTCCTCGGGGCGCAGCCCGTGGCGCGCGAGCTTGTCGTAGAAGGTTTTGCGCGGCAGTTTCAGCGCGGATGCCGCTTCGGTCGCATTGCCGCCCGCGCGGGTCAGCGCCTCGGCCAGCAGCGACTTCTCGACGGCGGCCATACGCTCGGACAGGCCCAGCTCCTCGGGCGGCTCCCCCGCCTCAAGGCCCATCGCGAAGCGCATCGCCTCGGACATCAGCGCGCGGGCGTTGCCGGGCCAGTCACGCGCCATCAGCTGCGCGGTCATCTCGGGCGGGATTTCGGGGGCGCGCAGATTGGCCTGTTCGCAGGCAGTAGCGACGTAATGGCGAAAGAGCGCGGGAATATCCTCGGGGCGCTCCGACAGCGAGGGAATGCGCACCTTCAACGCCTCGAGCCGCCAGTAGAGATCGGGGTGGAAGCGCCCGGCCCGCGCCTCGCCCGGCAGGTCGCGATAGGTGCCCGCGATGAGGCGCGTAGCGGGCCGCGTCTCCAGCAATTCGATCAGCGCGAACTGTGCGGGGCGCGGCAGATCGGCCACCTCGTCGAGATACAGCGTGCCGCCCTCGGCCTGCGCGAAGCCTGCCTCCAGCGCCGCGACGTCGAGGCCCGCCGCCGCGAGCTTCACGAAGGGACGCCGTGCATTGGTGGACAGCAGATGGATCACCTCGGCGAGCTTAGAATTTCCCGCACCCGGCGCGCCGGTGATCAGCACCTCGGCGCCCGAGCGCGCGGCGCGACGGGCGGCTTCGCGCAAGCCCTCGGCCACCGGAGAGCTACCGACCAAAATCCGCGCCGCCGCATCGCCGCGCTTGCCCGCAGCCCGCGAGAACCGCGCCTCCATCACCCGCGCGCGGGTCTCCAGCGCCTTCTCAACAACGGCCAGCAAGTCTTTCCCTGTGCAGGGTTTTTCCAGAAAATCGAAAGCGCCCGCCGCCATCGCACGCACCGCCATGGGCACATCGGCCTCACCGGTCAGCAGGACCACGGGCAGTTCCGCATCGGCCTTCTGCACGAGGTCCAGCAGCGCGAACCCGTCCTTGCCCGGCATGCGGATATCGGTGACCACGATCCCTTCGAACTCGGTCGAGATATGGTCCTTCGCCTCGATATAGCTGCCCGCGAGCGTCGGCTTCAGCCCCGCCAGTTCCAGCGTCTGGCCCAGCGCCTCGCGCACCGCGCGGTCGTCATCGACAAAGAGAACCCGGCGCATCATGTCTCCACCTCGATCGGTTTGGGTTGGGCCGTGGCTTCGCGCAACTCGATGGTGAAACGCGCGCCGCCGCCGGGCACGTTCTCGCCCCGCAGGGTGCCGCCGAACCCTTGCACCAGCCCGTAAGAGATCGAGAGGCCGAGGCCAAGCCCCTCCGCCGATCCCGCCTCCTTGGTCGAGTAGAACGGATCGAAGATGCGGTCCGGATCGGCAATGCCCGGCCCGGTGTCGCGCAGGCTCAGGCGGATCATGCCATCCGCGCGCGCCATGCGGATCGTCAGGCGGCGCTCGGGCTGGCCTTCCATCGCCTCGATCGCGTTCGAGATCAGGTTGATGACGACCTGACTCAGCCGCACCTCGCCACCCATCACGATGGCGGGGAAGTCGGGGCGCTGCCAGTCCACGGTGACGCCCGCGCGCCGCAGTCGTTCGTCGAGCATCTCCAGCGCGCTTTCCACCACCGCCGCCAGCCCGACGCGGGTCGCGGGTTCGCTTTCCTGCCGCGCGAATGCGCGCAGGTTGCGGATGATGCGCGCCATGCGATGCGCCATCGCCCCGATCTTGCCCAGCGTCTCACCCGCTTCTTCGGTCCGACCGCGATCGAGCAGCAGTTCGGCATTCTCGGCATAAGACGAGATCGCCATCAGCGGCTGGTTCAACTCGTGACTGATCCCCGCCGACATCTGCCCCAGCGCCGACAGCTTGCCCGCCTGCACCAGCTCGGCCTGCGTGCGGCGCAATTCCTCGTTCGCGGTCGACAGCTCCGCCGTGCGCTCCGCCACGCGAGCCTCGAGCGCGGCATTGGCCTCGGAGAGCGCCTGCCTGCGCTCCCACAGGGCGAACATCACCGCCCCTACGGCGAGGAACCCGGCCGCGGTCGAAAGCGCCGCAAGCCGCGCCGCGCGCAACACCGGGTCGGCGGCAGCGAGCGCATGGCCCTCCATCTCGATCACCGGCAAGGCGCGCGAGACGTCCAGTGCGGGACCGGAAAGCGAGCCATCTCCCGACACCAGACGATGACCCGCAAGGTTGCGTTCGCGCAGGTGCAGCACCCCGGCGAGCGACCCCGCCGGATAGGTCGCGGGATCGGGCTTTGCACCGGGCTCGGACAGCAGCACCAGATCGGTGCGGTTGGTCAGGAAACTCACGCCGCTATCATCGGTGAACCAGACCGGCACCGGGTTGCCGCGCCCCTCGGCCTCGACATCCTCGGCGTTCAGCCGCAGCAGAACGATCCCCGCAACATTGCCGCCGGAGGCAAAGACCGGGGCTGCGAAGACGAACAGCCGATCGCCGGTATCGGGATCCACGAAATGCTCGGAGCCGGTTGCACCCTGCGCCGCCCGCGAAAGCGCCCGGTTCATTGTGACCCGGTCAGGGCTATCCGCCGGGCCTGCGAGCACAGTGCCGCCCGGCGCGATCAGCCAGATGTCGCGCGCGCCCGCATGATCAGCCAGACGTTGCAGCGTCAGGCTCACCGCCGCATCGCGCCATGTGCCGACCTCCTTCCCCCCTTCGGCGAACCGCGCCGCCAGCGCCACGACGTCGGGATGATCGGCCGCCAGCACCGCCACCTCGCGAAACTGCAACAGCGCGGCCACCAGACGATCCGAGGCCAGCCGCAGGTCGGATTGCCCCTGCGCTTCGATCCGCGCCAGACCCTCGCGTGCCGAGACCCGCCACACCCCGATAGAGGCGGCGAGCGTCAGCGCGATCCAGATCAGCAATATGGCGACACGGCCCAGCATCAGCACTCTCCCGCCCCTTTCCTTGCGGCCTACCGCGCGGCAATGCAAGGCGGAGCGTTCGCTTGGTCTTGCATCCCCGGGCGCGTTGCGGCCAATCTGGCCCCGAGTAACCGGAGCGCCGATGCAGACCCTTTCCCAATCCCCGCTCGATCCCGATTTCGTCCAGAACCCCTACCCGTTCTATGATCGGGTGCGGCAGGGCGGCCCCTTCGTGCAATGGCCCGAATACGGGTTTCGCGTCACCGCGCGCGCTGCAATCGTCGGCGCGGCGCTGCGGGACCGACGCTTGGGGCGCGAGGCCCCGCCCGAGCAGGCGGTGGACATCCCCAAGCACCTCGAACCCTTCTACGCCATCGAGCGCCATTCGATGTTGGAACTGGAAGCCCCGACGCATACCCGGCTGCGCAAGCTGGTGACGAAGGCCTTCACCCCGCGCCGGATCGCAGGGATGCAAGACGAGATCACGGCGCTCTGTCACCGGCTGATCGACGATCTGCCCGAGGACGGCTGCGACCTGTTAGAGCATTTCGCCAAGCCCCTGCCGGTGATCGTGATCGCACGGCTTCTGGGCGTGCCCGAAAGCGACGCGGACAAGCTCTTGGCGTGGTCGAACGCGATGGTGCAGATGTATCAGGCGCGCCGAGATATCAGCCTCGAGGAAGACGCGGCACAGGCTTCAGCGGACTTCGCGGCCTATCTGGGCGATCTGATCGAGACCCGCCGCAAAGCGCCCGGGGAAGATCTGATCTCGGAGCTGATCGCGGTCGAGGAAGAAGGCACCCATCTGACCCGCGACGAGCTGGTCTCCACCGTGATCCTGCTCCTGAACGCGGGCCATGAGGCGACCGTCCACCAGATCGGCAACAGCGTGAAAACCCTGATCGAGCAGACCGTCGCACCGCATTGGCTGGAGCCCGCGCGGATCGACGGCACGATCGAGGAGCTACTGCGCTTCGATCCGCCGCTGCATCTGTTTACGCGCTGGCTCTATGAGGACATGGAGTTTCAGGGACAGGTGCTGCGCAAGGGAGAGCGGATCGGGCTGTTGCTCGCCGGTGCGAACCGCGATCCGTCGGCTTGGGACGATGCGAGCGTCTTCGACCCGTCGCGCCCCGTGCGCACCAATTTCGGCTTCGGCGCGGGGGCGCACTTCTGCATCGGTGCGCCGCTGGCGCGGCTGGAACTGAAACTCGCCCTGCCGATGCTGATGGAGCGGCTACAGGGGCTCGATCTGCCGCGCCGCCCCTATTACGCGGATCTCTATCACTTCCACGGGCTGGAGAAGCTGCAGGTCACCTATACCAAGCGCTGAGCCTTCAAAGCGGCAGCGCGGTGGTGGATTTCAGCTCCTCCATCGACAGAAGCGCGGTCACGTTGTGGATTTTCACTTCCGAGATCAGCGCCTGATAGAAGCGGTCATAGGCACGCGCATTCTCGACCCGCACTTTCAGGATGTAATCGATATCACCCGCGAGACGGTGCGCCTCCATCACCTCGGGGCGCGCGCGCAGGGTGGCGAGGAACTTGTCCTGCCACTCGGCCTCATGCTCGGAGGTGCGGATCAGCACGAAGAAGCAGGCATCGAAGCCAAGCGCCTCGGGATCGAGGATCGCGGTCTGCTTTCCGATCACCCCCGCCGCGCGCAATTTACGAATCCGGTTCCAGACCGGGGTCTTGGAAGACCCTGTTTTCCGCGCGATTTCGTCGAGCGACTGGCTCGCATCGTCCTGAAGCTCCGCAAGGATTTTCCGATCCAGCTCGTCGATCTGCACCGCCATTCCGATTTCCCTCCGCTTGTTAGGAGATTGTCACTCCCTCCAAATCCATAAGGAACGAACGTCCTTATTGGCAAGGGCATATAGCCAAAAACCAGAACAATTTCCTATATTCACACTCAAGACGCAGACGAGGAGCGTGACATGGAAACTCTCGAAACTCAGACCCAGGTGACCCTTGCTGGCGCCGGTCCGGGCGATCCGGACCTGCTGACCGTGGCGGTGCTGCGCGAGATGATGTGCGCCGACGTGATCCTGCACGACACGCTGGTGAGCGCCGAGGTGCTCGCGCTCGCGGGGCCGCAGGCACAGCTGATCGAGACCGGCAAGACCGGTTTCGGCCCCTCGATGAAGCAAGGCGACATCTCGTCCCTGATCGTCCGCCTCGCGCAGGAAGGCCAGCGGGTGCTGCGCCTGAAATCTGGCGATCCGGGCGTGTTCGGTCGGCTGGGCGAGGAACTGGACGCGCTCGACGCGGCCGGGATCGCCTATCGCGTGCTGCCGGGCATCACCGCAGCTTCTGCCGCCGCTGCATCGCTCGGCCAAAGCCTGACCGAGCGCGGCCGCAATCGCGAGCTGCGCCTGCTCACCGGGCATGACGCAGACGGGCTGGCCGAACAGGATTGGTCGGCGCTGGCCCGTCCCGGCGCGGTCGCTGCGATCTATATGGGCAAGCGTGCTGCGCGCTACGTGCAAGGACGCCTGATGATGCACGGCGCCTCCCCCGCGACCCCCGCCTGTGTGGTCGAGAACGCCTCGCGCGCCGATCAGGTGATCCGCCCCGCGACGCTCGCCACCCTGCCCACCGTTACCGCCGAGGCCAAAGGCCCCGCCGTGATCCTTCTCGGGCTCGCTCCGCGCGACGCCCGCACCGCCCTCAAGGAGGCCGTGCTATGAGCAAGAAATTCAACCCCGGCGTGATCAGTGCCAATGACCTGCGCGAAGGCCATGTCGTCTACATGAACGATGCGGGCCAATGGGTGCTGCGCCTGAAAGACGCTGCCTTCCTCGACGATCCGGTGATCGCGGACATGTGGCTCGATCTGGCCAATGCTCAGCCTGAGAAAGTCGTGGGCGCCTATCTCGCGCCTGCCACGCTCGGTCCTGACGGCCCCGAGCCCGCGCATTTCCGCGAGGCCTTCCGCGCCTCCGGCCCTTCCATCGAGCTACCCGGGAGCTGATCCATGTTCCAACCCAGCGATTTCGACCGCGCCGCCGTCCGCGCGCGCGCCGAGCAGTTTCGCCATCAGGTCGCGCGCCGCCTCGACGGCAGCCTGACCGAGGACGAGTTCAAGCCGCTGCGCCTGATGAACGGCCTCTATCTGCAGCTGCACGCGTATATGCTGCGCGTGGCGATCCCCTATGGCACGATCGAGGCCCGGCAAATGCGCCAGCTCGCCAAGATCGCCGATGCCTGGGATCGCGGATACGGGCACTTCACCACGCGCCAGAACATCCAGTTCAACTGGCCGAAACTTATCGATGTGCCGGATATGATCGACGCGCTCGCCGATGTGGGCATGCACGCGATCCAGACCTCGGGCAACGCGATCCGCAACACGACGACGGATGCCTTCGCGGGTGCCGCCGCCGACGAGATCGCCGATCCCCGCCCTTACGCGGAACTGATCCGTCAATGGTCCACCGACCATCCGGAATTCCAGTTCCTGCCGCGCAAGTTCAAGATCGCGATCAACGGCGCCGAGGCCGACCGCGCCGCGATCCGCGCCCATGACGTGGGTCTGCAGCTGGTCGAGCGTGATGGAGAGATCGGTTTCCAGGTCTTCGTGGGCGGCGGTCTCGGCCGCACCCCGATGATCGGCAAGGAAATCCGCAGCTTCCTGCCCGCGGCTGATCTGCTGCCCTATCTGGAATCGATCGTGGCGGCGTGGAACCTCGCCGGACGGCGCGACAACAAATACAAGGCGCGCATCAAGATCACCGTGCACGAGCTTGGAATCGATACGTTTTCCGAGATGGTCGAAGCCGAGTTCCTGGCCCGGCGCGCGGCCTTTAGAGGCGCGGACCAAGCGATCCTCGCCGATCTCAAGGCGCAATTCGCCCCGCCCGCGCTGCCTGCGCGGGAGAGCGAGAGCTTCGAGACCGCGCTCAGTGTCGATGCGCTTCTGCGTGACTGGGCCGCGCGCTCGGTCTCGCCCCATCACAACCCCGACTACGGGGTCGTCACGGTCAGCCTGAAGGATCACGGCGCGCCTCCGGGCGATGCCACGTCCGACCAGATGCGCCTTCTGGCGGAGCTTGCCGAACGCTACGGCCAGTCGGAGCTGCGCATCAGCCACGAGCAGAACGTGATCCTGCCGCATATCGCGAAGGCCGATCTTCCCGCGCTGTTCGAGGCTCTGCGCAAGGGCGGCCTCGCCACGGCGAATATCGGGCTGACCTCGGATATCATCGCCTGCCCCGGCATGGATTACTGCGCGCTGGCCACGGCCCGCTCGATCCCGCTGGCGCAACAGATCGCGACCCATTTCCGCGATCTCGGGCTGGAGCAGGAGATCGGTGCGCTCAAGATCAAGATCTCGGGCTGCATCAACGCCTGCGGCCACCACCATCTGGGCCATATCGGCATCCTCGGTCTCGACCGTGCGGGCGTGGAGAACTACCAGATCACGCTTGGCGGCGACGCGACCGAGACGATGGCGCTTGGCGAACGTGCCGGCCCCGGCTTCGCCTATACGGAGGTGATCCCTGCGCTGGAGCGTCTCCTGCGCGCCTATCTCGAGCTGCGTGAAAGCGCCACCGAGAGCTTCCTCGACGCGCTGCGCCGCCTTGGCCCGGACCCGTTCAAGGAAGCGCTCTATGCAGAGGCTCAACGCCATGCCGCTCAGTGATGGAACGGATATCGCCCCCCGCGTCGCCGGGCTGAACGAACGCTACCGCCACCACGCCGCAACCGCGGTGATGGAGCGGGCGTTGCGGGACCCCGATGTGGGCAATGTCGCGCTGGTTTCGTCCTTCGGGGCGGAATCGGTGGTGTTGCTGCATATGGTCTCGGTGATCGCGCCCGGCACGCCGGTGCTGTTCATCGACACGCAGATGCTGTTTCCCGAGACGCTCGCCTATCAGCGCGACGTCGCAAACAAGCTGGGCCTGACCAATGTGCAGGTGATCCAGGCCGATGAGGCCGCGATCGCCCGCGACGACCCGGACGGCACGCTGCACCAGTACAGCACCGACGCCTGCTGCACCCTGCGCAAGACGGTGCCGCTGGAAAATGCGCTGTCGGGCTATGACGCGTGGATCACCGGGCGCAAACGCTTTCAGGGCGGCCAGCGCGCTGCGCTCGATTTCTTCGAGATCGAGACCGACAGCCGGATGAAGATCAACCCGCTCGCCCATTGGGACAAGCAGGACGTGCAGGATTACATGGTCGAGAACCGCCTGCCGCGCCATCCGCTCGTGGCACAGGGCTATCCCTCGATCGGCTGTGCGCCCTGCACCTCGCCGGTCAAACCGGGCGAAGATGAACGCGCGGGCCGCTGGCGCGGCGCCGCCAAGACCGAATGCGGCATCCACTTCATCGGCGGCAAGGCCGTCCGTGTGAACAGTGAAGGCCAAGTGATTGAGAACAAGGAGAATGTGGCATGAGCGTGATCGTTCGCGACGACGGCTTCCACAATGACGACTTCACCGGGGCGAGCCTCGACATCGCGCCGGAGACCGATGCGGGCTACCTGCCTGCGCTGATCGAAGGCGCCGAGATGATCCGCGTCCTGTTCCCGACCTTCTCGGACGGGCGCGGCTTCTCGCTGGCGCGCCGCATCCGCGCGCTCGGCTATACCGGGCGTCTGCGCGCGGCGGGCCCGCTGATCGCGGATCAATATGCGATGGCGCGGCGCGTGGGCTTCGACGAGGTCGAGATTCCGCCGGAACTGGCCGAGCGCCAGCCGCAAGCGCAATGGCTCTTCCGCGCCGACTGGGCCGCGCATGACTACCGCGCGCGGCTCGCCGGCTGAGGCTTTCACCCGTCCGCGATATCCGATAGACCATAACGAAACCGGCAATTGAGCCAGATCAAGGGCCAGCGCTCACGCAAGCTGTATCCGATCTGTATATTTGCCAGACCGAGGCGCCTGCCCCGGCCCGAGAGAGATGTGACAATGAACGAGAGCGCCGTGACCGACATCCCCAAGGTGAAGACCCTGCCCGACGCGCAGACCGTGACCGAAGTGACCCATTGGACGGACCGGCTGTTTTCCTTCCGCGTGAGCCGCCCGCAGTCCCTGCGTTTCCGCTCGGGCGAGTTCGTGATGATCGGGCTGATGGGCGACAATGGCAAACCGCTGCTGCGCGCTTATTCCATCGCCTCGCCCAACTGGGACGAGGAGCTGGAATTCTACTCGATCAAAGTGCCCGACGGGCCGCTGACCTCGAAGCTGCAGCATATCAATGTGGGCGACCAGATCATCCTGCGCCCCAAGCCCGTGGGCACGCTGGTCCATGACGCGCTGCTGCCGGGTAAGCGGGTGTGGTTCCTCGCCACCGGCACCGGCATCGCACCGTTCGCCTCGCTGATGCGCGACCCCGAGACCTACGACAAGTTCGACGAGGTCATCATGATGCATACCTGCCGGACGGTCGAGGAACTAGAATATGGCCGCCAGTTGGTCGAGAACCTGATCAACGATCCGCTGATCGGCGAGATGGTGGACGGCAAGCTGAAATACTACCCGACCACGACCCGCGAGGAATTCCATCACATGGGTCGGATCACCGACAATCTCGAGAACGGCAAGGTGTTCAAGGATCTCGGCCTCGAGCCGATGAACCCCGAGACCGACCGCGCGATGGTCTGCGGCTCGCTCGCCTTCAACAAGGACGTGATGGCGGTGCTCGAAGGGTTCGGGCTGCGCGAGGGCGCGAATTCCGAGCCGCGCGAATATGTGGTCGAGAAGGCCTTCGTCGGCGACGGCATCTGATCTGGCTCAGGGGGCGCTGCCCCCTCGGGCTTCGCCCTCACCCCCGGGATATTTCTCAAGAGCGAAGATGGGCGTCTGTCCTGTCTTCGCTCTTTTCAAATATCCCGGGGGGCGCGCGGCAGCGCGCGGGGGCAGAGCCCCCTTGTGACCCAGCGTTTTTTCCGCCGCGACTTGGGAGTTCGCCTCATCGTTGCTATCTTGAAGGCATGACCGAGGGGATCACCACGATGACGCGCCACCAATTGAGCCATAGCTTTCGCGAACATGTCGCCGATGGCGTCGTCCATGTGCTGGGCGTCGTTTTCGCCGTGGCAGGCGTCAGCGCGCTGATCGTCTGGGCGTCGTTGGCGGCACCGGCCGGGCGGGTTTGGCCGCTCGCGGTCTATTCCGTGGGGCTGATCGCCTCTTTCTCGCTCTCGGCGGCCTATAACCTCACCCTGCATGCACCGACGCGCGCGGTGCTCCGGCGCTTCGACCACGCCGCGATTTATCTTCTGATTGCCGGCACTTACACGCCGATGGCGCTGATCGGCCTCGGCGGCGTCGCAGGCTGGGCGCTGACCGCGACGGTCTGGGCGCTTGCCACCTTCGGCATCGTAATGAAGCTCGGCTTCTTTCACCGCTCGGAGCGCACTGGGTTCTGGCTCTATCTGGCGATGGGCTGGCTCGGGATGATCGCGATGTGGCCGCTGATCGTGGCCCTGCCCCTGCCCGCGCTGATCCTGCTGGTCGTGGGCGGACTGACCTATACTGTCGGCGTGATCTTCTACCAGACCGAGCGCATCCCCTTTTCGCGCGCGATCTGGCACGGCCATGTGCTGGCCGCGGCCGCGACGCATTACGCGGCCGTCATCGTGATCTCGCACTGAGCGGGGTTCAGAGCGGTTCGATATCGCCCATCGCGCGGGTCTCGTGGAATTCCGAGACGAAGCGCGCCAGCGCCCCCTCGTCGATCGCCGCGCGCAGGCCCGCCATCAGCTCCTGATAGTAATGCAGGTTGTGCCAGGTCAGCAGCATCCCCGAGATCATCTCGCCGGAGCGGAAGACGTGGTGCAGATAGGCGCGCGAATAATTCGAGCAGGCCGGGCACGTGCAGGCCTCGTCCAGCGGGCGCGGATCATCGGCGTGGCGGGCGTTCTTGATGTTCACCTGACCGCGGCGGGTCCAGGCCTGACCCGTGCGCCCCGAGCGCGATGGCAGCACGCAATCCATCATGTCGATGCCGCGCTCGACTGCACCGACGATATCGTCGGGCTTGCCGACGCCCATCAGGTAGCGCGGCTTGTCCTGCGGCAGCATGCCCGGCGCATAGTCGAGCACGCCGAACATCGCCTCTTGCCCCTCGCCCACGGCGAGGCCGCCGACCGCAAAGCCCTCGAAGCCGATTTCCTTGAGTTTCTCGGCACTTTCCTCGCGAAGTTCACGTGTCACCCCGCCCTGCTGGATGCCAAACAGCGCATGGCCCGGACGGTCGCCGAAGGCATCGCGCGAGCGTTGCGCCCACCGCATCGAGAGGCGCATGGACTTGGCCACTTCTTCCTCGGTCGCGGGCAGCGCCGGGCACTCGTCGAAGCACATCACGATATCCGAACCCAAAAGCTTCTGGATCTCCATCGAGCGTTCGGGCGAAAGCACATGTTTCGAGCCGTCGACATGGGAGGCAAAGGTCACGCCGTCCTCGGTCAGCTTGCGCAGAGACGCGAGGCTCATCACCTGAAACCCGCCCGAGTCGGTCAGGATCGGCTTCTCCCAGTTCATGAACTTGTGGAGCCCGCCCAGACGCGCCACCCGCTCCGCCCCGGGGCGCAGCATCAGGTGGTAGGTATTGCCCAGCAGAATATCCGCGCCGGTCGCGGCTACCGATTCCGGCATCATCGCCTTCACGGTCGCGGCGGTGCCCACGGGCATGAAGGCCGGCGTGCGGATCTCGCCGCGGGGCGTCGAGATCGTCCCGGTGCGCGCAGCACCATCGGTAGCCTTGAGGGTGAAGCTGAACTTGGTCATCTGGGGGCTCTCCTTCGGCCCGGCTGATAGCCCCAAAGCGCCGCGAAGGGAAGGCCACGTGGGGCGCAAGGGCATGGACCGGAATCGCTTTTTGGCCTTACGCTAGGGCAAAAGGAGGCTCGCCATGTTTCGTTCCATCCTTCTAACCCTCTGCGCCACGCTCGCGCCGTTCGCCGCGGCTGCGCAAAACCAGCGCATCAGCCATTGTATCGCGATTGCCGATGCCGCGCCGGGGATTGAGTATCTGCACAAGGCAAGCTGGTCCGACCCGGTGCCGGAGCAATCGGTGCGGTTGCATTACATCGACCATTCGATGGTTCTGTTGCAGACTGAGGGCGGGCTATCGGTCGTCACCGATTTCAACGGCTGGACCGGCGGGGCGCGCTTTGCCCCTGATTACGTCACGATGAACCACGCCCATTCTAGCCACATGACCGATATGATCCCCGAAGGCACGGTGGCCCTGAAAGGCTGGTCGGATCAGTTCGGCGTCGCCGCCGAGCACCACCTGGACCTCGGCGAGATGCTGATCCGCAATGTGCCCACCGCAATCCGCAGCTTCGGCGGGGTCGAGGAGAACGGCAACTCGATCTTCGTCTTCGAGGTGGCGGGGCTCTGCATCGGCCATCTGGGCCATCTGCATCACGAGCCCGACCCCGCGCAATATGCGGCGCTGGGGCGGCTCGATGTGGTGATGGCGGCGGTGGATGGCTCGATGACGGTCGATCAGCCGACGATGATCCGCATCCTGAACCGGCTGCGCTCGCGCATCGTGATCCCGGTCCATTGGTTCGGAGAACCGACCCTGCAGAGTTTTCTCGACGGGATGGAAGGCGTCTTCGCGGTCGAGCGACCCGGCGTGAGCGAAGTGATCGTCTCGCTCAGGACCCTGCCGCGCGAGCCGACCGTGATGGTGCTGGAGCCGGAGCGACTGCAATAAGCTCCTCTCAACTCTCCGCCTTCTTCTCCCAGCGGCCGCCCTCTTCCGACCAGTAGATCGCTTTCGCGCCCGCGCCGGTCAGGGTCTTCCACTGCCCGCGCGCATGTTGCACCGCCTGCGGGTCGTTTCCGTCGAACAGAATCCAGACGCGTTTATGGGCGTCGGTTTCCTCCGCCGCGACCTCGGCGCCGTCGACGGCCATCATCGCCTCGCGTCCGTCGCCTGCGGGCGCGGTGCCCAGCAGGATCGGCTGCAGCGCGTCATGCGGCCCGCCTGCGAGCCCGTGCGGCAGGAAGCTCGCCTCGTTTCCCATCAGCCAGAGCCTCTGGTCGAGCCAGTCGAGCCGCGCGGAATCGGTCCCGCGCAATTCCACCTTCCAACCCTGCTCCACCGCCCGGGAGGCGAGGTTCAGCACCACCTCCTCGAGGCTGGAGCGGGTCAGATGGTAGAAATTGACCTGCCCCATCTCAGGCTTCGAACTTGTCGCGGATCAGACGGTCGAGCATGCGCACGCCCCAGCCGGTCGGCCCTTTCGGCGCCAGGGTGGTCTCACCCGGCGGAAGCGCCACGCCCGCGATGTCGATATGGCACCACGGCACCTCGTCCTTTACGAAGCGCTTCAGGAAAGCGGCCGCGGTGATCGCGCCGCCCCAACGGTTGCCGACATTGCGCATATCGGCCAGCCGAGATTTCAGCGCCTTGTCATAGGCGGGCTGCAGCGGCATGTGCCACGCGCCCTCCCCCTCGGTCTTCGCCGCTTTAAGAATGTCGGCTACGAACTTGTCATCATTGGCGAAAAGACCCGCGTTCTCGTGGCCGAGGGCGACGATCACCGCGCCGGTCAGCGTGGCGAGGTTGACCATCGCCTTGGGCTGGAACCGGTCCTGCGCATACCAGAGCACATCCGCCAGAACGAGGCGGCCTTCGGCATCGGTATTGATCACTTCGATCGTGTCACCCTTCATCGAGGTCACGATATCGCCGGGGCGTTGCGCGCGCCCGTCGGGCATGTTCTCGACGAGACCGACGAGGCCCACGACATTCGCCTTGGCCTTGCGCAGCGCCAGCGTCCGCATCACGCCCGAGACGACGCCTGCGCCGCCCATATCCATCGTCATCTCTTCCATGCCCGCGCCGGGCTTGAGCGAGATGCCGCCCGCGTCGAACACGACGCCCTTGCCGACGAGCGCGAAGGGCGCCTCGCCCTCCTCGCCGCCCTTCCACTGCATCACGACCAGCTTGGAGGGCATTTCAGAGCCCATGCCGACGCCCAGAAGCGCGCCCATGCCGAGCTTCTTCATATCCGCTTCTTCGAGGATTTCGACATCGAGGCCCAGCTCCTGCATCGCGGCGAGGCGGGCGGCGAAATCGTCGGTGGTCAGGATGTTGGCGGGCTCGTTGACCAGATCGCGGGTGAAGAACACGCCCTCGGCCAGTGCTGCATGCGGGGCCGCGGCGGCGGCGACCTCTTCGGGCTTGTCGACCATGATCGTCACCGGCCCGTAGGCCTTCTTGTCCTCGCCGGTGTGATAGTCGAAGCGATAGGCGCGCAGCGCGAGGCCCAGCGACAGATCGGCGGCGCGCGGATGGTTCTGCGCCACCACGAGCGCGCCCGCCTCGCCCAGTTTCGCGCCGATCGCGGCCCCTGCCTTGCGGGCCTCGTCGGCGCTGGCCTTGCGGTCGAGCCGCACCAGCTGCACCGCTTCGGCGGCGATCGCGGCGGGCCAGCTCAGCTCCATCGCCTCGCCCGCGCCCAAGCCTGCGAAGGCTTCCGAGTCCACCGCGCGCTTGATCGCGCCCTTCATCGCCCGATCCAGCTTGCGCCCGGCCTGACCCAGCTTGCCGTCACCGCCCACGACCAGCGCGATCCGCCCGCTTTGGGTGGCGAAGACCTCCGGATCGGTTTCCTTGAAGGCGATAGCAACAGGTTGGGTCATATGGGGCTCTCCGCAGATGGGACCGTCGCGCGCGTCGGCGGCGCTCGGTCGCGATTGGCATCAAATTGCGCGCGAGCCTAGCCCTGCCTCCGGAAAATGAAAAGCACCCCCGCTGTGCCCTTCCCTCACTTCGCCCGACAGGCTAGAGAAAGGGAAATATTCGGGGGTATTGAGAGGGTCGTGACGCAACTGGACAGATATGTTTTGTCCAAATTGATGGCGCTGTTCGGGTTTTTCGCGCTCGTGCTGGTCTCCGTCTATTGGGTCAACCGGGCTGTGATCATGTTCGACAGCCTGATTTCGGACGGCCAGACCGCAACGGTGGTGCTGGAATTCACCGCGTTGACCTTGCCTTACGTCATCCGCATCGTCCTGCCGGTCGCCGCCTTCGCCGCCACGATCTACGCGTTCAACCGGCTCGATCAGGACAGCGAATTGGTGGTGATGCGCGCCACCGGCACCTCGAACTGGCGGCTGGCGCGTCCGGTGCTGGTCTTCGGGCTGATCGCCTCGGTGATGATGGCTTTGCTGGTGAATTTCCTCGTCCCCGCCGCGAAGGCCCGGCTGGCCGAGCGCCAGCAGGAGGTCGCGCAGAACCTGACCGCGAAATTCCTCACCGAAGGCACGTTCCAGCATCCCGCGCCGGGCATCTCGATCTATATCCGGCGCATTTCCGATCTGGGGGAGTTGCAGGATATCTTCGTCTCCGACAGCCGCTCGGCGCAGACGAGCACGGTCTATACCGCCGACAAGGGCGTGATCGTGAAGACCGAGACGGGGCCGAAACTGATCATGTTCTCGGGCATGGCCCAGACGCTGCGCAAACCCTCGGACCGCCTGTCGGTCACGCGGTTCAGCAATTTCACCTATGATATCGGCTCTTTCCTGAAGGCCGGGAAAGCGCGGGCACCGAAGATCGACGAGATGACGACGCCGCGCCTCGCCGCGATGATGGCCGGGACCGGTCTGGATGCGACACCGGGTGCGGAGAGCGCCAAGGCCGCCCGCGACGCGCTGCGGCTGGAGCTTGCCCGGCGGATCACGCAGCCCCTTCTGGCGCCGATCGCGGCGCTGATCGGCTTCTCGGCGCTGATGATGGGCACGTTTTCACGCTTTGGCATGTGGCGACAGATGTCGCTCGCCATTGGCGGGCTGATCGTCGTGCAGGTGCTGCAAAACGCCGCCGAGACCAGTTCCGGGCGCGACCCCTCGCTCTGGCCGAGCCTGATTGCGCCGACGCTGGGCGGGATCGTGATGGTGCTGTTCATGCTGTGGTGGTCGGGGCGTCCGCGCCGTATCCGGCCCAAGCGGGAGGCTGCCGCATGACGCTTGCCCTCTATCTTGCGAAACGGTTCCTCCGCAGCTTTCTGATCGTCGCGGCGAGCTTCTGGGGCATCCTGTTCCTGATCGACGTGGTCGAGGAAATCCGCCGCTTCTCCGATCAGGGGCTGAGCCTGCTGCAGCTCTCGGTGCTCTCTGCGCTCAACATCCCCGAGACGATTTACACCATCCTGCCGCTGATTGTGATGCTGTCGGCGGTGGCGCTGTTCGTCGCACTGGCGCGCAGTTCGGAACTGGTGGTTATCCGGGCGGCGGGCCGGTCCGCGCTGCGGATGCTGGCAGCCCCGATCGCGGCGGCGCTGGTGATTGGTCTACTGGCGCTGCTGGTCGGCAACCCGCTCGTCTCCGCCACCTCGAAGCGCTACGAGACGCTCGTCGATCACTACACGTCCGATGGCGGCTCGACCGTCTCGATCGGGCGTGAAGGCGTGTGGATGCGGCAAAGCGCGGGCCTTGCCTCGGACGGCAAGTCGCTGGCGCAGGCGGTGATCCATGCCGAGCGCGCCAATGGCGATGCCACGACTCTGCATGGCGTGACCTTCCTGATCTTCGACCCTAATCGCGGCCCGGTGCGCCGGATCGACGCGAAGACCGCGACGCTGGTGCCGGGCGCATGGCAGTTGCAGGACGTGAAGGACTGGCCGCTGGGCGAATCCACCAACCCAGAGCGCGACGCCACAACCCAAGACAGCCTCTCGCTGCCCTCGGACCTGACGGTCGCCAGCATCCGCGACAGCTTCGGCAAGCCCTCTGCGGTGCCGATCTGGCAATTGCCGAGCTTCATCGCCTCGCTCGAGGATGCGGGCTTCTCGGCGCGGCGCCATATCGTGTGGTTCCAGATGGAGCTGGCGCTGCCGGTGCTGCTGGCCGCGATGGTGCTGATCGCTGCCAGCTTCACGATGGATCATGTGCGCTTTGGGGGCATCGGCGCGAAGGTTCTTTTGGCGCTGGCCGCCGGTCTGGGCTTGTTCTTCCTGCGCAATATCGCGCAAGTTCTGGGCGATAACGGACAGATTCCCGTTCTGCTCGCGGCCTGGGCGCCGCCGGTGATCGGGTTGATGCTGCCGCTGGCGCGGCTACTGCACCGGGAGGATGGGTGATGCGGCGGCAATTCGGCGCTTTGGCAGGACGGGCGAGCGCCTTGGCGCTGATCGTCGCGCTTGGCGTGGCGGGACCGCAGACGGTGCGCGCACAAGACGCCACCGCGACAGCCTCCACCACGACACAGGACGCGGCGATCCCCTCTTCGGACGAACTGGCGACGCTGCTGGCCGACCGGGTCTCGATCCGCAATCAGAACGAGCTGGTCGCAGAGGGCAATGTCGAGGTCTTCTACAAGTCGAACCGGCTTTCGGCCAAGCGCGTGGTCTATGACCAGAAGGCGGACAAGCTCTACCTCGAAGGTCCGATCCGGCTGGTGCAGCCCGGCCAGTCGCAGGCGGTGATCCTCGCCTCGCAGGCGGAGCTGTCCTCTGATTTGCAGAACGGCATCCTGCTCAGCGCCCGCATGGTCATGGCGCGCGAATTGCAGCTCGCCGCCGCCCGGATCGAGCGGCGCGACGGCGCGATCACGATCATGAACAAGGTCGTAGCCTCGTCCTGCGAGGTCTGCCGGACCAATCCGACGCCGCTTTGGGAAATCCGCGCGAGCCGCGTCGTGCATAACGCGACCACGCGGCAGATCGTCTTCGAGGATGCCCAGTTCCGCGCGGCGGGCGTGCCGATCGCCTATCTGCCGCGGCTGCGGTTACCCGCGCCGGGTGTGCGGCGGATGACGGGCTTCCTCGCCCCGCAATTCCGCACCACGAGCGGCCTCGGACCGGGGCTTCTGGTGCCCTATTTCATCGCGCTCGGGCCCAGCCGCGACCTGACGGTGACGCCCTATGTCGCGACCTCGCGCACCGAGACGCTGAACCTGCGTTACCGGCAGGCCTTCAACTGGGGCAAGATGGAATGGTCGGGCGCGCTCAGCAATGACGACATTCGCAGCGGCACGCGCGGCTATCTCTTCGGCGACCTCGAGGCGCAGCTGCCCCGCGAATTCCGCCTGACCGCGCAGCTTCGGCTGGTCAGCGACGACAGCTACCTGCTCAATTACGGGCTCGGCGACGACGATCGGCTGTGGTCGGGTGTCGAGCTCGAACGGGTACGTCGCGACGAGATGATCTGGACCCGCGTCGGCAATATTCACTCGCTGCGCGCGGATGAGAACAACTCCACCGAACCGATGCTGAGTGGCACCGGCGAGTGGATCCGCACCTTCCGCCCCGCTGGGATCGGCGGACAGGGCAGCCTGCGGTTTTCCACCTTGGCGACGCGGCGCGCTTCGAGTTCGACGCTCGATCTCAACGGCGACGGACGCCCCGACGGGCGCGACATGGTGCGTGGCTCGCTCACCGCCGATTGGCGGCGCAACTGGCTGTTCGGGCCGGGTATGCTGGGCTCGCTCGAGGCGCAATTCGCGGGCGACATCATCGAGACCAACCAGGATCCCGCCTTCAGCGACACGATCCTGCGCGGCCAACCCACCGTCGCCGCGGAAATCCGCTGGCCCTGGGTGAAGACGAGCGGGCGCGCCGCCTATGTGATCGAGCCGGTGGCGCAGATCGTCTGGGCGCCCGATCATCTGGCCGACGCCCCGAACGAGGACAGCCAGCTGCCCGAATTCGACGGCGGCAACCTGTTCTCGCTGACCCGCTATCCGGGCGAGGATGCGCGCGAGACCGGCCTGCGCGCCAATGTCGGGCTCGGCTGGACGCGCTATGACAGCTCCGGCTGGTCGCTGGGCGTCGCGGCGGGCCGCGTCTTCCGCCAGCGCGATCTGAGCCAGTTCTCGCAGGGCACGGGGCTGTCGGGGACGAAATCCGACTGGCTCCTCGCAACCCATCTGGCCACCGCGAACGGGCTGACGCTGTCGAACCGCGCGCTGTTCGACGATAACTTCTCCGTGTCGCGCGACGAGTTGCGGCTGTCGCGGGCCGGCGACGACTTCAACGTCTCGGCAGGATATCTCTGGCTCGAGAAAAACCCCGCCGAAGGGCGCGACGACAACATGTCGGAACTGATGCTCGACACGGGATGGCGTTGGGGCAACGGCTGGTCGGGCACGCTCAGCACACGTTACGATTTCACCGCCGAGCGCGCCGCGCGCGCCAAGCTCGGCCTGCGCTACCAGACCGAATGCATCGCGGTTGATCTTTCCCTCTCGCGCCGCTTCACGTCATCCACTAGTGTAGCCCCGGAGACCGATTTCGGCCTTTCCGTCCAACTCGTCGGCTTCGGCGCGAGTGGCGGTGCGCCCGCGCGGCGAACCTGCGGAGGGTGAGGCTGAGGATCGCAAAGCGGCCCAGCGGGCCCAGAGGATCAACGAGGCCCAAAGGGCCAAGACTGAACGAGACGAAACGGACAGGCACGCTCATGACGATGATGACCCGACTGCTCACCCTTCTGGCGCTGATGCTCGCCCTGCCTTTCGCCGCAGGGACGGCGCAGGCGCAATCGGGCGGCAGCTTCGCGCCCGTCGTTACCGTCAACGGGATGGGCGTGACCGAATACGAGATCAGCCAGCGCCAGCGCTTCATGCAGCTGCTCAATGCCGGCTCGAACTCCCGTGAGGATGCCGAGAAGGCGCTGATCGAAGATCGCCTGCGCGTCTGGGCCGGCAATCGCATCGGCATCAAGCTCGACGAAGCCGCGATCCAGCAGGGCATGGACGAATTCGCGGGCCGCGCGAACATGACTGGCGAGCAATTCGTGCAGGCGCTGCAGAAAGAAGGCGTCGATCCGAACACCTTCCGCAACTTCACCGAGGCCGGTCTCGTCTGGCGTCAGGTGGTCCGGGCGCGGTTCGGGCCGCAGGTGAACATCACGAAAGCGGACATCGACCGCGCGATGAAGCCCGAAAGCCAGACCGGCAAGGGCGTGAAAGTGCTGATCTCCGAGGCGATCGTGCCCGCCCCGCCGGGCCGCGAGCGCGCGGCAATGGGTCAGGCGCGCCAACTGTCGGCCGCGCAGGGCGAAGGCGCCTTCGCAGCACTCGCCCGTCAATATTCGGCCGCTCCCTCGCGGGATCGCGGCGGGCGTCTGGACTGGATGCCGATCGACAAGCTGCCGCCGCAACTGCGCGGCGTGGTGCTCAAGCTCAAACCCGGCACGGCGACCCAGCCGATCGAACTCAAGGGCGCGGTCGCGGTCTTCATGCTGCGCGCGATCGGTGACGGCGACGCGCCGTCGGGCCCGCAGACGCTGAGCTACATGACCTTCGCGATCGGCCAGACCGGCTCGCAGCAATCGGCCAAGATCCAGAGCCAAGTGGCCGCGGCGCGCCAATGCAACCAGCTCTACACGATCGGCAAGGGCTTCCCGGCAAGCGCGCTCACCATGCATGAGGACGTGGCGCAGGCGCAGGTGCCGACCAATGTCGGGCTCGCGCTGTCGCATCTCGACGTGGGCGAAAGCGAAGTGATCCCGCAGGGCGCAAACGATCTTCTGGTGATGCTCTGCGATCGCAAAGTGGCCCCCGAGGGCGACCAGTCGGCCCCCGACCGCGATCAGGTCCGCGCGGCGCTGGAGAGCAAGGCGCTCGAAGCCTATGCCAACGGCTACATGGCCGATCTGGAAGCCGACGCGGTGATCGTGCGCAAATGAGCGCCCAGCCGACCGATCGCACCGCGGCCCGTGCGCCCGACCGCCCCGTGATCCTCAGCTGCGGCGATCCCTCGGGGGTGGGCCCCGAGATCGCCGCCCGCGCCTGGGAGCATTGCGGCGCGAAGCTGCCCTTCGTCTGGATCGGCGATCCTGCGCATCTGCCGCGCGGCACCAAGATCCGCGAGATCGACCGGCCCGCCGATGCGCTGCGCCATGCCAGCGCCGGGCTGCCGGTGCTGCCCCATCAATTCCCCGCCGCCGCCCTGCCGGGCGAGCCGGACCCGGCCAATGCGAAAGCCGTCATCGACGTGATCGCGCGCGGCGTCGATCTGGTGATGCGCGGCGAAGGCACCGGGCTGACCACCGCCCCGATCAACAAGAAAGCGCTGAAGGACGGGGCAAAGTTCACCTTTCCCGGCCACACCGAATATCTGGCCCATCTGGCGGGGGTCGAGCGGGTGGTGATGATGCTCGCCTCGTCGCGGGTCGACCCGCCGCTGCGCGTGGTGCCCGCCACGATCCATGTCGCGCTCTCCGAAGTACCGAAACTCCTGACCCCGCAGCTTCTGCGCGAGACGGTGCGGATCACCTATGAAGGGCTGCGGCGCGATTTCGGCTTCTCTGCCCCGCGGATCGCCGTGGCGGGGCTGAACCCGCATGCGGGCGAAGGCGGCGCGATGGGCTCCGAGGAAGGCGACTGGATCGCCGACACGCTCGACGGTCTGCGCGAAGAGGGCTACGCGGTAGCGGGCCCGATGCCAGCCGATACGATGTTTCACGCCCGCGCCCGTCAGACCTACGACGCGGCGATCTGCGCCTATCACGATCAGGCGCTGATCCCGATAAAGACGCTCGATTTCGACGGCGGGGTGAATATCACGCTCGGCCTGCCCTTCGTGCGGACCTCGCCGGATCACGGCACCGCCTATGACATCGCGGGCCAAGGCCGCGCCAACCCCGCCTCGCTGATCGCGGCGCTGGAGATGGCGGCCCGGATGGGAGCCGCGCGTCATGACTGAGGCTGCGTGATGGCGACGATCGACGGGCTGCCGCCGCTGCGCGAGGTTCTGCAGACGCATGACCTCGTCGCAAAGAAGAGCCTCGGGCAGAACTTCCTGCTGGACCTGAACCTGACAGCGAAGATCGCGCGCTCTGCGGGCGATCTGACGGGCTCGGACGTGTTGGAGGTCGGCCCCGGCCCCGGCGGTCTGACCCGCGGGCTTCTGGCCGAAGGGGCGCGCAAGGTGCTCGCGATCGAGAAGGACACGCGCTGCCTGCCCGCTCTGGCCGAGATCGCCGAGGCCTATCCGGGGCGGCTCGAAGTGATCAATGGCGATGCGCTGCAGATCGACCCGCTCGCGCATCTGACGCCGCCGATCAAGATCGCCGCGAACCTGCCTTACAACGTGGGCACCGAATTGCTGGTGCGCTGGCTGACGCCGAAAGACTGGCCGCCCTTCTGGGAAAGCCTGACGCTGATGTTCCAGCGCGAGGTGGCCGAGCGGATCGTGGCCAAACCGGGCAGCAAACATTACGGGCGGCTCGCGATCCTCGCACAATGGCGTGCCGAGGCGAAGATCGTGATGAGCCTGCCGCCCGAGGCCTTCACGCCCGCGCCGAAGGTGCATTCCGCGGTGGTGCATCTGCGCGCCCTGCCCGAGCCGCGCTATCCCGCCGATGCGGCGACGCTCAGCCGCGTCGTGGCCGCGGGTTTCAACCAACGCCGCAAGATGCTGCGCGCCTCGCTGAAGGGCGTGGCCCCAGATATCGAGGCGAAGCTGGAGCAGGCCGGGATCGCGCCGACCGAACGCGCCGAACGCGTGACGCTTGAGCAGTTCTGTCGGCTTGCACGCATCGTCGCGGGTCAGGAATGATCCGCCCGGCGCGCGAGGAGGACCTGCCGCGCATCGCCGAGATCGCCGAGGCGGCCTTCTCCCGCTACATTCCCCGGATCGGACGCCCGCCCGCGCCGATGCTGGCCGATCATGCCGCCGAGCTGCCGCATCTCTGGGTCTGCGAGGGAACGAGCGGGGTCGCGGGCTATATCGGGCTCTTTGCGGATGACGGCGCGCCGCCCCGGTTGCAGATCGAGCCCGTCGCCGTCGACCCGGCCGCGCAGGGCCAGGGGATCGGGCGGCATTTGATGGCGTTCGCCGAGGCGCGCGCCCGCGAGATCGGCGCGGAAAAGCTGTGGCTTTTCGCCAATGCCGCGATGGAGGAGAGCCGCGCGGTCTATGCGCGGCTCGGTTTTATCGAGCGCGACCGCCGGATGGATGGCGGCTATGACCGGGTGTTTCTGGACAAAGACCTGACCGCCTGAGCGCCGCCCCTGCCCCATCATGCAAAAAGGCCCGCCGATCCGGCGGGCCTTTTGCTATCTCTTGTCCGAGGCTTTACTCGCCAGACGCTTTGGGCAGCTCGGCGCTCGCCTCTGCCTTTTCAGCCTTGTCGGCTTTCGGGGCACGCGGCTTGCGCGGGGCGCGCGGACGCTTGGGCTTTTCGGCCTTTTCCGCTTTCTCGGCCTTCTCAGGCTGTTCCGCGGCTTTCGGCGCCTCTTCACTGCTGCGGCTTTCCGGCGTCTCGACGAGGGTGGAATCCTCTTCGAGCTCCAGCTGCGGCATCGGCGGCATCATCTCGGGGCTTTCGGCGCGCTTGTTGCGACCGGAGGATTTCGCCTCGCTGCGCTCTTCGCGACGCTCGGACGTATTGTTGTCCTGAGCTTCACCCTTCGACTGGGCCTCGTTCTGGCCGTCGTCCTGCTGAGCGTGGTTCTGGCCGTTGTTCTGGCCGCCCTGCTGACCGTTACCGCCTTGGTTCTGACCACCGTTATTCTGGCCACCATTGTTCTGGTTGCCATTGTTCTGGTTGTTTTGCTGGCGCTGCTGGTTGCGGGCCTCTTGCTCGCGAGCCTGTTCTTTCTGCGCCTCGCCCAGCATTCGCGTGTAATGCTCTGCGTGCTGCAGGAAGTTTTGTTCGGCCACGCGATCGTTGCCGAGCTGCGCATCGCGCGCAAGCTGAAGATATTTGTCGATGATCTGCTGCGGCGTACCGCGCACCTTGCCTTCGGGGCCGGAGCTGTCGAAGACGCGGTTAACGATATTGCCCATCGACCGTTGACGGTTCGACTTATTGCGCGAACGGGATTTCGAAGATCTCATGGCTTTCGTTTTCTTGGCCCGTTGTCACGGGCTTTTCGGAAATGGCCGCTAATGCGTGGCCTGCGGGCTGAACTGTCACGCTGGGCATACTTGCCCGGTTTCGTTCCTAACACCCGCGCTGTGAAGCTGAGCCGTGCGGTGGATCAATATCCGCCCTGCACAGGCTTGACTAAACATGCGGGGGGCCACCTTTCAAGTCAGAAAATCGGTCAAATCCGCGATTTCCGCCGATTCGCGGGGTTTTCCCCAAGTTTTTGCGCGATTTCGCGCTCAGGAAGCGCCGCAATCCGCCGTATCCCCGGATTTATGCGCCAAAACGACGCGGTCGCGCCCATCGAGATCCTGGCGCGTCTCGATCCGCTCGAAACCTTGGGCCGCGAAGAGGTCACTGACCGCCTGCGCCTGTGTCGGGCCGATCTCCACCGCGAGACGCCCGCCTGCGAGCAACCGCGCCCCTGCCCCGCGTGCAATCGCACGATAGGCGTCGAGCCCATCGCCGCCGGGGGTCAGCGCCGAGAGCGGCTCCCAGTCGCGCACATCCTGCGAGAGCCCCGCCATCTCGTCTTGGGCGATATAGGGCGGGTTCGAAACGATCAGATCGTAGCGCCCCGGCACATTGGCAAACCAGTCTGAAATCAGGAACTTGGCGCGTTTGGCCACACCGAGCGCCTCGGCGTTGCTTTTCGCGACCTCCAGCGCGGCGTCCGACAGATCGGTCCCCGTGCCCGCCGCGAAGGGCATGGATTTCAGCAGGGAAATCAGGATGCAGCCGGTGCCCGTGCCAAGGTCCAGCGCGTGGACGAAGGGCCGCTCCAGCGCCACCTCGACCAGCAATTCCGTCTCCGGGCGCGGGTCGAGCGTGTCGCGGGTGACGCGGAATTCGTGCCCCCAGAAGAGGCGCTTGCCGGTGATCTGGGCGACGGGCTGACGCGCTTCGCGAGCAGTCAGCGCCACCTCGAACCGGGCGGCTGCGTCCTCTGGCAGCGGGTCTTGCAGCGCGAGCGTCAGCCGATCGGGCGCGATCTGCAGCGCATGGGCCAAGAGTCTGCGCGCATCGGTCTGCGCGCCCTCGATCCCGGCCTCGCGCAGACGACGGGTGGCGGCGACCAGCGCGTCCTGCGCCCTCACGCCTCCATCTCCGCGAGCTTGGCCGCCTGATCGTCGGCGATCAGCGCGTCGACCACCTCGTCGATCTCGCCTTCCATAACCTTATCAAGGGAATAGAGCGTAAGATTGATCCGATGATCGGTCAGCCGCCCTTGCGGGAAATTATAGGTTCGGATGCGCTCCGAGCGGTCGCCGGAGCCCACCTGCGACTTGCGCGTCTCGGCTCGTTCCGAGGCCGCGCGGTCGCGTTCGGCCTCGAACAGCCGCGCGCGCAGCACCGCCATCGCATTGGCGCGGTTCTGGTGCTGGGATTTCTCCGACGAGGTCACGACGATCCCGGTCGGGATATGGGTGATGCGCACCGCCGAGTCCGTGGTGTTGACGTGCTGGCCGCCCGCGCCGGAGGCCCGCATCGTGTCGATCCGGATGTCATTGGCGGGAATGTCGATATCGACCGCCTCGACCTCGGGCAGAACGGCCACGGTCGCGGCCGAGGTGTGGATGCGCCCGCCTGCCTCGGTTTCCGGCACGCGCTGCACGCGGTGGACGCCGGACTCGTATTTCAGCCGCGCAAAGACACCTTCGCCCTCGATCCGGGCCACGGCTTCCTTGACGCCGCCCAGCTCGGTCTCGGTCAGCTCCATCATCTCGAACCGCCAGCCGTGTTTCTCGGCGTATTTCTGATACATCCGCAGCAGGTTGCCCGCGAAAAGCGCCGCTTCCTCGCCGCCCGTGCCGGGACGGATTTCCAGAATGGCAGGCCGCGCGTCGGCGGCGTCCTTGGGCAGAAGCGCCACGCGCAAAGCCTGCTCCATCTCGGGTATGCGGGATTTGAGGCGCGGCAATTCCTCTTCGGCCAGATCGCGCATTTCCGGATCGCTCAGCCAGCCTTCCGCCTCGTCCAGATCGGCACGGGCCTGACGCCAGGCCTCGATCTGGGTCACGACCGGCTTCAATTCGGAATATTCGCGGCTGATTTCGGCGATCTTGGCGGGCTCCGCACCAGCGTTGAGCAGCGCCTCGAGGTACTCGAAGCGCGCGAGGATCTGGTCGAGTTTCTCTTCGGGCAACATGGGATCGGTTTGGCGCGAAGCGTGCGGGGCGTCAAGGCAGGAGCGTTGGGAGGTGCGCGCCGCTTCCTCCCTTCGGTCCGGGGCGACCAGCCCCGGGCCGCGCCCGACCCTCCCCCCGGGAGGGCGCATTGGCGATGTCGTCGCAGGCTCAAGCGTCCGCCGAGCTTGCAAGATAAAGCGCCCGGCCACAGGCGACGCCACGCGCCCACCCGAGGCTCGGGCGCGCCCCTTCTCAACCAACGTGTCGTCATAGACGCCAGGTCATCACATATCAGCAGACAGACCACGCCTCCCTTTACGGCTCGGGTCCTATCACCTAGATAAACAGTCGAGTAATTCGATAGGCGCCCGCGCCCCCCGCCGATGAAAGAGGCTTCCATGACCGCCACGCCCGAAGAGCCGCTTGAAGGCACCCCGCTGATCAAGCCCTCGACGACCGATCACCCGCTCTACGAAAGTGTCGTGGAAGCGTGCCGCACCGTCTATGACCCGGAAATCCCGGTGAACATCTACGATCTCGGCCTCGTCTACACGATCGAGATCAGCCCCGAGAATGACGCGAAGGTGATCATGACGCTCACCGCGCCGGGCTGCCCCGTCGCGGGCGAGATGCCGGGCTGGGTTCACGATGCCGTGGCCTGCGTCGGCGGACTGCGCGATGTCGATGTCGAGATGACCTTCGATCCGCAATGGGGCATGGACATGATGTCGGACGAGGCACGGCTGGAACTGGGCTTCATGTGAGGTCCGGAGGGGGCTCTGCCCCCGCACCCTGCGGGTGCCCCCCGGGATATTTCGACCAAGAGGAAGGGAGCCACGCGGCTCCCTTTTTGTTTCCTCGCATTTGCGCACAGGGGCGTTGCGCGTAGCTCACCTTGCCCATCGCGCTGCAAGACCCATCTCATGCTGCCGAATGTCAAACCCGATGAGAGGCCCGACTAGATGACCGACATGGCTGATACGCTATTCTCCCCCACGAAGCTCGGCGCGATCGAGATCGCCAACCGTTTCGTGATGGCACCGCTGACCCGCAACCGCGCGCCCGATCTGCATCCGACCGACATGACGGTGGAATATTACCGCCAGCGCGCAGGCGCGGGGCTTATCATCACCGAAGGCACGCAGATCTCGCCGATGGGTCAGGGCTACGCCTGGACGCCGGGCATCTATAACGACGCGCAGGTCGCGGGCTGGAAGAAGGTCACCGAGGCCGTGCATGGCGCGGGCGGCAAGATTGTCGCGCAGATCTGGCATGTCGGCCGGATCTCAGTGCCGCAGCTTCTGGATGGGCGCGATCCGGTTGGTCCCTCGGCGATCTCGGCGGAGGCGAAAACCTTCGACGGTGAAGGTTTCGTCGCGACCACCACGCCCCATGCGCTGACGGTCGAAGAGATTGCCGCCACGGTCGAGGATTACCGCAACGCGGCGCGCAACGCGAAAGCAGCGGGCTTCGATGGCGTCGAGATCCATGCCGCGAATGGCTACCTGATCGACCAGTTCCTGCGCGACACTTCGAACAAGCGCGAGGACGCCTATGGCGGCGCGATCGAGAACCGCACCCGCTTCCTGCGCGAAGTCGTGGACGCGGTGACCGAAATCCTCGGCGCCGAGCGCGTGGGCATCCGCCTCTCGCCGTGGTCGAACGCGAATAACGTCGGCATCGACAGCAACACGGCGGAGTTGTTCGGCGCGGCGGTCGAGTTCCTCAACACCAAGCCGATGGCCTATGTCCACTTCGTGGAAGGCCAGACCGGCGGTCCGCGCGAATGGCCCGAGGACGGGATCGAGACGCTGCGCGCGAAGTCGAAAGCGCCCTATATCGCGAATAACGGCTACGACAAGGCGATGGCCGAAGCGGCGCTGAAAGAGGGCGCGGCGGCAGTGGCCTTCGGCAAACTGTTCATCGCGAACCCGGACCTGCCGACGCGCTTCGAGAAGGACGCGCCGCTCAACGAGCCGAACCCGGACACGTTCTACGGCGGCGGCGCTGAGGGCTATACGGATTATCCGTTCCTCGATGAATGACGCAGGCTATTTGGCCTGCTAAATAGTGATTGCAGGCATTTTTACTTGCATATAGCCATGCGCAGGCATTATAACCTGCGCATGGCTTATTTTTGTGTCCTCACCGGCGATATCGTCGCCTCGACCCGGCTCTCGGCCTCCGAGCTGAGCGCGGCGCTCGATGCGATTGAGGGGGCGGCGGAAGCGTTGTCTCCGCTTCTGCGGGAAAGTCACTTTGCCCGAAATCGCGGGGATGGGTGGCAGTTCGCGATACCCAGTCCCCGCCTTCAGGCTAGGCTCGCGCTGCTGATCCGGGCCGAGCTGCGCACCTTGGGCGAGGCATTCGCGACCCGGATCGCGATTGCCGAGGGCGACGGCACACTGCCGCCCGATGGCGACCTGAACGGGGCATCGGGGCCGGTCTTCACTGCCTCGGGGCAACTACTCGATAGCTTGGAGGGGCCGCGCATCGCCCATGCGGCGGGGGGGGCGCTTGGCGCGGCACTGCGGCTGTTCGATCACATCTCGGAGGAATGGACGCCGGCGCAGGCGCGCGCGATTGCGCCGATGCTGCGCATCAAACCTCCGACCCAGACCGCCGCCGCATCGGAGATAGGCATCACACGGCAATCGCTGGCACAGGCCTTGGCAAGCGCGGCTTACCCGGCCATCGTGGAGGCTCTAGCGATGATCGAGGAGACCCCATGATCGAGACTTTCGCGGCGCTTCTCTTCGCCCATGCCTTCACCGATTTCGCGTTTCAAAGCAGCGACATGGCGGCAAAGAAGGCCGGGCGAGAATGGGCTGCGCTGGCCGCCCATATCGCAATCCTTGCGGGACTGACGCTGCTGGTAGGGCTGCAGCTGAGCTGGGCGCTGATCGGGGTGCTGGCACTCGTCGCCCTCAGCCATCTGGTGATCGACATCGCCAAGAGCTTCGCGCCGCGCGAACAGGCCCTCGCCGCCTTCCTCGGCGATCAAGCGGCACATCTGGCTGCGACCGCGCTCATCGCGAGCCTCTTCCCGACGTTCTGGGCCAACTCGCTCTGGGCGAACCTCTCTTGGCTCCCCGGCGCCCTGACGCTCGCGACGGGGCTCCTGATCACCACCCGCGCGGGCGGTTTCGCGGTGGGGATGCTGATGGCGCAATATGAAAACGATGCCCCGCCCGAAGGCCTGCCGCAGGGCGGGCGGATGATCGGGCTTCTCGAACGTGGGCTGATCTTTCTGCTGGTACTCGCCGGTCAGCCCTCCGGCATCGGTTTCCTTATCGCGGCAAAATCGATCCTGCGCTTCGAAGCGGTCTCCAAGGACGGGGCGAATCCGAAATCCGAATATGTGATCATCGGCACGCTGGCCTCTTTCGGCTGGGCGCTCGCCGCCTCTTACGCCACGCTCGCGCTGTTGGGACAGCTTCCGCCCCTTGGAATCCTGCCCGTCCCCGACTAAATTACTCGGTGAAGGAGAGCCCCCCATGTTCAACGTCCCCGGACAAGATCCCGTCACCCTGACCGACGCCGCCGTCGCGCAGATTGCCAAGCTGATGTCGCGCGAGGATGCGGCTGGCTTCCGCATCGGCGTGAAGAAAGGGGGCTGCGCGGGCATGGAATACACGATGGAGGTCGCGGCCGAGGCCGGGCCGATGGATATCGTCGTGGAAAAGGGCCCCGCCCGTGTGCTGATCGCGCCGATGGCGCAGATGTTCATGCTGGGCACCGAGATCGACTACGAGACCGGCCTTCTGGAATCGGGCTTCAAGTTCCGCAATCCGAACGTGGTCGACGAATGCGGCTGCGGCGAGTCGATCAAGTTCGCCGATATGGAAGCCCCCCAAAGCAACGGCTAAGTCGCCTCCCCGCGCCAATTTGCCCTTTGCGAGCCTGCGCCCCCTGCCCTAATGTCAGGCCCAACGACATCAGGGAGAATAATCGCACATGCGCAAGAAACTGGCCGCCGGCAATTGGAAGATGAACGGGCTCAAGAGCAATCTGGGCGAGGTCTCGGCGCTGACCCAAGCGCACCCGTCGCCCGCCTGTGACGTGCTCCTGTGCCCGCCCGCGACGCTGATCGGCGCGATGGCCGAGGCGGCAGGCGGCAAGCTCGCGGTCGGCGGGCAGGATTGCCACATGAACGAGAGCGGCGCGCATACGGGCGACATCTCGGCGCAGATGATTGCAGATGCGGGCGGCTCTTACGTCATCGTCGGCCATTCCGAGCGTCGCGCGGACCACCACGAAAGCGATCTGATCGTGCGCGCCAAGGCCGAGGCGGCGATTGGCGCAGGTCTGATCGCGGTGATCTGCGTGGGCGAGACAGAGGCGCAGCGCGACGGCGAGCAGACGCTCGACGTGATCGGCGAACAGCTTGCGGGCTCGGTGCCCGATGGCGCGACCGCTGCCAATTGCGTGATCGCCTATGAACCCGTCTGGGCGATCGGCACGGGCCGCACGCCGACGCTGGAGCAGATCGCCGAGGTGCATGACTTCATGCGCAACACGCTGGTCGCGCGCTTCGCCGACGAGGGCAACGGGATGCGTCTGCTCTATGGCGGGTCGGTCAAACCCTCCAATGCCGAGGAGATTTTCGCGACTTCCAACGTCGATGGCGCGCTGGTGGGCGGGGCCTCGCTCAAGGCCAGCGATTTCGGCGCGATCATCGCGGCACTGGACGCAAGCTGAGCCAAGTCCCGCTCCGGCCCACGGAGGCCGCAGACACAAGGGCCGCGCCGCTTTTCAACGCCGCGCGGCCCACGCAATTTCCCCCGCGCCGCCTTGCGGGCGCCGCCCCGATCTCGTATCACGCGGGCCAAGCTTTCAAGAGGATGACAGATGCGCGCCGAGACGCAGAACACCGTCGAACAGATCCGCAAGTCCCTGACCTTGCTGGGCCAGCGGATGGACCTCGAGACCGCGCCGCACCGGATCGAGGAATTCAACGCGATGATCGAAGACCCCACCCTGTGGGACGATCAGGCGCGCGCGCAGAAACTGATGCGCGACCGGCAGCAACTGATGGATAAGTTCGAGACCTATAACCGGATCAAGCAGGATCTGGAGGACAATGTCGAACTGATCGAGATGGGCGAGATGGAAGACGACGAGGAAGTCGTCTCCGAGGCCGAGGCCTCGCTGGCCGCGCTGAAAGAGACCGCCGCGTCGAAGGAGCTGGAAGCCCTGCTCGACGGTGAGGCGGATGCGAATGACACCTTCCTCGAAATCAACGCGGGCGCGGGTGGCACGGAGGCCTGCGACTGGGCCTCGATGCTGCAGCGGATGTATGTCCGCTGGGCCGAGAAACGCGGCTACGAGGTCGAGCTGCAATCGGAAGAACCGGGCGCCGAGGCCGGGATCAAATCCTGCGCCTACAAGATTTCCGGGCCCAACGCCTATGGCTGGCTGAAATCGGAATCGGGCGTGCATCGCCTCGTGCGGATCTCGCCCTTCGGCAAGGGCACGCGCGAAACCTCGTTTGCGTCGGTCTGGGTCTATCCGGTGGTCGACGACAATATCGAGATCGAGGTGAACCCCGCCGATATCCGCATCGACACGTTCCGCTCCTCGGGCGCGGGCGGTCAGCACGTCAACACGACCGACTCGGCGGTGCGGATCACTCACCATCCGACCGGGATCGTGGTCACCTCGTCGGAGAAGTCGCAGCACCAGAACCGCGATATCGCGATGAAGGCGCTGAAATCGCGCCTCTATCAGATGGAGCTGGAAAAGCGCACCGCGGCGATCAACGAGGCCCACGAGAACAAGGGCTCGGCCGGCTGGGGCAACCAGATCCGGTCTTACGTTCTGCAGCCCTACCAGATGGTGAAGGACCTGCGCACGCAACACGAGACCTCGGATACGCAGGGCGTGCTCGACGGCGATCTCGACGGGTTCATGGCGGCGACGCTGGCGCTCGGGCTCGAAGGCAAATCCCGCGCCGACGCGCAGGCGGAGAGCTGATCGCGAATGGCGGCGCGGGTTTATATTACCGGCGCCGCGGGTTCGGGCACATCTTCGCTGGGGGAACGTCTGGCAGCGCGGCTGGGCGTCACCCATCTCGACACAGATCAGTTCTACTGGGCCGAGAGCGACCCGCCCTACACCGTCAAGCGCCGCCCCGCTGAACGACTGGCGCTGATGGAGGCGGCGAAGGAGCCCGAAGGCTGGGTGATCTCCGGCTCGCTCGACGGCTGGGGGGAGCCCGCAATCGCAGGCGCCGACCTGATCGTCTTTCTCACAGCCCCCACACCGATCCGCCTTGCGCGCCTGCGCAAGCGCGAGGCGGCGCGCTTCGGCACGCGCATCCGCAAGGGCGGCGACATGGAGGCCAATCACGGCTCCTTCCTGACCTGGGCTGCGGGCTATGACGATCCTTATTTCTCGGGGCGCTCGCTCAGCCGCCATCACGAATGGCTGGCGGGCCGGTCCGAGCCGGTGCTGGAACTGTCGGGCACACGACCGCTCGACGAGCTGCTGGCCGAGTGCGTTTCCGCGCTCGGAATGAAACCCTGAACGGTTTTGGCGCGTATCCTCTCCAGTAGCGAGAGGATGAGCATCGTGGACTTCAAGGACAAACGCATCTGGATCATGGGCGCGAGCTCGGGCATCGGGCAGGCGCTGGCGCGCGAACTGGCCGCGCGCGGGGCGCGGCTGGTGCTGTCGGCCCGCTCGGTCGAGCCGCTGGACGCGTTGAAGGCGGAGCTGGGTCAGGGCGAGGTCGTGCCCTGCGACGTGTCCGACCCCGAAAGCCTCGACGATGCGCGCGGCGAGATCCTCACCCACGGGCCGCTGGACGCAATGATCATCACCGCGGCGCTCTACGACCCCGGCCGCGTTGATGAAATCGAGCGCGATGCGGCACGCAAGCTGTTGGAGGTTAACCTGCTCGGCACGCTGTGGTTCGCGCAGGCCGCGCCGGGACTGCTGCGCGAGGGCGGGCAACTGGTGATCTTCGGCTCGGTCGCGGGCATCTTCGGGCTGCCGAAGGGGCAGCTCTATTCCGCCTCGAAAGCCGCCGTCATCAACCTCGTCGAGAGCCTGCGCGTGGAATATGCCCCCCAGATCGACGTGCGGCTGATCTCTCCAGGTTTCGTGAAGACTCGCCTGACCGAGAAGAACGATTTCGCCATGCCCTTCGTGATCGAGGCTGACGAGGCCGCCCGCCGCATTGCCGACGGGCTGGCCAAGGACCGCTTCGAGACCCACTTCCCCCGCCGCCTCACATGGCAGCTCAAGCTATTGAAACGACTGCCTTATGCGCTGTCGCTGCGGCTGACGAAACGGATGGGCGGCTGAGCCTCGCGGCGACGCAGCAAGCAATTCTCTGGACAGATCACGCCTGCGTGACGCAACGTGAAGTTGCGGGCCTTGGGGAGAGGGCCCTCAGTCAGGGAGAAGAAACATGCAAACTGTCGCGTCGCCGCCTTCCGAGGTGCCGCATATCCGCGACCTTCAGGTCTCGGAAATACCAGATATCCTGAAAGCAGGATGGAACGATTTCAAACGCGCCCCGGCCTTTGGGCTGATGTTTTCGGGCTTCTACGTGCTCGGCGGCATCGTGCTCTGGACCGTGTTCGCAGCCCAGGGCGAGGAATGGTGGCTGATCCCCTTCGCGCTCGGCTTTCCGCTGCTCGCGCCCTTCGCGGCGATGGGGCTTTATACCGTCTCGCGCAAGCTGGAGGCGCAGGAGCCGCTGGAATGGCGTGAGGTGATCGCCTGCTGCGTCTCCGAGAAGGACCGCCAGACGCCCTCGATGGCGATGCTGATCCTGATGATGTTCATGTTCTGGGTCTTCGTCGCCCACACGACCTTCGCGCTGTTCATGGGGCTGTCGGCCTTCACCAATGTCTCCAGCTCGCCCGAGATCCTGTTGACCGGAAACGGGCTGATGATGCTGGCGATCGGCTCCGCGATCGGGGCGGCCTTCGCGGCGATCCTGTTTTCCTTCACCGTGGTCGGCCTGCCGCTGATCATGGATCGCGAGATCGACATCATCACCGCCATCCTCACTTCGATGCGGGCGGTGGCTGCCAACCCGGTCTCGATGGCGATCTGGGGCATGGTGATCGCGGCGAGCCTGTTCATAGGGATGCTGCCGGTCTTCCTTGGCCTGTTCATCGTGTTGCCGGTTCTGGGCCATGCCAGCTGGCACATGTATCGCCGCCTGACGGCCTGAAACCGAAGCGACGTTTTCTGAAGGGGCGCGATTTTCGCGCCCCTTTGTCATGGATTTATTGAAAGGCGAAAAATGTGAACATATAGTGAACGCATGACAAGAATGACCCTCGATCAGAAACTGGCGATCCTCTCGGATGCGGCGAAATACGATGCCTCCTGCGCGTCGAGCGGGGGGCAGCGACGCGACTCCAAGGATGGCAAGGGGATCGGCTCGGTCACGGGCTCCGGCATCTGCCACGCCTATACGCCGGACGGGCGCTGCATCAGCCTGCTGAAGATCCTGATGACGAATTTCTGCATCTATGACTGTGCCTACTGCGTGAACCGGGTCAGTTCGAACGTCACCCGCGCGCGGTTCTCGCCCGAGGAGGTCGTGACCCTTACACTGGAATTCTACCGCCGCAACTATATCGAGGGGCTGTTCCTCTCCTCCGGCATCATCCGCTCGCCCGACGACACGATGACCGACATGGTGCGGATCGCGAAGCTCCTGCGGGTGGAGCATAATTTCCGCGGCTATATCCATCTGAAAACCATCCCCGATGCCGCGCCCGAACTGATCGAAGAAGCCGGGCTTTACGCCGACCGCCTCTCGATCAATGTCGAGCTGCCGACCGACCGCGCGGTGCAGGATTATGCGCCCGAGAAGGACCCCGCCCAGATCCGCCGCGCGATGGGCGATGTCCGGGTGCTGCGCGACGCCCGCAAGGAGCGCAGCTTCACCGGCAAGCGCCCCCCGAAATTCGCGCCTGCCGGGCAGTCGACGCAGATGATCGTCGGCGCGGACGGGGCGAATGACACCACGATTCTGAAGACCTCGACGCGGCTCTATTCAAGCTATGCGCTCAAGCGCGTCTATTACTCCGCCTTCTCGCCGATCCCCGACAGTTCCGCCGCCCTGCCCCTGATCAAACCGCCACTGATGCGCGAGCATCGGCTCTATCAGGCGGATTGGCTGCTGCGCTTCTACGGCTTCGACGTGGACGAGATTTCGCAAGGCGCGACCGACGGCAATCTCGATCTGACGGTCGATCCCAAGCTCGCATGGGCGCTGGTGAACCGGCATCTCTTTCCGCTCGACGTGAACCGGGCCGAGCGCGAGATGCTGCTGCGCGTGCCGGGGCTGGGGGTGAAGACGGTGGGTCGGGTGCTGGCGACGCGCCGCCACCGGACCCTGCGCTACGAGGATCTGCGGCGGATGGGGGCGAACCTGAAGCAGGCGAAGCCTTTCATCACGCTCTTGGACTGGCATCCGCGCGCGCTGACCGATGCGGCAGACCTGCGCGCCCGTTTCGCCCCACCTCCGCAGCAATTGCAGCTGTTCTGATGCGCACGATCACCCTGCCCGAGATCGGCACGTTCGAGGCGTGGCGAGATGAGGCCCGCGCGGCCTTGGGCGCAGGCATCCCGCCCGAAGAGCTGCTTTGGCATCGCGGGGCGGCGGAGGCCGATCTCTTCGCACAAGAGGCCCCTGCCCCCGCAGGCGGCGCTGTGAGCGTGCCGAAGGGCTTCGTCGATCTTGCCCGGCTCGTGATCTGCCATCGCGACCCGGAACGTTTCGCACGGGCTTACGCGGTGCTCTGGGCGCTGCGCCGCGACAAGCGCCTGCTGGAAGACCGTGCCAATCCGCACATCGACCGGCTCAACCGCATGGCCAAGGAGGTCTCGCGCGACCGCCACAAGATGACCGCCTTCGTGCGCTTCCGCGAGATCGGTGATCCAGGCGCGCCCCGCCGCCGCTTCGCCGCGTGGTTCGAGCCCTCGCATTACATCTGCGAGCTGACCGCGCCGTTCTTCGTCAAACGCTTCGGCGATATGGACTGGTCGATCTTCACGCCCGACCTGACCGCACATTTCGAAGCGGGCAAGTTGCGCTTCTCCGAGGGCCAGCCGCGCCCTGACTTGCCCGAGGATGGCGCGGAAGACCTCTGGCGCACCTATTTCCGCAACATCTTCAACCCGGCGCGGCTAAAAGTCGGGGCGATGCAATCCGAGATGCCGCGCAAATACTGGCACAATCTCCCCGAGGCCGGGCTGATCCCCGAGATGATCGCGACCGCGCAGGCCCGCGCCGAGGAGATGGCTTTGAGTGCCCCCACGCTCGCCCCGGCCCGTGCGGGCAAGATCACCGAGCGACTGGCGCGCGACCGCGCCACCCCGCCGCCCGCGGGCAACCGCGCGGAATTGCTGGCCGGGCTGAACAGCTGCCGCCGCTGTCCGCTCTGGGAGAACGCGACGCAGGCGGTGCCGGGCGAAGGGCCGCTCGATGCGCCACTGATGATCGTGGGCGAGCAGCCGGGAGATTTCGAGGATCTTGAGGGACGCCCCTTCGTCGGCCCCGCCGGGCAGCTCTTCGACGAGGTGGCAGCACGTGCAGGCCTGTCCCGCGAGCGCGCCTTCCTCACCAACGCGGTGAAGCATTTCAAATTCACTCCGCGCGGCAAGCGGCGCATCCACCAGTCGCCCGACCGGCAGGAAATCCATCACTGTCGCTGGTGGCTCGACCAAGAACGCAGCTTGGTGAAGCCGAAGGCAATCCTCGCGATGGGAGCGACCGCGCTGGAGAGCCTCACCGGGGATCGGCGTGGCCTTCTCAAACGGCGCGGCACGGTGGAGGTGCTCGAGGACGGCACGCCGATGCTGATCACCGTCCATCCATCCTATCTGCTGCGCCTGCCCGACATGGAAAAGCCCGCGATGATGCGGGCTTTCGAGGCGGATCTGGCCCGCGCGGCGCAGATGGTGAGCTAGGCCTCAGCCCAGCACGGCAAGGCTCGGGAAGGTCTCCAGCAGCCAGAAGCTGATCGCCGAAAACGCGTTGGTCAGCAGCAATATCCCGACGATGACCAGAAGCGCGCCCATCGTCTTCTCGATGATCCCCATATAGGCCTTGAGCCGGTTCATCACGCCGATCGCGCGCTGGATGAACAGCGCGGCCAGCAGGAACGGGATGCCCAGACCCAGCGCATAGACCGCCAGCAGGGCCGTCCCGCGCGCCTGATCGCCGCCCTGTGCCGCGAGCGACAGGATCGCGCCCAGTTGCGGGCCGATGCAGGGCGTCCAGCCGAAGGCGAAAGCGAGGCCCAGAACATAGGCGCCAAGCGACGAGCCGCCCCGGTCGCCCGCATCCAGCCGCGCCTCGCGGTCGAGAATCGGGATGCGGAAAACCCCGAGGAAATGCAGGCCGAGGATCACGATCACCCCGCCCGCGATCCGTCCGAACAGCACCTGATTGGTCAGGAAGAACCGCCCGAAGGTCGAGGCGGCGAACCCCATGAACAGGAACACCGTCGACAGGCCCAGCACGAAAAACAGCGCCGGGACCACCGCCGAGCGCTTGCCCTCGCGCAGATCGCCCATGCTCACCCCGCCCATATAGGCGAGATAGGGCGGCACGATCGGCAGCACGCAGGGGCTGAGAAACGACAACAGACCCGCAAAGAGCGCCACGAAGGCGGCGGGCAGGAACGCAGCGGAGACGAGATCGATTCCAAACATGTTCCTCCTCTACCCCATTCCTCGCGCGCGGTCACCGGGTCGTGAGATAACAACAGCGTGGACAAATCAGCGCGGGCGCGCGAGAACCTCCGCCATGACGCCCGATATCGAAATCGATGCGAAGGGGCTGCTCTGCCCCCTGCCCGTTCTGCGCCTGCGCAAAGCGCTCGAGTCGGCCGCGCCCGGCGCGCTGGTCCAGCTGGTCGCGACCGATGGGGCGAGCTGGATCGACGTGCCGCATTTCTGCGCTCAGACCGGGCATGAGCTGGTCGAGGCAGAGGATTGGGAAGGCGTGAAAGTCTATCTGGTGCGCAAGGGCTGATGACCCTCGCATCCAGACCGAGCAACTAAGCCCCTTGCCGAGCGCAAAAGCGCGTGCCAATCTCCGGCCATTCTCAGGGCGGGGCGAAATTCCCCACCGGCGGTATGCGGCGAAATCCGCGAGCCCGCGAGCGCCTCGCCATCGTGCGAGGGTCAGCAGATCAGGTGCGAGGCCTGAGCCGACGGTTACAGTCCGGATGGAAGAGAATATGCAGCCGACCCCGTGCCTTAGCGCGTGGGCGCGGATTGCATGTGATCGCCTTGGGTGACGTGTCGCTATGCAAGGAGATTACGATGACACACACCCGTTACGCCTTCATTAAAGCCAATTGGCACGCCGATATCGTCGACCGTGCGCTCGAGGGGTTTCTCGAAGAGATCCCGGAGGCGCAGGTCGATGTCTTCGACGTGCCCGGCGCGTTCGAGCTGCCGATGAAGGCGCAGCAACTGGCCCGCACGGGCCGCTACGGCGCCATCGCAGCGGCGGCGCTGGTCGTCGATGGCGGGATCTATCGCCATGATTTCGTGGCGCAGGCCGTGGTGAATGGCCTGATGCAGGTGGGGCTGGAGACGGGCGTGCCCGTGCTGTCGGTCTCGCTGACCCCGCATCAGTTCCAGGAGACCGATCACCACCGGGCGATCTTTGGCAGCCATTTCGTCGAGAAGGGCCGCGAGGCGGCGCGGGCGGCGCTGCAACTGACCCGACAGGCACAGGACCTGGCCGCCTGAGCGCGGAAAACCAAAGGGGAAAACGAAAAAGGCCGGGCGCTCTGCCCGGCCTTTCTCAAATCTGAAGGTGCCTCAGCGGCTCCACCAGCCCCGTTTCTTGGGCTTGGGCGCCTCCTCGGTCAGGGTCTCGCCCTCCGTCTCGGTCTCGGCGAAGGCCGGACCACCGGGCAGTTCGACCGGCGCATCAGGCTGCGGCGCTTCCGGCGGCTGCTCGAACGGAGTTTCCGGTTCGGGCGCGGGCGGCGCTTCCGGCGGCACGTCGACAGGGGTTTCCTGCGGCGTGGGCTCGGGCGTCTCGACCGGTGCGTCGGGCTGCGGCGTCTCCTGCGGCTCGGTCGGCGCGTCAGGCTGCGGGGTTTCCGGCGGCTCGGGCGTGTCCGGCGTCTCTGCGACGGGTTCCTCGACCTTCTTGCGCGCGCGGGAGCGACGCTTCGGCTTGGGCGCCTCCTCGCTTGCTTCGGCCTCTGCGGCGTCGGCCTTGACCTCTGCGGCGCTGCCTTCGACGGCGGCTTGCGCATCCGCCTCGGGATCAACCTTCTTGCGCGACCGCGTGCGACGCTTCGGCTTGGGCGCTTCTTCCTCGGCCTTGGCTTCGGTGCCCTCAACGGGGGCCTCCGCGGTCTCGGCTTCGGCTTTCGGCTCTTCCACCTTCTTGCGGGCGCGCGAGCGGCGCTTGGGCTTCGGCGCTTCTTCCGCGGGCTCAGCCTCGGTCTTCGCGTCGGTTTGCGCCTCGGTCTTGGCCTCGTCCGCCGGAGCTTCTGCCGCCTGCGCGGGTTCGGCCTTGGCGGGCGCTTCCTGCCCTTCGGTCACGTCCGAGGACTGATCGCCCGTGGACTGGTCCTTGGCGTGCTGGTCATCCGACGACTGATCGCCGTTCTCCGAGGAGTCGCTATTCTCCCCGTTCTCGCCATTCGACTTCCGGCGACGACGACGACGACGACGTTTCTTCTTCGGCTGTTCCTCGGCGTCGGTCTCGACCTTCTGGGTCTGCTCCTCGGCCTCGGCCTCGGCTTCAACTTCGATCTCCGCCTCGTCCTCGGCGTCGTCGATCTCGGCCATCAGGCTGGCCGAAGCAGACACCACGGGGCTGTCCACTTCCGCGACATTGCGCGTCGCAGTCTTGAACTTCTCGATGGTGAAATCGGGCGAGACGAGTTCCGGCGCGGCTTCGATGCGCACGGACATGCCGTAACGCGCCTCGATCACCGCCACATGCTCGCGCTTGGCGTTCATCAGGTAGTTGGCAACCGCGACGGGCGCACGCACCAGAACCTCGCGGGTCCGCTTGCGGGTGCCCTCTTCCTCGATCGCGCGCAGGACGCTCAGCGCGAGGCTGTCATCGGAGCGGATCAGGCCGGTGCCGTGGCAATGGGTGCAGGGCTGCGTCGTGGATTCGATCATGCCCGGACGCAGGCGCTGGCGGCTCATCTCGAGAAGGCCGAAGCCGGAGATGCGGCCGACCTGAATGCGGGCGCGGTCGGTCTTGAGACGCTCCTTCATGCGCTTCTCGACGGCGTTGTTGTTCTTACGCTCGTCCATGTCGATGAAGTCGATCACGATCAGACCGGCGAGGTCGCGCAGGCGCAGCTGGCGGGCCACTTCGTCGGCGGCCTCCAGGTTGGTCTTGAGCGCGGTTTCCTCGATCGAGCCTTCCTTGGTCGCCCGGCCCGAGTTCACGTCGATAGCGACGAGCGCTTCAGTGACGCCGATCACGATGTAACCGCCGGACTTGAGCTGCACGGTCGGGTTGAACATCGAGGCGAGGTAGCTCTCCACCTGATGACGCGCAAAGAGCGGCAGCGACTCGGCGTAGTGCTTCACGTTCTTGGCGTGGCTCGGCATGATCATCTTCATGAACGCCTTCGCCGCGCGGTAGCCGCGCTCGCCCTCGACGAGAACCTCGTCGATATCCTTGTTGTAGAGGTCGCGGATCGACCGCTTGATCAGATCGCCTTCCTCGTAGATCGGCGCCGGCGCGACGGATTTCATCGTCAGGTCGCGGATCTGCTCCCACAGGCGCATCAGGTATTCGTAGTCGCGCTTGATCTCGGTCTTGGTGCGCTGCGCACCCGCCGTGCGCACGATCAGGCCCGCACCTTTCGGCACGTCCAGCTCGCCCGCGATTTCCTTGAGCTTCTTGCGGTCGGCGGCGTTGGTGATCTTGCGGCTGATGCCACCACCGCGCGCAGTGTTGGGCATGAGCACGCAGTAGCGGCCTGCCAGCGAGAGATAGGTGGTCAGCGCAGCGCCTTTGTTGCCGCGCTCTTCCTTGACGACCTGCACCAGCATGATCTGGCGCACCTTGATCACTTCCTGGATTTTATAGCGGCGCGGACGCGGCTTGCGAGCCGGACGGATTTCTTCTTCGACATCCTCGTCGGCGACGGATTCAATGCCGCTATCGGCCTCGGCAGCGTCATCGCCCGCGTCGTCGTCATCGTCGTCGGAGTCGTCGCTGTCATCCTCGTCGGACGCGGTCTCAGCCGCAGCGGCGGGCATCGGGGCGGCTTCCGGCGCGGAAGTGTCTTCGGCGGGGGCCTCGGAGGTTTCCGTCTGCGCTTCAGCTTTGGTCTCGTCGCTCGACGCGTCGGCAGCCTCGTCGGCGCTCTCGCCTTCCGCCTCGGGATCGACGACGCCCATGCCCGGGATCTCGTCCGAGCTGATCACCGCTTCGTCCTGCTTGGCCTTCTCCGCCTTGTTCGACGACCGGCGCGAGCGGCGGCGGCGCGAGGATTTCGGCTTTTCCTCTTCCGCAGCCGCGGCTTCGGCGAGCTGGCGTTCTTCTTCCAGCAGCGCTTCGCGGTCGGCGACCGGGATCTGGTAGTAATCGGGGTGGATTTCCGCGAAGGCGAGGAAGCCGTGCCGGTTTCCGCCGTAGTCGACGAAGGCCGCCTGCAGCGACGGTTCGACGCGCGTTACTTTCGCGAGATAGATATTTCCGGCGAGCTGCCGTTTGTTGATGGTCTCAAAGTCGAATTCTTCAACCTTGTTGCCGTCCACCACCACGACGCGGGTCTCTTCCGCGTGGGTGGCATCGATAAGCATCTTCTTTGCCATGTAAATCCAATAGGTCAGCCCTTTGCGACCTGCCCGGGGGCGCGGCGCTGTCTTGGGCTGAAACTGTCCTTGAGGCGAGGTTGCGGACATGCGTGCAGACGGCGGTGGCGTCGAGCCTGCCCGTCCTCATCTGCGATATCCCGTCACGCATCATCGCGGTTCTTTCCAAGGCGCGGTCGGCTTAGCCGCTTGGCGCCCAATTAACGGCCTCCGTCCCGGCAAATGCGGAAGAGGGAGACAAACTTGCGGCCTTTCGGCCAATCGGTTGAGCCGGGGCCCCTTGCGCATCATCTGCGCCGGATCGGCCAAGGCATCAGCGAATTTCGGTGGGTCCACACTTATGGCGTGAAACCGACTGGTTCCGACCATAGCGGCACAGCCTACGGGAACACAATCGAATTTTCGTAAGGGAAGGGTTAATCGCACCCCGGATTCTCGCGATGTTCAGCGATTGGGCAGGCCCGTTCCGGGGTTTTGCCGCCGCAGGCCGGAAAATGCCGCGGCGCGGTGCCATTCAGGCCCGCGCCGCTCACGTCGTCTTGTTCGAATGCCGCCCGCACACTTCGCACCTAGAGGCGAAGATGCGGGCGCGCGGACCTTACAGGTAATCCGCGCGGGCGAGGCCGTATTTGGCCATCTTCTCATTCAGGGTCCGGCGCGGCAGGCACAGCTCCTCCATCACCGCCGAGATCGAGCCCTTGTGGCGCCGCATCGTATTGTCGATCAGCATCTTCTCGAAGCTCTCGACATATTCCTTGAGCGGCTTGCCCTCGGTCGTGATCGCAGCCGGGCCCGCCTCTTCGTCGTCAGTCATCAGCAGCGACGCGATCGAGCCGGACCCCCGGCGCGATTGAAGCACCGCGCGTTCGGCCACGTTGATCAGCTGGCGCACATTGCCCGGCCACGGCGCCTGCAGCAGTTGGGCTGCTTCCTGCGCGGTGACTTCCGGCACATCGCAGCCATACTCATCGGCGAATTGCTCGGACATGCGGTTGAACAGCGTCAGGATATCTTCGCCGCGCGCCCGCAGCGGAGGCAGGGTGATCTTCAGCGCGGCGAGGCGGTAATAAAGATCGGGGCGCAGCGCGTCCTCGACCGTCTTGCCTTCGCCATGGGTGTTGCAGATCGCGACGATCCGCGTTTCCGCAGGTGCGCCCTGATCGTTGATGAATTGCAAAAGCCGCGCCTGCAGCGACTGGCTCAGCGCCTCGACATCCTCGAGGCAGAGCGTGCCGCCGCGCGCCTCTTCCATCAGCGGCAGGCCGCCCTCTTCGACCGGGCCGAACAGCTTGGCCGAGAGCGCTTCCTCGGTCAGCGCGGCACAGCTGACCACGACGAATTTCTTGCCGGCACGCGGGCCCGTCGCGTGCAGCGCATGGGCCACCAGCGTCTTGCCGGTGCCGGTCTCGCCATCGATCAGAACGTGGCCATCCGCCTGGGACAGATCGAGAATATCTTCGCGCAGACGCTCCATCGGCTCGGAAGTGCCGATCAGCTTGCCCATCACCTTCTCGCCCTCAGCCAGATCGCGGCGCAGCGCGCGGTTGTCGAGCGTCGTGCGGCGCGCCTGCGTCGCGCGCTTGGCCAGCTCGGTCATCCGGTCCGGCGAGAACGGCTTTTCCATGAAGTCCATCGCGCCGAGACGCATCGCCTCGACCGCCATCGGCACATCGCCGTGGCCAGTGATCATGATGACCGGCAGACCGCTATCGATCCCCATCAGCCGCTTGAGAAAGGCCATCCCGTCCATGCCGGGCATCCGGATGTCGGTGATCACCACGCCCGGCCAATCGGGGCCGATCACTTTCAGCGCGTCTTCGGCGCTGGCATAGGTCTCGGCGTCGAAGCCCGACAGCGCCAGCCACTGGCTGACGGATTGCCGCATATCTTCCTCGTCATCGACGATCGCTACCTTCATTAGTCTTGCCATGTCTTACTCCGCGGCCTTTATGGCCCTGTTCTTGTCCGCCAGGAGAGGCAGCTGAACTTCGAACACTGCACCCCCGCTTTCGGAATTATGGGCGGTCAGACGACCCCCGAAATCACTGATGATGGAGGACGAGATCGCGAGGCCCAGCCCCGTCCCTTCCCCCGGTTTCTTCGTGGTCCAGAACGGCTCGAACAGCTTGTCGAGATCCGAAATTCCGGGACCGTTATCACGCACGCTCAGCACGGCCGTCTCACCCGAGGTAAGCAACAACTCCACTTGCGGTTCCTCAACCGACTTGGTGGCGTCGAGTGCATTTCGCAACAGGTTAATGATCACCTGCTCCAGCCGGATGCGGTCCGCCATGACCATAACAGGACTGCGCGGCATGGTGCGCGAAATGTGCAATTTGCGAATTTTCAGCTGCGGCTCCATCATCGAGAGCGCCTCCGACAGAGCCACCCGCAGGTCCACAGGCTCGAAGGCCTCGCCCCCCTTGCGGGCATAGGATTTCAGCTGCCGTGTGATCGCGCCCATCCGTCCAATCAGGTCGTCGATGCGCTGGAACGACGACAGCGCCTCCTCGACCCGGGCGCGCTGCAGCAGCAGTTTCGCGCCTGCCAGATAGGTCTTCATCGCGGCCAAGGGCTGGTTCAGTTCGTGGCTCACCGCCGCGGACATCTCACCCAGAGCCGCAAGTTTCGAGCTTTGCGCGATCGTCTGTTCGGCCACGGCCAGATCCTGCTGCGCCTTCTCGCGCTCGGCGATCTCGCGGCTCAGCCGGGTGTTGAGCTGGCGCAGCTCCGCCGATTCCGCGCGCAATTCCTGACTTTGCCGCCGTGCGCGCCGCGAGAGCGCGTAGAAGACCAGCGCCAGCAGGATCGCGAAACCCATGATCTCGAGCGCGAGCACCGCATTCACCCGCTCGCGCACGGAATCGTAGCTGGTAAAGGCGATCATCTTCCAGCCGCGGAAGGGAATCCGCGCCTCGGTGCGCATCACCGCGCGGCCCTTGAGATAAGCGTCGGGCGCGTCATTGGCCCAGTCCGCGGTCGCCTGCAGCGCGCGCTCGATCGCGGAAGGGGCCGAGCGCGCGGCCAGCGCCTCCGACATCGTCACCCCGCGCCAGCGCGGCTCGGTCGTCAGGATGATTTTGCCCTCGCTGTCGACCACGGCCAGCGCATCGGAAATCCCGGCCCAGGCGCGTTCGAATTTCGACAGATCCGCCTCGACCACGATCACGCCGACGGGCTTGTTGTTCTGGATGACGGCCCGCGAATAATCGAATTCGGTGCCGCCCGCCTCGGGCTCGTTGAGCGAGAAGATCGTCCCGCGCGAGCGGGTCGCATCGACGAAGAAGGGCGCATTCGGGAAGGGCGTGCCGATCTGCGTGCGATTGGTCGACGCCACCACCCGGCCCTGCATGTCCAACAGCCGGATCGAGGCCACGGCGACCTCTTTCTTGGCCGTGATCAGCTGCGCCGAGGCGGTGGAATAATCCGTGGTATCAAGGGCTTGCGTCAGCTCCGGATCGCGCGCGAGCAACAGCGGCACCACGGATGTCCGCTGCAGCTCGGACATGATGTTGCCGGTGTAAAGCGCAAGCCGCAGCTCGGTGCGCACGCGCGTCGTCTCGGTGAAACGCTGAGTCAGCCACTGGTTGGTGATCCACATCACCGCCCCCGCCAGCGCGAGGATCAGCACCACGGCGACACGCAGCAGCCAACGGGCGCGTGGCGAGCGCGCCATCACGCCGAGCCCGCCCTCACTCTCGGGCGGCTCTTCAGGTAAAATCGTCGAACGTGTCTGCACGTGCGTCATGCGCGAAGTCTAAGCCAAGGCCCAGAGCGCAACAAGCGCGCGAGATCAGGCGGTTGCCAGCATCCCGCTCAACGCGCGGAAAAGCGCCGCCCCATCGGCGCCACCCTGCGCAGCCTCGATCGCGCGCTCAGGGTGAGGCATCATGCCCAGCACCCGGCGGTTCTCGCTCAGCACGCCCGCGATATCGTCGACGGACCCGTTGGGGTTCTCGACATAGCGGAACGCCACGCGGTCCTCGCCCTCGATGCGCGCAAGGCCTTCAGGGTCGATCTGGTAATTGCCGTCATGGTGGGCGACCGGGATCACGATCTCCTGCCCCGCCTCATAGCCCGAGGTATAGGCGCTGTCGGTCGTGGCGACGCGCAGCGCCAGCGGTTTCGAGACGAATTTCAGCCCCGCATTGCGCATCAAGGCGCCCGGCAGCAGCCGCATCTCGGTCAGCACCTGAAAACCGTTGCAGATGCCGATGACATAGCCGCCCTTGCCTGCGAAATCGGCCACCGCCTGCCCGATGGGCGAGCGCGAGGCGATCGCGCCGCAGCGCAGATAATCGCCATAGGAGAACCCGCCCGGCACACCGATGATATCGATGCCTTCGGGCAATGCGGTTTCCTTGTGCCAGACCTTGACGACATCCGCCCCGGCTGCGGCGAAGGCCATGCTCAGGTCGCGGTCGCAATTCGATCCGGGGAAGGTGATGACGGCGGCTTTCATGGGTGCAAACTCCTGGCCTTGAGGGTCGAACCTGTCGGGTAAGGCCTGTGCGGCCTTCGGCTTGGTACAAATATCCCGGGGGGAATTGGCCGGCAGGCCAAGGGGGGCAGCGCCCCCTGCCCTGCCCGGATCAGGCGATCTCGATGGTGTATTTCTCGATCACGGTATTGGCGAGGAGCTTCTCGCACATTTCCTTCACCTCGGCCTCGGCAGAGGCTGCATCGGTAGCGCTCAGGTCCAGTTCGATCACCTTCCCCTGACGCACGCCTTCGACGCCGCCGAACCCCATATGGCCCAATGCGTGACGGACAGCCTCGCCCTGCGGGTCGAGCACCCCATCCTTCAGCATGACATGAACGCGGGCTTTCATCACGAGCGGTCCTTTCAGTTGATCAGCGTCGGTTTGATCGGCTGGGTATTGGTCGGCAGCACGCCAAGGCGCTTGGCGACTTCGGTATAGGCATCGGTCAGGCTGCCCAGATCGCGGCGGAACACGTCCTTGTCGAGCTTCTGGCCCGTCTTGACGTCCCACAGCCGGCAGCTGTCGGGGCTGATCTCGTCGGCCACGATCAGGCGCATGAAATCGCCATCCCAGACACGGCCGATCTCGATCTTGAAATCGACCAGCTTGATGCCGACGCCGTAGAACACGCCGGTCAGGAAGTCGTTCACGCGCAGCGCCAGCGCCACGATGTCATCGAGGTCCTGCTGGCTCGCCCAGCCGAAGGCGATGATATATTCCTCGGGCACGAGCGGATCGCCCAGCTCGTCGTTCTTGTAGCTGTATTCGACGATCGGACGCGGCAGCGGCGTGCCCTCTTCCATGCCCAGACGCTTCGCGATCGAACCGGCGGCGAAGTTGCGCACGATCACCTCGAGCGGCACGATCTCCACCTGACGGATCAGCTGCTCGCGCATGTTGAGCCGTTTGATGAAGTGGTTCGGCACGCCGATATTGGTCAGGCCGGTCATGAAATACTCGGACAGGCGGTTGTTGAGCACGCCCTTGCCCTCGATCACGTCCTTCTTCTGCGCGTTGAAGGCGGTCGCGTCGTCCTTGAAATACTGGACCAGCGTTCCGGGCTCGGGGCCTTCATACAGAACCTTCGCCTTGCCTTCGTAGATCTTCTTGCGCCGGGGTGCCATCGCGTCTCCGTTCTCACTTGGCGCGGCGGTGCCAGGGCCTGCGCCGCATACCGTCGGGAATGCCGCGCCCGCCCCTGCGCGCCGTCCGCGAAAGGGTGTTGCCCGCCCTATAGGACAAGCCCGCGAGTCTCGCAAGGTAAAGCGCACGCCACTTCACGCAGATGCACAGCCCCGTCAAACCGTCCAAAACGCGGCCCTTTCCTCTTGCGGCGCACGCCGTGCATGTGCATATCGGAGGTAACGGAGACTTTACCGGGAGGGACGTGGGCCATGACCACCTTCGACGATCGCGAAAACGCCTATGAGAACAAGTTCGCGCATGATGCCGAGCTGCAGTTCAAGGCCGATGCCCGCTGCAACAAGATGCTGGGCCAATGGGCCGCAGAGCTTCTGGGCAAAACCGGCCCCGAGGCCGATGCCTATGTCCGCGAGGTCGTGACCTCCGATTTCGAGGAAGCGGGCCACGAAGACGTGTACCGCAAGCTCTCGGGCGATCTCGGCGACAAGGCCGATGAACAGACGATCCGCGCGAAGATGGCCGAATGCATGGCCGAGGCGCGCCGTCAGGTGGTCGACGAGGCCGAGTGAGCCCTCGCCGATGACGCAGATTGGAAGGCCGGATGCCGAGCGCGTCCGGCCTTTTGCATTTCAGTCCGAGATTGCAGCGCCTTCATCAAGAACATGAAGGAAACGAATTTGCCAATTCCCGCCTGTCATGGCAGGACAAACCCAACCGCCGCGCCCGACGCGGCCCTTTGCATTTGACGAGGCCCTTATGACCGCCCCGAAAACCGACGCGCTGAGCCGCCTTCTGGAAACCCGCGATTGGCTGATGGCCGATGGCGCGACCGGCACCAACCTGTTCAACATGGGGCTGGCCTCGGGCGATGCGCCGGAACTGTGGAATGCCGACGAGCCCGCGAAGATCGCGAAGCTTTATTCGCTGGCCGTCGAAGCGGGCTCGGACCTGTTTCTCACCAACAGCTTCGGCGGCAATGCCTCGCGGCTGAAACTGCACAATGCGCAGAACCGCGTGCGCGAGCTGAACCGCCTCGCCGCCGAGATCGGCCGTGACGTGGCCGACAAGCAGTCGCGCCCGGTGATCGTTGCGGGCTCGATGGGCCCGACCGGCGAGATTTTCGCGCCGATGGGCACGCTGACGCATGAGCTGGCGGTCGAGATGTTCCACGAACAGGCCGAGGGCTTGAAAGAAGGCGGCGCGGATATCCTCTGGGTCGAGACGATCTCGGCGCAGGAAGAATACAAGGCCGCCGCCGAGGCCTGCCATCTGGCGGGGATGCCCTGGTGCGGCACGATGAGCTTCGACACGGCGGGCCGCACGATGATGGGGCTGACCTCGCAGGCGATGGTCTCGATGGTCGAAAAGCTGGCTCACCCGCCGCTGGCCTTCGGCGCAAATTGCGGCGTCGGCGCGGCCGACCTGCTGCGCACCGTTCTGGGCTTTGCCGCCACCGGGACCGAGCGCCCGATCATCGCCAAGGGCAATGCGGGCATCCCGAAATATGTCGACGGTCACATCCATTACGACGGCACGCCCGAGCTGATGGCGGAATATGCGGTGATGGCGCGCGATTGCGGCGCGACGATCATCGGCGGCTGCTGCGGCACGATGGCCGAGCATCTGGTGGCGATGCGCGAGGCGCTGGAGACGCGTCCGCGCGGCGAGCGCCCGACGCTCGATCAGATTTCCTCGGTTCTCGGCGGGTTCTCGTCGGAGGATGACGGGCTGAGCGGCGATGCGCCCAAGCGCGAACGACGGGGCCGTCGCCGCAGCTAAGCGCGGTGTAAGGGGCTCTGCCCCTCGGCCTTGCGGCCTCACCCCGGGATATTTGAACCAAAACGAAGGAAGGGCCGGGGTTTCCCGGCGGATGGAGCATGCACGCGTCTCAGATGAGATCAGAACAGTTCGAGCTGATCGCCCGGCCGGGGCGGGACGCGGAACTGCGTCACGTCGAGATCAGGCAGATGACGCGAGAAGCCCAGCCGCTTGCAGCTCAGCTTGAACCGCTGCTGCAACAGTTCCGCCATCTCGCCCTCGCCCTTCATCCGCTCGCCGAAGCGCGGATCGTTGAGCTTGCCGCCGCGCATGTCGCGGATCCGGCCCAGCACCTTCTCGACCTTGCCGGGGTGATGCCGCTCCATCCAGTCGGCGAAAAGCGGCGCCACCTCATGCGGCAGCCGCACCGGCATCATCGATGCGGCCTTGGCCCCTGCCCTGCGCGCCTCGGTCAGGATCGCCTCCAGCTCGTGATCGGTGAGCCCCGGGATCATCGGCGCGGCCATGACGCGCACCGGGATACCGGCACGCGACAATTCGCGGATCATGCGGATACGGGTCGGCGGGCTGGGCGCGCGCGGCTCCAGATCGCGGGCGAGTTTGGCGTCGAGCGTCGTGACCGACACGCCGACCTGCGCCAATCCCGCCTCCGCCATCGGCGCGAGGATGTCGAGATCGCGCAGAATGGTCGAGCCGCGGGTGACGATGGAGACCGGGTGGCGATAGGCCCGCAGCACTTCCAGCACGGCGCGCATGATCTCCATCTTGCGCTCGAGCGGCTGGTAGGGATCGGTATTCGTGCCGATGGCGAGCACGTTCGGACGGTAGCTTTTCTTGCGCAGCTCGTCTTCGAGTACTTGCGGCGCCTCCGGCCGTGCGATCAGCCGGGTCTCGAAATCCAAGCCCGCCGAGAGGCCGAGATAGCCATGGCTGGGGCGCGCGAAGCAGTAGATGCAGCCATGCTCGCAGCCGCGATAGGGGTTGAGCGAGCGCTCGAAGGGCACATCGGGCGACTGGTTGCGGGTGATGACGGAGCGGGGACGCTCCACCGAGACCTCGGTGCGGGTCAGGCGCTCTTCTTCGGGAATGTCCCAGCCGTCATGCTCGGGCGCGCGGGCGAAGGGCTCGAACCGGCCCACGGGGCGCGCCGCGGCACCGCGCGCGCGCAGACGCTCGGACGGGGTCGCGGGGGGAAGATCGAATGGCAGACTCATGCCCGGAATTTAGAACGAAATGAGAACATTTGCCAAGTAGAGTCCGGATGCGGACCCACCAACACCATGCGAGGTCGGACAAAACACCGCGCATGTCGCAAATCGCCAAGACTTGACGGGGCCACGGCCTCACCACAGGGTAACACCGGCTAGCAGGAGACTATTGGACATGGCCGAAGACGACGACGATATCATCCTCTCGGAACTCGACGACGACGAGCTCACCGCGCAGATGATGGATGACCTCTATGACGGTCTCAAGGAAGAGATCGAAGAGGCCACCCACATCCTGCTCGATCGCGGCTGGACGCCGTATGACATTCTGACCAAGGCCCTCGTCGCGGGCATGACCATCGTGGGCAACGACTTCCGCGACGGTATCCTGTTCGTGCCGGAAGTGCTGCTGGCGGCGAATGCGATGAAGGGCGGCATGGCCATCCTCAAGCCGCTGCTGGTCGAGACCGGCGCGCCGCGCATGGGCAAGATGGTCATCGGCACGGTGAAGGGCGATATCCACGATATCGGCAAGAACCTCGTCGCGATGATGATGGAAGGCGCGGGCTTCGAGATCGTCGATCTGGGGATCAACAACCCGGTCGAGAACTACCTCGAAGCGATCGCGCGCGAAGAGGCCGACATCCTCGGCATGTCCGCGCTGCTGACCACCACGATGCCCTATATGAAGGTCGTGATCGACACGATGAAGGAACAGGGCATCCGCGACGACTACATCGTTCTGGTGGGCGGTGCGCCCTTGAACGAGGAATTTGGCAAGGCGATCGGCGCCGATGCCTATTGCCGCGATGCCGCCGTGGCGGTGGAAACGGCGAAGGATTTCATCGCCCGCAAGCACAACCAGATGAGCGCCTGATCGCCTATCGCGCGCGCATCTAGGCTGATATGCATGGAGAAGGCCCCGATTTTTTCATCGGGGCCTTTTCATGTGCGCTTCCCCGCCCCATACTTGAAGAGAAGGGGGAAACGAGAAATGCCGCTGCCACATTTTCTGCTGCTGATCCTGTTTGTGATCGTTCTGGCGGGCTTGACGATCTGGGCCTTTGCCGCATCGGGCGTGCCGATGGCGATGCTCGGGCTGATGGTTCTCGTCGCAGCAGGCGTTGCCCGGATGATGGCACGGGTGGAATGACCGCCCAGAAAGCTGCCTCGCTTCCCGGCGACACGACCTTATCCGAAAATGGCTTAGCTCCCGAGGGCTCGGGGCGTCTTCTGCTGATCGCCTGCGGGGCGCTCGCGCGCGAAATTCTCGCGCTCAAACGGATCAATGGCTGGGATCACATCGATCTGACCTGCCTGCCCGCAAATCTGCACCTATACCCCGAGAAGATCACCGCCGCCGTCGAAGAGGCGGTGCTGCGCTATCGCGACCAATATGACGATATCTTCGTGGTCTATGCCGATTGCGGCACGGGCGGGCAATTGTTGGAAAAGTGCAAGTCTTTGGGGGTCGAGATGGTCGAAGGCCCCCACTGTTATTCGTTTTTTGAAGGCAACGCGGCCTTTGCCGAAACGGCGGAAGACGAAATCACGGCCTTCTACCTCACCGATTTCCTCACCCGGCAGTTCGACGCTTTCGTCTGGAAGCCGATGGGCTTCGACCGCCACCCGGAACTGATCCCGATGATGTTCGGCAATTACGACCGGCTGATCTATCAGGCCCAGACCGACGATCCCGCGCTCGACGCGAAGGCGCGTGAGGCCGCGGAGCGGCTCGGCCTGCGCTATGAACGGCGTTTTACCGGCTATGGCGATCTGGCAACCAGTCTCGCCAAATTTGCCACGAAATCGGGCAATCCGGCTTAATCCTCTTTGAATTTTTCTCAAAACCCGACCTGCGGGGCTTGGCATCGCTACGTCACCCGGGTATTGGCTTCGCCAAATCTCACATCCCTCCGGCCCGCCCCTCCCTGGTCGCGGGCCTTTCTAATTGCAGGACAACCGTATGACCTTGTCGCAATGGCGCAGCCAGTGGACTGGCAACTACCGCGCCGACATTCTTTCCGGTCTCGTGGTCGCGCTCGCGCTGATCCCCGAGGCCATCGCTTTCTCGATCATCGCAGGCGTGGACCCGAAAGTGGGCCTCTACGCCTCCTTCATGATCGCCACGATCACAGCTTTCTTCGGTGGCCGCCCGGGCATGATCTCGGCCGCGACCGCCGCGACCGCCGTTCTGATGGGCACTCTGGTGCGCAGCTACGGGCTCGACTACCTGCTGGCCGCGACGGTGCTGGCGGGCGTGCTGCAGGTGATTGCCGGCGCGCTGAACCTCGGGACCGTGATGCGCTTCGTGTCGAAATCGGTGATGACAGGCTTCGTGAACGCGCTCGCCATCCTGATCTTCATGGCGCAATGGCCCGAGCTGAACCCGGCCAACGTACCGGTGGTGGCGACCTATGCGCTGGTGGCACTCGGCCTTGCGATCATCTACCTGCTGCCGCGCTTCTTCCGCGCCATCCCCTCGCCGCTGATCGCGATCCTCGTTCTCAGCGCGGTCTCGATGGGGCTGGGGCTCAACGACGTGCACACGGTGTCCGACATGGGCGCCCTGCCCGATCAGTTGCCCTCGCTGCTGATCCCCAACGTGCCGTTCACCTTCGAGACGCTGCAGATCATCCTGCCCTATTCGGTGGGCGTGGCGGTCGTCGGCCTGCTGGAGAGCCTGATGACGCAGAACATCGTCGACGAGATGACCGACACGCGTTCGGACCGCCGTCAGGAATGCTTCGGTCAGGGCATCGCCAATTTCTGCACCGGTTTCATCGGGGGCATGGCGGGCTGCGCGATGATCGGCCAGTCGGTGATCAACGTCACCTCGGGAGGCCGCACGCGCCTGTCGACCCTCACCGCGGGGATCGCGCTTTTGATCTTCTGCGTGGTGCTGGGCGAATGGGTGGGCCGCATCCCGATGCCCGCGCTGGTGGCGATCATGATCATGGTGTCGATCGGCACGTTCAGCTGGGCCTCGCTGGGTCAGCTGCGCACGATGCCGATGTCGTCCAACGTGGTGATGCTGGCCACCGTCGCCTTCGTCGTCGCCACCCATAACCTCGCGATCGGGGTGCTGGTGGGCGTGCTGCTCTCGGGGATCTTCTTCGCGGGCAAGATCGCGCGGATGACCGAGATCTCCTCGCGCTACAACGAGGCGCATCACCTGCGGACCTATTACATCAAGGGCCAGATCTTCTTCGCGACCGTGGAAGAGTTCAACCGCGCCTTCGACTTCCAAGAGAAGCTCGACCGCGTGGTGATCGACCTGACCCACGCCCATATCTGGGACATCTCATCGGTCTCGGCGCTCGACCGGGCGGTGGGCAAATTCCGGATGTCCGGCACGGATGTGAAGGTCGTGGGCATGAACCACGCGACCGAGACGATCATCGACAAGCTGTCGAATGGCGGTCAGGTCGCGGCGGGGCACTGAGGGGGCTCTGCCCCCGCTTGCTGCGCAAGCCCCCCGGGATATTTTCACCAATACGAAGAAGGGCGTGCCGGAGACGGCGCGCCCTTTTCTTTAGGCTTCCAGCTCGGTGTCCCAGTAGAGGAAGTCCATCCAACTTTCGTGCAGATAGCCTGGCGGGAAGCGACGCCCGATGCGCAGCATATCCTCGGGCTGGGGCTGGCGCGCGGGTTTGAGAAGATGCATCCCCGAGCGCTCCAGCGGCTTGTTGGCCTTGCGCAGGTTGCACGGCGCGCAGGCGGCCACGACATTCTCCCAACTGGTGATTCCACCGCGCGAGCGCGGGATCACATGGTCGAAGGTCAGATCGCCCCGTTTTCCGCAATACTGGCACTTGAATTCGTCCCTCAGAAAAAGATTGAAGCGCGTGAAAGCCACGCGCTTCTGGGGTCGGACATATTCTTTGAGGACGACGACGGAGGGGATTTTGAAGGCCTGCCTCTGGCTGCGCACCACTTCTTCGTATTCGGCGAGGATCGTCACCCTGTCGAGGAAGACCGCCTTTATCGCCTCCTGCCAAGGCCATAGCGAGAGCGGGTAATAGGAAAGCGGCCGGAAATCGGCGTTGAGCACCAGTGCCGGGTGCTGTCTCAGCGCCGCCGGTTCGCGGGTGAATTGGGTTCGAAAATTCGTCCTGTCGCACTCGTCCAGCATGGGTGACTCCGTCCTCGCCCTGTCGCCTGCCTCGGCTCAGGGGCGGGGTCCGCCCCTGCCTTATCCATGACTATATATGGCGTTCGCGATCTGGCAAGCCTCTTGATCTCGCGATTGCTGCCATGCGGCATGGGTAGCAAACAGCCATGACAAAGAAATGACGCTACGCGAGCGTTTGGCAAGGTTGCAGGTGCCGCGGCGATCGGCGGCCGCGGGCATCTCAGCCCGGCAGTTTGTCTTGCAGGAAGGACAGCGCCACCGAGAGCCCGTCGGGCGCGATCCCGTGGCCGGTGCCCTTCATCACATGGGCATAGGTGTCGAACCCCGCCGAGACCAGCGCATCGCCCGCCTTGCCCATATCGGCGAAGGGCACGACCGGGTCCTGATCGCCATGGATCAGCAGAACCGGCGGCTTCGAGATCGCCTCATTGCCCAAGGCTTCCGGGCGAAGAAGACGGCCCGAGAAAGCCACCAGCCCCGCGACAGGCTCGGCCCGGCGCGGCAGCACTTCGAGCGCGGTCATCGTGCCTTGCGAGAAGCCGATCACGGCGAGCTGCGCGGGCGTCAGCCCCTGCTCTTCCAGCACGGAATCGAGGAAGGCATCCACGTCGGCTGCCGCGTCCTTGAGACCTTGAGCGGATTCCGCTTCGCTGGAATTGTCGATCCAGGGGATCGGGAACCATTGACGGCCGTAAGGCGCCGCGCGGCAGGGCTCGGGCGCATCGGGCGCGAGGAACAACGTGTCGGGCATGTGCTGGCCTAGCGGATCGGCGAGGCCCAGCAGGTCCGCCCCGTCCGCGCCGTAGCCATGCAGGAACACCACGGCGGATTTCACCACCCCCGATTGCGGCTCTTTGCGTCCGGCTTCCAGCTTGCGGGTCATGGGGCAACTCCTTCACGATCTTTACAGGCCGCGTAATAGGCCCAGAGGCCGCGCGCCGCAACCGCGCGCCAAGGCGACCAGGCTGCCGATAGCTCATTGAATTGTTTGCGCTTGGGACGTTCGGGCAAATCGAACAGCAGCCGCGCCCCCTCGGCCAGCGCGAGATCGTCCACCGCGAAGACATCGGCGCGGCCCAGAGCGAAGATGAGATACATCTCCACCGTCCAGCGCCCGATGCCGGGGATCGGCAGAAGCTGGGCGACCACCTCCTCGTCGGGCATCGCGCGCAGACCCTCGAAATCGACGCCGGAATTGGAGAGCGCCTGCAGGTAGCGCACCTTCTGGCGCGAGAGGCCACAGGCGCGCAGATCCTCTTCCGAGGCGCCCGCGATGGAGACCGGATCGCCATAGCCCGCGCCGATCACCTTGTTGCGGATGGAATTGGCGGCGGCGACGGAGACCTGCTGGCCGATGATCGCGTCGCGCAGCGCCTCGAACCCGTCCTCGCGGCGGCGCAGAGGCCACGGCCCCGTCAGCGCGCAAACCTCGGCAAAACGCGGCTCGGCGCGGCAGAGAAATTCGGTGCCCTCGGCGATATCGTCTTCGCAGGTAATGATACGTCCAACCATGCGCGACACCCTGCCTCATGCCGCGCCCGCTTGCCAGCCCCCAATCGCCACGCTAGCAAGCTGTCATGAGTGACATGACCGCCCCTCCCGCCTCTCGCGAAAAGCGCAATACGATCGTGCTGGTCCTGGCCCAGGCGCTTCTGGGCGCGCAGATGCCGATGATCTTCACGGTGGGCGGTCTTGCGGGTCAGATGCTCTCACCCAATCCCTGCCTCGCGACGCTGCCCTTGTCGCTGATAATTCTGGGTTCGGTCCTCTCGGCGCAGCCGATGTCGGAATTCATGGCCGCGAAAGGCCGCCGCGCGGGCTTCATCCTCGCCAATGCGATGGGCGCGCTGGGGGCGGCGACCGCGGCCTATGCACTCTATCACGGGTCGTTTGCGCTGTTCATGCTGGGGTCGTTCTTCACCGGCACCTATATGTCGGCGCAGGGGTTTTACCGGTTCGCGGCGACTGATACCGCCAGCGCGGAGTTCCAGCCCAAGGCGATTTCCTATGTGATGGCGGGCGGGCTTGTGGCCGCGATCATTGGCCCGCAGCTGGTGAAGGTCACGAGCGAGGCGATGGTCGTGCCCTTCATGGCGACATATCTCGCGATCATCGGGATCAATGCGCTCGGGCCGATCCTGTTCTCCTTCCTCGACATCCCCGCCCCGGGACGCCGCAAGAAACATGAACATCACGAGGGCCGCACCCGCCGCGAGCTGCTGAAAGACCCGGTGATCCTCGTGGCGATGATCTGCGCCATGGTCTCCTACGCGCTGATGAACCTCGTGATGACATCGACGCCGCTCGCGGTCGTAGGCTGCGGGTTCGAGCAGGCAGACGCGGCCAATATCGTCTCGGCTCACGTGCTGGCGATGTATCTGCCGAGCTTCTTCACCGGCCACCTGATCGCGCGCTTCGGCAAAGAAGTGATCGTGGGCACCGGCCTCGTGATTCTGGCCGCGGCGGGTGCAATGGCGCTGAGCGGCGTCGATCTCGCACAGTTTTATGCCACGCTCATCCTTCTCGGTCTCGGCTGGAACTTCGGCTTCATCGGCGCGACTTCGATGCTCGCCTCCGCCCATAGCCCTGAAGAGCGCGGCCATGTGCAGGGGATGAACGATTTCGTGGTCTTCGGTGGCGTCTTCCTCGCCTCGCTCGCCTCGGGCGGACTGATGAACTGCACCCAGAGCGGCAATGCCCAAGCGGGCTGGCAGGCGGTCAACCTCGCGATGATCCCCTTCCTGACGCTGGCGGGCGCCGCGCTGATCTGGCTGGTGCTGCGCCCGAAAGAGACCCGCTAAAGGGGGCGCCGCCCGCCCTTCGGCTTGGCGAAAATATCCCGGGGTGGGAATTCGCGACAGCGAAGGGAGGGGCAGCGCCCCTCCGACAACGTCTCAATCCAGGGTAAGGCTCAGGCCAGCTTGGCGATGCGCTCTTCGAGCACGTCGAAGGGCACGCCCGGCTCGTCCTTGGCGCAGCGGATCACCAGCGAGGTCTTCACGCTGGCCACGTTCTCGGCAGCCGTCAGTTGGCCGGTCAGGAAGCTCTGGAAGCTCGAGAGGTCCGGCGCCACGCATTTCAGCACGAAATCGATCTCGCCATTGAGCATGTGGCATTCGCGCACGAGCGGCCATTCGCGGCAGCGCGACTCGAAGTTCGACAGATCGGCTTCGGCCTGGCTGTGCAGGCGCACCATCGCGAAGACCTGCACTTCGAATCCCAGCTCGCGCGGGTTCACATCGGCATGGTAGCCACGGATGTAGCCCGCTTCTTCGAGCGTGCGCACGCGGCGCAGGCAGGGCGGGGCCGAAATGCCCACACGCTTGGCCAGTTCGACATTCGTCATCCGCCCGTCCGCCTGCAGTTCAGCGAGGATTTTGCGGTCGATGTCGTCGAGCCGGGAGGTGGGCATGTTGAAACAATCCTTCGTGGGTTGCGGCAGAACTTACCGCTGGAAGAGAGGATGCGCAATAATATTTCGCGGACTGCTCCGCAAGTGCTATTTGTCGCGGCAAGCAGGGGCTTTTCGGCGCGCCTCGCTCCGACTATATCCGTCGGGCAGAATTCCAAGGAGGCAGGCATGTCCGAGACGAAGAAAACCAAGGTTCTGATCATCGGCTCCGGCCCTGCGGGCTACACGGCGGCGGTCTACGCGTCGCGTGCGATGCTCGAGCCGGTTCTGGTGCAAGGCATGCAGCCGGGCGGCCAGCTGACCATCACGACCGAGGTCGAGAACTGGCCCGGCGAGAGCGAGATTCAGGGCCCCGACCTGATGGTGAAGATGGAAGAGCATGCCCGCGCGATGGGCACCGAGATCATCATGGACATGATCACCGAGCTCGACACCTCGAAGCGTCCCTTCGTGGCGAAAGGCGATTCGGGCACGACCTACGAGGCAGCAGCAGTGATCCTTGCCACTGGGGCGCAGGCGAAATGGCTGGGGCTTCCCTCGGAAGAGAAGTTCAAGGGCTTCGGCGTCTCGGCCTGCGCGACCTGCGACGGGTTCTTCTATCGCGGCAAGGAAGTCGTGGTGATCGGCGGCGGCAACACCGCCGTGGAAGAGGCGCTGTTCCTGACCAACTTCGCCTCCAAGGTGACGCTGATCCACCGCCGCGACACGCTGCGCTCGGAGAAGATCCTGCAGGATCGCCTGTTCAAGAACCCCAAGATCGAAGTGGAGTGGAATCACACGGTCGAGGAAATCCTCGGCGACGAAAACCCGCTCGGCGTGACCGGTGTGCGGGTGAAATCCACCGCCGACGGGTCCGAGAAGGTCATCCCCTGCGATGGGTTCTTCGTGGCGATCGGGCACGCGCCCTCGTCCGAGCTGGTGAAGGACAGCCTGAAGATGCAATCGGGCGGCTATGTCTGGGTGGAGCCGGGTTCGACCCGCACGTCCACCCCCGGCATCTTCGCCGCCGGCGACCTGACCGATCACACCTATCGTCAGGCGGTCACCTCCGCCGGTATGGGCTGCATGGCCGCGCTCGACGCCGAGAAATTCCTCGCCGAGCAGGGCGAAGCCGAGTGATCCCTTTCCACGGCGCGGTCTGGCGGATCCTCTTCGCCGACCGCGCTGATGATGCTTGCGAACCGGCCCGCCATCCGGAGGGCCGGTTTCATTATTCCGGACAGGTGGCACTCTATGCCTCACTGAGTGCCGAAGGGGCTGCCGTGGCGCTTCGGCGCTATGTGCGAGCCGGTGACCCGCCGCGGGTGATCATGCCGCTGGAGATCATGACAGAGGCGATGGACGATCTGCGGGGCACAGCCGATCAGGCGGCGGCGTCTGTGGTCTGGCAAGATGGGAGAGCGAGCGGCACGCCCTCGCCCACCTGGCGCTTCTCGGATCGGGCACGCAAAGGTGGCGCACAGGGGCTGATCTACGCCTCGCGCTCACGCCCTGATCTGAGCCATCTGGTGCTGTTCGCGGTCTCGTCCGCAACAGTGCGGCAGGCCGGCCCTGCGCAACCGTGGCACCCGCCCTACCCCATCCCATCTGTGTGAGACGCCATTGCACCGTCGCGCGGCTCCTCTAGGGTTAAGACCATCAGGAGGAGGCCGCTCATGCGCTGGCGCGGGGTCAATCACGTCGAATTCTCGGTGCTCGACTATGACAAGTCGATCGCCTTCTACGATGCGATGTTCGGATGGCTTGGATATGAGAGCTTCTGGACGCTCGATATCGGCAATCGCTCGACCTATTACATGGCGCGCTTCCCGATGCCGCATTCCTATATCGGCATTCAGCCTGCGCGCTCGGGCGAGAAACTGGACCACGCGGCGCGCGCCGTGGGCATCCATCACATCGCGCTCTGGGCGAAATCACGCGCCGAGGTGGATGCGTTTCACCGCGATTTCCTGATCCCGCGCGGGCTGTCGGTCACGGAAGCGCCGCAGGAATATCCCGTCTATGCCCCGGGCTATTACGCGGTGTTCTTCGACGATCCGATCAACGGCATTCACTGGGAACTGGCGCATATCCCGCGCATTCCAGGCCTTGGTGCGATACGCAGGTTCCGCGCGGCCTTGAGAGCCGCGCAAAAGGAGCATCCGGAATGGGACGGCCCACCCGAGAAGATCGCATTCCGCGACCTGCCCGGACGGCGCTGAACTTCGGCTCTGATTACGCCAGATGGCCGAGGAAGGCGTCGATTTCCTCAGGCGTCGTGGCCCAGGAACAGACCAGTCGCGCAGCCAGAAGCTCGTCCTCGGGCCCTTCCAGCGACTGGTCGAACGGCCAGAGGTAGTAATAGGCCCCCGCCGCATTCGCGCGCTTATGCGCCCCACGCGGCAAGGCGGCGAAGACCGCGTTGGCCTGCGTCGGGTGGATCAGCTTCGCGCCCTCGATCTGGCCGATGCCTTCCGAGAGTTTGCGTGCCATTGCATTGGCATGGCGCGCGGTCTTCAACCACAGATCGTCGGCCAGATAGGCCTGCATCTGCGCCGCGAGGAAACGGTGCTTCGAGAAGAGATGGCCGCCACGCTTGCGGCGCAGCTCGAACTCCCAGGCGCGTTTGGGGTCAAAAATCACCACCGCCTCGACGCCCATGCAGCCGTTCTTCGTGCCGCCGAAGCTGAGCACGTCGACGCCCGCCTTCCAGGTCATTTCCGCGGGGGTGCAGCCCGCGGACACAAGCGCATTGGCGAAGCGTGCGCCGTCCATATGCACGGGCAGATGGAAGCGGCGGGCAACGTCGGTCAGCGCCTTGACGTCCTCGGGCGAATAGACCGCGCCCGCCTCGGTCGAGTTGGTGATCGAGACCATGCCGCGCTGCACGTTATGGATGCCGCCGCGCCCGGTATGGGCGATGGTGCGCGCGAGCGCATCGGGGTCCATCTTCGCGTCCGGCCCGTCGACCAGAACCAGTTTCGAGCCGTTCGTGTAAAATTCCGGCGCGCCGCATTCGTCTTCCTCGATATGGGCGTTGCGGTGGCAGAAGATCGCACCCCAGGGCTGAGTCAGCACCGCGCAGGAGAGCGCATTGGCCGCCGTGCCGGTCGCAACCAGATAGACGCGCGCCTTGGGGGCCTCGAAAATATCGCGGATCTTCGCCTGCACGCCTTCGGTGATCGGGTCGTCGCCATAGGAATGCACATGCCCCTCATTCGCGGCCATGAGGCCCTCGAGAATGGCGGGATGGGCACCGGACGTGTTGTCGGAGGCAAAATTCATGAGAGATCCTCGATCGTGTATTCGTCCCATTCTTCTTCGGGCACTTCGAATTCGGGCACGGTCCAGCCGCGCACGCTTTCCCCGGCCTCGTGGACCGTCTCGCGCGAGCCCGAGATCAGGTAGTGCCAGTCATGGAGCGGCTTGTCTTCGAAGCGCAGCCGATAGGCGCAGGTCGCGGGCATCCAATAGGCGATCTTGTGGATCGTCTTCGGGCTGAGCGTGACGCATTCGGGGACGAACTGGTGGCGAATGTCATATTGCGTGCAGCTGCAGCTCTCGCCATCGAGAAGCCGGCAGGCGACGCGGGTGAAGACGACCTCGCCCGTATCCTCGTATTCGAGCTTGTTCAGGCAGCATTTGCCGCAGCCATCGCACAGCGCCTCCCATTCGGGGGCGGTGAGCTTTTTCAGCGGCAGTTTCCAGAACTCGGGGCGCAGTTTGGTCATGGCGCGGAAAATGGGGCAGCGGCGGGGAAATGGAAAGGGCAGATCGGCGGATCGTGAGCGGATCTGCGATTTGGACATGGCGGGGGGGGCTGCGCCCGACCTCGGGTGGGCGTTCGCGACTTTGATGGTCTGCGCTTTATGGTCCCGTCACCGAGCGACGTCGATGCGCGCGTGGCGGGCACAAAAGCGCCCTCCCGGGGGGAGGTCGGGCGCTGCCCGGGCTGGTCGCCCAGGCGGGAGCTGAATTCGGCGTTCGGCCCTCAGCGCTCGGCCAGTATCTCCCGCGCGCGGGCGCAATCGGCATCCATCTGCGCGACCAGCGCCTCGAGCCCGTCGAACTTCATCTCGGGGCGCAGGAATTCGACCAGCGCGACCGAGACATGCTCGTCGTAGAGGTCGCCTTTGAAATCGAAGACGAAGGTCTCGAGGTTCGGGGTATTTTCGCCGAACATCGGGCGCACGCCGAGGCTCGCCGCCCCGGTATAGCTGCCCTTATGCGGCCCGGTAAGCACGTCGAACTTCACCGCATAGACGCCCAGCTTGGGCAGATGCAGCCCGGCCATCGACATATTCGCGGTCGGATAGCCCAGATCGCGGCCGCGCTTGTCGCCATGCAGCACCGCACCCTCAATCCGGTGCAGGTGGCCCAGCATCGCGGCGGCATCCTCGGGGCGGCCTTCGGCCAATGCGGTGCGGATCGCGGTCGAAGATGCCTCAACCCCCTCGACATGCAGAAGCGGTGCGACGGTGACCTCGAAGCCGTATTTCGCGCCCAGCTCCGTCAGCATGGCCGTGTCGCCCTCGCGGCCCTTGCCAAAGCGGAAATCGCCGCCAACGGCGACATGGGTCACGCCCAGACCTTCGGCGAGCACTTCGCGGGCGAACGCGTCGGCGCTCATATCGGCCAGCTCTTCGTTGAAGGGCAGCTCATAGAGCCGCTCGACGCCGAGCTTGGCCAGCCGGTTGGCGCGCGCCTCGGGGTTCATCAGCCGGAATGGCGGCAGCGTCTTGCCCGCCCGGGCTGCGAAGAATTCGCGGGGATGGGGCTCGAAGGTGATGACGCCCAGCGGCGCATCTTTCCAACGTGCCTGATCGATCACCGATTGATGGCCGAGATGGATGCCGTCGAAATTGCCCATCGCGACGGAAGCCCCGCGCGCGGATTTCTCCAGCGATTTCCAAGTGGTCAAGCGTTTCATCCACCCCGCCCTCCGGCGAGGTCGCCGGGTCAGTCGAACTTGCGCGAGGGCGCCAGAACCAGCGCCTCGCCTTTCACGACCACCGTATCGCCCACCGCGCAGTGGGTTTCAAGCGTGACACGGCGACGCGAATGATCGATCGCCGTCACCTTCACCTCGGCATAGACCACATCGCCGGGGCGCACGGGGGCCATGAATTTGAGCGACTGGCCCAGATAGACGGTGCCATGACCGGGAAGCTGCTCGCCAATGACTGCCGAGATCAGGCCGGCAGTCAGCATGCCATGCGCGATTCGACCCTCGAAAATGGTGTCTTGCGCATAGGCATCGTCCAGATGGACCGGGTTATGGTCGGTGGAGACCTCCGCGAACATCTCGATGTCGCGGTCGGTGACCTCCTTGCGGAGGTAGCGCACCATGCCGATTTCCAGATCTTCGATGCAGATCGTGCCACGGGGCAGGTTGTCGAGCATATCCATAGGTCCCAGCCGGAAGTTCATGTTGCACTGCGGCATAGCACATGCGGCAGAGCACAGGCAAGACGCCTGCGCAACTTTTTTACCCTACCGCAACAAAAGGCGCAACAAAGTTACCGCCTGAATTTTGCGCTCCGCTCAGGTCAGCTGACCCATCGTGTAGAGCGGGTCGCGCTGACGCGCCTCCAGCCAGGTGCGCAGCAATTCGGGATCAGGGTTCTGCGGATCGGCCCCGAACTGGTCATGCGCCAGCCCGCTGGAGATGAAGAGGCAATCGATCCCCTCCCCCGCAGCGCCGGCCACATCGGTATTGATCCCGTCGCCGATGGCGAGGATGCGCGCATCCTCCGCGCCGCCCAGACGGCTCAGCTTGCGCCGCGCGAGATCGTAGATCGGCGGATGGGGCTTACCGAAATACATCGCCTCGCCGCCCATTTCCTCATAAAGCGCAGCCAGCGCGCCAGCGCAGTAGATGCGCTTGTCGCCCAGATCGACGACGATATCGGGGTTCGCACAAAGCATCGGCAGCTCGCGCATCTTCGCGAGCAGGAACTTCGGGCGGTAATCCTCGGGGACTTCGTTCACCTCGTCGAAGGGACCGGTGCAGACGATGCCCTCGGCGTCGTCGAAATCGACACGGGTGATCTCGGCCTGCCCCTGCCATTCCTCGGGCACCTCGGTGAAAAACCCGTCATCCTTGGACGGGCCCAGATGCCAGACCTTCTTGCCCACGGCGCCCGCGAACATCGCATCCTGCGCGGCATCGCCGGAGGAGACGACGAGGTCATAAGCGTCGCGCGGACAGCCCAGCTTGTCGAGCGACTCCATCACGAATTTCGCGGGCCGCGGAGCATTGGTCAGAAGCACGACTTTGCCGCCCTTCGCACGATAGGCCTGCAGCGCCTCGACGGCCGCGGGAAACGCCTTAACCCCGTTATGCAGACAGCCCCAGAGGTCGCAAAACAGCGCGTCATAGGGGGCGGAAATCTCGGACAGCGAAGAGATGATGCGGGTCATGGCGGCCTTTCGTCAGCAGGGTTTGGCGCGGTCAGAGCCCCCGCAAGCGGGGGGCGCGCGCTTACCGAAGCTATATGGCACGGGCATGACGGAAGGCAAAGCGGTCGGCCGCTCAGTCCTCCTCCGTCGCGGCCCCGTAACCGTAGCCATAGGCATAGCCATATTCGGGGGCTGCGAAGCGGAATTTGTTGACCACGACGCCCATCACATTGGTGCGTTCGGCCAGCTCACGCTCGCAGATGTCGATTTCCTGAATCGTGGTCTCTTCGGTCGCGGCGATGATCAGCACGCAATCGACATGGGCGGCGAGCGAGAGCGTGTCGTCGCTGACCAGCACCGGCGCGGTGTCGAAGATCATCAGGTCGGGGGCGTAGATCGTCTCGATCCGCTCCAGCGCCTCAGCGGCGCGGCGCGACTGGATCAGTTCGGCCGGGGTCTCGACCGGTTTGCTATTCGCGCCAATCGCGAGATTGCCGCCCAACCGCAAGGCGTGATCGGCAAACTCGGCCGTGCCTGCGAGCACTTCGGAGATCTGCGGCCCACGCGGCGCGTCGAGCAGCTTCAACAGTGAGGGTTTGCGGAAATCGGCCTCGATGAGCAGCGTGTGCCGCTCTTGCTGCCGCGCGAGGCTGAGCGCGAGATTGAGCGCGACGGTCGATTTCCCGCAGCCCGCTGAGGGCGAGGTGATCGCCAGCCGCCGCCAGCCATTGGCGCGCATTTGCTGCACGATCTTGGTGCGCATGAGGTCGATCGGGGCGCTCTCGGCGCTGCCATCGGGGCTGACGATGCGCTTGCCGCGCAGCCGCCCCAAATTCGGGGCGATCGGCGTCAGCGCCTGCCACGCGCCCGCCGTGATACCGTCGACGCCGGGGGCGACCTGCGCCCGGACCGAAGGCTCGGAGGCTGCGCGGCCCGAGCGGGCGGCGCGGGCTTTGGCAATCGCGTCTCGCAATCTTTCCGCCATCTCTCGCCTCCTTGCCTCAGAACAGCCGGTCGAGCGGCATGTAGAATGCGCCGAACAGCACCACGACCGCGACGAAAGCCGCGCCCACCATGGAGCCGGAGACCAGCACCTTGCGGCGACGACGGCGCGCGTCTTCGGGCGTGCTCAGATAGGGCAGCGTCGCGAAAGCCGAGATACCGAGATGGCGCTGCAGGTCTTCGGGGCGACGGATTCCGGTGCTGAGCAATTCACGCAGCGCAATCGCCACGAGACCGAACAGCAGCCCCACCCCGACGCCTGCCAGCGCGAGCGTCTTTCGATTGGGCTTCACCGGCTCGCCCGGCGCGACCGCCTGATCGATCACGGTCAGCTTCTCGCCCTTGGCCAGCGACTCGATCGTATCGCCCGTCTCGGCCACGGCGCGCGCTTTCACGGCGCTGTCGTATTGATCGGCGAGATTGTCGTGATCGCGGCGCAGCGCCTCGAGCGCCGATGCGTTGGCGGGCACTTTCGCAATCGCCTCGCGGAGTTGCGCGATTTTCAGATCGGCGGCATCCCCGGCGGCTTGCGCCACGAAAAGCGTATCGATCAATTCGCGCAGACGGCTCTCGAAGGCGGAGTTGGCTTTCGGCAGCGGCAGTTCCACCTGCTGCGACAATTCCTGAATCTGCGCGCCCAGCGCCGCAAGGCGGGCATCATCGGCGGGCAGTAGCGGCTTGAGCGCGTCGCGCTGCGCCTCGAGCCGGGCCAGTTCGCGCGCGGCGGGCGGATAGATCGCGTCGCGGTCGACCACACGCCCCGCCGCTTCGCGCAGGCGCACCAGCCGGTCGATCTCCGTCTCGGTCTCGTTCACATGCGCGAGCCGGGTCTCCGCGCCCGCCTGAAGGGCAGCGAGACGGTCGCGCAGCAGCGGCAATTCCTCGGGCAATGCGTCGCCGTTTTCCTGCCTGAACTGCAACATCGCGCTGGAGGATTTCGCCAGTTCGCCTTCCAGCCGATCCACCTCGCGCGAGAAGAAATCAAGCGTGTCGCGCGCGGCCTTGGTGCGGATATCGCTGTCTTCCTTGAGGATGCGCGTCACCAGCTCGTTCGCGACCCGCGCAGCGCGAGCCGGAGCACCAGCGCGGAAGGACACCGTCATGAAGGTCGCGTCCTTCGGGGCGGAGCGCGACTTGCTCTGCTCGGAGATCTCGATCTCGACCGAGTTCTGAAGCGCCTCGAAGACCGCATCGGCATTGCGCGCGCCGGACTCGGTGCGCAGATCGGGGAACAGTGCCATACGCCGCGCCATGTCGAGCAGGCTCTCCCGCGAGAGCACCCGCTTGCGGATCACCTGCAGCTTGGCATTGGTGTCGGTGCGCACGGTCGAGGCCGCCAGACCGTCCGGGATGCGGTCCCCTTCGACGACGAGAAGCGCCTTGGCCTCGTAGATCGGCGTGATCATCCGCCCCGCCGCCAGACCGACAAGCGCGCCCAGCAACACCGCCAGCAAAAGCCAGTGGATCCGCCGGGCGAACAAGGCTGCGTAGAAGCGGAGCTCCCGCATCAGCGCCCTCCCCTGTGGAGGAAGGCGGGCGCGGCCTCAGCGGATGCTGCAGCGGTTGGCGCGGGGGCGATCACGCGCGGCTTGGCGCGCTGGGTCTCGACCGGCAGATAGAAGACGTTGTCCTCGATCACCCTGTCGATGATCTCGCCGGTGACGATCTCCGAACGCGCCGAATAGGCATAGACCATACCCAGATCGGCCAGCTGGTTCATCAGCCGCGGAAGGCCACCGCAATGGGCGTGCAGTTTCTGCGCGGCTTCGGGGGTGAAGATCTCGCGCGTCGCCCCCGCGACCTGCAGGCGATGGGCGATATAGGGCTGCGCGCAATCGGCGGGCATCGGCCCGAGATGGAAGCCGGAAGACACTCGCTGCGCAAACTGGCGCAGTTCGGGCCGTGCGATCAGGTCGCGCAGTTCCGGCTGCCCCATCAGGATCAACTGCACCAGCTCGTCCTTGTCCGCGTTGATATTGGTGATCATGCGCAGTTCTTCGAGCACGCCCGCATCGAGGTTCTGCGCCTCGTCGATCACAACCACTACACGCCGCCCGGCGGCATACTCCTGGATCAGAAGCTGCTGGAACCGGTCGTAGATCAGGACGTAATCCTCGCCCGCCTCCACCCTCTGGCCGAGCGAGAGCATGATCCAGCGGATCACGTCATCGCGCGAGCCGCGCGCGTTCGACACGAGCGCGATTGTCACATCCTCGGAGATCGTCGCCATCAGGTGACGCAGCAGCGTTGTCTTGCCCGCCCCGACCTCGCCAGTGATCAGCGTGATCGGTGCGCGCGAGAACAGCCCGTATTCGAGCATGGTCGCCGCGTGCTTGTGCTCTGGAGACCAGAACAGGAAATCGGGATCGGGCAGCAACGAAAAAGGACGTTCTGCCAAGCCGAAGAATTCGGTGTAGATTTCGTTCATGCCTGTACCGGGCCTTTGGCCTCTGGGATTTGTTTGCGACAGTAAGCTGCATCTCCCCGCCTTACGCAAGAATTCGTGAGCAATTCGCGAGTGGCTGAGGCGAAACTGTCGCAAAAACGCGTCTATTCCTAGGAAAACTGGCTATTTAGACAGGGGGGCGCTGTTCAAATCTCTTTATAGATGACGTCGGAGCAGCTAGCCTTTCTGCCAAGCGCCAGTCAGAGCGCAGTAGCAGAGCAGGCAAGACAGATGCCCCGATACCAGTATGCGCGCGCGAGCTTTTTCGCGCTTTGCGCGGCGCTCGCATTGAGCGGCTGCAAGAGTGACGCAGACAAGGCCGAAGCCCATTACCAATCGGCCCAGACCCTTCTGGCCGAGGGCGATCCCGTCCGCGCGATGGTCGAGCTGCGCAACGTCTTCGAATATGACGGCACCCATAAGGCCGCGCGGCGCGCCTATGCCGATCTGCTGCTGGCGCAGGGACGGCTGCAGGAAGCCTTCAGCCAATATCTGCGTCTGCTCGAACAATATCCCGAGACGGTCGAGGTGCATCGCATCCTTGCGGAGCTGTCGCTGCGCACGGGCAACCTGCCACGCGCGCAAAAACAGGTCGACGCGGTGCTGGAACTCGCGCCCGACGATCCCGGCGCGCAGGCGGTGCAGCTCGCACTCGATCTGCGGCAGGCGAGCCTGTCGCGCGACACGGGCCGCCAGTCCGAAATCGCGGCGCAGGCCAAGGCTCTGACCGTGGCACATCCCGAGGTCCTGACCGGCTGGCATGTGCTGATCGACGCGCGCAACGCCCAAGGCGACGACGCCGCGACACTGGCCGCGCTCGATACGGCGCTTGCCCGCGATCCGGCGCAATACCGGCTGCAGGTTCTCAAGCTGGAGCTGATCTCGAAGCGTGGGACGAGCGCAGAGATCGGCGCGCAGCTCGAAGTGATGCAGGGGCTGTTCCCCGAAGACCCGAAAACCCGCACCGCCCTCATCGCTTGGTATGTGCTGCGCGACGATCCGGCGGGGGCGGCGCGCTTCCTGCGCAAGCTCGCGACCGATCGCGAGCAGCAGACGGGCGGCTATCTGGAACTCGTGCGTTTTCTGGCCCGCGCGAAAGGCGCCGAGGCCGCGCGGGCGGAACTCGACTCGCTGATCGTGCAGTCGAAGGGCGCGGCGAATGAGGCGATCTTCACCGCGATGCGGGCCGATCTGGATTTTCAGGCCGGAGACCGGGCGGCGGCTTTGACGCGGATGCAGGCGCTGATCGAGAGCCATCCCGACAGCGAGGAGATGCGACAGCTGCGCTCTGCTTACGCCCGGATGCTCGACCATGACGGGCAGCGCGATAAGGCGAAAACCGAGATCGCGGCCATTCTGAAGACCGATCCGACCAACGTCCCGGCCCTGCAGCAGCGCGCGGCGTGGCGGATCGAGGAGGATCGCCTCGATCTGGCGATCACCGATCTGCGCAGCGCACTGCAGCAGGCCCCCGACAACCCGCAGACCCTGACGCTGCTGGGCGAGGCCGACCTGCGCGAGGGCGCGCCCGATCTGGCGATGGGCCGCTTCAGCCAAGCCTATGATGCGGCGGGGCGCGCCGCGCCCGAGGCGATCCGCTATGTCGATTTCCTCTTCGCGCATGACCGCGCCAGCGCCGCGCGGACGGTTCTGGCCGAGGCCGTGGCGGTCACCCCCAACAGCCCCGGTCTGCTCAAGCGGCAGGCTGATCTGGCGCTGGCCGATCGCGACTGGATGCTCGCCCATCGCATCGCAGACCGGCTCGACACATCTTCGGCCCCGGGCACGGAGGCGCTGGCGCAGTCGATCCGCGCCGCGATCCTGATGGGGCGCGGACGCAGCGAGAGCGCAATCGAGACGCTGAAAACCCTGGTGCAGACGCCCGGGACCGGCGAAGACGGCGTCACCACGGCCCCTGCGGTCTCGGCGGCGGCGGTCTCGGCCGTGGTGCAGGCGCAACTGGCCTCCGGGCGGGGCGGCGAGGCGCGCGCCTATCTGGAGGCGCAACTGACCCAGCAGCCCGACAATCGCGGCTTGCGGCTGCTGGAGGCGAACCTCTGCGCGATTCAGGGCGAGACCGACCGGGCTGAGACCGGGCTGCGCACGCTGATGTATGAAGACCCGGCCGATCCGCGCCCGGCCCGCCAACTCTATCGCCTGCTTGCGGCCCAAGGGCGTGAAGGCGATGCGCTTGCGGTGATCCAGACGGCGCTGGAAAAGGCGCCGCAGGCCGATCCGCTGCTGCTGCTCTACCGGGCGCGCTCGGAGGAGAAATCGGGCCGGTTCGACGCAGCGATCGCAACCTATGACGATCTCTACACCCGCGACAGCGGCGATCTGATCGTGGCGAATAACCTCGCGAGCCTGCTGAGCACCCATCGCGACGACCGGCCCAGCCTCGAGCGTGCGGCGCAGATCGCGAAACGCTTCCGCGAGCGGCCCGAACCCGCCTTCAAGGACACCTATGGCTGGGCGGAATACCGGCTGGGCAATTACGGGGCTGCGCGCCCCCTTCTCGCCGCTGCCGCCGCCGGATTGCCGGAGAACCCGCTCGCGCAATATCACTACGCCGCCGTGCTGATCGCGCTGGAAGAGACCGATCTGGCCGAAGCGGCCCTGCGCGATGCGCTGCGTCTGGCCGGCGAGCCTTTGCCGCCCGCGATGCAAGGCGCGAAGGCGCAGCTTGCCGCCCTGACCGGAGAGGGCTCGTCGGGCAACACCCCGCGCCCGGCCCCGGCCCAGCGCTGATTTTGTCTTTGGATCAAAGCTCTCGCAGGGTAAGCTAATGTTAAGCGCCGCGTCAGACGGCCTATGAGCGAGCAGTCGAGATGATCACCACGAGCCCCCCTCTGCGCGAGGTGCGTGCCCTGCCATGGGGGACGCTCGGCCTGCTGTCGCTGGCTGCCCTCTCCTATCCGTTCTTCGCATTGGGGCTCGCGAGCCTCGGGGCCGCGTGGTCCACGCCGGAATATAGCCACGGGCCGCTGATCCCGCTGATTTCGCTCTATCTTTTCGCGCGAGAATTGCATCACGCACCGCTCACGCTGGAGGCCCGCCCGCAGCGCTGGCGAGGCGTCGCGGTGATCGCAGTGGCGCTCGCCCTCGCCGTTTTCGGCACCCGCGCGCAGATCGCCGATTTCGTGACCTATGCGCTGATTATCTGGATGATGGGCGCGGTACTGCTGAGCATGGGCTGGCAGGCGGGCAAACGCCATTGGAAGCCGGTGCTGCATCTGATCTTCATGCTGCCGCTGCCGCAGATCCTCTACTGGAAACTCACCATCGCCCTACAGCTCGTCTCATCGGAGCTGGGCGTGATGCTGGTGCGCGCCGCCGACATCCCGGTGCATCTGAGCGGCAATGTGATCGACCTTGGCGTCTACAAGCTGCAGGTGGCCGATGCCTGTTCGGGGCTGCGCTATCTCTTCCCGATCCTCAGCTTCTCCTACCTGTTCGGCATCCTCTATCGCGGTCCGTTCTGGCATAAGGTCGTGCTCTTCGCGATGGCCGCGCCGCTGACGGTTCTGCTGAATTCGCTGCGCATCGGTATGGTCGCGATCCTCGTCGATGCTTACGGCATCGAGCAGGCCGAGGGCTTCCTGCATGTCTTCGAGGGCTGGGTCATCTTCGGCGCGGCGATTGCGATCCTCAGCCTCACCGCGATCGGGCTGCAGCGGCTGGTGGCCGAGCCGAAACCGCTCTCGGAGGCGCTCGATCTGGACTATCGCCGTTTCGCGCCGGAAGCACGACGCTTGCGCAACCTCGCGCCGTCGCGCGATCTGGGGCTGGCGGTCGTCCTGACGGGGGTGGCACTTGCGCTCTGGTCCGGCCTGCCGCAGATGACGACGCTCCCGCCCGAGCGCGCGCCCCTGTCGTCCTTCCCGACGCAGATCGATGGCTGGCAGGGCACGCGCCGCACGCTGGAGCCTGCGACCGAGCAAGTCTTGGCAGCCAGCGATTATCTCAACGCGGTTTATACCGATCCCGGCCAGGACGCGCCGGTGAACCTGTTCGTCGCGTGGTATGCCGATCAGAGCCAAGGCGACGGCATCCATTCTCCCGAGGTCTGCCTGCCGGTCGGCGGCTGGGAAGTCAGCGCCTTCCGCCCGCATCGCATTGCCCTGCCCCACCGTGCCCCCTTCGAGGTCAACCGCGCGATCATCACCAAGGGTCTCAACCGGCAACTGGTCTATTACTGGTTCGACGGACGTGGCCGCGCGATGACGAGCGACTGGCGCGCGAAGCTGTCGGTGATCGTGGATGGGATCACGCGCGGGCGGACGGATGGCGCGTTGGTGCGCTATGTCACGCCGATCCGCCGCGACGAGGATATCCGCGCTGCCGACCGGCGCCTGACGCGCTTCATCGGGCAGTCGCTGCCCCGGCTGAGCGCCTCGATTCCGGAGTAGCGGGCTTACGAGCCCAGCGCGACGGTCCCGCCCCAGCAACCCGGGATCGGGTTGCGCGTGTCGAAGACAAGCGGGCAGGTTTCCACGGCTTTGATCGCACGATCGACGCGCGCATCGGCCATCGCCGGTGTCAGCCCGATCGCGAGCGCATGGGCGACCGGATCATAGAGCGCGCGGCCCGTCAGATCAGCGGTCGCATGAGGCTTGGCTTCACGCAGATCACCCGCGAGAGCAGAGCTGGCCACACCGGTCACAACCAGTGCGGTAAACGCCACCGCCGATGTCCTCCAATGCGCCATACAAGTTCCAAGCCGAATGCTTAACGATATAGGGCGAACCATCTCGCTGTCCGCCTCTTGAGTTTGTGGCGCAAATGGGGCGGCGCGCAACTGGAATCTTGGCGAAAATTGAGCGAAAAGAAATATTTATAAGAAACAATTCCGCTCGATCTGCAGGCTTTATTTCCCCAGCTTGGAGAATATCCGATCATAGGCCGCAAGGAGCTGTCGGGCCGAGAAATCCCAGGACAGCGCATCGAGCACCCGCGCCCGGCCCAGTCGCCCCATCGAACGCGCGCGTTCGGGCGCCTCGATCAGGGCTGCGACCCGGGCGGCGAAGTCCTTCGGATCATTGGCACGGGCATAGAGCGCGGCCTCCCCCGCAGAGGCCCGCCCTTCGGTCAGTTCGAACTGCACCAAGGGCTTCTCGAGCGTCATGTATTCCATGACCTTGTTCATCGTGGAGATGTCGTTCATCGCGTTTTTCGGATCGGGTGCCACGCCGATATCGATCGCATTCATCGCCGCCAGCATATCCTCGCCGTAGAGCGGGCCGGTGAAGGTGAAATAACCGCTCAAGCCCCGCGCCGCGACATCGGCCTCCACGGTAGGCAACTCGGGGCCGAAGCCCACGATCACCACATGCAGATCGCTGTAGCCGAGCTTGCGCACCAGATGCTCGACCGCCTGCACCAGAAGGTCCATCCCCTCCTGCTGGCCGATCACGCCGATATAGCCAAGCACGGTCTTCGCGCCCTTGCGATAGGCGGGATCACCGGGTCCGGGCAGGAAGGTCTCGACACGCGGGGCGGAGCGAACGACGAAGACATCCTCGGGCGCCATGCAGCCGCGGGTGATCGCGATTTTGCGGAAGCTCTCATTCGTGGCCATCGACACCGAGGCGCTGGCGAAGGTGATCCGCTCCCAGATGCGCATCACGGCCCAGAGGAACCCCTTTTTGCCGAACTTGGCCTCGAACAGCTCCGGGCAGACGTCGTGATGGTCGAACATGTAGCGCACGCCCGACAGACGATAGCGCCAAGCCAGAAGCCAGATCAGATCGGGCGGGTTGCAGCCCTGGATCACGTCGAAGCCGCGCTCGCGTTTCACCTGTTTCGCCAGCCGGAACCACGCCTTGATCGCGTGCCAGTATTCGCGCGCATAGGCGACCGCGCCGGAATGGGCTTCGGGCGGTGCGGGGTGGCGGTAGATATGGATGCCCTCGATTTCCTCGTAAGCCGCGTCCCAGCCGCGCCCCATCGGACAGATCACCGAGACCTCGTAGCCCGCCCCGCGCAATGTCGTGGCCTCTAGCCAGACCCTGCGATCCAGCGGCACCGGCAGGTTCTCCACCACGATCAGAATGCGTCTCGCCATGCCCCTTACGACCCGCCCTTGCCACGGGGGCGGTTTGCCGCCCATTTTTATGTGAGCCCCTTTCGCTCACGTCTTACGACGGTTATGTCGCAGCCACGCGTTGGTTTCCACCCCGCATAACTCCGGATTTCCCCATATGTTGCGCTCTCTACTCTCCCGTCTCAAACCAGAGACCGCTCCCTCCTCGGCACCCAATGGGCTGCCCCGTCCGGAGGCGCCGATCTGCGTGATCGGGGACCTTCACGGCCGCGCCGATCTCTTGGGCAAGATGTTCGAGCGGATCGGGCAGGAACCGGAAGGCGCGAAGGCCCGGATCATCACGCTGGGCGACATGATCGACCGTGGCCCGAATTCGGCGCGGGTGCTGGCGACGCTTCATGCGGCGCAGCTTGCCAATCCCTCGCGGATGATCTGCCTGATGGGCAATCACGAGCGGATGATGCTCGACTTCCTTCTGTCCCCCGATGCGCGCACCGCCGGCTGGCTGCGCGTGGGCGGATTGCAGACGTTGCAGAGCTACGGCATCGCGCCGCCCGATCCGCGCGAGACGGATCCGGAGGTGCTGGACGCGCTGCGCATGGATCTCGCTCGCGCGCTTGGGCCGGACCTGCTGGCATGGCTCGATGCGCGCCCCGCGATGTGGCGCGAGGGTCGCTTCGCCGCGACCCATGCCGGGGCCGATCCCTATCACCCGATGGAACGCCAGAGCCGCGATGCGCTGCTCTGGGGCCATCCCCGGTTCGGGCAGATGACCCGGCGCGATGGGGTCTGGATCGCCTTCGGCCATTGGGTCGTGGAGCAACCCGTCGCCGATCAGGGCCGCATCGCGGTCGATACCGGCGCCTATGAGACCGGGCTCCTGAGTGCTGCTTGGCTCGACAAGGGCGGGCTGCGCTTCCTGCAAGTCGAAGGCTGAACGATGATGGGCGCCCCCCGAAGGGAGCGCCCGTTGGCAGGTTACAAGCCGTCTCTCTCTCGCAACCGGTGTTGGAATTACTTGCCCGTCTGGCGCAGCACCACGGCGACGGTCATCACGCAGAGCCACAGATCATTCAGCAGCGACAGCCGCGCATAGTAGCGTTCGTCGAAACGCACGCGGTCCACGAAGGCGGTGGTCGAACGTCCGGCGACCTGCCACAGCCCGGTGATACCCGGGCGCATCTTGTAATAGGCCATGCCCATCGCGCCTTTGTAACTGGCTTCCTGATCGAGCATGAAGGGGCGCGGCCCCACGAGGCTCATCGTCCCGAACAGCACGTTGAAGAACTGCGGCAGCTCGTCGAGGCTGGTGCGTCGCAGGAAGCGGCCGATGCGGGTGATCCGCGGATCGTCGTCGAGCTTCTGGTTCACCGACCATTCCAGCGCGAGCGCGGGGTTTTCGTTGCACATACGCACAAGCTGCGCCTCGGCATCGACATGCATGGTGCGCAGCTTGTAGCAGCGGAAGCGCTTGCCGCCCTGCCCGACGCGGATCTGCGAATAGAAGGCGGGACCGCCATCGGCGCGCACCGCCAGAGCCAGAAGCGCGATCAGCGGCAGCAGAACCGGAAGGATCGCGAGCACGGCGAGAATGTCGAACAGACGCTTGCCCATGCCCTCGTAGCGCAGAATGCGCGACCGCGCCTGGGTGGCATCCGTTACACTTGCAAGCTCGAAATTGGTCGAGAGATCCGACATTTTCGCCCCTATTACCCTACCTCAGAGTGCGAACCTTCGAGCCCGCTTTTCTTTAACCCGGTTTTCATCTTTGATTCGTCCATAATTGTGACGAAAGCCGACAATTGTTGCGGCTCGGGGCTATAAAGAGATCACGGAAAAAAATCACAAGTCGTTGATCGCTGTTATTTATCTTGTTGTTTTTTATGTCACATTTTTTCAGCACTGCGGAAATCCGCAGCCTCACGGCACTCGCGCATAAGGCGATTAGCGCCAAAACTTCCCTAAGGTCACTTTTGGTTAAAAGGTTATGAAACCGGACGCCCGCGCAGACCCGCCGACAGGGTGGATTTACCGGCCCCTCTTGATCCCACGGCACAACTGCCCATATCGGCTGGGAAGATGTTATGGAGATTAACATGACCCGAGACGATGCCCGCGCCCTCTATATCGAGCAGCGCGTCGCGAATGAGAAGAAGTCCGCCCTTCTGGGCTATGTGCTGTGGTTCATGCTGCCGATGCTTGGCGTGCACCGGATGTATATGGGTCGCGTCTTCTCCGGCGTGGTGATGCTGGCGCTGACCGGGATCGGCACGCTTCTTTCGCCCATCCTGATCGGCTTCATTCCGCTTGGCCTCGCAGGCCTGTGGTGGCTGATCGACGCGCTTCTGATCCCCGGCATGGTCTCGCAGGATATGGCCGAGACGCGCTGGCGGCTGATGCAGGAAGCTTAATCCGCCTGCCGGATCGGGTGCTCGGCCAAGGCCTGCGCCTGATCCGGGCTCAGGCTTTCGGGCCGCACGACCTGCGTGTGGATCGAGAAGATCACGGCGTTCGTGCGCGGCAGCCGGAACAGGCACTGCCGCTCCACCCGTATATAAGGGGCGTCGGCGGGCGCGTGGGCGAATTCGTATTCCGAGCGCGGATCATGCAGATGCGCGGCAGAGCGCGAGGCAGTCCCGCGCATCAGCCCCCTGCCCTCACGCACGCCATCGAGCAAGCGCTGCACCCGTTTGCCGAGATCGTCGGTGTAGATCTCAATCGGTTCGTGAATGCGCATCATCGGGCGCATGAATTTCTCGCGCAGCGTCCAGCCCGAGGGAAAACACAGCACGCCACCGGTCAGCACATGCTCGGCATGGCCGAACGCGGCCTCATCAGCTTCCATCAGGCACAGATCGCATTGCAGCAGCCGCCCGAGCGTGGCCAGCGGGTCCGTGCGATCGAGCGCAACCACCGCCCCATCGGGTCGCGTGACCGTCTCCGCACTGCAGGCAAACCCCAGCGCCGGAAGCATCGGCAGCACCAGATCGTAGAGCTCTTCCGCCGCAGGTCGTCCGTGATCCGACAGGCCCAGCACCAGATCGCGCGCCTCCCCGATCAGCCGGTCGCGCAGGCCCATCTGGGCGGCGTAGGCATCATCGACCTCGAGCCAATCCTCATATGTCACCGGGATCACCCCCGGCAGCCGCCGCGTGCGCGGGTCGGCCCAGGGCGCGAAGCTCAGGCGGTTTTGCAGGATCGGTGTGGCGACAAGGTCTTTCATACCCGCAGATTGCCGCGCGCCCCCGCCCGCGGCAAGAGCGCCCGCGTCAGGGCTGCCCCGCGCTGCGCACATAGTCCGAGATCATCTCGTAATCCTTGCGCGGTCCCTGCACCCGCCAGATCGCCCGCCACTTCGGCCACGCGTCGAAGTCATAGCTCACCCGGTAATCGTCAGGATCGCACCAATGGCTCGCGGCCGGGCTCAGCGGATCGAAACTGTGAAAGGGCCGCCCATCCTCGAAGGCCACGGCGATCTGCCCGCCCTCGGCCCGCCAGAAATAGCTGCGCTCGGCATGAAAGCTCTGACCGCCCGGCATCACCAGCTCGCCACTCTCGCGATAATGCAGCCCGACCCCTTCGAGCGCGAAACAGGCGTGGCCTTCAAAACGGGCTTTATTGCCGTCGCTATGCAGGATTTGGCGCGTCAGCACCCAGTTCCCCTCGAAATCCGACAGCTGCGGCATTGGCTCTCCCTTGCCCCAAAGGCAGGTGCAGTCTAACAAGCGCGCAACCACACGCAATCAAGAGGCCGCCGATGATCCCGCGTTATGCCCGCAAAGAGATGGTCGACATCTGGGAACCCGCCACCAAGTTCAAAATCTGGTACGAGATCGAGGCGCATGCCTGCGACGCTCAGGCCGAGCTGGGCGTGATCCCGAAAGAGAATGCCGAGGCCGTCTGGAAGGCCAAGGATGTCGAGTTCGACGTCGACCGCATCGACGAGATCGAAGCCGTCACCAAGCATGACGTGATCGCCTTCCTGACCCATCTGGCCGAGCATGTTGGCTCGGAAGAGGCCCGTTTCGTCCATCAGGGCATGACCTCGTCGGATGTGCTCGACACCTGCCTCAACGTGCAGCTGGTGCGCGCCGCCGACATCCTGCTGGCCGATCTCGACAAGGTTCTGGCCGCGCTGAAGAAGCGCGCCTACGAGCATAAGGACACGGTTCGCGTGGGCCGCTCGCACGGCATCCATGCCGAGCCGACCACGATGGGCCTGACCTTCGCGCGCTTCTACGCCGAGATGGACCGCAACAAGGCGCGCCTGCAGGCCGCCAAGGAAGAAGTCGCGACCGGCGCGATCTCGGGCGCTGTCGGCACCTTCGCCAATATCGACCCGCGCGTGGAAGAGCATGTCTGCAAGATGCTCGGCCTCAAGCCGGAGCCGATCTCGACGCAGGTGATCCCGCGCGACCGCCATGCGATGTTCTTCGCCACGCTCGGCGTCATCGCCTCGTCGATTGAAAACGTCGCGATCGAGATCCGCCACATGCAGCGCACCGAAGTGCTCGAAGGTGCGGAATTCTTCTCGATGGGCCAGAAAGGCTCGTCGGCGATGCCGCACAAGAAGAACCCCGTCCTGACCGAGAACCTCACCGGCCTTGCCCGCCTCGTGCGGATGACCGTGATCCCGGCGATGGAGAACGTGGCCCTCTGGCACGAGCGCGACATTTCGCACAGCTCGGTCGAGCGTGGCATCGGCCCCGACGCGACCGTGACGCTCGATTTCGCGCTGAACCGTCTGGCCGGCGTCGTCGACAAGATGATCATCTACCCCGAGAACATGCTCGCGAATATGAACAAGTTCCCCGGTCTGGTGATGAGCCAGCGCGTTCTGCTGGCGCTGACGCAAGCCGGCGTGTCGCGCGAAGACGCCTATGCGATGGTGCAGCGCAACGCGCTCAAGGTCTGGGAAGACCGCGTCGATTTCCGCGAACAGCTGCTCGCCGACAAGGATGTCGTGGCCGCTCTTGGCGTCGACGGCATCAACGAAAAGTTCGACATGGGCTACCATACCAAGCATGTCGACACGATTTTCGCCCGCGTTTTCGGCGAATAATCGAGAAACAAGCCCGTTCCGCGCCGCCTATGTCAGCCGACTATAGGCGGCGCGTGCGATTCGGGCTTACCCTAGGGCATCTAGCAAAGGGAGATTGCAGATGACCCGAACCATCCTTGCAGCCGCCGTGCTGATCCTCGCCCCTCTGACCGCGTCGGCCGAGTGCTTTAGCGGCCACCAAGCTTCCATGTCCTGCCCGCAGGGCCAGGTCTGGGACAAGGACGCGAGTGCCTGCGTCCTGCAGTCCAGCTAACCGCTGAGACGGTAATCCCGTCTTAACGGCCTCCGTGCAAAGCTGACCGCGAAACCGCATTGGCCGCCCGCGCGGCCGATGCCCAGCGCGGAGGTTCTCGCGGTGAATGCGATCGCGCCCATGGCGCTCGGTCATATGGCCGGGTCCGACTCGGCTGGCGACAAATCCGCCCGGCCAAGGCCGCTTACGCGGCGCCAGAAAGCTGCGATCATCGTGCGGCTGCTCGCCTCCGAAGGGCTGAAATTGCCGCTGACGGAGCTGAGCGACGATCATCAGACCGAACTGACCGAGGCTGTGGCACAGCTGCGTCTGGTCGACCGCGCTACCATAGCTAGCGTGGTGGAAGAGTTCTGCGAAGAATTGGAAGCTGTCGGCATCGCTTTTCCCGGCGGGCTGGAAGGCGCGCTGTCGCTGCTCGACGGGCAGCTCTCGCCCTCGGCCTCGAACCGGTTGCGCAGGCTGGCCTCCGGCTCCTCGCGCGCCGATCCGTGGCAGCGGATCGCGGGCCTCACCGCCGAGGTGCTTCTGCCGGTGCTGGAAGGCGAAAGCGTCGAAGTGGGCGCGGTGATGCTGTCGAAGTTGTCGGTCGCGAAATCTGCCGAACTGCTTGGGCTGCTGCCGGGTGAGAAAGCGCGGCGGATTGCCTATGCGGTCTCGCTGACCGGGAATGTCGCGCCCGAAACCGTGCTGCGGATCGGTCAGGCACTCGCGGCGCAGCTGGATGCCGCCCCGCCCAAGGCCTTCGATTCAGGGCCGGTGGAACGGGTGGGCGCGATCCTGAACTACTCGGCTTCGGCCACGCGCGACGCGGTGCTCAAGGGGCTGGAGGAAGAGGACAAGACCTTCGCCGACGAGGTGAAGAAGGCGATCTTCACCTTCGCCAATATCCCCGCCCGCATCGATACACGCGACATCCCGAAAGTGCTGCGCGTGGTCGATCAGACGCAACTGACCGTCGCGCTTGCCGGGGCGACCGGCCCGTTGCAGCCCGCGGCGGAGTTCATTCTTGCCAACATGTCCCAGCGCATGGCGCAAAGCTTGCGCGACGAGATGGCGAATCTGGGCAAGGTGAAAGAGAAAGACGCCGAAGAGGCGATGAGCGCGGTCGTCGCCGCAATCCGGGAGATGGAAGCCGCGGGAGAGATATTCCTCGTCGCGGAGGACGACGATTGAGCGAAAGATTCTGTCGCCGCGCCCCGTTTGGCGCCACTCTTCGCGCCAAAGCCGCACCCTGCCCCGCAATGTTATCGCAAACACCGCGTGTTTACGCTAACATACTGTTTCAAAACCTTTTCCCGAATTGCATGCAATGGTATCCAACGCCGAAATCACGCGCTTCGGAGAGATCATCATGACCGTCACCATCGGGATCAACGGCTTCGGCCGCATCGGGCGCTGCACGCTCGCGCATATCGCGGAAGCCGCGCGCAATGACGTGCAGGTCGTCAAGATCAACGCCACCGGCCCGATCGAGACCAACGCGCATCTTCTGAAATATGACTCCGTCCACGGCCGCTTCGGCGGGCAGGTGAAGGTTGCGGGCAATACGCTCGACCTCGGGCGCGGCCCGATCGACGTGATGTCGACCTACGACCCGGAAGAACTCGACTGGGACGGCGTCGATGTCGTTCTCGAATGCACCGGCAAGTTCAACGCCCGCGACAAGGCCGCCGTCCATCTGGGCCGCGGCGCGAAGCGGGTTCTGGTCTCCGCTCCCGCCACCGATGTCGACAAGACCGTGGTTTACGGCGTGAACCATCGCGAGCTGACGCCCGCGCATCACGTCGTCTCGAACGGGTCGTGCACCACGAACTGCCTCGCGCCGCTCGCCAAAGTGCTCAATGACACGATCGGCATCGAATCGGGCGTGATGACGACGATCCATTCCTATACCGGCGATCAGCCCACGCTCGACCGTCGCCACAAGGATCTCTATCGCGCCCGCGCCGCCGCGATGGCGATGATCCCGACCTCCACCGGCGCCGCGAAAGCCCTGGGCGAGGTGCTGCCCGAGCTGCAAGGCCGCCTCGACGGCACCGCGCTGCGCGTCCCGACCCCCAATGTTTCCGCGGTCGATCTGACCTTCGAGGCGCGCAAGACCGTCACCCGCGACGAGGTGAACGAGATCGTCCGCGAGGCCGCCGCCGGCTACATGGGCATGGTGCTGGGCTACGACCCCGAGCCGAAGGTCTCGATCGACTTCAACCACACGCAGCAATCCTCTATCTTCGCGCCGGACCAGACCAAGGTCGTGGGCAAGCTTGTCCGCGTTCTGGCCTGGTACGATAACGAATGGGGGTTCTCCTGCCGCATGGCCGATGTGGCCGGGGCGATGGGGCGACTCGTGCACTGACGCGCCAAACAAGGGCGCGCGAAGGGGATAGATGACCAATCGGATCGCGCTCTGGCTCGGGGGCCTCCTCATTTTGCTCATTTTGGCGGATGTGTTGGCCGATGACGGCCGCATCCTGCTGTTTCTGGCGAAAAAAACTGCCGATCTCGTTCAATATGTCGCTTTCTGGCGCTAGCATCGGGCTGCACCCCGTTGACCTTTGGCGCTGAACGCGCTTGTTAGCGTTAACGGAAGACCTGCCCGTGCAACTCCCTGCCGGGCAGCCAGCCAGAGGAGACGGATATGACGGTTAAAGTTGCCATCAACGGGTTCGGTCGCATCGGCCGCAACGTGCTGCGCGGGATCATCGAGTCGGGGCGCACCGACATCGAAGTGATCGCCATCAACGATCTCGGCCCGGTCGAGACGAACGCGCATCTGCTGCAATTCGACTCCGTACACGGCAAATTCCCCCATGAGGTCACGACCGGCGAAGACTGGATCGATGCCGGCCGCGGCAAGATCAAGGTCACCGCAATCCGTGACCCGAAAGAACTGCCCTGGGGCGATGTCGATGTCGCGCTGGAATGCACCGGCATCTTCACCGCGCGCGACAAGGCGGCCTTCCACCTCGAGAACGGCTCGAAGCGCGTTCTGGTCTCGGCCCCTGCCAGCGGTGCTGACAAGACCATCGTCTTCGGTGTGAACGACGGTGCGCTGACTGCGGACGACCTCGTCGTCTCGAACGCGTCCTGCACCACGAACTGCCTCTCGCCCGTCGCCAAGGCGCTGAACGACGCGATCGGGATCGAGAAGGGCTTCATGACCACGATCCACAGCTATACCGGCGATCAGCCGACGCTGGACACGATGCACAAGGATCTCTACCGCGCCCGTGCGGCCGCGCTGTCGATGATCCCGACCTCGACCGGCGCTGCGAAAGCCGTGGGTCTGGTGCTGCCGGAGCTCAACGGCAAGCTGGACGGCGTCGCGATCCGCGTGCCGACCCCGAATGTCTCGGTCGTCGATCTGGTCTTCGAGGCCGGCAAGGACACCAGCGTCGAAGAGATCAATGCCGCGATCAAAGCCGCCGCTGACGGCCCGATGAAAGGCATCCTCGGCTATACCGACAAGCCCAACGTCTCGAGCGACTTCAACCACGACCCGCATTCGTCGATCTTCCACATGGACCAGACCAAGGTCATGGAAGGCCGCATGGTCCGTATCCTGAGCTGGTACGACAACGAATGGGGCTTCTCGAACCGCATGGCGGACACCGCCGTCGCGATGGGCAAGCTGATCTGAGCGTGATCGGGGCACCGCCCCACAGATTGCGAAAAAGCCAAAGGGGCGGTCCATCTTGGGCCGCCCTTTTTGCGCTCGCCTCTCACACACGGCTCGCAGAGCATGCACGCACCCTCTCACGCGCGCCGCGAGCCTTGATGCATGGTGATAGAACCCTTTGAAATCCGGGACGTTTCAGGGCCATGGAGCGCGCCGCCCGGCGCCTTCCGCCTTAGCTGAACCCCATCACGAAAGGGAATATCCCATGGAACGCAGCAAGAAATTTCTCGCCCTCGCCCTCTCCTCCGCGCTGATCGCGGGCCCCGCGAGCTTCGAGATGGCCAATGCCGCCACCACGAGTTCCAACAGCAACTCAAGCGGCGCCGCGATGCAGAGCGCGCAGAGCCAAGGCAATGACGCGGTCTCGCAGACCACGGCAAGTTCGACCGACAAGGACTTGCTGACTACGGTAAATGACGCCTACACGGCGATGCGCGAAGTGCGCGCGGCGCGTCTGGCGATCTTCGACGGCAATACCGACATGGCGACCAAGATGACCAAGGACGCCACTGCGAAAATGCAGTCCGCCGAGAAGGCCGAGAGCAAATGGGGCGTGCCCTCGAAAGCGGGCAAGAAAGGCGTGACCTACCTGCCCTTCGACAGCTCCATTGCGCTTGGCGAAAGCTTTACGGTGACGCCGGACAACCAGAAAGCGGTCGGCAAGGCCAATCAGCAGATGGCACAGGGCAACGCAAAAGCCGCAGCCAAGACGCTGAAGGACAACGATATCGACGTGTCGATCTCGGCGGCGATGGTGCCCGCGAAGGCGTCGCTCGCCCATCTGCAGGACGCGTCCAAGCTCATCAAGTCGGGCAATTACTACGAGGCGAACCTTGCGTTGAAAGGAGTCGAGGATTCGGTGGTGATCGACCAATGGGGGCTCGACAACCTGCCGCAGCAGGCGGGCAACGCCACGAAATCCGCGGCAAATGCGAGCGGCAGCACTCAGATGCAGCAGAAATCGCAGCAGAGCGGCACGTCGGGCAACTCCGCCTCGAACGGCTGATCAGGCCTTGGCGTAAGCCTTGACCAAGGCATCGCGCACGGCGGGGGTGACGAATTTCGAGACATCCCCGTCGAGCCGCGCAATTTCCTTCACCAGCTTCGAGGCGATCGCCTGACGCCGAGCATCGGCCATCAGGAACACCGTCTCGACCGAGGCGTCGAGCGCGCGGTTCATCCCGACCATCTGGAATTCATATTCGAAATCGGCCACCGCGCGCAGGCCGCGCACGATCACGCTGGCGCCGACATCCTTGGCGCAGTCGATCAGCAGGTTTTCGAAGGGATGGACGACGATCTCGCCGCCGCGACGGTCGGTGATCTTCGCGCATTCGTCCTGAAGCATGGCGACGCGTTCTTCGAGAGAGAAGAGCGGTCCCTTGTCCCGGTTGATCGCGACCCCGATCACGAGCCGGTCCACCAGAGCCATCGCGCGCTCGATGATATCGAGGTGGCCCAGCGTGACCGGATCGAAAGTTCCGGGGTAAAGACCGATCCGCATGGCATCCTCCCTCGTCGCCCGCCAAAAAGCTCAGCGCACGCAACTATATTGCGTGGCTAAATGCAAGCGGGAAGGTGCCGCAATGCGGCATCAGTTGCCCATGATCATGCCCTGAAGCGACTCTTTCTCCATATGGAGCTCGTTCAGACGCGCCTTGACCACGTCCCCGATCGAGATCACGCCGACCATCTTGCCGTTCTCGCGCACGGGCATGTGGCGGAAGCGGCCCTCGGTCATCAGGCTCATCACCTCTTCGGTGCTGTCCATCGGGGCGCAATGCTTGACGTCGCGGGTCATGACATCTCCGGCGGTCATCACCAGACAATCCGCACCGCGCCGCGCGATTTCACGCACGACGTCGCGTTCCGAGACGATCCCGTCGACGGTTTCCCCGTCTTGCGAGACGATCACCGCACCGATGCGTTTCGAAGAAAGCGTGGCAATCACCTCGCTCAGCTTCATGTCGGGGGCGACGGTGAAAACTTCCATCTCGCCCTTGTTCTTGAGAATCTGCATAACCTGCATCGGCGTCTCCTTGAAAAACGTCGTCTAAACCCAAGCGTCCCACTGCTTTCATAGATTTGTCAACGGCTTTGCGGTTCACGGGGCCGCCAGTTATGTTTCAACCGCAGCGTGTTCTAGCCGCGCAACCTCGTCGCGAAGCCCTTGCCCCAGCGCTTCGGCGAAGCGCGTCAGGCGCTCGGATCGGCGGTCATCGGCATGGCGGATCAACCAGAAGGCGCGGTTGAGCCGGATCTCGTCGCCCAGCACCCGTTGAACGCCGGGGGCGAAGGGGATCGCGAAGTCGTGGACAATGCCAACGCCCGCGCCCGCCTCGATCATCCGGGTCTGCACGGCCGCTGAATTCGACGCGAGCCCCATCACCTCGGCCTCGGTCTCGGCAAAGTAATCCAGCTCCTTGTCGAAGATCATGTCAGGAATATAGCCGATCATCCGGTGATGGCGCAGATCCTCCTTGCAGGTGATCGGCGGCGCCTTCGCGAGATAGTCTCGATGGGCGGCGAGGCTGAGGTGATAGTCGCTCAGCTTCTGCACGGTCAGACGGCCTGCGGTCGGGCGCGAGACCGCGATCGCCATATCCGCCTCGCGTTTCGAGAGGTTGAAAACGCGCGGCAAGGCGACGACCTGGATCTCCAGCCCGGGATTGTCCTCGGCGATCTTCGCGCAGACCTGGGGCAGAAGGTAATTCGCGCAGCCATCGGGCGCGCCGATCCGCAACTGCCCCGTCAACTGGCCCGCGATGCCGGAGAGCTCCTCATCGGCGCCCGCGAAGACCTGCTCCGCCGCTTCGGCATGCGGCAGGAGCCGGTCGCCCGACTCGGAGAGCGCATAGCCCTGCGGCGATTTCACGAAGAGTTTCGCCCCCACCCCTTCTTCGAGCCGCGCGATGCGCCGGCCCACGGTGGCCGCGTCCAGCTTCAACCGCCGCCCGGCGCCCGACAGGCTCTCGGCCCGTGCGACGGCAAGGAAAATCCGCAGGTCGTCCCAGTCCATATCGCGCTCCTCTTTGCAAAAATGCAAAACGCTTTTGAGCTACTTCCTCTTTTATGCTCAATTTCGCAAGGCTAGAGTGCGCCCAAGCCAAGATTATCTGTAGGAGGAGCGTCTCATGGAAGAAATCGGTCACTGGATCAACGGCAAGCGCGTTGCGGGCACGTCCGGCCGCTTCGGCGAAGTCTTCAACCCCGCCACCGGCGAGCAGATCGCCAAGGTCGCGCTGGCCACCCCGGCCGAGCTGGATGCCGCAATCGCGGACGCCGCGAAAGCGCAGCTGGAATGGCAGAAGGTCAACCCGCAGCGCCGCGCCCGCGTGATGATGAAATTCGGTCAGCTGATCGAGCGCGACATGGACAAGCTCGCGGAGGCTCTGTCGAAAGAGCACGGCAAGACCATCCCCGACGCGAAGGGCGACGTGCAGCGTGGCCTCGAAGTGATCGAGGTCTGCATGGGCGCGCCGGCGATGCTCAAGGGCGAATACACGGGCGACGCTGGCCCCGGTATCGACCTCTACTCGATGCGCCAGCCGCTGGGCGTCGTGGCCGGCATCACGCCGTTCAACTTCCCCGCCATGATTCCGCTGTGGAAAATGGGCCCGGCGCTTTCGGCCGGTAACGCGATGATCCTCAAGCCGTCCGAGCGCGTGCCGACCACTGCGATCATGCTCGCGGAACTGGCGCAGGAAGCCGGTCTTCCCGATGGCGTGCTGCAGGTCGTCAACGGCGACAAGGAAGCCGTGGACACGATCCTCGATCACGAGACGATCCAGGGCGTGGGCTTCGTGGGTTCGACCCCGATCGCGCAATACATCTACGGTCGTGCGGCCACCAACGGCAAGCGCGCGCAGTGCTTCGGCGGCGCGAAGAACCACATGATCATCATGCCCGACGCGGACATGGACAAGGCCGCCGACGCGCTGATCGGCGCGGGCTACGGCGCCGCTGGCGAGCGCTGCATGGCGATCTCGGTTGCGGTTCCGGTGGGCGACGGCACGGCGGATGCGCTCGTTGAGCGTCTCGTGCCGAAGATCGAGAAGCTGAAAGTCGGCCCCTATACCGGCGGCGACGACGTGGATTACGGCCCCGTCATCACCAAGCAGGCGCAGGAGCGGATCAAGTCGCTCATCAATTCGGGTGTCGATCAGGGTGCGAACCTTGTCGTCGACGGCCGCGACTTCTCGCTGCAGGGCTATGAGGACGGCTTCTTTGTCGGCCCGTCGCTCTTCGACAACGTCACCCCCGACATGGACATCTACAAAGAGGAAATCTTTGGCCCGGTCCTGTCGATGGTGCGCACGAAGTCCTATGACGAAGCGCTCGATCTGGTCATCGACAGCCCCTACGGCAACGGCACCGCGATTTACACCGCCGATGGCGATGTGGCACGCGACTTCGCGGCGAACGTCAATGTCGGCATGGTCGGCATCAACTTCCCGATCCCGGTTCCGCTGAGCTACTACACCTTCGGCGGCTGGAAGAAGTCGGCCTTCGGCGACCTCAACCAGTACGGCCCGGACGCCTTCCGCTTCTACACCAAAACCAAGACCGTCACGGCGCGTTGGTTCTCGGGCATCAAGGACGAAGGCGCGGCACTGAACTTCAAGGCGCTCGACTGATCTTACGGTGAGGCGGTTTGCGAACCGCCCTTCCCCACGCATAAGAAAACGCCCCGCCGATGGACGGGGCGTTTTTCATGGGAAGGTCGGCGCGCTTCAGTCGATGTCCCAGTCATCCTCATGCGAGACGCCGCCCAGTGCCAGCCAATCCGCACGCACCCGCGCCACACGGCTGTCGCCCCAGGTGCGGAAGACGATCACGAAGCCCTCGGGCGTGACGCCGTCGCTGGAGATATCCATCCGCGAATTGTGCTTGCCGTCGACGTCCCACATCGACAGCGAGACCTGCACCATCGGCGTCGCGCGGAACGGCTCGGGGAAGGCAACCTTCTTGCGCAACTCGCGCGGCCCCTCGCCCGTCCACATGGCGCCGCCATCCTGATAGTCGGAGAACAGCACGAGCGAGCCGCGTTGCATCCCCAGACGGTGGCTTTCGATCGTGATCATCGCGAGAGGGCCTCTTTCTTTCAACCTGAGGCAGAGCTTACCGCAACTGCGGACAATAAAAAGCCCCGGAAAATCCGGGGCTTCCTAAATCTTTTCTCGAGAGGTCTCAGCTCAGCATATGCGAGCCGAGGGCCTCCATGTCAGCCAGCAGCTTCGCGGTCATGTCGGCCACCGAAGGATGCGCCTCGTCATGGACGCGGCGGGCTTCCTCGATCAGGCGATCGTGGACCTCCTTGGTGAACTCTTCCGCGGGCAGCGAACGCTCGGCCAGAACCGTGATCCCCTCGGGGGTGATCTCGGCGAAGCCACCCGTTACCGCGTAGCTCTGGGTTTCCGACCGCGTCACCATCGTCAGCTTGCCGGGACGCAGCGTGGTCAGCATCGGCGCGTGGCCGGGCATGACCGTGAGGTCACCATCCGCACCAGGCACCATGACCTCGACCGCCGCCTCTTCCGAGGCCAGCTTGCGCTCGGGCGCAACGAGATCGAATTGCATCGTGTCGGCCATAATGCCTCCTTACGCCGCAGCGGCGAGTTTCTCGGCTTTCGCTTTCACGTCCTCGATGCCGCCAACCATGTAGAAGGCTGCTTCGGGCAGGTGATCGTATTCGCCTGCAACAACCGCCTTGAACGACTCGATGGTGTCTTCGAGCGGAACCTGAACGCCGTCCGAACCGGTGAACACTTTCGCAACGTCGAAGGGCTGCGAGAGGAAACGCTGGATCTTACGAGCACGTGCCACGGTCAGCTTATCCTCTTCGGACAGTTCGTCCATGCCGAGGATGGCGATGATGTCTTGCAGAGCCTTGTAGCGCTGGAGGATCTCCTGCACCTGACGGGCGACCTTGTAGTGCTCTTCGCCGACGATGCCCGGATCGAGGATACGCGAGGACGAGTCCAGCGGGTCCACAGCCGGGTAGATGCCGAGTTCCGAGATCGCACGCGACAGAACGGTCGTGGCGTCAAGGTGGGCGAAGGTGGTGGCCGGAGCCGGGTCGGTAAGGTCATCCGCGGGCACGTAGACGGCCTGGATCGAGGTGATCGAACCAGCTTTCGTCGAGGTGATGCGTTCCTGCATCGCGCCCATGTCGGTGGCCAGCGTCGGCTGGTAGCCCACTGCCGAGGGGATACGGCCCAGAAGTGCCGACACCTCGGAACCCGCCTGCGTGAAGCGGAAGATGTTGTCCACGAAGAACAGAACGTCGGTGCCCGACTGGTCGCGGAACTGCTCGGCCAGGGTCAGACCGGTCAGAGCGACACGCGCACGCGCACCCGGAGGCTCGTTCATCTGGCCGTAGACCAGAGCCACCTGCGAGCTCGACAGATCGTCGGGCTTGATGACGTTGGATTCGATCATCTCGTGGTAGAGGTCGTTCCCTTCACGGGTCCGCTCGCCCACACCGGCGAACACGGAGTAACCCGAGTGCACCTTCGCGATGTTGTTGATCAGCTCCATGATCAGAACGGTCTTGCCGACGCCAGCGCCGCCGAACAGGCCGATCTTACCACCCTTGGAGTAGGGTGCGAGCAGGTCGATGACCTTGATGCCGGTCACGAGGATTTCCGAAGCGGTCGCCTGGCTCTCGAAGTTCGGCGCGGGCTGGTGGATGGCGCGGGTTTCTTCCGCTTCCACGGGGCCTTTCTCGTCCACGGGCTCGCCGATCACGTTCAGGATGCGGCCGAGGGTCGCGTTGCCGACCGGCACCGAGATCGGCTTGCCGGTGTCTTTCACGCCGGCGCCGCGCACGAGACCTTCGGTCGCGTCCATTGCGATGGTCCGCACCGAGTTTTCGCCGAGGTGCTGAGCCACTTCGAGAACGAGGCGCTTGCCGTTGTTCTCGGTTTCCAGCGCGTTGAGGATCGCAGGCAGCTCGCCGTCGAACTGCACGTCGACGACGGCGCCGATGACCTGGGTCACTTTACCATTGCTTGCCATGTCTGTCTTTCTCCGGTTCCGTCAGAGCGCCTCGGCGCCCGAAATGATTTCGATGAGTTCCTTGGTGATCGCGGCCTGGCGCGTGCGGTTATATTCGATCGTCAGCTTGTCGATCATATCGCCCGCATTGCGCGTCGCAGAGTCCATCGCTGACATCCGCGCACCTTGTTCCGAGGCACCGTTTTCCAGCAGAGCCGTGAAGATCTGCGTGGCGACCCCGCGCGGCAGCAGATCCTCAAGGATTTGCGTCTCGCTGGGTTCGTAGTCGTAATTGACGCTCGGCGTTTCTTCGCCCTCTTCCGGTTCATAGGAAGCGGGGATGATCTGCTTCGCGGTCGGCCGTTGCGCGATCACGCTCTCGAAGATCGAGAAGAAGATCGTCGCGACGTCGAATTCACCCTTGTCGAAGCGACCGATCAGATCGCGGGCGATCTTCTGCGCGTCGTCATAGCTCAGGCGTTTGACGTCGCTCAGATCGACGTGGCCGATGAAGTACTGACCGTATTCGCGGCGCAGTGCATCGCGGCCTTTCTTGCCGACGGTGAGGATCTTCACCTCTTTGCCCTCGGCCAGCAGCTTGTCAGCCGTCTGGCGCGCGAGCTTCGCAATATTGGCGTTGAAGCCACCGCACAGGCCGCGTTCGGCGGTCATGACCACCAAAAGCTGCACCTTGTCCGAACCGGTGCCCGAAAGCAGGCGCGGCGCGTTGTCCCGGCCCTGGACCGAACTTGCGAGCCCCGCCATCACGGAGTGCATCCGCTCGGCATAGGGGCGCGCAGCTTCGGCCGCTTCTTGAGCGCGGCGCAACTTTGCGGCGGCGACCATTTGCATCGCCTTGGTGATCTTCCGCGTGTTCTTGACGCTTCCGATCCGGTTTTTAAGGTCCTTAAGGCTGGGCATGTCCCTGTCCTTTCAGGCCAATCACGCGTAGGTCTTGGCGAATTCGTCGATAGCGGCTTTCAGCTTGTCGGCCGCGTCACCCTTGATCTTCGGATCCTCGTTCGTGAGCCAGTCGAGGATGTCCTTGCGCGAGTTGCGCAGGTAATCCAGCAGACCCTGTTCGAACTTGCCGACCTCGGAAACCGGGATGCTATCGAGGAAGCCGTTGGTGCCGGCGAAGATGACGGCCACGATTTCCGCGTTGGTGAGCGGCGAATACTGCGGCTGCTTCATCAGCTCGGTCAGGCGCGCACCACGGTTCAGCAGCTTCTGAGTTGCGGCGTCGAGATCCGAGCCGAACTGAGCGAAGGCCGCCATTTCGCGATACTGTGCCAGTTCCAGCTTAACCGGGCCTGCCACGGTCTTCATCGAGTTCGTCTGAGCCGACGAGCCAACGCGCGACACCGACAGACCGGTGTTCACGGCGGGACGGATACCTTGGTAGAACAGTTCCGTCTCGAGGAAGATCTGACCGTCGGTGATCGAGATCACGTTGGTCGGGATGAAGGCCGACACGTCGCCGCCCTGGGTTTCGATGACCGGCAGAGCGGTCAGCGAACCTGCGCCGAAGTCTTCGTTCAGCTTCGCCGAACGCTCCAGCAGGCGGGAGTGCAGGTAGAACACGTCGCCCGGATATGCTTCGCGGCCCGGCGGGCGACGCAGCAGCAGCGACATCTGACGATACGCGACAGCCTGCTTCGAGAGGTCATCATAGATGATCAGCGCGTGCATGCCGTTGTCGCGGAAATATTCCGCCATCGCGGTCGCGGTGTAGGGCGCGAGGTACTGCATCGGCGCGGGGTCCGAAGCGGTCGCGGCGATCACGGTGGTGTATTCGATCGCACCGGTCTCTTCGAGCTTCTTCACCAGCTGCGCCACGGTCGAGCGCTTCTGGCCGATCGCGACGTAGAAGCAGTGCAGCTTGTTGGACGGATCAGCGTCGTTATACGACTTCTGGTTCAGAATGGTGTCGAGCGCGATTGCGGTCTTACCGGTCTGACGGTCGCCAATGATCAGCTCGCGCTGGCCACGGCCGATCGGGATCATCGCGTCAACCGACTTGAGGCCGGTCGCCATCGGCTCGTGAACCGATTTACGCGGGATGATGCCCGGAGCTTTCACGTCGGCGACGCGACGCTCTTTCGCTTCGATGGCGCCTTTGCCGTCGAGTGCGTTGCCGAGACCGTCGACCACGCGGCCGAGCAGCGCTTCACCGACCGGCACGTCCACGATCGAGTTCGTGCGCTTGACGGTGTCGCCTTCTTTAATGTCTTGGTCCGAACCGAAGATCACGACACCAACGTTGTCGGTCTCGAGGTTCAGCGCCATCCCGCGGATACCACCGGGGAATTCAACCATCTCACCGGCCTGGACGTTGTCGAGCCCGTAGACGCGCGCGATACCGTCGCCAACCGACAGCACGCGACCGACTTCGGCCACTTGGGCGTCCTGCCCGAAATTCTTGATCTGCTCCTTGAGGATCGCAGAAATCTCAGCTGCTTGGATGCCCATTTATCCGACCTCTTTCATGGCGTTCTTGAGAGAAGCGAGCTTCGAACGGATCGACGTGTCGACCATGCGCGAGCCCAGCTTTACGATCATGCCACCGATGAGGCTTTCATCGACGGCGGTGTTCAGTTTGACGGTCTTGCCCGTCTGGTTCTTCAGCACTTCGGCGAGCTTCTTGGCCTGTGCGGCGCTGAGCTTGCTGGCCGAGGTGACATCTGCGGTCACTTCGCCCTTCTCGTCCGCGATCAGATCCGACAGCGCCTTGAGCAGCTGCGGCAGCACGAAGAGACGACGCTTGGCGCCCATCAGCTGCAGGCCGTTCTTCATCGGGTCCGACAGACCCATCTTGGCTGCCAGAGCGCCGATTGCAGCTGCCTGCTGGTCGCGCGTGTAGACCGGCGATGCAATCACCTCACGCAGCTCGTCAGAGCCAGCCAGCGCCTCCGACAGCGCGGAGACATCGGCTTCGAGCGCGGCGAGGGCATTTGCTTCGCGCGAGAGTTCAAAAATGGCCAGCGCATAGCGGCCGGCGATGCTTGCGGAAATCGAAGCTGGTTCGGACACGTCCACCCTTCCGATGCGTTTTGCCCCGACCCGGAACAGGCCATGGGGCGCTCCCCCGGCGCGCTTGAGACATGCCCTCCGCGCCGCTTATCGGGGAGGTCACTAGCAGAGCAATCCCCCCCTCGCAACCATCTTGAGCACGAGAATGTGAGCAGAAGGCCTCCAATCTGCCCTTCGTCGCGGGAAGGTGACAGGGAGGGGAGGATTTTGTGGGCGCTAACAGGAATTTGGACCGGTTGGTCACGGAACGCCGCGCGGGGGTGATTCACCTCAATACGCGTTGGCAGTTCGATAATTATCCGCCTCCCGCGACGGAACACATGAGAGTTGCGCGACGGGCGGTACGCGAACGTGATTGTTGCGTCTCGACTGTTTTTCCCGCGGGAGGCATTAACTCCGTGTCAGGCCGGGTCCGTCGCCGGTTTCACCGCCCCTTCGAGAATCGACAGCGGTTTGCGGACCCGCGCGCCGAGGCCGGAATCATGGCGCGCATGGACCTGCTTGGAGACTTCGAGCATCACGACGCCCGCCGCCAGAACGCCCGCCGCCTTGGTGCCCAGCCGTTCCCACATCGCGGCCGAGCGCAGCCAGAAGCGGCGATGGCTCGGCGGGATGTAGAGCGCACCGGTATGGCGCTCGGGCACGAAGCCGGACCGGCGTGCGAGCTGATCGAGCTGCCCCAGCGTGTAGGGCTTGCCGAACCCGAAGGGTGTGGTTTCGCGCGGCGCCCAGAGCCCGGCGCGGTTCGGCACGATGAACAGCGCCCTGCCCCCCGGCCCCAGCACCCGCCAGCATTCCTGCATCAAGGCCTCGGAATTGTCGGAGGTCTCGAGCCCGTGCATCACGATCAGCCGATCCACCCGGCCCGTCTCCAGCGGCCAGCGCGCCTCATCGCACAGGACCGAGACATTGGGCATCCCCGCAGGCCAAGGCATTACGCCCTGCTCGGCCGGCATCAACCCGATCACCCGGCGCGCAGGCTCGAGGTACGGGCGCAACAGCGGCACCGCGAAGCCGTAGCCCGCCACCGTCTGCCCCGCCATCTGCGGCCCCGTCGCGGGCCACATCGAAACAACGCGATCCCGGATTGCCCGCTGCGCCGCACGGCCTAGCTGGGTCCGGTAGTAGAAATTCCGCAGGTCGAGTACGTCGAGATGCATTGCGCCTTTCGCTTCCTTCGGCTTACCTATGTTGCAAGATAATCAAAGCGGTAGAAAACACCATGGCCGTTGAGCTTCTCATCATTCCCTGTCTCGCCGACAACTATGCTTATGTCGTGCACGAGGCGGCGACGGACACAACCACCGTGATCGACGTCCCCGAAGCGCCGCCGATCCTGAAGGCGCTGAACGAACGGGGCTGGAAAGCGAATCTGATCCTGCTGACGCATCACCATGCCGATCACATCGATGGCGTTCAGGCGCTGTCGGCGGCAACGGGGGCCAAAATCGTCGGGGCCAAAGCGGACGCGCATCGTCTGCCCAAGCTCGATCAGGAGGTCAGCCCCGGCGAAAAGCTCGCGATCGGGATGGAGCATGTCGAGGTTCTGCCCGCCGATGGGCATACGGTCGGCCATATCGCCTATTACTTCCCCGAGGGCGGTCTGCTGTTTTCCGGCGACAGCCTGATGAGCTGGGGCTGCGGACGTCTCTTCGAGGGCTCGGCGCAGCAGATGTACGATACGCTGACGCGGTTCAGCGAGTTGCCCGACGAGACGTTGGTCTGTTCGGGGCATGAATATACTGAGGCAAATGGTCGCTTCGCGCTCTCGATCGAACCGGAGAACCCGAACCTCATCGACCGGATGGAGAATGTCCGCGCCATTCGCGCTCAGGCCCGCCCCACGGTCCCGGTCGAACTGGGTCTCGAGAAGGCGACCAACCCGTTCCTGCGCGGCGACGATCCGAAGCTGCGTGACGCCCTCGGCCTGCCCGAAAGCGCGACGCCGGTCGAGGTTTTCACCGAAGCGCGCGCCCGCAAGGACCGGTTCTAAGCCTCACCGCCGCGCGTCGCGTAACACACTCAGCGCCAGCGCGGCGAGAACCGTCCCCATCGCCCAGCGCTGCACCCGCATCCAGAGCGGGCGCGCTGCGAGGAACCGGGCCATTGCGCCTGCGCCCAGCACGATTGCAGCATTCACGCCCACCGAGATAACGATTTGCACCGCGCCCAGCGCCAGTGACTGCGCCAGCACAGATCCCGCCGCAGGGTCGATGAATTGCGGCAGCAGCGACAGATACATCACCGCGATCTTCGGATTGAGCAGGTTGGTGACGAAGCCCATCACGAACAGCTTGCGCGGCCCGTCGACCGGCAACTCGCGGGTCTCGAAGGCCGAGCGCCCGCCCGGTCGCACGGCCTGCCATGCCAGCCAAAGCAGATAGAGCGCCCCGGCCATTCGCAGCGCGTCATAGGCATAGGGCACGGCGAGCACGATCGCAGTGATCCCGAAGGCCGCACAGAGCATGTAGAAGACGAAACCCAGCGCCACCCCACCGAGTGAGATCATCCCCGCGCCGCGCCCCTGACAGATCGTGCGCGAGACCAGATAGATCATGTTCGGACCGGGGCTCAGCACCATGGCCAGCGCCACGGCACCGAAGGCGAGGATATGGGACAGGTCGGGCATCGGAGGGCTCTCTCAGTGGTCCGTGCAGATTAAAGCGGCTCCTGCGCGCCGCAAGCCCGCGCTCAATCAAGATTTGCGAAAGCGGCCTCGAGATGGGGCGCGTATTTCTCCCATGCCTGCGAACTGCCTTTGTAGATCGGCTTGCGCACCTGCGTGTTCGACGTGGTCGCAACCGTGCGGGCGTTGTCCTGAGGGCGCAGGCAGGCATCCTCCCAAGGCAGCCCGAGCGCCTCGATCAACGCACGGCTGCGCGCCTCAGGGTCTTCCGTCAGCGCCTCGTAGTCGCAATCGACGATCGTGCCGGGCTGCGTCGCCCAATGCGCCATCAGATCGCGATAGAGCCCGTGATAGGCTACGAGATCGTCGAGATCATGCGCGTAGCCATTCCCCGCGCTGGAAAAGAAGTTGCGATAGATCGACCAGAGCGTCGCGCGCGGATCACGATGGACATGCACGATGAGCGCGCGCGGAAACAGCGCCCGGATCGCGCCGATCCAGCGAAAATTGAGCGGCATCTTGTCGGTCACGAAGGGCTTGCCATCGGCCAGCCCGGCGAGCGTCTCGTAATAGGCGGCGCGGATGCGCCCCGCCTCCCGGGTCAGGGCCTCCGGGTCGCTCCAGTCGATCGCGCTCATCTCGCGATCGAGCGTGGCGATCTCATCGCCCGGCGCAACCTGACTGTGCTGGGTGACGATCTGCTCGACCAGCGTCGTGCCCGAGCGCGGCAGACCCAGCAGGAAGATCGGCACCTGGGCAGCGCGGTCGGCCTCGGTCTCGGGGATCCGCGGATGAGCTTCGGCGAACCGGTCGCGAAGCTGCGCAAACAGCGTGCGGTCCTGCGCGATGTCATAGCCCAGCTCGGCCTTGCGCCGCGCATTGGCCGAGTGCCAGAGCGCGAAGGCCCGCTCGGTCCTGCCCACATCATGCTGCGCCTTGGCCAGCGCGAATTCGAGCAGCATCCGGTCATGCTCCGAATGCCCTTCCGCCGCGACCTGTGTCTCGAGTTGCCAAAGCAGCGGCTCATCCGGCACGAAGCGATGCAGGGGCGAGAGGTTCCACCAGGCCTCGGCATAACTCGGGTCAGCAGCCAGCGCCGCCTCGAACCGTGCCTGCGCCCCCGCGATGTCGCCCTGTGCGAGAAGCACGATGCCAAGATTGTTCAACAGCAACACATGGCGCGGATCGAGCGACAGCCCCTTTTCCAACCGGAGCCGCGCCCCGGTGAAATCCCCCTCGTTCAGCAGCAGATTGCCCAGATTATTGAGCATATGCACATCATTCGGCGCGACCTCGAGCGCGGCCTCGAACCGTGTGCGCGCCTCGGCCTCGCGCCCGAGCGCGAGCAGCGCATTGCCCAGATTGTTGAGCGCGACCGGATCGCGTGGACGCAGCGCCAACACGCGCTCGAACTGAGCGATCGCGTCTTCGTGCTGGCCCAGCTCCATCAGCTCATTGCCCAGATTGCCGTGCGTATCGGCATGATCCGGGCGCAAGGCGATCAGGCGGCGATAGGTCTCGGCCGCCCCGGCATGATCGCCCAGCGCCCCCTGCCCCGCCGCGCGGAATTCGAGCAACAGTATGGTGTCAGGATGGATCCGCAGCGCGCGGTTCGCCTGGTCGACCAGCTCGCGATTGCGCCCCGTCTGCATCAGCCCCATCAACTGCTGAATCAGCGCGCGCGGCGGCCCCGCGGCGGGTTTCGCCTTACTGGCCTGCCCCAGTGCCTCAAGTCCCGCTTTCGCGCGCTTGTTGCCGGGAAAGCGCCCGAGCACTTCGCGGTAAAGCGCCTCGGCCTGCGCGATCTCCCCGCGCTTTGCATGACCACGCGCGGCAAGCAGAATCTTGTCAACGGACCCGGCCATTGGCTCTCCTTCGCAAAATCGTCCCGACCATAGCGAGCACCCGGACGATGACAAGCGCCGCCAAGAGCCGGTCGCAGCGACATGGCTCAAGGCCCGACTGAATCGGCGGGGTCTTCAGAGGACAAGCCCAGGCTTAATCGAGCTTGGCGAAAGCTGCCTCCAGATGGGGCGCGAATTTCTCCCACGCCTGCGAGCTGCCCTTGTAGATCGGTTTCGTAACCTGATCGCGCGACGCGGTGCGCGCGATGCGCGTATTGTCCTGCGGGCGAAGACACGCCTCGTCGAAAGGCAGTTCGAGATAGGCCAGCATGTCGCGGATCACCGGCTCCGGCGTCGCGGTCAGCTGTTCGTAATCGAGATCGTAAAGCGTCGCGCCGAACAGCGTGCGCCAATGCGCCATCAGGTCGCGATAGAGGCCATGATAGGCAACGAGATCATCCAGATCATAGGCGTAATCATTGCCATCGGAGCTGAAATTGAGCCGGAAGATCGACCAGATCACCGCACGCGGATCGCGGTTGGTGTGGACGATCTTCGCCTGCGGGAAGATCGCCCGGATCGCGCCCAACCAACGGAAATTGAGCGGCATCTTGTCGGTCACGAAGGGCGCGCCCTGCCCGAGCTTGCGCAGTTTCTCGCAATACTCGGCGCGGATCTCGGGTGCTTTCTGCGCCAGCAGATCGGGATCGGTCCAGTCGAACTCGTTGAACTGTTGGCTCAGCTCGGTCAGCTCTCCGCCCGGTGCGACCTGCGGATGCGCCGAGATGATCTGCTCGGTCAGGGTCGTGCCCGAGCGCGGCAGCCCGACGATGAAGATCGGCTCGGGGCCATCAGGCGCGGTTTCGGGAATTTCGGCGGGCGGAGCGGGAAACGCCTGTTTGATCTGAGCGAAACGCTCGACGTCGCGCGCAATGGTGTAGCCCTGAGCCTCTTTGCGCAGCGCATTGCCGCGCGTGTAATGACCGAAAGCGGCCTCGGTCTCGCCCGACTCCTCGCGCAGCTTGCCAAGCGCGAATTCGAGCCCCGCACGTTGCTTCGCGCTATGGCCCGGCTGCGCGAGCGAAGCCGTGAGCGCATCGAAAAGCGGATCGTCCGCCGTGGCGCGCTGGATATGGGCGAGCCCGGCGAGCGCATCGGGGAAGCCGGGCCGGTAGTGCAAAGCGCGCTCGTAGCTCTCGCGCGCCGATTGCTTGTCGCCTTTTGCGAGATAAATATCTCCCAGCGAAGACAGGGTCAGATAGTGATCGGGCACTTTGTGCAAGAAGGCCTTGAGGTGGAATTCCGCCTCCTCCAGCTCTCCATCTTTCGCCAGCATATTCCCCAGATTCAGCTGTGCCTCGGCGAAATCGGGCGCAGCCTCATGGGCGGCGTGATAAAGTTTGCGCGCGGTCTTGTCGTCACCCGCCCGGCGTTTCGCATTGCCGATGTTATTGAGCGAAACCGGATCGCCGGGCCGTAATTCCAACACGCGCTCGAACTCGGCCACGGCCTCGTCGTCGCGGTTCAGCGCCATCAACTCGTTGCCGTAGCTGCCATGCGCGTCGGGCGCGTCAGGAAACATGCCCACCAGTTCGCGATAAAGCGCCGCCGCGCCCTCGTGATCGTCCAGCGCCGAGAGCGCCGCTGCACGGACTTCCATCGCAGCCGGAGCCCGCGGGAATTGCTTGAGGACACGGGCGGCGGCCTCGGCGGCCTCGCGGTCACGGCCCGACTTCTTAAGGCCGAAGAGCTGGTCGATCACCGGGCGCGGTGGGTTCATCGGACGGGTGGAGGCGCGGGTCTGCGCGATCTCGACCAGCCCGGCCTGCGCGCGCTTGTTGCCGGGAAACCGCGCCAGCACCTCGCGATAGAGCGCCTCGGCCTCGGCAAAGGCTCCGCTTTTCGCATGGGCCTTCGCCGCGCGCAGCGTCTTGTCTATCGGTCCGGCCATCGCGCTCTCCCCGTTTTGCGTCCCGCCTGTAAAGTCGCGCCGCACCATAGAGGCACCGCGCATGATGGCAAGATGTCAGACGCCCTTGCGGTGCCGTCCGACCATCAACCGCCATGCCCTCTCACCGCCCCCGCGCTTGCATCCGCGCGTGGCAGGCGCGATACCTGTCGCACCTTTTTCAACCCAGCGAACCGATGCCGATCTCACACCTGCCCAAGAATGTCCGCCGCCAGTTGCGCCGCTTCGGCCCCTCCATGGGGCGCAGGCCCGCGGTCGACATTCTGCGCGGCGCGGTCGGTGCAGGGGTGGCGATCCTCGTCGTGACCTTCATCGTGGCCACCCTGCCCCATTCGCGACAGGCCGGGATCTACCTCGTCTCCAGCTTCGCCTCGATGGCCGTGCTCTTGTTCGTTCTGCCAAATTCGCCGCTGGCACAGCCGTGGTCCGCGATGATGGGGATGATGATCTCCGCCGTGGTGCCGGTCGCGGTACTGATGGTGACGCCGCCGCCCTATGCGGACGGGCTCGCGGTGGGCGGGTCGATCGCGGCGATGATGGCCGCGCGCGCTCTGCACCCGCCAGCGGCGGGGATCGCGCTGCTGGTGGTGCTGGAACATGAGGCCGGGCGACGGCTCGGCTTCGATTTCGCAATCTTCCCGATCGCGGTGATGACCGTGCTGATGATCGGGTTCGCGATGATCTGGAACCGGCTGTTCGGTATCTCCTATCCGACGCGCCCGCTTGCTTATTCCCCGGCCCATGTCGGACGTGCCCGCGGCCCCGCCCGCTCGCTGAGCCAGCGCGACCTGTCGAACCTGCTGGTCGAGTTCAACCAATCGGCCAATATGGACCCGGCAGATCTGGCGCGGCTGATGGCGGTGGCCGAACACCGCGCCGCCGAGTCCCTTCTCGCCGATACGCATGTGCGCGATCTGATGACGCAGAACCCCGTCACCGTCAGCCCTGAAGCGCCGTTGTCCGAGATTGTGCGCAAGATGACCGCGCTTAACGTGCACACGCTGCCGGTGGTCGATAATTCCGGCTATTACCTCGGCGTGGTCGATCAGCACGACGCGCTCGAGGAACTGTTCAAGGAATTCGACATCCTGCGCCGCCCGCTGCGCTTTCGCGCGGCCCCGCCCGAGGCAGAAGTCCGCGCGATCTTCCATACCGATATCGAGACGGTCGAGGGCGACACGCCGGTGGGCGAATTGCTCGAACGGCTGGCCCGGCGCGAGGCGCGCGTCGTCCCCGTGACCGAAAGCGGACGGCTCGTGGGCATTCTGACCCGAACCGACATCATGGCGCTGCTGCTGGAACATTCACCCGCAGCCCATAGCGAGGCGGAGCTCGACGAGGAAGTCTACGACGACGAAGAGGATGACACCTCCGCAGAGGAGCCCTCGTCCAAATCGACACCCGCCGCGAGCGCCGAAGACACGCCTGCGCGCGCGGGCAACACCGACCCTGAAGAGGCCGAACTGGCGGCGGAATTGCACCAAAGCACCGCGCGCCGTCCGCCGGTCTTTGAGGACACGCAACACGACACCGCTGAAAGCCGCGGCGAGTCGCCCAAGTAACCGGCAATACGCTTGAACGCGCGAAAACCCTCCCCATATGGGAGAGGTCACACGCAACCCCCCAAGATATTGCGCGCCTCATCGGTATCCCTGCACCGTCGCGCCCGTTAAATGACCGTTTTTTCCGCACGAATCGGAGTCCGGTCGGATTTTGGGCATGAAAAGACTTGAAGCGCGGCGATTTCCACCGAACTTTAATCTTATAGGGCAACACTAGGCTGGGTATCCTCCCGCGCCGCCCTCCGAGGAAAGGAGCAGATAATGCCGTCGTTTTCCAATACGCTCGAACAGGCAATCCACGGGGCGCTGGCGCTCGCCAATGCCCGAAAGCATGAACTCGCGACGCTAGAACACCTGCTCCTCGCCTTGATCGACGAGCCGGACGCCGCGCGGGTGATGAAGGCCTGCGCCGTCGATACCGACGAATTGCGCCAGACCTTGGTGGAGTTCATCGACGATGAGCTGTCCACCCTCGTGACCGAAATCGAAGGCTCGGAAGCTGTGCCGACCGCCGCCTTCCAGCGCGTGATCCAGCGCGCGGCCATCCATGTCCAAAGCTCGGGCCGCTCGGAAGTGACCGGGGCCAATGTGCTCGTCGCGATCTTCGCAGAGCGCGAAAGCAACGCCGCCTATTTCCTGCAAGAGCAGGATATGACCCGCTACGACGCGGTGAACTTCATCGCGCATGGCGTGGCGAAGGACCCCGAGTTCGGCGAAACCCGCCCGGTGTCGGGGGCCGAGGAAGAGGCCAAGGCCGAAGGGGCGACCCAGGCCGAAGCCAAGGATTCCGCGCTCGAGAAATACTGCGTGAACCTCAATGCGAAATCCGAGAAGGGCGATGTCGACCCGCTGATCGGGCGCGAACACGAGGTGGAGCGCTGCATTCAGGTGCTGTGCCGCCGTCGCAAGAACAACCCGCTTCTGGTGGGCGATCCCGGCGTGGGCAAGACCGCGATCGCGGAAGGTCTCGCACTGAAGATCACGCGCGGCGAAACCCCGGAGATCCTCGCCAATTCGACGATCTACTCGCTCGACATGGGCGCTTTGCTCGCGGGCACCCGTTATCGCGGCGACTTCGAGGAGCGTCTGAAGGCTGTCGTGAAGGAGCTTGAAGAGCATCGCGACGCGATCCTCTTCATCGACGAGATTCACACCGTGATCGGGGCTGGCGCGACCTCGGGTGGCGCGATGGACGCGTCCAACCTCCTGAAGCCCGCGCTTCAGGGCGGCAAGCTGCGCACCATGGGCTCCACCACCTACAAGGAGTTCCGCCAGCACTTCGAGAAGGACCGCGCGCTGAGCCGCCGGTTCCAGAAGATCGACGTGAACGAGCCGTCGGTGCCGGATTCCATCAAGATCCTGATGGGTCTGAAGCCCTATTTCGAGAAGCACCACGACATTCGCTACACCAACGACGCCATCAAGACGGCGGTGGAGCTGTCGGCGCGCTATGTCCATGACCGCAAGCTGCCCGACAAGGCGATCGACGTGATCGACGAGGCGGGCGCCGCCCAGCATCTCGTGGCCGAAAGCAAGCGGCGCAAGACCATCGGCCCGAAAGAGATCGAGGCGGTCGTCGCCAAGATCGCGCGGATCCCGCCGAAATCGGTCTCGAAGGACGATGCCGAGGTGCTCAAGGATCTCGAGAAGTCCCTCAAGCGCGTCGTGTTCGGTCAGGACAAGGCGATCGAGACGCTGTCCTCCGCGATCAAGCTGGCCCGTGCGGGTCTGCGCGAGCCGGAGAAGCCGATCGGCAACTACCTCTTCGCGGGGCCGACCGGCGTCGGCAAGACCGAGGTCGCCAAGCAGCTCGCCGATACGCTCGGCGTGGAACTGATGCGCTTCGACATGTCGGAATACATGGAGAAGCACGCGGTCTCGCGTCTGATCGGTGCGCCTCCGGGCTATGTCGGCTTCGATCAGGGCGGCATGCTGACCGACAGCGTCGACCAGCACCCGCATTGCGTACTGCTGCTCGACGAGATCGAAAAGGCCCACCCGGATGTCTACAACATCCTGCTGCAGGTGATGGATCACGGGAAGCTCACCGACCATAACGGCCGGACCGTCGACTTCCGCAATGTGATCCTGATCATGACCTCGAATGCGGGCGCCGCCGAGCAGGCGAAGACCGCAATCGGCTTCGGGCGCGACCGGCGCGAGGGCGAGGATACGGCCGCGATCGAGCGGACCTTCACGCCCGAGTTCCGCAACCGTCTGGATGCGGTGGTCAGCTTCGCGCCGCTGCCGCGCGAGGTGATCTTGCAGGTGGTCGACAAGTTCGTGCTGCAACTCGAAGCGCAGCTGATCGACCGCAACGTCCATATTGAGCTCACCCCGGCCGCCGCGAACTGGCTCGCCGAGAAGGGCTACGACGACAAGATGGGCGCGCGTCCGCTTGGCCGGGTCATTCAGGAGCATATCAAGAAGCCGCTCGCCGAAGAGCTGCTCTTCGGGAAGCTCACCAAGGGCGGCGTCGCCAAGGTCTCGGTCAAGGACGACAAGATCGTCATCAAGGTCGAGGAACCGGGCAAGAAGCGGATTTCCGGCTCCAAGCCGCGCCTGCTGACCGCCGAATGATCTAGACCGTGCTCCGCGCGGTATTGATAAGCCTACTCGTCCCGGCCGTGCCCTGCATGGCCGGGACTTTTCTATCCGATGCGCCGAAGTTGGAGATGCCTGTCGAGTGCACGCTTGGCCAGGACTGCTACATCCAGAACTACGTCGACCGCGACCCCGGCTCCGGTGTGCGCGATGCGGGCTGCGGCGGGCTGACCTATGACGGACACAAGGGCACCGATTTCGCACTGCTGACCGAAGCGCAGATGCAGGCGGGCGTGCAGGTGATCGCCGCCGCCCCGGGCCGGGTGATCGCCACCCGCGACGGGGAACCCGACGGGGCTTATGCCAGCGGGCTAACGGTTTCCGGCAAGGAATGCGGAAACGGGATCACCATCGATCTCGGACACGGCTGGCAGACCCAATATTGCCACCTGCGCGAAGGCTCCATTTCCGTGAACCGGGGCGACCGGGTAAAAGCCGGCGAACCGCTCGGCCTCGTCGGACAATCGGGCCAAGCGGAATTCCCGCATCTGCATCTCTCGCTGCGCCACGACGACATGGTGATCGATCCGTTCGCCCCTGACCTACAGGACGCCTGCGCCACCAATGCAACTCAGACACTTTGGTCCGCACCCATCACCTATCGGCCGAGCGGATGGCTCGACGCCGGGCTCACCGCCACCGTGCCACGCTTCGAGGCAGTCTTGGCCGGCGCTCCCCTGCCCCCGCCCCGCGACACCGCACCCGCGCTTATCTTGTGGGGCTACGGCTTCGGCCTGCGAACTGGGGACACGATCGGGTTCGAGATCACCGGCCCGGACGGGATCAGCATCAGGACGACCAGCGAGGTCGACGCGTCAAAAGCCCGGTTCTTCCGCTATGTCGGCAAGAAAGCCCCGCCGGGCGGATGGCCGAAGGGGCGCTACGACGGCCAGATCACGCTCAGCCGCGACGGCGCGGTGATCGCCCGTCGAACCCTCACCGCCCGGATCGACTAGCCCTCACGGAATCCGCGCGGCAGGCCCCGGCTGACCCGAGGGCTTCTCCCCGGCCTTGGCCTTCTGCGTGGTCTCTTCCTCGAAGGCCTCGGGCGGCAGGAGCGAAATCAACCGCCCGCCCGGCTCGACCTTCATTTCGGCCGGATCGATCACGAAGCGCAGATCGCCGCTTTTCGCCACGACCATCACGGGCTTCGCCTTGGGCCGTTTCTCACGCCACTGGGTCAGCGTGTATTCCTCGGTGATCCGGGTGACGCGGAAACGCCATCCCTCGGATAGCAGCTTCTCCCAATTCTCCAGCGTCCGCCCCTCGCCAAAGCGCCGCCCGCCCAGTTGCGTCGGCAGCGCGTGACGCTCGCGGTCGTCCTTCTGGCGCGGCACCTGCCAGACCTTGTCGCGGCCCAGCTCGGGCGCGAGATCGGTCGCGACGAGCGTGTTGTAGGCGTCGTTATCTGTGGCGGCGAGCAGGGTCGAATAGGCCATCAGCTCGACCTTGTCCTCCGCCGCCTCGCCCAGAATGTCGCCGTAGAAGGTCTTGAGCCCATTGGCGCGCGGGCGGATCAAATGGGCGTGGTTCGGGTCGGTGATCAGCACCGGCACCTCGGCCTTGTTCAGCGTCTCGGCCAGCGCCGTGGTGAAGCGCGAGCCGCCCACGATCAGCAGGCCCGGCTTGTCGGCATTGGCGAGCCCCAGCTTCCGCGCGAGCGGCGCCAGCGTGAAGCCGTGCACGATCACCGTCACCAGCACCAGCACGAAGGCCAGCGGCCCGATCCGCAACCCGTCCGCGACGCCGATCTCGGCCAGACGCTGCCCGAAGAGGCCCGCCACCGCGACCAGCACCACCCCCCGCGGGCCGGTAAAGGCGATCAGCAGCCGTTCGTTGCGCGGCAGTGCTGTGCCGATCAGCGAGATCAGCACCGTCAGCGGCCGCGCCACCAGCACCACGAGAATAACGAAGAGGAGCGCGTGCCAATCGAGGGCGGCAAGCTGGTCGATCTCGATATTCGCGGCGAGCAGGATGAACACGCCCGAGACCAGCAAGACCGTCGCATGTTCCTTGAAACGGCGCAGTTCCTCGTAGGACGGCAGGTCGGCATTGCCGATCACCAGCCCCATCACGGTGACCGCCAGCAGCCCGCTTTCATGCAGCACGTGATCCGTCACCGCGAAGGTGCCCAGAAGCGTCGCGAAGAGCACCGGCACCTTCATGAATTCCGGCACCCAGCCGCGCGAGAAGCTGCGCGCGATGCCCCAGCCGACCGCGCCACCGATCGCGGCCGCAAACCCGATACCGAGCGCGAGATGCCACACCGCCTCGCCCATCGGCAGATTGGAGCGCAGCGTGAACACCACCTCGAAGGCCAGAACCGCCGCCAGCGCGCCGATCGGATCGTTCACGATCGCTTCCCATTGCAGCAGCCGTGCGGGGCGGCGGGCAAGTTTCGCCGTGCGCAGAAGCGGCGCGATCACCGTGGGGCCGGTGACGACCATGATGCCGCCGAAAACAGCCGCGCTTTCCCAGCTGAGCCCCGCGCCCCAAACAAGCGCGAGCACCGATAGGAACCAACCCAGAGGTGCGCCGATGAAGACCAGCCGCCGTACGCCAGTTTTAGCGTCGCCCAAGCGGTGGAAATCTAGAGAAAAGCCCCCCTCGAACAGGATCACCGCCACGGCGAGCGCGATCAACGGACTGAGCAAGTCGCCAAAATCCCGGCTCGGGTTCAGAAGCCCCGTCGCGGGCCCGGCGATGAGCCCGGCTACCAGCATGATCACGATGGCGGGCAGGCGCAGGCGCCAGGCCAGCCATTGCGCCCCGACACCGCACACACCCACCAGCGCAAAGGCCAATACCGGGCCGAGACCCGCCGATTCCGCAACTGCCATACCTGTCCCTCGTCACGCTTCCGGATCAAACCCCGTTCAGGAGGTCAGGTTCCGTGCCCTTTTGCAAGAGGCCGAATATCGCGCAGTTCCGCGCGCAGCCCCGGGTCACCCCCTGAAAAGATTGACCTTTGCGTCGCAATCCGGTAGGGCGCAGTCAAGCTCCGTAATCCGGCGGAGCTTCTCCTGGGCGCCCGGTTCCTAAAGCGCCCGACAGCGGCCCCGCCCGATGCGGGTCGCGACAGGACGCGATCAAAGGTAAACCAAGGAAACCCATGACTAAATTCACCGATCTGAAGCTGGACCCGAAAGTCCTTTCCGCCGTTGTCGACGCTGGCTACGAAGAGCCCACGCCCATTCAGGCTGGCGCCATTCCGCCCGCGCTCGAAGGCAAGGACGTGCTCGGCATCGCGCAGACCGGGACCGGCAAGACCGCCAGCTTCACCCTGCCGATGCTGACGCTACTGCGTCGGGGCCGCGCCCGCGCCCGGATGCCGCGCTCGCTCGTGCTCTGCCCGACGCGCGAACTGGCAGCCCAGGTCGCCGAGAACTTCGACCTCTACGCCAAGAACACCAAGCTGACCCGCGCTCTGCTGATCGGCGGCGTGTCGTTCGGCGAGCAGGACAAGCTGATCGACAAGGGCGTCGACGTGCTGATCGCGACGCCGGGCCGCCTGCTCGACCATTTCGAGCGTGGCAAACTGATCCTGACCGATGTGAAGGTCATGGTGGTGGACGAGGCCGACCGGATGCTCGACATGGGCTTCATCCCGGATATCGAGCGCATCTTCCAGCTGACGCCCTTCACGCGCCAGACGCTGTTCTTCTCGGCCACGATGGCCCCTGAGATCGAGCGGATCACCAACACCTTCCTGCATGCGCCGACGCGGGTCGAAGTTGCGCGTCAGGCGACCACCGGTGCGAACATCACCCAGAAGCTGATCCAGATCGAACCGGCGCGCCGCGACCAGACGGCCAAGGCCAAGCGCGAATTGCTGCGCGCGGTGATCTCGGCCGAGGGCGAGGCCTGCACCAATGCGATCGTCTTCTGTAACCGCAAGGTCGATGTCGATATCGTCGCCAAGAGCCTGCAGAAATACGGCTTCGACGCCGCCCCGATCCATGGCGACCTCGACCAGAGCCAGCGCACGCGCACGCTCGAGAATTTCCGCGATGGCAAGCTCAAGCTGCTGATCGCCTCCGACGTGGCGGCGCGCGGTCTCGACGTGCCTTCGGTGAGCCACGTCTTCAACTACGACCTGCCGATGCATGCCGAGGATTACGTCCACCGGATCGGCCGCACGGGTCGCGCGGGCCGCAAGGGCACGGCGATCTCGATCGCTGTGCCGTCGGACGAGAAGTTCCTTGGCCAGATCGAAAGCCTCGTCGAACAGGAAATCCCGCGCGCCGAGCCGCCGGAAGATTTCGAGCTGTCCGAAGGTGCGAAGCAACCGGCGCGCAAGCGCGAAGACGCCAAGGGCGGTCGTTCGCGCGGCGGACGCAGCCGGGATCGTGGCGGGCGTGGGTCGAAACGCGACCAGCGCAGCGAAGAGACGCAGCAGCCGCAAAGCGCCGCGCCGCAGGAGCAGCAGGAGGAGCAGACCCCCAAGACGGCCGAGGCTCAGCCCGAAGAGGCCCGCAGCGAAGCAGCCCCCGAGGCCGCGAGCGCTCCGAAGCCGCAATCGCGCAGCCAGTCTTCCGACGAGGGCGGCAATGCCCGCCGGTCGCGCGGTGGCCGCAATCGCCGCGAGCGCGACAACGAAGTCGTGGGCATGGGCGATCACGTCCCGGACTTCCTCACCGTCTCCTTCCGCCCCGGCGCGGTTGAGGAGACCGCCGAGGACAAAGCGGACAGCTGACGCTTTCGTATTGGTAAAAATATCCCCGCCGGAGGCCTCCTCCGGCGGGGTTTTTCTTTGTCTTTAGGGATGGCGCGCGCCCCTGCCCGCCTGCGCCTAGGGCGATCCGCGCCCTTCACAGGCGCGGAGCCACGCTCACTCGGTCAGGCGGCTGGTGACGACGATCACTTCGGGCTTCTTGCCGATCTCTTCCATCGAGACCTGACGTGCGATGCGACGCAGGCCCTCGTCGATCTTGTCGTCATTTTTGAGGACTTTGATCGAAGCGCGTTCGAGATATTGCGTCATCTCGTCTTCGATCGTCTCGGCCAGCGGCGCGCCCGAGCGGCCCAGTTTCGGCAGGCCGTTCAGCTCGACCCAGGGCTCGCCCAGGGGCTGGTCTTCCTCGTCGAGGATCAGCGTCACGAGGCACAGCCCGTTCAGCGCCATGCGCATCCGGTCACGCACCACGCCGTCCATCGCGCCGATCTGCACCGAACCGTCGAGGTAAGTGCGGCCCGCTTCGATATATTCGACGACTTTCGGCGACTTGCCGGTCAGGTCGATCATCGTGCCGTTCGTCGCGACTTCTGACGCGATGCCCTTATCCGAGGCCAGCTTCGCGTGTTCGCGCAGGTGGCGATGCTCGCCATGCATCGGGATCAGCATCTTCGGCGCGAGCAGCTCATGGACCGCTTCCAGATCGGGGCGGTTCGCGTGGCCCGAGACGTGATAGAGCCCGCCGTGATCGTCCACCACATCGACGCCCATCTCGGAGAACGCATTCATGATGCGGATCACGCCGCGCTCGTTGCCCGGGATCGTCTTCGAGGAGAACAGGAACGTGTCGCCCTCTTTCAGCTCGAGACCCAGATATTTGCCGCGGCTCAGCTGAGCCGAGGCCGCGCGGCGCTCGCCCTGAGACCCGGTCACGATCAGCATCAGGTTCTGGCGCGGCACGTCGCTCGCCTCTTCCGCCGAGATCGTGCCGGGCATGCCCTTGAGCACCCCGGTTTCTTCCGCGACCGAGACCATGCGCTTCATCGCGCGGCCAAGCAGGCAGACCGAGCGCCCCGCAGCCTTGCCTGCCTCGGCGAGTGTCTTCAGGCGCGCGACGTTCGAGGCGAAGGTGGTGGCGACGACCATGCCGGTCTGGGCGCGGATCAGTTCCGAGATCGGCTCGGCCAGCGTGGCCTCCGACCGGCCCGGCAGCGGCGAGAAGACGTTCGTGGAATCGCTCACCAGAACCTTCACACCGTCGCCCTCTTTGGCGATGGCATGCCACATCTCGGGCTCGAAGGGCTCGCCCACGATTGGATTGCCGTCGAGCTTGAAATCGCCCGTATGGACGACGCGCCCGGCGGGCGTGTCGATGATGAGGCCGGAGCTCTCGGGGATCGAGTGCGAGATCGGCACGAACTGCACCTTGAACGGACCGGCTTCGATCACCTTCGGGCGCGGCTCGACGATCTGGATCGTCTCGGGCGGGATGCCCGCCTCTTCCAGCTTCAGCTGACCGATGCGGCCGGTGAAGGCGCGCGCATAGACCGGTTTGCGCAGCTTGTTCCAGACATGGGGCAGCGCGCCGATATGGTCTTCATGGGCGTGGGTGATAAAGATCGCGTCGATCCGGTCGGCATTCGCTTCCAGCCATTCGAGATCGGCGAAGATCAGATCGACGCCGGGCGTGCCGTCCATATCCGGGAAAGTCACGCCCAGATCGACAACGATCAGCCGCTCTTTCCCCTCTGGGCCGTAGCCGTACACATAGGCGTTCATGCCGATTTCGCCGGCACCGCCGAGGGGGAGGTAGATCAGTCTGTCACTCACGCGGGAAGATCCTTGTTATAGTCGTTGAGGAGGCGAAGGCCGTGCATGGTAAGGTCGTAATCCACACTGTCAAAGAGGTCAAAGCCCTGCGAGAACAGTTCGGCCAGACCGCCGGTCGCGATGACTTTCATCGGGCGGTCGCGTTCGAGCCGGATTTGGCGCACGACGCCTTCGACGAGGCCGATATAGCCCCAGAAAACGCCCGATTGGATACAGGCGACGGTATTCGTGCCGATGGCCTTTTCGGGCATCGTCACGTCGACATGAGGTAGGGCGGCGGCGGACGCGTGCAACGCCTCGAGCGAGAGGTTGACGCCGGGTGCGATCACGCCACCAATATAGGCCCCGTCGGAGGCCACCACGTCGAAGGTGGTCGCGGTGCCGAAATCGACGACGACGATATCGCCGCCATGCCGGTCATAGCCCGCCACCGTGTTCACGAGGCGATCCGGCCCCACGGTCGTGCCCGGATCGACGCGCGGCTCGACCGGGAGACGGCATTCGGGCTTGCCCACCACCAGCGGGCGGCAGTTGAAATACCGGTTCGACAGGACCCGCAGGTTGAACACGACGCGCGGCACGGTCGACGAGATGATCACCTCGGTGATCTCGCCGGCGATCTCCTGCACGCGCATCATGCCCGACAGCCAGAGGAAATATTCGTCCGCCGTGCGCTGGTGATTGGTCTCCATCCGCCAAGTGGCGACGAAATCCGTCCCGTCCCAGACCGAAAAGACCGTATTGGTGTTACCGCAGTCGATGCAGAGAAGCATGGCTCCCCCTTTCCGCTCAGAAAAAGATATCCGCTGCCGAGATGGCGCGACGGCCCTCGGGCGTGGTCAGGATAAGCGCCCCGGTCTCGTCGATGGTCTCGAAGGTGCCACGATAGGTCTCGTTGCCGACTCGGGCGGTGATCTCCTCGCCCAGACGCGCCGCGCGGGCGAGCCACGCATTGCGGATCGCGTCGAAGCCGTAATCGCGGAATTGCCGGTCGTAGTGATCGAAGGCCTGCGCCAGCATCGGCAGGAAGTCGACCGGGGCGATCTGCATCCCGGTCTCGCCAATCAGGCTGACCGGGGCCATCGCCTCGGGCTCGACCTCGCTGCGGTCGGGCGCCTGCGCGAGGTTCACCCCGATGCCGATCGCGATCTGCTCTCCGCCCCGCAGGCTCTCCAGCAGGATACCCGCGATCTTGCCACCGCTCAGCAGCACGTCATTGGGCCATTTGATCGAGAGCCGCGCATGCGGGCCCCCGACATGGGCGAGCGCCGCCTCGAGCGCCAGAGCCGCGACGAAGGAATAGAGCGCCGCCTGCCCGAGCCCGCCCTCGGGCCGCATCACAAGCGTCGCCGAGAAATTGCCCGTGGGCGCGCGCCAGGCACGCCCGCGCCGACCGCGGGCCGCGGTCTGCTCATGCGCGAAGATCCACGCTGAACCGGAGAGGCCCGGCGCTAGCCGGGCCGCTTCATCCATTGTGCTATCGACCGAGGGCAGGACGTGTCGCGCCACACCCTCGGGCCAGTCATCGCGCTCAGTTGACAAGAGCCGCCGCCGCAGCCTGGGCCGCGCCCTCGATGCCGAAGAGGTTGAAGATACCGAGCAGCATCGCCAGCGCGGAGACCATCAGAAGCCCCCATTGGATCGCGGGCATCCGGTTGTCCAGCGGGTCCGTCTCCTTGCCGAAATACATGTAGAACACAATCCGCAGGTAGTAGAAGGCCGCCACGACCGAGGCGATCACGCCCAGCAGCACGAGCCAGATATAGCCCGCATGCAGCGCCGCCTGAAGCACCGCGAACTTGGCGAAGAAGCCCAGGAACGGCGGCACGCCCGCAAGCGAGAACAGCAGTACCAGCATCGCCAGCGCCTTGGTCGGATCCTGACGGGCATATTGGTTCAGCGACTTGATATCGGTCACCGGCTGGCCGTCACGCTCCATCGAGAGCATGAAGGCGAAGACGCCGACATTCATCGTCACGTAGATCGCCATATAGGTCAGCATCGCCTGCACGCCCTCGGCAGTGCCCGCCGACAGGCCCAGCAGCACGAAGCCCATATGGGTGATCGAGGAATAGGCCATCAGGCGTTTGATGTTGGTCTGACCGATCGCCGCGACCGAACCCCAGACCATCGACAGGCCCGCGAGCAGCGCGAGGATCTGGCCCCACTCCGCCGGCACCTGACCGAAGGCGTCGAAGACGAGCCGAGCGATCAGCGCCATCGCGGCGATTTTCGGCGCGGTGGCGAAGAAGGCGGTGACCGGCGTGGGCGAGCCTTCATAGACGTCGGGCGTCCACATGTGGAACGGCACCGCCGAGACCTTGAAGGCGAGACCGGCGATCAGGAAGACCATGCCGAACAGCAGGCCGATCGGCAGATGACCTTGTTGGACCACTCCGATGATACCCGCGAATTGCGTGGTGCCCGCAAAGCCGTAGGTCAGCGAGGCGCCGTAGAGCAGGATGCCCGAGGACAGCGCGCCGAGCACGAAGTACTTCAGACCCGCTTCCGAGCTCTTCTCGCTCTCGCGGCGCAGCGCGGCCACGATGTAGAGCGCGAGCGATTGCAGCTCGAGCCCCATGTAGAGCGACATCAGGTTGCCCGCCGAGACCATCATCATCATGCCGATGACGGCCAGCGTCGCGAGGATCGGGTATTCGAAGCGCAGCAACCCGCGGCGCTGCATGTAATCGGTGCCCATCGCGAGAACCAGCGCAGCCGAGACCAGGATCATCACCTTGGTGAAGCGCGAGAACGCATCGTCGATGAAGAGGCCACCGAAGGCCTCATGCGACCCTACCTCGGCCAGACCGATCCAGGCCGCGATCACCAGCATGACGCCGGAAGTGATCCACAGCAGGGTCGGCGCAAGCTTGTCCTTGCCGAACCACACACCCGCGAGCAGCGCCACCATCGCGTAGATGGCGAGCAAAAACTCCGGAAGGACGATCGAGAAATCCGCAGAAGTCATCCCTCAGCTCCTCAGTGTTCGACCAGGTCGGACAGAAGGTTGTCCGGCAAGGCATCGTGATAGTTCTGGACGAGTTGCGTCACCGACGGCCCGATGATGTTGGTCACCAGATCGGGATAGACCCCGAGCAACAACGTCATCGCGACCAGCGGCGCGAAAATCCATTTCTCGCGCGTGCTCAGGTCGGTGATCGAGCGCAGGCTCTCCTTGATGAGATCGCCGAAGACCACCCGGCGATAGAGCCAGAGCGCATAGGCCGCCGACAGGATCACGCTCGTCGTGGCGAAGAGCGCAACCCACGTATTCACCTGGAAGACGCCCACGAGGATCAGGAACTCGCCGACGAAATTGGCGGTGCCCGGAAGACCCACATTGGCCATCGTGAAGAACATGAAGATCGTCGCATAGGCGGGCATGCGCTTCACAAGGCCGCCATAGGCCGAGATCTCGCGCGTGTGCATCCGGTCGTAGACCACACCCACCGCGAGGAACAGCGCCGCCGAGGTGAAACCGTGCGCGACCACCATGAAGATGCCGCCCTCGATGCCCTGCTGCGTGCCCGAGAAAATCCCGAGCAGCACGACGGCCATGTGCGCGACCGAGCTATAGGCGATGACGCGTTTGATATCGGTCTGCACCAGCGCCACCAGCGAGGTCCAGATGATCGCGATCACCGCGAGCCACATCGCCCAAGGGCCGACCACGAGGTTGCCCACCGGGAACATCGGCAGCGAGAAGCGCAGGAAACCGTAATCGGCGAGCTTCAGCAGCACCGCGGCCAGCACGACCGAACCGGCCGTCGGCGCCTGCACGTGCGCAGCAGGCAGCCAGGTGTGCACCGGCCAGAGCGGCATCTTGATCGCGAAGGAGATGAAGAAGCCGAGCCAGAGCAGCGTTTGCACCCCGCCGGGGATCGTTATCCCGAGTATGTGCACCGGTGTGTATGGGAACTCGTAGACGAGCAGCCCCGGCATGTCCGTCGTTCCGGTGTGGAAGTAGATGTAGATGATCGACACCAGCATGAAGACCGAGCCGAAGAAGGTGTAGAGGAAGAACTTGAACGCGGCGTAGACGCGCTGCTTGCCCCCCCAGATGCCGATGATCAGGAACATCGGGATCAGGCCCGCTTCGAAGAACAGGTAGAACAGCACCAGATCGAGCGTGACGAAGGTGCCCACCATCAGCGTCTCGAGGACGAGGAAGGCGATCATGTATTCCTTCACGCGGTCGGTGACGTTCCAGCTACCTACGATCACCAGCGGCATCATGAAGGTGGTCAGCATCACGAAGAGGATCGACAGGCCGTCGACACCCACGCGGTACTGGAACCCCATGATCCAGGAGTATTTCTCCATGAACTGGAAGCCGGTGTTGGACGGGTCGAACCCGGCCAGCAGGAACAGCGAGATCAGGAAGGTGACCGACGTCGCGGTCAGCGCCACCCATTTCGCGTTCCGGTCCGCCTCGGGCGAGCCGCCGCGCAGAACCAGCGCGAGGATCAGCGCCGCCACGGCGGGCGTGAAGATGACGATGGAAAGCAGGTGTTGCATCAGTTCGCCCCCCCGTTGAGGACGACCCAGAGCATGAGACCGACAATCCCGATCACCATGGCGAAGGCGTAGTGGAACAGATAGCCCGATTGCATCCTGTTAAGGAACCTCGTGAATGTCGGGACGATGCCGACGGCCATGCCGTCGATAACTCGGTCAATCGAGCCCTCGTCCCCTTTCTTCCAAAATTGATAGCCGAACCAGAGCGCCGGGCGCACGAAGATGCGCTCGTACAGCTCGTCGAAATACCACTTGTTGAGCAGGAAGCGGTACAGGCCCGGCTGCGCCTCGGCGAACCGCTTCGGCAGGCTGGTGTCCTTGATGTAGAACAGCCATGCCACGAGAAGCCCTGCAAGCATCGCCACGAAGGGCGAAACCTTGACCCAGGCCGGCGCGTGGTGCGCCTTGTCGATGACCTCGTTTTCCTGACCCATGTAGATCGCGCCCTGAGGTGCGACGCCCGGATATTTGATCACCGCCGTCGAGACGCCGACATCCGGCGAGGTCTTGGCCTCGTCCATCAGCTCGGCCTCGGCCTGATTTTCGGACATGGTCGCATCCGGCACCGGCGGCGTTGCGCCATGGGTGCCCTCGCCGGTCTGCGCAGCCTCGCCAGTCGTCGCGTGACCCGCATCCGCCGTCTGCTCGGCATGGGCGGGAAGCCCGAAGAACTTCACCAGCTTCGCGTGATCGCCGAAGAAGACGTTGTACCAGATCATTCCGGCGAAGATCGCGCCGAAGGACAGCACCACCAGCGGCACCGTCATGACCCAGGGGCTTTCCTTCGCGTGATCATGCGCATGATGATCGCCGCGCGGCCTGCCGAAGAAGGTCATGAAGATCAGGCGCCACGAGTAGAAGGACGTGAAGGCCGCCGCGATGACCAGAAGCCAGAAGGCATAGCCTGCACCCGTGCCACCCCAGACGCTCTCGATGATTGCGTCTTTCGACAGGAAGCCTGCGAAGCCGATCGGCGTGAAGGGAATACCAACCCCGGTGATCGCCAGCGTGCCGAAGATCATCGCCCAGAAGGTCAGCGGCACCTTTTTGCGAAGGCCGCCATAGTTCCGCATATCCTGCTCGTGGTGCATCGCAGTGATGACCGAACCCGCCGAGAGGAACAGCAGCGCTTTGAAGAACGCGTGGGTCAGCAGGTGGAACATCGCCACCGAATAGACGCCGACACCGGCCGCCGCGAACATGTAGCCCAGCTGCGAACAGGTCGAATAGGCGATGACGCGCTTGATGTCGTTCTGCACCAGACCCACGGTCGCGGCGAAGAAGGCGGTCGAGGCGCCGATCACGACGATGAAGGTCTGCGCATGCGGAGCGTATTCGTAGACCGGCGACATGCGGCAGACGAGGAACACGCCCGCGGTCACCATGGTCGCGGCGTGAATCAGCGCCGACACAGGCGTCGGGCCTTCCATCGCGTCCGGCAACCATGTGTGCAGGAAGAGCTGCGCCGATTTACCCATCGCACCCACGAAGAGCAGGAAGGCACAGAGCTCGACCGCGTTCCAGGACCCCCAGAGGAAGTCGAGATTGGTCTCTGACAAGGCCGGGGCCGCCGAGAACACGTCGTCCAGCTGCAGCGAGCCGGTCATGTAGAACAGACCGAACATCCCCAGCAGGAAGCCGAAATCGCCGACACGGTTGACGATGAAGGCCTTCATCGCGGCCGCGTTGGCCGAGGGTTTCTTGTAGTAGAAGCCGATCAGCAGGTAGGAGGCGACACCGACGCCTTCCCAGCCGAAGAACATCTGCAGCAGGTTGTCCGAGGTCACCAGCATCAACATGGTGAAGGTGAAGAAGGACAGGTAGGCGAAGAAGCGTGCCTTGTAGTTCTCGCCTTTCCCTTCGTCGAAATTCTCGTCATGGGCCATGTAGCCCCACGAGTAGAGATGCACGAGCGAGGAGACCGTCGTCACCACGATCAGCATGATCGCGGTCAGTCGGTCCATCCGGATCGCCCACGAGACGTCCAGCTCACCCGAGGTGATCCAGTTCAGGACGTGAATGTGCTGCGTCTGATCGCCCAGCGTAAGGAACACGATCCAGCTGAGCAGAGCGGCGAGGAACAGAAGGCCCGTGGTCAGGACCATCGCGCCCTTTTCGCCGATCACCCGCCAGCCGAAGCCACCAAGGATCGCACCGACCAGCGGCGCAAAGAGAATGATCGTTTCCATCGTCCCTTATCCCTTCATCACGTTGACGTCTTCGACCTCGATCGAGCCGCGGTTGCGGAAGAAGACCACGAGGATCGCAAGGCCGATCGCGGCCTCGGCTGCCGCAACGGTCAGCACGAAGAGGGTGAAGATCTGTCCGACGAGGTCATCCAGATAGGCCGCGAAGGCCACCAGGTTGATATTCACCGCCAACAGCATGAGTTCGATCGACATCATGATGACGATCACGTTCTTGCGGTTCACGAAGATCCCGAAAATGCCGATCACGAACAGCGCGGCAGCCACGCCAAGGTAATGTTCCAATCCGATCATGCGTTCACCCTCGTTTCCGAACTCGCGTTTTTCGCTTGCTTTTGTTCGCTCACAGCCCCTGCCCCGGTTTGACGTCCACCATTTCCATCGTCTTGGACGGATCGCGATGCATCTGCGCGATGACGTTCTGGCGCTTGACGTTGGTGCGATGGCGCAGCGTCAGAAGGATCGCCCCGATCATCGCGACCAGCAGGATCAGGCCCGCCGTCTGGAAGAGGTAGAGGTATTTGTCATAGACGAGCAGGCCGATCGCCTGCGCGTTGGTCATGCCCTCGGGCACCGGATCGGCACGCAGGCTTTCCGCCATGCCGGAGGTCTGCCATGCGCCGAAGGCGATGCCCAGCTGCACCAGCATCACGACCCCGATCAGCAGGCCCAGCGGCATGTAGCGCGCCAGCTCCCCTTTCAGCGCGGCGAAGTCGACATCGAGCATCATCACCACGAAGAGGAAGAGCACCGCGACCGCGCCGACATAGACGATGATCAACAGCATCGCGACGAATTCCGAGCCCAGCAGCACGAAAAGCCCCGCCGCCGACAGGAAGGTGAGGATCAGCCAGAGCACCGAATGGACCGGGTTCTTGGAAATCACCACCATGAAGCCCGCGACCACCGCCGTAATGGCGAAAAGGTAGAAGGCGAAAGCAAACACCGTCATTCGTTCTCTCCCGAATTCTCGTCGAAGACCGATTGCGCGATCTCGAGCGCGCGGGTCATGGCGGGCACCCCGCCGAACATGCTCATCTGAAAGATCACCTCGGCGATCTCGCGTTGCGTGGCCCCGGCCTCGAGCGCGTGGCGGATCGTCAGGCGCAGCTGCGAGTCCGCTTGCGCGCCCAGCACCGTGAGCGCGGCGATCGTCACCAGAAGCCGCGTCCGGCTGTCGAGCCCTTCGCGGTTGAAGGTCTTGCCGAACCACATCTCCATCATGTCCTTCGACATGGTGGGGAAGAGTTTCTCCATCGCAGCCGGATTGAAACTTTCCAGCGCCGGATTGAACAGCCGCGCCATCTCGGCCGACTGCTCCATCATGTTGCTAAAGAGTTTCGAAAAATCGTCGGTCATCTGTAAGGCGCATCCAGTTCGAGGTTGCGGGCAATCTCGGCTTCCCAGCGGGCCCCGTTCTCAAGGAGCTTCTGCTTGTCGTAGAACAGCTCCTCGCGGGTCTCGGTCGAGAATTCGAAATTCGGACCCTCGACGATCGCATCCACCGGGCAGGCTTCCTGACAGAAGCCGCAATAGATGCATTTCGTCATGTCGATGTCGTAGCGCGTCGTGCGGCGCGAGCCGTCGGCGCGGGGTTCCGCGTCGATCGTGATCGCCTGCGCCGGGCAGATCGCCTCGCACAGTTTGCACGCGATGCAGCGCTCTTCCCCGTTGGGGTAGCGGCGCAGGGCGTGCTCGCCACGGAAGCGCGGCGACAGCGGGCCCTTCTCGTGCGGGTAGTTCAGCGTGGGTTTCGGCGCGAAGAAATAGCGCATCCCCAGACCGAAGCCTTTGATGAAGTCCACCAGCAGGAAATACTTGGCAGCGCGGTTATAGTCGAAAGCCATCTATCAGCTCCCCATCGCCCAGCGGGCCCAGAAGTGCCCGAAGATTTCGAATTTCGCGAGGAAGGAGATGATCACCACCCACGCCAGCGATAGCGGCAGGAAGACTTTCCAGCCAATCCGCATGAGCTGGTCGTAGCGGTAGCGCGGCACGATCGCCTTCACCATCGCGAACATGAAGAAGAAGAACACCATCTTGGCGAACATCCACAGCACCCCGTCGGGCAGGCCCGGGATCGGGGACAGCCAGCCGCCGAAGAACAGGATCGACATCAGCGCGCACATCAGCCAGATCGCGATATATTCGCCGGCCATGAACAGCAGATACGGGGTCGAGCTGTATTCCACCATGAAGCCCGCGACGAGTTCGGATTCCGCTTCCGGAAGATCGAAGGGCGGGCGGTTGGTCTCGGCCAGCGCCGAGATGAAGAACAGCGCCACCATCGGCAGATGGGGCAGCCAGTACCAGCCCAGCAGGCCCCAGCCGGTATCCTGCGCGCGCACGATGGTCGACAGGTTCATCGAGCCGGTCGAGATGATCACCCCGATGATGATCAGGCCGATCGAGACCTCGTAGGAGATCATCTGCGCGGCCGAGCGGAGCGAGCCGAGGAACGGGTATTTCGAGTTCGACGCCCAGCCGCCCATGATCACGCCATACACCTCGAGCGAGGAAGCCGCGAAGACGAACAGAAGGGCCACGTTGATATCGGCCAGCACCCAACCGTCGGCGAAGGGGATCACCGCGAAGGTCAGCATCGCCAGCACGAAGCTCAGGATCGGGGCGAGGAAATAGACGAACTTGTCGGCGCCCGCCGGTACGACGATTTCCTTGACCACATATTTCAGCGCATCCGCGAAGGTCTGCATCAGCCCCCAAGGCCCGACGACGTTCGGCCCGCGACGCATCTGCACGGCAGCCCAGATCTTGCGGTCGCCATAGACCAGCCAGATCATCGAAAGCATCACGAAGGCGATAACCGCCAAGCTCTGCAGCACGATCAGCAGGAAGATCCCGAAAGGTGTCGCGAAGAATTCAGCCATGATGTCCCACTCTCTTCATACGGTCGGAATGCCGCGATCCTTGCAATCGGCGACGGTCACTTCCGCGTCGATCGTCTTGAGTCCCTGCGGCAAGGCGGGCGAGATGGTGTAGACCGCATCTGCCCGCCAGATGCCACCCTCTTCAGTCACATTCGTGCGCACGTGGCGCGCAAATCCATAGCCGCGCACCAGCGCATATTGCGCGGCTGCGCATTGGGCATAATCGGTCGCCGCTTTCTCGCCAGCGCCCTCGCCCGAGACGCGCGCGCGGATCTCCACCAGATCGCTGTCGAGGAGCCGTGTCTCGGTGCCCCGATAGTCCGGTTTGACCGCGCTATCCCCCTGCGCCCCGCCAGTCGGCGTGCACGCCGCCAGACCGGCCAGAAGGCCGGGGGCGAGCGGTGCGATATTGGGCAGGGTCTGCATCATCCGTCTCAACCTCACTCGGCGGCGACCGGCGCTTCGGCCCGCGCTTTCGCGAGGCTGGCGCATTCGCCCATCACGACGGAGGCCCGTGCGATCGGGTTGGTCAGGTAGAATTCGTGGATCGGCAGACGGAAGGTCGCCTTGCCCATGTCGCGCGGCTCGATCGCCTGCACTTCGTTCTCCACAACCTCATCGACCTGCGCGAGATGCGGCACCTCTGCCACCATCGCGCGGCGCAGACCGGCCAGCGTGTCCCAAGGCTGCTTGGCGTCCAGCTCGGCCGAGAGCGCGCGCAGGATCGCCCAGTTCTCTTTCGCCTCGCCCGGCGGGAAGGCCGCGCGGAAGGCAAGCTGCGGACGCCCTTCGGTGTTCACGAAGAGCCCGTTTTCTTCCGTATAGGCCGCGCCCGGCAGGATCACGTCGGCGCGGTTGGCCCCGCGGTCGCCGTGGCTGCCCTGATAGATCACGAAGGGGCCACCCTCGGCGCGCGGGGTGATCTCCACCTCGTCGGCGCCCATGTTGTAGATCACTTCGGCGCCGTCGATGGCCGCGAGCAGACCGCCCTCGGTCACAGCGCCCACATCCATCGCGCCGACACGGGCCGCAGCGGTGTGCAGCACCATGAACTTGGCGTTGGAGTTCTCGGCCAGCTTCATCGCATGGGCCAAAACCGCCTCGCCATCGGCTTCGTTCAGAGCGCCCTGCCCGATGATGACGACGGTGTTCTTCGCCTTGGTCTCGTCCGAGATCGTCTTGCCCGACAGCTCGGCAAGCGCCGCGCGGTCGGTGCCGACATGGACGTAGTCATAGGTCAGATCGCAGGCTTCGCCGACGAGACCGACAGTCGCGCCCTTGGCCCAGGCCTTGCGGATACGCGCGTTTAAAACAGGCGCTTCCACCGCCGGGTTCGCGCCGATGATCTGCACCATCTCGGCGTTATCCAGATCGGCGATCGTCGCGTTGCCGACATAGCCGTAGCGGTTACCGATCGGCAGACGCGCTCCATCGGTGCGGCATTCGACGGTGCCGCCCAGACCTTCGATCAGTTGCTTGAGCGAGAAAGCTGCCTCGGTCGAGACCAGATCGCCCACGAGACCGGCGACTTTCTTGCCCTTCATCGCCTCGGCGGCGGCGCGCAGCGCCTCGCCCCAGCTTGCGGGCTTCAGCTTGCCGTCGACGCGGACGTAAGGCTTGTCGAGACGCTGGCGGCGCAGGCCGTCCCAGACGAAGCGGGTCTTGTCGGAGATCCACTCCTCGTTCACGTCGTCATTGTTGCGCGGCAGGATGCGCATCACTTCGCGCCCCTTGGTGTCGACGCGGATGTTCGAGCCCACGGCGTCCATCACGTCGACGGTCTCGGTCTTCGTCAGCTCCCACGGACGCGCGGTAAACGCGTAGGGCTTGGAGACCAGCGCGCCCACCGGGCACAGGTCGATGATGTTGCCCTGCATGTTGGAATCGAGCGTCATGTTCAGGTAGTTCGCGATCTCCGCATCCTCACCCCGGCCGGTCTGGCCCATCTGGGTAATGCCAGCGACTTCGGTGGTGAAGCGTACGCAGCGGGTGCAGGAGATGCAGCGCGTCATATGGGTCTCGACCAGCGGGCCGAGGTTTAGCTCGGTCGCGGCGCGCTTGGGCTCGCGGTAGCGGCTGAAGTCCACCCCGTAAGCCATTGCCTGGTCTTGCAAATCGCATTCGCCGCCCTGGTCGCAGATCGGGCAGTCGAGCGGGTGGTTGATGAGCAGGAACTCCATCACCCCCTCGCGGGCCTTCTTGACCATCGGCGAGTTCGTCTTGATCACCGGCGGCGCGCCTTCCGGCCCCGGACGCATGTCGCGCACCTGCATCGCGCAGGAGGCGGCGGGCTTCGGCGGGCCGCCCACGACTTCCACCAGACACATCCGGCAGTTGCCTGCGATCGACAGACGCTCGTGGTAGCAGAAGCGCGGGATCTCGATCCCCGCCTGTTCGCACGCCTGGATCAGCGTGAGGTTCGGATCGACCTCGACCTCGTTCCCGTCGATGATGATCTTTCTCAGGTCAGCCATGGCTATCCGTCTCGTCTCTTCGGGCGCGAGGTTGCCCCCGCGCGGGTTTTAGGTCAGGCCGCGTGTCCGCAGCCCATCGGGAAGACCCAAGCGCCGTCCCGGTATGTATCGTCAATCGACGAGGCCACGGCCCCGCCGCAGATGGCGTTCGCGGCCCGCTTGGCCTCGGCACCCTCGTCATTTCCAAAGGGCGCCGCCTGCCGCATCACGACAAGCGCGCCGCTCGCGTCATAGGCCGCCGTATAGCCCTCGACCGCCGCCAGACGGCGCGGCCCTTTGGAGGCCTCGTTGCCGCCCGGAGTGCCCATGCAGCCTGCCAAAAGCGTTGGCAAGATCATGGCAACAGCGCCTTTCGCCAGTCCGGCTGTCATCCCGTCGTTTGCCATGCCCTATTTCCCCTCCGGTTTCGGGATGGTCACGCCCAGCTCTTCGCGTGTTTTGCCATGGATATCGCGGATATAGAGGTAGGATCCAATCTGGCTTTTCATCGCGATTTCTTTTTCGCCCGCTTCACAGAAGGTCAGCGGTTCGCCGAACACGAGTTTACGCGACTTGATGTAATTCATGAGATCGTTCTGAAGCGTGGCATGGTCGAGCTTGGACGCCCATTTCGACAGATCGCGCCGTGTATATCCCTGCGCCTTTGCCTTTTCCGTCAGGGCAATGCGCATGTCGGTGTCGCGAAACTCATTATAGCCGAGCGTGATCAAAGACATGCGCCGACAATTCTCCGAAAGCATCCTGGCTTTCTTCATCGCAACCATCTCGCTCAGGGCTTCCTCGCGCACGTCGCCCTTTTCCGACAATTTGATGGTGCCGCTCGGCACGCAGCCTGAGAGAACTGTCGCGACCAGTGCTAGCGAGAAGAGTTTGATCGAGAGGTTCATGCCGCCACCTCCGCCGTGCAGGCGCGGGTCTTCCACAGCGTGGCTTGCGGCAGGTCTTTCCAGCCAAAAGCACGCTCGGACGCGCCATTCGCGCGCAGCTCTTCGAGCCGTTCCAGCGCCTCGTCGAGCGTCGGTTGATGCCCCGCGGGCACCCACCACATGACGAAATGCTGTTGACCGAGAAGTTCGAACCACTCCGCGCGACGCTCGTAGAAAGCGCGATGCACGGTGTTCCAGACGAATTTCTCGAGGCTTTCCACGTCTTCCCAGACCGTCAGGTTCGACACGAAGCACGGGTCGCCGCCGATCTTGGCCTCGGTATTGCCGGTGCCGGGCTCGCCCGAGCCTTCCATCATCCAGACGAACCCGTCCGACCGCTTGCCAATGCCGTTCACCGCGTCGAGGGCTTTCATGAAAGCCTCCACACGCGGGTCGCCCGGTTCGGCAACCAGTCGGCCGATATTCAGCTCGGCCAGGTGATATCCGGCGGGTTGCTTCATTCGGCAGCCATCGCGCCCATGCGGCCCGTCTTGCGGGCCTTGATGCGGTCTTCGATCTCTTCGCGGAAGTGACGGATCAGACCCTGGATCGGCCAGGCGGCTGCGTCACCGAGCGCGCAGATCGTGTGGCCTTCGACCTGTTTGGTCACGTCGAACAGCATGTCGATCTCTTCGATCTCGGCCTCGCCGCGCACCAGACGGTCCATCACGCGCATCATCCAGCCGGTGCCTTCGCGGCACGGCGTGCACTGGCCGCAGCTCTCGTGCTTGAAGAATTTGGACAGGCGCCAGACGGCTTTGATCACGTCGGTATTCTGATCCATGACGATCATGCAGGCGGTGCCGAAGCTGGATTTCAGCTCGCGCATGCCATCGTAATCCATGATTGCGTCTTCGCATTGATCGGCGGGCAGGATCGGGCAGGACGCACCGCCCGGGATCACCGCCTTGAGGTTCTTCCAGCCGCCACGGACGCCGCCGCCATGCTTCTCGATCAGTTCCTTCATCGAGATCGACATGGTCTCTTCGATGACGCAGGGCGTGTTGACGTGGCCCGACATCGCAAACAGCTTCACGCCGGTGTTGTTCGGACGACCGAAGCCCGCATACCACTCCGCGCCGCGACGCAGGATGGTCGGCACGACAGCGATGGATTCCACGTTGTTCACCGTGGTCGGGCAACCGTAGAGGCCCGCGCCTGCCGGGAACGGCGGTTTCATCCGGGGCATGCCCTTCTTGCCTTCGAGGCTTTCCAGCAGCGCCGTTTCCTCGCCGCAGATATAGGCCCCCGCGCCATGCGACAGGTAGACGTCGTAATCGTAGCCGGAGCCGCAGGCGTTCTTGCCGATCAGGCCATCTTCATAGGCCTCGTCGATAGCGCGCTGCAGCGCCTCTTTCTCGCGGACATATTCGCCGCGGATGTAGATATAGGCGGCCGCAGCGCCCATCGCGAAACCGGCGATCAGCGCGCCTTCGATCAGCGTATGCGGATCATGGCGCATGATTTCGCGGTCCTTGCAGGTCGCGGGCTCGGATTCGTCGGCATTGATCGCGAGGAAGGCCGGACGCCCGTCGCTTTCCTTCGGCATGAAGGACCACTTGAGACCCGTCGGGAAGCCTGCCCCACCGCGCCCGCGCAGGCCGGAGGCCTTCACTTGCTCGATGATCCAATCCTTGCCTTTCGACAGGATCTCGCCAGTGCCGTCCCAATGCCCGCGCATCTTCGCGCCCTGCAGAGAGCGGTCATGCATCCCGTAGAGATTGGTGAAGATCCGGTCTTGATCCTTCAGCATATCGCTTCCCTCACTTGCCGGATTTCCGGCGCCAGATGCGCCAGACGAGTGCCAGCGCGTAGATATAGGCGGCTATCGCCGCGAGATCGCCGATCAGCGCGACCTGCGCCGACCAGCCCTGTTGTCGTCCGATCCATTGCAGGAGGAGCCAGAGGATCGTGGCGACGGCAATGATAAGGGCGGCTTTACGCCCCAACGCCCTGTCGTGCTCGTCGATCTGGCTCATTCACCCCCGCTCAGTAATCGTTCGTCTTCGCCCGTTCGAGGAAGGCATCCATGCCGTCCTCGACGATGATCTTCGCCTGGCTGACCCACTTGTCGCGGGTGCAGCGGCCTTTGAAACGCGGCACGTTCTGGTCCGCATAGGCAATCTCTTCGGGGCCCCATTTCGCGATCTGGTCGTAATGGTAGATGCCCCAGCCGTTCAGAGTCTCTTCGAGCTTCGGTCCGACGCCTTCGATCTTCTTGAGATCGTCGGCCCCCGCCTTGCGCGGCTGCTTGAGCCCACGCGGCTTCTTGCCGTCGCCCTCGGCGGCCTCGGGTTGGCCTGCCGCGCTTTTCGCGGCGGGCTTGTCCGCGACCTGCGCCGACATGGCAGAGAGCGGGTTCGTTTCGTCGCTCTCGGGCTTGGCTTTGGGCGCCGCTTTCGGCTCTTCGGCTTTAGGCTCTTCCGCCTTCGGCTCGGCCTTGGGCTCATCCGCCACGGCCTCTTCCGTCGCAGGCTTGGTGGTCGGGCCGGGCTCGGGCTTGTCCGCCTCGGGCGTGGCCTCTTCGTCCTTGGGCGTCATGGTGTCGGCACGCGCCACTTCGCGCTCGGCTGCGGGCGTCGGTGCCGCCGCTGCCGCCTGCGCTTGGGCTGCAACCCCTTCCGGAGACGAGGCGTTGAAGGTTTCGACCGGGCTTTCGGGAATTGCGGAGTCGTCGGAGGATGCGCCGGTACCGTCAGCCGCGCCCGGCGCGCCATGTTCGGAGCAGAATGCCCAGATCAGGAAGGCGCCGAACAGCAGGAAGGTCATCAGACCGAGGAACAGAGCCACGAGGAAGGGCTCATGCGCCACGACCATCAGGAATACGGTGACCACAAGCCCCGTAATACCTGCCCAGATACCCGCCTTGCCGCGGCACCCTTGTGTCTGATCACCCATTCCCGTCTCTCCATTCACTCCGCCGAACGGCGGTTCTACCCTGTTGCGATTACTCGTAAATGCCATCTTTCTTTGCGCGCGACGAGAATTCGGTCTCCGCCCCGCTGGCCAGTTTCTCTGCCTGACCTTTCCAGTCGTCGCGCGTCGCGCGACCTTTGAACCCTTCGAGATTGCTGTCGACCCAAGCGAGTTCCGCATCGGTCCAGCCAGCGATCTGGTCGAAGTGATAAATGCCCATCGAATGAAGCAGCGTCTCAAGCTTCGGCCCGACGCCCTTGATCATCTTGAGGTCATCCGCCCCACCGTCGCGCGGTGCGTCGAGCAGCTTGGGCTTTTCGCCCGCCTCTGCACCCACGGCCTCAGCCTCGGTGCCTTCCGGCTCACGCTTGGACTCCGGGCGGGCCTTCGACGTGGCCTGAGCTTCGGATTTCGTCACGCCGGTCTTGTCGGCGGGCGTGTCCTTGGCGGGCTTGGCCTCGGTTTTCTTGGCGGCCTTGCGCGCCTCGTCCTGTTGCGCGGCAGAGCGCGGACGCTCCTGCCCCATCGTGCCGATCGGGCCGCGCTGGCCCGAGCTTTGCCACGGTGCGGCGAGCGGAACTTCGGTGCCATCGATGCGCTTGATCGTGTCGCCGATGCCGACCGCGAGATCGACCGAGGCGTTGTAATCTTCCTTGTCGCCCTTGGACTCGGTGAGCGCGGTCAGGCCCGAGGCGGGCTCGGACGAGAAGCGGCCGGTCTGCGAGCCGGGCTTCGGCACGTCGCCCTTGCCCATTTCGTCGATCAGCTTCGCGAGGCTCTCTTCGGTCAGGTCTTCGTAGTAATCCTTGCCGACCTGCATCATCGGGGCGTTCGCACAGGCGCCGAGGCATTCGACCTCTTCCCACGAGAACTTGCCATCGTCCGAGAGCTGGAACGGCTCGGCGGCGATCTTTTCCTTGCAGACCTTCATCAGGTCTTCCGCGCCGCAGATCATGCACGAGGTGGTGCCGCAAATCTGCAGGTGCGCGACCGAGCCGACCGGGGCTAGTTGGAACATGAAGTAGAAGGTCGCGACCTCGAGCGCCCGCATATAGGGCATGTCAAGCATTTCGGCGACGGTTTCGATTGCCGGACGGCTCAGCCAGCCTTCCTGTTCCTGCGCGCGGAACAGCAGCGGGATGATCGCCGAGGCCTGACGGCCGACCGGGAACTTGGTCATCTGGGCCTTGGCCCATGCGAGGTTCTCGGGCGTGAACTCGAAACTATCGGGTTGTTCCGGGTAAAGACGGCGAAGCATTAGCGGTCAACCTCCCCGAACACGATATCCATCGTGCCGATGATTGCAGACACGTCGGCGAGCATGTGCCCCTTGGCGACGTGATCCATGGATTGCAGATGCAGGTAACCCGGAGCGCGGATCTTCGCGCGATACGGCTTGTTCGTGCCGTCGGCCACCAGATAGACGCCGAACTCGCCCTTGGGCGCTTCGACGGCGGCATAAACCTCGCCCGCGGGGACGTGGAAGCCTTCGGTATAAAGCTTGAAGTGGTGGATCAGCGCTTCCATCGAGCGCTTCATCTCCGACCGCTTCGGCGGGGTCACCTTGCCACGGGCGAGCACGTCGCCCTGATTTTCCGGCATCCGCAGCTTCTCGATCGCCTGCAGGACGATCTTGGTCGACTCGCGCATCTCGGCCATCCGGCAGAGGTAGCGGTCGTAGCAATCGCCGTTCTTGCCGATCGGAATCTGGAAGTCGAACTCGTCATAGCATTCGTAGGGCTGCGCGCGGCGCAGGTCCCATGCAAGGCCGGAGCCACGCACCATCACGCCGGAATAGCCCCATTGCTGGATCTCTTCCTCGGAGATGACGCAGATATCGACGTTGCGCTGCTTGAAGATGCGGTTCTCGGTCAGCAGCCCTTCGATATCGTCGAGCACTTTCGGGAACTCATGCGCCCATGCCTCGATATCGTCGAGCAGCTTCGGCGGCAGGTCCTGGTGGACGCCGCCGGGCCGGAAATAGGCCGAGTGCAGACGCGCGCCGCAGGCCCGCTCGTAGAAGACCATCAGCTTCTCGCGCTCCTCGAAGCCCCAGAGCGGCGGCGTCAGCGCGCCGACGTCCATCGCCTGCGTGGTCACGTTCAGCAGGTGGTTCAGGATGCGCCCGATCTCGGAATAGAGCACGCGGATCAGCGAACCGCGACGCGGCACTTCCACGCCGGTCAGCTTCTCGATAGCGAGGCACCACGCATGTTCTTGGTTCATCGGCGCGACATAGTCGAGGCGATTGAAGTACGGCAGGTTCTGCAGATAGGTGCGGCTTTCCATCAGCTTCTCGGTGCCACGGTGCAGCAACCCGATATGCGGGTCGGCGCGTTCCACCACCTCGCCGTCCAGCTCCAGCACCATGCGCAGCACGCCGTGGGCGGCCGGGTGTTGGGGACCGAAGTTGATGTTGAAGTTGCGGATGCGCTGCTCGTCGGTCAGCGTGTCCCTCGAGCCGTCATCATAGACATTGTTGCGGATATCGCCGTCCATCATTTCGCCTCCTCGCCCTTCTCGTCACCGGGAAGGATGTATTTTGCGCCTTCCCATGGCGAGAGGAAATCGAACTGCCGGTATTCCTGCGTCAGTTTCACCGGCTCATAGACGACGCGCTTGAGCACTTCGTCGTAACGCACTTCGACATAACCCGTCGTCGGGAAATCCTTGCGCAGCGGATGGCCGCGGAAACCGTAATCGGTCAGCAGACGGCGCAGATCCGGGTGCCCCGAGAACAGGATGCCGAACATGTCGAAGATCTCGCGCTCGAACCAATCGGCACAGGGGTGCAGCTTGGTGATCGAGGGCACCATGTCCTCTTCGCGGACCGCCGCCTTAATGCGGATGCGCTGGTTGCGATACATCGACAGGTAATGCCAGACGACATCGAAGCGCTGCGGGCGTTCGGGCCAGTCGATGGCCGTGATGTCCACGAGGTTGGTGAAGCGGCAATTCGGATCGTCGCGCAGGAACTCGGTGAACCCGGGAACGGATTGCGCGGTGATCGTGACCGTCAGTTCGTTGAAGGCGATCTCGGTGGAGACCACGTCATCGGGGCGCTTCAGCTCGATATGGCCGGCCAGTTCGCGAAGGGCAGTATCGTCCATCTCTCGCTCTCCTCAGCGCACCAGCGTGCCGGTGCGGCGGATTTTGCGTTGCAGCTGAAGGATGCCGTAAAGCAGCGCCTCCGCCGTGGGCGGGCAGCCCGGAACGTAGATATCGACCGGCACGACGCGGTCACAGCCGCGCACCACCGAATAGCTGTAGTGGTAATAGCCACCGCCATTCGCGCAGGAGCCCATCGAGATCACGTAGCGCGGCTCGGGCATCTGGTCGTAGACCTTGCGCAGAGCGGGCGCCATCTTGTTGGTCAAGGTGCCGGCGACGATCATCAGGTCGGACTGACGCGGGCTTGCGCGCGGCGCGGTGCCGAAGCGCTCGAGGTCGTAGCGCGGCATCGAGACCTGCATCATCTCGACGGCGCAGCAGGCAAGGCCGAAGGTCATCCAGTGCAGCGAGCCGTTGCGCGCCCAGTTGATGATGTCTTCGGTGGAGGTCAGCAGGAAGCCTTTATCCTGCAATTCCTTGTTCAGCGTCTGCGTCGCGACTTCGCGATCCGCACCGGCGGTATTGGCAGAGGTCATCACGCCCATTCCAGCGCCCCTTTCTTCCACTCATATGCGAATCCTACGGTCAGGACCGTCAGGAAGACCATCATCGACCAGAATCCGACCATGGAAAGCTGACCGAAGGCCACCGCCCAAGGGAAGAGGAAGGCCACTTCGAGATCGAAAATGATGAAGAGGATGGAAACGAGGTAGAAACGAACGTCGAACTTCATCCGGGCATCGTCGAAGGCGTTGAAGCCGCATTCGTAGGCCGACACCTTCTCAGGGTCGGGATTGCGGACCGCCACCACTGCCGCGGCGAGCATGAGCACAAGGCCCAACACGATCGCCATGGCGAGAAAGATGAGGATGGGAAGATATTCGCGCAGCATGTCATGCATGGGCTTGGCTCCCTAACATCGCGACGACTTGTCGCGCAGGTTCTGGCTAGGCGAGCAATAGCCTTGCGCCCCATTGGGGTCAACCGAGAGCAGGCCGGAAAATCATGCAAATGCGGGCCACAGATGCTTTTTGCATACGAATGTATGCGAATTTTTTGCGCTTCGAGCGCCGCTCAGAGCCTGCCCGCGTTGGACTGCGCCGCTTTTGCAGCAGCGCAGCCTTCGATCAAACTTAACGGCGCTTTGAATTTTCGGAATATTCGACCTGCGCGCCGCAGGGTGCCGCTTAAGGCTGCCTTAAGCTTTCCACGCCGCATCGCGCTTCTCGAAAAACGCGGTGATTCCTTCATCCGACTCGGCGGATTCCCAGCGAGTCACCAACGCCTCGATCGTCATGTCGATCACGCTCTCGTCGATCCGCGGCCCCAGCGCGCGGACCAAGGCCTTGGCCTCGCCCACCGCGCCCGGCGCGCAGGCGAGATAGGGCTCGGCCTCGGCCATCACGGCGCGCTCCAGCACCTCGGGCAAAACCACCTTGGCCAGCAATCCCAGATCACGCGCCTCGGCGGCCTCGAAGATCCGCGAGGACATGAAGACGCGGCGCGCCCGGGCCTCGCCCATGCGCGCGACGACATAAGGAGAGATCGTCGCGGGCGTCAGGCCCAGCCGCGTTTCGGTCAGCCCGAATTTCGCGCCCTCGACACCGATGGCCACGTCACAGACCGACATCATGCCGATGCCGCCGCCGAAGGCGTTGCCCTGCACCGCGCCGATCACCGGTTTCGGGCAGGTGTTGAGCGCCTGCAGCATCCCCGCGAGCTTGCGCGCCGCCGCCGCGCGCTCTTTCGCGCCCGCCGCGATCTGGCTCTGCATCCATTTCAGATCGCCGCCCGCACAAAAGCTGCGCCCTTCGGCAGCAAGGATCACCACGCGCACCGCATCGTCCGTGCCAAGCTGGCCGATCGCCGCGGTGATCTCCTCCATCATCTGCTCGGAGAGCGCGTTATGCTTCTCCGAACGCGCCAGCGTGAGCCGCGCGATGCCACGCGCATCGGTCTCGGTCTTGATCGTCTCAAACATCGCCCTGCCCTTTCATCTTCTTCGCCATCGCGGCCGCCTCGGCCAGAACGGCCGTATCCAGCCCGGTCTCGTAGCCCAAAGCGTCGAGACGCGCCTGCACCGCTTCGGTCGCGACATTGCCAGCCGCGCCGGGCGCATAGGGACAGCCGCCCAGACCGCCAACGCAGGCGTCGAATACCCGCAGGCCCATCGCCATCGAGGCTTCGATATTCTCCAGCGCCCGCCCGGAGGTGTCGTGGAAATGCCCGGCGAGCTTTTCCGCCGGGACCTCACCCAACACCGCGCGCAGCATCGCCGTCACGCTTTCGGGCGTACCCTGCCCGATCGTGTCGCCGAGGCTGATCTCGTAACAGCCCATGTCGCGCAGCTGCGCCGCGACCCGGGCCACGTTCTCCGGCGGCGTTTTCCCGTCAAAAGGGCAATCCGTGACGACAGAGATGTAGCCTCGGACTTTCATATTATCGACTTTCGCGGCCTCCATGATGGGCGCAAACCGCTCCAAGCTTTCACTTACCGAACAATTGAGGTTCGCGCGCGAAAACCCCTCGGAGGCAGAGGCGAAGATCGAAACCTCATCGACTTTGGCCGCTTTCGCCGCCTCGTAGCCTTTCATGTTCGGCGTCAGCGCCGCGTAGGAAATGCCGGGGCGGCGCGTGATCCCGGCGAAGACCTCCGCCGAGTCGGCCATTTGCGGCACCCATTTCGGGCTGACGAAAGACCCCACCTCGATCCGCCGGAACCCGGCCCGGCTCAGGCAATCGACCAGCGCGATCTTGTCGGAAAGCGCGATCTGCCGCTTTTCGTTCTGCAGCCCGTCACGCGGGGCCATCTCGAAGATTTCGACGCTCTCAGCCATTGGTTTGCTCCATCGGGGGCAGCTCGTAGAAGTCCTGCGCATACATGCTCGCCCCGCCCTTCGCGACCGCGCGCTGATAGGCGGGCCGCGCCTCGATCCGGTCGCGATAGGCGGAGATGTTCGGGAAGCCCTCACGCGGCACGAAGCGGAACATCGCGTCGATATTGAACCCCATCATGCAATCGGCCGCCGAGAACGTCCCGATCAGCCAATCGCGCCCGGCCAGATGCGCCTCCAGCGCCTTCATCGTGACGCCGAGCCGCTTCGTCTCGAGCGCCATCATCGCGGGCGAGCGCGCTTCGGGCGGACGCAGGAAGATATGCTGAATGTTGAGGCTTTGCAGGATGTTACCCTGCGTCTCCGCGAAATGCACCCATTCGAGGAAATCGGCACGGGTGGGCTCTCCCGTGACCGGCGCCAGCCCGGCCTCGGGCCGGGTCTCGGTGAGGTATTCGACGATCGCGCCGCTCTCGAAGATCGACCGCCCGTCGACCTCCAGCGCCGGGATGCGCCCGGCGGGCGAGAGTTCGCGAAACTCGGGACTGCGCAGCGAGCCATCGGTGAGCGACCATGTCTGAAGCTCGTAATCGAGCCCCATCTCCTCCAGCAGCCACAGCACCCGCATCGAGCGCGCGCCGGGGACGTGATGCAGTCGGATCATGCCTCGTCCTCCAGCCGAATGAGCGCCGCGCCCGCCTCGACCTGCGCGCCTTCGGCGACCAGAACCTCGGCCACAACACCGTCGCGGGCCGCGCGCATCGTGTGTTCCATCTTCATCGCTTCCATGATGGCAAGCCGGTCCCCCGCCGCCACCGTGTCGCCGGCAGAGACGAAGACGGCCTTCACGAGCCCCGGCATCGGTGCCAGCGTCAGATCGGAGGCGTCGGCATCCGCGCCGCGCGCCAGCGGGTCGGGGATATCGAAGCGATGCGCGCCATGCAGGAAGATGGTGATCGCCCCGTCCGATTGCGCCATCCGCGCCCCGGTCTTAGCGCCATCCACCCGCCAGCCATCCTCGGCCAGCTGGCACGTATGAGCCTCCTCGCCCAGCTCGACCGCGACATGGCCCGGCCCGTGCACGCGGATCGCGGCCTCTTCCTCGAAGGGCACGGCGCGGCGCGGCGACTGCCAGAGGCTGAAGCCGCTCGCATCGCCGTCCCAAAGCCCCGCCGCAGCGACTACGGCCAGCGCTTTTGCGGCAACCGGCGTCTCGGTCGGGGCGGCGAGCGCGTCGATCTCGCGCCCGATCAGCCCGGTATCGACCTTGCCCTGCGCGAAGCCCTCGTGCCGCGCAAGCCGCGCGAGGAAGGCGAGGTTCGTCACCGTGCCCGCCACTTCCGTCTCTTCCAAGGCGCGCGCAAGTTGCCCCAGCGCGGTCGCCCGCGTCGGCCCATGGGTGATGACCTTGGCGATCATCGGATCGTACCACGGGCTGATCGTGTCGCCGGTGCGCACTCCGGTATCGGCGCGACACCCATCGGCGAAGCGCAGATGCGAGAGCGTCCCCGTCGCGGGCAGGAAGCCCGCGGGCACGTCTTCCGCGTAAAGCCGCGCCTCGAACGCATGGCCGGTGATCGTCAGATCGTCCTGCGCGCAGGGCAGCGGCTCACCCGAGGCCACCCGCAATTGCCATTCGACTAGATCGACCCCCGTGATCGCCTCGGTCACGGGATGCTCGACCTGCAGGCGGGTGTTCATCTCCATGAACCAGAACCGATCCGGGCGCAGCCCGTCCGAGCCGTCCACGATGAACTCCACCGTGCCCGCGCCCTTATAGCCGATCGCCTCAGCGGCGCGGGTGGCCGCCTGACCCATCGCCTCGCGCATCTCGGGCGTCATGCCCGGCGCCGGGGCCTCTTCGATCACCTTCTGATGGCGCCGCTGGAGCGAGCAGTCGCGCTCGAACAGATGCACCGCGTCCTCGCCATCGCCGAAGACCTGCACCTCGATATGGCGCGGCGAGCCGATGAATTTCTCGATCAGCACGGCAGGATTGCCGAAGGCGGTCTGCGCCTCGCCTTGCGCCGAGGCCAGCGCATCCGCGAATTCGGACGGTGCCTCGACCAGACGCATCCCTTTGCCGCCGCCGCCCGCGACCGCCTTGATCAGCACCGGATAGCCGATCGTGTCGGCGGCGCCCGCGAGATGCTCGGGGTCCTGATTGTCGCCGTGATAGCCCGGCACGACAGGCACGCCCGCCTTTTCCATCAGCGCCTTGGCTGCGTCCTTGAGCCCCATCGCGCGGATCGCCTTGGCCGAGGGGCCGATGAAGACCAGCCCCGCCGCCTCGACGGCATCGACGAAATCGGGGTTCTCCGAGAGGAACCCGTAGCCCGGATGGATCGCCTGCGCGCCGGTCTGTTTGGCAGCGGCGATGATCGCATCGCCCCGCAGATAGCTGTCTTTGGGCGCGGGGCCGCCAATGGCCACCGCCTCGTCGGCCATCGCCACATGGCGCGCCTCGCTGTCGGCCTCGGAATAGACGGCGACGGTCGCCACGCCCAGTTTGCGTGCGGTCTCGATCACGCGGCAGGCGATCTCCCCGCGATTGGCGATCAGGATCTTGGAAAACATGTCGGTCTCCCCTTTGAGAGCGTCGGAGGGGGCGCTGCCCCCGCTCCTGCGGAGCCCCCCCGGGAAATTTCGGCCAAGTCGAAGATTTGCACTTCCTCTTGGTCCAAATATCCCCGCCGGAGGCATGAAAGTTACATCCGGAACAGGCCGAAGCGGGTCGGCTCGATCGGAGCGTTGAGCGCGGCGGAAAGCGAGAGCGCCAGCACGTCGCGCGATTTGCGCGGGTCGATGATGCCGTCATCCCAGAGCCGCGCCGAGGCGTAGAGCGGGTGCGACTGGCGCTCGAACATCTCGATGGTGGGGCGCTTGAACTCGGCCTCTTCTTCGGCCGACCACTGGCCGCCCTTGCGCTCGATCCCGTCGCGTTTGACGGTAGCGAGCACGCCGGCCGCCTGTTCGCCGCCCATCACGGAGATCCGCGAGTTGGGCCAGGTCCAGAGGAAGCGCGGGGAATAGGCGCGGCCCGCCATGCCATAATTGCCCGCCCCAAAGGAGCCGCCGACCAGCATGGTGATCTTCGGCACCGAGGTGGTGGCGACGGCGGTGACCATTTTTGCCCCGTGACGCGCGATGCCCTCGTTTTCATATTTCCGTCCGACCATGAAGCCGGTGATGTTTTGCAGGAAGACCAGCGGGATCGAGCGCTGCGAGCACAGCTCGATGAAATGCGCGGCCTTCTGGGCGGCTTCCGAGAACAGCACGCCGTTATTGGCGACGATGCCGACGGGGCAGCCTTTCACATGGGCGAAGCCGGTGACGATGGTCTCGCCGAAGCGCGGTTTGAACTCGTCGAAGCGCGAGCCGTCCACGAGGCGCGCGATGACCTCGCGGATGTCATAGGGGGTGCGCAGGTCGGCCGGGACGACGCCGAGGATTTCCTCGGGATCGTAGGCGGGCTCCTCGGGAGATTGCCAGTTCACCGTCGAAGGTTTCGTGTAGTTGAGATTACCGACCGCGCGGCGCGCCAGCGCCAAAGCATGGGCATCGTCTTCGGCGAGGTAGTCGGCCACGCCCGAGAGGCGCGTATGCACATCGCCGCCGCCCAGATCCTCGGCGGTCACGACCTCGCCCGTCGCGGCCTTCACCAGCGGCGGGCCTGCGAGGAAGATCGTGCCCTGCTCTTTCACGATGATCGTCACATCCGACATTGCGGGCACATAGGCGCCGCCTGCCGTGCAGGACCCCATCACCACCGCGATCTGGGCAATGCCCTTCGCCGACATCCGGGCCTGATTGTAGAAGATGCGCCCGAAATGGTCGCGATCAGGGAAGACCTCGTCCTGATTGGGCAGGTTCGCACCGCCCGAGTCGACGAGGTAGATGCAGGGGAGATGGTTTTCCTCGGCGATCTCCTGTGCGCGCAGGTGCTTCTTCACCGTCAGAGGATAATAGGTGCCGCCCTTCACGGTGGCGTCGTTGGCGACCACCATGACCTCCTGGCCCTGCACCCGGCCGATGCCGGCGATCACGCCCGCACAGGGCGCGGCATTGCCATACATGTCATGCGCCGCCGTCGCGCCGATTTCCAGAAACGGCGAGCCGGGATCCAGAAGCCCTGCCACCCGTTCGCGTGGCGCCATCTTCCCGCGCGACAGGTGCCGCTCCAGCGCGGCGGGGCCGCCGCCTGCGGCTGCCTGTGCGGCCGCGGTTTCGATCTGCGACAGCGCGTCGAGATGCGCCTTGCGATTGGCCTGAAAGTCCTCCGACGAGGTCAGGGCCTGCGATAACAGTTTCATTCCATCCTCCCCAAATCGCGCAGTTCCAGCGCGCGTTGCGCTGTACGCTCGAGGTAGCATTGCGACGCCACGACCGTGCGGATCGTGCCATCCTTCCAAATCTCGTAGAGCAGCCCGCAATCGGAATCGCGATACTGCCCCCACGCGCTTTGCGCATCGAGCAGCTTGTTGGCGAGCTCGGTGCCGCCCTGCTCCAGCAGACGGGCGCGCGCCGCCTTGTATTGCGACTTCGCGATATCGTCCCAGACCTGCGCCTCGCCTTGCAGACAGGCCGAAATGCCGAGGGTCGTATCGCCGCCGGGCTGATCCTGACAAGCTGCGGCGGCTTCGCCGATACAGGCGGGATGGGTATCCTTCGCCCCGTCGAAACAGGCACGTACCGCGTTCGTGTCGACGCTCGGCTCCTGCGCCAAGGCGGGTGTGGCACAGATCAGTGCCGCGACGATTGATAGCCCTTTCATTGGGTATCTCCTTCAAGCTGCTCGGCCCGCGCGATCAGGCGCAGCGCCTGCGCTCCGGTCAGTTGCATTTCGCATTGCGATCCGGCCGGGCCTGCGCCCGAGCCGCCGCCCCAAGTCGACATTTCATAGGTGCAGGACGCATCGCGATAGGCGATCCATGCGCGCTGCATTTCTTTCAGCGCAGGCACCTGCGGTGGCGCGGCGGAGCCCAGCTCTTTCAGTTCCGCATCCATCTTGCCGTCCTGCGCGACGATCGTCTGATAGGCTGCATTCAGGCGGTTGTCCCAATCGTCGCGTTCTGCGCCGAAGCAAAAGCCCATGCCCGCATTGCTCGACCCGGCATTGTCGACAGTCATGCAATGTGCCGCGCCAAGCCCGATACAGGCGCTGCGCGCGGGTCCGCTCTTTGCAGAGAGACAGGCCGTAATCACCTGCGGATCATAGGTGACGGGAATGCCTTCGGCGCGCGCGGCAGTGGCCGAAAGGCCCAGCGCGGCGACAGCGATCATCCAAAGCGTCTTCATTGCGTCCCTCCCTTGCCTTGAGCGGACAGCGTCGCGGCCCAGTCCTGCAATTCCAGCGCATGTTCGGCGGTCTTGCGCATCAGGCAGCGCGCTTCCTCCGCCTCCGCACCCTCGCCCTGCAGGGCGGCACCATAGACGCAGGCGCCATCGCGGTAGCGGGCCCAGGCGGCTTCCGCCTCACCCAGCTGCGCGCCTTGCAATCCGGACGGAGACTTGCCCGCCACGATTTGCGCCGCGTCGCTGGCCGCCGCCGCTTGGCGCAAGCTGTCGAGGGCTGTCGCCGCCCGGTCGGACCAGAGGGCACGTTCGGCATCATAGCAGGCGCGGCGGTCGGTGACGCTTGCATCACCGCCGATGCAGTTCTCCGCCGCTTTGCCGATGCAGGACGCGGGGTCGCCTTCGCCCGAGAGGCAGCTCTCCAACGGGGCCGGATCGAAATCCGCCCCTGCCCCTTGGGCCTGCGCCGCCAGAGGCGCTGCAAGCCCGATCAGGAGGAGAGCGCCCGCCCGCATCAGACGGCTCCCATGATCTCGCGACCGATGAGCATCCGGCGGATTTCCGAGGTGCCCGCGCCGATCTCCATCAGCTTCGCATCCCGGAACAGGCGCGAGACGTTGGAGTCGTTGAGGAACCCGGCGCCGCCAAGGGCCTGCACCGCCTGATGCGCTTGCACCATCGCCTGCTCGGACGCATACAGCACGGTCGCCGCCGCATCCTGACGCGTCACGGCGCCACGATCACAGGCCTTCGCGACCTCGTAGGTATATGCGCGCGCGGTGTTCATCGCGACATACATATCGGCGATCTTGCCCTGCATGAGCTGGAAATTCCCGATCGGCTGGCCGAACTGTTCGCGCTCCTTGCAATAGGGCACGACCTCGTCGAGGCAGGCCATCATGATGCCGGTGCCGATGCCCGAAAGCACCACGCGCTCGTAATCGAGGCCCGACATCAGGACGCGCACGCCGCGCCCCTCTTCGCCCAGCACGTTCTCGAACGGCACTTCGCAATCCTCGAAGAACAGCTGCGCCGTGTTCGAGCCGCGCATGCCGAGCTTGTCGAAATGCTTGGAGGTGGTGAAGCCCTTGAAATCCTTCTCGACGATGAAGGCGGTGATGCCCTTGGAGCCCGCCTCCGGGTCGGTCTTGGCATAGACCACGAGCGTATCGGCATCGGGGCCGTTGGTGATCCAGTATTTATGGCCGTTGAGCACGTAGTAGCCGTTACGCTTCTCGGCCTTGAGTTTCATGCCCACCACGTCCGACCCTGCACCGGATTCCGACATCGCAAGCGCGCCGACGGACTGGCCCGAGATCAGCCCGGGCAGGTATTTCTTCTTCTGCTCGTCAGAACCGTTCAGCTTGATCTGGTTCACGCAGAGGTTGGAATGCGCGCCGTAGCTGAGCGCGATCGAGGCCGAAGCCCGCGCGATTTCCTCGGTGGCCACGACATGAGCGAGATAGCCCATCCCGGCCCCGCCATATTCTTCCGACACGGTGATCCCGAGCAGGCCAAGCTCGCCCATCTCGGTCCAAAGCTCGTTCGGAAACTCATTATCCAGATCGGTTTTGGCCGCGATCGGGGCCACACGCTCGGACGCCCAACGGCGCACCATATCGCGCAGTGCGGCGATATCCTCGCCCAGATCGAACTCCATCGAACCTGCGAACATCGGATCTCCTCCCCCGGTTTATTGAACGTACGTTCATTTATGCGCAATTGCCGAGTCGGGTCAAGGCCCGTGGGCTGGGACGCGGGCAAAGGACGCAGCGGCACGAGCCACTGGCACAGGGGCTGGTCACTTGCAGTGATTGCCGCCACAAAGAGACCTGAGAGCTTGAAAACCGACGGGAGCAGAGATGGGCCAGCCACGTCATATCGTGATCGGAGCGGGGATCGTCGGCACGATGACCGCATGGGCGCTGGCCCGCCGCGGGTTGCCGGTGACGGTGATCGACCGCCTGCCCGGCCCGGCGGAGCTGTGTTCGCGCGCGAATGCCGGGATCGTCTCGATTGGCCATGCGAGCGCCTGGGCGGGACCGGATGCCTTGCCGCAACTGCTGCGCGCGATGGCGGGGCGCAATCCGGGCGTGAAGCTGACCGCGCTCTTCGATCCGGCGCTGTGGCGCTGGGGCACGACCTTCCTGCGCAACTGCACCGGGGCCGCGCAGGCACGCAATACCGCGCGGATGATGCGGCTGGCCGAGACCGCCCGCGCCGCCCTGCCCGACATGACGCAGGAGCTGGGGCTGGACGCGCTGATCCGCTTTGAAGGCGGGCTCTACCTGCACAATTCTACCGCCGAGATCGACGCGCATGACGACGGGCGGCTGACGCGGATCGATCCGGACTGGCTGGCCGAGAACGATCCGCTCTTGGCCAAGGCGGGTTTCGCAGGCGGGTTTCTCTCGCCGATGGATGCCGCGGGCAATTGCCACGAGGTGACCCGCGCCGCCGCCAAGGCCCTTACCGCCAAGCACGGCGTGCAGTTTCGCTACAACAGCGCGGTGACCGGGTTCACGCAGGCTCATGGGAAGATCACCGGGGTCAACCTCGCCGACGAGACGCTGCCTGCCGCGCAGGTGATCCTCGCCGCCGGGATCGAGACGCCCGATCTGGCGCGCCCTCTGGGCTTTGCGCCGGATATCTACCCGGTGAAGGGCTATTCGGGGACATGGGAGGTGCGCGATCCGAGCCGCCTGCCCCGCCACCCCTATATCGACGAGGCGGCGATGCTCGCCGTGGCCTCTTACGGTGGTGTCTTGCGGGTGACCGCGATCGCCGAATTCGCCGGGCGCGACCGGACGCTGCGCGAGGATCGCACCAAGGTGCTGACCGATTACGTCGCCGCGCGTTTCGGCGATGCGGTGAGCGATGCACCACCGGTGCTGTGGACCGGATTGCGGCCCTCGACCCCGCATGGCCCGCCCTTCCTTGGCCGGGTGAAGTCTTACGACAACCTGTGGGTCAATGCGGGCCACGGCCAACTGGGCTGGACGCTGTCGGCGGGCTGCGGCGCGCTACTGGCCGATGCGATCACCGGTGCCGCCAACGGGCCGCGCGAAGTGTCGGCCCCGGCGCGCTGGCTGGCGCCTCTGTGACGCCCGAGACAATAAAGGAGACCACATGAGCCCGAAGATCATCCCCTATGACATCGCCGAACAACTGGACTGGCCGGGCGCAATCGCGGCGCTGCGCGCGGGCCATACGCGCCCGAAGGCGGAGCTGGGCGATACGTTTCTCGGGCCCTCGGATGCGGTGCTGCTGAGCCGCGCCGCCTATATTCCGGGGCTCGGCTACGGGGTGAAATCCTTCACCGTTTGCGACGGCAATGCGCAGGCGGGGCTGCCGACGGTTCAAGGCGCGATGGTGGTGTTCGAGCCCGAGCATGGCCAGCCCACCGCGATCGTCGATTGCCCGCTGGTGACCGAGTTCAAGACGGCCGCCGATTCCGTTCTGGGCGCGCAGCTTCTCGCGCGCCCCGACAGCCGCCGTTTGCTGATCGTGGGGGGCGGCCGGGTCGCGCGCTCGCTGATCGCGGCCTATGCTGCGGGCTTTCCGGGGCTGACCGAGATCACGCTCTGGACGCGCCGCCCCGAGCAGGCGCAGGAGCTGGCGGCTAGCCCCGCCCCCGAGGGCATCAGCTTGCGCGCGGTGACCGATCTGGCCGAGGCGGTGGCAGAGGCCGATATCGTCAGCAGCGCGACCATGGCCCGCGCGCCGGTCCTCCATGGCGAATGGATGCGTCCCGGCACCCATGTCGATCTGATCGGAGCCTATAAGGCCGATATGCGCGAGGCCGACGACTCGCTGATTTCGACGGCGAGCCTCTTCGTCGACAGCCGCGACACCACGCTGGGCCATATCGGCGAGCTGCTGATCCCGATCCGCGAGGGGGTGATCACGCCCGAGGCGGTGAAGGCCGATCTCTACGACCTGATCGGCGGTGCGCGCGGGCGGGAAAGCGCCGAAGAGATCACGCTTTACAAGAATGGCGGCGGCGCGCATCTCGACCTGATGATCGCCGACTGGATCTCGCGCGCCGGGTGAGTGTCAGCGCGCCACCTCCTCAGGTCTCGGCCTCTTCGCGCAGGATACGCGCGATCTGGGCGGCGTCATCCGTCGAGAAAGTCAGCGGCAGGCGCAGATCCAGCAGCGTCGCCAGCACCGCATCGGTGCGCGGCAGGTTCTGCGCCTCGGCGTAACGCCAGCTGTCATGGCGCGAGGTGAAGCCCGCAGGCTCATCCGCGCCGAACCATTTCAACTCGACCCCGCGAGCCGCAGCCCGGGCGACGAAATCCAGAATCTCGGGGGCGGAGCGTCCCGGCAGGCGGAACTGGAAGGACGAGCCGACATAGTTCTCGGCCTCGGGGCGCTCGATCAGCGCGACGCCCTCCGCCCCGGCAAGCCCGGCTTCGACCTCACGATAAAGCGCATTCCAGCGCGCCACCCGATCCGCCAGCGTCGACAGTTGCGGACGCAGGATCGCGGCGCGCAGATGGTCCATCCGGCCCGAGACATTGGGCGTGTCGTATTTCAGCCCCTCGAACACCTCCGGGCCGGGCGCTGCACGGTGGCGCTCATAGAGCATGTAGCTGCCCGAGAGCAGGATCATCCGCGCCGCCAGCTCGGCATCGTCGGTCACGATCAGCCCGCCCTCGCCCGAATTCATGTGCTTGTAAGTCTGGGTCGAATAGCAGCCGATCGCGCCATGCCGCCCCGAGTGAACCCCGGCCCATGTCGCCCCCATCGTATGGGCGCAATCCTCGATCACCGTTAGATCATGGTCGCGCGCGATCTCCATCAGCGCATCCATGTCGCAGATATGGCCGCGCATATGCGACAGCATCAGCACCCGCGCCTGCGGGGCTTTCGCCGCCAGATCGTCAAGGTCGATGGTCAGCTGGTCGGTAACCTCAACCAGCACGGGCTTGCCACCGACCGCCGCGATCGCGCCGGGCACGGGGGCGAGCGTGAAGGCATTGGTCAGCACCGGATCGCCCGGCCCCACGCCCACGGCGCGCAGCGCGCAGCCCAAGGCATAGCCACCCGAGGCCACCGCAAGGCAATAGGGCGCGCCGGTCAATCCGGCGAATTCCTCCTCCAGCAGCGCCACCTCGCCCGGCTCTCCGGGCAGGGTGTTGTAGCGATGAAGGCGACCCGAGCGCATCACCTCGACGGCGCGCTCGATCGCGTCTTCGGGGATCGGCTCCTGCTGGGTGAAGTTGCCTTTGAAGACCTCGGACATCGCTCAAACCTTTCTTGCGCGGATGAACAGCGCCAATGCCACCAGCAGGATCACGGAAGCCACGTAAAAGGCCATATCCGGCGTGCGGATCGGAGCGTTCTCGGCGAGGAATATCCCGAAGACTTGGGTGAAGAACAAGGTGCCCGCCAGCATTGCGAGGTTCATCAGCGCGGATATGCCACCCTGCAGCGCGCCCTGCGCATCCTCGGGCACCGCATTGGACATCAGCGAGGCGATCATCGGATGCACCAGCCCCTCGATCCCGGTGATCAAGAGGACGATCAGGACCATTGCAAGCGAGGTCGACAGACCCAGTGCGATGGTCATGCCGATCCCGACAATCAGCCCGATCACCACCACCCGCGCCTCGCCCAGACGGGATGCGAGCGGACCGGCCAGCCCGCCCTGAAAGATCGCCGCGACGACCCCGTAGCCTGCAAGCGTCAGCCCCACCGTCCCCTCGGACCAGCCGAATTTCGCCATCCCCCAATAGGGCCAGATCGCGGGATAGACGGCGGAGGCGAACAGATAGACGCCAAGCGCGGTGCCCATCGGCAGCACGCCCGGATACCGCGCGAAGACTTTCAAAGTTCCCAGCGGGTTGCAAGCGCGCCAGTTCACCGGACGGCGCAGGCCCTGCGGCAGGCTTTCGGGCAGCACGATCAGCCCGTAGATCAGGTTCAGCCCCGATAGCGCGGCGGCCACGAAGAAGGGAATACGCGGGCCAAGCTCGCCCAGAAACCCGCCAAGCGCAGGCCCCGCGATGAAGCCGAAGCCGAAAGCCGCCCCGATCAGGCCGAAGGCGCGGGCGCGCTCGGCCGGAGGGGTAATATCGGCAAGATAGGCATTCGCGATGACATAGGACGCGCCGCAGATGCCCGCGACGATCCGGCCCACGAAGAGCCAGAGCAGCGTCGGCGCGAAGGCGTGAAACAGGTAATCGACGCCCAGACCGCCGATGGCGAGCAGCAAAAGCGGGCGCCGTCCGAACCGATCCGAGAGGTTGCCCATCAGCGGCGCGAACAGGAACTGCGCGAGGCTGAAGGCCGCGAACATCCAGCCGCCGATCCGGCTCGCCTGCGCCAGATCGACATGGCCGACATCCGCGATCAGCGAGGGCAGCACCGGGATGATCAGGCCGAACCCCACCATGTCGAGAAACACCGCGATCAGAACGAAGGCGGTGGCGTGAAAGCGCGAAGGACCGATGGGGGCTGCGGTCATGGCCGTCGGAGGCCTCGTCCGAGAGGTGTTTCGGGGCAACACAGCCCCGCCGAGGCGCTCACCCGAGCATCCGCGCGGCAAGCGCGGGCAGATCGTCGAAATGATCGAGCAGCGCCTCGGGTGCGAGCCGTTCGATGCCGCGCCCCTCCGGGCCGAAGGTCACAAGAACGCAGGGCACGCCGACCGCGCGGGCGGTCTCACGATCTGTATTGGTGTCGCCCACCAGCAGCGAGGCTTCCAGCTTGCCCCCGGCCCGCTCGACCGCCGCGAGATAGGGATCGGGCGAGGGCTTGCGCAGCGGTAGCGTATCGGCACCGATCAGCGCGTCGAAAAGCGCGGTGATCCCGAGCCGGTCGATCAGATCACGCGCGAGACCTTCGGGCTTGTTGGTGCAGACAGCCGTCGCAAACCCCTGATCGCGCAGCGTTTTCACCGCCGTCTCAGCGCCGGGATAAAGCTGCGTATGGCGGTCGATATTCTCGCCGTAATGCGCAAGCAGCGGGTGATAATCGGCCTCGACCAGCTCGGCGAGCTCCGCCTCCGGCAGCCCCAGACGCCCATAGCCGGCCTTGAGCATCGCACGGCCACCATGGAAGGCGGTCAGCGCGTCCTCCGCCGGATCGAGAAGCGGCGCATGGCCGCGCGCCGTAAAGCAGGAATTTGCCGCCGCGATCAGGTCGGCGGAGGTATCCGCCAAGGTCCCGTCGAGGTCGAAAACCACTGTGCGCATTGCCTTTTGCTCCTTCCGTAACACCGCGAAAGGAAGCGTGAAGACGCACCACTTGCGGCAAGCAAGCCAATGGTTAAAACGGGGCCGAGCAGAAGAAAAGGTTTCTAATGGCGATTGCATTGATCACCCTCGCGGCGGGACAGGGCACCCGCATGAAATCCGACTTGCCGAAGGTGCTGCATCAGGTGGGCCGCGCGCCGCTGGTGGCGCATGCACTGGCTGCCGGACGCGCCCTCGAACCCGAGACTGTGATCGTGGTCGCGGGCCACGGTGCCGACAAGGTGAAGAAAGCCGTCGCGAAGGTCGATCCCGAGGCGCAGATCGTGCTTCAGGAAGAACAGCTCGGCACCGGCCATGCGGTGGCGCAGGCCCTGCCCGCGCTCGACGGGTTCGATGGCCGCGTGATCGTGCTTTACGGCGACACCCCCTTCATCCGGCCCGAGACACTGGAGCGGCTGGCCGCGTCCGATGCGGCGGTGACCGTACTGGGGTTTGAGGCGGCCGATCCGGGCCGCTACGGGCGCTTGGTGGCGCAGGGCGACACGCTGGATCGGATCGTGGAATTCAAGGATGCCACGGATGACGAACGCGCCATAACGCTTTGCAATTCCGGCGTTATCGCCTGTGATGCGGTGCTTCTGACCGAACTCGTCGCGGGGCTGTCGAACGAGAACGCGTCGGGCGAATACTACCTCACCGATATCGTCGAAGCCGCGCGCAAGAAGGGCCTGACCGCGCAGGTCGTGACCTGTGACGAGGCCGAAACGCTGGGCATCAACACCCGCGCCGAGCTTGCCCGCGCCGAGGCCCTGTTCCAGGAGCGGATGCGCGCCGAGGCGATGGAAAACGGCGTGACCATGGTCGAGCCCACCAGCGTCTGGTTCGCGCTCGACACCTATATCAGCCGCGATGTCGTGCTAGGCCCGAACGTCGTGTTCGGCCCCGATGTGACCATCGAATCCGGTGCGGTGATCGAGGCCTTCTGCCATCTCGAAGGCTGCCACATCTCCCGCGGCGCCACGATCGGCCCCTTCGCCCGTCTGCGCCCCGGCGCGGAACTCGCCGAGGACGTGCATATCGGCAATTTTGTCGAGGTGAAGAACGCGATCCTCGCGGAGGGTGTGAAAGTCGGCCATCTGACCTATCTGGGCGATGCCGATATCGGGGAGCATACGAATATCGGCGCGGGCACGGTGACCTGCAATTACGACGGGGTGATGAAGCATCGCACCACCATCGGCGCGAATGCCTTCATCGGCTCGGACACGATGCTGGTGGCCCCGGTGACGGTGGGCGACGGTGCGCTGACGGGCTCGGGATCGGTGATCTCGAAGGACGTCCCCGCCGAGGCGATCGCGATCGAGCGCTCCGAGCAGGTGAACCGTCCGGGCCTCGCTACGAAGCTATTTGCGAAACTGCGCGCGGAGAAAGCGCGTCGCATGAAGAAAGATTGATAAATGTGCGGAATTATTGGCGTTTTGGGGAAGCACGAGGTTTCCCCCTGGCTCGTTGAGAGCCTCAAGCGATTGGAATATCGCGGCTATGACAGTGCCGGGATCGCGACGGTAAATGCAGGCAAGCTGGACCGCCGCCGGGCGGTGGGCAAGCTGTGGAACCTGTCCGATCTGCTGGTGCACGAGCCCCTGCCGGGCAAGTCGGGCATCGGCCACACCCGCTGGGCGACTCATGGGGCTGCCACCCAAGGCAATGCGCACCCGCATCGCTCCGGCCCCGTCGCGGTCGTGCATAACGGCATCATCGAGAACTTCCGCGAGCTGCGGGCCGAGCTGGCCGAGGCCGGGATCACCCCGGAGACGCAGACGGATACCGAAACCGTCGCGCTACTGACCCGGATGTTCATGGATCGCGGCATGGATGCGCGCGAGGCCGCCGTGGCGACGCTCGGCAAGCTCGAAGGGGCATTCGCACTGCTGTGGCTCTTCGACGGCGAGGACGACCTGCTGATCGCGGCGCGCAAGGGCTCGCCGCTCGCGATCGGGCATGGCGATGGCGAGATGTTCGTTGGGTCGGACGCGATCGCGCTCGCGCCGATGACCGACCGGATCACCTATCTCGAAGAGGGCGATTACGCGTTCGTCACCCGCGCAGGCGCCGAGATTTTCGACGCCGAGGGTCGCCGTGCGAACCGCGACGAGAGCCGCATCGATCTGGGTCAGGCGCAGGTCGAAAAGGGTGGCTACAAGCACTTCATGGCGAAGGAAATCGCCGAGCAGCCCGTCGTGCTAGCTGACGCTTTGCGACATTATCTGCCCGAAACCGGGCTGAATCTGCCGGAAGACTTGGACTTTTCCAACATCGACCGGATTGTCCTGATCGCCTGCGGCACGGCGCATTACGCCTGCGCGGTGGCGAAATACTGGTTCGAGGAATTCGCTCGCATCCCGGTCGAGATCGACGTGGCCTCTGAATTCCGCTACCGCGAGCCGCCCCTGTCCGAGCGCAGCCTCGCCGTCTTCGTCAGCCAATCCGGCGAGACCGCCGATACGCTGGCCGCGCTGCGCTATTGCTCCGAGCGCGTTGCGAAAACCGTGGCCGTGGTCAACGTGCCCACCTCTTCCATCGCGCGCGAAGCCGACATCATGCTGCCGATCTTCGCAGGCGTCGAGGTCGGCGTGGCCTCGACCAAGGCGTTCACCGCGCAGCTGCTGGTTCTGGCCGTCATGGCGCTGAAAGCGGGCCGTGATCGGGACGTCACCGACGGGCCCACGCTTAGCGCCCATGCCGATACGTTGCGCACCCTGCCCGGCCTGCTCAATCAGGCGCTGTCGATTTCCGAGCCGATCGCGCATCTCGCCGAGCAGCTTGCCGAGGCGCAGGACATCCTCTTCCTCGGACGCGGCGCGATGTATCCGCTGGCACTGGAAGGGGCGCTGAAGCTCAAAGAAATCAGCTATATCCATGCCGAAGGCTATGCCTCGGGCGAGTTGAAGCACGGGCCGATTGCGCTGATCGACCGCTTGGTGCCGGTGATCGTTATGGCGCCCTATGACAAGCTCTTCGACAAGACCGTGTCGAACATGCAGGAGGTGATGGCGCGCCACGGGATGGTGCTGCTGGTCTCCGATGCCAAGGGCATCAGCGCGGCGCAGGACGGCACCTGGGGCACGCTGCAAATGCCTGATATTGCAGAACCTTTCGCGCCGATCCTTTACGCGGTTCCGGCGCAGCTGCTGGCCTATCACACGGCGGTCGCGAAAGGCACCGACGTGGACCAGCCGCGCAACCTCGCCAAATCGGTGACGGTCGAATGAGCCGCAAACGGGGCAAGAAACGCGTCGCCCGACCGCGCGCGGCGGATTACGCGCCGCTCGACCCGGCGGAGGACGCCCGGCTGCGCGCCGAGGCCAAAGCCTATGCGGCGTCAGATGCGGACTATGAGAGCTTCGCCGAGGAAGACGATACGGACGAGCCACCCGGGCCCCCGCCCACGCTGGAAGACGCGCATTTCGCGCTGGAAAGCTGGGCGGATGCTGAGAAGGCCGCCGAGATGGCCGCCTATCACAAGGCGGAGCGGCGCTATCTGGGCGTTTCCGTTCCGGCGATCGAGGACATGGTCGCGCTGTGGCGCGGCCAGCTTGATGTTCCGGGGCGGGTCGAACTCGCCCGCGGGCTTTGGGACAGCGAAATTCACGAGGCGCGGATCGCGGCAGCCAAGCTACTGACGCAGGCGCGGCTGCGCCCCGATGATGCCGCATGGGAATTGATCGCGAGCTGGGTGCCGCAATTCGACGCCTGGGCGATTGCCGATCACGCGGCAAAAGCGGGGTCGAAACGGCTTCAGGCCGAGCCCGCGCGGCTCGACGAGGTGGCGGAGTGGGTGCGCTCGGATCACATGTGGACGCGTCGTGCGGCCTTCGTATTCACTCTGCCCTGGACCAAGCAGCGCAATCCCAAGCCCGAGGACGAGGCGGTGCGCGACGAGGTTCTGGGCTGGGCTGCGCAACTGGCCGAGGATCGCGACTGGTTCATCCAGAAAGCCATCGCGTGGTGGCTGCGCGAGCTGAGCAAGAAAGACCCCGCCCGCGCACAGGCCTGGCTGACCGAGCATGGCGAAAGGCTGAAGCCTTTCGCCCGCAAGGAAGCCAGTAAATACTTATGAATACAGGAACTTGTCGTAGTCGCTGACCAGCAGGTGGCGCGGCGCTTCGTCTTCCTCGATCTCGGAGAACCGCCCGATATCTTCGCGGAAGATATTGTCGGTATTGTCGTCGTTGACGGTCGAGACCTCGCCGATCAGAACGTCGCCGCCCTCGCCCCAGAAGGCATGCCAGTCACCGGGCCGCAGGGTCACGCTCTCGCCGGGGCGCAGGATCAGCACCTCGCCGGGCTCGTAATTGCGCGGGACGCCGTCGCACATCACCTGCCCGCCTGCGGTCTCGTCGAATTTGCCATCCGCGTCAGAGCCATAGAGCTCGATCGCGAGGTCTGCGCCGCCGCGATTGATGATGTCCTCGGCCTTGATGATATGGGTATGCATCGGGCTGATCTGGTCCTTGCGCGAGATCAGCAGCTTCTCGGCATAGGCCATGCCGTGGCCCGCCTGAAGATCGCGCAGATCGCCGTTGCGCAGGGTGAAGAGAAACAGGCCCAGCTTGTCGAAATCACCCTGCCCGTAATCGGTAATGTCCCAGCCCATCGCGGCTTCCACGATGCGCTGTGCCTGCGGCAGGCGCGCCTTGAACTCGGCCGGGCTCCACCATGCGAAGGGCGGCAGGCGGAAGCCGAATTCCTGGATCATTTCCTCGGCCGCGGCCATGATTTCGTTCACGCGCGAGCGTTTCATCTGTCTCTCCGTTTTGTCTTAGCGGCTCAGGCGACGCAGGCGGCGGGCCGTTCGCCGCGCGCCCAAGCACGCACCGCATCGCCGAATGCCTCGAACAGAGGGCGCGAGACGGGATCTTCCGCCGCACGCCATTCGGGATGCCATTGCACCGATAGGGTAAACCCCGGCGCGTCCTTAACATAGATCGCCTCGGGCGTACCATCGGGGGCGCGCCCTTCGATCACAATCCGGGTACCAGCGGTGCAAACGCCCTGCCCGTGCAGCGTGTTGGTCTCGACCTCATCCGCGCCGAAGAGACGCGCGAACCGGCCGCCGGGGGTGAGCGTGACCATGTGGCGGTTGGAGAACCCTTCTTCGAGCGTCCCCTCCGGCGGCATCCGGTGGTTCAACCGCCCCGGAAGCTCGCGGATCTCGGGATGCAGCGTGCCGCCCATCGCGACGTTGACCTCCTGAAAACCGCGGCAAATGCCGAGGAAAGGCTGCCCGCTTTCGACACAGGCGCGCACCAGCGGCAGGGTGATCGCGTCGCGAGCGCGATCGAAAGTGCCGTGCTTCTCGGTCGGCTCCTCGCCATATTCATGCGGGTGGACGTTCGGACGGCCGCCGGTCAGCAGGAAGCCGTCGCAGACCTCCATCAACTCCTGAACGGATACATATTCGGGATCGGCGGGGATCAGCAGCGGGATGCAATCGGAGACCTTGCTCACCGCTTCCGAGTTGAGCTGCCCGCCTTCATGGACGGGGTAGCGGTCACCTACGAGGCCTCTATTGCCGATGATGCCGACGACGGGTCTGGTCATTGATATCTCCTTTGTCCCGAAGCTAAGGCGACGTTCGGGCAGAGAAAAGGCGCAAAATGCGCACGAAGCCGTGCATCTGACGCACAGCCCAAGCCTGCAGCGATTTCCAGCGGATTTGCTCGTTCAGGCGGCCAGATCGTGGCGCAGGATCGCGGCCTCGGAGGGCTTGAGCGCACGGCGCGCGAAGGCACCGTAGCTGAGCGGATTTTCCTCAACCTGCGGCACCAGCGCCTCGAGCCCGGCGCGCTGGTCGCGGGCGATCATCTCGAGCCGGGTGGAGGCCGGGTGGAAGCTTTCGGTCTCAAGCCCGTTCGCGGTCAGCACCTGATGGCGCTCGAACATCAGGTGGATGTAGCTCAGGCCCCGCAGCGCGCCTTCGAAGCGGAACTGGCGGCCATTCACCAGATCGCAGGCGCGCACCAGAACCTCGTCCTCGGCGAAAAGCGCCTGCGCCGCGCGTCCGCGCACCAGCATCCGGTGCTGCGGCGATACGATCAGATCGCGATCGGGCCGGGCGATACCGAAAGCCCCAGCCGAGATCCGCACCGGACGCAGATGCGGCATCGCATGGAGCCGCGCGCCCGAGATGTCGCGCCGACCGATCCAGCAGATCGGCTGCGCCCCGTCATCGCGGGTCAGCACGCGGTCGCCTTCGCGCAACGCCTCGACCGGGCGGCGGCCCTGGTCGGTCTCGATCAGCGTGCCGGGGGTGAAACAGATGACGCCCGCGGGCCCCTGCCGCGCCGCTTTCGGGCGCAGGTCGAGCGCCCGGTCGACCACCCAGAGATCGCTGTCCACCGGCGGCATCCGACCGGCGAACATCAGGATGCGCGTGCCGCTTTCGGGCAGCTCGATCAGGGTAACGACATAGGCGTGATAGCCATCGGTCACGGTAAAGCTTTGATTGGGCGTCTCGGTCTCGTCGGGATCGTCGAGCGTTCGCGTATGTCCCACCGCTTCGCCCAGCAGGCGACGCACCGCGCGGGCGGCTTTCGTGCGCCGCTCCGCGTCGCCGCGCGCATTGTGCAAGATGAGCCGATCATTGGGCCCGTCCACGCAAATCGCCTGCCCCGTCCATCGCCAACATGCCCCCACGGTCACGACCTCAAGTGGCGGCACCGGAGTGCCGTCGATTTCCGTCTGCGCCCATGAAATGACGAAGGTGCCCTGATAGCCCGCCTTCATTGCCTCGATCCTGCCCGTATTTCGCGAGAGCTTATGTCTGCCCTCTGCTTGTTAATAGTTACGGTATCATGATGAATTCGCGATGTGAATCCCCATCTTGACGCATAGGGCAAGCGACCTTCACCGAAACTTGCGCGCGACCACGCTTGTCCCACGCGCGCGCAACTGCATTTTCGTTGGGAAGAGCACCCTGAGGAGACTCATGATGAAATCGATCGCCCTGATCGCCGCCCTCGCCTGCGCCGCGTTGCCGTCGCTGGCCGCCGCGCAGCAGCAGCCGCTCAATGCGCTGGAGATCCAACGCGTGCATTTCCTCGTCGGCAATGTCGACCTGTCCAACCTGACTGACCGCCAGATCGTGCAGATCAAGGAAGCGCTGGTTCAGAATGTCGACCGCACGGCGAAGGAAACGCTGATCCGTATGGCCCTGAAGAAGAAATGAGGAAACTGCCTATGACGACCCGTTGTACCGCCGCTACATTCGGTTGCAGCCTTGCAGTGGCGCTTGGCCTTGGCGTCGGGATCGCGCAAGCCGGTGTCACGTCGCAGCCGCCCGGTGACCTTGGCCCGCAATCGCAGTCGCCCAAGCAGAGCTCGAGCGGGTCCGACCCGGCCTATTTCATGCCGGCCGACCCGCATCTCAGTATGCTCGACCAAGCGCGGGCTGCGGAATTCGCTAAGGGTAGAAAGCTCAACAGTATCGGCTTCACGCAGGTCGCCGCTATCGAGAACGCGCTGATCCATCCCTCTCTCGCCAAGAGCCGCGAAGAACTGATCTCGAAGAGCCTCGATACCGGCAACTAAGCGGACGAAAATTTCGAATTCTTGTTTGTCAGGCTGGGCACCGCCCGGCCTGAACGCGTTTTCGGGGAGGAGGATCGAAAACCTGCGTCGGCCGGGCGGCCCTTCACACAGCGCAAGGGTGCGCGAGTTGCCCAAGAGGGTCGGCCAAGCCCGACCCGTATATTCAGATTTCGCCCAGTTTCCGTTTCCGTCAAGCAGCGCCCGCGTTCAGCGGCGCCATCCTACGCCGGGTGCATCGAACTGCGCGAGATGAGGCGGAATTCCTCACGTCCGCACAAAAAATAAGCGCCCGACACACCAATCGGCGTGCCGGGCGCTATACTTTGTCAGGTTCCGCGGCCTATCAGGCCCATTCGCCCTTGCGGAAGACCGGGACGCGGGTGCCGTCGGGCTTGATGCCGTCGATATCGGTCTCGGGGCCGCCGATCATCCAATCGACATGGATCATCGAGCTGTTGCCGCCCTTGGCCGCGACCTCGTCCTCGCTCAGCTCGCCGCCATTGATGAAGCACTTCGAATAGCACTGCCCCATCGCGATATGGCAGGCCGCGTTCTCGTCATAGAGCGTGTTGTAGAACAGCAGCCCCGAGGCCGAGATCGGCGAGCCGTTCGGCACCAGCGCGACCTCGCCCAGACGGCGCGCGCCCTCGTCCGTGTCGATCAGCTTCTGCAGCACCGCTTCGCCGCGGCTTGCCTTCGCCTCGACCACTTTGCCGCCCTCGAAGCGCATCTCGATATTCTCGATCAGGCTGCCCTGATGCGACAGCGGCTTGGTCGCGCGAACGACGCCTTCGACGCGTTCGGCATGGGGCGTGGTGAAGACCTCTTCGGTCGGGATGTTCGGGTTGCAGACGACGCCGTTATTGGCCTCGGACGCACCACCGCTCCATTCGTGATCGTCGGCGAGGCCCACGGTCAGATCCGTGCCGCCGCCGGTGAAATGAAGCGCCGAGAAGCGTTGCTCGTTGAGCCAGTCGCGGCGCTTGCGCAGGGCCGCGTTATGCGCCTCCCAGGCGGCGACGGGATCGGGTTGGTCGGCGCGCGAGGCGGCGAAGATCGCGTCGGCCAGTTTGCCCACGGCCTCGTCCTCCGGCAGATCGGGGAAGACGCGCTTGGCCCAAGCCACCGTCGGGTAGCTCACGATCGACCAGTTGATCTCGAAATTCGAGATTTTCTCGAGCGCCGGTTTATAGGCAATGGAGTTGGCCTTGCCGGCGCGCGAGACTTTCTCGGGGTCCTGTTCGGACAGCAGCATCGGGTCTTCGCCCACGATCGCCATGCGGGCCGCGCCGCTCTCGTAAGCTTTCGCCATGCCCTGATAGAGCCAGTCGGGCGCGCGGTCGAAGCTTTCGTCCTTCGCGTTCTCGAACCGGGCCAGCGTGATCTGACCATCGCTGAGGATCGGTGTGAAGGTGCCCGCGCCCGCGCGATAGGCTTCGGCGGCGATCCGGCGCACCAGCGGCAGCGCCTCGACGGGCGCGGTCAACACCAGATCCTGACCGTCTTGCAGGTTCAGCCCCACCTGCACGGCAACCTCGGCCAGCCGGTCGAGAAGTTGCGGATCGATTGCGTCGCTTGCCATGAGAGCCTCCTGAATTGCGTTGAGCCGCAAGATAGATGGCTGGGCGGCAGGCTCAACCCCGGCGATGGGCGAACCCGAGGTCAGAGGCCGAACCACGGGGCGGCATGGGACACGATCTCGTCAAGTTCACGGTAGCGCGCGGCAAAGCCCAGAGCGTCGCGCGCCCGCGATGGGTCGGCCACCAGTTCTGCCGGATCGCCGGGGCGGCGCGGGGCGTCCTCGAAGGGCACCTTGCGCCCGGTCACCCGCTCGACCGAGGCGATCACCTCGCGGATCGACGCGCCCCGCCCGGTCCCGAGGTTCAGTTTCAGGCTGCCGCCGCCGCCCTGCAGGTGATCGAGCGCCAGAAGATGCGCGCGGGCCAGATCGTCGACATGGATGTAGTCACGGATGCAGGTGCCGTCGGGCGTCGGATAATCCGTGCCGAAGACCTTCACCGCCGGGCCCTGCCCCGAGGCCGCGCGCAGCACCAGCGGGATGAGATGAGTCTCGGGATCGTGCCGCTCGCCGATCTCGCCGCTCGGATCGGCGCCGCTCGCGTTGAAATAGCGCAGGGCCGCGAAGCGCAGATCGGTCGCGGCGGCGGCATCTTTCAGCATCCATTCGCAGATGAGCTTGCTGCGGCCATAGGGGTTGATCGGATTTTGCGGCGTGTCTTCGGAGATCGGCAGCGTCTCGGGCGTGCCATAGGTGGCGCAGCTCGACGAGAAGACGATCTTGTCCAGCCCTACCGCCTGCATCGCGCCCAGAAGCGCGGTCATCCCGCCCAGATTGACGTCGTAATAGCGGGTGGGTTCGGCCACGCTCTCGCCGACATAGGCCAGCGCCGCGAAATGGATCACAGCGTCGATCCGGTGCTCCTTGAGCGCCGTCTCCACCAGATCCCGGTCGCGCAGATCGCCCTCGACCAGAGGCCCCCAGCGCACGGCATCGGCATGGCCGCGCGACAGATCGTCGAAGACCACAGGGGCGTGCCCCGCCGCAGCCAGCGCCTTGCAGCAATGCGATCCGATAAAGCCCGCGCCGCCGGTGACCAGAACCTTCGATGTCACTTACGAGCCCCACCCTTCGCGCAGCATCGCGCCGACGATCTCGGGCGCCAGAACTCCGTCACGGCAAGCCATATCGCCCGACAATCCGCCGCAGGCGCGTTCCATCGCACGAAGTGTGCCGCGCCCGGCGAACCCGTCGAGCGGGCCGCGATACAGCCCCTTATCGGCGAGGTCTTTCTGGATCAGATAGACCGCGAGCCTCGGGTTGGCCTTGAACAGATCACGCGCCTGCGCGGCATTCATCTTCCCCCGGGCGGGCGCGATCTCTCCTGCGAGCGGCGCGAAATCGACATCGTGCCGATGCCTCGCCACACGGATCGTCATCGCGTAATTCGCACGTTCTTCGGGCGTGAACAGATCGCTATGCGCTTCAAGGAAGTCCGCCGCCCCTTTGGGATCGCGCCGGACGTTATAGGAGTTGCCGTCGCGCAAAAGGCCGACCAGATAGCGCGCTGCGGTCTTGTTGCCCGCCTCGGCAGCCTCGCGCAGTTGCGCCACCGCCTGTTTGCCATCGCCGCGCATCGAGATACCCCAGATGCGGCGCGTGGCGTCGAGCACTTCGATCCGCTCGTTTCCCGCCGCGCGGGCGGCCTTGGCATAGCCGTCGAACTTCGCCCGCGAAACCTTGCCGCCACCGAGATAGCCATACATCGCGCCCTCGGCCAGCGTCGCATAAGCGCCATCGACACCCGCCGCGCCAGCGCGTTCGAGAAACGCCTGCGCTGTCTTCGGATCGCGCTGCGACCACATCAGCGTCTCGCCGTATTTCCACAATCCGGTCGCGTCGCCCGCCTCTGCTGCGGTCTCGAACAGGTCGCGCGCCTTGGCATAATCGCGCGGCAGTCCCGTTCCGTAGAGATAGGCCTCGCCCAAGATCAGCGCCGCTTTCGCATCGCCCTTTGCGATCTGCGTCTCAAGCAGGTCGACCCCGCGCGCAGTGTCGCGTGGCAAAGCCCAGCCGCCGATCAGCTGCTTGCCCAACAGACGGTGCGCATCCCAGCTGCCCGCTTCGACCGCCTGTTCGAGATAGCCTACGGCGCGATCACGATCCGCAGCGACAGGACCGCCCCAGAGGAGCAGGTCACCTGCGGCCAAAGCCGCTTCGGGATCGCCTTGCGCCGCGGCGTCCTCCAACATCGAGAGCCCGGCCTGTGGATCGGGCTTCACATCGCCAGAGCCCCAGACGAGCGCCTGCGCGCGTTCGGTGACGTCGGGCTTCGTTTCGTCCGCGAAGAGCGGTGCGCTGACCGTGCACAAAGCCAGAGCGACCACTCCGAGCGGTTTGGTCCAGATCTTGCGTGACATAGGTCCTCCCTTGGCGGGGCCTACCCGCCGACCAGATAAGGCAAAGCCAGACCCGCAAGCGCGATCGAGACGCCCATCGGGAGCTTTCCCCGTACGTAACAACTTTTCCAACCCAAACGGGGCCCAAGCCGCGTCGCCACCGGCGCGCTTTGCAGCCCCATCGTCAACGCCGAGCCCGCAAAAAGCGCGACGGAAAAGGCGATCAAAAACTCCCCCATCGCCGCAGAGGGTACGAACAGTATCAGGGCCGCGAGGAATTTCACGTCCCCTCCCCCGAAGGCGCGCAGCACGAAAAAGACGTAGCCGACCAAGAAGGTGATCGCGCCTGCGGCGAGGCGCAGGCTCAGCTCGTGCAGACCCAGAAACGGGGCGCAGAGCGCAAAGAAGCCAAGCGTGATCAGCACGATCTTGTTCGGGATGCGCATCTCGCGCAGATCGCTGAGCGCGACCCAGATCAATATCGGGGCCAGCGCCGCCAGCGGCAGGAGCTGCCCGGTCATGCGACCCGTCCGGCTCTGGCGCCGGCGAGTTCGAAGGGCAGTTCGGAGACAAGCTGGAAGGTCAGTTCCGCCAGATTGCGCGCGCCGGTCTTGGCGTAGAGATTGCTCAGATGGGTGCGCAGGGTGGATTCCTTGATCCCCAGCTCTGCAAGCATCTGATCGGGCGACTGGCCGTGGCGCAGCAGCAGGCAGACGCGATATTCCGAACGGCTCAGACGCGCCGGGTTGTCCGCGCTCAGGATCGGCGAGCCGATGAGCGGCGCGGCCTGTTTGGCGGCGGATTTCAGCAAGGTCTCGGTGAACATGCCCCGGGCGCGGTTGTGCCAGGTGCGGCTCAGCGTATCGCCGAGCGTGGTCAGCACCGCTTGCTGATACTGGCGCAGCTTTTCGGTGAAATGCAACTCCAGCGTATCGACCCAGCGATCGCTGATCTCGAGCGGGATAACGACCATTTCGACAAGGTTGCGCCGCGCCAGTGCCGAGGCGACCGCCTGCGGCACGTCCTCGTCCTGCATCGAGCGATACCAGGTCGAGCCCCGTTTGGCCTTGTCGAGATAATCGCCAAGCAGATCGCCTGCGAAGCTTTGCTCCAGCGGGATCCGGCAGCCGGATCGCGCCCTGTCATGGACCAACGCCCGTGCCGATGCGCCCGCATCTCGCGGATAGCGCGCCAATATGACGGCCTCGGCCCCGATACTGTCGGTCAGATATCTCAACGCCGTGCGCAGCGGGTTCGTCCCGTGCAGACACTCACACCACTGTGCAACGGCCCCAATCATGCCCGCTTCGATAGCGCGCTCTTGCCCGGGCGAAGCCCCGGCTGTCCCATAGTCCCGCATGGTCCCCACCATCCCCAGAAACTATTATATGTGGCCCACTTATGTGCGTGACAGCGCGTAGACCATCTCTAAGCGTAACCCCTAAATGCGTTAATTCCTAAGCTAGCCATTTGGACTATATCCACAGCCTCCTGTGGATGATTCTATTGATACCCACTGCAATCAAAGGTTGCATATTCGGCATTTAAGTCGACATTTCGGCCGAAAAAATTGTCCGTAAACAATGCTTTGGGAAAAGATCGAATTTGGAAACGATTCGATTTACTGCGCGTAATTCACGAAATAGCGAATCACCACCGGGCCAACGGCGATCAGGATCAGCGCCGGGAGCATCAGCGAGGCCAGAACCCCTGACATCTGCACCGGCAGGCGATTGGCCTTTTCCTGGGCCCGCATCTCGCGGATACCGCGCAGATCGGCGGCATAGGTGGTCAACGCCTGCGCCATCGAGGCTCCGAAGCGCAGCGACTGGCTCGCGACATTGGCGAAGGCGCGCACGGTCTCGACCCCGGTCCGGTCGGCCATGTCGCGCAGTGCCGCCTCGCGCTCGCGCCCGGCCTGAACCTGACGCTGCACCGAGAGGAACTCGAAGGAAATCTCCGGCGACGTCTCCGCAAGCTCGTTGCCCACGCGGGTCATCGCCGCATCGAACCCCATGCCGCTCTCGATCGCGACCTGCATCAGATCGAGCGCGTTCGGGAAACTCTCTTCGATCCGCAGCCGCCGCTCGCGCATCCGGCTGTTGAGCCACATCAGCGGCAGCAGATAGCCGCCTGCGACGAGCCCGGTCAGGATCTGATAGGTCGCCATGCCGCTCAGGCTGCCGAGACGGGCATCCAGCCCCATCGGCAGGCCTATTTCGGGGCTGCGCGCGGCAAACAGAAGCCCCATGAAAATACCCGGCAGGCCGATCCCCAGCGCGATCCGGACCAGGGTGAAGCGGCGCAATGCGCTGGCCCCGGACAGCCCGGCCTGCGCAAGTTTGCGTTCCAGCTTGGAGCGGGTCTGGCGGTCGGCGGGCACGAAGGCCTTCAGGATCTGGCCCGGACGTGCCTCCGGTGCCTTGAGATAGCCGTGCTCGGCGCGTCCCCCCGTTTTCGACCCGCCGATGGCCGCAATGCGCTCGGCGGCGCGGTCGCGCTGGAAGGCGGCCTGAAGCCCGACTATCAGAAGCAGCAGGCCGAAGCCGATCCCGGCGGCCAGAAGCGTCTCGGGCGCGATGCCCATCCGAAGCGCGAAATCCTCGATCCCTGTCATCAACATGGTCTCTCTCCCCGGCTCAGATCCGGAACTGCACCAGACGGCGCAGCACCACGGCATTCAGGATGATCAGCGTGACGACGATGATCGCCATCGTGCGGAACATCGGGTGATCGGCGACTTCGCCGTAGTAATTTGGTGACATCACCGAGGTGAAGCCGAACATGATGAACGGCAGCGCGGTCAGGAACCACGCCGAGGCGCGCCCCTCCGCCGAGATCGCGCGGATCTTGCGTCGCATCGAGATCCGGCCCCGCGTCGTCGCCGCCAGCACTTCGAGCACGCGGGCGAGATCGCCGCCCGTGCCGTGCTGGATACCGATGCTAGCTGCGAGATAGTCGGCGTCTTCCAGCCCCACCCGCTCGGCGAATTCCAGCACCGCGTCGGGCAGGTCTTCGCCATAGGTCACCTGATCGAAGATGATGCCGAATTCGGTGCCGATCGGATCGGGCATCTCCTCGGCCACGGCGCCGATAGACATATTCAGCGGATGGCCGATCTTCAGACCTCGCGCGAGCATGTCGAGTGCATCAGGCAGCTGGCTCGTCAGCACTTTCATCCGTTGCGTCGCCCGCGAGCGCAGGATCATGAAGGGTAGCGCCAGCCCGATCGTCAGCGCGGCCGAAGCCGCCCGCAACGGGCCTAGCGGGGCAAGCGCCAGCACGAAACTCCCGATCGCAAGCGCGGCACAGATCAGCAGAAACTTGTCCGGCCCGATCCGAAAGCCCGCGCGATGCAGCAGACGCGGCAGGTCGAACCGCTTCGGCAGCCGGGCGATCCAGCCCTTGCGCGGGTTGGGCTTGAGCAGTGCGAGCATCTCCTCGGTGTCGCGCCCTTTCGCGATCATCTTCATCCGACGGCTTTTCGCCTCACCGCTGGTCTCGGTGCGGTTGAGCAGGTGCAGCCCGCCGGTCAGCGCCAGCAGAACGCCAAGCGCGATGCCGCTATAGGCGATATAGGCGGCGAGGTCCTTTTCGATGATCTCCCACATGGCTCAGTTCCCCCGCATCTTGAAATCGGACGGATCGACCGCGACGCCTGCCGCGATCAGGTCTTCGAGGCAGCGCGGACGCAGGCCGGTGGCGGTGAACTCGCCCTCGATCACGCCATCGGCGGAGGTGCCGGTTTTGCGGAAGGTGAAGATGTCCTGCATCATCACGATATTGCCTTCCTGCCCGGTGATCTCGGAGATCGAGAGCACCCGGCGGCGACCGTCGGACATGCGCGCGATCTGCACGACGATGTCGAGGCCGGAGGCGATCTGCGAGCGGATCGCGTTGAGCGGCATGTCGAGGCCGATCATCGTCACCATCTGCTCGATCCGTCCCAGAGCGTCGCGCGCGGAATTGGCGTGGACGGTGGTCATCGAGCCGTCATGGCCCGTGTTCATCGCCTGCAACATGTCGAAGGCTTCCGAGCCGCGCACCTCGCCTACGATGATCCGGTCGGGGCGCATCCGCAGCGCGTTCTTCACCAGATCGCGCTGGATCACCGCGCCCTGCCCGTTCGGATTGGACGCGCGGGTTTCCAGCCGCACCACATGCTCCTGTTGCAGCTGCAATTCGGCGGCGTCCTCAATCGTCACGATCCGCGTGCGCGGGTCGATGGCAGCCGAAATCGCGTTCAAGAGCGTCGTCTTGCCCGAGCCGGTACCGCCCGAGATCAGGATATTCTTGCGGGCATGCACCAGCCCGTGGAGGAACCGCGACGCAGCCCCCGTCATCATCCCGGTCTCGACAAGCCGCTCCATCGTATAGGGTTGGCGCGCGAATTTGCGGATCGACAGGCTCGGCCCGTCAATCGCACAGGGCCGGATGATCGCGTTCACGCGGCTGCCGTCTTCGAGACGCGCATCGACCCAAGGGTTGCTCTCGTCGATCCGGCGCCCCACCCGCGAGACGATCTTGTCGATGATCCGCAGCAGGTGGCGCTCGTCGCGGAAGCGTACCGCCGTGCGCTCGAGGACGCCGTGACGCTCGACGAAGACGCGGTTGCAGCCATTGACGAGAATGTCGTTGATCGACGGGTCGGCCAGCAGCGGCTCCAGCGGACCAAGCCCCAGGACCTCGTTGAGAAGCTCGTCGACCAGTGTCTTGAACTCCTCCGCGCGCAACGGGGTTTTCGCGTCGCGCAGCTCTTCGCTCACCAGCGCCGCCACTTCGCGGCGCAGCTCCTCGGGCACGACCTTGTCGAGCATCGACAGGTTGAGCCGGTCCAGAAGCGCGTCATGCAGGCGGCTTTTCAGTTCCAGCGCTCGCCGCTGCGCGTCTTCGTCGACCTCTGCCGCGGGCGGTTTGGGCGTAACTTGCTGTGCGGCCATCTCGCGCGCGTCTTTCGGAGGGCTGCCCGCATAGGGCTTGCCGAGCGGGATCACCTTTTCGGTCTCGGTCGGTTTCGACCCGCGATCCGTGAAATTGCGAAACATCTCGTGCTCCCCCTCAATTCGTCCGGGCTGCGCTCTGTGCGAGCCGCCCCTTCGCCAGACCGGCAATCGCTTTCGACAGCGCAGAGCGCCGCCCGATCCGCGCGAGAGGTACGCCGCGATCGGCAGCCTCCTTGGCGGCGCGCGGGTCATCGGGCAGCCAGTGGCTCAGATCGCGATCGAGCGCCTTCGCCGCCTCCTGCTGCACCCGCGAGCGCATCAGCGGACGGCTTTGATGGTTCACGACCACCTCGATCTCCAGCGCGAGGTTCTCCTCGTGATAGGCGTCGATCAGGCGGCGTGCCTGCTGCAGCGAGGGCACCGCGAGATCGGTCACCAGATACATCAGAGACGCGCGCGCCAGCACCGGCGAAACCCAGTCGATCAGCGCATGCGGCAGATCGACGACGACGTAATCGCACCGCGCCTGCATCAGCGTGATGAGTTCGGTGACCTGATCGGCGCCGAGCGCCCCGAGCGGCGCGAAAGCGGCGGGGGCGCAGAGCACTTCGAGCCCGTCTTTCGAATGTTGGAGCGACTGATCGAGGAAGGTCTCGTCCGGCACCGCCCCGCTCCGTGCCATGTCGTAGAGCGCCGGGCTCGGATCGAGATCGAGGAAGCCCGCGACCATGCCGAATTGCAGATCGAGGTCGATCAACCCGACGCGGCGCGGCGCCTGACCTTTCTTCACCCCTTGGGCCGCCAGTTGATGGGCGAGATTCACCGCCAGCATCGTGGCCCCGATCCCGCCGCGGCTGCGCGCGACCGCGATGACCTGCCCCTCCTCGTCGGGCGCCCGCGCATGCGTCAGACGCTCGGCCTCGGCGGAAAAGGTCAGCCGGCGCTTGGCGGGCGCGGCAAGGTCGCGCGCGCTCGGCTCGGGCACCAGGAATATCGGTTTGGTTCTACGGGTCATTTCATGTCTCCCCTTGCTTTAGCTTCCCGCGCCCTGCGCGAGATCCTCGCCCGGCATCGACGTGCTCATGCTCGGGAAGGCGATATCTGCATCAAGATTTTCATCGGCAGTGCCGGTCACGAGCCCCACCAGCGCGCCCAGCGGCGTCGCGAATTGGAAGCTCACATTCTGCAATTCGACGGTGACCATCGGCACATAGGGCCCGCCGAGAAATCCAAGCTCGGAATCGTAGGAATAGCTGAAGGACAGGTTCGCAGCGGTCGAGCCGTTGGGAAGCGCCGGGGCGACGATCGGCCAGATCTCGGCCACTGTCGCATTCGTCGTCGCGCCCGAGCAGCTCACCGTGGCGGGCGCCGCGCAGACCCAGCTCTTGGCGCTGCAATTCGTGCCGAATTGCGGCTCGGTCTCGTCTTTCGGCGTCACGCCGCGCTCATTCGTCTCCGGCACGCCGGCACATGCCGCCGGACGTACCGCTGCCACTCGCGCCGCGACCTGCAACCCACGCTGCATATTCACATAGTGAAAGGCCAGACGCCCGAAATCGAGAAGCCCGAAGAACACCAGCAGGTAGAGGCCGAAGACCAGCGAGAACTCGACAAGGGTCGCGCCCTCCTCGTCGCGCAGGAAGCGGCGCAGTGCGCGCGCGTGATATGCGAGCGGCCCGGTCATGAGCCGAAGACCCGGTTCTGGTCGGCGATCGTCGTGGTGACGGTGCCGAGCGTCGTGGGTGTAATGAGGGTGAAGAGACCGGCGAAGGGGAAGGTGATCGTGACATTCGCCGCCACTTCGACGATCGGCGCATCCCCGAAGCGATAGCTGCCCTCGATGCAATCGAGGCTCGGCTCGACCGTCGTGACGGTGATCCCGCCCCCCAGAACGCTGCCGCCGGTGATCGCATTGCCGACGATCCCGGCAAGCGTTTCAGCCTGATCATCGACGCTGCCGCCGGTTTCGCAGATGCTGCGCGGGGTGATCCGGGCGAGGTAACGGCTTGCATCGCGCACCCCGCCGATCACCGTCTGATAGGCAAGAAACATCCGCCCGCTCTCGATGATCGCCGCGAAGAGGATGAGCATCAGCGGCAGCACCAGCGCGAATTCCACCAGCTGCGCGCCCTCGTCGTTGCGCCAGATGCGGCGCGGGGCGCGGAGGCGATATGCGCGAAACCACCGCATCGCGCTCACCGGTAAAGCTGGACGACGTCGCGGACCATGCCGCCCGTGCCCAGTTCCTCTTGGTCGCCATTGCTGGCCGACCCGATCACTTCGCCCCAGATATCCATCGTCGGCGGGCTCGATCCGTCTTCGCCCACCGGTTCGGTCAGGAAGACTTTGACGAATTCCTTCACCGGCACGCCAGACGCCGCGCCCTTGATAACCGTGCCCGTCTCCGCGCTGCAATCGATGCCCGCGACGATCAGCACGCGTCGGTCGGCATTGGGGGCGGCCGCGGGCGCGCAACTCGGCAGGCCCGTCTCGGCGCGTCCCGAGAGGATGTCGCCGCCAGCCGCCGCCGCGATTTCGGCAAGATAGAGGTCATAGCGGGTTTCGGCGTCGGCGAAGGGATCCGTGGCACCCTCTGCCGTGATGTCGATGCCGTAATTCTTCTGCATGTAGGTGATGCGGCCCTGCGACCAGTCGCCATCGCCGAAGCGACCGCAGGGCTCAGCGGCCCCCTCCATGAAGCAATCGTCACGCGGCAGGCCGACCGTGTCGGGCGAAAGCTCTTCATTTTCTTTGATGCAGGTGTTTTTTCCGCCGCCATTCGACGTCGTGCCATCCTTCCCGCTCGGATTGGCGGCGACGATCCCCTTGATGACATTCGGCGCGGGCGCGTAATCGGGATCGTTGCTCAGCCCGTTCATGATCGACTGATACATGTCGAAGCGCACGTTGAAGATCGCCGCGTTGCGCCCTTCCTTCTGGCCCGGCTCGAGATCGACGCCACGCTGGTTGAAGCATTGAGTGATCTTGCTGACGGCGCCGAGCAGGCAGGCGTCGAGCTGCGCGCCGGATTTCTTGGCGCAAGGCCCTTCGTCATCGATTTTCGCGCCGTTCGGATCGAGGAACCCGAAATCGCCCGGCCCCCAAGCGGCGTCGCCGCCCCCGCCCGAGCGCAGCAGGATCATCTGTCCGATATCCTTTTCCGCATCGAAGCCCGGCGGCACACAGAACATCAAGGGCGTCACGTCACAGGCCAGGATTTCGAGCCCCGCGACCGCCTGAGCCGTGGCCGAGCCGTCGAAAGCGTCATACCCGCCCATCGTGGTGAACGCGGCGGCGAAGACACCCTGAACCTCACGCTCATCGACATCGACGCGCACGAAGGCGGCCTTCGCCGGATCGGTGGTCACCGCGTTTGTCGCGTCGCTATCGCTGTCCGGCAGGGCGCTGAGATAGGTCAGGGTCACATCGTTCGCAGCCCCCAGCACCTGCGAGCCAGTCGCGAAAGTCTGGCTGTCGACGATGAGTTGCGCGGCCGCATTGGCCCGGGTGATCGCGTCGGAATTGCCGTCAAGCTCGCCCGCCGCTGCAAGCGCCACCGAATCCGCAAAGGATTGCAGCTCCGAGCGGGTGCTGCCGAGCCGGCCCAGATCGAAGGAGAGCGCGACCAGACCGAGCACCACCACGAGGCTCATCCCGAAGAAGACGAGGATCGTCCCGTCTTCCTCTCGGGCGAAACGCCGGATGCTGTTCTGAATGCGCCCCATCGACCCCGAGCCTCACTTGACCGTCGTATGGGTCACTTCCGTGCCGCGCCGGATCGTCACCGTGCGCACGGGCGTGGGTTCGAGCTTGTTCGCAGACCGCTCGCTGAGAATATCCGCCAGCCCGATCGAGGGCAGCGGATCGCTCTCGGCCTCGTCGAGCGTGCGCAGCGTCAGGCTCAGCGTGCCCGCCTTCTGCGCCAGCGCGAGGCGTTGGCCCTGATCGGGCGAGACCTCGACGGTGACAGTGCGCGCCACGCCGGGGGTTTTCACCTTTTCATCGGCTTCCTGATCGACCCCGATGACGCGAACGTCCTGAAGGATCGTCACGGTCTTGAGCGACTCGTTCTTGCCGCGGGTCATCATCACGTCGACGCGGTCGCCCGGCGTCACGAAACCGCCCACGCCGCTCGAGGCGTTGACCTCGATCGCCATGGCGCGGCTGTTCGGGCCGAGGGTCTGAACGATGGTGACCTTCTCGCCGTAGTTCGAGACCTTGGAGGCGAGGATAAGCTCGCCCTGCGCGATCTCGGCCCGGGCGCGGCGTGGCTCTCCGCCCGTTTTGGGCAGAAGGGCCGCGTAATCGGTAAAGACACCCGGCGGCAGCGCCTCTTTCGGCCAGGAGATCGAAGTCAGCTTCTGCGCCTCGATGGTCTGACCGAAGGGAATGTTCTGTGCAGCGGCGAGTACCTCGACGAGCCCTTCGCGCTCGGCGGCAAGGTCGCGTTTGTATTTCGCCTCGAAGAAATCGCGCGCCAGGTAAGCCGAGCCACCTGCCACGGCGAGTCCTGCGGTGAAGGTCAGCAAAGATGCGATACGCATGGCGCTCTCCGTTTCGTGGAATGGAAAAGATATTGGCGGCCCGCCCCCAATCGCGAACCGCCAGATAAGTTTAGCCGCCAGTCATGATGGTCGTGGCGCTGGTCATTTGAGTTTCCACGGCATCGCCAAGGGCAGTGTAGACGGTGCCCGCGATTGCCAAAGCGATGGCCAGCGCGAGACCGTATTCGACGACGGTGACGCCCTCTTCGTCCTTCTTCAGACGACGCAGCGAAGCGAGTTTGAACAGTTTCATGGTCTTTCTCCGTTTCTGAAATGCCGGCCCACCCCGGCGTTTAAATCTGGCCCCGTGTCCCCAGTTGAGCCGGGCAGCCAAGATCCAGCTTGCGAGCCTTTTGACGCGGCGACATCGGTTCAGCGTCGCAAAATCACAACCAAGGATTGTATTTCTTGTCAGAGATGCCGAAATCTGGACGCCAGATACGCCGTTTGATTGCCGAAGCATGCAACTGGGGCGCCGCCGCGACTCAGTACGCGGGGCGCGATTTTCGTCTTGTTTCGGAGGTTTGGCGCATAAGGACGAACGGCGCCGTTCAGGACGCCACACCGTTCGAGCTACAGGCCGAGTACGGATAAGGAGACAGAAGAGGCAGCGGGGCATTCAGCAGCCCCGAAGCGGGACTGCCGTTTTCGCGAGATGTGAGAGCGGACGGCGTAGACGCTCAACCCTCAGCCGGGCAGTGCATCCACAAGTTGGGCGAAGTGATCGCCGCGTTTCTCGAAATTCGGATATTGGTCGAAGCTGGCCGCGGCAGGCGCCAGCAGCACCGTGTCGCCCTCTTCGGCATCGCGGGCGCAGGCGGCGACGGCGGCTTCCATCGTTTCGCAAATCTCATGCTCGACCGCCAGTTCCAGCGCGAAATCGCGCGCGGAATGGCCGATGAAATAGGCTTTCTTCACCGCGCCAAGATGTTCGGACAGTGAGGCCACCCCGCCCTCCTTGCCCAGACCGCCCGCGATCCAACGGATATTCGGGAACGCCTCGAGCGCCTTCGCGGCGCTGTCGGTGTTGGTCGCCTTGGAGTCGTTGACCCAGCGCACCCCACGCTTCTCCGCGACGGTCTGGCTGCGATGCGGAAGCCCGGCGAAAGAATGGAACGCCTGTTCGATCACCCGCGGCGCAATTCCCAGCGCGCGCACGGCTGCATAGGCCGCGCAGGCGTTCTGATGGTTATGCGCACCGGGCAGCCCGGTCACGTCGCGCAGGTCGATCGAGGCCACCTGCTTGCCCTTGCGCCATTCGCTGAGGAACCCTTTGCGCGCGTAGACCGACCAGCCCCAGTCGCCCAGCTTGCGCGCGGAGGACACCCGGATCAGCCGGTCATCGTTGCGACCCATCATGATCTGATTGGCGAGATAGACGCCCTCGGGCTCATCGACGCCGATCACCGCGCGATCCGGGCCTCCTTCCGCGAAAAGACGACGCTTGGCCGCGAAATAGCCGCCCATGCCCGCGTGGCGGTCGAGATGGTCGGGCGAGAGATTGGTGAAGACCGCGATGTCCGGCGTCAGCGCGCGCGCCAGATCGGTCTGATAGGAAGACAGCTCCAGCACCACCACTTCGCCATTCTCGGCAGGCTCCAGATCGAGCACGCCGCGCCCGATATTGCCCGCCATCTGGGTCGGTCGCCCGGCCTCTTCCAGAATGTGATGGATCAGCGCCGTCGTCGTGGATTTCCCGTTCGAGCCGGTGACGCAGATCGTGCGCGGCGCCTGATCGTAGCGCATGAAATCATCAGTGGCCCAGGAGGCGAAGAACAGGCCGATATCGTTATCGACGGGCACGCCCGCCTCCATCGCCGCCGAAATAACCTGGTTGGGCTTGGGGTAGAGATGCGGGATACCGGGCGAGACGATCAGGGCTGCGACCTCCTCGAAAGCGCCGTGGCGCGTCAGGTCGCGGCAGCTATAGCCCGCTTCCTCGGCGCGGGCGCGGCCTTCGGGGCTGTCGTCCCAGCACAGCGGCTCGGCCCCGCCTGCGCGCAGCGCGGCCGCCGTCGCCAGACCCGAGCGCCCGAGCCCGAGCACCGCCACCTTCTGTCCGTCAAAGCCCTGCACCGGGATCATGGGTCTCTCCTGTCGCCTCGCGCAAGGGCAGCGGGGGCCGCCTCGCGTCTTTCGTCGTTCTATCACGTCGTCCTATCGCGGGGGCCAGCCCCCGCACCCCCGGGATATTTGAACCAATACGAAGGGGAAAGGGGGAACGCAGCGCGCAAGTCGCCGGACATGCAAAAACGGCGCGCACGGAGGGGAGGAACCGTGCGCGCCGCAAAGGCTCTTCAAGCGAAGATCGCTAGATTACGACTTCTGGTCTTGCTGCTTTTCGAGCGTCGAGAGAATGTCCGACAGGCTTGCATTCAGCATCAGCTTGCCCGAGCCGACTTCGGAGGCCGGAACGGTGATCTTGAACATCGAAACGGTCGTGTCGAGCGTGTCGTCGGTGCGGACATAGACTTCGTCGCTGTCGCCCATGTTCATGACTTTCTCGATCGTACCGATTGCAGCGCCGTCCGAGGACACGACTGCATCGTTGACGCCGGTCTGGACCTTGTTGCCGACGATGCCGGCATCTTTGTTCAACTGGTTCTCGGCGGGAATCGACTCTTCGCCATTCGAGGTCTGGTCGGTCATGGCAGCGCCGACCTTTTCGTCTGCGACGCCAGCGGTGTTGTTGACATCACCGCCCGAGGTGACGTTGACCGCGGGTGCGGTGCCGTCGGAGCTCTGGTCATTCGGAACGATCTGCATCTTGTAGTCGACCAAGCCATATTGGCCATTTTCGGACGAGCCACCGGTGGTCACGCCGTCTTCAGCGCTGGCAACAGTGCCCAGCGACAGCGTGGCAGCGAGAGCAGTCGTCGACAGAATAATGTTGAACTTGCGGGTCATCGGGTTCTCCTCGTTAAAACTTTTACGACGTCTCGCGTCGCGGTTCGGGGAGACAACCAGTGGATTTCGCTTTGGTTCGCTCAAATAAAGGTGACGTAAACCAAGGGCGCCGCGGTGGAACCGCGACGCCCTTTTGCGACTTCGCGCGCACCCGCATACGCGCTAAATAAGAGGTATACGGGAAGGAATTCTCAGCGAATTTTCAGCGTCGCCAGACCGATCAGTGCGAGGATCAGCGAGATGATCCAGAACCGAATGACGATCTGGGGCTCCGACCAGCCCTTCTTTTCGAAATGGTGGTGGATCGGAGCCATCAGGAACACCCGTTTCCCGGTGCGCTTGAAATAGGCGACTTGGATGATCACCGAGAGCGCCTCGACCACGAAGAGGCCGCCCACGATGCCAAGGACGATCTCGTGCTGGGTGCAGACCGCGATCGCGCCGATCGCGCCGCCAAGCGCGAGGCTGCCCGTGTCGCCCATGAACACCGCAGCCGGCGGGGCGTTATACCACAGGAAGCCCAGACCGCCGCCCATCAGCGCCGCGGTGAAGATCACCAGCTCGCCGGAGCCGGGCACGAATTGCACGCCCAGATATTCAGTGAAGTCGGTGCGGCCCACGACATAGGCGATGGCGCCCAGCGTGCCCGCGGCGATCATCACCGGCATGATCGCGAGCCCGTCGAGCCCGTCGGTGAGGTTCACCGCATTGGCCGCGCCGACGATCACGATCATCGCGAAGGGGATGTAGAAATAGCCGAGGTTCAGCACGAGGTCCTTGAAGAACGGGATCGACAGACGCCCTTCCAGATCGGAGGGGTGCAGATACCACGTCAGCAGAGACGCGAGCAGCGCGAGCAGGAAGCCGAGCGCAAGCCGCGCCTTGCTGCTGACGCCTTTGGTGTTTTGCTTCGACACCTTGGCGTAGTCATCGGCGAACCCGATCGCGGCATAGCCATAGGTGACCATCAGCACGACCCAGATATAGCCGTTGTCGAGCCGCGCCCAGAGAAGCGTCGACACCAGCAATGCCGTCAGGATCAGGATGCCGCCCATGGTGGGCGTCCCGGCCTTGGAGATATGCCCCTCCGGCCCGTCGTCGCGGATCGGCTGCCCCTTGCCTTGCGTGCGGCGCAGGATGCCGATCAGCCAGGGGCCGAAGATGAACCCCACCAGAAGCGCCGTGAAGAAGGCCCCGCCCGCGCGGAAGGTGATGTAGCGGAACAGGTTGAAGACGCCCCCGCCATCCGAGAGGTCAGTCAGCCAATACAACATTAGTCTTTTCCCTTATGGGCCTCGGCCGCGCCGGGCTGGCCGAGTTTTTTCAATACGCTCACGACGACGCTCACCTTGGAGCCTTTGGATCCTTTGACCAGAACGACGTCGCCGGGGTCGATCAGGTGGCGGGCGCGCTCTGCCAGCTTGTCCGCCTTTTCATACCATTCGCCGCGTTTGGCGCGCGGAAGCGCTTCGCGCAGCGCCGCCATGCGCGGTCCCGCGAGATGCACGAGGTCGATCTTCGCCATGGCGGGGTGATCGGCAATGGCCGCGTGCAGCGCCGCCTCGTCGTCGCCCAGTTCCAGCATGTCGCCGAGGATCGCGATGCGGCGCCCTTTCGCGGTGCGCCCCACCCCGTCGCGCGGCTTGGCGCCTGCCAGAACCTCGAGAGCTGCCGACATCGAGGCCGGGTTCGCGTTGAACGCGTCGTCGAAGAGATCGAAGCTCTCGGCCTCGTCCACGACATCCATATAGACCCGCTCGCGCTGGCCGCGCCCGGCGGGGGGCTGCCAGTTGCCCAGATCCATCGCGGCGATGGTCGGATCGCAGCCCGCGGCTTCGGCCAGGGCCAGCACGCCGAGCGCGTTATTCGCGAAATGCCGCCCCGGGGTCATCACCTTGAACAGGATCTGCGTGCCATGGTGATCGGCCTGAACCACGGTCGCGTCGCCCGCGATGCGGGCGTCGATCAGACGGTAATCCGAGCCCGGCTCGGGACCGAAGCTGACCATGGTTCCGGCCTGCTGGGCGGCCTTGCGCAGAATGTCGGAAACCTCAAGACCGGACGGCACGATCGCGATGCCGCCGTCGATGAGCCCCTCGAAGATCGATGCTTTCTCATGCGCGATGCCCTCGATGCTGTCGAAAGCGGCCAGATGGGCCGGCGCGACGGTGGTGATCATCGCGGCATGGGGCTGCGCCATCTTCGCCAGCGGCGCGATCTCGCCCGGGTTGCTCATACCGATCTCGATCACAGCGAAATCGGCGTCCTGCGGCAGGCGCGCCAGCGTGATCGGGACGCCCCAATGATTGTTGAAACTCGCCTCGGCGGCGTGGACGGTGCCTTGGGCGGAGAGGACGGCGCGCAGCATCTCTTTGCTCGACGTCTTTCCGACGGAACCGGTCACGGCGAGCACGCGGGCCCGCGCACGTGCGCGCCCTGCCCGTCCCAAAGCCTCTAGGCCTGCGAGGACGTCATCCACGATCAGCAGCGGGTCGTCCTTCGAGCAGCCCTCGGGGATGCGGCTGACCAGCGCCGCCGCTGCGCCCTTGTCGAGGGCTTGGCGCACGTAGTCATGGCCGTCGCGCACGTCTTTGAGTGCTACGAACAGATCGCCCGGATGAATCGTCCGGGTATCGATGGAGATCCCGGTCGCGGCAAAGGTTTGCGTGGCTTCGCCACCGGTCGCGGCGGCCGCGTCGCTCGAGGTCCAGAGAACGGCCATCAGATTTTTCCGTCCAGCGCGGCGACGGCGACCGAGGCCTGCTCGGCATCGTCGAAGGGATAGGTGTCAGAGCCGATGATCTGGCCGCTCTCGTGGCCCTTGCCCATCACCAGCAGTGCATCGCCCGGCTGAAGAAGATCGACGCCGCGCAGGATCGCCTCGGCCCGGTCGCCCACTTCCATCGCCTTGGGCGCGCCTTCCAGCACGGCGGCGCGGATCGTCGCGGGGTCTTCGGAGCGCGGGTTGTCGTCGGTGACGATGACGATATCGGCGTTCTCAGCCGCCGCCTGCCCCATCAGCGGGCGCTTGGTCGCGTCACGATCGCCGCCCGCGCCGACGATGGCGATCAGGCGTCCCATCACGTGCGGGCGCAGCGCCTTGAGCGCGGTCTGCACCGCGTCGGGCGTATGGGCGTAATCGACGAAAACCGTCGCGCCATTGTCGCGGGTCGCGGCGAGTTGCATCCGCCCGCGCACGGTCGAGAGCTTCGGCAGCGTCGCGAAGACGTCCTCGGGGTCGGCACCACAGGCGATGGCGAGCGCCGCCGCGGTGAGCACGTTCATCGCCTGGAACCCGCCGATCAGCGGCAGGCGGGTCATCTGCGTCCAGCCTTCCCACGAGAAGCGCACATCCTGCCCGGTCGCATCAAATCGCTGGCCGAGGATCTGCATCTCGCATTGCTCGGTATGGCCGATCCCGATCAGTTCCTGACCGCGCGCAGTGATATAGCGCGCCAGTTCCTCACCCTTGGGATCGTCGAGATTGATCACCGCCGCCCCGTCTTCGGGCAGGACCCGGGTGAAGAGCCCGGCCTTGGCGGCAAAATACTCCTCGAAGCTCGCATGATAATCGAGGTGATCTTGCGTGAAATTCGTAAACGCGGCCGCCGAGAGCGTCACGCCATCCAGCCGGCGCTGCGCCAGCCCGTGGGACGAGGCCTCCATCGCGGCATGGGTCACGCCGACGGCCGCCATATCCGAGAGCAGGCGATGCAGGGTGATCGGCTCGGGCGTGGTATGCGGCGATGGGGCGGAATAGCTGCCTTCCACGCCGGTTGTGCCGATATTCGCGGCCTCGAACCCCATAAGCTGCCAGATCTGGCGGGTGAAGGTGGCCACCGAGGTCTTGCCGTTGGTGCCGGTCACCGCGATCAGGGTCTCGGGCTGGCGCTCGAACCACAGCGCCGCTGCGAAGGCCAGCGCCTGACGCGGATCTTGCGTGATGACAATGGCGGTGTCGGTGCCTTCGAGCGCCTCGCGCGCGGCCTTCTCACCTGCGCGATCGGTCAGAACGGCGGCCGCGCCCATGCGCAATGCGTAGGGGATGAACTCGGCCCCGTGGATTTGGGTGCCCGGCAAAGCCGCGAAGAGATGGCCCGGCTTGACCTGCCGACTGTCGACCGACAGCCCCGAGATCGCGCAGTCTGCGCCTTGCAGCGGCGTCAGCCCCAATTCGCTCAGCATTTTGGTGCCCGCAGCCATCGTATCCGTCCTTCATTCAGCTTGCCGCACTTATCCGGCGACGCGTCTGCGAGGTCAAGGCGACAGGCCCTTCCCCCGGTCTCTTTGCGCGAGTTCATGCGCGTGGCGCGAGACCCGCTGCCAGCCCGGAAAGGTCAGTCTTTCTTGACGAGGCTGATGCCGTCGAGCGTGTCGGGCGTGGTCGGTTCGGGGCGCAGGCCCAGAAGCGGCGCGACACGGCGGATCGTCTCGGCAGCGACCGGCACGGCGGTCCAGCCCGCGGTGCGACGCGGCGTGTCGCCGGAGGTATCCGTCGGCTCGTCCAGCGTGAGAACCAGCACATATTCGGGGTTGGTCACAGGGAAGACGCCCGCGAAGGTCGAGATCACCTTCTTGTCGTAATAGCCGCCCTGCGGATCGGGCTTGTCGGCGGTGCCGGTCTTGCCCGCGACCTGATAGCCCGCGACATTGCCGTAGCTCGCCGTACCGCGCGTCACCACGGCGCGCATCATCGCCAGCGCCTTGCGGGCCACCGCCGGAGACACGACCTGCGCGCCTTCGGGGGCCCCGAATTCCTGCTTATGCGGCTTGCGCGGACCGCCGTTGGCGATCAGCGTCGGCAGCACGCGCCGCCCATCATTGGCGATCGTCGCATAGGCCGTTGCGAGCTGCAGCGGGCTGTCGGAGAGACCGTGGCCGTAGCCGATGGTCATCGCGGACAGCTCCGACCAGTTCTTCGGCAGAATCGGGCGGCCCGTCGGCGCCTCGATCAGCTCCACCGGCGAGGGCTCCAGAAGGCCCAGCTTGCCGAGGAATTCGCGCTGCTTCTCGGGGCCGATCTTCTGGACGATCCGCGCAGTGCCGATATTCGAGCTGTGCACGATCACATCCGTGACCGACAACTGCTTGCCGTAATTGTGGAAATCGTGGATGCGGAACTTGCCCCAGCGCAGCGGCCCCTTGGTGTCGATCATCGTCTCGGGCGTGACCAGACCGTCCTGCATCGCCTGAGACACAGCGAAAATCTTGAAGGTGGAGCCCAGCTCGTACATCCCCTGAACCGCGCGGTTGAACAGCGGGCTGTCGGAGGGATCGCCTTTCAGAAGCGGCGCGGGCCGGTCGTTGGGGTCGAAATCGGGCAGGCTCGCCATCGCGACGATCTCGCCGGTCTGAACCTTCATCAGCACCGCCGTTGCGCCCTTGGCATTCATTAGCTTCATGCCGCCCGAGAGCACGTCTTCGAGCGCGGACTGCACGGTCAGATCGAGCGAGAGCTTCAGCGGCTGCCCGCCATTGGCCGGATCGCGCAGCCATTTGTCATATTCCTTCTCGATCCCGGCCACGCCGAGGATCTCGGCCGAGTTCACGCCCTCGGTGCCGTAGCGCGCGCCGCCAAGGATATGCGAGGCGAGGTGGCCGTTGGGATAAAGCCGCATCTCGCGCGGACCAAACAGAAGGCCGGGATCGCCGATATCATGGACCGCCTGCATCTGCTCGGGGCTGATGCGGCGCTTGATCCAGACGAATTTGCGATGACCGGTGAAATCCTTCTTCAGCCGCTCGCGGTCGAGATCGGGGAAGATCTTCACCAGCTTGTCCACGGTGCCTAGCGGGTCGATCATCATCGGCGGCTGTGCATAGAGCGAGTGGGTCAGCAGGTTGGTCGCGAGCACCCTGCCCTTGCGGTCGACGATATCGGCGCGTTGGGCGTGAATCTGCTCGGTCGTGGAATCGGTCTGCGGCTCTTCGGGGCGCGCGGCGGCGAAGGAGCCCATGCGCAGCCCCACCGTCAGGAAGGCCGCGAGGAAGATCACCGACATGACCAGCAGGCGGCCCTCGGCGCTTTGACGCGCTTTGTCGCGGGTGGCCTCGCCGCGCAGACGGCGGTTCTCGCGTTCGATCGCGTCGGGATTCTCACCCTTTTCGCGGGCGTCGAGAATACGGGCAAGGGGACGAAGGGGCGTGCGCATCAGTTCCCTCCCTCAGGATCGGCCTTGACCTCGATCGGGTCGGACAGGCCGGACAAATCGGCGTTCGACGCGTCTGCATCATCGGCCTGCGGCGTCGGATAGGCGATCTGCGCCACGGTCCCGAATTGCTCGGGCGTCATCGGCAGGAGACGCAGCGAGGTGAAGTTGAGATTGACCAGTTCGCGAAGGCGCTGCGGGCGGTTGAGATAGGCCCATTCGGCGTTGAGCACGGACAGCCCCTCGTTGAGCGAGGCGATTTCCCGGTTGAGGTCGCGCAGCTCGTCGATCCGGTCCTGCGTGTCGTAGTTGACGTGATAGGCCCAGAAGGCGAGCGCGAGGACACAGGCGGAGGCGGCAAGATAGGCAAGCAGTCTCAACGGCGTTTCCCCTTCTTTTCCCCGGTGACGAGCTTCGGAAGCCCCAATTGCGTGCGATCGGCCTTGCCCGCAGGCGCATTCGTGCGCCGTCCCACCCGAAGCCGGGCCGAGCGTGCACGCGGATTTTCAGCCAGCTCCTCTGCGTCGGGCCCGTCGCCTTTGACGGTAATCTCAAACGCGGGATCAAGGGTTTGCTGAACCGGCGCGTGGCGCGACCCGCCCCCGCCCGTCGACGAGCGCGCCGCAAAGAAGCGCTTCACCACCCGGTCTTCGAGCGAATGGAAGCTGACCACAGCCAGAAGCCCGCCGGGTTTCAGCGCGCGCTCCGCGGCTTCCAACCCCTCGATGAGCTGGCCGAATTCGTCGTTCACCGCGATGCGCAGCCCCTGGAAGCTGCGCGTGGCGGGATGGCTCTGCCCCGGTTTCGGGCGCGGCAGGCAGCGCTCGATCACTTTGACCAGCTGCTGTGTGGTCTCGAAAGGCTGGGTCTTGCGCGCTTCGACAATAGCCTTGGCGATCCGGCGCGAGGCGCGCTCCTCGCCATATTGATAAAGGATATCCGCGAGTTCGGCTTCGTCCGTCTCATTCACCAGATCGGCCGCCGAAGGCCCTTCCTGCGACATCCGCATATCGAGCGGCCCGTCGCGCATGAAAGAAAACCCGCGATCCGCCTGATCGAGCTGCATCGAGGAGACGCCAAGATCCAGCACCACGCCGTCGAGCAATTCGTCGCTATAGGTATCGAGTTCGGAGAAGGTGCCCTCGACCAGCTCCAGCCGGTCGCCATACTCGCCGCGCCACGCCTCGGCCATCTCGAACACGGCCGGGTCGCGGTCGACGCCGATCACCTTGTCGGCGCCCGCCTCCAGCAATCCGCGCGCATAACCGCCCGCGCCGAAGGTTCCGTCAAGCCAGGTCCCAGAGACAGGCGCGACCGCCCGAAGGAGCGGCCGCAGCAAAACCGGGACGTGGGGGGCGTCTGGCAGGGCGTCCCGATCCGTCATGGCTCACCCCTGCGACAATAGGCTGAGCGGGTCGAAATCTTCGCCCTGCTCCTCGATCCATTGATCGATATTGGCTTCATCGGCAGCGGCGAAGGTCTCGGGGTTCCAGATCTCGAAGGTCTCGCCCACGCCGGAGAAATAGGCCTCCTTGTCGAGACCGATCTTCGTGCGCAAAGCCGCCGGGAGAACCAGGCGGCCATCGGGATCGACTTCGGTCGGGTGCGATTTGGACAGAACCATCCGCTGCAGGATCGTGCGCTGCTTAGAGCCGCGCGGCAGCGCCGCGATATCGGCGGCCAGCGCCTCGAAGGCGGCCTGCGTGTAGATCTGGAGCATTTTCTGGGTGTCGGCACCGTAGACGATGACCATGCGGGGGCGATCTTTGTTCGGGCGCTCGGGGTCGCCCTCTTCCAGCTCACGACGAAACAGCGCGGGGATCGACACGCGACCCTTACTGTCCACCTTGAAAGTGTATTCGCCTATGAACATGCCCGCCAAAGCGCGCTCCTATCACCTGTCCCGCCGGGCGGGGCCCGAAATGAAAACAGCGGATTGGGCTGCTGCCACTGCCCAATCCGCCGCCCTCGTTCCCATTACTGGGTATGTCCGACTGCACGCGCCACCTGGGGGGATGGGGATATCTGCTCGCTCGCGCGCCGGATCTCTTTGTTTTCGTGAAGCGATGGCCTGTATGAAACCTGCATTTCGCCGTGAGGTCTTAGTGCCTCTATTTGTCTTCGCTTCCGATGAATTAGGGATGCCATGGGAATTCATGGCACGCAAGAAAAAAGTTGCCGAATACTGGGCATATGTTGTTCGGGAGGAGACTTCATTACAAGGTGTTGCGCCGAGATCGGACCACACCTAGCGAAAGCATGACGTAGATTTACTATATATGGTAGAAAAACCGGAGCCGTCAGAGCTTCCCGTAAAATCCCAAAAATTTTCGCCCAATGCGGAACCTGTGGTTTTTGAGCCGCAATTTGAACCCGCGACACCACTGATTTCAGCGCTCACCACAGGGTGATTTTGCGCGAGGACGCGTGAAGCGCGCGTGATTCCGCCCAGTATAATGGCGAATCTCCGCTCACATGCCTTCTACGCTCCCGTGAAGTTCCATGAAAGGTGCCATGATTTCCCATAACACCCCTGTGACCAGAAAAAAGGCGCCCGGATCGGGCGCCTTTCCAAATGTGACCTTGGTCCCGAGGTCAGATCAGATCGCGGTCGACCAGCCCCTGCGCAAGAGCGGCATAGCCCTCGGCCGCCGGCCCCTCGCTCGCCGCAATCGGGGTGCCCGCATCGCCGGCGAGCCGCACATCCAGATCGACAGGCAGCGCACCGAGGAAGGGCAGCCCGAGCGCTTTGGCTTCCGCAGCGACCCCGCCATGCCCGAAGAGATGTGCCTCGTGGCCGCAATTCGGGCAGACATAAGAAGACATGTTCTCGACCAGCCCGTGGATCGGGGTTTTCAGCCGCTGGAACATGTCGATCGCTTTCTTCGCATCGAGCAGCGCAACATCCTGCGGGGTCGAGACGATGATCGCCCCGTCCAGCTCGGTTTTCTGGCACAGCGTGAGCTGCACATCCCCCGTCCCCGGCGGCAGATCGATCAGCAGCACGTCGAGCGGGCCGTATTCGTCCCATTTCACCTGGAACAGCATCTGCTGCATCGCGCCCATCAGCATCGGGCCACGCCAGATCACCGCCTCGCTCTCTTTGAGCATGAGGCCGACCGACATCAGCGTGACGCCATGCGCCTGCAGCGGCAGGATCGTCTGACCGTCCGGCGAGGCGGGCCGCTTGCTCGCGCCCATCATGCGCGGCAGCGAGGGACCATAGATATCCGCGTCGAGCAGACCGACCTTCTTGCCCGCGCGCGTCAGCGCCACGGCGAGGTTGGACGCGACCGTGGATTTGCCCACGCCACCCTTGCCGGACCCGACAGCGATGATCTTCTTCACGCCCGGCACTTTTTGCGGACCTTGCTGGGGCTTGGGATGCCCGCCGATCGCGGGGCCGCGCTGTTGCGATTGCTGAGCGGTGCCGCCAAAACCGCGCGGCGCGCCCGCGGGCACCACCACCGTCACGCTCGTCACCTCGGGGAGCGCCTTGATCGCCGTTTCCAGCGTCGGGCGCATTGCTTCCAGTTCGGGCTGCGGCGCGCCTTCGAGCACGAAGCGCACCACGCCGTCTTGCACTGCAAGCGCGCGCACGAGATCGCGGCTGATCGCGGTCCCGCCGCCCGGCACTTCCACCGATTGCAACGTCGCAAGAACCGTTTCCTTGCTCAGAGCCATGCAGATTCCTCCATTCCCGGGTCCGTCATCGGCCCGACTGCTCGTGATTTGGCCGGAACTGTGGCGTTTTTGCCGCGCAGTTCAAGTCGAGAACTGCCCAAATGGTCAGGAATCCCCCAAACGCCCCAAGGCAAGCGCACATATCTTGCGTCTGCGTCGCGAAAATGGGTCAGAATCATTCATGCATTTTCTGCATGGCGGCAATGAGGCTTCCCGGCATTGTGCAGTCGCAGCATTAGCGCCATCTTTAGCCCAACGACGGAACACGAAGTAACGAATTCGGGCCGACAAGCTGGAACCGGCAGCGGCCCTCGCAAGTAGATAGATGAGGCTGAAACGATGGCACTCGTACAAGACATCCAACTGAACGAAGGCGGCTTCGCCGCGCTGAAATCGAAACTGACCGAAGCCCTGGCCCGCCGCAAGGTGTATCGCCAGACGCTCAACGAACTGCGCTCGCTCAACAGCCGCGAGCTGAACGACCTCGGGCTGCACAGCTCGATGATCACCCGCGTGGCCTACGAGGCCGCATACGGCAAGTAATTCGCTTCCCGAGCCCCTCTCCTCCTCCCTGGGGCTCAGGACTGCGGCGGCGCTCTCTCTCCTCCTCCCTGAGAGCGCCGCCACACCAAACATACCGGCCTCAAGCGGCGCGACGCTGCGATGCCGGATCCGAGCTGCCCGGATCTCTCTCTCCTCCTCCCTGAGAGATCCGCGCCGAGCAGGCGGCGACCTCTCTCCTCCTCCCTGAGGTCGCCGCCTATCACCGGCGGAAAGCTGCGACAGGCTGTCGCATGCTGCAGTGCAGCACTTGATATCCGGGCCGACAGGTCCAATGTGATACGAAAGGCCCTCTCCTCCTCCCTGGGCCGATCGTTTCGGCGGCACTCTCCTCCTCCTCCCTGAGGGTGCCGCCACAAAATACCGAGGGTCCTCTCCTCCTCCCTGGACCCGAGGGTGTGACGCCGCTTCCTCCTCCTCCCTGAAGCGGTGTCGACAGTGCCGAAGGGTCTCTCTCCTCCTCCCTGAGACCTGACGGCAGAAAAGAGACGGCGGCGCCCCTCCTCCTCCCTGGGCGCCGCCGTTTTCTTTTACTCTCCGACAGGCTGACACGATGGAGGGGCGCTGCCCCGCGCGCTTCGCGCGCCCCCGGGATATTTCGGCCAAGAAGAACGGCATTGCCCTCGCGCGCAGTGAACGGCAGGAAGGGCGCAAGGAGACCGAACCAATGCTGTCTTACCAACACGCCTATCACGCCGGAAATCTGGCCGATGTGCACAAGCACGCGCTGCTTGCGTCTGCGCTCGATTACCTGACGCGCAAGGACAAGCCGCTGAGCTATCTCGAAACCCATGCCGGGCGCGGGCTTTATGCGCTCGACGGGGCGGAGGCCGCGAAGACCGGCGAGGCGGCGGCCGGGATTGCGCGGGTGGAAGGCTTGGGCTGGTTCGCGCCCGATCATCCCTACATGCGCGCGCTGGCCGCTGTGCGGGCGCAACACGGGGCGCAGGCCTATCCGGGTTCGCCTTTGGTGGCACAAGCGCTTTTGCGGCCGATGGACACGATTCAGCTATGTGAACTGCACCCGCAGGAATTTTCCGCCCTGCGCACGGCCATGCGGCGAAGCGGCGCGGTCCCGCACAAGGCCGACGGGCGCGAGATGGCGCTGGCGCTTACGCCCCCCACCCCGCGTCGCGGGATGATGCTGATCGATCCGAGCTTCGAGGAGAAGGCCGACTACACGGCGATGCCGAAGCTGATCGGCCATATCGCGAAAAAATGGAACGTCGGCATCATCGCGCTTTGGTATCCGATGCTGGCCTCGGGCGCACACGAGACGATGGTCCGCACCCTGCGCCGCGATTTCCCCGAGGCGCAGAGCCATGAGGTGCGATTCCCGCCCGCGCGCGAAGGCCACGGCATGATCGGCTCTGGGATGTTTATCGTGAACGCGCCCTGGGGTCTTGCGGGCGAGGCCGAGCGGCTGTCGGAGCTATTTGCCAGCCTTTGACGCGAGGAAGGCCTCGAACGCTTCAAGCGTGCGGGACGAGACATGGTGCTCGATCCCTTCGGCGTCGATCTCCGCGACCTCTTCCGGCACGCCCACGGCGCGCAACAGGGCCACTACGGTCCGGTGGCGTTCGCGCACCTGATCGGCCAGCGCCTCCCCCGTCTCCGTCAGGAACACCCCGCGATAGGGCCGCGACACGGCCAGCCCTTCGCGTTTGAGCCGCGCCACGGCTTTCGTCGCGGTCGGATGGGCCACCCCGAGTCGCGCCGCGATCTCGGTAATCCGCGCCTCGCCGAATTCCGCCGTCAGATCGGCGATCATCTCGACATAATCTTCCAAGAGCGCGCGCGCCGCACGCTCTCGGGCCCGGTTGAACCCCTTGATCTGGGAGGGATCGGTGTCAGTCATTCGCCTGCCTTGACGGTCGTGGTCTCGGTACCAGTCGGGGGCCTGTCGGGCGCCATTTCCGGAGCGGACCGGATAACCCGTCACGCCCGATATGCCAAGCAAAGCTTCGCGCGGCGCGCGTTGTGCTGTCAACGAAAATTAGCCACTTGCGAATCTTGTAGCCAAGGCTACATTTCGCAGGAGCAGCATAAACGAGGGCCCAATGACTGAACTAACCCGCAAGGAAAACATGACGAGCCGCACCCGCACGGCGATGGAGGCCGTGCTGTCGGGCAACCGGCGCGGCGGGTATCTGTTGTTCTTCGGGCCGGCGGTGATCGCCTCGGTCGCCTATATGGACCCGGGCAATTACGCGACGAATATTCAGGCGGGCGCGGGCTATGGCTATGCGCTTTTGTGGGTCGTGCTGGGGGCGAACCTGATTGCGATGCTGTTTCAGGCGATCTCGGCGCGCGTGGGTATCGTCACTGGTAAGAACCTCGCGGAACTCTCGCGCGAGAATTTCTCGAAACCCGTGACGATCGCGATGTGGATCGTCTCGGAGATCGCGGCGATGGCCACCGATCTGGCGGAGTTTCTGGGCGGCGCGTTGGGGCTTTCGCTCCTGTTCGGCTGGCCGCTGATCTGGGGGATGGGAGTCACCGCCGTCGTCACCTATGCAATCTTGATGTTCGAGCGCGGCGGTTTCCGCCCGATGGAGATCGTGATCGGTGCGCTCGTGGCGCTCATCGGGGCGTGCTACCTCGCCGAGATGTTCGTGGCGCCGGTCGACTGGTCCGGGGCCGTGGCGGGGATGTTCGCGCCCTCGATGCCAGATGCGACGGCGCTGACGATCTCGGTGGGCATCATCGGTGCGACCGTGATGCCGCATGCGATTTTCCTCCATTCCGGCCTGACGCAGAACCGCGCCCTGACGCGTGATCCGGTGCAGAAGGCGCGACTGGTGAAGTTCTCCAACCGCGAGGTGATCATCGCGCTCGCGATTGCGGGCATGGTCAATATGGCGATGGTGATCATGGCGGCCTCGGCCTTCCATAGCGGGCATTCCGAAGTGGCCGAGATCGAGACCGCCTATCACACGCTGACGCCGCTCTTGGGCGGGTTCGCGGCGGCAGCCTTCCTGACCTCGCTGATTGCCTCGGGGGTTTCCTCCTCGGTCGTCGGCACGATGGCGGGGCAGATGATCATGCAAGGCTTCATCCGCCGTCGCATCCCGGTCTGGCTGCGCCGGGTCATCACGATGGCGCCCGCCTTCGTCGTCGTCTGGCTGGGGGTGAACACGACCGACGCGCTGGTGATGAGTCAGGTGGTGCTGTCGATCGCCCTGCCCGTCCCGATGGTCGCACTGCTGATCTTCGCACGGCGCAGCGACATCATGGGCAAATTCGCCTTGCGCGGGCCGCTGTTCTGGTTCGCCGTACTGGGCGCGCTCATCGTGCTGGGGCTGAATTTCGTGCTGCTCTGGCAATCGGCCGGGCTGCCGGTGCCGGGTCTGGTGAGCTAAGCCAGACGGAGCGAGAGGGGGCGCTGCCCCCTCTTGGCTGCGCCAATTCACCCCCGGGATATTTCCGCCAAGAGGAAGGCCACGCGGGATTGCACTTCGCTTTGGTCAAAATATCCCGGGGAGCGCGTCAGCGCGGGGGCGGAGCCCCCCTCTGCATGACAACCCCGGCGCCCCCCATCGCCGCGATTGCAAGGCGCGCGCGGGCAGGCTAAACGAGCGCGCATGATGAACCGTCCCGCGCTCCCGCCCGAAATCGCCCGTCGCCGCACCTTCGCGATCATCTCGCACCCGGATGCGGGCAAGACCACCTTGACCGAGAAGTTCCTGCTTTTCGGCGGCGCCATTCAGATGGCGGGACAGGTGCGTGCCAAGGGCGAGGCGCGACGGACGCGTTCGGACTTCATGAAGATGGAACAGGATCGCGGGATTTCGGTATCGGCCTCGGCCATGTCCTTCGAGTATCGCGACTTCCGCTACAACCTCGTCGACACGCCCGGCCACTCGGATTTCTCGGAAGATACCTACCGGACGCTGACGGCGGTCGATGCGGCGATCATGGTGATCGACGGCGCGAAGGGCGTGGAAAGTCAGACCCGGAAGCTTTTCGAGGTCTGCCGTCTGCGCGACCTGCCGATCTTGACCTTCTGTAACAAGATGGACCGCGAGAGCCGGGATACGTTCGAGATCATCGACGAAATTCAGGAAAACCTCGCGATCGACGTGGCGCCTGCCAGCTGGCCGATCGGGATGGGCCGCGATTTCCTCGGCTGCTACGACATGCTGCACGACCGGCTGGAGCTGATGGATCGCGCCGATCGCAACAAGGTGGCGGAATCGATCAAGATCAGCGGGTTGGACGACCCGAAACTGGCCGAGCATGTGCCCGCCGACCAGCTCGAAAAGCTGAAAGAGGAAGTCGAGATGGCGCGCGAGTTGCTGCCCGCTTTCGATCGCCAGAGCTTCCTCGAGGGACACCTGACGCCGATCTGGTTCGGCTCGGCGATCAATAGCTTCGGCGTTAAGGAACTGATGGACGGGATCGGCGAATTCGGCCCCGAGCCGGAGGTCTTCAAATCCGCTGAGCGCGATGTGGCCCCCGAGGAGAAGAAAGTCGCGGGTTTCGTCTTCAAGGTGCAAGCGAACATGGACCCCAAGCACCGCGACCGCGTGGCCTTCGTACGCCTCGTCTCGGGTCATTTCACCCGCGGACAAAAGCTGCTGCATGTGCGCTCGAAAAAGCAGATGGCCGTGTCGAACCCGGTTCTGTTCCTTGCCGCCGACCGCGAACTGGCGGAAGAGGCCTGGGGCGGCGATATCATCGGTATTCCGAACCACGGCCAACTGCGCATCGGCGATGCGCTGACCGAGGGCGAGGCGCTGCGCTTCACCGGCATCCCGAGCTTTGCGCCGGAACTGCTGCAGTCGGTGCGCGCGACCGATCCGATGAAGGGCAAGCATCTGGAGAAGGCGCTGATGCAATTCGCCGAAGAGGGCGCTGCGAAAGTGTTCAAGCCCGCGATCGGCTCGGGCTTCATCGTGGGCGTCGTCGGCGCGCTGCAATTCGAGGTGCTGGCCAGCCGGATCGAGCAGGAATACGGCATCCCCGTGCGGTTCGAGGCCTCGCAATTCACCTCGGCCCGTTGGGTGCTGGGCGACAAAGCGGCGGTCGAAAAGCTGGTCAACGCCAACAAACAGCACATCTCCTATGATCACGACGGCGACGTGGTGTTCCTGACCCGCCTGCAATGGGACATCGACCGGGTCGAGCGCGACTATGAGGGCGTGACGCTGTCGGCGACCAAGGAAATGATGCAGTAAATAATCTACTGGACTCAAAAGTCTTAGTGTTACGGTAGTTTTGTTAATTCATAACTACGGTGCTGAGATGAAAAGAGTTTTGATTGCCTTTTTCATGGTTTTGTCAGGGTGTGCCTCACAGATTATGGACTCCTATGTCGGCAAATCGATATCGGAACCGGTGTTGGATTACGGGCCACCTATGAACGTCCTTGATCTGCCGGACGGGTCGAGGGCCTATCAGTGGAAAATGTCAGATTCCGGCGCGGTTCCAATTGTGACACCGACGACCTCGACCGTTTATGGGCCTGCCGGACTGGCGACCGTCTCAGGTAGCCAAACGAACTGGGTTCCCTACAGCAAAACCTGCGTCTACACGCTGCTGGCAAAGCCAAATGGAAAAGACTGGGTCGTTACCGGTTATCGAAAACCGACTTTTAACTGTGAATAACTTCGCTATCTCGGATACGAGTGTAGCTATGCGCGAGAAGAGAAGAACTTTATATGACCACCCCCCTTCCCCCCGAACTCGTTTCGATCCTGTGCAACGAGGCCAGCGCGCCGGAAGACGTGCGCACGGTCGAGGCGCTGGTCGATCTGTGGCTGGCCGACAATGCCGAGGAGCCCGAGGGCGAGGAGTTCCCGTGGTCGGTGCTCTGTGTGTTCGAACTGCGCGAATATCCCGAGGTTCTCTGGACCTTCATCCGCAAGGCGCTGACGGGGGCCACGACGATCTGGCAGGTGGTGATGCTCGCCGCCGGGCCGCTGGAGGATCTGGTGGCGGAACATGGCGCGGAGTTCATCGAGCGGATCGAGCGCGAGGCGCGCCATTCCGCGCGCTTCCGCTTTGCGCTGACGGGCGTCTGGCCGCAGGGCGAGGAAGACCCCACCCTTTGGGCGCGGATCGAGAAGGCGCGCGCGGCGGCGATGGATACGGGGCTCGATATGGGCGGGCCGCTGCCGCCGAAATGAGCGCAGGCGTATCGCGCGCCAATTAACGAAAATCACATCTTTGCGCCTGAGCTGTGCGGCAGCGCGCGCCGGACCTACCTCTGAGCAAGGAGGAGATCATGGCGCAGCTGTCTCGGGTGTCCGGCAAGAGAATGGCGCGGTTCCTGCAAAAGCAGACCCGCTTCTACCAGCCCTTCGGCGTGATCCCGACCCGCGCGCTGCGCGCCACGCTGCGTCCCGGCGATGTGCTTCTGGTCGAGGGCGACCGGCGGATCTCGGCGGCCATCAAATATCTCACCCATTCCACATGGTCGCATGCAGCCTTCTATTCGGGCGGCCCGCCCGGTGGCGAACTGATCGAGGCCGATCTGGAGGCAGGCGTGCGGATTGCGGGGCTGGCGGCCTATGCACATCTCAACACGCGCATCTGCCGCCCCGTGGGGCTTGGGCACGACCAGATCGAAGAGGTGATCGACTACATGCAGAGCGCGGTCGGGCGGCAATATGATCTGAAGAACGTGATCGACCTCGTGCGGTATTTGCTACCGCGCCCGCCTGTGCCGCATCGATTTCGGCGGCGGATGCTGGCTTTGGGATCAGGCGACCCGACGCGCGCGATCTGTTCGACCGTGATCGCCGAGGCGTTTCATTCGGTCCATTACCCGATCCTGCCCGATATCGAGATGGGCAGCGCCGACAGTCAGGGCGAGATTCTGCATATCCGGCACTCGTCCCTGTTCACGCCGCGCGATTTCGATCTCTCGCCCTATTTCGATGTGATCAAGCCGACGCTGGAAGACGGGTTCGATTTTCGCAAATTGCCACTGGAGGAATGACGCCGAAGGAGGGGAGCCTCCGGCGGGGATATTTATATCAAGAGGAAGCGAGGATGCGCCTTTCAGATAAGGCGCATCGCCTGCGTCGTTACATCGCGAAGGAGACGCCGCAGCCGCAGGAACTCGACGCGTTCGGGTTCTCGATCACGAAGCGCGCGCCGATCAGTTCTTCGGTGAAGTCGATAGTGGCGTTCTCGAGGAAGGGCAGCGAGACCGGGTCGATCAGCACCTTCTGGCCCGCGCCTTCAAGCACGATGTCGTCGCCTGCAGGCGTCTCTTCGAGCTTGATATCATACTGAAAACCGGAACAGCCGCCGCCCTCGACGGCCACGCGCAGCGCTTGCGGCGCCTCGCGACCTTCATTGATTTCCGCCAGACGCGCAAAGGCGCGCTCGGTCACTTTCGGAGGGAGTTGCATCGGATTGGCCTTCCTGACCCCACGGGGCCTGTATTTCCGTCACATCCGAGATATAGGAGGGCCGAAGCGTGCCGACAAGACGAGGTTTTACCAGTGCTCAAGCCCTATGCCTGCCAGCCCGGCGAGAGCCGCGGGCGGCTTCACCCCGAAAGCATGTCCACTTTCCGCTCGCCGTTCCAGCGCGATCGGGACCGGATCATCCACTCCTCAGCCTTCCGACGGCTCAAGCACAAGACGCAGGTCTTCGTCGAACATGAGGGCGATTATTACCGCACGCGCCTGACCCACACGATCGAGGTGGCGCAGGTCGCGCGCACCATCGCGGGGACGCTGGGGTTGAACACCGATTTGGCCGAGGCGGTGGCGCTGGCGCATGATCTGGGCCATCCGCCCTTCGGGCATACTGGCGAAGATGCGCTGGCCGAGCTGATGAAGCCCTATGGGGGCTTCGATCACAATGCTCAGGCGCTGCGGATCGTGACCAAGCTGGAGAAGCATTACGCGGGCTTCGACGGGCTGAACCTGACCTGGGAGACGCTGGAAGGTATCGCCAAGCACAACGGGCCCGCGATTTCCGACAAGGGCGGCTCGCACAGCTTCCCGAGCCGCGAGGAACTGCCCTATGCGCTGGCCGAGGTCGATGCGGCCTGGGATCTGGAGCTGGAGACCAATGCCAGCGCCGAGGCGCAGGTGGCGGCGGTGGCCGATGACGTGGCCTATAACCACCACGATCTGCATGACGGCCTTCGCGCGGGGCTCTTCGACGAGGATGACCTGTGCGAATTGCCGGTGATTGGGGCCTGTTTCGCCGAGGTGGACAAGCTGCATCCCGGTCTCGACCGCACGCGCCGCCAGCACGAGGCGCTGCGCCGGGTCTTCGGCGTGATGGTCGAGGACGTGATCGCAGTGGCCGAGAACCGGCTGACTTCGCTCGGGCCGCAATCGGTCGATGATATCCGCCAGATGGACGGGCCGATCATCCGCTTCTCGAAGCCGCTCTATCAAAGCCTCAAGGTGCTCAAGCAGTTCCTGTTCGAGCGTATGTATCGCGCGCCCTCCGTGGTGGTGGAGCGCAAGCGCGTGACCGAAATGATCAACGCGCTGTTCCCGCTGTTCATGGAACGCCCGGAGCTTCTGCCCGAGGAATGGCAGGAGGAAGTCTCCCGCGCGCGCATCCTCGGCGGCGACTGCACCCGGCCCGAATCGAAGCAGGCGCTGGCGCGGGTCGTGCTCGATTACGTGGCCGGGATGACGGACCGCTTCGCCATTCAGGAATATGATAGGCTGGTGGGGCGCGGGCGCTGAAGCGGAACAACTGGCGTTCCGTCTCGTTGTCTCCGCGAATGCAACGCATAGGAGGGATTCATGATCCGCAAGCACGCATCGGCCCATTGGGAAGGCACCATCAAGGGCGGCAAAGGCACGATTTCGACCGAGAGCGGCGCGCTGAAGTCGCAGCCCTACGGTTTTAACACCCGGTTCGAGGATGAGCCCGGTTCGAATCCCGAGGAATTGATCGGCGCGGCTCACGCGTCCTGCTTCTCGATGGCGCTGTCGCTTCAGCTCGAGCAGGCAGGCGTCTCGGACGTCGTGATAGACACCAAGGCGGAAATCTCGCTCGACAAGGAAGGCGACGGCTTCGCGGTGAAGAAATCCGCGCTGACCTCGACCGTGAAAGGTACTGGCGACGAGGAGGCCATCCGCAAGGCGGCCGAGGGCGCCAAGGAAGGCTGTCCGATCTCGAAACTTCTGAGCTGCGAGATCACGCTGGACCTGACGATCAACTGAGCAGGTTTTGATGTATCAAAGCAAAAGGGCGCCCGGTGAGGCGCCCTTTTTCATGTCTTGGGTCTCGCGTTCAGCGCTTGAAGAGATGCTTCTGCGCTTCGCGGCTCGAATTGTCGCTGCGCTCATCGGCAGAGAGGGCCCGGCCCGCTTTGACGCCCGGGCGGTCGCCGACTTCGTCGAGCCAGCGCTTCAGGTTCGGCTTGTCGTCGAGCGTCTGCTCCTGCCCTTCCCAGAGCGAAGCCCACCCCCAGGACGCCATATCCGCGATCGAGTAGAAATCGCCCGCGAGGTAGCGGGTCTCGGCCAGACGGCGGTCCATGACGCCATAAAGACGACCGGTTTCAGCCCGGTAGCGATCCTTCGCATAAGGAAGGTCCTGCGACGGCTCCAGCTTGGGCGCGTATTTCAGGAAGTGGTGCGCCTGACCGGCCATCGGGCCGAGCCCGCCGACCTGCCAGAACAGCCATTCGTCGACCGCGATCCGGTCGCGCTCGGTCTCACCGTAGAACTGACCAGTCTTGCGGGCGAGGTATTGCAGGATCGCGCCGCTCTCGAAGATCGAGACGGGTTCGCCATCCGGGCCGTCGCGGTCGATGATCGCGGGCATCCGGTTGTTGGGCGAGATTTTCAGGAATTCCGGCTCGAATTGCTCGCCCTTGCCGATATTCACCAGGTGGGTCTCGTAGGGCAGGCCCATCTCTTCGAGCGCGATGGAAATTTTCCAGCCGTTCGGCGTGGGCCAATAATAAAGGTCGATCATGGGGTCTCCGTCAGGTTAGGCGGCAGGTTCCGCTCTACTTTGCCGCACGCTGGAACGAGGGCAATGCGAAACCCGGTGTGCGCGGACGCGCAAACAGGCGCGACCAGCGGGGGTCTTGCGCCTTGGGGAGTGCTTCGGCGAGAAAGGGAAGCGGCAGCCGGTCGGGCTGGCGCAGCACTTGACGGTAAAGGTCGAACAGCCCCTCGCGCATGTAGCAGGCGAAATGGCACACGCGTTTCGCGGGCGGGGCGACGGGATAGCCGAGATCTTCGAGCACCTCGATCACTTCGGGCGCGTCGATCTGCAGGTCAAGCCAGTTGCGCATCGGCTGCGACAGGCCATTTCCCAAAGACCGCTCGCGCCCGCCCGCGACGCCCCACTCGAACAGGAAATCGAACAGGTCGTTGTCGCGGCTGGTGACGTTGAGTACCTCGCAGCTGCGGCCCGCAGGGCTCGCCATCGCCTCTTCGGCGCGGCTCTGGAATTCCGCGGCGGCCAGCAGCACCATCCGCGCGACTTGCCCCGCATGGGCATGGCGCAGGGCCCGCAGGGCGACCCGCGCGCCCATTGAATGGCCGATGATGCCCACCGGACGCCCGGTCGCGGCATGAAGCGCGCCGATCAGGCGGGCAAGGCGCTGTGCGGCGATCTCGGCCATGTCGTAGATCCGGGTCAGCCGCCCCGTCGATTGCCAGCTGAACGCGATGCCCAGCCCTTCGCCAGGATTGCTGCCGTCGAAGCCGAGCGCGCGCGGCCAGCTGATCGCGGTATGCAGATTGAAGCTCGGCTCCATCGCGAAGATATGCTGATATGGATCGCGCCCCTCGACGCCCGCCGCATAGCCGTAGCCGTGGATCATCAAGACGACCGGGGCACCCTCTGGCAGCGCGCGCGCCTGAGCGATGACATCGGCGGGCAGCTCGGAGCTGGCATGGACCTTGAGAAGCGGCATTTGGGCCTCGGGGGAGGAGCGCAGGCGCGGGTTGTTGTTCTAATCCGAACGCGGCTTTTCGTCGGAAAGTTCCCGTGCCCTCGCGTGAGCCTGCAGCGACGGTACGCATTCGTTTTGTGCGATCGTGACATCGCCGCTATGCGTTGACCCAGCGCCGCCTGCGCGCTATCGCAGCCCCAAGCCGCGACAGACCGCCGCAGGAGGCACCGATGACCGAGCGCAAGACCCGCACCAAACTCGTCCATGACGGCATTCGCCGCAGCCAATATGGCGAGCTGGCCGAGGCGATGTTCCTGACGCAGGGCTTTGCCTACCCCTCGGCCGAAGCCGCCGAGGCGCGGTTCCTCAACGCCTCCGATGATGAGTTCATCTATGCGCGCTACGGCAACCCCACTACGCGCATGTTCGAAGACCGAATGGCCTCGATCGAAGGCACTGAAGACGCTTTCGCCTGCGCCTCCGGCATGGCCGCGATCAACGGCGCGCTGACCTGCCTCGTGAAGGCGGGCGATCACATCGTGGCAGCGCGCCAGATGTTCGGCTCCTGCCTGCATGTGCTGAAAGTTCTGCAGGGCTTCGGCGTCGACGTGACGCTGGTCGACGGCACCGATCTCGACGCGTGGCGCGCCGCGATGCGTCCCGAGACGAAGGTCTGCTTCTTCGAGAGCGTCTCGAATCCCGGCCTCGAAGTGATGGATGTCGCGGGCATCGTGAAAATCGCCCATGAGGGCGGCGCGACGGTGGTAGTCGACAACGTCTTCGCCTCGCCGATCTTCTCGCGTGCAGTGGAGCTTGGCGCAGATGTGATCGTCTATTCCGCGACCAAGCACATTGATGGCGGCGGGCGCGTGCTCGGCGGTGTCGTACTCGGCACGAAGGAATATATCCGCGGTCCGCTTGAGACCTATGTGAAGCACACCGGCGGCGCGATGAGCCCGTTCCACGCCTGGGTTCTGCTGAGCGGGTTGCAGACGCTCGACCTGCGGGTGCGCGCGCAGGCGGCCAACGCGGCTGCCGTGGCCAGCGCCGTGGCAGGTCATGAGAAACTCGCCCGCACCGTCTATCCCGGCCTGATGGATCATCCCCAACATGCATTGGCGATGGAGCAGATGGGCTCGGGCGGCACAATGCTCGCGCTCGACCTGAAGGGCGGCAAGGAGGCGGCGTTCCGCTTCCTCAACGCGCTGCAGATCGTGTCGATCTCGAACAACCTCGGCGATGCGAAATCCATCGCGACCCATCCGGCGACGACGACCCACAAGAACCTGTCGGAAGAGGAGCGGGAGGCGATCGCGATTACGCCTGGTCTGATCCGCATCTCGATGGGGATCGAGGACGGGGGCGACCTGATCGCCGACATCAAGGGGGCGCTCGACGCGGCCTGAACGGGGTGAACCGATTGCCGCGATCCGGCGTATTGTCTTGGACATCGCCCTCAAAAACCCCATATCTGGCGGGACCGGGCGCTCCGGAGGACAGGATATGAACGTGCAAGGCAGGATCGAGACCCCCGACAATGACGACGCCCGCGCCGCGCTCGACGTGCTGCGCGCATGGGCGGCGAAGGCCGACCCGGTCGAGGTCGCACAGCTCGATCCGGCGATCGCGCGGCTGCTGCCGGGCCACGAGGTCTCGAACTATCCCGATCTGAGCCGCGACTACGACGCGGATTTCGAGGCGGACGAGACCTACAAGGCGACGATGCCCGACCTGCAGAACGGCCCGTCCTCGCTGATCGTAGGCGCCCATACCCGGATCGAACATGTCGGCATCTCGAATTTCCGCCTGCCGGTGCGGTTTCATACCCGCGACAATGGCGATCTGACGCTGGAGGCGTCGGTCACCGGGACGGTCAGCCTCGAAGCGGAGAAGAAGGGCATCAACATGTCCCGCGTGATGCGCAGCTTCTACACCCACGCGGAGAAGACCTTCTCCTTCGAGGTGATGGAAGCCGCGCTCGACGATTACATGGATGATCTCGAGAGCTTCGACGCCCGTCTGATGATGCGGGTCTCTTTCCCGGTGAAGCGGCCCTCGCTGCGCTCCGGGCTGGAAGGCTGGCAGTATTACGATATCGCGCTGGAGCTGATAGAGACGGCCGGGGTGCGCACCAAGGTGATCCACCTCGATTACGTCTATTCCTCGACCTGCCCGTGCTCGCTGGAGCTGTCCGAACATGCCCGCGCCACCCGCGGCCAGCTGGCGACGCCCCATTCGCAGCGCTCCGTCGCGCGGATCTCGGCCGTGGTCGAGCCCGGCGAGGTGCTGTGGTTCGAGGATATGATCGATCTCGCCCGCGCCGCCGTGCCCACCGAGACGCAGGTCATGGTCAAGCGCGAGGACGAACAGGCCTTCGCCGAACTGAACGCCGCCAACCCGATCTTCGTCGAGGATGCCGTGCGCGCCTTCGCCGAGCGCCTTCTTGCGGAACCGCGCGTCGGTGATTTCCGCATCGTGGCCAGCCATCAGGAAAGCCTGCACAGCCATGACGCCGTGGCCATGCTGACCGAGGGCGAGACCTTCGCATCCGCCAGCGTCGATCCGAAGCTGTTCGCCACACTGATCCATCAGGGCTGAGCCCGGGTACGGGGCGCTGTCCCGGCGCGCGTTGATGCGCGTTGCAGGCGGTGAGGGGGCGCTGCCCCCCGCGCGCGTCTGCGCGCATCACAATTGGTAAGGGGGCTCTGCCCCCGCCCTCAGGGCCCCCGGGATATTTTCACAAGAGCGAAGAGAGGCGCGGAAGCTCACGTCAGGCGAACATATGCCGAACATGCCCCTTTCCCTCTGAGGGCCGAACCGCTAGATTGCCTCCCATGAATTGGGCTGATGACGACGATCCGTATGAAGGGGCTGCGAGCCTGTCGCAACGTGCCATGGCGGGCGCCATGCAAGCGCGGAGCGCGCCGTATCTCGATGATCTGAATCCTGAACAACGAAAGGCTGTCGAGATACTTGATGGACCTTTGTTGATTCTCGCGGGGGCCGGTACGGGTAAGACGAAAACGCTTATGGCAAGGATTGCGCATCTCGTCACCCAAAGGCGTGCAAGGTCTGACGAAATCTTAGCGGTTACTTTTACCAATAAAGCAGCCCGAGAGATGAAGGACCGCCTTGAAAGGACGCCCTTCCATTTGAATGAGCCAATTAGATGGATGGGAACTTTTCATGCAATTTGCGTGAAGCTGTTGCGTCGCCACGCCGAGCTGGTGGGGCTGAAGTCGAATTTCACCATTCTCGATACCGACGACCAGATCCGGTTGCTCAAGCAGCTGATCGTTGCGGCCAATATGGACGAGAAGCGTTGGCCTGCGCGGCAATTGGCGGGCCTAATCGACGGCTGGAAGAACAAGGCGCTGACGCCCGAGAAGGTCTCGGGCCGCGAGACGGCCGCCTTCGACAATCGCGGGTCCGAGCTGTACGCGGCCTATCAGGCGCGGCTGAAGACGCTCAACGCGGTCGATTTCGGCGATCTGCTGCTGCACATGGTCACGATCTTCCAGACCCACGGGGATGTGCTCGCGCAATATCAGCGCTGGTTCAAATACATCCTCGTCGACGAGTATCAGGATACGAACGTCGCGCAGTACCTGTGGCTGCGGCTTCTGGCGCAGGGCCACAAGAATATCTGCTGCGTGGGCGATGACGACCAGTCGATCTATGGCTGGCGGGGCGCCGAGGTCGGCAACATCCTGAAATTCGAGAAGGATTTTCCCGGCGCCGCGGTGATCCGACTGGAGCAGAATTACCGCTCGACCGCGCATATCCTCTCTGCCGCGTCGGGGCTGATCACGGCCAATGAAGGGCGTCTGGGCAAGGAGCTCTGGACCGAGGCCGAGGGCGGCGAAAAGGTGCACCTGATCGGCCATTGGGACGGCGAGGAAGAAGCCCGCTGGATCGGCGAAGAGGTCGAGGCGATCCAGCGCGGGACCCGTGGCAATCCGCCGATCAGCCTGAATTCGCAGGCCATTCTCGTGCGCGCCTCGCATCAGATGCGCGCCTTCGAGGATCGGTTCCTGACCATCGGTCTGCCCTATCGCGTCATCGGCGGTCCGCGCTTCTACGAGCGGCTCGAGATTCGCGACGCGATGGCCTATTTCCGCCTCGTGACCTCGCCCGATGACGATCTGGCTTTCGAGCGGATCATCAACACGCCCAAGCGCGGCCTTGGCGACAAGGCGCAGCAGCGCATTCAGGTCGCCGCGCGCGAGAACGGGCTGAGCCTTCTGGACGGCGCGCGGCTCTTGGTGGCCGAAGGCGCGCTGTCGGGCAAGGCGGGTGGGCAGCTGCGGCTGTTCGTCGAGAACGTCGCGCGCTGGCATGAGGAGGTCGTGCAGGCCTCGCCCGCGACCGCTGTGACGCGGGCCGAGGATGACGATCTGCTGATCGAGCCTGCCGAGGATGGTGTGGCGCCCGCGAATGATCTCAGCCATGTGCGTCTGGCCGAACGGATCCTCGAGGAATCCGGCTATGTCGAGATGTGGCAGAACGACAAGACGCCGGAAGCGCCCGGGCGGCTCGAGAACCTCAAGGAACTCGTCAAGGCGCTGGAGCAGTTCGACAATCTGCAGGGCTTCCTCGAACACGTCGCGCTGATCATGGACAACGACAAGGCCGAGACCGAGGAGAAGGTCTCGATCATGACGCTGCACGCGGCCAAGGGCTTGGAATTCCCCGTGGTCTTCCTGCCGGGCTGGGAGGACGGGTTGTTCCCGTCGCAGCGCTCGATGGATGAGAGCGGCCTGAAGGGGCTCGAGGAAGAGCGGCGTCTGGCCTATGTCGGCATCACCCGCGCCGAGGAGCTTTGCACGATTTCCTTTGCGGGTAACCGCCGCGTCTATGGCCAGTGGCAAAGCCAGATGCCCTCGCGCTTCATCGACGAATTGCCACCTGCCCATATCGACGTCCTGACGCCTCCGGGGCTCTACGGTGGTGGCATGAACGGGGGCGGCTTCGGCGGGTCCAGCGCGATGGAAGACCGCGTCTCGCGCGCCGATGTCTACAACTCGCCGGGATGGCGGCGGCTGCAAAACGCGCAATCGCGCGGGACCAGCCAGCCCCGCGAGGCGCGCCATATGGTGATCGACGCCAAGGGCGAGAGCGATTACGAGATCGGCGACCGGGTCTTCCACAAGAAGTTCGGCTATGGCGAGGTGATGGGCTCGGAAGGCGACAAGCTCGTCGTGGAATTCGACAAGGCGGGCGAGAAGCGTCTGCTGTCGAGCTTCGTCGTGCCCGCCGCCGATGCCGACGACGTGCCGTTTTAACCCTTCGCCCTTCGCCTTGGCGCAAATATCCCGGGGGTGAGGCCGTCAGGCCGAGGGGGCAGCGCCCCCTGCCCCGTCGCGATCCGCGCGGCTCTGTGGCAGATTTGCCCGGTATTCCGATGCATGCCGTCAAACGCTTGATCAGCGGGGAATTTCGCCGCAGCTAGAGGGTCACACCCGCGTGAGCGAGACTTGAAAGATGACCGCCGATCCAAAGCCCCACCTGCCCGATCATCCGCAGCGCTATGCGCTTGTGAACGAATTGCACGCCCGCCCCTATCCGAAACTGGGCGTGCCGGGACATGCGGTCTATGTCGCATTCAAGGAGCCGCGCGATGCCGCCAATCGCGACCGCAGCAAGGATCACGATCACCTCGTCGATCTGCTGACGCGTCATGGCGCGGCGCAGCCGAAGGCGGGGATCACCCATTACGGCGGCAAGATCGGGCGCCACGAGGTGAAATGGGAAAGCCATACCGAGTTCACCACCTATCTCGCGTTCGGCAAGGGCGTGTCGTCGCGCGCCTTCGACCCGGCGGAGACCGAGATCTACCCCGATAGCTGGATCGATGCGGCGCCCGGCGGACGGATCGCAGCGGTGCAGATTCGCATCGAGGAGCTGCCCGAGAACCCCGACGACATCTCGCCGCTGCTGGAGCAATGGTTCGTCACCGAAAGCCTCGTCTGCACCTGGGTGCTCGACGGGGCGGCGGTGGTCGCGGGCGATTTCCGGATCGACCCGAACGGGCAGATGCGCTTTGCCGTCTTCGCGCGACCCGGCACCGGGCCCGGGCGGATCGGGCGCACGGTGCAGCGGCTTTGCGAGCTGGAAACCTATCGCGCGATGTCGATGCTGGGGCTGGCGCGGGCGCGCGACCTGTCGAAGCGGCTCAATGCGCTCGACCCGCGTCTGACCGAGATCGTCGACGGGATGGGCAATGACGCCAATTCCGCCGAAGAGACGCTGCACGACCTGCTGGAAATCTCCGCCGAGCTGGAGAGCCTCGCTGTGCAACATTCCTTCCGCTTCTCCGCGACCGGTGCCTATGAGGCGATCGTGCGCGAGCGGGTGGAGGCCCTACGCGAGAGCCGCTTCGAGGGGCGACAGAAGCTCAGCGAATTCATGGCTCGGCGCTACGATCCGGCGGTGCGCACGGTCAAATCGGCCGAAACGCGGCTGCGCCAGATGGTGACGCGGGCGGCGCGCGCGGGCGAGCTCTTGCGCACGCGGGTCGATGTGGAACGCTCGGCGCAGAACCAGAAAGTGCTGGAAAGCATGGATCGCCGGTCGGACCTTCAACTGCGCCTGCAGCACACGGTCGAGGGGCTGTCGGTGGTCGCGATCAGCTATTATGCGATCTCGGTCGCGGGCTACCTCGCCTATCCGCTCTCGAAGAAGATCGGACTGAGCAAAGAGCTGATGATGGCGGGGCTGACGCCGATCGTGATCCTCGCGGTCTGGCTGATGATCCGGCGCATCCGCAAGGGGATGGGCGGTCACTGATCGGCGATGAGGGGCTTTGCCTCGCCCCGCGCGGCTGACAGCGCCGCAGCGGGACGAAGTTCGATCATCAGCCCGCGCTTGCCGCCGTTCAAGATGATTGTGCCATGGCCAAGCGCGCTCTGCTCAAACGCGGCGGGGCTTGACCGTTTCTGCCCGAAGGGGCTGATGCCGCCGGTGCGAAACCCGGTCAGCTTCTCGGCCTTGGCGGGCTCCATCATCTTCGCGGATTTCCCGCCGAAAGCTGCGGCCACCTTCTTCATCGACAGCATCGCATCAGACGGGATCACCGCGCAGGCGGGCTTGCCATCCACCTCGACCATCAGGGTCTTGAGAACCCGCGAAGGCTCCACTCCGAGCGCCTCAGCCGCATGGAGGCCGATCTTCTCCTGACCGGCCTCATAGGCATATTCGTGCAGATCGAAGGCGAGCTTGGCGCGGGTCAGCGCCTGCGTCGCAGGGGTGGCATGACCCATCGGGCTCCTCAGAAATCGGCGGTGGCGGGGTCCGGCCCGATGCGGCCTTCCGCGCTGTCGATATCCTTGATCTGCGCCATCTCATCCTCGGTCAACTCGAAATCGAACACGTCGATATTCTCGCGCATCCGCTCGTGATTAGCGGATTTCGGGATCGTCACGCAGCCCAGCTGAATCTGCCAGCGCAGCGTGACCTGTGCTGCCGACTTGCCATAGCGCGCCGCGATCTCGGTGAGGATCGGGTTCGAGAGCGCCTCGCCCTGCCCCAGCGGCGACCAGCATTCGGTGGTGATGCCGAGCTTTTCATGCACCTCGCGCTGCGCGGCCTGCTGGAAGCGCGGATGCAGCTCGATCTGGTTGATCGCGGGCGCCTCGCCGGTCTCCTCGATCAGCCGCTCGAGATGGTCGGGCAGGAAGTTCGACACGCCGATCGCGCGGATGCGGCCTGCGTCGCGCAGCTCGATCAGCGCTTTCCACGTCTCGACATATTTGTCTTTGGTGGGCATCGGCCAATGGATCAGGTAGAGATCGAGATAATCGAAGCCCAGTTTGCCCATCGTCTCGTCGAAGGCGCGCTTGGTCTCGTCATAGCCCTGCCGGTCGTTCCAGAGCTTCGAGGTCACGAAGATGTCTTCGCGCGCCACGGCGCTTTGCGCGATGCCGCGGCCCACGCCCGCCTCGTTGCCGTAAGCGGCGGCGGTGTCGATATGGCGATAGCCCGCGTCGAGCGCGTTTTCGATGATGGCGGGCGCATCGGCATCGTCCATTTTCCAGACGCCGAGGCCAAGCTGCGGGATCTTGATGCCGTCATTGAGGGTGAGGGTCGGAACGCTCATGGTCGATCTCCTGTCTGCCTGTTGGGTTGGACAACAGCTTAGGGCGGCGCGGCGTTCCGGAAAGGCGCTCACGGGGTAGTGAAAGGCCCTAGGGATTGGCCCGGGGCTGGCGCGCCCCGGGCCCGCGAGATCTTACTCGCCGCGCGGGAAGCGTTTGTTTTCTTCCAGCACGTTGAGGTCCATGTGATTGCGCATATAGGCCTCGGAAGCTTTCTTGAGCGGCTGATAATCCCACGGATACTGGCCGCCCTGACTGAGCGCCTCGTAGACGACCCAGCGGCGCGCCTGACTGGCCCGGACCTCCGCGTCGAAACGATCCAGATCCCAGCGCGCGGCGGCTTCGGCTTTCAGCTCGGCATAGGCCTCGGCATGGGCAGGATCGTCTGCGAGGTTGGTCAATTCATGCGGATCGGCCTCGACGTCGAAGAGCTGATCGGGATCGAGATTGCACAGGTTCAGCTTGTAGCGCCCTTTGCGCAGGCTCACGAGCGGCGCGTAAGACGCCTCGGCCGCATACTCCATCGCGACCGCCTCTGCGCGGGGTTCGCGCTTGGCCTGCGGCAGCAGCGAATGCCCGTCGAGCCAGGGCGCGATCTCGTCGAGCGAGATGCCCGCCAGATCACACAGCGTCGGCGTGACGTCGATCGTCGAGACCGGATCGGAAACCAGCCCCGGCTCCAGCCCCGGCACCGAGATCATCAGCGGCACGCGGGACGAGCCCTCGTAGAAGCTCATCTTGAACCACAGCCCCCGCGCGCCCAGCATGTCGCCGTGATCGGAGACGAAGAGGATCGTGGCCTCCTGCCGGGTGTCTTCGAGCACCTGCAGCAGCTCGCCGATCTTGTCGTCGAGATAGGACAGGTTCGCGAAATAGGCGCGGCGCGAGCGGCGGATATCTTCGGTCGTGATATTGAACTCGCGCCAGTCATTGGCGTCGAAAATCCGCTTCGAGTGGTTGTCCTGCTCCTCGTAGGGGATCGTGCCGACCTCGGGTTCGAGATGGTCGCAATCCTCGTAGAGATCCCAGTATTTCTTGCGCGCGACGTAGGGGTCATGCGGATGGGTGAAGCTGACGGTCAGCATCCACGGGCGCGCATCATTGCCCCGCGCCAGATCGTAGAGCTTCATCTTCGTCTCATGGGCGACGTTGTCGTCATATTCCATCTGGTTGGAAATCTCGGCTACCCCTGCCCCGGTCACCGAGCCCATATTGTGATACCACCAGTCGATCCGCTCGCCGGGCTTGCGGTAATCCGGGGTCCAGCCGAAATCGGCGGGGTAGATATCGGTGGTCAGTCGCTCTTCGAACCCGTGAAGCTGATCGGGGCCCACGAAATGCATCTTGCCCGAGAGGCAGGTCTGGTAGCCCGCGCGGCGCAAGTGGTGGGCATAGGTCGGAATGTCCGAGCGGAACTCGGCCGCGTTGTCATAGACGCCCGTGGTCGAGGGAAGCTGGCCCGACATGAAGGCCGCCCGTCCCGGCGCACACAAGGGCGAGCCGGTATAGGCGTTCTCAAACCGCACGGAACGCTCGGCCAGCTTGCGCAGGTTGGGCGTGTGCAGCCACTCCGCCGGACCGTCGGGAAAGAGCGTACCGTTAAGCTGGTCGACCATCAGAATCAGGATATTCGGGCGCGGCTTGCTGTCGTCCTTGGCGGCGGTTTCGAGGTCAGGCATAGCGGCGCGCTCCTTTTATTGATCCACGGGTCAATAACCCCTGTAGCGATCCGGAGCGGGGGAACGCAAGGGCAAGCAGGTCGCACGGAAGTGGCTCTTGCCCGATCAGGCGGCCACGATGATCCGGGCTTCGTGGCGCTTCAGGCTGGGCCGCGCGGCGAGGTAGCTTTCGACTTTGCCGTCCAGTTCGGGGAACAGCGCAAGCAATTCTGCCCGTTGAGCCTGATCCATATCGTTCATCGTCGCCTGCCCCGGCTGGAAGCTCTCGGTCCAGAGCCCGTCGGAGAAAACGATCTCGTGATTGTCGAACATCACGTGGATATAGGTGACCGCCTCGGCCTCTTCGTCGATCTCGATCCCCGGCAGTCCGACAAGATGGCGCGCGGCAGCCAGCACCTCCGGCTCGCCCGCGATCAGCTGCGCGCGCGGCCCGGTCAGCAGGATGCGGTGCTGCGGCGAGACGCGCATCTCGCGCTCGGGCTGGTTCGCGCCCAGCGCGCCCGGTGCGATCTTGATGGAGCGGAATTCCGGCTTCGCCAGCAGTTCCGCCGCGCTGAGCGCACGGGTGCCAATCCAGCGGATGACCTGAAAGCCGCTGTCGCGAGTCAGAATGCGATCGCCGACCTGCAGGCTTTCGACCGCGCGGGCGCCGCTATGCGTCGCGATCAAGGTGCCCGGCGTGAAGCAGGGGATGACCTTTTCGATATTCGAGAAGTTGACCGTGCCGACGACCGCGCCATTGCCGTCATAGAAATCGATCGTGCCGTTTTCCGGGTTCGCCGCGTCACGATGCACGGCGACATTGTCCCAGCCCCAGTCGCTGAGGTCGATGATGTCGAAATCGTCGCCCGTCTCCGAGCCGTCGATCGTGTCGCCGGGGACGAGGTCGATGAACCTGTCGGCATCCGCGCCGCCGACGAGAGTGTCGCCGCCGCCGCCCGAGAGCGTATCATTGCCCGCGCCGCCGTCGAGTTGGTCGCTCCCGGCCCCGCCCTGCAGGACGTCGTTCCCGTCGCCACCGAAGAGCGTATCATCGCCGGTGCCGCCAACGAGGCTGTCATTGCCTTCGTCGCCGTAAAGCGAGTCGTTTCCCGATCCGCCCAGCACGGTGTCGTTGCCGGTGCCGCCGTAGAGGATGTCATCCGCGCCCGCGCCGTCGATATAGTCGTCGCCGCCATTGCCGTAGAAGACGTTGGTGTAGCCATCCGTCGGGTCCGAGGAGGCGCCGTCGAAGCCGATCAGCGTGTCGTTGCCTGCCGAGCCGTAAATCCCGTCGACGCCGCTGAGCGTATCGCCCGTCGCATCGCCGCCCGTGGCCGTTCCCGCGCCGAGGTTGATGTTCACCGCGCTCGCGGAATCGGAATAGTCGACATAGTCCATGCCGGTTCCGCCCGACAGGATATCGCCGCCCGCGCCGCCATGCAGCGTGTCGTTGCCCGTGCCGCCGTCGAGCGTATCGGTCCCCGCCCCGCCGTCGAGCGAGTCGTTGCCCGCGCCGCCGATCAGCCGGTCATTCCCGAGACCGCCGATCAGCGTGTCGTTACCGATGCCACCGTCGAGCCAGTCATTATCCGCGCCGCCATCGAGGGAATCGTTGCCGTCGTTGCCGGTGAGCGTGTCGTTTCCGCTGCCACCGAGGAGCGTGTCATTGCCAGTGCCGCCGATCAGCGAGTCATTGCCCGACCCGCCATCGATCGAATCGTCGCCCGTGCCGCCATCGACCGTGTCGTTGCCGAGCCCGGCCAGCACGGTATCGTTGCCGCCATAGGCGCGGATGTAGTCGTCATTGCCGCTGCTGCCCGCGAGCCCCGCATCGTTATTGTCCACGCGGTCGGAGCCATTCGCGATCGGCTCGACGTAGTTCACGTCGATCCGGTCCGCGCTATCGGTGCCGTCGACGTAGCCGTCGTCGAAGCCGGTGACGTAGCGATCCTGCGCGAGATTGGTGTTTTGATAGCTCACCGCTGAGCCGATGATCATCGACTGGATCGGTTTGGCCTCATAGGCCGCCGTGGTTGCATTATTCGACAGTTCCGGCGCGAGGAACACTTCGCCCGTCGTGGTCTGCACGAGGACCGATTGCACATTCGCCGTGGTGCCGTCGGTGTAGGTGATGGTCGTGTTGTAGACCACCAGACCGTCATAGGTGAAATCGCGAACGCCCTGACCGTCACCGATATCGGTCCGGATCGTGTCGTTGGACGTGTTGTTATTGGTGTCGAGAACGCCACTCGAGCCGCCATTGTCGATCAGCGTTGCTTCGGTGATGTGGCTGAACAGCGGATCGGTGGAGGACCCGGCGGAGGCGTTCTGGAGAAGGTTGTAATTCTCCATGCTCGAATTTCCCTCTTGGGAATCCAAGTAGTAGATATTGCCGTTCGCGTCCTCGGCGACGCCGAGATATATCCAGTTGAACGTCGTGGCCATGTCGCCGCTGCTTTACCTTGTTTCTGCCGGACAGGCCCGCGAGGGACCGGTCTCCGACTTTCGAAGACTGTGCAAAAATATCGGGGCCTATGACGTGGCTGCTCGATTTTTATAGTTACTGATACTCTAACAAGGCCCTCATTTGGCGCGGGTTCGTGATCGTCTCACGGCGCAAATTGGGCGAAATGGGGGCTTTCCGGGCGAGGCGACACGCATAGGGAGAGTCGTGGCAACACGGCCACGAAGCCGCGGAAATTTCGGCGGAAAACTGGTAGGCCCGGCAGGACTTGAACCCGCAACCAAGGCGTTATGAGCGCCCTGCTCTAACCAATTGAGCTACAGGCCCACCATTGCGTATTCCTCTAGTCAGGCCGCACGCGCGCGTCAAGAAAGCGCGCACCCCCATCCCCTTCGACGTTGCGGGGCGCGTGCGGTTACGCTAGGGCTTCGGCCAGGAGTTTACTTGCCGGAGTGCGCCGCGATGACCGAGAAAAAACAGGGCCTCACCTATGCCGATGCGGGCGTCGATATCGACGCGGGCAATGCTTTGGTGGACCGGATCAAACCCGCAGCCAAGCGCACGCAGCGCTCGGGCACGATGTCGGGTCTGGGCGGATTCGGCGCGCTGTTCGATCTGAAGGCGGCCGGCTACAACGATCCGATCCTCGTCGGCGCGACCGATGGCGTGGGCACCAAGCTGCGCATCGCGATCGACACCGGCAATGTCGACACGATCGGGATCGACCTCGTGGCGATGTGCGTCAACGATCTGGTCTGCCAAGGCGCGGAGCCGTTGTTTTTCCTTGATTATTTCGCGACAGGGAAGCTTGAACTGGATCAGGCCGCGCGCATCATCGAGGGCATCGCGGAAGGCTGCGCGCAATCGGGCTGCGCGCTGATCGGCGGCGAGACGGCGGAAATGCCGGGCATGTATTCCAAGGGCGATTTCGACCTCGCGGGCTTCGCGGTCGGCGCGATGGAGCGGGGCACCGACCTGCCCGCAGGCGTGGCCGAGGGCGACGTGCTTCTGGGCCTCGGCTCGAACGGTGTGCATTCCAACGGCTATTCCTTCGTGCGCAAGGTGGTCGCGATGTCCGGCCTCGGCTGGGACGCGGACTGCCCCTTCGATGAGGGCGCGCTTGGCGAGGCGCTGCTGGCGCCCACCCGGCTTTACGTCAAACAATGCCTGGCCGCGGTGCGCGCAGGCGGCGTTCACGCGCTGGCCCATATCACCGGCGGCGGCCTGACCGAGAACCTGCCCCGCGTTCTGCCCGAGGGCATGGGCGCGACGATCGACCTCGACGCGTGGGAACTGCCCGGCGTGTTCCGCTGGCTGGCCGAGACCGCTTCGATGGAAGAGCGCGAACTGCTCAAGACCTTCAATTGCGGCATCGGCATGATCGTCGTGGTCGCAGCGGACAAGGCCGACGAGGTCGCCACCCTGCTCGCAGGCGAAGGCGAGAGCGTCACCCGCATCGGCACCGTCACCGCCAATGAGGGCATCGCCTACGAGGGCGCGCTGCTGTGATCCGTGTCGCGATCCTGATCTCGGGCGGTGGCTCGAACATGGTCCGACTGGTCGAGAGCATGGCAGAGGACCACCCTGCCCGCCCGGTGCTCGTCGCATCGAACGACGCGCGGGCGTCAGGGCTGGAGAAGGCCGCGCGGATGGGCGTACCGACCGCCGCCATCGACCACCGCCCCTATGGCAAGGATCGCGCCGCGTTCGAGGCCGAGCTGCTGAAACCGATCCTCGCCGCGAAGCCCGATATCCTCTGCCTCGCGGGCTTCATGCGGGTGCTGACGCCGGAATTCGTGGCGCAGTTCGAGGGCCGGATGCTCAATATCCACCCCTCGCTCTTGCCGAAATATCCCGGTCTGCACACGCATAAGCGCGCGATCGAGGCGGGCGATGCGGTGGCGGGCTGCACCGTGCATGAGGTGACGCCGGTGCTCGATGACGGGCCGATCCTCGGTCAGGCGCGCGTTCCGATCGAGCCGGGCGACACGCCTGACGATCTGTCGGCCCGCGTGTTGGTGCAGGAACACCGCCTCTACCCGGCGGTGCTGCGCCGCTTCGCCGAGGGCGACCGCACGCCGGTCTTTCTGTAAGCGCCCATTTGTAAGCACGCTCACGCCGAAATGCGCCGCATCCGCTTGCGAGCGGCCGTCGCTTCGCGCATGACTGACGCATGGAAACGACCCCGGATACGGCCCCGCGCGGGCGCATGATCGCCCCCGACCTGATCCGGGCCGTGGCGCTGATCGGCATGGCGATCTTCCACCTGACCTACGATCTCGAGAATTTCGGCTTTGTGCCGCGTGGCACGGTGTTTCACCCCGCCTTCCTCGATTTCGCCCGCGTGGTCGCCAGCACCTTCATCTTCATGGCCGGCGCCAGCCTCGTGCTCGCCCATCGCCATGGCTTCCGTGCCGCCCCGTTCTGGAAGCGGATCGGCAAGGTGGTGGTCGCGGCGGCGCTGGTGAGTGCGGCGACCTATGTGATGATGCCGGAATACTTCATCTATTACGGCATCCTGCATTCCATCGCGGTCAGTTCGCTGATCGGTGCCGCGCTTCTGTTCCTGCCGTGGATCCTGCTGGCGGCGCTTGGCGTGATCGCGGTCTGGGTGCATCTGAACTACGCGTTCGAGCTGCTCAATCACCCGTGGCTGTGGTGGCTGGGGCTGTCGACGAAGTGGCGCCCCTCGATGGATTTCGAGCCGGTCTTCCCGTGGATCGGACCGTTCCTGATCGGCATGGGCGCGGCGAAACTGCTCGACCGTCTGGGCTATTGGAAACGGGCCGCGCGCTACCAGCCCGATCAGACGCGCGGGGTGATGAAAGTCGCGCTGTTTGCGGGGCGTCACACCCTGCCGATCTACCTGATCCACCAGCCGGTGCTCTACGGGCTGACCTGGGCCGCGTTCCTCCTTCAGCACTGAAACTGGCGCTTCTGCCACGCAAACCGGGCCGTAACACGCGCCGCCCTTCCCTTTTGCCCCATGAAGGTCTAGGGAATTTGCACCTGCGCGGGATGAGCCCGCACCGAATTGAAAGCGCGATATGCAGACCATCACCACGACCGAGGCCCTCGCGGCCTTCTGCGAAAAGGCCAAGCAAGAGCCCTACGTCACCGTCGACACCGAATTCCTGCGCGAGCGGACCTACTGGTCCAAGCTGTGCCTCGTGCAGATGGCGCTCCCCAATCATGGCGAGACCGAAGGCGAGGCCGTTCTGGTCGATCCGCTGTCCGACGATCTCTCGCTCGAGCCGCTCTACGATCTTTACCGCCACAAGGAGACCGTGAAGGTCTTCCACGCCGCGCGGCAGGATCTGGAGATTTTCTACACCGACGCGCAGGTCTTCCCCGATCCGCTGTTCGACACGCAGATCGCCGCGATGGTCTGCGGCTTCGGCGAGCAGGTGGGCTACGAGACGCTGGTGCGCAAGATCGCCAAGCAATCGCTCGACAAATCCTCGCGCTTCACCGACTGGTCGCGCCGTCCGCTGACCGAGGCGCAGAAGAAATATGCCATCGCCGATGTGACCCATCTGCGCGTGATCTACGAATTCCTCGACGAACAGCTGAAGAAAACCGGCCGCGATGCCTGGGTGGAAGAGGAAGAGGCGGTTCTGCTGAACCCCGAGACCTATATCAACCGCCCCGAAGAGGCGTGGAAGCGTGTGAAGACGCGGACCAATTCGGGTCGTTTCCTCGCCATCGTGCGCGAGCTGGCGCAGTTCCGCGAAGGCTACGCCCAGAACCGCAACATCCCGCGGAGCCGTATCTTCAAGGATGACGCGTTGCTGGAGCTGGCCTCGACCAAGCCCTCTTCGATCGAAGAGCTGGGCAAGTCGCGCCTGCTACTGCGCGAAGCTCGCAAGGGCGAGATCGCCGAGGGCATTCTGACGGCAGTGCGCGAAGGGCTGGAGATGCCCAACGAGAAGCTGCCCCGCCCCGACAATCAGGCCCAGCAATTGCAGGTCGACACCGCGCTCGGCGATCTGCTGCGGGTGCTTCTGAAGGCGAAATCGCAGCAGGCAGGCGTCGCCGCGAAGCTGATCGCGACATCCTCCGATCTGGATCGCATCGCCGCCGGCAAGCGCGACGTCGCCGCCCTGCAGGGCTGGCGCGCGGAGGTCTTCGGCACTGACGCGCTGCGTCTGGCCAAAGGCGAAGTGGCGCTGACCGCCGATAGCGGCGCGGTGAAGCTGATCGACGTGTGAGGTCACCAGAGGGCTGCGCCTGACCGCCGGGTGGGCGCCCCCTTCTTTGGTGGTCTTCGCTTTATCCCTGAAAGTTTCGGACGCGTTCAGTGCGCGCGCTGACACCCCACAAGCGCCCGCCCGTGGGGGCGCTTGGGCGCTGCCCGGGCCGCTGTCGCGGCTGATCCGGGCAAGGCGACAAGAAAAAGGCTCGGGGTCTCCCGAGCCTCATCTCAATCAACTGAAGTGACGATCAACGCGCGACGGACCGCGCGTTGGAGACGCCCTGCACGACGATTTTGCGCACGCCCTGCAGCTTGTAAGTGCTCAGGAACGCAGCCGCCGAAACCTCGCGCGACTGCGGGGTCATCACCCGGCGCGCATCGGGGCTGTCGGCGGGCGGCGGCGAAACCATGAAGACATAGGTCACCGTGCCGTTCTCATCCGGCGCACCGCCATTCAGCGGGACCAGATCGGTATCCCAATAGCCCTGCGTCGGCGGCAGGCCCATCGCGGTGATGATCGCACCCGAGGGGATCTTCTCGACCGAGAGCGAGGAAACCTGCGACACCTGCTGCTGGTTCGGCTTGCCGACCTTCACGGGGTAGCCGCCGCGCGGCGCGAGTGTTTCCACCGGTGCAGCCGTGTCGCGCCCGAACCAGTTGAACGGGTTGAGCTTGCTGTCACGGATTGTGCCGCAGCCTGCGGTGGTGAGCGTCAGGGCAAGTGCCGCGATCAGGGCTTTGTTCATGATGGCTCCGATACTGTCCCGGGTCTGGACCCGGATTTGTGGTAGCCCATTGTAGCGCTTTTGAAAAGCCGCGTCTGGACCCTCGGGCGCGAACCCGTTACCCAATAGGCAATTCCCTGTCCGTAGGAGCGAGTAACCATGGCGCGCGAAGCCTTTGAAGAGATTGCCGAGACCTTCGAATTTCTCGACGATTGGGAGGACCGCTACCGTCACGTGATCGAGCTGGGCCGCGAATTACCGCCCCTGGACGATGCGGTGAAGGTGCCCGCGACCAAGGTGGAGGGCTGTGCGAGCCAGGTCTGGCTGCTGCCCCGGATCGAGGGCGAGGGCCCGCAGGCGACCTTCGACTTTCAGGGCGAGAGCGATGCGATGATCGTTCAGGGCCTGATCGCGATCCTGCATGCGCTTTACTCCGGCCTGACGGCCGAGGACGTTCTGAAGGTCGACGCGCCCGCCGAGCTGGGCCGTCTGGGCCTGAACGACCACCTCTCGGCGCAGCGCTCGAACGGGTTGCGCGCGATGGTGGAGCGGATTCGCAAGCTGGCCGGTGAGGCCGTGGGGGCGTAAGGCCCTAGATTTTCCACTTAGCGACAGAGGGACGCGCCCGAGCCTCGGATGGGCGCGTTGCAACGCATGTGGCTGGGCGGTTTATCTCGCAAGCCCGAACAACTTCCATGCCCGCGCCGACATCGCCAATGCGCCCTCCCGGGGGGAGGGTCGGGCGCGGCCCGGGGCTAGTCGCCCCGAGCCAGTCATCCCAAACGAAAACGGCCGGTCCATCGACCGGCCGTTTCCAATTTTCCTGCCCTGCCGATCAGTCGATCAGCGGCAGCAGTTGGTTCACCGAGTCCTTGGCGTCGCCATAGAACATCCGGGTGTTCTCTTTGTAGAATAGCGGGTTCTCGATGCCCGAATAACCGGTGCCCTGACCGCGCTTCGAGACGAAGACCTGCTTGGCCCTCCACACTTCCAGAACCGGCATGCCGGCGATCGGCGAGTTCGGATCTTCTTGTGCGGCGGGGTTCACGATGTCGTTCGAACCGATGACGATCACCACGTCGGTATCCGGGAAGTCCTCGTTGATCTCGTCCATTTCCAGGACGATATCGTAAGGCACTTTCGCCTCGGCCAGCAGCACGTTCATGTGGCCCGGCAGACGGCCCGCGACCGGGTGGATCGCGAAGCGGACGTCCTTGCCCTGGCTGCGCAGCTTGCGGGTCAGTTCCGACACGGCTTGCTGAGCCTGCGCCACCGCCATGCCGTAGCCCGGCACGATGATCACGCTATCGGCGTCGCGCAGAGCCGAAGCCACGCCATCGGCGTCGATCGCGATCTGCTCGCCCTCGACTTCCATCGCGGGACCGGAGGTGCCGCCGAAGCCGCCGAGGATGACGCTGATAAACGAGCGGTTCATCGCCTTACACATGATGTAGGACAGGATCGCACCCGAGGAGCCGACCAGCGCGCCGACCACGATCAGAAGATCGTTGCCCAGCGAGAAGCCGATCGCCGCCGCGGCCCAGCCCGAATAGGAGTTCAGCATCGACACCACGACCGGCATATCGGCGCCGCCGATACCCATGATCAGGTGGTAACCGATGAAGAAGGCCAGAAGCGTCATCGCGATCAGCGCCCAGGCGCCCGCCCCGTTGATGAACAGGATCAGCAGGATCACCGAGAGGATCGCGGCTGCGGCGTTGAGCATGTGACCGCCCGGCAGCTTGGTGGCCTTCGAGGTCACCTTGCCCGCGAGCTTGCCGAAGGCGACAACCGAACCGGTGAAGGTCACGGCCCCGATGAACACGCCGAGGAACAGCTCGACGCGCAGGATCGACAGCTCGACCGGCGTCTTATGCGCGATCAGAGCGGCGAAGCCCTTCAGCGCGTGCTGCTCTTCCGCGCCCATCGCGCCGACGCGCGCCATCTCGATATAGGCGTTGTAGCCCACGAAGACGGCGGCGAGACCGACCAGCGAGTGCATCGCGGCCACAAGCTGAGGCATTTCCGTCATCTGCACCCGGTTCGCGACGAACCAGCCGATGATGCCACCGGCCGCGATCAGGATGACCGAGAGAAGCCACAGGCCCGAACCCGGGCCGATCAGCGTCGCCAGAACCGCAAGGCCCATGCCGACGATGCCATACCACACGGCCCGTTTCGCGCTTTCCTGCCCCGAAAGGCCGCCCAGCGAGAGGATGAAGAGAACTGCCGCGACGACATAGGCGGCGGTCGAGAATCCGTTTTCCATTACGTTCTCCCCCTCTTACGACTTCTGGAACATGGCGAGCATGCGCCGGGTGACCATGAAGCCACCGAAGATGTTGATCCCGGCCATGAACACCGAAAGCGCGGCCAGCACGATCACGAGCCAAGAGCCCGATCCGATCTGCAACAGCGCGCCGAGGATGATGATCGACGAGATCGCATTGGTCACAGCCATCAGCGGCGTGTGCAGCGAGTGCGAGACGTTCCAGATCACCTGGAAGCCCACGAAACAGCTGAGCACGAAAACGATGAAGTGCTGCATGAAGCTGGCCGGCGCCACGAGGCCCACGCCCAGAAGCACGATCGCGCCCACGGCGAGCAGCGTCACCTGATTGCGGGTCTGCTTCTTGAACTCGGCCACCTCGGCGGCGCGCTTCTCTTCCGGCGTCAACTCCTTGGCCTTTTCCTTCGGCTTTTGCGCCGCGATCGCGGCCACCTTGGGTTTCGGCGGCGGGAATGTGATCTCGCCCTGATAGGCCACGGTCGCGCCGCGGATCACGTCGTCTTCCATGTCATGAACGACGACACCGTCCTTCTCGGGCGTCAGGTCCGTCATCATGTGACGGATGTTGGTCGAGTAGAGCGTGGAGCTCTGCGTCGCCATGCGGCTCGGGAAATCGGTATAGCCGACGATGGTCACGCCATTGTCGCTCACGATCTTCTGGTCCGGCACGGTCAGTTCGCAGTTGCCGCCGCGCTCGGCGGCGAGGTCCACGATCACCGAACCCGGCTTCATCGCCTCGACCATGTCCTTGGTCCAGAGCACCGGGGCGTCACGGCCCGGGATCAGCGCGGTGGTGATGACGATGTCGATATCGGGCGCCAGTTCGCGGAATTTGGCAAGCTGGGCTTCACGAAACTCCGGCGAGGACGGCGCAGCATAGCCACCCGTCTCGGCGCCGTCTTTCGCGGCCTCCTCGAAGTCGAGATAGACGAACTCGGCGCCCATCGACTCGATCTGTTCGGCCACTTCGGGACGCACGTCGAACGCGTAGGTGATCGCCCCCAGCGAGGTCGAGGCACCGATCGCAGCGAGACCCGCGACGCCTGCGCCCACCACGAGCACTTTCGCCGGCGGAACCTTACCCGCCGCCGTCACCTGACCGGTGAAGAAGCGGCCAAAGTTGTTGCCTGCCTCGAGCACCGCACGGTAGCCCGCGATATTGGCCATCGACGACAGCGCATCCATCTTCTGCGCGCGCGAAATCCGCGGGACCATGTCCATCGCGATCACGTTCGCACCGGTCTTCTCGGCGGCTTTCAGAAGCTCTTCGTTCTGGGCCGGGTAGAAGAACGAGATCAGGGTCTGGCCGGGCTTGAGGCGCTTGACCTCGGTATCGCTCGGCGGGCGAACCTTGATGACGAAATCCACCTCTTTGAACAGCGCGGCGGCGGTCTTGATGACGGTCACATTCGCGGCCTCGTAAGCCTCGTCTGTGAAGCCGGCACGGACGCCTGCCCCGGTCTCGATGAAGCACTCATGGCCCAGCTTTTGCAGCTGCAAAGCCGAGTCGGGCGTCATGGCGACCCGCGCCTCGCCCTCGAAAATCTCCTTTGGAGCTCCGATTTTCACTCTAACTCCCCCTTGGATAGCGGTGCGTTTAGCCGATGGCCTGCGCACCCGGAATCTTGCGTCGTACTCCTTAGCATCGCGCAATAATGTTTCACAAGCACCGATGGGCCGTAAAACCTTGTTAATCGGTCACGGCGCGCCTCACCGGTTCGTGTATACCATTGAATACCGAACTTTTGGGTGATTTATGGTTTAATATCAGAGCGTTAGGTCGTCCATTTTGCGCTGCGACCCGATTGCACCGCCACCAGCTTTTTTGACGGGCGCAGCACTTTGCCGCGGCTCGATCAGAGCCAGCGGCGGGTCCGGGCGCGGTAGGCGGTGTACGCGTCGCCGAAATGCGCGGCGATCCGGGCTTCCTCGCCGAGAATGTAGCGCTGCGTGATGAACCACATGAAGACCGGCACCAGCAGAAGCCCCAAAGGCGCATGCCAGATCAGCGCCAGCCCCGCCAGCACCAGCGCGTCGCCGAGATAGATCGGGTTGCGCGACAGCGCGAAGACGCCGGAGGTCACGAGGTCGGACGGGTCACGGCGCGGAATGAAGGTGGTGCGGTGAAGCAGCATCTGCCCCACCGCGGCCAGCATGAGTGCGAGCCCCAACGCGATCGCGATCATCCCGAGCGCGCGATCATAGCGAAACGGCATCGGCACGATCTGCCCCAGCGCCCAGACCAGCGCCGCGAACAGCACGAGCCAGAGCGGCGGAATGTCGATCTCGCGCAGAGGGTTCATCGCGCTGCTTACAGTTTGTAGACGGTGAGTTCAGGCAGATCGGTCAGCGGCACCTCGAGCAGGCGCAGCGCCGGCAGCGACACTTCCGAGCCCGAGCCAGCCGCCTTGCCCGACGGGATCAGCGTGACCTTCGCGGATTTGCCGGTCTTCGGGTCTTCGATCCGGCCGGGGGTCTCGCTTTTCACCAGCCCGGTCTTCACCCAGAAGCCCGGATCGGCCGGATCGCCAAGGCTCGCGATTGTGGTGCCAAGCTTGGTCTCGCCGCCCATGGGTTTCTTCGCCGCCTCTGCGCGCTGCTCCGCGGTGGTGGTATCAAGGGAATCGGCGGTTTTCGCACTCGGTTTCGGGATCGGGGCCGCGACCGGAGCGGCGGCGTCGGGGGCTGCCGTGGTCGCCGGGCCCGTGGCGTTCGGGCCGTTCAGCCCCAGTGTGGCGCAGCCCGCGATAGGCGTCATCAGCGTAAGCGCCAAGATCGGGCGGGAGAGGGGTTTGCGCATTCGAAATCTCCTTAAAATTTCGTTGAGCCTATGCGCAGTCCGAGGCGACTGCCACCCCCCGCTCTGCGCCCTGCCCGCACGTGATCCACGCGACGACCCTTGCCGCCCCGCCCGCCGCGCCTTACTTTCCGAACCATGGATAACACGCCCCTCATCGACCCCTTCGCCCGCCCTATCGACTATTTGCGGGTTTCGGTCACCGACCGCTGCGACTTTCGCTGCACCTATTGCATGGCCGAACACATGCAATTCCTGCCGAAAAAAGAACTGCTGACGCTCGAAGAACTGGACCGGCTCTGCTCGACCTTCATCCGCCTCGGCGTGAAGAAGCTGCGCATCACCGGGGGCGAGCCGCTGGTGCGGCGTGACATCATGACCTTCTTCCGCTCGATCTCGCGGCATCTGGAGACCGGTGATCTGCGCGAGCTGACGCTGACCACCAACGGTTCGCAGCTTGCGAAATTCGCCGATGATCTCGCGGCACTGGGCATGAAGCGGATCAACGTCTCGCTCGATACGCTCGATGCCGACAAATTCGCGAAGATCACGCGCTGGGGACGGCTCGAACAGGTGCTCAAAGGTCTGGAGGCCGCGAAACGCGCGGGTCTCAAGGTCAAGATCAACACCGTCGCGCTGAAGGGCTTCAACGAGGACGAGCTGTTCACCCTGATCGACTGGTGCGCGGCGGAGGGCTTCGATCTGACCTTTATCGAAGTGATGCCGATGGGCGAGATGGGCGACGATCTGCGGCTCGATCAATACTGGCCGCTCTCGGATGTGCGCAAGGCGATGGCCGAGCGGTTCACCCTGACCGATCTGGCGGAATCGACCGGTGGGCCCGCGCGCTACGTCCGGCTGGAGGAAAGCGGCCAGAAGATCGGCTTCATCACGCCGCTCACGCATAATTTCTGCGAGAACTGCAACCGTGTGCGGGTGACCTGCACGGGCGAGCTGTTCATGTGCCTGGGCCAGGAGGACAACGCCGATCTGCGCGCGCCCCTGCGAGCCAACGAGGACGACGCGGCGCTGGAAGCCGCGATCCGCGAGGCGATCTCGCGCAAGCCCAAAGGCCATGATTTCGACTATTCACGCCAGACCGTCTCGGGCCAGATGTCGCGCCACATGAGCCATACCGGCGGCTGAGCCTCACCGGACCTGCGTCGGCTACGCGCGCGGCGCAGGTCCCGGGCAACTCACGGGAATTTGGTGGCGTGGCTCCCCTCCGGCGTGACCCAAATCAATGCGCAGGGCCAGACCGTCTGGCAGGCTCCCGACAAAGAAAGGGAGCCAAACCAATGTATTCCAACATTCTCGTGCCCGTCGCCTTCGACGAAGATCACAACCCCGATGCCGCGCTCAATGTCGCGCGGGCGCTGGCAGGCGACGGGGCGCGCATCACCTTGCTGCATGTGATGGAAGATGTCCCCGCCTATGCGATCAATTACATGCCCGAGGGTTATGCCGAAGAATTGCGCAAGACGCTGGAGCAAGACCTCGCCACGCGCGCGGCGGATTTCGACGCGGGCGCCTGGGCGATCGTCGAAGGTCAGCCCGGCCATGAAATCCTCGACTACGCCGAAAATATCGGGGCCGATTGCATCGTGATCGCGTCGCACCGTCCGGGCTTTGGCGATTACCTAATCGGCTCGACCGCCTCGCGCGTCGTGCGCCATGCGAAATGCGCGGTCATGGTCATGCGCTGAGGCTCACGCTGGGGGCAGGCGCGCCTCGATCATGCCGACGAACCAGCTTGCGCCCGCAGGCAGGATCGCGTCGTTGAAATCGTATTCCGCGTGATGAAGCGGCGCGCTGGGGCCATTGCCGATGAAGCCATAGGCCCCGGGGCGCACCTCCAGCATATAGGCGAAATCCTCCGCCCCCATCATCGGATCGACGTTGCGATCGCAAGTGCCTGCCACGGCCTCGGCCACCTGCGCTGCGACCTCGGCGGCTGCCGCATCGTTGCGCGTGACGGGATAGCCGCGCCGGTAGTCGACCTCCGCCGTCCCCTCATGCGTCGCGGCCACCCCCTGCGCGATCTCGCGCAGGCGACGCTCGGCCAGATCGCGGGTCTCGGCGCTCATCGTACGCACCGTCCCGCCAAGGCTCACCGAATTGCCAATCACGTTGAGCGCTTTCGAGTCGGTCTCCAGCGTCGTGACCGACAGCACGATCTCCTCCAGCGGATCGGTCGCGCGGGACACGATGCTTTGCAGCGCGAGGATCAGATGCGCGGAAATCGGCACCGGGTCGATCACCTCCTGCGGTTTCGCGGCATGGCCGCCCTTGCCGGTCACCACGATGTCGAAGAAATCCGCCGCCGCCATCATCGCGTCAGGCCGGATGCCGAAGCTGCCCGCTTCCATCCCCGGCATGTTGTGCAGCGCATAGACCTCCTCGATGCCGAAACGCTCCATCAGACCGTCCTCGATCATCGCCTTGGCCCCGGCCCCACCCTCTTCGGCGGGCTGGAAGATCACCACGGCGCGGCCCGCGAAAGCCCGCGTCTCGCAGAGATATTTCGCCGCCGCGAGCAGGGTGGACGTGTGCCCGTCATGGCCGCAGGCATGCATCTTGCCCTCGACTTCGGAGGCATGTTCGGCGCCGGTTTTCTCGCGGATCGGCAGCGCATCCATATCGGCGCGCAGACCGACACAGCGCAGCCCGCCTTGGCGCGTGCCTTGCCCTTCGATCACGCCGACGACGCCCGTGCGCCCGATCCCCTCAACCACCTCATCGCAGCCGAATTCGCGCAGCAGCTCGGCCACGCGCGCGGAGGTCCGCGGCAGATCGTAGAGCAGTTCGGGATTGCGGTGAAAATCGTGCCGCCATGCGGTGGCTTCCGCGTGCATCTCGGCGAAACGGTTCTTGATCGGCATGCTCGCTCCTTGGTTGGCGCTACCCTGCCTCGCTGCGCGTTCGGGTGCAAGCCGCGCTCAGCGGAAGGCCATCGGCAAGGAGAAGCTGTAGCTGGGTTTGCCCAAGCCTTGCGGCGCTGCGGGGAAACGACCCGCCCGGCGCACGGCATCGAGCGCCGCCCGGTCGAGCGCCGCATTGCCCGAGCTTTGCGCCACCGACGCGCCGACGAGCCGCCCGTCGCGCGCGATGCTCAAAGCCACCACCACGCGGCCCGCGCCTGCCCCGGAGGGCGTTTGCTTGGCGCGTTCGATCCGGGCGCGAATTTCGCCGCCCCACGATCCCATCAGGGACCGGATCTGCCCCGCCGAGAGCGTCGCCGCCGGGGCCGCGCGCCGGTCGCCTGCGGCCCCTTTGTCGCCCTGCCCCTTCGCCTGCTGCTTCGGTTGGGCGGGGGCGGGCTGCGAGGCCTGTTTCTTCGCGGGCGCTTTGGGCTTCGGCTTCGCCGGTTTCGGCGCAGGCGGCGTGGGCTTGGCCTCGGGCCGCGGCATGTCGGGCGGCGTGGGTTCGGCCTGTTCGGGCAGCGCCGCATCGGGCGCAGGTGGCGCGGTCAGCGTGGGGGCTGCGGCAGTCTGCGGCGCGGTCTCGACCGGCTCGGTCGGGGCTTCAGGTGCTTCGGGCGCGGTTGGCGCCTCAGGCTGCGTCGCCGCGACCTCCGTCTCGACCTCGGGCGGGCGCTCCCACTCGGCCACGCGCGCGGCCATGGACGGCGAAGACGGCGCAAGCGAGACGAGCGCCTCGCCCCCGTCGCCTGCCGATTGCGCCCCGCCCGCAGGCGCAGGCTCCCAGACCATCAGCACGCCCGCATGGACCGCCAAAGCCGCGCCGAGCGCGCCCGCGAAAGCCAACCCGCGCAGCGTCATTTGTCCCGCACCACGAGTTTGAGATCGGTGAAACCGAGACCCGCCAGCTGCGGCATCAGCTTCGCCAGCGCGTCGCCGGGAAGCTGCCCGTCCGCGCGCAGCGTCAGGCTGTCGGCGCAATCGCCGCAGTCCGCTCGCGCATCCTGCGCAGCCGCCCCCAGCGCCGCAATCGCCGCGTCGCCCCGCGCCTCGCCATAGGCGATATCGCCTTCGGAATTCGCGAACAGGACCAGCGCGCCGGGATCGGCCTTGCCCTCGCCCGAAGCCTCGGGCGGGGTCACCTCGAAGGGCGTCGGCTGGGCGAGCGTCGCAGCCAGCAGGAAGAAGATCAGCAGCAGGAAGACCACGTTGATCATCGGCAAAAGCGGCTCGGGCAAGCTGCGTCGAGGCGGATCGGTGAAGAGCCTCATGGCACCAGCACCAGATTGCTCAGCCCCGCGCCGCGCAACGCCTCGATCACCTGCGTCAGCGCGCTCAGATCGCCCTCTTTGGGACGTAGCACGACCGGATCGGAAGGCTGTTCCACCAGCGGCTGCAGCGCGCCTGCCAGATCGGAGAGCGCGACCACCTGCCCGTTCAGGCTGACCGTACCGCCTTCGCCCACATCGACCAGACGCGGCGGGCCGGACCATTCCGCGCCAGACGTGCCGCCACCCAAGGTCAGGTCCAGCGTGCGCTCCACCCCAAAGCGCGAGGCGAGCATGAAGAACACCAGAAGCAGGAAGACCACGTCGATCATCGGCGTCAGCGCCGGGCGACGGCGGGGGCGCGGTTGACCGAAGGCGAACATCGCGCGCGCCTCACTCGGCGGCGGCGCGGGGCCGCTCGGTGAGCGTGGCGGGCGCGCGGGCGAAAATGCGGGTCGCGGCGTCTTCCATGTCGTGGCGCAGGCGGTCCACCACCGCGTCGAAGCCCGACAGCGCGATCTGCGCCGGGATCGCCACGGCCATGCCCGCCGCCGTCGTCAAAAGCGCCTCCCAGATGCCGCCCGCAAGCGTCGCCGGATCGGCCTGAACGCCTGCCTCCTGCAACGCGCGGAAGGCCGCGATCATCCCCGCGACCGTGCCCAGAAGCCCCAGAAGCGGGCCGATCACCACGGCCAGTTCCAGTGCGCGAAGCCCCGAGCGTGCGCGCGCCAGAAGATCGCGCGCGACGCGGCCCGTTTCGGCCTCGGCCCCGGCCCGATCGAGCTGCGGATCGCGCAGGCTCGCCATCGCGGCACGGGCCAGCTGCGCGCGCAACGAGCGCCGCCCGGCCAGAGCCGCCTCGGCCCCGTCGGGATCGCCTGCCGCCCAGGCCGCAATCGCCGCCTGGCTATGCGCCCCGCCCGACCACGCGCCAGCGGCCAGCAAATCCCAGATTTTCCAGATAATCACCGCGAGCGAGATCACGGACAGCGCCGCGATCGCCCACATCGCCGGACCGCCCAGTACGAGCGCATCGAACATGCGCCCCGGAAGAGCTCCGGAAATCTGAGCGGCAGCTTCCATCGCGCCCTCCAATGCACGCCCACAGGCGCGGTGAGGTGGTGCCGGCGGAGGGACTCGAACCCCCGACCCCCTGATTACAAATCAGACGCTCTACCAACTGAGCTACGCCGGCGTGACGGGCCCGCAATAGCGCGGCTTGGAAATTCGCGCAAGACGCCGCTCAGCGGGAACGGGCAAGATCGGCGCGGGCTTGATCTGCGCGGGCGAGGATCGCGACCGCGACCAGCCCCACCGCGCAGACCAGAAGTGCGGCGGGCGAGGCATCGCCGAGGTTCTCGAGGCTCGCCTTTTCCTGCGTGCGCGTGGCCAGCGTCTCGAAATTGAACGGGCGCAGCAGCAGCGTCGCGGGCAGTTCCTTCACGCAATCGACGAAGACCAGAAGCAACGCCGAGCCAACCGAGCCGCGCATCAGGGGCAGGTAGAGGCTGCGCAGAACGCCGCCCGGCGTGCGCCCCAGCGAACGCGCGGCCATCGGCAGCGAGGGCGGCACGCGCCCGAAGGCGGCGTCGCTCGCGCCTTGGGCGATGGCGAAGAATCGCACGACATAGGCAAGGATGATCGCGAAGGCCGAGCCCGTCAGCAGCAGCCCGGGATCGTGGCCGGTGATCGCCAGCACGGTGTCGGCCAGCATGTGATCGAGACCGGCGAGCGGGATCAGGATGCCGACCGCCAGCACCGCCCCCGGCGCGGCATAGCCCAGTGTCGTCAGCGGCAGCACCGCGCGCGGCAGGCGCTGCCCCGACAGGCGCACCCCGTAGACCATGAACAGCGCGAGCGTCACCGTGATCGCGGCCGCCGCCCCTCCGGTCAGTATCGTGTGCCACAGCGCAAGCCCGAGGCCCCGGCCGAACCACGCCTCGGGATTGGCGAGCGCATGACCGCCCATCACCGCGACCGGCAGCACGAAGCCCAAGGCCACCGGGAGCACGCAGGCCAGCGTCGCCACCCAGCCAGCCGCGCCTTTCAGACGTTGTGGCTGCACCGGGCGGGCCTGACGCGCGCTTTGGTAATAGTGAACGCGGCGGCGCGAGAGCTTCTCGAGCATAAGAAGCGCAAGGACGATCCCGAGGATTACCAGCGCGAGCTGCGCGGCCCCGCCCGCATTGCCGCCCGAAAGCCATGTCGAGAAGATGCCTGTCGTCAGGGTCTGCACGCCGAAATGATCGACGACGCCGAAATCCGCCACCGTCTCCATCATCGCGATCGCGGCGCCTGCGGCGATGGCGGGACGCGCAAGCGGCAGGCCCACGCGCCAGACCATCCCCCACGGCCCGGTGCCGAGGGCGCGGGCGACCTCGTAGCTGGCGCCGGATTGCTCGCGCAGGGCCGCGCGGGTGATCAGGTAGATATAGGGGTAAAGCGCGGCCGAGAGCACGACCACCGCCGCCTCGCGCGAGCGGATCTCGGGGAACCAGTAGTCACGCGCCGAGGCCCAGCCGAAAGCGCCGCGCATCGCGGTCTGCACCGGGCCGGAATAGTCGAGGAAATCGGTGAGGGCGTAAGCGCCGACATAAGCCGGGATCGCGAGCGGCAGAAGCAGCAGCCATTGCAAGATGCGATGCCCCGGGAAGCGATACATCACGACAAGCCACGCAGCCCCTGCCCCGACAGCTGACGCCAGAAGCCCCACGCCGCCCGTCAGCACCGCCGTATTGATCAGGTAACGCGGCAGCACCGTCGCGATCAGATGCGGCCAGACATTGTCGCGCGGATCGAGCGCCATCCACCCGACAGCCAGGATCGGCGCCAACACCAGCACCGCGATCACCACGGCCCCGAGCGACCACAGCCCACCCGCCGCACGCAAGCGTCCGCGCAGGGCAGGCGCAGGGGGGATAGAGAGGGATTGGATGGATTTGGGCACGGGCTTTCCCGATCAGTTTTGTCGGAATTGTCTCGCCCCTCCTACCCCGAAACACATTTGCCTGTCCAGAACGGAGCGGCTAGAGTGAGCGCCAACAATAAAGGCTTGACCGGCCAGACGATATTGAGGCGCGCAGAATGAAAGTCGTTTTCCATCTCGGAGCGCATTCGACCGATGAAGATCGCATCGTGGGCGCGCTTTCGAGCAATGACCGGCTCCTCGAGTCTCACCGCATCGCCGTGCCCGCCCCCCGCAGCTATCGGATGGTGCTGCGCGATGCTTTGGTCTCGCTGAAAGGCGGCCCTGCGCCGCAGGATGTGCAGGACGCAATCATCGAGGCGAGCACCGAGGCGCCGGTGCTGGATCGGCTGGTGTTCAGCCACGCGTTTTTCCTGTGCATCCCCGAGCGGGTGATCACCAAGCGCGGCTTCTACGCGATGGCGCCGGGCAAGCTCGCACCGCTCGCGAACCTCTTTCCCGATGCGGAGACCGAGTTCCATCTCGCGCTGATCAACCCCGCGAGCCTGATCCCGCAGTTGGTCGCCCGGCTGCCCAAACGCAGCTACGAGCAGATCATGGAAGGGCACGACCCGCGCGAGCTGCGCTGGGAACCGCTGATCCGTCAGATGGTGGAAGCCGCGGGCGGGCGGCGCTTCGTGATCTGGTGCAACGAGGATTTGCCGCTGATCTGGCCCGAAGTGCTGCGTTCGGTCGGCGGATTGCCCGAGGATCAGGCGCTCAAGGGCGACATGATGGTGCTGCGTCAGATCATGCCCGAGGAGGGGATCGAACGGCTGCGCAGCTATTTCGCCGCGAACCCGCCGAAATCGGTGCTGCACCGGCGCAAGATCGTGGCGGCCTTCCTCGACAAATACGCCCAGCCCGAGGCGCTCGAGATCGAGGCACCGCTGCCGGGCTGGACCGATGAGCTGGTCGACGAGATCACCGCACAATACGATGCCGACGTCGCTGCGATCGCGCGGATGCCCGGTGTGGAATTCATCGCCCCCTAAGCAAAGGGCGCGGTTCGCGCCGGATCATCGCCCGGCGCGCAATGGCGCTCAGCCCATCCCCAGCGCGGATTTGTAGAGGTCGAGAATCGCCTCTTCCTCGGCCACGTCATCCTTGTCGCGTTTGCGCAGGGCGACGATCTTCTTGAGCACCTTGGTGTCATAGCCGCGGGCCTTGGCCTCGGACATGATGTCCTTCTGCTGCTCGGCGATGTCTTTCTTCTCGGCTTCGAGGCTCTCGAACTGCTCGACAAACTGACGCAGCTCATCGGCGGTGACATTGTAGGCGGCATCGTTGGGCATGGGCCTCTCCTGCTTGCGAACGGGGGTCGGCGCTCTGACTAGCCCGAGCGTCTGCGCGCATCAAGAGGCGGCGCGCGCGGATCGGCGGGTTATGGGAGGACGCCCGCCCCTCCCGCTTCTTCCCGCAAGATTACGGGCGCCCGCGTTTTTCTTGCCATACACCCGGCGACGGGCTAGGCAGGCGCGCGCAACTTTCGGAGGCCGCAATGGAAAATCTGATCTGGGCAGGGGCCGTCGTCTCGGTGATCGGGCTGTTCGGCATCCTCTATTGCATCGTCAAAGTGGCCAGCGCCAAACGCGCCGGCCTGCCCGACGAAGAGCTGCGCGCACGGCTGCAAAAGATCATCGCGATCAATATGGGCGCGCTTTTCGTGTCGGTGATCGGGCTGATGATGGTGGTGCTGGGCATCTTCCTCGGCTGAGGCGGCCCTGCCCCTTCAGGCACGCCCCCTCACGCGTCGTCGAGATCGGCGAAGCATTTGCCGTTGCGGATCAGCACATCCCATAGCGTGACCGGCTCGGGCGCGCCCTCTTCGGCCAGCTCGCGCAGCAGCTTGCGCGTCCCAAGAAGGCCCGCGCGGTCGGCGGCGAACATCACGCCACCCATCTGCGGCGCGAAGCCCAGCACATGTCGTGCCGCGACGTCGATATCGCCCGCCCGATGCGCCTGCGCGTGCTGCAAGAGCCCCGCGCCGCAATTGGCAAGCTCGGCCAGAATCCGGGCGCGGATGCGCGCATTGGACAGACGGCGCGGCACGATTCCGGCCTCGTCGCGCAAAGCCGTGAGCGCCTCGGCCTGATCGGGCACCGGGCGCGGCGTGCCCTCGGACCAATCGTAAAAGCCCTGTCGCCGCGCGCCGGTCGCAGCGGCATCGAGCGCGAGCAGGCTGAGAAGCGGGCCGAACGGGCGATGCAGCCGCACGAAATCCTCCAGCACGGCGTCGACGCCCAGCCGGTCGGCCAGCTCCAGGGGCGGGCGTGTGCCGCCTGCCTCGCGGATCGCCGCATCGACCTGCGCGACCGAAGCCCCGGCCAGCACCGCGCGCTCTGCCGCGGCGATATAGGCGACGCGCAGATGATCGGCGATGCCGCCCGCGCCGGGACCGCCGCGTAGAACCTGCGCCCCGCCCTGCCGCAGCAGCCCCGCCATCGCGTAGAGATCGGCAGGCAGCGCGCCCTCGGGCGGCACGAGCTCACACAGATCGCCGGTGCAGCGCAGCCCGAAGTCCTCCGCGCCGTCAGCCAGATCATCGGCGTTGCGCGCGCTCAGCGGCGCGGGCGGGAAATTTCCTTTGCCCGAGGCGATCAGCGCATCCGAGCCCGACAGCCCCTCGCGGGTCATCGCCGCGCCAAGCCGCGCCCAATCGGCCTCGCGAATGTCGGGTGACAGAGCGCCGGACTGCACCGCGATCTCCTGCTTGCGCGCGATATCGGCAAATGCCGTCTCGATCGCGGCGGGGTCGCTTGCGCCGAACACGACTTCGTGCCCGGCGGCAAGCAAGCCTCCGGCCATCGCGGCGGGCTGATCCCAAAGGCCGATGCGCAGCGGCGCGGGCGCGGTAGGCGTGCCCTCGCCGGGCAGATGCGCGGCGCGGCGCGTGGCCCGTGCGGCGTGGCGCAACGCCTGTGACAGCGGCGCCTCGAGCAATTCCTGCAAGGCGACCGCCTCGACATCGAGCGCCTCGTCGAGCGGCAGCAACAGCGCGCCTTCGACCACTTCGAACAGGCGCGCGCCGACCGGCGCAAGCGCGCCCTTTCCCAGCTGTGCCCGCAGCGGCGCGAGATCGTTGAGATAGGTTGCGGGATCGTCGAGCGCGGTATCGGTGCGCGGTACACCCTCGGCGATCAGCATATCGAGAGCGGCGGCAATCTGGCTGCGATCGGTCGCGCCCAGCACAAGATCGCATTGGCCCTGCGCCCGGGCGGGCTCGGCCTCGACCTCCTCACCGGCGGCCACGATCGCAAGCGCCCGCGCACCGCCGATCCGCCGCGCGAGCCGCACGAGGCCGCCTGCACCGACGAAGCCGCCAAGCGCGAATTCCGGTGCCGCAAAACAGGTATCAGGATCGGCGATGCGCAGATCGGCGGCCTGCGCCAGCGCCATCGAGCCGCCCGCGATCCGCCCGGAGAGCCGCGCAAGCACCGGCAGGTCGAGCGCCCCGAGTCGTCGGCAAAGCTCCGACAGGCTCGGCACCTCTTCGCCCTTCGCCGGGCGCGGCGTGATCGCGTCGAAATCTTCCAGCGGATCGGGTGCGCAGGGCCAGCCCGAAGCCCCGCCCTGCAGGACCAGACCGCGCAGGCTCTTGTCGCCTTCGACCCGGTCGAGCACGCCGCCGATCGCGCGGCGCATCTGGGCCGTGATACCGGCCCGCGCGCCCTGATCGTCAAGCGCTGCGAGCGTCAGCCAAGCCAGCCCGTCCTGTGTGCGAAATTTCACCCGGTTCGCCATCGTCCCCCACTTGTGGCGGGGCATTCCGTGCGATCCACCGCCGCGCGAAGTTTAAAGCGAAGCAGGTTCAAAACAAAAGGGAAATCGCGCATCCCCGGGGGAGGCGCGCAGGGGCAATTGACTGCCCTTGCCCCTTTGAAACGGTAGGCCAGAGGTTACTGGCGGGTCGCCTTCGCGCCCGGTGCATGCGCCCGGCAAAACGGTGTTGCGGGCAGCAGATCGAGCCGTGCCTCGTCGATGCGCTCGCCGCAGGTGACGCAATAGCCGTATTCGCCCGCCTCGATCCGGGCCAGGGCGGCGTCGATCGCGCGGATCTCGGACTGCGCCGACTGGCCGAGGTCTTCGAGAACCTCGTCGCTCTCATGCTCGATCGCGGCGTCGTCCCAATCTTTTTCTTCGTGGCTCTCAAGCTCGGATTCGACCTGCGCCATCCGTTCCGAGAGTTGCGCCCGGCGGGTTTCGAGTTCGCTCTTGCGCGTTTCAATCGACTTCATCCTGTCCTCCTTGATCGATACAACCACCTAAACAGGCAAGCATTTATCCGCCTTGACGCAAATCAACCGGTCGCACTCACGCACATATGCAGATATCAAATTGCTTGCACCGTCACGGGCGTGAGGTCTAGCATTACAACTCTGACGGGTCCGGGAGAGCCCGTTCGATCCGCAATTGAGCACAGGGAGAGCTCATGCATCAAGATTGGATTTGGGGCCTCGTCGGAGGCCTGATGATTGGCGCGGGCGCTGGCCTGTTTCTGCTGGTCAACGGCCGGATCATGGGCGCAAGCGGCATTATCGGCGGCTTGGTCGACGGCTCGGGCCGCGAGACTGTGTCCGAGCGCGTGGCCTTCCTCGGCGGGCTGATCGCGGTGCCACCGCTTCTCGTGCCGCTTTACACAACAGTCGACACCCATATGACCAGTTCCGTCTGGGTGATCGTAGCCGCAGGCCTGATGGTGGGCCTGGGCACGCGGATCGCGAATGGCTGCACCTCGGGCCACGGCGTCTGCGGCATCTCGCGATTTTCGCTGCGCGGGATCGTCGCCACCGCCTTCTACCTGCTCGGCGGTGCGCTGGTCCTCGTGATCTTCCGGCATTTTCTGGGAGTGATCTGATGCGCAATTTCTTCGCATTCCTCTCGGGAGGGCTGTTCGGCGCGGGGCTTCTCGTGGCGGGCATGGTCGACACGAAAAAGGTGCAGGGCTGGCTCGACGTTTTCGGCGATTGGGACCCGACGCTGGCCTTCGTGATGGGCGGCGCGGTGAGCGTGATGTTCTTCGTCTGGATCTTCGCGAAGCGCCGCGAAACCTCGATGCTGGGCTCGCCGATGCCGGGGCCGTTTCCGCGGCTCGTGGATCGCAATCTCGTGCTCGGCTCGCTCCTGTTCGGCGCGGGTTGGGGCCTTGCGGGGCTCTGCCCCGGCCCCGCGATGGGCTCGCTGTCCTTCAATGGCTGGGAAGGCTGGCTGTTCCTGATCGCGATGGGGGTCGGGATGGCGCTCGCACCGCGGGCGAAAGCGTGGCTGAGCGTTCTGGATCGCAGCACGCTGGAAGTGCCGCCCTGCGAGAACGGGACCAAAGAGGCGTCCGCGACCTCCGCGACGCGCGGCGCGTAAGTCGCCGCAGCCTGCATTCGCGCCCCCATCGCGGGGATGCGATCACATGCCCGATTGAATCTTGAGCGGCGGCAGCGCGTCGTCGTCTTCTGTCGAGGAGAGCGCATCAAGATCGAGTGGCTCTCCAAAATCCATGTCGGGTTCAAGCCCGTCAAACCCGCGCGGCTCGGGCGCGTGGGCGGCATCGACGCCACACTCAGGGTCATATGCCGGATCGAGCGGGTCGCCGAGGCTGGACAGGCCCGGCACCTCGTCGAGCGTCGGAGCCTGCGCATAGGGCGACGCCCCGGCATCGAACGTCTCAGCCCCCCGGCCAACGCCATTCGCCGACTCGTCTTCATCGCGCAGGCGCAGCGCACGTAGCCCGTGGCTTTGGCCGAGACGGGCGAGCGAGAGCTTGCGCCGTCCCTGCGCCTCGAGCGTGATCTTCTCCAACGCGTCCTCCGGGATCGGGATCTCTGTGCCGGGGCGCAGTGTCAGCACGGTAGACAGTGGCAGCGTGACGCGGTGCAGGACCGCTTCGAGCTGCGCGGAGGCCGCCAGAATGGAGCGTTCGAACGTGTCGGACCAGTCGCGCGCGGGATCTTCGAGCGTGAAGCTTTCCGCCTTGGGCCCCGCACCGCCCTCCGGATTTTCGCCCGCCGCCGGGGCCGCGCAGCGCATCGCCCCGCCCCGCCCTTCGCGCGGAACCGCCCAGAGGAAGCCGCCGCTGCGTTCGCCCCCGGTGCCGAAGCCAAGCTGCCCCGTCCAGACCCGGTAGCTGACATCTTCCAGCAGCAGGCCAAGCGGCCGGGGATCGTCGAGATGCGAGGCGAAGCGGAAGCCCCCAGCCCAGGAAATCGCCGGGTCGCTGATCAAGCCCTCCTCGATCTCGGCCAGCACCGCATCGACGAAATCGGCGGCGATGGCGGCATCGATCCGGGTGGGTTTGCGGGGGGCAGGCATGGTCTTGCCGAACCGTCCCATCGTCTGCATCTCGATCAGCGTGGCCAAGGTGGCGGGCGGCAATGCGAGCACGCCAAGCGCCTCCCCCGGCCCTTCGATAACCGCGAGCAGCGACAGATCTTCGAGCATCTCGGGCAGATCGGCGAGTGACCGCGTCGCCTCCTCGATCGAAGCGACCTGCAGCGGCAGCTCGAGCATGTCCTGCGCGACCTTGGACAGCGCGAGCGTGATCGCGCGCGCAGGCGTGATCGGGGCCGTGCCCGCACCCGCCTTCGCCGCCTCGGTCTTGCGCCGCAGCACCGATGTCTCGCGCTCGTGAACCATGGCCTCCATCCACCCGCCTTCGGGGTCTCATGGCTCAGCTTTGCCCGATCGAGGTTTACAAAACGTTGAAAATACCAAGAGTTTCGAGGCTTAGCGCGAAAGGGCTGCGCTCTCGGGCGGCTGATCGGAGGGCGCGCGCTGATCCCTGCGCCTCAGCGGCAGACTGATACGGAATGCGGCCCCGCCCTGCCCCGGCACGTAGTCGATCGTGCCGCCCAGATTGGTCATGATCTCGCGGCAGATCGCGAGGCCGAGGCCCGCGCTGCCGGCGCGGCTTTGATCGGTCAGGCGGGCGAATTTCTCGAAGATCAGCTTCTGGCTCTTCTTCGGAATGCCCGCGCCGTTGTCGATGAAGTCGATCTGCACCCGCTTGCCCCGGCGCTTCACCTCGATCCGCAGCACCGCCTTCTCGGCATCGCAATACTTCCGCGCGTTCGAGATCAGGTTGATCATGACCTGCACCAGCCGGTCGGCATCGGTGAAGATCGGCATGTGCTCGGTCGGGAAATCGCGCTCGATGCGGAAGGCGCGCTCGGGCTGGGTCGAGGAGGCCGATTGCACCGCGCGGTTGATCAGGTCGTGCAGATTGGCGACCGAGACATTGAGCTGTGCGCGGCGGTTCTCCAGCACGGAAAGGTCGAGCAGATCGTCGAGCAGACGCGTCAGACGGCGCGCTTCCTCATGGATGATCTCGGCATATTGCGCGCGCATCGAATCCGGCAGATCGGGCTCCATCAGGATTTCCGAGAAGGCGCGGATCGAGGTCATGGGCGTGCGCAGCTCGTGGCTGATCTGGCTGAGGAAGCTGTCCTTCTGCACCGATAGATCCTGCAGCTTGTCATTGGCCTCGCGCAGCGCCCGCGCCACCCGCGCGAGCTCCTCGGATTTCGCCTCGAGCCGCGCGGTGTATTCCTTGGCCTCCGCCGTCTCGCCCGCCACGGCGATCAGGTCCTGCATCGACACCGAGGTGCCCCCGGTGAGCTGCGCGATCATCGCATGCGCCGTCGAGGCCCCGACCGAGCCCGCCAGTTTCCGCTCCAGCCGCGCGAGGAAATCGGGCGTGGTGTCGGGCAGGAACCCGGCCTTGCCCTGCCCCGCCGCCTGCGCCTGGAAGAAGTGCTGCGCAGGCTCGGCCCCGAGGATGCGCTGCGACATCGACAACAGGTCCTCGGCCTCGGCGCCGCCTTGCACCCAGGAACGCGCGGCGGGGCTTTGATCGTAGATATTGACGAAGGCCACGCCCTGCAGCCGCTCCATCGGGCCGGGGAAGGACAGCATCGAGAAGACCAGAAAGGCGAGCGTGTTGAACAGCAGCGACCAGAACAGGGCGTGCAGCAGCGGGTCGAGCCCTGCGATCCCGAACAGCGCGTGCGGGCGTAGCCATTCGAACCCGAACAGCCCGTGATCCAGCACGATCTGCGGTATCAGCCCGGCATCGCCCACCGAGGGCAGAAAGAGCGTATAGGCCCAGAGCGCGAAGCCGATCACCAGCCCCGCCGCCGCCCCCACATGGGTCGCGCCGCGCCAGAAGATGCCGCCGATCAGCGCGGGCAGAACCTGCGCCGCGCCCACGAATGCGATCAGGCCGATCGCCGCCAGCGCCTCGGAGCCGCCAGACATCCGGTAATAGGCATAGCCCATCGCCAGTACCGCGATGATCGAGACCCGGCGCGAGGCCAGAACCAGCCCGCGCACATCGCCCTGGGCGCGCGGGCCTTCGCGGCGCAGCGCCAGCCACAGCGGCGTCACGATATGGTTCGAGACCATCGTCGCGAGCGCAATGGCAGCGACGATCACCATCGACGTCGCCGAGGAAAATCCGCCGAGGAAGGCCAGCAGCGCCAGCTTCCCCTGCCCCTCGGACAGCGGCAGCGTCAGCACGAACAGATCGGGGTTCGCGCCCTCGGGCATCCGCTCCAGCCCCATAACCGCGATCGGCACGACGAAGAGGCTCATCAGCATCAGATAGGCCGGAAAGGCCCAGCTTGCGGTCGCGAGGTGCCGCTCGTCGACATTCTCCACGACCAGCACCTGAAACATGCGCGGCAAGGTCAGGATCGCGGCCGCGGAGACAAAGGTCAGCCCCGCGAAGCGTCCCGGATTGAGATCCCATTCCGCGATCTTCGAGGCGTCGATCCGCGAGAGCATATCCATTGGCCCGCCGCCCAGCCCCCAGACGACGAAGACCCCCACCGCGACCAGCGCGACCAGTTTCACCACGGCCTCAAGCGCGATGGCGGTGACGACGCCATGGTGCCGCTCGTTCGCATCGAGGTTTCGGGTGCCGAAGAGGATGGTGAAGATCGCAAGCCCGCCCGCGATCCACAGCGCCGTCGCCCCTTGGTCGGGCAGCGCCCAGCCCTCGGGCGTGCCAGCCGCGAAGACGCCGAAGCTCAGCGTCACCGATTGCAGTTGCAGCGCGATGTAGGGCGTGGCGGCGGCGACCGACATCAGCGTGACGATGACGCCCAGCGTGTTCGACTTGCCGTAGCGGCTGGAAATCAGGTCCGCGATCGAGGTCACGCGATGGGTGCGCCCGATCCGCACCAGCTTGCGCAGCACCCACCACCAGCCGACGAAGACCAGCGTCGGGCCAAGGTAGATCGTCAGGAATTCCAGCCCCGAGCGCGCCGCATAACCGACCGCGCCGTAGAAGGTCCAGGCGGTGCAGTAGATCGACAGCGAGAGCGTGTAGATCACCGGCGAGCGCAGGAAGCGCAGGCGGCGGCGCTGCGCCCGACGTTCGGCTACGAACGCTACCGAGAAAAGCACGATCACATAGGTCAGGCAGACCGCGACGAGATTGTTGAAGGGCATCTCAGCCCTCCGGCGGCGGCGCGTCCGACGCGCGGTCAGTGGGTGCGACGTCGGTCGGGGCCTCGCCCTCGCCATTGCCTTCGGGCACGTCCTCTGCGTTGAGCACCGGACCAAGCCCGCGGGCAATTGCGAAAGCCGCTACGATCAGCACGATCCAGACCGCGAAAAGGTAGAGCCCGCCGCGCCCGGTGTCGGGCACAGGGGTCTGCGCCGGGTGCCACAGACCCGGCATCATGATCAGCACCAGCCCGACAATCGGCAAAAGCCGCGCCGCATCCATCAGGCGGCGGCGGCGATAGGAACGGCGGGCAAGAAAGAGCGGCTGGCCCGTCTGCGGCATCAGGCGGGCTCCCGGCGCGCTGCGCCCCCGCCAGTGATCGCTTCGAGCTGGTCGAGCACATCGCCATTGGCAAATGGCTTGGCGAGGAAGGCCGTCGCACCGGCGCGGGTCGCCGCATCGCGGTCGCGCCCCTGCCCCCGTGCGCTGAGCATCAGAACGGGCAAATCACGCAGCGCGGCATCCGCGCGCATATCGGCAAGGATTTCGAGACCGGAGCGCCCCGGCAGCATCAGATCTAGGATGATTGCATCGGGCGGATCGCCGATGATGCGCGCCATTGCCCGCGCGCCGTCTTCGAGCACCGACACCGTCCAGCCCGCACGCGTCAGGATGAACCGGATCGCTTCCGCGATATGCGGCTCGTCCTCGATCAACAGCACCTGTCTTTGCGCCATAGCCATCCCCCTCACCCGACTATCGCCACCGTGTCGCGCCCTGTCAAACCCTCACGCCCTCCCCGCCGACGCATCCGCGACGATCGAGGGCTCGCGCCGCCCCGGACACTCGCCACGCGGGCAGATCCGGCACGACGCGCCGATCGGACGCGCCGGTGCATCAGCGCTCTGTGCGGGGGCTGGCAGGATCAGCATGGTGGCGCGCATCAGCACGGGACCGTCGAACCCCGTCGGGCGCGGCTCGGAGACGGCATAGGTCAGGAAGCGTTGCGGCAAGCGCCCCGCCATATCGACCAGCGCCCGGATCGGCTGCATCGGCCGTGCAAGCGCCTCATAAAGCGGCCAGAGCGGACAGGCCGCGGCGAAGCGCGGCAGCAGGAAACCGGGGGCTGCGCGGCGGAAGGTCAGGGTGCCCGAGCCGTCGCAGACCACCAACCCCGGTTGGCCAAGCCCCGGCGCGCCCTCTGGCAACGCCGCGAGCCGCCGCAAGACCTGCGCGAGCGGCACGGCAAAGCGCACCGCCAGCGCACCCGGATCGGGGCCGAGCTCGGCCAGCGCCGCCAGCACCGGGTCCAGCGGCAAGGCCCGCGCATCCTCCGCCTGCCGCTGCAAATGGCCGCGCGCGAGTTCCCGGGCCGCCGAGGACGCCAATTCCGGCGCACCCGCGATCAGCTCGGCCGGCTCGGTCCCGCCTCCCTCCAGTTCCGGGAAATGCCAGCCGCGCGCCTCGAGCCACGCCTCCAACTGCTCCTGCGGCGAGGACAGGCCGGTCTCCGCAGTTTCCATCTCGTCGAGATAGCCGACCAGCGCCTCGGCCGTTCCCGACAGGCGCAGGCTTTCCTCCTGGATCGTGTTAAGAAACCGCGCGCGCCATTCCGGCTCGATATCCTCGGTCTCGACAAGGATCGCGGCGGTGGAGCGCAGCGAGGTCACGGCAGAGAGCACCTCATGCAGCGAAGTCAGCAGGAACGGGTCCTGCGCCATCCGCTCGGCATAGGTTTCGACCACGCGCTCCAACTCGGCCAGCCGCGCCTGACGGTTCACCAGAAGCGCGGCCCATGCGGGAAAGCGACCGACGAATTCCTCGATCCGGTCGAGATCGGGCGCGGCTTGGCTGGTACCACCTGCGCCATTGCCGCCGCCTGTCTCGGCCAGTTCCAGCGACGCGACCGCTTCGCGCAGCCCTGCGAACAGCGCGCCCTCTGCCCCCTCGCCCAGCGTGACCGGATCGACGCCCATCGCGCCCGCGATCCGCTCGATCAGCGCATCGCTGACCCGGCGGCGGTTGTGTTCGATCAGGTTGAGATAGGCTGCCGAAATCCCGGAGGCCCGCGCCAGTTCAGCCTGCTTCAAGCCAAGCGCATTGCGCCGCTCGCGGATGCGGGTGCCGGTCAGCGGGGAACGGGCCATGTAAACTCCTCCTGCACCCGTTTTTACAAACAAGTGCAGAAGAAGAAAATAGTTTTACAGCGGTTTACAGGACCTCAGCAGGATCCCGTACCTGAGGGCGCGACCGTGGCCATGCCCGATATGCCCCCGACACCCGGCTCGCATTCCCCGATATCGCGTTCAAGCTGCGTACAGCTTGCAAACGCGACCAGCGCGAATAGCACGCCAAGCTGCGCGACGGCTGACAAAAAGCGGTTTCTCATGGCTCCCTCCAGTTTCGGGCATGGGACAATTTTCCCATATGTCATTCTACATTCCCGACCTGCGCGCTCCATGATCGACGTCAATTCCCGGACCGATTTGACAGCTCCGCCCAATGCGCCATCATCAATGCGGCAGCGCAGCATAGCACGCAGAAATTCGCGGAGACCCGGATGGAGCCCCAGACGATCGAGACCGAACTGGCAAGTGCCATCGATAAGGCGCAGAAATTCCTGCCGGACTGGGCGGTGGCGCTGATCGCCTATGTGATCGCGGCGTTGATCGCGCTGCTGCTGTTTAGGTTGTTGTTCACGGCGCTCAACCGCGCGGTGGCCGATCGCGATCTGTTCTGGCGGTCGCTGGTCGCCCGCGGGGCGCAACCGATGCGGTTGATCCTTCTGATCGCCGCACTCGGCTTTGCGAACGGGCTCGCCCCGACAAGCCCGGCTGCGACCACAGCAATCACCCACATTCTGCTCGTCGCGCTGATCCTCTGCCTCGCCTGGATCGCCTATACCGCGCTTTACATCTGGACGACGATCCACCTGCGGCGCTTCAAGCTCGACGCGGAAGACAACCTGCTGGCGCGCAAACACGTCACCCAGACCCGCATCCTGATGCGTGTGGCCAAAGTGATGATCGTGATCATCGCGGTCGCAGCCGCCCTTATGACATTTCCCGCGGTGCGCCAATATGGCGTGTCGCTTCTGGCGGCGGGCGGGGCCGCCGGCATCGTCGTGGGCCTCGCCCTGCAGCCGGTGCTCAAGAACCTCTTCGCGGGCATCCAGCTTGCCCTGACCCAACCGATCCGCATCGACGACGCACTGATCGTCGAGGGCGAATGGGGCAATGTCGAGGAGATTACATCCACTTATGTAGTGATCCGCATCTGGGACTGGCGGCGGCTGGTTGTGCCCTTGAGCTATTTCATCGAGCAGCCTTTCCAGAACTGGACCCGCGAAAGCGCCGATCTGATCGGCACCGTCATGATCTATCTCGACCACACGGCCGACGTCGCCGCGATCCGCGCGAAGGCCGAAGAGATCACCCGCGCCGATCCGCTCTGGGACGGTAAGGTCTTCGCGTTGCAGGTGACCGATTTTCGCGAGCGGGTGATGGAGGTGCGTATCCTCGCCTCCGCGCGCAACGGTCCGCGCACCTACGATCTGCGCTGCCATATTCGCGAGGAGCTGGTGGCGTGGATTCAGGCCGAAATGCCCCACGCATTGCCCCGCACGCGGGCCGATCTGTCGCCAGCGGAGTCTGCATTCCTCGGCACACCCTCTGGCGAAGCTTCGTCAACTGACGCGCCCTCCCGCTAAGGGCTCGTTGCAGGCACACTCCAACAGGCCGCCGCGGTTCGCCGCTAATCGAAGGCCCCGAAATGCGCCCCGTAATTCACCGCGCGGTTGGAGCACTTATCCATCGCATCCACGAGCCATTGGCGATCGGGCACAGGTCTGCCGATCAGATGGTGCCCGAGCGCATCTTCGCCCTTCGCGATATTGCCCGCAACATCGCCGCTGAATGTCAGCAGGCGCTTCAGCCAGAAATCCTGCGCCTGCCCGATATATCCCCCGCTTCCGCCGCCCGAGAGCACGCGCACGACCGCGAGACAATAGGCCGCCTCGATCGGTTGGGTGGGCGTGTCGAAGAGATAGCTCGGCGGAGCCGCGAACTGGCTTTTCCATGCGAGGTAGAACAGCCCGCCCGCGACGCTGATCACGACGACCGCGTAGAACGCGGTCAGGGCCGGGTGCGTGCGCTGCTGACGCCTGCGAGCCCGTGCGCGGGCGCGCGCACGCTGCGCGGTCATTGATCGATCGGCCATGCGAGTGCCTCCTGCCGCTCAGCAAAGCCGATTCCCCTTAAGAAACCCCGAATATGAAAAAGCCCCCCGGCGCACCGGAGGGCTTCGTGTTTCGCGAGAGCGTCTCTCTTATTCGAGGCCAGCCTTGTCGGTCACATCATGGGTCCAGGCGCCTTCCGGCTTCTTGGTGATGACCGGGTCCGAACCGCCCGACATCAGAACGTCGACCGTGCGCTCGTAATCGGCGGGGTCGAGCGTGCCGTTCGAGCCAGCGGTCAGCTTGGAGACTTCTTTCATCATGCCGACTTGGTGCTCCATCGTCTGCGCACCGGTCTCGTCATTGTCGAGAATGATCTGTGCGGCCTCGTCGGGATGCTCCTCGGCGTATTTCCAGCCTTCCATCGAGGCTTTCACGAACTTCGCCATCTTGTCGACGAAGGCCGGGTCCTTGAGGTTCTCTTCGAGCACGTAAAGACCGTCTTCGAGCGTCGCGACGCCTTCGTCTTCATACTTGAAGGTCACCAGCTGGTCGGGCTGAATGCCCGCTTCGAGCACCTGCAGATACTCGTTATAGGTCATGGTCGAGATACAGGCCGCCTGCTTTTGCAGCAGCGGATCGACGTTGAAGCCCTGCTTGAGCACGGTCACGCCATCGTCGCCGCCTTCGGTCGAGATGCCGAGATGGTTCATCCAGCTCAGGAACGGGTATTCATTGCCGAAGAACCACACGCCCAACGTATGGCCGGGGAAGTCCTCGGGGGTCTTGATGCCGCTTTCCTTGAGGCAGGTCAGCATCATGCCCGACTTCTTGAAGGGCTGGGCGATGTTCACGAGCGGCAGCCCTTTCTCGCGGGCCGCCAGCGCCGCCGGCATCCAGTCGACGATGACATCGGCGCCACCGCCTGCGATCACCTGTTCGGGCCCGATATCGGGGCCGCCCGGCTTGATGGTCACGTCGAGGCCCGCATCCTCGTAGAAGCCTTTGTCGAGCGCGACATAATAGCCCGCGAACTGGGCCTGCGTGACCCATTTCAGCTGCAGCGTCACGTCCTCGTTGGCCCAAGCGGCCCCCGCCATGGTGAGGCTTGCGGCCACCCCTGCGATCAGTTTCTTCATCTTTCACTCCACTGTTGGCCCCGGATCTTTACGCCCGGGATTTTAGGTTTTTCTCAGGCTCTTCCTTGCCCTTACGTCCGGGCCCGTTGCGACGGGTGCCAGAAAGTCACCAGCTTCTCGATCAGGGCGACAAGCCCATAGAAGCCCGAGCCCGCGAGGGCCGCAACGGTAATTTCCGACCACACGAGCGGCAGATCAAGCTGCCCCACCGCGGTCGAGATGCGAAAGCCCATTCCTTTCGTCGGGCTGCCGAAAAATTCGGCAACGATCGCACCGATCAAAGCCAGTGTCGTCGCGATCTTCAACCCATTGAAGAGAAACGGCATCGCCGCTGGCAGGCGCATCTTGAAAAGCCCCTGCCAATAGCTTGCGGAATAGGTCGCCATCAGGTCGCGCTGAAGCGCATTCGTGGCCGCCAGACCCGCCACCATGTTCACGAGAACGGGGAAGAAGACCATGACCACGACGACCGCCGCTTTCGACTGCCAGTCGAAGCCGAACCACATCACGAGGATCGGCGCGATCCCGACGATCGGCAGGGCCGCGACGAAGTTCCCGATCGGCAGCAGTCCGCGTTGCAGGAAGGGCGAGCGGTCGATCAGGATCGCCACCACCACCGCCGCGCCGCAACCGATGATATAGCCCGAAAGCGCGCCTTTCAGGATCGTCTGCACGAAATCCTCGCGCAGCACATCGGTCGAGGCCATCAGGCTCGCCGCGATCTGGCTCGGCGCGGGCAGGATCACCGGGCTGATATTCAGCCCGCGCACCAGACCTTCCCACAGAAGCAGGAGGGTGATGCCGAACAAGGCCGGGATCAGGAAACGCGCCCAACGCTCCGAGCCGTGATGCCGCGCAAGCCAGGTATTGAGGGCCCAGGCCGCCAGCCAGAAGACGATTGCGAAAATAAGCCAGCTCATTGCACCATCCCCATCCGCTTGAGCGTGATTTGTTCGATGATGCCGACCACCACCACGAGGATCGCCGCGAGCGCCGCCGCTGCGAACAGAGCGGACCAGATCTGCACCGTCTGCCCGTAATAGCTGCCCGACAGAAGCCGCGCGCCAAGCCCGCGGGTCGCGCCCGCCGGCAGTTCGGCCACAATGGTACCGACGAGGCTAGCCGCCACCCCCACTTTCAGCGAGGCGAAGAGATACGGCATCGACGACGGCAGCCGCAGCTTCCAGAAGGTCGCGCCCTGGCTCGCATTATAGGTCTTCAGCAGATCGAGCTGCATGTGATCGGGCGCGCGCAGCCCCTTCACCATCCCGACGAGCACGGGGAAGAAGCTCAGGTATGCCGCGATGATCGCCTTGGGCAGCAGCCCGGTGATCCCGAGGCTCGCCAGCACCACGATCACCATCGGTGCGATGGCGAGGATCGGGATCGTCTGGCTCGCGATCGCCCAGGGCATCACGCTCAGGTCCATCGCCCGGCTATGGGTGATCCCCACCGCCAGCAGAATGCCCAGACCGGTGCCCAGCGCGAAGCCCGCAAGCGTCGCAGACAGCGTGATCCAGCCGTGGAAGACAAGGCTGCGCTTGGAGGTGACCTTCTGCCCGGCCACACCTTCCCAAAGCCCGACAGCCACCTGATGCGGCGCGGGCAGGACTGGGCGTTTCTGGGTCAGCGTGTCGGTGACAAGCTCGGAGAACGTGACCTCTTCACCGGCGCGTGCGGCCTGATCGTAGGTCCATTGCGAGTTCATCCAGACGGTGGCTGCGTACCAAAGCAGCAGGATCGCGGCCAGAACCGTCAGAACGGGAGCGATCATTTTCATCAGACCGCCCTCCCCTTCGGCTTGGCCGAACGCGCTTTTGGCGAGGCCCAGAGCGGCGCGCAGGCCCGCCCGGTCCGGGTTTCGGTCATGCGGTCATTCATCATAGGCATGCCCCGCCCGAAGCCCCTCGCGCACCCGATGCGCGATCTGCAGGAATTCCTCGCTGTCGCGGATGTCGAGCGGGCGCGGCCCTTTCGGCAACGTGCTCTCGATAACCTCGTGGATGCGACCCGGCCGGGGCGACATCACCACGATCTTGGTCGACAGATAGACCGCTTCCGGGATCGAGTGGGTCACGAAGCCGATCGTCTTGTTGGTGGCCGACCAGAGCTTGAGAAGCTCTTCGTTGAGCTTGTCGCGCACGATCTCGTCGAGCGCGCCGAAGGGCTCGTCCATCAGCAGGATCTCGGCGTCGAAAGCCAGCGCCCGCGCGATCGAGGCGCGCTGCTGCATGCCGCCTGAAAGCTGCCACGGAAACTTCTTCCCGAAGCCTTCGAGGTCGACCAGCGAGAGCACTTTTTCAACACGCTCTTCCTGCTGCGCCTTGGAATAGCCCATGATTTCCAGCGGAAGTTTCACATTTCCCGCAATCGTGCGCCAAGGGTAAAGACCAGCCGCCTGAAACACATAGCCGTAGCTGCGCGCCTTGCGGGCTTCTTCCGGCGAGATGCCGTTCACGGTCAGCGAGCCGCCCGTGGGCGTCTCCAGTGCCGCGATGCAGCGCAGGAAGGTCGTCTTGCCGCAGCCCGACGGGCCGATGAAGCTCACGAATTCGCCCTTCTCGATATCGAGATCGATATCTTTCAGCGCGTGAACCGAACCGTCCCCCGTCTGGAAAGTCAGATTGAGCCCGCGGGCCTGAATTACCGGTGCTGCCGTCATCCGCGCCTCCACAGGGTTTTATCCGCAATCTCGACGCTGTTGCCCGCCGGGTCGCGCAGGTAGATCGACCGCGCCCCGTTCGGCCAATAGAAGTCGGCCTCAATCTCCACGTTGTTGTCCCTCAAATGTCGTTCCCATTCGTTGAGTTGTTCCGCGTCCGCCGCGAGGCATACATGCCCCGGTCCGACCGCGCCATGCGGTGGAACCGGCAGCGCCGCCTCCGGATCGGGTGGCTGCTGCGTGGCCTGAGCGATGAAGGTCAGGATCACGCTGTCGCCACAGCGGAAAAAGACATGCCGCCCGTCGCGACGGGTTAGCCGCTCGAGCCCCAGCAGCCCGCCGTAGAAGGCTTCGGTCGCGTCGAGATCCTCGACATAGACCGCAGCCTCCAAAACGCCGGAACTGACCGGGGCCGCCATTGCGCTTTATACCCCGGTCGCCGGGATACCGCTGCGTTCGACCGGACGCGGCGCGGTGAGCTCTTTCCAGGTGGACAGAGCCTTGGTCACCGGCATGCCCGGATCGCGGGCGACGAATTCGCCGTGGCCCTCGGGCGTCTGGATCTTGCCATCGGCCCAGGCAACGACACCGCGGCTGAGAGTGTAGCGCGGCAGGCCCTTGACCTCTTTGCCCTCGAACACGTTGTAATCGATGGCAGATTGCTGGGTCTTGGCCGAGATCGTCTTGGTCGCTTCCGGGTCCCAGACCACGAGATCGGCATCCGCACCGACCAGAACCGCGCCCTTCTTCGGATAGACGTTGAGGATCTTCGCGATGTTGGTCGAGGTCACCGCCACAAATTCGTTCATCGTGATCCGGCCGGTCTCGACCCCATAGGTCCAGAGCATCGGCATCCGGTCTTCCAGACCGCCGGTGCCGTTCGGGATCTTGGTGAAATCGCCCACGCCATAGCGCTTCTGTTCGGTCGAGAAGGCGCAGTGATCGGTCGCGACGACCGAGAGAGAGCCCGAGGCGAGACCGGCCCAGAGGCTGTCCTGATGCTGCTTGTTGCGGAAGGGCGGCGACATCACGCGACGTGCGGCGTGGTCCCAATCCTTGTCGAAATACTCGGACTCATCGAGCGTGAGGTGCTGGATCAGCGGCTCGCCCCAGACGCGCTTGCCCTGCATCTTGGCGCGGCGGATCGCTTCGTGGCTTTCCTCGCAGGAGGTGTGCACGACATAAAGCGGCACGCCCGCCATATCGGCGATCATGATCGCGCGGTTGGTAGCCTCGCCCTCGACCTGCGGCGGGCGCGAATAAGCGTGTCCCTCGGGGCCATTATTGCCATCGGCCAGCAGCTTCGCCGACAGCTCCGCGACGACATCGCCATTCTCGGCATGGACCAGCGGGATCGCGCCCAGCTCGGCGCAGCGCTTGAAGCTCGAATAGAGCTCGTCATCGTTCACCATCAGCGCGCCCTTATAGGCCATGAAGTGCTTAAAGGTGTTGATGCCTCGCTCGGTCACTTGCTTCATCTCGTTGAAGACCTGCTCGCTCCACCAGGTGATCGCCATGTGGAAAGAATAGTCGCAATGCGCGCGGGTCGATTTGTTGTCCCAGCGCTTGAGCGCTTCCAGCAGGCCCTCGCCCGGCGCAGGCAGCGCGAAATCGACGACCATCGTGGTGCCGCCGGCCAGCGCGGCACGGGTGCCGGATTCGAAATCGTCGCTGGAATAGGTGCCCATGAAGGGCATCTCCAGGTGGGTATGCGGATCGATCCCGCCCGGCATCACGTAGCAGCCGGTCGCGTCGATCTCTTCATCGCCTTTCAGGTTCGGGCCGATCTCGATGATCTTCCCGCTGTCGATCAGCACATCCGCCTTGTAGGTCAGATCCGCGGTGACGATGGTTCCGTTCTTGATGACTTTGGTCATTGTTTACCTCCCACGAAGGTCTTCCGCCTTCGATTTGGTTCAAATATCCCGGGGGTGAGGCGCTTAGCGCCGAGGGGGCAGCGCCCCCTCCTCCGCCCGTATCAGCTTACGATTTCCGCGGTTTCCAGCACGGCGTGGAACAGCACATCGGCGCCCGCGCCTGCCCAGTCCTTGGAAATATCCTCGGCCTCGTTATGGCTCAGCCCGTCGACGCAGGGGCACATCACCATCGCCGTCGGCGCAACCGCGTTGATCCAGCAGGCATCGTGGCCCGCGCCCGAGATGATGTCGCGATGCGAATAGCCCAGACGCTCGGCGGCGCTGCGCACGGCGCTCACGCAGGTCGGATCGAAGGTGACCGGGTCGAAGCCGCCAGTCTTCTCGAACTCCACCTCAAGGCCCATCTCGTCGCAGATCTTCTTCGCTCCCTCGCGCAGTCGTTTTTCCATATCCTCGATCACGCTCAGATCGGGCGAGCGGAAATCGACGGTGAACACGGCTTTGCCGGGGATCACGTTACGCGAATTCGGGTAGATGTCGATATGGCCAGCCGCGCCCACCGCATGGGGCTTGTGCGACCAGGCGATCTCGTCGACCAGTTCCAGCACGCGCGCCATGCCGAGACCCGCATTCTTGCGCATCGGCATCGGGGTGGAGCCGGTATGCGCATCCTTGCCGGTGATCGTCACCTGGGTCCAGCTGAGGCCCTGCCCGTGGGTGACGACGCCGATATCCTTGCCTTCGGCTTCGAGGATCGGGCCCTGCTCGATATGCAACTCGAACATCGCATGCATCTTGCGCGCACCGACCTCTTCGTCGCCGACCCAGCCGACACGCTTCAGCTCGTCGCCGAACTTCTTGCCTTCCGCATCTTCGCGATCGTAGGCCCAGTCCTGCGTGTGGATACCCGCGAACACACCCGAGGCCAGCATCGCCGGGGCGAAGCGCGTGCCCTCTTCGTTGGTCCAATTGGTCACGACGATCGGGTGCTTGGTCTTGATGCCGAGATCGTTCATCGAGCGCACCGCCTCCAGCGCGCCGAGCACACCGAGGACACCGTCGTATTTGCCGCCCGTGGGCTGCGTGTCGAGGTGGCTGCCCATATAGACCGGCAGCGCATCGGGGTCTTCGCCCGCGCGGGTCGCGAACATGTTGCCCATCGTGTCGACGCCCATCGTCATGCCGGCGTCTTCGCACCATTTCTGGAACAGCGCGCGGCCTTCGGCATCCGCATCGGTGAGGGTCTGGCGATTATTGCCCCCGGCGACGCCGGGACCGATCTTGGCCATCTCCATGAGACTGTCCCAAAGGCGATCGGGATTGATGCGGAGGTTTTCTCCGGGTGCTGACATTTCATAACTCCCTGTCGGCTGCGTGGGGGTTATCCCCTCTTGCGACGAATCTTTTTCTGACCGTATGGTCAGGTTGAGTGGGCCACGGTCTGACCATTCGGTCAACAAAAATCAGGACGTATTTTGAATGAAAGATAATGAGAGCGGCAAGCGCACAAAAAATGGGCAAGCCAGCCGGGGAAGCCGTGCCGAGGCGCGGCGCGCCACCGAGGAATCGATCCTGAAAGCCGCCGAGAGGGTCTTCGCGGAGGCCGGATTCGGCGGTGCCACGATGCAGCTGATCGCGGATGTGGCCGGGCTCCCGAAAGCCAATCTCCATTACTATTTCGAGACGAAAGAGTCGCTCTATCGCCGGGTCGTGGAGCGTATCTTCAACATCTGGCTGGAAGCGGCGGATGTGTTCGACGAGGCCAGCGGACCGGCCGAGGGCATAGGTGCCTATATCGACGCCAAAATGGAGATTTCGCGCAATCACCCGAACGGCTCGAAGGTCTGGGCGTCAGAGGTGATGCATGGCGCGCCGGTGATTCAGGATTATCTGGAGACGACGCTGCGCGACTGGACCGAGGGCCGCGCGGTGATCATCAGGCGCTGGATCGCGGAAGGCAAAATGGCCGAGGTCGACCCGCATCACCTGCTCTACATGCTCTGGGCCACCACCCAGCACTACGCCGATTTCTCGCATCAGATCGAGACGCTGAACGGCGGCGCGCCGCTGAGCGACGCTCAGTGGGAAGAGGCGAAGACCTGCGTGAAAAGCATCGTGCTGCGCGGCATCGGCGTGAGCTGATTGCTCAATTCGCCGCTGGGTCGGCGGTGATATTCGGCGCGCCGACGGGGGCGACATCCGATTTTGCATCCGCCGCCGGGGCTTGCGAAGCCGCCTCCGATGCCTCCGACTCTTCCGGCAGCGTCTCGGTCTCGACCGGGCGCATCGGTGCCCCGGCCACGCCCGCGGGCAGATGCGTGTCGGGCAGTTTCGCGCCCAGAAGCTCCTTTCCGTCCGAGATCGGCTCGACCGGATCGGCCTCCAGGCCCACCGCCTCCGCGCCGGTATCCGAACACACGTAAATCGCACCGCCCACGACCACCGCCGTGGCCGCGAGCGCAGGGGTCGAGGCCCCCGCCAGCACGCCAAGCCCGGCATCGCGCAGCTTCTTTTGCAGGTTTCCGGCCTGATCGGAGACGATCATGCCGCCGATTTTCTTGCCCAGAACCTTGCTCGCCGCATCGCCCACGGCGCTTTCGGCCTCATCGCGCAGATCGCCAGCGGCCTTCGCGGTGCCCTTGATGCGCTCGCAGATGCTCTTCGACGGTTTGCGGCAGAGCCCGTAGGCGTCGCGCTCGCCCCGGTCGTAGCCCAGATAGGTCTTGGCCTCCTTGTCCCATTGCAGACAGAACGGGGCGCGGCTTTCGTCATCCATCTCGGGTGTCAGGGCGCGCAGAGTGACCAGCGCCGGGCAGGTCACCTCCCCTTTCTCGCCAAACAGCTTCTCGCGCAGCGACCGGCTTTCCTTCAGCGCCGCGTTCTCCGCGTCATAGACGTAGGAATAGGTCTTGCCGCGAATGGAGGTCTCGCAGGGCACCAGTTCTGCCATGGCGGGCAGCGGGCAGATCAGGGCAAGGACAAAGGTCAGGCGCAGCATCGCGGGTCTCCAAGCATCATTGTGCAACATAGTCCCCGCCCCCGCCGCCACAAGGTCGCACAATTTGGCGAAACGGTGCTCGGCGGGGTTTCGCGCGGCACTGCACAGATCCTGTTTCTAGACCTGCGCACAGCATGAGTTAACTTGGTCGCAAGAGAGATAGGGAGAAAGACATGCGCAAGATGCAGGTGCAGGGCGTCCATCACATCACGCTGACCGGGGCGGACCGGCAGAGCTCGATCGATTTCTGGGAAGGGCTGCTCGGGATGCCGTTCATCTTCGACCAACCCAATCTGGACAATGCCGATGAGGGGCATCTCTATTTCGACCCGGGCGACGGGCGGCTGATCACCGTTTTCACCAATGAGAGCCGCAAGCCCGTCCATGACCGCACGCCCACCGATCCGGGCTGCGTGCACCACCTCGCCTTCAATGTCTCGATGGCGACGCATCGGCAGGTCGTGGCGCGGCTCGATGCACGTGGGATCGCGCATTCCGGCGTGAAGGATCGCGGCTTCATGGATTCGATCTATTTCAAGGATCCGCTGGGGCTGCTGATCGAACTGGCGACCTACAAGTTCGAGCCGCCGCGCGGATCGTCCCATGCCGAGGTGATGATCGAGGCGCATCGCATCCGGGTCGCGCGCGGCGACAAGGCGATCGGTGAGGAGCATCTGGCCGATGCGATCGAGATGATCGTGGAGCGCTCGCAGCAATCGCTGTCCGAGGATCGCGGGGCGAAGAACCCGTATTGAGGAGGAGCGGCAAGTGCGGCGCCCGACCTCGGGTGGGCGCGTCGCGTCACCTGTGGCCAGGCACTTAATCTCGCAAGCCCGCAAGACAGATATGCCCGCGACGACATCGCCAATTCGCCCTCCCGGGGGGAGGTCGGGCGCGGCCCGGGGCTGGTCGCCCCGCGCCCTCAAGCACCACTCAGCAAAAAACGGCCGCGCAATCCCTGCGCGACCGTCTTGTCATCTCAGCCCGAGGCCCGTTCACTCGACCTCTTCGAGCACCTCTTTGAGCGTACCGACCAGCTCGTCGATCTGCTCTTTCGAGATGATCAGCGGCGGGCTCATCGCGATGATGTCGCCGGTGGTCCGGATCAGGATGCCTTTGTCGTAGGCCTTCAGGAAGGCCGAGAAGGCCCGCTTCGTGGGTTCGCCCGCGATCGGCTCCAGCTCGACCGCACCGATCAGACCCTCGTTGCGGATGTCGATCACGTTGCGCACGCCCTTGAGCGAATGCAGTGCCTCTTCCCAATAGGGGGCAAGCTCGGCGGCCCGCTCGAACAGGCCCTCTTCGCGATAGGTCTCGATCGTCGCGATCCCGGCGGCGGCGGCGATCGGGTTGCCCGAATAGGTGTAGCCGTGGAACAGCTCGATCATGTGCTCGGGGCCGTTCATGAAGGCGTCGTGAACCTCAGCCGTCGCCAGCACTGCGCCCATCGGGATCACCCCGTTGGTGAGGCCCTTCGCGGTGGTCATCATATCCGGCACGACACCGTATTTCTCGGCGGCGAAGGCCGCGCCCGTGCGCCCGAAACCGGTGATCACCTCGTCGAAGATCAGCAGGATGCCGTGCTTCTTGGTGATGTCGCGCAGCTTCTGCAGGTAGCCTTTCGGCGGCAACAGCACGCCGGTCGACCCCGCGACCGGCTCCACGATGACGGCGGCGATGGTCTCGGCGCCATGCAGCGCGATGATGCGCTCGAGGTCGTCGGCCAGATGCGCGCCATGCTCGGGGCAGCCTTTCGACCAGCGGTTCTCCTCGGGCAGATGGGTGTGCGGCAGGTGATCGACGCCCGGCACGAGCGGACCGAAGGTCTTGCGGTTGGTGACGATACCGCCCACCGAAATACCGCCGAAGTTCACGCCATGATAGCCGCGCTCGCGACCGATCAAACGGGTGCGAGCGCCGTCGCCGCGCGCACGGTGATAGCCGATGGCGAGCTTCAGCGCGGTCTCGACCGATTCCGAGCCGGAATTGGTGTAGAAGACATGTGCCATCTCGTCGGGCGCGATGTCGAGGATACGGTTGGCCAGCTCGAACGCGATCGGGTGGCCCATCTGGAAGGCGGGCGCGTAATCAAGCTCGGCGGCCTGTTTCTGGATCGCCTCGGTGATCTTCGGGCGGCAATGGCCCGCGTTGCAGCACCACAGACCGGCCGTGCCGTCGAGCACCTGACGCCCATCCGAGGTGGTGTAATGCATATCCTTCGCGCCCACGAACATGCGCGGGTTCTTCTTGAACTGGCGGTTCGCCGTGAAAGGCATCCAGAAAGCGTTGAGATCGTTGGGGGACTTGCGGTCGAGCGCCATGGAAAAACTCCGGTCGGGCGGCCGGGTCGAGACGCGGCCGGATTGTCTAGTTTGACCGAACGGTCAGACTCACGCTAGCACAGCTTAGGAACCAGTCAAGCGGCCTTCAATGCGCTCTAAAAGCGCACTCTGCTGCCCCGTAGCGATTGATCCCGCAGCAACGCTTCGGTTAACATAAAACACGAACTGGGAGACGAATATTTGGCAGACGACCTCGACCCGCGCGACTTCACCAGCGACGACGACGGCAAGCGCCCGCTGACCCGGATACAAAAGGTCAATCGCGGCAAGATTCTCGAGGCGGCGCTGGACGTGTTCTCCGCGCATGGGTTCCGCGGCGCGACGCTCGACCAGATCGCGGCGGAAGCTGGGTTGAGCAAGCCGAACGTTCTCTATTACTTCCCCTCGAAAGAGGCGATCCACGCGGCGCTGCTGGAAGGCCTTCTCGATATCTGGCTCGCGCCGCTGCGCGCGATTGACCCTGCGGGCGAGCCGCGCGAGGAAATCATGCGCTACATGCGCCGCAAGCTCGAGATGAGCCGCGAGATGCCGCGCGAAAGCCGCCTGTTTGCCAACGAGGTCTTGCAGGGCGCGCCCCGGATGGGCGCGGGATTGTCCACTGATCTCAAGACCTTGGTGGACGAGAAGGCCAAGGTGATCGAGGGCTGGATCGCCGAGGGGCGTCTTGCGCCGGTCGATCCGCATCATCTGATCTTCTCGATCTGGGCGCTCACGCAGCATTACGCCGATTTCGATACGCAGGTGCGTGCGGTGCTCGGCCCGGGCAAGGACCCGATCGAAGGGGCCGCGCCGTTCCTCGATATGCTATTCGCGCGGCTGCTCGCGCCGTGAGCGGTTAAGCCTTCCGTAACTATCCCCGAAGTTTCTGCCTGATCTTAACGGTCCGGTAACGCCCCCGGCGCAGTCTGAGGATGCGTGGGGGCGCAGGAATATGGAGCTCGGGATGGACCGGATTTCGGGGTTGATGCCTCAGGTCGGGTGGTCGCCTCTGTTGACGGTGGCGGCCCCGAAGACAGCGCCTGCCAGCACGGTGGAGGCGGCGGCGAATGCGGCCAATACCAATGGCGGCCTCGGCGCGAATGTAGACACCCAAACGTCGCAGGATCGCGCGCAGCAGGTGCGCGCCCTGGAAGCGCGCGCGGCACGCGGCGCCAGCGCGTTGAAGGAGGAAGGGCAGGATCGGGGCACGAAGGATGCAAGCCAACCGTCCCGTACACTTGGCAGACGCGATGGGGACGCACGTCCCGATCCCGATGCCTTGACCGGCCCGATCCCGACATTCGAGGTCACCCCGCTCGAGGCACAGGCCGCCGCGCTCTGGGCTGCGCCGGACCTCGTGCACACCTCGGACACCCCGGCCCCGGAGCCCGTGCAGCCCACCGACACAATCCAAACTGCCGACACATTGACGAAGGAGCGTTCGGAGGCCAAAGCGCCCGACACCGCCAAGGAGGCGCGCGCCGAGCATGCGCCGCAGGCGGAAGATAAAAACGACGCGCCCTCCGATCATCGGAGCGGCGCGTCGCAGGAGGGATGGTCTCAGGTGGCCCCGCAGATCGCGCCGAACCTCGACGTGACCCGCTAGACCCCTGCCCTTACTCGGCTGCCGTCGCAGCCGAGGGGTTGTTGGGATGACTCGTCCAGTTGGCGTAGTCGCCGACCGTCTCGCCGGTGCGCGGATCCACCTCGCCCTTGTCCATCTTGCGCATCGTGATGCACTCGACCGGGCAGACTTCAACGCAGAGGTTACACGCCACGCATTCCTCGTCCTTGACCGAGTAGACTCGATCTTCGGTCACCGCGATCGCCTGGTGCGAGGTGTCCTCGCAGGCGGCATAGCAGCGACCGCATTTGATGCAATCGTCCTGATTGATCTCGGCCTTGGTGACGTAGTTGAGGTTCAGATACTGCCAATCGGTCACGTTCGGCACCGCGCGACCCACCAGTTCGGAGGTCGAGGTGAAGCCCTTGCGATCCATGTAATCGCTCAGGCCCGAGATCATTTCCTGCACGACCTTGAAGCCATAGGTCATCGCCGCGGTGCAGACCTGCACATTGCCAGCCCCGAGCGCCATGAACTCTGCCGCATCGCGCCAGGTCGTCACACCGCCGATACCCGAGATCGGCAGACCGGCCGTTTCGGGATCGCGGGCGATCTCGGCCACCATGTTCAGCGCGATCGGCTTCACCGCCGGACCGCAATAGCCGCCATGGGTGCCCTTGCCGTCGATCGTCGGCTCCGGCGCGAAATCGTCCAGATCGACCGAGGTGATCGAGTTGATCGTGTTGATCAGCGAAACCGCATCCGCACCGCCGCGCTTGGCGGCCTCCGCCGGGCGGCGGATATCGGTGATGTTGGGCGTGAGTTTCACGATCACCGGCAGGCTGCAATATTGCTTACACCAGCGGGTGACCATCTCGATATATTCAGGCACCTGCCCCACCGCAGAGCCCATGCCGCGCTCGGCCATGCCATGCGGGCAGCCGAAGTTCAGCTCGATCCCGTCGGCACCGGTTTCCTCGACCAGCGGCAGGATCGCCTTCCAGCTCTCCTCGTCACAAGGCACCATCAGCGAGACGATGATCGCGCGGTCCGGGTAGTCCTGCTTGACCGCCTTGATCTCGCGCAGGTTGGTCTGCAGCGGACGGTCGGTGATCAGCTCGATATTGTTGAGGCCGAGCAGACGGCGATCCGCGCCATAGATCGCGCCATACCGCGGGCCATTGACGTTGACGACGGGCGGGCCTTCCGAGCCCAGCGTCTTCCACACGACCCCACCCCAACCGGCTTCAAAAGCGCGGCGGACATTGTATTCCTTGTCCGTCGGCGGCGCGGAGGCGAGCCAGAACGGGTTGGGGGATTTGATACCGATGAATTCAGAAGTCAGATCGGCCATCTCTTAGCCCTCCATCAGGAATTGGTGGATTTCTTCAGCCGCATCGCGCCCCTGCGCGACCGCGGTCACGGTCAGGTCTTCGCCGGCATGGGTGCAATCGCCCCCCGCCCAGACCCGTTCGACCGAGGTGCGGCCAGCGCCGTCGACCTTGATCTTGCCGCCCGCGACTTCGACCTTCGGAGGCATGTCGCCCAGCGTCTGACCGATCGCCTTGAAGACCTGATCGGCGGACAGCTTGAAGGTCGCCTCGGTCATCTCCAGACCGCCCTCGCCTTTCTTCGTGTAGGCGAATTCGACCTGACGCACCGCGCCGTTGCCATGGATGGCGATGGGGGCGGCGTTCTCGATGATGTTCACGCCATGGGTGAGCGCGTGCTCCTGCTCGACCGTGCTGGCGGGCATCTCGGCGCGCGAACGACGGTAGACGAGGGTCACGTTGAGCGCGCCCAGCAGCTTCGACTGCACGGCCGCGTCGACCGCCGTCATACCGCCGCCGATCACGACCACGTCGCGCCCGATCGGCAGCTCGGCCAGATCGGAGGCCTGACGCAGCTCCGCGATGAACTCGGTCGCGGGGCGGATGCCGTCCTTGTCCTCACCCTCGAGGCGCAGTGCGTTCACGCCCGACAGCCCCATCCCGAGGAAGACCGCATCGTAATCGCCCAGCAGCTCGGCCAGATCGCCATCCCCGACGCGGCCCAGCTGCCAGTTCTCGACGATGGTGATGCCGCCGATCTGCATCAGCCAGTCGACTTCCGCCTGCGCGAATCCGCCCGGCGTTTTGTAGCTGGCGATGCCGTATTCGTTGAGCCCGCCCGGCTTCGAGCGCGCATCGTAAACGGTGACCTCGTGGCCCTTCATCGCGAGACGGTGCGCACAGGCGAGACCCGCAGGCCCGGCGCCCACGACCGCCACCGATTTTCCGGTGCGCTCGGCGCGGGTGTAGGGGTGGCTTTGCTTGGCCATCAACGTATCGGTCGCGAAACGCTGCAGCGCGCCAATCTCGACCGGCTCGCCTTCCGAATCCATGCGGACACAGGAGCCTTCACAGAGGTTCTCGGTCGGACAGACGCGGGCGCACATGCCGCCCATGATGTTCTGATCGAAGATCGTCTTCGCCGCGGCTTCCGGCGTTCCGGTCGAGATTTGCCGGATGAAAAGCGGAATGTCGATCGCGGTCGGACATGCCTCCATGCATGGCGCATCATAGCAGAAATAGCAGCGATCGGCCGCGATACGGGCTTCTTGCGTCCCCAGCGGCGGCGCGTGATCGGCGAAATTGGTGCAGTAGCTTTCCGGGTCGAGCCGTGCTGGCGCGATCCCTTCGGTGAGCTGGCTATTGGACACTTGCGGGCTCCCTGTCAGTTTTTCTTGTTCCCTACGCTCGCACAGGATTGAATTTTATCAAGTGGTAAAATATGCCGCAGCGCGGCGGGTCGCCAATTCCCGCCCGATTGCCCGGTAGTTCAGCGCCCTCTACCCCACCCGTGCTCAATTATCGGGCAATCACGAGATCGCGAAACCCTGACACGAGGACGGCCGATGCGGCTTTTCACCGCGCGTTACCTCGCGTATAACCGCCTCCAGCACCAAAGAGCCCCGCAGAATGGGCTCCATTTCAAAGCACCCTTCGAGGACCGCATGACCAAAAATACCCGTGACAACGACGTGGCCTTCATTCAGGCCCTTGCCGAACTGCTCAATTCGAACGAGCTGACGGAAATCGCCGTGACGCGCGATTACGCGCAAGATGACAGCCTGAAAGTGCGGGTGTCGAAACAGACCAACATCGTACAGGCTGCAGCGCCTGCGCCCGCAGCGGCCCCTGCTCCGGCGCCCGCAGCGGCCCCGGCGGCACAATCCGCAGCCTCCGAGCAAGCTGCACCCGTCGAAGACCCCGCCGATCATCCCGGCGCCGTGGCCTCGCCCATGGTGGGCACCGCCTATCTCTCGCCCGAGCCGGGCGCATCGGCCTTCGTGAAGGTCGGCGATCAGGTCAAGGAAGGCCAGACGCTGATGATCGTCGAAGCGATGAAAACCATGAACCACATCCCCGCCCCGAAATCGGGCACCGTGAAGCGCATCCTCGTCGATGACGGTCAGCCGGTCGAATACGGTTCGACCCTGATGATCGTCGAATAAGGGGGCCGGTATGTTCGACAAGATCCTGATCGCCAACCGGGGCGAGATCGCGCTGCGCGTGATCCGTGCCTGCCGCGAGATGGGGATCGCCTCGGTCGCGGTCCATTCGACGGCGGATTCGGACGCGATGCATGTGCGCATGGCTGATGAATCGGTCTGCATCGGCCCGAATTCCTCGACGCAATCCTATCTCTCGGTGCCCGCCATCGTCGCGGCCTGCGAGATCACGGGCGCGCAGGCGATTCACCCGGGCTACGGGTTCCTGTCCGAGAATGCCGCCTTCGTGCAGGTGCTCGAGGATCACGGCATCACCTTCATCGGCCCGTCGGCCGCCCATATCCGCATCATGGGCGACAAGATCACCGCGAAGGAAACCGCGAAGAACCTCGGCATTCCGGTCGTTCCGGGCTCTGCGGGTGGCGTGCCCGATACCGAGGCCGCGAAGCAGATCGCCGGTGACATGGGCTACCCCGTCATCATCAAGGCCACCGCCGGCGGCGGCGGCCGCGGGATGAAGGTCGCGAAATCCGAAGAAGAGCTCGAGGTCGCGTTCCGCACCGCGCGCTCCGAGGCAAAAGCCGCCTTCGGCAATGACGAAGTCTATATCGAGAAATACCTGCAGAAGCCGCGCCATATCGAGGTGCAGGTCTTCGGCGACGGCAAGGGCCGCGGCGTCCATTTGGGCGAGCGCGACTGCTCGCTCCAGCGCCGCCACCAGAAGGTGCTCGAAGAGGCCCCCGGCCCCTCGATCACGCCCGAAGAGCGCGCGCGCATCGGCGGCATCTGCGCCGACGCGATCGGTGAGATGGGCTATTCCGGTGCGGGCACGATCGAGTTCCTCTACGAGGATGGCGAGTTCTATTTCATCGAGATGAACACCCGTCTTCAGGTCGAACATCCGGTGACCGAAGCGATCTTCGGCGTCGATCTTGTGCGTCAGCAGATCAAGGTCGCCGCCGGCGAGCCGATGGAATTCGAGCAGGACAAGCTCTCGATCCGCGGCCACGCGATCGAGGTGCGGATCAATGCCGAGAAACTGCCGAACTTCGCGCCCTGCCCCGGTCGGATCACCCATTACCACGCACCCGGCGGGCTTGGCGTGCGGATGGATAGCGCGCTCTATGACGGCTATTCGATCCCGCCCTATTACGACAGCCTGATCGGCAAGCTGATCGTGCATGGTCGCGACCGCCACGAGGCGTTGCAGCGTCTGCATCGCGCGCTTGGCGAGCTGATCGTGGACGGGGTGGACACCACCGTGCCGCTGTTCAACGCGCTCCTGCAAGAGCCCGACATCCAGAGCGGCAACTACTCGATCCACTGGCTCGAACGGTGGCTCGAAAAGAACCTCTGATCGGTTCGAGATCTACGAAAACGCCCCCGGTTTCGGGGGCGTTTTTCATTTCGGGGTCAGCAGGCAGGTGCCGCGCTTTTTCTCTTTGTCTTTAGGGCGATAGTAGTCGCCAATATGGCTGCGTTGCCCCTGCCCGATCTGGTCCCAGTCCAGCCAGTGGCAGTCGTAATCGAGCACGTCGGCCATCGCACTCATCGCCGGGAAAGACGGGATTCCGATCAACGCCTTTTCCTGGCCCTCGATCTGCGGAATCGAGTTCAGTTCGTTGTCGGTGCGCTCGCGCATCAACAGGATCACCGGGCCGGGGCGCTGCGCGAATTCGCTGTCCACGATCACCAGTTCCGGCCCGAGCTGGCGCACCAGCTGGAACAGCCGGAAATGGTCCATGACGTGGTAGAGAATACCGAGGACGCCCACGACGTCGAAACGCTCGCCCGCGTCGATCAGTTTCTGCATCCCGTCGAAGATGTCGTCGCAGATCAGCTTCACCTTCTCGCGCAGATGCGCGCGGGGAAATTGGTCGAAGCGGTCGATCAGCTCCTGCCGCCCTTCGATTCCCACCACTTCCGAGGCGCCTGCCGCCGCGAAAGCATAGGCCCAGCGGCCATCATGCGCCGCCAGATCGAGCACGCGCTTGCCCGCGATCTCCTGTTCCAGCGGCTTGATGATCATCTTGTGGCGCAGGTTCATCCGCTCCACCGTGCCGGGATCTTCGGCGTATCGGTCGATCTCGGGGAGGAAATCGTAGAAACCCATATTTGCGCTCGGCCCCGCTCTGGTTCATCTTGTTGGCGAGCCTAGGCGTAACGGGAAAACCGGGCAAGATAATGACGGACAGGTTGAGCGCGGAACTACTTTTGGCGGGCTATGCGCAGGGCATCTTTCCGATGGCCGAAAGCCGCGACAATCCGCAATTGCATTGGTTCGACCCGGCTCTGCGCGGGATCGTGCCCTTGGACAAATTCCACATTTCGCGCTCTCTGGCGAAGGTGATCCGACGCGGGGATTACAGCATTTCAACAAATGCCGCATTTCGGGGCGTGGTCGAAGGCTGCGCGGATCGGGACGAGACATGGATCAACGGCCCGCTGTTTACGCTCTACGATCAGCTCCATGCGGCGGGCTTCGCGCATAGTCTGGAGGTCTGGCAAGATGGCGAGCTCGCGGGCGGCATTTTCGGGATCACATTGGGCGGCGCGTTCTTCGGCGAGAGCATGTTCTCGCGGCGGCCCAATGCCTCGAAAGTGGCGCTGACCTATCTGGTGGACCGGCTGCGCCAGACGGGGTTCACCTTGCTCGACACGCAATACATCACGCCGCATCTGGCCTCGATGGGCGCGATCGAAGTGACCCGGATCGAATATCGCGCGCGTCTGGCTCAGGCGCTGACGCGGGAATGCGATTTCACGAAAGGCGCGATCCCCGCGCCTCAGTCGCTTTTACAGCGGATGACCCAGACGTCGTAACGCGGGTGATCGAGCGCCGAGAGCGCGGGGCTGGACGCGATCATCCAACCTGAGAAATCAGGCTGCGGCTTGTCCTCTTCGGTCACCGTCACATAGGCATAGGCATCCGAGGACGGATCGTCGGCCGGGTAACGGCATTCGCGCAGCGTCACCTTGATGAACCCGTATTTCACGCTCTGACCGACATTCAGATTGATGTCCGAGGCGATGCCCGACACCTTGTCGAGCCCGCGGAGCATCGCGCCCGTACCGTCGGCCAGCCCTTTCGCAGGCTCGTCCTGCGGGATCTGGTCATCCGGCGTCGTTTGCGTGAAGTCCTGCGCCGCAGCGAGCCCGGGAACGAGCGCCGCGATCAAAACCAAAGCGCGGATCATTGCGCCCCCTCCCCTGCGCCGTCGCCACTGCCGCCACCTGCGAATTTCAGCATCAGGTTCAGCATCGAGACCGCGCTTTGCGTGTCGAGAATTTCATCGCCGGGCTTGAGGTCGTCGATCGCCCCGCCCGGGATCAAGTCGATATAATTCGAGCCCAGGAGCCCGTCTTGCGTCACCGCGATAACCGTATCCTCGGGCAGCGCGACGCCGTTTTTCACCGAAATCGTGGTATCGGCGAAGAAAGTCTTCGGGTTGAGCGCGACGTTCGTCACCGTCCCGACCTTCACGCCCGCAAGCCGCACGTCCGTGCCGGGCACGACGCCCCCGATCGACCGGAACGACGCGTGCAGCGGGTAAGAGCCGCCATCGGCGCCAATGCCCATGCCGCGCCCTGCCCAGACCAGAAAGCCCAGGGCCACGACCAGCACGATCGCGCCGGTGATGATCTCGGTGCGGTTTTCGCTCATAGCGGGGTGGCCTTACTCGGGCTGCCAAGCCTCGTAATCGCGGCGCTCGATCGGATGCGCGAGGCGAATCGACCCCGGCGGCACATAGGCCGCTTCGGTGCCGGTGTGGTTTGCCTCATGCGGCTTTTCCCAAGGCTTATGGGCCAGCGGCTTGTCGGTCGGCGGCTCGTCATAGGTGAAGTGCATCCAGCCATGCCAGTCCGGCGGGATGCGGCTCGCTTCGCTTTCACCGTTATAGATCACCCAGCGGCGCTTGGCGTCCTTGGTGCGGTAATAGATGTTGCCTTGCTCGTCCTCGCCAACTTTCACGCCCTTGCGCGCGGTGAAAAGTTGCGTGCCGACGGTCGAGCCGTTCCACCAGGTGAGAATTCGAAGCAGAAACTTCATGGGGCAACCTCCGCAATGCGTCTCGCCTGTTATATCCGTTGGGGCGTCGAGGTCCAGTGCCCGTGCGGGGATCAGGGCGCCTACGAGGCGGAATTTGGTACCTCCAGCACAGCACGGTGCAGAAATCGTATCGTCGAGCGGCCGTCCGCAACGAGCCATTCGCCCCCCGCACGCCTGTCTAGGGGAGGTTTAGCGAAGTCTCTTCGCAGCAACACGGCCTACGTGAGGCACATGACAAAAACAAAAGGGCGAGCCGAAGCTCGCCCCTTGTCTAATCCTTGGCAGCACCGCGATCAGCTCGCCGATTTGCCTTCTTTCTTGGCTTCAGCATAGATCAGCAGCGGCTTGGCGTCGCTCTGGGTCACGGCCTCTTCGTTGACCACGACCTCTTCGACCTCTTCCATGCCCGGCAGTTCGAACATCGTGTCGAGCAGGATGTCTTCCATGATCGAACGCAGGCCACGTGCACCGGTCTTCCGCTCGATCGCCTTCTTGGCGATCGCGGTCAGCGCATCGTCGGTGAAGGTCAGCGACACGCCCTCGATCTCGAAGAGACGCTGATACTGTTTCACCAGCGCGTTCTTCGGCTCGGTCAGGATGGTCACCAGCGCCTCGGCGTCGAGATCGGTGAGGGTCGCGATGACGGGCAGACGACCGACGAATTCCGGGATCAGGCCGAATTTCAGCAGATCTTCGGGCTCGAGCTCCTTGAACAGCTCGCCGATATTACGCTCTTCGCTATCCTTAACATCCGCGCCGAAGCCCATCGCCGAGCCCTTGCCGCGCTGCGCGATGATCCGGTCGAGGCCGGCAAAGGCGCCGCCACAGATGAACAGGATATTCGTCGTGTCGACCTGCAGGAATTCCTGCTGCGGATGCTTGCGCCCGCCCTGCGGCGGCACGGAGGCCACGGTGCCCTCCATGATCTTCAGCAGCGCCTGCTGCACACCCTCGCCCGACACGTCGCGCGTGATAGACGGGTTGTCCGACTTACGGGTGATCTTGTCGACCTCGTCGATATAAACGATGCCGCGCTGCGCCCGCTCGACGTTGTATTCCGAGGCCTGAAGCAGCTTGAGGATGATATTCTCGACATCCTCGCCCACGTAACCGGCTTCGGTCAGCGTGGTCGCATCCGCCATCGTGAAGGGCACATCGAGGATGCGCGCCAGCGTCTGGGCGAGAAGCGTCTTGCCGCAGCCCGTCGGACCGATCAGCAGGATGTTCGACTTCGCCAGTTCGATGTCGGTCTTCGTGCCGTGATTGAGGCGCTTGTAGTGGTTGTGCACCGCAACCGAGAGCACGCGCTTGGCATGTTCCTGACCGATCACGTAATCGTCGAGCACCTGGCAGATATCGCGCGGGGTCGGCACGCCATCGGTGGATTTCAGCCCGGCCGATTTCGTCTCCTCGCGGATGATGTCCATGCACAGCTCGACGCATTCGTCACAGATGAACACGGTCGGGCCCGCGATCAGCTTGCGGACCTCATGCTGGCTTTTGCCGCAGAACGAGCAGTAGAGCGTGTTCTTGCTGTCGGAGCCGTTCGAGTTCGCCATCTCTTACCTCTGCTGCCCGGGCTGCCCCCGGGCTTCGTGAATTGGCCTGTCCCATCAAGACTAGGACAGGCCAACCGTCACCTCAATGTCAAAATCGCCCCGAAGTTAAGCGGGAGGATCACTTTTCTCCGTCGTCGCTGACGCGGCTCTCGAGGATCTCGTCGATCAGACCCCAGGACTTCGCTTCTTCAGCGGACATGAAGTTGTCGCGCTCGAGACCGGCCTCGATCGTGTCGTAGTCGTTGCCGGTGTGCTTGACGTAGATTTCGTTCAAGCGACGCTTGAGTTTCTCGGTCTCGCGGGCGTGGATCATGATATCGGTCGCCTGCCCCTGATAACCGCCCGAGGGCTGGTGCACCATGACGCGGGAGTTCGGCAGCGAGAAGCGCATTCCCTTTTCGCCCGCGGTCAGCAGCAGCGAGCCCATCGACGCCGCCTGCCCAATCACCAGGGTCGAGACCTTCGGCTTGATGTATTGCATCGTGTCGTAGATCGAGAGACCGCTCGTCACCACGCCGCCCGGCGAGTTGATATACATCGCGATCTCTTTCTTCGGGTTCTCGGCCTCGAGGAAGAGAAGCTGCGCGCAGATCAGGGTCGACATGCCGTCATGGACTGGCCCCGACAGGAAGATGATGCGCTCTTTCAGCAGGCGCGAGTAGATGTCGTAGGCACGCTCGCCGCGCGAGGTCTGCTCGACCACCATCGGCACCAGCGTGTTCATGTAAAACTCGTGGGGATCTTTCATCTCGGCCCTTCCTGGTCGTTCGACGCTGTTCATAGCGTGTGATCTTTACAGAAGTCTTAGTGACCGCATCGGGGACCTTCAAGGGCGCTGACCCTGCGCGAAGTGCTGCCGCGGCGCAAATATTGGCCCTCGGCGGGTGCGTGTTAATCGCACGGAAAGGGTCTGGACGTAGCGTGTCGGCGATTTTGCGGGAATGCGCCCGTGTGGAAAAATGAGGCGGACATGTCCAAATCCGAGGCTGGTGCAAGCGCCTGGCACACCGTGATGCTCAAATTGCTGATCCTGATCGCAATCGCGGGGTTCGTGTTCGCGACGCTGATGACGCTGCTCACGATCAATTCGAACCATCGTCGCGCCAATGAGGCGGCGCGGGCACATCTCGACCAGATCCTGCCGATGCTCGGCGATTCGGTGACGGATGCGCTGATCACGGGGCGGATCGCGGATGCGACGCATGAGTTAGAAAACGTGCTCGCGGGCTCGGACGGTGCAGGCCAATCCGCAATCGCGCTCAACAGACGCGGCACCGTTATGACCGAGGCGGGCGCGCCCGATCCCGCGCTTATCACTCTGGCGCAAAGCGCGCTTGAGGCCAACGACAGGGCGATCTCGGCAGATGGGCTGAGCGAGGCAATTCCACTGCGCATCTCTCCGGAGGATCCGCCGATCGCCGCGATCGCCCTGCGCTGGAGTCCGGCCCCCGCCATCGCTCGAGCGGCCAAAGACATGGTCCGCAACCTCGCTTTCACCGCTTTGATTTTCGCGGGCATTCTCGGCGGTGTGATGCTGGGCGCGCGCTGGCTGATCACCCGCCCCCTCACCCGCGTGACGCAGGCGATGCGCTCCGTGGCCCGGGGGCAACTCGATACGGACATCCCGGCTATCGGTCGCCGCGACGAAATCGGTGCGATCGCCCGCACTCTGGGGACCTTCCAGTCCGAACTCGCGACCGCCGAATCGCATAACCGTGCCGCACGGATGCATAGCGCCGCGCTCGAAAGCGCCACGGTCGCGATCATTCTTACCAACAACGACCACGTCATCACCTTCGCCAATGAGGCGGCCGCGGAATTGCTGCGCCCCTTCGCCGCGGAAATCCGCTCCCACAACCCGGATTTCGATCCCGACAAGCTCTTGGGGACGCGCGCGGATCGCATCTTGCCGGCCGGCACGACGACCGCCGCCGCCCTCGACGATGGCGCGCGCGACACACTCACGCTCGAAGGACGGATGCGTACCGGGGCGATTCTCGCCCTCGTCAGCCCCGTCATCGACGAGGCGGGGGAGAAGATCGGCCATGTCTCGCAATGGCGCAATATCACCGAAGAACAGCGAAACGCCTCTCTGATTTCCGCGATCGGCGCCAACCTGCTGCGGGTCGACCTGCGCCCTGACGTGACGATCGACACGGTCAACGACGCATTTGCCGAGGTCTTTGGCGCGCCCCGCGCAAAGATGGAGGGAATGTCCGTCGCCGGTCAGATCACCTTCGAAGGGCAGCCAGTCTGCGAAATCCTCCAGCGCGACCCCCAGCCCTTTGCGGGCATGCTCGTGCTGCGCTGCGCCGATGGCCGTCAGGCCTGGCTCGAAGGCTCGGTCAATCCGATCCTCGACACGGACGGCAAGATGGTCATGTTCAGCGTTCTTGCGAGCGACCGAACGCAACAACATCTGGAAGCCGAAGCCCGGCGGGCCGAGCGCAGCGCGATGATGGCCGCCCAACAGAACATCGTGGAGACGCTTAAATCGGCCTTGGCCGGGCTCTCTGCCGGGGATCTCATGGCCGAGATCACCACCGAATTCGAAGGCGATTACAAGACATTGCGTAGCGATTTCAACAGCGCGATCGGTGATTTGCGGGGCGCGATGCGCAAAGTGCTCGACAATGCAGGATCGATCCGCACCGAGGCGCGGCAGATCTCGTCGAGCTCCGACGATATGGCGCGACGCACCGAACGGCAGGCCGCCACGCTGGAAGAGACAGCTGCTGCGCTCAACGAGATCACCGCCTCGGTGGAGGCCGCCGCCCACGCCGCCGGTCGCGCCAACGACCTCGTCGAGACCGCCCGGCGCAGCGCCGAACAAAGCGGCCATGTCGTGTCAGAGGCCGTGCAAGCCATGTCGGAAATCGAGCAAAGCTCGGAGCAGATCAGCCGGATCACCAGCGTCATCGACGAGATCGCCTTCCAGACGAACCTGCTCGCCCTGAATGCCGGGGTGGAAGCCGCTCGCGCTGGCGAGGCCGGGCGCGGCTTCGCCGTCGTCGCCTCGGAAGTGCGCGCACTCGCGCAACGCTCCTCGGATGCCGCACGCGAAATCGCCGAACTGATCGCGAACTCCTCGGCGCAGGTGAAGCGCGGCGTCGGCCTCGTCGGACAAGCGGGAGATGCACTTGGTGGCATCCAGTCCTCCGTCTCCGATCTGCTCGCCTATGTCGCGGACAGTGCAAATGCGACGCAGGAGCAAAGCGCGGGCCTGACCGAAATCAACTCCGCCGTGACCCAGCTCGATCAGGTCACCCAGCACAACGCCGCCATGTTCGAAGAAGCGCTCGCCGCGAGCCAGGTTCTCGAACGCGAAGCGATGGAACTCGGCGCGGCAATGGGGCAATTCAAACTTGGCGAGGCCGCTCCGGATGAGGGGGCCGATAGCACGTCGCCAGCAGAAAAAGTGGCTGCGGCAGAAACCTCCCCCGAAACATCCGGGCCCACAGCATCCGCGCCGCAGCAATCAGCCCGACCCAAATCGCCTCAGCAGGTCAGCGTGTCGGGCAACACCGCGTTGGCGGTGCCACCTCCGCCCACAGATGACGATTGGGAGGATTTTTAACCGACGAAGGAACTTGCAGAACGCATTGACGCGGGACGCCAATCAGGACGCGTTGGGATGGGGCACCGCAATCGCGGCCTCCGCCCGATCCGTCTCGCTTGCTCCTTGCGTCCCGGCCTCGCCCGCACGGAACCAAGCCCGGATGGCGGCGCGCTCCTGCGGCTCCATGTAGCTCAAATTCGCGGGGGGCATCGCATCGGTCAGCCCGGCTTGCACATAGATCTGCCGTGCGGCGGCGGCGATTTCGCGCGGCGTCTCCAGCTTGATGCCCTTCGGCGCGTGACCGATCCCTTCATAGCCGGGCTCATTCGCATGGCACATCGAACAGCGCCCCATGACGATCCCGCTCACCTCGTCGAAGCCAGGCGCCGCAGCGAAGCGTTGTTCGAAGGGAGTAAGCATCGCGCTGTCCTCCATATCCTCGCCGGCATCCGCTTTCGGAATCGAGGATAGCCAAACGATCGCGACGAACAGCGCCGCGGTCGCGCCCCAGGTCCACCACGGCTTGCCCTTATGGGCGTGATGGGTGTTGAAGAAATGCCGGATCGTCACGCCCATCAGGAACACCAGAGAGGCGATCAGCCAGTTATACGCGCTGGCAAAGGCCAGCGGATAATGGTTCGACAGCATCAGGAAGATGACCGGCAGCGTCAGGTAGTTGTTATGCGTCGAGCGCTGCTTGGCGATCTTGCCGTATTTCGGATCGGGCGTGCGCCCCGCCATGAGATCGGCGACCACGATCTTCTGGTTCGGAATAATGATCAGGAACACATTCGCGGTCATGATCGTTGCGGTGAAGGCGCCCAGATGCAGCAGCGCCGCGCGGCCCGAGAAGACCTGTGTGTAGCCCCAGGCCATCGCGACGAGAATGACGTAGAGCCCGAGCATCAGCCGCGTGTTGTTCTCGCCAAAGCTCGATTTGCAGATCAAATCGTAGAGGAGCCAACCCAGCGCAAGCGAGCCGATCGAGATCAGGATCGCCCCCCAGACCGGCAGCTCCATCACTCGCGGATCGATCAGGTAGAACTGCGCCTGTGTCCAATACAGAACCACCATCATCGCAAAGCCCGAAAGCCACGTCATGTAGCTTTCCCATTTGAACCATGTCAGCCGGTCGGGCATCTGCGCGGGTGCGACGAGGTATTTCTGAATATGGTAAAAGCCGCCGCCATGGACCTGCCACGCCGCGCCATGCACCCCCTTGGGGGAACCGGGCTCGGGCACCAGCCCCAGATCAAGCGCGATGAAATAGAAGGACGACCCGATCCACGCGATCGCGGTGATCACATGCAGCCAGCGCACCGCGAACTGCACCCATTCCAGAAAAAACGTGTAATCCATCCGTCATCCCTCGTTTTGCGCTCAGAGTTTCCCAAGCCACGCCCGAGCGCAAGCGATGGCGCGGCGGAACCGCCCGATTTTTGTCCGGATGCTCAAATCGCAAGCAGATGGAGGGCCTGCGGTCAGCTGCCGCGATAGGTCGAATAACCGTAAGGCGAGAGCAGAAGCGGCACGTGGTAATGCGCCCCGGCGTCATTCATGCCGAAGCGGATCGGGATATCATCGAGGAACAGCGGCTCTGGCGCCCCCTGCCCGCTCGCCCGCAGATAGTCGCCTGCGGAGAAGACCAGCTCGAACTGGCCGGTGCGAAACCGCTCCACCGGCAGGATCGGCGAGTCGGTGCGCCCATCGGCATTCGTCACCATTTCGGCCAGCACCTCACGGTCGCCCCCGTTGAGCGCGAAGAGCGTGATCTTGAGCCCTTCCGCCGGGCATCCCCGTGCCGTGTCGAGCACATGGGTGGTCAGATATCCTGCCATCGCGTTCTCCTTCGCCAATCGTCGAGACCGCGATCACTATGCTTTCGGGTGAAACAAACCGCAAGATATCGTGCGCTCACCGGAAGTTGCTTAGCATTTCACATGCTTATGGTTGATCACCGCACAGCTGCCTCTAGGTGACATTACAGGTTCACGTAGCCGTCACATCCATGTCACGTCGAAAGGCGATGGGCAGCGCAGCAACGAGCGGAAGGACCCTATGGGCAACAACATACAGCCTGTGATTTTCCCGACTGTTTCCGCTCCGCTTCTCCGCGCAGGCGCCGGGTGCCTGCCCCTCCCTGCAGATCCACCGGAGATGTGACATGAGCCGATCGCGCCATCACAACAAACAACGCTACCGCAGCCTTTTCTTGTCGGATTTCCACCTCGGATCGCGGGGGTGCAGCCCCGGCCCGATCCTCGACTTCCTGCAAAGCGTGCAGGCCGACGCGATCTACCTCGTCGGCGACATACTCGATCTCTGGCATGGCGGGCCCGTGCAATGGGGCGACATCCATGCCGAGATCATCGAGACCCTCGAAGCCCATGCCGAGGCCGGGACGCGCATCGTCTATCTGCCCGGCAACCATGACGCGGCTTTGCGCTCGCCGGGGATGAATTTCCTGAGCTTCGAGCTTACCGAGACCGCGCTGCATGTCGGCGCGGACGGGCAACGCTACCTCATCGTGCATGGCGATCAATGCGATGCGCGCATCCTGCGCTGGCACGCGATGACCCGTTTCGGAAGCCGGATGGACGCGCTGTTTCGCGGCATCGATGCCTGGCTGCGCCGCCGCCGCGACGTCTCCGAGACCGAGCGCACCTTGATCCAGCTCGCGATCGAAGGGATCAATCACCTGATCGCGCGCGGCTCGGGGTACGAGCATCGTCTGATAGCGATGGCCTCCGAGGCCGGGGTTGACGGGATCATCTGCGGCCACTCGCACAAGCCCGCGTTGCGCGATGTCGACGGGATGACCTACGCCAATTGCGGCGACTGGGTGGACAGCCTGACCGCCTTGGCCGAGGATAGTTCCGGCGCATTGCAACTTCTTCAATGGGGCGCGGAGCCCGCAGCGGTCCCGGAGACCGGCACCCGCCCCGCCGTCGCAAAGGTTCGCGCATGACGATCGTTCTGCTGTCCCTTGCCGCCCTTCTGGGCCTCACCCTCACGGCGCATCTTCTCAGCGCTGCGATGACCGCGTGGCGCGAATCCCGCCCGCCGAAGCCGGTGCCCGACGAGTTGCCCTTCATCGCGCTGATGCGCCCGGTCTGCGGGGTCGATCCGTTCGACGCGGAGACGCTGGGCTCCTCCTTCAACCTCGACTATCCGAATTACGAGGTGATCTTCTGCGCACCCTCCGAGCGCGATCCGGCCTGCGCGCTGGTGCGTCGCCTGATCGAAGAGAACCCGCAGGTGCGCGCCCGGCTTCTGACCGGGCTCGACGCAGTGTCGGGCAATCCGAAGCTGAACAATCTGCACAAGGGTCTATCCGCGACCGAGGCGGAGTGGTTCGCGATGGCCGACAGCAATCTGCTCTTGCCGCGCGACTACCTGCAACGGCTGGTGGCGGAATGGCGGCCCGGCACCGGGCTCGTCTCCGCCCCGCCGGTGGCCGAGCGCCCGGGCAATCTCTGGGGCGCGGTGGAGGCCGCTTTCCTCAACACCAATCAGGCGCGCTGGCAGGTGGCGGCCGACATGATCGGGATGGGGTTCGCGCAGGGCAAATCGCTGTTCTGGCGGCGCGACATCCTGATGGCGGGCGGCGGTTTCGCAGCCCTTGGGCGCAACATGGCCGAGGACGTGGCCTCGACCAAATTGGTGCGCCGTCAGGGCCTGAAGGTGCGGCTGACGCGGCACCTTTTCGCGCAACCGATCGGGACGCGCGCGGCCCGGGAGGTCTGGGACCGCCAGCTGCGCTGGTCCAAGGTACGCCGCGACGGGTTCGTGATGATTTTCGCCGCCGAAATCGCGCAGGGCCCGTTCCTGCCCTTCCTCGCAGCGCTTGCCCTAGCCGCGTTGGGCGCGATGCCTTGGATCGCCCTGCCGCTTCTGGTGGCGCTGTGGTACGGTGCCGAGGTGCTGCTCGCCCGGATCGCGGGCTGGCCCGCCTCGGCGCGCGACATTGCGGGTTTTGCGATCCGCGACGCGATGCTGCCCGCGCTGTGGCTGATGACATGGTTCGGGCGCGATTTCACCTGGCGCGGCAATGACATGACCCACCGGGACGTCGCCCGCAGCGATGCCCCCGTCACGGAGTAACCTGATGATCGGCCTTGAGACGATCTCCGTATTGATGGCGAAACACGGCCTCGCCGTGCTGGCGCCGATTGCGGTGCTCGAAGGTCCGATCGTGACGGTGATCGCGGCGTGGCTCGCTAGCCAGAACATGTTCTCGGTCTGGTCGGTGGCGATCATCGTGATCCTTGCCGATCTCGTCGGCGATCTGGGGCTCTATGCGCTCGGTCGCTGGGGGCTGAACCGGATGCCCAAGAAGTGGCGCGACAAGCTGGGCCTCAGCCGCGCGCGGCTCGTGAGTGCGGCGCGGCACTTCCAGAACAAGGGGATCAAGACGCTGGTCTTCGGCAAGCTGACCCATTCGGCAGGCGCGCCGGTGCTGGTCGCAGCCGGGGTCGCGCGGATGAATGTCTGGGTCTTCCTGCTCACGAACCTGATCGCCACGATCCCGAAATCGCTGGCCTTCGTGGCGCTCGGCTATTGGCTCGGTTCGCATATCGGGAAGATCGACAGCTGGCTGTCGAAAGGCTCGCTGATCCTGCTGGTCGTGATCATTCTTGGTGGCACGATCTGGTTCTTTCGCCGCAAGAGGTCGCACACATGACGACGATCACCTGCATTCTGCCCGCCTATAACGAGGCCCCGCGGATCGGCGCGGTGCTGGAGCGTGTGCTGGACCATCGCCAGATCGCCGAGGTGATCGTGATCGACGATGGCTCGAGCGATGGCACCGCCGAGATCGCCGAAGGCTATCGCGACGCCCATCCGCATCTGCGCGTGCTGCGCCAGACGCAGAACGGCGGCAAGACGGCCGCCGTGGCTGCCGGGATCGCGGAGGCCGCAGGCAGCCACCTGCTGCTGCTCGACAGCGATCTGCTGGGGCTGACCCATGCCGATCTGGGCGCGCTGATCGCGCCGGTGGCGAGCGGGGAGGCCGATGTCACGATCAGCCTGCGCCGCAATGCGCCGCGCATCTGGCGGGTGATCGGGCTCGATTACATCTCGGGCGAGCGGGTGATCCCGCGCGAGATGCTGGGCGAACGGCTGGACGCGCTCAACGCCCTGCCCCGCTTCGGGCTGGAAGTCTTCATGAACCGGCTGTGGATCGCAGAGCGCGCCCGGATCGCCGTCGTCTCCTGGCCCGGCGTCGACAGTCCGATGAAATCCGCGAAGCTCGGCAACTGGCGCGCGGGCGTCGCCGCCGACGCACGCATGATCCGCGATATCTTCCGCACCATCGCGCCGCATCGCGCGCTCGGCCAGATTGTGGCGATGCGCAGCCTGCGGGTTCGCGGCGAGGCGCAGGCTTTACCGCGCAAGTGGTTGGAACGTATACCTCGCTGAACGGTTCGGTTCACGACAGATCAGCGGAGGTTTCATGTCACAACACGCGCGCGTCGTTATCATCGGCTCTGGCTCGGCCGGACTGTCTGCCCTGCGCGAAGTGCGCCATGCGACCGATGACTTCCTGATCGTCAATGACGGCCATTGGGGCACGACCTGTGCCGAAAGCGGCTGCATGCCCTCCAAGGCGCTGATCGAAGCCGCCAACGCCTTCCACCGCCGCCACGACTTCGAGGCCTTCGGGATTTCCGGTACCGAGGCGCTGCGCATCGATGTGCCCGCGGTGATGGCGCGGATGAAACGGATGCGCGACGGGTTCACGAAATCCCCGCGCAAGGTTCCCAAAGCCCTTGGCGACAAAGCGATTTCGGGCCGTGCGACGCTCCTCGGCCCGAACCGGATCGAGATCGAGGGCCATGGCGAAGTGACCGCCGATGCGATTATCCTCGCGACGGGTTCGTCGCCGGTGCTGCCGGGGCCTTGGAAGACCTTCGGCGAGCGTATCCTGACCACCGACACGCTGTTCACCCTCGACGATCTGCCGAAGCGGATCGCGGTGATCGGCATGGGCGCGATCGGCGTGGAGCTGGCACAGGCGATGGCCCGGATGGGGATCGAGGTCGCGGGTTTCGACGCGCTGGAAAGCGTTGCCGGCATGACCGACCCGGAGGTCGCAGCGGTCTTGCGCGACGCCATCGCGGCGGAGCTGCCGCTGCATCTGGGCGCCCCAGCGGAGATTTCCGAAGGCAATGCGGGCAGCCTGATCGTGAAAGGCGCAGGCGGCGCGGAATTCGAGGCCGACGCCGTGCTCGCCGCGATGGGCCGCCGCCCCAATATCGCGGGGCTCGGGCTGGAGACGCTGGGCGTGCCGCTCGACGATCACGGGATGCCGGAGGTCGACGCCACCACGACCCGGATCGGCGGTCTGTCGGTCTTTCTGACAGGCGACGCGAATGCCATTCGTCCGATTTTGCACGAGGCCTCGGACGAGGGGCATATCGCGGGGCGCAACGCCGTAGCCGATGCCCCGCGCTGCTATAGCCGCCGGACGTCGATGGCCATCGCCTTCAGCGCGCCCAATGCGGTGCGCGTGGGGCAAAGCTTCAAGGACCTCGAGGGGCAGAACATCCTGATCGGCAGCGCGGATTTCGCGACGCAATCGCGTGCCCGGCTGGCCGAAGAGGCGTATGGCATGCTCCGCGTCTATGCCGAGCCCGAGAGCGGCAAGCTGCTGGGCTGCGAGATGGCGCTGCCCGAGGGCGAGCATTTCGCGCATCTCTTCGGCCTCGCGATCCAGTCGGGCATGAGCGTTTTCGACATGCTGGCGATGCCCTTCTATCACCCGGTGATGGAGGAAGGCCTGCGGAGCGCGCTGCGCGAAATTTCCAAGCAGCTTCCCGAGGAAGACCGGTCGGACCTCTCCGATTGCCCCGAGAAAGGGCATCCGGCACTCGACTAAAGGGCTGCGATCTCGGCCACGCGCGCGGCGTTGTCGTGCGCGGTGGTGCCGTCCGCCATCACCAGCGAGTTCTCGAACCCGACCCGCGCCTTGCCGCCCTTGGCGAGCGCATTGCGCAGGCAGTCGGTCTCGCCCGAGCCGAAGGCGCAGATCGCCCAGTCAGGGGTGATCGCCTCGGCCTGCATCCAGTCGAGGAACGGATCGAGCATCGCGGGCGTCGAGACCTGCCCCGCAACATAGCGACCCATCACGAAGATCAGTTGCAGCCCGGGATCGCGCAGCAGGCGATCCGGCAGTACATGCACCAGCGCCTCGGCATCCTCGCGGGAATAGAGGATATGTTGGATCGCGATCCCACGTTCCGCTGCCTCTTCGTAAAACCGTATTGCCTGCAATTCGTGGTCGCGCAGCATCTCGCGCGCCGAGACCGAGACCATCTGCGCGCCCGAGTTCAACGCGACATAGCGCTGATGCCCCGGTTCGTAGCGCCCTGCGGCCTCGGTGGTGATCTGGATCGCCATCTGGCCCAGAAGCGGGCGCAGATGAGCCAGCGCCTCGGCATAGGCGCCACTATCGAGCAGATGCCCGCCCGCGTCGTCGCGCAGATGCAGATGCAGCGCCCCTGCCCCGGCGTCGCGGCAGGCCAGCGCGGTCTGCGCAATCTCGTCCAAGGTGATCGGCAGCGCCGGGTGATCGGTCTTCGTCTTGGTCGCCCCGTTCGGCGCGACCATGATATGCGGCAGGCTCACCCGAGAACCTCGCGGATCGCGGTGCCGAGCTTGTCCACCAATTCCCCGATCTGGTCGTCGGTGATGATGAAGGGCGGCGCGAGCAGGATGTGATCGCCGCGCTGGCCGTCGATCGTGCCCCCCATCGGATAGCAGACGAGCCCGGCCTCGAAAGCCGCCGCCTTGAGCTTCTTGTTGATTGCCTTGGCCGGGTCCATCGGCTCTTTCGTGGCACGGTCGGCCACGATTTCCAGCCCGCGGAACATGCCGCGCCCGCGAATATCGCCGATATGCGGATGCTGGCCGAAGGCCTCGCGCAGCGCCGCGTCGAGCACTTCGCCCTGCTGCGCCGCCCGCGCGACCAGTCCGCCCTCGGTCAGCTTCTTGACCACCGCATCGCCCGCAGCGGTCGCGGTCGGGTGGCCGATATAGGTGTGGCCGTGCTGGAAGAAGCCCGAGCCGTTGACGAAGGCGTCGTAAATCTCGGAGGTGCAGAGCGCCGCCCCGATGGGCTGGTAGCCCGCACCGAGCCCCTTCGCGATGGTGACGATATCGGGCGCGATCCCGTCCTGCTCGCAGGCGAAAAGCGTGCCGGTCCGGCCCATCCCGCACATCACCTCGTCGAGGATCAGCAGGATGCCGTATTGGTCGCAGATCTCGCGGATGCGCTTGAAATAGCCCTTCACCGGCGGCACCGCGCCCATCGTGGCGCCGACGACCGGCTCGGCGATGAAGCCGATCACGTTCTCTGCCCCGAGGCGCTGAATCTCGGCCTCCAGCTCGTTTGCGACGCGCAGACCGTATTCCTCGGCGGTCTCGCCTTCCTCGCGCCAGCGGTATTCATGCACGGGTGCGATGTGGCTCACATCGATCAGCAGCGGGTTGAACTTCTCCCGGCGCCACGCATTGCCACCAGCCGCCAGCGCGCCCAGCGTGTTGCCGTGATAGGACTGGCGGCGCGCGATGAAATGCGACCGGCTCGGCTCGCCCTTCTCGACGAAATACTGCCGTGCCATCTTCAGCGCGCTCTCCACCGCCTCCGATCCCCCGGACGTGAAATAGACGCGATCCAAGCTCCCCGGCGCGTGAGCGATGAGACGATCGGCCAGCCGTTCGGCGGGTTCGGAGGTGAAGAAACTCGTGTGCGCGAAGGCGATATTGTCGATCTGAGCCTTGATCGCGGCAGTCACGTCTGCGTCAGAGTGACCGAGGCAGGACACCGCCGCGCCCCCGGACCCATCGAGATATCGCTTCCCGTTGGCATCGAGGATGTAGATACCGTCGCCCTTTACCGCCAAGGGCGGATTGGACTTCGTGTGGCGGGGGAATACGTGACTCATATCGGTCCCTCCTTCGGGACAAGAATGCGTGAGGATCGCTGATTACCCCATGAAACATATGTTTTACGCATTGACAATATATGAAACAATTGAAACGGTCACCTCAACGCGATAACTGGTGATGGAACCTGGGGAGGAGCATTGTCCGGCAGTTTCGAACAGCGATTGGCTGCGCAATATGGCAACCTTTCCACGCGCTTGCGTGAGGCGGGAGACTATATCGCAGACAACCCGGTGAGCATCGCCACCCGTTCGCTGCGCACGCTGGCGAGCGAATCGAACCTTGCGCCCGCGACCTTCACCCGCCTCGCCCATGCGCTCGAATACGAGAATTTCGAAGAGCTGCGCGAGACCATGCGCGACCAGATCGGTCGCCGTGTGTCCCCCTTCGCGGACCGCGCCGATCGGCTGCAGAAAGATGCCGCCGATCCGCAGGACAGCTTCCTCAACCGTTATGCTGCGGCCACGCAGGACAATATCGCAGCCCTGACCGCCGCGATCGAGCCGGGACGGCTCGAAGCCGTGGCCGACAAGCTCGCCGCTGCACGCCGGGTGGTGCTGCTTGGCGCGCTCGGTTCGACGGGGATCGCGGAATACACCGCCTATATCGCCAATTTCCTCGGCGATAACTGGGAGCTGGGTGCACGGGCGGGCTCGTCGCTGGGCGCCACGCTCGCGGGGCTCGATGAGCGCGACGCGGTTCTGGTGATCACCAAGCCGCCCTTCGCCCGCTCCACCATCCGCAGTGCGATCCATGCCCATGAACAGGGCGCCTATGTCGCGCTGATTACCGACAGCCGCAGCTGTCCGGCGCTGCACGCGGCCGATGAGACCTTCATCGTGCCCACCGACAGCCCGCATTTCTACACGAGTTACGTTGCCACGCTGTTCTTGCTCGAAGCAATTCTGGCGCTGGTGGCGAAGCGCGCGGGACCCCGCGCAACCGAACGGATCGCCGAGGTCGAACGGCGCAACAGGCTTCTCGACGAAGTCTATGCGCGCTGACCGACGCGGACCGTATCTTTGAACCGAGACCCAAAAACGACCAACGGGAGTTACTCAATGAAAAAGTTCTTCAAACTCGGGGCCATCGCGGCCGTCGCCGGTGCGCTGTTCGCGCCCGCGGCGAACGCAGCCGACGAGACCTTCATCACGATCGGGACCGGCGGTGTGACCGGCGTTTACTACCCGACCGGTGGCGCAATCTGCCGCCTGATGAACAAGAGCCACAAGGAAACCGGCGTGCGTTGCTCGGTCGAATCCACCGGCGGTTCGGTCTACAACATCAACACGATCCGTTCGGGCGAGCTGGACTTCGGCATCGCCCAGTCGGACTGGCAGTACCACGCCTACAAGGGCGACTCGAAGTTCTCCGATCAGGGTCCGTTCGAGAAGCTGCGCGCCGTGTTCTCGATCCACCCCGAGCCCTTCACCGTCGTTGCGCGTGCCGATAGCGGCATCAAGAACTTCGCCGACCTCAAGGGCAAGCGCGTGAACATCGGCAACCCCGGTTCGGGTCAGCGCGGCACGATGGAAGTGCTGATGGACGCGATGGGCTGGAAAACCTCGGACTTCGCGCTCGCCACCGAGCTGAAGGCCGCCGAGCAGTCGAAAGCGCTCTGCGACAACCAGATCGACGCGATGGTCTACACCGTGGGTCACCCCTCGGGTTCGATCCAGGAAGCCACCACCTCGTGCGACGCGACCCTCGTGAACGTCACGGGTGACGCGGTCGACAAGCTGGTCGCCGACAACCCCTACTACGCGAAAGCCACCATTCCGGGCGGCATGTATCGCGGCAACCCCGACGACACCCAGACCTTCGGTGTGCGCGCGACCCTCGTGACCTCGGCCGATGAGCCCGATGATGTCGTCTACGCTCTGGTGAAGTCGGTCTTCGACAACTTCGACGAGTTCAAGAAGCTGCACCCCGCTTTCGCGCATCTGACGCCGGAAGAAATGGTCACCAAGGGCATCTCGGCTCCGATCCATCCGGGCGCTCTGAAGTACTATAAGGAGCAGGGCTGGATTAAATAAGCCCTGCGTATAACTGGGCGGGCGCGCTTGCGTGCCCGCCTTTTTTAGTTTCAGCTTTAAGATCATGCCGGAACAGGCGGACGGCCCTGTGGGCCGCTAGGGGGAACGATGGCGGAAAATCGCGCCTTGAACGAACAGGAATTACAGGAGCTCGTCCAGGCTTCTGACAGCGGGGCGCGCAGCCCCAAGGGTTGGGTCGGGCTCATGGTCGCCGTGGTGGCGCTGAGCTGGTCGATCTTTCAGGTGCTTCTGGCCTCGCCCATCGGGCCGTATGTGCTGCCGGGCGACCTGATCAACAACGCCCGCCAGATCCATCTGGCCTATGCCATCTTCCTCTCGGCGATGGCGTATCCGCTGTTCAAATCCTCACCCAAGGACCATGTGCCGTGGTATGACTGGATCCTCGCGGTCGGCGGTGCGCTGCTCTCGATGTACGGCTATTTCTTCTACCAGAAGATCGTCGACAATGGCGGGCTCGCCGATATGCAGGACGCCTATATCTCCGTCCTCGGCATCATCTTCCTCTTCATCGCAGCCTATCGCACGCTCGGGCCGATCATGGTCCTGCTGGCGATCGTGTTCCTGTGCTACGTCTTCTTCGGCTCGTCGGAGTTCTTCCCCGAACAGATCCGCTGGGCCGGCGCGAGCCTGCGCAAGGCCATGTCGCATATGTGGATCACCTCCGAGGGGGTGTTCGGCATCGCGCTTGGCGTCTCGACCAAGTTCGTCTTCCTCTTCGTGCTGTTCGGCGCGCTTCTCGAGAAAGCCGGCGCGGGCAACTACTTCATCCAGATGGCCTTCGGCGCGCTCGGCCACCTGCGCGGTGGCCCGGCAAAAGCCGCCGTCGTGGGCTCTGCCGCGACCGGCCTGATCTCGGGCTCGTCGATCGCGAACGTGGTCACCACCGGCACCTTCACCATTCCGCTGATGAAGCGCGTGGGCTTCTCGGCTGAGAAGGCGGGTTCGGTCGAGGTGGCCTCTTCGGTCAACGGCCAGATCATGCCCCCGGTGATGGGCGCTGCCGCCTTCCTGATGGTGGAATATGTCGGCATCTCCTATCTGGAGGTCATCAAACACGCCTTCATCCCGGCGATCATCTCCTACATCGCACTGTTCTACATCGTGCATCTGGAGGCGGTGAAAAACCGGATGCCGACGATCGGCGACCGCGTGGTCTCGGTCTGGCGTACGGCCTTTGGCATGTTCGCCTTCTTCGCGGGCTTCGCGGCCCTGTGCTACGCAACGCAATTCCCGGTACGCCTCATCACCTCGATGGTGCCCGAAGGCGCGGCCTGGGTTCTCGCTCTGCTCGTCGTCGTGGTCTATCTCGGCCTCGTCTGGGTCGCCGCGAAAGCCCCCGATCTGGAGCCGGACGACCCGAATTCGGAGATCGTGAAGCTTCCCGAGATCAAGGACATCTACAAGGCGGGTCTCTACTACCTGCTGCCGATCGTCGTGCTGGTCTACTTCCTGATGATCGAGCGCAAATCGCCCGGCCTGTCGGCCTTCTGGGCCTCGTTCCTGCTGTTCTTCATCCTGCTCACGCAGAAACCGCTCAAGGCGATGTTCCGCGGCGAGAATGCGCCCATGAGCCGCTTCCGGGAAGGCGTTCTCGACCTGATCGGCGGCATGATCGACGGCGCGCGCAACATGATCGGGATCGGTCTGGCCACGGCCACTGCCGGGATCATCGTGGGCACCGTCTCGCTGACCGGGATCGGTCAGGTGATGGCCGATTTCGTCGAGTTCCTCTCGGGCGGCAACCTGATCCTGATGCTGATCTTCGTGGCGATCCTGTCGCTGATCCTCGGGATGGGCCTGCCGACCACGGCGAACTACATCGTCGTCAGCTCGCTGATGGTGGGCGTGGTCGTCCATCTGGGCGCGCAGTCGGGCCTCGTGGTGCCGCTGATCGCGGTGCACCTGTTCGTGTTCTACTTCGGGATCATGGCAGATGTGACACCACCGGTGGGGCTAGCGAGTTTCGCGGCGGCGGCGGTCTCTGGCGGCGATGCGATCAAGACGGGCTTCACCGCCTTCTTCTATTCGCTGCGCACAGTCGCCCTGCCCTTCGTGTTCATCTTCAACACGGACCTGCTGCTGATCGACGTGACCTGGTATCAGGCGATCTTCGTCTTCATCGTGGCGACGATCGGTATCCTCGTCTTCACCGCAGGCACGATGGGCTGGTTCATCACCCGTTCGAAGATCTGGGAGACGGTGGCGCTGCTTCTGATCGCGTTCACCCTGTTCCGTCCCGGCTATTTCATGAACATGATCGAGCCGCCCTATAACGAGGTGCCGCCTGCCAATATCACGCAGCGTCTCGACAAGGCGCCGGTCGGTCGCGAATTGCGGCTGGTCTTCTCGGGGCCCGATTACACAACGGGCGATCCGAAGGATATGACCGTGCTGGTCAAGGTGCCCGAGGGCGCGACGGGTCAGGACCGGCTCGACAAGCTCGGCCTGAGCTTCACCGAGACGGACGGCAAGATGGTCGCGGACGAGCCGATGTTCGGCACGGAGCTGCAGACCAAACTGCAGGGCTTCGACTTCTACGGCGACAATCCCGTCACCCTGTCCAACGTGAAGGTGCCGAACGATCAGCTTCCCAAAGAGCTGATGTTCATCCCCGCCTTCGCCCTTCTCGCGCTCATCGCTTTCCTGCAAAATCGGCGCAAGGAAGACGATGACGCGGCCTTTGCTGAAGGAGAACCGGCATGACCAATACCATTCTCTGCGCGATCGACATGAACCGCCCCAAGACCGAGCGCAAAGTGCTCGAATGGGCGGCGCGGCTGGCCAAGATGGAAGACGCCCAGCTCGACGTGATCACGGTGGTGCCCGATTACGGCTCGGCGGTGGTCGGGGCCTTCTTCTCGGACGATCACACCGCGAAGGCGAAGGAGCATGCGCGCGAGCTGCTGCATGACTTCGTCGCCGAGGTGGTCGGCCCGGAGGTAAACGCGAAGGTGCGCCACATCGTGGGCGTCGGCACCGCCTATCACGAGATCCTGTCGCTGGCCGAAAAGGACGGCGCGGACATGATCGTGCTCGGGGCGCACCGCCCCGATCTCAGCGATTACCTGCTCGGGCCGAACGCCGCGCGGGTCGTGCGACACTCGAATTGCTGCGTCTTTGTCGTGCGCTGAGCGCGCGACCGACGCCGAAAGCTAAGGGCGCGCCCGGACGATGGGCGCGCCCTTTTTCTATCGGAGCCCGGATCAGGCGGCCCCGGAACAGGCTGCCCTAGATCAGGCGGCGGTGTGCAACTGGCGCGGGGCCGACTGAGCTGCGATCACACAGGCTTCGGCCATTTCACGACGCCGCTGCGTGGAGTATTCCGCAGGCATCCGCAGCGCCGCGTATTGGCGCCCATCCTCGTCGTTGCGATAGGTCGGGCCCATCCGGCTCACATCGTAGCCAAGCTGGCGCAGCGCGCGCATCAGGGCGAGCGAGGAGAGGCAGATCAACTCGTCCGCACCGCGTTCCCTGGCGCGCTCCACCAGCCCGTCGACGATGAGCCGCAGACAGGTCGAGCGTTCCGCCTGCGTGGTGAGCGCGTCGGAAATCACCAGCCGCGTGCATTCCCAGACCCTCTCGCTCGCGATTTCGGTCGGCAGGATTTCCGGCGGGATATGGGGCAGCTTCCCCAGATGCGCGTCGCGCAGCATGTAGGTGTTGCCGCCCCAGATCGCCACGGTCGACATGACCCTTGCCCCGCCCACCACCTGCCCGTCCTTCAGCACGAGCGAGTAATGCGCCAAGGGCGTATCGTATTGATCCATTTCTACTTCGTCATTATGCGGCACGTCCCAACCGAGCGTGTCGACGAAGACCTCCTTGCGCAGGCGCAGGAAGTCGTAAAAAGCGGTGCCGAAGCGGTGAAGTTGCGAGAATTCGAAAGTGCAGTTTTGCATTGGAGCCTCCTTCTGGATAGCTCCATCGAAACCACGAATTTGTGAAAAATTCACTCTTTTAGGTTGTATAAACCTAGATCAGTCGCCTTGAAGTCGCGATTGCGAGCATTTCAATCGCATTTCGCGCCCCCAGTTTTCGGCTCGCAGAAGACAGCCGCGCTTTAACGCCGCTTTCGGAAATTGCGAGTTCCGCGGCGATCTGTTTGATCAAGAGCCCGTCGGCGCGGAAGCGGATCGCCTCGAGTTCGGCATCCGTGAGCGAGCGTTGCGAGGCGTCGACATGCAAGGCCTTGAGCATATCGAAAGCTTCATGAAGCTCGGCATCGGTGAAATCGCGATCCGACCGGAACAGGACCGCGTGGCTGCGGCGCCCGGCATCGCTTGGCGTGTTGTAAGAGATCGTGGCGGCGTAGGTCAGCCCCATCCGGCGGGCCATGCCGACGACGTCTCGGGGATCGTCCTTCAGGTCGACCCAGCGCACGTAACCGACATTGTGATAGACCCAGTGCATCGAAGGGTCCTGCACGACCAGTCCATGCTGGGTGTACATGTCGACCCAGTCGCTGTTCAGACGGTTGAGTTCGGCTTCGGGAAATGCATATCCAACCCTGAGCGCGAGGTAAAACCCGGCCGGGGCGATTTCATTCAATCGCGTTTCGCAATCCCTCAGTTCCATATTCTGATGGTCAATTCACTTGCACTCACTGCGGTCGCAGCCTACCGTCGCCCGCGACGCTGCAGCCTTGTACCAACAACCTAAAGACGAATTCCCGTGATGGAAACAGCAAACCGCAAGGAAATCGCCAGCCTGCTCGAGCAACTCGGTCAAACCTGCGACACAGGTTTCGCGTTTGCCCTGCATATCCGCTTCACCCGTCCGAACATCCTTTATCGCACATATCCCGAGCCGTGGATCGATGAATATAGCGAAAAGGGCATGATGATGGATGACCCGGTCGTCCTTTGGGGCATGCAGCATGAGGGTATCGTCCGCTGGGAAGATCTCGACGACCCCAAGGGCGTCCTGAAAGGCGCGAAATCCCATGGACTTTACAATGGCCTGACCTGCGCAGTGCTGGAGAATGGCTCTCGCTCGATTTCGGGATTCACCCGGTCCAGTGCCCCCTTCTCCGAGGCCGAAGCGCAGGACCTACTCGAGAAGACCCGGCGCCTGCACACCCTGACGGCGGGTCTTTCCGACCTCTGAGAAAAGGCGCTTTTGTGCCTTTCCCGGCTCGATTGTCTAAATCGAATCAACGGATAGCCGCGAAAACGAAAAGTCGAACCGGCAGCGCCACACTCAACCCTAACGTGCAAAGTTCATCTAACCGGAGGTTGGATTTTTTCGACCTTCCGAATTTCGCTCGAAAAGCTTTGCTTTCGCTTGATCGGCCCGAAATTCGCCCCCTACGCTTTTGAAATATCTGTAATCGGGATCGACGGGCCTGGTCCGGCCCAGAGCGATTAAGTCGACCTCAAACCGGACTGGGCAGTCGTTGCCGTTCTTCTGTGGGGGGAGAACATGACGCATCTGCCACGTTTCGAGACGCAAGATATCTCTTGGGCGCCGCCGCGCCGGCATAGGGGGCAGTTACGTTGCCTGGTTGCCGGAGGGGCCGGGTTTCTGGGATCGCATCTGTGCGACCGGCTGATCGAAGCCGGTCACGCCGTGATCTGCATCGACAACCTGCAGACCGGGCGGACACGAAACATCGCCCATCTGCTGGACCATCCCGATTTCACCTTCCTCAGGCATGACGTCATCGCCCCGCTGCAGATGCATGGCGAGATCGATCGGATCTTCAATCTCGCCTGCGCGGCCTCGCCGCCGAAATATCAGCTCGATCCGCTGCACACGTTCCAGACCTGCATCGCCGGGTCGCTGAACCTTCTCAGCCTGGCCGAGCGGACCGGCGCGCGCATCCTGCAGGCCTCGACCTCCGAGGTCTACGGCGACCCGGACATCTCGCCTCAGCACGAAGACTATCGCGGCCGGGTGAACACCACCGGGCCCCGCGCCTGCTACGACGAAGGCAAACGCGCGGCAGAGACGCTGTTCCATGATCTTCAGGCCTGTCGCGGCATCGACACCCGCATCGCGCGGATTTTCAACACCTACGGGCCGCGGATGGACCCCGAGGATGGGCGCGTGATCTCGAATTTCGTGACGCGGGCGATCCGCGGCACGCCGCTTGAACTCTATGGCGGCGGCACGCAGACGCGCTCGCTGTGCTATGTCGACGATCTGATCAGCGGACTGGTCGCGCTGATGGAAAGCGAGACGGTCGGCCACGATCCGGTCAATCTGGGCAATCCGGGCGAATATACCGTCGCCGAGCTGGCCCATATCGTGCGCGACATGTGCGAGAGCCGGGCGCCGCTCGTCGTCTCGGATCTGCCGCTCGACGATCCGATGCAACGCTGCCCCGACATCACCCGCGCCGAGACCCGGCTGGGCTGGCGTCCGGAGATCGCGCTGCGCAGCGGCCTCGTGCCGACCATCGCCTATTTCCGGGCGGAGATAGCGGGCGTTGAAACCGCAACCGCCCCGATAACCGCAACGGCCGCCGAATGATCCAGCGCCCCGACATACGCGCTGCGATCGAGGCCGGACACCTCGCGCCCATCCTCACACCGAGGCAGGCACTGCGCTATCGGGTGCTGTTTGCGCTGTGGATGCTCGCGACGGTCTATTTCTGGAGCTGGTGGCTGACACCGTCGCATGTCCTTTCGACGGTTCCCTATTTGATACTCACGGGCGTGCTGATCTGGCTTCTGGCAATGCAGATCTACTTCTTCGTGATCTTCCTGCAGGCGGTCCGCCCCTCCTCGCCCCTTCCGGAGCCGGGTCGGTGGCGCGTCGCGATGATCACGACGAAAACTCCATCCGAACCCTTTTCGGTCGTTCGTCGGACATTGGAGGCGATGCTCGCGCAGGACTATCCGCATGACACGTGGCTCGCCGACGAAGCGCCCTCGCCCGAGACGCGCGCATGGTGCAAGATCCACGGGGTGAAGATCTCCAGCCGCCACGGCATCGCGGACTACCACCGGCAGGAATGGCCGCGGCGGACCCGCTGCAAGGAAGGCAACCTCGCCTATTTCTACGACCACTGGGGCTATCGCGATTATGACATCGTAAGCCAGCTGGACGCCGATCACGTCCCGCAACCGGGATACCTGCGCGAAATGTTGCGCCCCTTCGCCGATGATGCGGTGGGCTATGTCAGTGCGCCGTCGATCTGTGCGTCCAATGCCAAGGAAAGCTGGGCCGCGCGCACGCGGCTTTATTTCGAAGCGGCCTTCCACGGAGTTTTTCAAGCGGGCTACACTGCAGTATTCGCGCCGATGTGCATCGGCTCTCATTACGCTGTGCGCACCTCCGCGCTGAAGGAAGCTGGCGGTCTAGGTCCCGAACTCGCGGAAGATCACTCGACCACGCTCCTGATGAACGCGGCGGGCTGGCGCGGCGTTCACGCGATCGACGCGATTGCGATCGGCGATGGCCCGGCGACTGTGACCGACCTGATCACGCAGGAGTTCCAGTGGTCGCGCTCGCTGCTGAGCCTCCTTCTGCGCTACATGCCGGACTATGTCGGCAAGATGCCGTGGCGGCTGAAGTTCCTCTTCGTGCTCTGCCAAAGCTGGTATGTCTTCTTCGCGCTCTCGATGTCGATGATGTATGTCGCCCCGATCATCGCCATCAGCTTCGACATGCGCTTTGCCGACGTGACCTATCCCGCCTTTATCGGACATGTGCTGCCCGCAGGCACGGTGACGCTGATATTCGCCTTCATGCTGCGGCGCGATCAGTTCTTCCGTCCGCACGACGCCAAGATCATCGCGTGGGAGAAAGCACTCTTCGTGATGATGCAATGGCCTTGGGTGCTCTGGGGATGCGTGATGGCCGTCTATGACCGGCTGTCGGGCAAGTTCGTCGATTTCCGGATCACGCCGAAAGGCGAAGCGGCCTCGACGATGCTGCCGGAGCGGATCATCGCCGTTTACGGTGGACTGGCCCTGGGGGCCTTGCTGCCGGTTCTTCTGGTGGACAACGTCATCGAGGCGCGCGGGTTTTACCTCCTCTCCATGTTCAACGCCGCGTTCTATTTCGTCTTGCTGAGTGTGATCTTCGGCGCGCGCGCGCGCCGCGTTCAGATCGATTGGCGCGGTTGGCCGCGCGACATGGCGGTTCAGATGGGCACGCTGAGCGTCATCGTCTCGCTCAGTTTCGGAGCCCTTTGGCTCCGCGGCGGCGAAAGCGTCTACGCGCTCATGATCGGGCTGAAATCGGTTCAGCTCGCAAAGGTCGAATACATCGTCTCGGGGGCCGGCATGGGCGCTCCGGGACAAGCGAAGTTCCACGTCAAACCAAGCTGGAAGTGACGGGGCTTCGCACTGAAAAGGAGGAGACTGACATGGCTAATTATTTGATGACCCGTCGCGAGATGATGGCCGGTGCCGCGGCGTTGGGACTGACAGTATCGGCGCGGCCGGCGTTCGCTGCGGATGTCAGCGTGCCGCCCGGCTCCTTGCCGTTCGGGGTCTATGATCCCGATGGTGACTTTGCGGATCTTTCGGGCGTGGTGATCGAGCACCTGTTCCTGCCCTGGGAGGACGTTTTCCTTCCCTCGCTGAACGACGCCGACAGCTACGCGCTCGAACGAAACCGCGCGCTTCTGGTGACACTGGAGCCCTGGACATGGTCGCGCTCGGAGCGCAACACGGCGCAATATCTGCGCCGCGGCATCGAGCGAGGCGAATACGACGCCAACATGATCGCGGTGGCCGATGTGCTGGCGACGCTGCAAAGCCCGGTCACGCTACGCTTTGCCCATGAGATGGACGACAAATCCGGCCAGTTCATCTGGTCGGACTGGAACCCCGACGACTACATCGCGGCCTATCGCCGGATGACCGACGTCGCCCGCGACCGGGCGCCGAAGATCAATCTGATGTGGTCCCCGCTGGGCGACGAGAACATGGGCGACTATTACCCGGGTGACGATTACGCCGACATCGTGGGCCTCACCGTCTTCGGGCTGCAGGCTTGGGACCAGGCCAAGTTCGGGCGCGATCAGACCTTCGACGACATCTTCGCGCCCCGCTACGCGCGGGCTGCAACCTATGGCAAACCGGTTGCGGTGGCCGAGCTCGGCTATGTCGGAAACCAGTCCTATGTCTCGATGTGGCGCGACCGGGTGCGTCAGGAATTGCCGGACTATCCGAGCCTCGTCGGTGTAAGTTACTTCAACCAGCGCGAGGTTTACCCGTGGCCCGAAGGCTTCGGCGCGCCGGATTGGCGAATCAAGAACCAAGTTCTGACCTGAGCCACCATAGGTAGTGGCGATTTTTCGCCTACAACACCACTGCTAGACAAGACATTGAAGCTGCGCGGGAATTTCTCTCGCGCAGCCTCTTTGCATTTCGCCACAAATCCGCCCGCTTCCCGCCACGTCACCTACCAACTTGACCCGTAGGCTGAGATCGACCAATCCTGCTGGCACGAGGACGCAATCGGCCCTCTTCCGCGCAGACGGGAGGGGTCAGACCGCAACGTGAGCAGACAGGATTACAGTTCCGATGACGTTTTTATCCGTGAAAGCGGCCCGCCTTGTCGTGGCCGGCCTGATCTTTGCAGCCCCGCTGAGCAGCGCCCATGCGCAACAAGCTGGCATGCTGGACCTCAAACCGATCCGTGTTTCCGCCAAAAGCACCGCCGGTCAGGGCGGCGCAAAATTTGACTGGCTCGCCGGTCGCACCAGCAAAGCGCAAGCCACGCCGCGCGTCGTGCAGACCCGGTTCATCGGCAAGGGCAAATGGATTTGCTCGCCCGCCGGTTTCGGCAAGAAAGCAAGCTGCTTCCAGCGCTGAACGCAGCCCCTGCGCTTTAAGTGATGGCCCTGCCACGACAGGGCCACGTCACGCTCATTCGGCGGGGAAGCCCACGGTGCAGTCGATCCCGGCGGGCAGCTTGCCCTCGGGATTGGGCAGCGCGAGGCGCACCCCGAACGTGTCCGACGCCGCATCGAAAACCTTGTCGACGACGCTCACCGTTGCGTCATACTCGCCGCCCACGGGCGCTGCGGGATAGACCTTCAACACCTGATCCTTCTTGACGCGGTCATACATCGACGTCGGCAGGAAGACCTCGACATGCAGCGGATCGATCTGCGCGAGCTGCGCGATCGGCGCTTGCGAATAGACATATTCGCCCGGCCCCATCATCCGCGTGATCACCAGCCCGTCGATCGGCGAGCGGATCTCACGCCGCGCCAGCTGCGCCTCCACCCTCTGCAGATCGAGTTTCGCCAAATGTTGGTCCATTTGGGCCGAGCGCAGCTCCAACTGGGCCACTTCGGCATTGGTCTGGGCCTCCTGCACCTGCGCATCGGCCATCACGTTGCGCTTGCCCATCTCGGTCGCGCGGTCGGCGGCCTTTTGCAGCAGCGCCACCTTAGAGCGCGCGATGTCGATCGGCCCCTCATCCTGCGCACGCTCCTTGGCATAGGTCAGCTGCGCCTCTTCGGCCTTGGATTCCAGCTTCGCGATCGGGTCGCCCTTCTTCACGGTATCCCCGCGCGAGACGAAGACCTGATCGATCACCCCGTCCACCGCCGAGCCGATCTCGAGCACCTGCCCCGGATCGATCAGGCAATCGAAGCGCTCCTGATCCTGCGCGAGCGCCGCGCCGGGACCGAGGGCGAGAAGGAGGGTGATGGAAGTAAGCCGCATGGGTGGTCCCTTTCAGTTGCCCCTGCCGCTGAAGGCGAGCAGGTCTTCGAGATTGTCGTCGGCGCGCAGAAGCGCCTTTCGCACACCGGAATGGCGCGCTTCGGTCGCGCGTTGCGCAAGCCGGGTCACGGGCGCGCCGATCAACCACGGCACGCGCCCCTTCCCGCTTGAAAACATGCGGGTCAGACCGGAAAGCCGCGTGCCGTAGAAGACCCGCAGCAGATCGTCGTCGAGCGAGACGAAGGTGACGAAACTCCCCGGATCGCCCTGCCGTCCGCAGCGCCCAAAAAGCTGGCGGTCGATGCGGCGCGCGTCGTGGCGACCGGTCGCGATGACATGCAGCCCGCCGAGGTCGCGCATCTGTTGGTCGATGCGAATGTCGGTGCCACGCCCGGCCATGTTGGTCGCGACCGTGATCCGCCCATGCCCGCCCGCTTCGGCGATGATATGGGCCTCGTGCTCGGTCTCGCGGGCGTTGAGCACGCGATGCGTCAGACCTTCTTCGGTCAGGAGCGCGCTGATCTCTTCCGAGGCGGCGATGGATTGCGTGCCGATCAGGATCGGGCGGCCCGTCATATGGACGCGCTTGGCCTCGGCCAGCACGGCGCGCCATTTCTGATCGGCGGTCGCGTAGTGCCGCTCACCAAGGTTCTTGCGGCGCGAGCGGCGGTTGGTCGGGATGCGCTTCGTGCGCAGCCGGTAGACCGCGCGCAGCTCGCCGGAGACTTCGGCCGCGGTGCCCGTCATGCCTGCCAGCGTCAGATAGCGGCGGAAGAAGCGTTGGTAAGAAATCCGGATCAGCGTCTCTTGCCGCCCCGTGATCTCGCAGCCTTCCTTCACCTCGATCATCTGATGCAGCCCGCGCTCCCACGAGCGGTCGGACATCACGCGGCCGGTATATTCATCGACGATCTGCACGCCCGCCTCATCGACGATGTAATGCTTGTCGCGGTGATAGAGATGCAGCGCCGAGAGCGCCTGCCGCGCCAGTTCCTCGCGGTGAATCTCGGTGGCCCAGACGCCGCCGAAATGCGCGCTGAGCTGGCGCAGCCGCGCCTTGCCCAGATCGGTCAGTTCGACCTTCCATTCCTTCTCGCGCACGGTGAAATCGCGCGGGCGCGTCAACTTGCGCCCGATCTCGACGGCGCGCTGATAGGTCTGCTCCAGCCCCGAATGATCGCCGGCCCGGGTGATAATCAGCGGCGTGCGCGCCTCGTCGACCAGCACGGAATCCGCCTCGTCCACGATCGCGTAGCACAGCCCGCGCATCAGCAGCCTCTGCCGTTTCGGATCGGTCTTCGATAGCCCCTCCAGCGCCATATGCAGCGCGCGGGTCTCGCCCTCCAGCACCAGCCGATCCTTGAGGTAATCGAAGGCCAACTGCTTGTTCGTGCAGTAACAAATATCGCAGGCATAGGCCGCTTGCCGTTCCTCGGGGCTGAGCCCTTCGATGATAACGCCGACGCTGAGACCCAAAGCCCGATAGAGCGGCCCCATCCACTCCGCATCGCGCGCGGCAAGGAAATCGTTCACCGTCACGATATGCACCGGCACGCCCGAGAGCGCCATGATCGCGGCAGGCAGCGTGGCGGTCAGGGTCTTGCCCTCGCCCGTGTCCATCTCGGCGATCCGGCCCCGCAGCATCGCGCGCCCGCCCAGAAGCTGGACGTCGAAGGGGCGCATCTGCAGCGAGCGTTCGGATTGGATGCGCACCAGCGCGAAGGCGCGGGCCACCAGGTCGGCGCGCAGCCCCTTCACCCGCAGCTTCTGCGCCACCTCGACGCGGGCCGCGTTGAAGGCATGCGCCTCCAGCTTCGCCAGCGTCTTCTCCTCTTTCGCGACACGGCGCAAAAAGCCCGCGCCTGCCGCCGATTTGATCGAGAAGAATTGCGACACCCGCCCCACGGCGCTCGCCATCACCCGGTCGAGCGTGCCGAGGCGTTCATCCTCGCGCTCGGGATAGAAGGCGGTGAGCAGACCGGGGCGCTGGACGAGCATCTCAGACATCGTAGAGCCTCAGGAACAGCTGGCGCAGCGCGCGATAGGCCTGAAACCCGATCGGCAGAGTGCCATGCGAGAAACGCACCTCGACGCGACGACCTAGCAGCGGCAGCGCCGCATCGGGGGCCATTTCCAGCTCGAACTCGAAGACCCGCTGCAGCGTGCGCAGCCCCTTGGTGTCACCCGGGTCGACCGGAACCGTGCCGCCACCCTGCAGCCCCAGCGCGGGCGTCGGCAGGTCGCGGATGCCGCCGGGCACTTCGCGCACGATGGTCGCGGGATAGCTCTGCCCTCCATATTCAACCGGCATCACATCGACGCGGCCCGTCGCGTTGCGCACCAGATCGACATCGTCCTGACCGACCACGACGCGCAGAGCCGCCGTGTCTTCCTCGGTCAGGACGTAGGAGATCACCTGTCCGCGTTTGGCGAACCTTCCCTGCAGATCCTCGCCATTGGGCACCACGGCCAGACCCGCCCGCGGCGCGCGGATCGACAATTCGTCGAGCTGCTGGGCGAGCCGGTTGCGGTCCTCGCGTGTCGCGGAAATCTCCGCCGCGATCATCTCGGCCTCGACCCGGTCGGTGCGCACCGCTGCCTGACGCTGCAGCTCCAACCCCGCCAGTTGCGAGTCCAGCACATCGAGCCGCGCGCTGAGCAGCGGATCGTCGAGCTTGATCATCACCTCGCCCGGCTGCACCGCGTCATAGGTCGCGACCGGCACCTCTGTCACGAAGCCGCTGGTGCCGACGCGCACCTGCGCCTGCTCGGAGGGCCATGTCACGCCGCTGACGACGGATCGATACGGCGCGGGCAGGACGAAGAGGATCACGAAGAGCGCGGCAAGGATCGCGCTTGTCACAAGGACCGCACGCGGCCTGTTGGAGCGGAGTTTCGGGCTGGAAGACAGAAAGGACATGGATTTGCCTATGGGCACGAGGATCTGTGTCGTGATCGCCCAAGCCGCCAGCAGCACGCCAATGAAGAAGAAGCGGCCGGCGATATAGGTGATGATCGCGAACATGATGAAGAGGCGATAGATGAAGGCGGCGATCCCGTAGAACAGGAACCAGCGCTTCTCTGCGGGCAGCGAGGTGACGGGCTCCGCCTCCTTCATCCCGAACAGGTATTTCTGCGCGAGATAGGCGTAGTAGCGGTTCGCGCGCTGGCCGAGATTGGGGATCTCAAGCCAATCGGCGAAGACGTAATAACCGTCGAAGCGCAAGAGCGGGTTGCCGTTGAACAGAAGCGTAGAGACGCCCCCGATCAGCATCACGTTATAGGCGACCGCATGGGCCGCGCCGGTCTCGGCATTGAGCCAGACGAAGAGTGCGATCGAGGCGAGGAACAGCTCCACCATGATCCCGATGCCGCCGACCAGCATCCGCTGATACTTGTCACGCAGCGCTGAGGCGGCAGAGGCATCGACATAAGGCACCGGCACCAGAACCAGCAGCATTATCCCGATTTCATGCACCTCGCCGCCGTTCTTCTTCACCGCATATCCGTGGCCCAGTTCGTGAAACGCCTTCACCACCGGATAGACCAGCCACAGCACGAAGAGGTTCTTGGGCGTCAGCACCCGGTCCGCGATATTGTCGGTGATCGCGCCGAAATTGATTGCGGCGAAGATGAAGCCCGCGAGCACGACGAGCACCCAGATCACCGCGAAGGTGCGGGTGAAGAAGGGCCGCACGAAGGGCATGGTGCGGGTCAGGAAGGCGTCCGGGTCCCAGATCGGGATGCGGATGGCGAGCGGCGACCAAATCTTCTGCTTGATCTGCATCGACTGGTGGCGCTGATAGCGGCGGAACAGCTCGCGCCCGTCGGGCGGCACGTCGCAGATCAGCGCGTCGGCCGCGTGCAACTGGCCCATCAGCCGGATCGCCTCGTCCTGCGTGGGCGCCTTCTCGCCAAGCTGCTCGTTGGTGGTGTTCCACAGCTCGTCCATCGTGCGCTTGCCGTTCATTAGCCCGACCAGACGCCACGCGGCCGGCGAGATGCGATGGAAGCGCCCCGTCGCGATGTCCTGAACCACGAACCAGACGCGCCCGCGATAATCGTGCCGATGGATCGCGACATGCCTGCGCAGGCGCGGCTTGAGATCCTTCACCCGATACCAAGACGGAGAGAAGAGCGAGGTGGCCATGTCACGGCCACCAGGACCAGAGCGTCATGCGCACCCAGAGAACGATCCGCCGGGTCCAGATCCAGACGAGGCGGTGTTCCTCGACCTCGATCTTGGCGACCCCCTCCATGCCCGGACGCAGCGCATCGATCGGCCCGTCGGTCACGGAGGCCTCGACGAGGAACTTGTTCGCCCCCGCTTCGGCATTGGAGATCGGCGTGATCCGGTCGACCTGCACTTCGATAGGCGTGTCGGGCAGCGAGGCCAGAATGAGCGCGCCGCTCTCGCCCGCTTTCACATCCTTCACGTCGCGCTCGTCTACACGCAGCATCACGCGGTAATCATCGAGGGGGGCGACCTGGAACAGCACGTCGCCGCGCTCGATCGGCGCCCCCAGCGCCTGCGTCAGATCGCCCGAGACCACGACCCCGTCGAAGGGCGCCTTGATCACCATCCGCCCGATCTCCTGATCGAGCAGTTCGATCTGCGCATCCGCCTGTTCGATCTGGCTTTGCAGGATCAGCGCCTTGGCGCGTTCGCGCTTGGCCATGGCTTGCGAATATTCGCGGGTCTGCTTGGACTTCTGGCTTTCCCATTTCAGCCGCTCGAGCCGCAGGTCGCGGTCGTCGAGCTTGGCCATCACCTCGCCCGCCTTCACGATATCGCCCGCGCGCGCATCGGCCTCGGCCAGATAGCCCTCAATGGGGGCCGAGATCGCGCGCTGGATGCGGCCTTCGATGGTCGCATCGGCGGTCACGCGATACATGCCCTTGGCGAACCACGCGAAGGCCAGCAACGCGACCAGCGCAATTGCGGCCAGTTTCAGCGCCGCATGATTGGGGCCGAACAGCGCCTTGAACGTATTGACGCTCGCATCCCATGTCTTCGCGGGCAGCCAGCGGTCCTCGCGCCGCTTGATCGCCAGAACGGGACCGAGCAGCACGCCCGCATATTCCGCCATCTGGATCGTGTCGCGCCCGAACGGCTCGCCCGCCGGGCGTTCCAGCACCAGCGCGCCGACCAGTTTCTTGTCCTCGGTCAGCGGCACCGTGCAGAGCGTCGCCCCGCCCTCGGTTTCCGACAGGGTGGCATGGGCGCGCAGCACCCGTTCGGACCCGTCCTCGGGCGGCGGATAGCTTAGCACCGCCTGCTGGTCGATCGCCTCGTCCATCGCGGCCTCGATCGCGCGCACGAGGTTGGACCGCTTGCCGAAGCTCGCGGAATTCGACAGTGCCCGGACGCGCGCATGACGCCCACGGGTCAGGCCGATCGCGACCAGTTCGCAATTCAGAACGCCCGCAAGTTCAGAGGCCACCGCGGTCGCCGCTTCGGTGAAGCGATTGTAATGCAGGCTGGTCGCGAGCAGTTCGATCACCGAGGCGAGGCTGTCGCCCGAGCCGCCCTGCTTGCGGCGCAAAAACGCCTCGAGCCAGCCCGAGCCCCATTGCAGCTGATCGATCGCAAGGTCGGTGCGCGCCTCCGGATGCGCGCCGATCTGGATCGCCGCCGCACCGCGGAGCTGGCCCTCCATACGGATCGGCACCGCGATGGCCGCGCCGCCTTCGCTCAGCGTCTCGATCACCATGCGCTCGGCATGGATCGCGCCGTCGATGGCTGCCATCAATTCGCGTTTCGGTTTCGCATTCTCTGGCCAGACCGCGGCAGGCTCGAACCGGCTGCGCCCGATCCCGGCCAGCACCACCAACCCCTGTTCCAGACCTGCCACCTGTCGGGCCATCGCGGCCAACCAAGCCTGCGATACCTGCGCGCGGTCTGTCCCTGCTTTCAGCCTGCCGAGGGTTTCGGAATCCAGAAATACCGAGCCCGTCGCCTCGCCAGACGTTGTCCCTGCATGTTGCTGCAAAATTGCTCCCTCGAGGGTGCTCCCCAGCACCCTTCCCGTGTCCGCTTATGTCCCTGAAAGTGCCGATTGAACGGCCAAACTCGCTCCCTTACGCAAAGTAAACGAGCAGTTCCGGATTCAATCAAGAAAAAACGTGGCAGTTGAACGCATTGGCCTCTGCGTCAGCCTTTTGCATTGCGCGATTGTTTACCCGTATTGCCTGAATTGCCCCGCGTCGGGGTCGTTGTTGCCGGTTCAGGCTCGGTGATCGGGGCCGCACTGGGCGCGGAGGTGGTGTCGCTGGTGGCGGCATCCTGCGGACCGGCGTCAGTCGCAGTCTCGGAAGCGGTATCATTCGGGGTGTCCGGCACAGGGTTGGCCGCGGGCGTGGCGTCCTGAGCCGCGAGGGTCGGATCCATCCAGGTGGCTGCATCGCTATCGTCGGCCAGCCCGAGGATATGGCCAAACTCATGCTTGAGCGCATCGACGAGGTTCAGCCCTTCGCTGCCATCGAGCGACCAGCCATGCCCTGCCCCATCCGCGTCGAGCGTGATCGCACCCTCGGCGGTATAGCCCAGAAGCGTGCCGTCGAGCGAGGCGATGGAAATCTGCACCGCTTCGAGCTTCGCGATCTCTTCCGCGGTCAGCCCCAGTTCCTGCGCGATCTCTTCTAGCGCCTGCGCCCGGGCTGCGGCGAGAAGGTCTTCATCGAGCACCGCACCCTCCGGCGCCTCCGCGACCGAGACCGCATGGAGCGCCTGCCCCGCCTCGATCGTCAGCGACCAGCTTTCCAGCGTGCCGGTCTTGCGCTTCGCCCCTTCGACGATCTCCAGCGTCCAGACCCCGCCCGACACCTTGCCCTCGAGCGACGCCAGATCGCCTGCCGGGCGATAGGTCACGCCGTAAGGTGCCGCCGCGCCGGTGATGCTATCGGCGGCCGCATCGTCGAAGCGCGTGTCGATCGCCGTGCCATCAAGCGCCGCGAACAGTTCGATCCGCGTGCCGTCCGGCGCGATCAGCGTCACGGTCAGGTCGCTCAGCCGCTCATGGGTCAGGCTCAGCGTCACGTCGAGATCGGCGATCACCACATCCGAGCCGACATAGAGGCTCTGCGTGGTCACGCCCTGATCTGCAATCGCGATGGGACCGGCGGAATTATAGTCATAGATCAGCGAACCGGTATCGGGCTTGAAATAAGCCGGGTCGTTCGTCGCGAGGCGCACATCGTCGAAGCTCGCCGCATCGAAGGCCATCAGACCGACCGCACCATCCGCGACCGGGGCGTAGAAGGCGTGGCCCAGCACTTCGTGACCATTAAGCGCGAGGCTGACCGTGCTGCGGGCGAGCGTGATCTCGAGCTTGTTGGACTGGCTGCCGTCGATGGCGATGTCGTAGCTCGCGGTTTCCACGAAGCCGTCGCGATGCGTGTAATAACCGATCGAGACGCGGTCATTGGCGGCATCGATAACGGCATATTTGTAGCGCCCGTCTGTGTAGCTGTCGAAGACGAAGCCCGCGCGACCGTTGGTCTCGATCTGGGTTGCAAGCCGCGTCACGGAGGTCTCCGCAATCACCAGATCGGACAGTGCGATGGCGGGCACACCGGCGGGCTGGGCATCCAGCGCGCCCGCGTTGATCTGCCAAGCGGTATCGGTGGCGAAGCGATCCGCGATGCCGTCCGAGAAGTCCTCGGTCTCATCGAGAGTGAATTCCGGCGGCAGCACCTGCACCGCGATATTGTCGAGCTTGGTCACCGAGTTCTGCGCGCCGATCCCGACATAGCCGGAGTTCAGCCCATGGGTGACGCCGTATTGATCGACCCGCGCATCGAAGACATGGGTGAAGTACTCCTGCCCGTCGATCACCAGCGTCGCCGTCAGCCCGTTGATCGCGAGCAGCAGGTTATAGGGCGTGTCGGGCTTGGCTTGGACCGGGGTCTGCTCCAGCACGATCCAGCCATCGGCGGTGCGGATACCCATCTCGAACTTGTCGGTCGAGATGTTCACACCGGCGAATTTGAAGTCGGTCGGCGACTGGTAGTCGAAGATCAGATAGGCGTTCGACTTCAGGCCCGCCGTGGGTTTGCCGCCGACGATGGTCGCCTTCATCTCGAAATAGCTGGGCAGCGCGTCGCCGATATAGAAGACAGAGACCGCATCGCCGCCAAGGCTCTCCGGGCTCACCGCGAAGGCGCCGCCCTCAACCGTCCAGACTCCGCTATCGGCGGCGAAGCCCTGCGCATCCTTGCCGCCGCCATTGCCGTTGAAATCGGCCGAGCGCAGCACGTCACGGCGACCGCCCGGAATGTTGCCCGGCTGCGGATCGTTCGGCGCGCCGGTCTGATCCTGCCACGCATCGTCTTTCTGCATCACCAGCCCCAGCTCGCCCCACGGCTCGCCGTTGCGGTCGGCGTTGTAGTCGCCGGTATCGGCCGCGCGGGTCGGATCGGCGCCGTCGGAGGCCGAGAGATCGTAGAGATACTCCTGGATCTGCGGGGCCAGCGCACGGGAGATCGTGAAGGCACCGAAGGGTGCGAAGGGCACGATGTAGCTGTTGAATTCGCCGACCCAGTCGATCAGGCGGTCGCCACCGGTATTGCCGATCATGATGTCGCGACCGGCACCGCCATAGACGATGTCCTCATAGCTCGACGACGTGTCGGGCGTGTCATTCGCGCCCAGAGCCGAGCCATCCGCGTCGCGGGTGTGATCGTCGTCGACATCGATCAGATCGTCGCCCCAGCCGCCATAGACATGGTCGCGCCCGGTGCCGCCGACGAGCCAATCATTGCCCAGATCGCCGAAGATCACGTCATTGCCGTCGCTATAGACCGGGCTGCCATCCTGCTCGAGCGTGCCGACCTGCGGCGCACCCGGATCGGCCGGATCGAAGCTCGCGAAGAAGGTCAGACCGTCGGTCGCCTCAGAGAGCGATACATAGTGGCCAGCGGCGTCGATCACGATCACATCGCGCGGATTGTATTCGTCATAGGCTGCGAACTCGCCCGCGTAGGAGGCGTTGTAGCCCAGCGCATTGCCCTGCGTGGCCGCAGGATCGGCGGACCAGAACGGCACCGTGTAATCCGAGCGTACCAGCACGCCCGCCACACCCGGCGCCAGCGCATCGTTGGGATAGGCGAGATACCAGGCCTCGGCCAGCGCCTCGGCGCCCGAGACCAGATCGTCGCCCGCGCCGCCATGCAGGAAGTCGTCGCCCAGACCGCCATAGATGATGTCGTCGGCATAGACCGGGTCCTGCAGCGGATCGTCGGTCTGGCCATCGGCGGTCAGGAAGAAGGGCGTCAGGTTCACGGTCTTCTTCAGCGCCCCTTGGACGTTGATATCGGCCTGCTGGATCTTGCCCGGGGTCGAGATCGTCTGCGGGCTGACCGGCAGAACACCGTAGAGCGGCTCGCCATAGCCACGATCGTTGCGCGAGGTCCAGATCCGGCCATCGTCGCCCAGCACGCCATCCTGACCGGTGCCGCCCGAGATCCAGTCATGGCCCCAGCCGCCGATCAGATCGTCGTCCTGACCTTCGCCATAGAGCACGTCATTGCCGCGCATGCCGTAGATCGCGTCGTCGCCGCCCTCGCCGTGGATCTCATCCGCGCCGCCATTGTCGGCCAGCGCAGCCGCGCCCCAGACATCCGGGCCGCCGGTGTGATAATCGAGCAGCTCGACCGCGCGCACCACCAGCCAAGCGTCGGAATGATCTGCGCCGCCGATGACGGTGCCCGAGGCCCGCGCCGGATCGAGCGTGTCGTAGTTGAAGCCAAGGAAGCCGGTCGCACCGACCAGACGCAGGATGCGGCCATTGTCTCCAAGGATCACATCGGCGTCGCGAGCATGGGCGTTGGCGCCGCTCTGACCGTAATCGTTGCGGCTCAGCGTCACCGGATCACCCTGCCCACCGAAGAGCATATCGGCGCCGTCGGGACGGAAGGTCTCATCGACATTCACCGTTGCCAGCAGATCGAGGCTGAAGCCCTCGCCGGTCGCGCGCGCATCATGGATGTAGAGATCCGAGGAGCCGCCGATGATGTCGTCCTGACCCAGCCCGCCGAAGACGATGTCGTTGCCGCCATTGGCCTCGATATAGTCGTCGCCGTCGCGCGCCGCGTCGATGCTGCGGGTCGGGTTCACGCTGAGCGTGCCGTCGGCGAGGCGCGTGGCGTAGCCGTCATCGGTTGCGTCATAGGCGGTGGTGAGTGCAAGGCCGCGGAAGGTGGCCGAGCCGTCGCCCTGGATCGCATCGTCGCCGAGCTGGCCGAAGATCACGTCGTCATCCGCGCCGCCTGCGAGGTAATCCGCACCGTAGAGGTCGGTCCGGTTGGCCTCTATCGCGTCGGTGTGGTCGAAGAGGGCGATCAGCCGCTCTTCCACGCCGGTCGGGTTGGTCTGTGCCGTCGTCCCTGCGTTCGAGCCGGTGCCGTCATCGGCAGCGTCATAGATCGTCAGCGTGCCATCGGCGAGCATCCGGAAGCGCAGGCTCTCGGCCGCGTCGGTGCGGATAACGATGCCATTGTCGCCAAGGATCACGTCGTTATCGGTCGCGTTCGGGTCGAGCGCCTGCGCGTCCAGATCGAACCAGGCGCTGATCACCGGGCGATCCTCGAACAGCACCGCACCGTTGCCGTCGATACGGTCCGCACCATCATCGCCGCCCGGACGGTTATGGCCGCCGATCAGGTCGTCGTCGCCATTGCCGCCATAGATCACGTCGGCGCCCTGCTGACCCAGCACGATATCCGCGCCATCCTCGGCGAAGATTATGTCGCGCCCGCCGCCGTCCAACTCGCTGCGCAGGATCGAGTAGAAGTCGAACTGCGTGGTCAACTCGGTCAGGTTCAGCGGCAGCAGGTCGGCATCCACGCCACCGCCCGGCTGCGCGACGATCCGACCGTGATCGCCGAAGACCAGATCGTTGCCCGCACCCGCGAAGATCGTGTCATCCGCCGTGCCGCCGATGATGAAGTCGCGGCCCGCGCCGGTGGCGATCAGATCGTTGCCGCCGATCATCGCACCGGTGTCAGTATAGCGATCCTCGGTCGTCGCGATTTCGTCGATATCGGTTGCGTCATTGTCGAGGCCGACCCAGTCGATGAAGCCGGTATCGCCGATCACGATATTGCCCGCGTCATGCAGCGTGGCAGACGTGTCAGTCGCGGCATAGACCTCGTCGATCTTCAGGTTGATCGCATCGCCGCCAGCCCCGCCGAGCACGATATCGTAGCCGATGCCCGCAATGATCACGTCATCGCCACCAACCTCGGGCGCGGTGGTCTCGATCAGGCCCAGCGTGATTGCTTGGGTGCCGAAGCGCGGCGCGTTGTCCTCGGCGGCCACGATCCGACCGTTGTCGCCCAGCACGATATTGTCGCCTTGGCTCGCGTTCACGTAATCGCCCGAGATGACGGTCTCGCCATCACCCCAATCGACGCTCAGAGCCCCGCCGTCGACACCCGCGATGACGATGTCGTCGCCGCCGCCGGTCACGATCCAGTCGGCCCCGCCGATCGCCTCGGCGGTCGAGGCGATCTCGTCGATGTCGGACGCATCGCCATCGGCTTTGACCCAGTCGATATAGCCGTTGTCGCCAAGGACGATATTGCCCGCGTCGCGCAGGGTCGCATCGCCCACGGCCACGTCATAGACCTCGCCCTCGGCCACGCGGATCACGTCACCCGCCGTGCCGCCCAGCACAATGTCGAAGCCGATGCCCGCAAGGATCACGTCATCGCCGCCGATCGCGGGCGTGGTCGTCTCGATCCGGCCCAGAGTAATCGGCTGCGTGCCGAAGCGCGGCGCATCATCCGTCGCGGCCACGATCCGGCCGTTATCGCCCAGCACGATATTGTCGCCCTGGCCTGCGTCGACATAGTCGCCCGCGATCTGTTGCCCTTCCGCGAGGATCGTCGCGGCGATGGTTTCGCGGTCGCGCGAGCGGGTGCCGTCGATCAGCGCGTCGATGATCGTCTCGCCATCTTCGCCTGCGAGCACGATATCGTCGCCCAGACCCGTCACGATCCGGTCGGAGCCGCCATAGGTCTCGGCGGTGGTGGCGATCTCATCGATATCGGTGCTGTCACCATCAGCCGAGACATAGTCGATAAAGCCGCTGTCGCCGATCACGATATCCATGCCGCTATCGGTCGCGCCGTCGGTGGTGATCGTGTCGCCGTTGACGCCGCCCAGCACGATATCGTCGCCGCCAAGCGTGGTGATCGTGTCGGCGCCGCCGATGGTCGGGTCGATCGTGTAGATCAGGGTCGGCGCGACATCGGTGCCGTCATTGACGTGATCCGGGCCGCCCGAGCCGAGCTTGAGCGCATAGCCCGTGCCATCCGCGGTGAGGTAGTCGATCCGGCCGCGATCACCGAAGACGATGTCATTCGCGAGACCCGAGGTGATGCGGTCATCGCCCTGCCCGCCGAAGATGATCAGCGGCAGCGTGCTGAGGGCTGCATCGACGATGTCGTCATCGGCGAATTCCAGATAGTCGCGGGCATAGCCCCAATCGGGCGCGTAATTCGCATCATGCGGGCCTTGGGTGTTGAGGACGAAGGCCCCGTCCTCGCCCGCCTGCAGATCGACAGTCACATCGTCATTGCCGAGGCCAGTGTTCAGAACCGTCAGCTCGCGGCCGCCTTCGATGTCACGCGCATGGGTGCCGTCGATGGCGATCGCATCGGCGCCGAAGCCGGTCCAGTAGGTGATGCCGCCGAGGAAGTTGCCCGCCGCATCCGCGCCATAGGTGATCGGCGCGGGCGCGATGCCGACGACGAAGATCTCGTTGACGCTCGACAACTCGGTATCGTCGCCCCAGGCGGCGGCGGCTGCCAGCGCGGCATCGCGGTCATCGGTGATCTCGGCGCGGAGATCGGTGGTGCCGTCGCCCTGCACCGTCGCCTCATCCGAGATCATCAGCTTGTGGCGGCCGGTGCCCGCTTCGATGTTGAGCATGCCTTCGATGTTCAGCAGATGCCCGGTCAGGAAGGTCGTGTCGGTGTCGAGCCCGAAGCCTGCCTCGGAGGAGACATAGATCCGCTCGTCACCCGCGCCAAGGTTCAGCGTCGTATGGGCGGTGGTGCCGCGGACGTTGATCACATCGTTGCCCGCGCCCATGCCGATCTCGAGATATTCGACACCGTAGTAATCGACACCGTCCATCCGCGTCTCGAGCTTGGCCAGATCGGTCTGGATGCCCAGCGGGCCGAGCAGATAGTCGAGCGCCGGGTCGCCGCCATTGACCGTGACCGAGATCCGCTCGCCCGAGCGCGAGGTGATCACCAGCACCGTGCCCTCGACATGGGCGATGATGTTCGGACCCTGCGCATCCATGATCTGGGCTGCCAGCGCCGCCGCCACATCCGCCGCCGTGTCGCCGGCCAGCGCGGTATAGGCGAAGCTCGACAGTGCGAAGTCACCCGGGAAGGCGTCGTCGAAGAGCGGCGTCGCCAGATCGGTCAGATCGATCGTGAAGGTGTCGCCCGCGCTCGGCTCGGCGATATCGATGCGCGCCTCCAGCACATCGCCGGTCAGGCCGCGCGTATCGACAGCCTCGACCGTGGTCTGGGCCAGCGCGCCCTGGAAGGTCAGGTAGATCGTGTCGCCGAAGCGGTCGACCGCGAAGTTCTTCGTGTAGGGCAGGAACGGACGGCTGTTATTCGGGTTCAGGATCGGCTCGAGGATCGCGGCGATCTCTTCGGCCGTCGCGTCATAGGCGATCGGGTCGGAGATGCGCAGATCCATGTTGCCCAGCACATCCGGCACCATGAAGGCCAGCGTGAAGGTCCCGCCCTCGGCCGCGATGGTGATCGCCTGCATCTGGTTCAGGCCCGGATCGGTGGTGCCCTTGATGACTTCGGTGACCTCTATATTGGCGGTGGTGTTCGCATCGCTGGTGATCCCGCTCGCATCGACGATCAGGTCGGGCAGATCGACGCCACCGGTCGGGCCGCCGAAGATGACGGTGTAGATGTAGCCGCTATCGGTCGCCTCGACGCTCACCTCGGCATCGGTGCCGTAATCGGCAAAGACCGTATCGATCGACGCTTTCATCGCCGCGGCATCCGCGTCGAAGGCCACCGTGACCGGCGTGCCATCCGGCAGAGCCAGCGTGAAGCTGCCGCCGGTGCCGCGGGTCTCGATCTGGATACGCTCGGCCACCGAGGGCATATCGAGCCCGGCCACGCGCGCGCCATCCAGCACGAGGACATTGTCGTTCAGGTCGGCGCTGTCATCGAGGAACAGACGGTCATTCTCGCCCGCGCCCATATCGACGATCAGCAGGCCGGTGATCTGGTCGACCACGCCCTGATCGGAGCCGACATAGACCTGATCGTCGCCATTGCCGGTGCGGATGATCGTGTGACCGGCAGTGGTCTTCACATAGATCACGTCATTGCCGTCGGCGCTGTCGATGATGGTCTTGCCGCGATGGGTGCTCTCGACCGTGAAGGTATCCACATTGCGACCCAGACGGATGTCGACCACTTCGAGGCCAGTATAGCTGACACCGCCCGCGATCAGCTCGCCGCCGATATAGGTGTCGCCGCCCATGCCCAGACCCGAGAGATGGTTTTCGGTCAGCACGCCGCTGTCGATGGCCGGGCTCTCGTTGTTGAAGACGGTGAGCGTGTCGATCTGCTCGGCCTCGTCCACGCGCAGGTTCGGATTGACCGGCGCATAGGTGATGAGCGCACCCGGATCGGTGTCGAAGTCGGCGGGCGGCGTGCTTTCCAGCACCATCTGGCTGCCCGAGACGACCGGCGCATAGACCGAGGAAATCCGCGCCGCCAACCCTTGGGTGACCGAGCCGAAGCTGCCATCGGAGGTGACCGAAGCCGGCGTGGCCGCACCGTTGATCGTCAGCGCCCAGCTCGCGCCGCTCACCGGCGGCTGGATCAGGTGGAACGCGGCCGTGGTCCAGTGGATATTCGCGTCGTTATAGAGGCTCTGCACCGGCGCGCCGCCGATGTTCGAGGTCAGACCCGCATAGGTGGTCACCGCGATGTCGAAGGCGGCTGCATCGGCGCGCTTCACATGCAGGCGGGTCTCGCCCAGCAGGTTCACCGTCGCCACCGCTTCATATTCGGCCGAAGCGTCGATCAGCGCGGCCAGTTCGCGCAGCACGATCGAGCGGTAGGCGTGCTCGGTATCCGGCGTGTAGCTGAAATCGGTGCCATCGAGCGTCACGGTCACGGTCTCGAACGCGGTCACGTCGCCCGCCAGATCGACCGAGGCCGTCAGCCAGTCGATCAGTGCCAGATCGCTTTGATCGGGGGTGCCGAAGAACCAGACATAGCCCGCCTCGACCGCATCCTGCATGCCGACCATCAGCGTAAGCGTCATGCCCGCATCGTTGACGAGCGAGAGGATGTCTTCCGAGACGCTCGCGACATCGACACGGCCGCTCAGCGTGCCCTCGGGGTCGATGGTCGCGATATCGTAGATCGTGGCGGTGTCGTTGATGCGCGGATCGAAGCCCGGACGCTCGCCGTAATCGCCGTTCACATGGGTCAGCTCTTCGGGATCGATGGTGATCACCGTGCCGCCACCGGTCACCGTCCCGGTCACGCCATCGGCGAGCGGAATGTTCGTCTCGCCCGGCAGCAGCACCGGCACGCGCAGCGACACGTCGGTATCGCTCTCGCCGCCGATGATCGAGACCGGGCCGCGGATCGAATTCACACGGTCATTGAAGGCGCCGAAGACCTGCGCGTCGCCACCATCCACGATCGTATCGTCGATCGCAATCACGGTGACCTGCTGCGGGGTCATCCAGTTGGTTGCATCGAATTCGACGAATTGACGCGCCGCGATCTCGCCGGCCTTCTGGCCGCTGACCGAGGCCGAGGCCGCATAATCCGCCGCCGGGTCGGCCAGTTCGCGGATCGAGATCACGCGCCCGTCGACGATCACCTCATAGGCGCGCGGATCGCCATTCGCGGTGGCCGCATCATTCGCGAGATTGATCTGGGCACCCAGCGCGGCAGCGATGTTCGACAGCGACTGCCCGGCGCTAACGGTATGCCAGAAGCTCTGGCCGTCGAAGTTGACCGTCCAGACCTCGCCCGCCGTGGGCACGCCCATCATCTCGAATTCGAGGACATTGGCGAAGTTGAAGTCCTGCACGGTGCGGGTGTCGATGCTGCCCTGGCTGTCGCCCGCGATGCCGACCTCGACGAAGAAGCGGGTGAAGCTCGCGCTGGCATCGACCGAGATTTCGATCGCGCCATCGGCGGTGAGCGTGGCGTTGTAGCCCGTGACGCCATTGATCGCGGCGATCAGGCCCGCAGCAACCGCATCCAGATCGTCGCCCGCCTGAACTGTGTAGCCGACCGTCTGGGCGCCAGCGCGCAGGGCCACATCGTTGAACAGGGTGACCTGCCAGGTCTCACCTTCGACCGCCTCCCCTGCCAGCGACAGGGCTGCAAGCGGCGCTGCGACCTGAACCTGCACGAGTTCGTTCTCGCCGAAGTTCGCATCCGCGTTGAACGCCTCTTGCGAATTGTAAGTACGGGTCGGCAGCGGGGTCACATCGACGCGGACGGTGTTGTCGCCGCTCAGCGCACCGGTCAGCACGACCGAGAAGCTGTCCACGACCTGCACATCGCCCGGCGCACGCTCGGCCAGATCGGTCGAGCCGCCGGTCTGGATGATCTCCACCGTCGGCGCGTCGTCATCGAGCACGGTGACGTCGAGCGGCGCGGGCGCGAGATTGTCGCCGTTGCTGCCCACGACATAGCTGTAGGGCGTGAACTGCTGCGCGAGTTCGGCATTGGTGATGTTGGTACCGATCTCATAGGCGAGGCTCGTGCCCTCGGGGATCACGATCGGGGTCAGCGGCGCCGCGAAGGCGATGCGGGCAAGCTGCCAATGGGTCTGCGACTTCACCGCATCCGCGCTGACATAGAGGCCGCCGGTCCGGGTGTTCGCCGCGTCGGGGCTCGTCTTGCGCAGCACTTCGATCGAGAAGGCCTCAATGCCGCCCGCGCCCGGGGTGCGGAAGATGAAGATCTCGCCCAGATCGTAGCTCGGCGGCGTCAGGCTCGCATCGCTCGCGATCGCGATCGAGGCGTCATCGCTATCGAGCGGCAGCAGCGAGAAGGCCGTGGCCGAGGTCAGCGTGATCGCGCCATTGGCATCGACCACCGCCGTGATCCCGAGATTGGCGGCGTTGATCTGCGCCGCGAGTTCTTCGGAGATGCCCGCGATCCCGCCCAGCTCGTCGCCCGATTGCGAGGTGTAGCTGATGAGCTGACCATCGACGAGGATGGTCCAGGTCTTCGCCCCGGCATTGGAGTAGATCGCGCCTTCGACCGAGGGCAGCAGCGTCGCTTGCAGATAACCCGCCGAGGCCGAGTAATCGGCGCCCGCGAATTGCGCGACCAGCTTGTTGACGATATCGCTCATGGTGTCGCCGAACTCGGCGGTCGCCTGAACCTGCAGCCCGTCGAGCTTGATGATCCAGGTCGCGCCATCGACCAGCGTGCCATCGGCGGCGAGCGTGCCGTCGGCCAGCGACGCGCCGAGGCGGAAGGCCACGATGTCATAGGCGCGCTTGCTGGTGGCCGCATCGACGCTCAGTTCATCGCTCGAGAACTCGAACGCGTCGCCCGAGATCGAGACATAGATGTCGCCGGTGGGCGTGAAGAGATAGCCGGACGCAGGATCGCTGGTCTCGATCAGGAGCTTGAAGGAGACGCCCGCCGCTGCCGCGATGCTGCGCGTGGCACCCGTGCCCGTCATCGTCGCAGCCTGCTCGGCGTCGGCGTTCACCAGCGTCGCGAAGGCATCTGCGATATCCGCGGCGGTGGCGGTCTGATCGAGGCGCGCATCGACCACGATCGTGCCCTCGGTCACGGTCGAGAGGTCCGCCACCACTTCGCCGATCCCGACACCGACCACATAGTCGATGCCGCCCAGCGTGAGCGTGTAGATCTCGGCCACGGCCGTATTCGGGCGCAGGATCGTCAGATCGGCAGCGGTATAGAGCACCTCGGCGCTGCGCGGCTGGCTGATATCGCGGTTGATATTCGCCGCGACCCCGCCGGCCACATCCGCATAGGTCGCACCGAGGAAGGCGTCGCGCGTGTCTTCGAAGATCGTGGGCTGGATGCGGGCGTAATGCACACCCTCGTCGGCGCTGTCGTTCACCGCGGTGATCGTCACGAATTTCGCGGTGTTCCAATCCGAGCCGTCGAAGTTCACGACATTCGAGGACAGCGTCACATTTCCATCGACCGCGAAGTTCACCTGCACCGGGCCGGTCGGCGCGCGGCTCAGCATCACGGCGAAGCGGTCATTCGCGGCAAGCGCTGCGGCCTCGGCCACGATGGTGTCGCCCGCGAGATCGATGGCCGAGGAATTGTCGACCGGGAAGATCAGCAGCTCGGCCACTTCATCGTCGATCACGTCGACCAGCATGTTCGGCACGGCGAGATTGTCGAAGCCGGTATCGTCGGCGCGGCTGTCGCCCTCGGTCACGGTATGGCGCAGTTGAACGATGCCGCGACCCTCTGCCACCAGATCGTTGATCGCAGTGACGGTCACGTATTGCGGCGTATCCCAGTTGGCCGCCGTGAAGTGCAGCACCGTGCCCGAGGCCGAGCCGTTGACCAGCACGCCCTCGGCGCCCGCGGCCACATCGCCCTCAGTGCCCAGCGTCGGCGAGATCGTGATGTAGACGTCTTCGTCCGGCGCGCGCGACAGAGCGATCGCGTAGCGGGTGACCGACATGGTCGGATCGGCAGTCGCGGCCTCGAAGACGCGCAGCACGCTGGAGCCCGCCTCGCCATCGGCGTTGAAGAAGACCAGATCGGGCGCGTCATTGTCCTTGATCTGCGAGACCGGATCCTGCGCCCAGATCGCCTGATAGCGCGGATCGGTGCTGTCGACCGTGGTCTGGATCAACCCGCTGTGACCGTTGAGACCGTTCGACACGACGGTGATCGCGCCGCCCTCGGTGACACCGTCGAGATCGGAGCCGCCAAGGTTCACGCTATCCGAGCCCAGACCGCCCACGATCTCCAGCAGCACGCCCTCGGAGGTGCTCTCGATGAAGAAGGTGTCGTTGCCCTGCAGCGCGTCGACCACCAGCTTCTCCATCCCCGTGTAGGAGATGAAGAGCCCGCCGCCATAGACGCCGTCTTTGGTGATGACGTAGTCGTCGCCCATCTCGGTGCCGATCACGGTCATCGTGTCGAAGCCGTCCCCGCCATCGATCCGCACCGGCGCGTTCACCGCGTATTGGATGAAGTCGGCGCCCTGCCCGCCATTGATGTTGGTAAATGGCGCGGCCGGGTCGTTCGGGTCGACGCGAACGAAGGAGCGGACCTGGAACGTGTCGTCGTCGGCCTCGCCATAGAGGAACAGTTCAGCCTTGTTGGAGTAGACGGTGAAGTTGTCCTCGCCGTCGCCGCCACGGATCGTGGTGTCGAAGCTGACGCCGTTCGACAGGAAGCCGACGGTGACCTGCGTGGTCTCGTAATAGTCGATGCCGCTCAGGCCGTTATAGGGATTCTGCTCGTCGCGGAAGGAGGCGAAGAGCTGGCCGATCTGGAACGTGTCGTCGCCCGCATCGCCGAAGGCCTGAACGCCCGCGAGCGTATCGTCGAAGACGAAGAGGTCATTACCCGCGCGCCCGAAGACCCGCAGATCGGCGTCGATGGCGGAGTTGTATTCCACCCGCTCGACCACGGTATTGAGGATGGTGCCGTCCTCGGCGATCGGCAGCGCCGCGACCACGCCCACATCGAGGTCCTGGTTGGCGCGGAACAGGAACAGGTCGCGCCCGTCCGTGCCGCGGATTTCGGCGCGGTCGATGCCGTCGAAGGCGGTGCCGGTGTCGAGGATGCGGATCGTGGAGTTGCCCGCGCTGGCCAGACCGATGTCATAGAGATCGCTGCCCGCCTGACCGTCGATATCCAGCTCGAACCCGTCGATGCCGTTGAGGAAGGTCTGGGTGCCGTCGGCGTAGTAGTTGACCTGCACCAGATCGTTGCCCGCACCGAGGTTGAGGAAGGTGCGGCCCGAGATCTTCTCGATGGTGATCGCATCCGAGGTGGCATCGCCGGTCGCGGTCTCGTCGCCGGTGTTCAGCGTGGTAAGACCCGCATGGGTATCGGAGACGTGGAAGCCGTTATTGCCGTTGCTGAGCGACAGCTCCAGTTCTTCGAAGCCCGCATAGACCACCCCCAGCGTCATGCCGAGACCGACGATCTCGGTGCCGCTGAGATAGCCACCCTGATCGGGCAGCGTGTCGCCCGCGTCGGACACGATCAGCGTGTCGCCATGGTTCACGATGGTGCCGTCGACCTCGTAGGTGACCGGATCGTTCGCGCCCGCATCGATCGTCAGGTAGCCGAAGAGGATCGCGTTCAGCGTGCCGTCATTGGCCAGCGGCGTGTCGGGGTCGTCATCGGTGACGGTGACCGCATCGTCGCCCGCGCCGGTGTCGATCGTGGTCGGGCCGTTGATCGCGAAGACCTTGATGATATCGGCGCCGTCGCGGGTCTCGAGCGTGGTCACGTCGCGCTTGCCGGTCGACTTGAGGGTGACGTCGTTCACACCGTCGCCCAGATCGACATTGACGTTTTCGAGCGCGATGTAGCGGATGCCCGCAGTCGCAGCGGTGAAGCCATCCACGAAGATGAAGCCCTCGACCGCCGTGCGATCTTCCAGCCCGATCACCCCGGTGGTCGCGCCGGTATTGCCGCTGTCGTCGATGTTGAGCGTATCATTGCCACGATCTGCGAGGATCGGGCCGCTATAGGTGTCATAGGCGTCGATCTGGATCAGCGCGGCGATGCCCGAGAGCGTGCCGCCCAGCGGGGCCGTGCCCGGCTCGGACGAGGCGGCGGAGCCGAGATTGATCACGTCGTCGCCGATGCCGCTGTTGATGTAGATCGGCAGATCGGTCGCGGTGACCGCGATCACGTCGGCGCCTTCGCGGGTATCGACTTCGATCACGTCGAGATTGGTGTGATCGATGCTGACGGCGGCCGCGCCCAGTACCTTGCCAGCCGCATTGGTGTAGCGCGAGGCGGCCATCAGGCCCACCGACATCGCGACATAGTCGTCGCCCTGCGAGCCCAGATAGACCAGCTTGTCCGCGTCGGTGGTGCTGCTGTCGGTGATATGAACGGTGAAGCCCGAACCGAGCGGAGCCGCGATGATGTAATGCTCCAGATCGCCGCTCGCATCCGAGCCCGCATTGTCGAGCGTCACGGTGCCGTTGAAGGCGCTGACGCCGATGGCCAGACCGCCGACCGTGACCGAGCCGCTCAGGTCGTTGACAACGAAGGTGTTGTTGACGCCGTCCCCGCCGGTCAGATCGACCGCCTCGAAGATACCGTTCAGACGCTCCACCGTGGTCTCGCCCGCGCCAATACCGGAGGCGCTCCACAGATCGGCGTCGCCCGGCACCATCGCGCCATCGGTCGTGCCGTCCGCATAGGCTGTGGAGCCGTCCGCCTGGAAGACTTTGCCGACGAGGAACAGGTTCTCGTAGAGGCCCATATCCTCGCCCGCGAAGACCTCGATCAGCGTGTCGGTCTCGTTCGCCTCGTCGGTGTCGCGGAAGACATCGAGCCCTTCGCCGCCCGTCACGGTATCCGAGCCCGCGCCGCCATCGATCACGTCGTTGAAGATCGAGCCGATGATCCGATCGTTGCCGCCCTCGCCTTCCAGCGTCAGCGCGATCAGGTCGTTGGTCAACGGCGTCGCGTTGGACGGGTCGCCTGCCGCCACGGCCGGGCCCGCAGTGATCTTGTCATTGCCGCCCGCCGCCGAGATGCGCAGCGTGTCGCCCTTGGCGCGGATCGTGTCGTCGAAGGTGACGGTCACGGTGCCGGTCGACCAGGCGGCGACGAGGATGAATTCCTGATCGGCCACCGCGCCCGCCTTCAGCGTGAAGGTGTCGACGCCGCTGGTGCCGTTGAAGATCACCGCATCGGCCACACCATCGCTCGTGCCGTCGATCTCGGCCACGTCCTTCGCGGGATCGGCGGATTCCACGACCAGATCGTCGTCGATGCGCATGGTATTCAGATCGGTCTGGCCGAGCGGATTGACCGTCAGCGTATCGGTGCCGCCGAGCAGATGGATGATCAGCCCCTCGACCCCGTCGGCCTCGAAGCCGCTGCCATCGGCGTCGAGCGCCTGCAGGATGCCGGAGTCAGAGGGCTTCTGACCGATCGTGACCGTGTCGGGGTTCGCGGTGCCATAAAGCAGGATCGTGTCGGTGCCGCCGCCACCGTTGATCACCTCGACGCCGTCGGAGGCGAGGCTGCGGAAGATGCGGTCATTGTCGCCGCCGCCGTTGATCGTGTTCGCGCCGCCGCGACCGTCGATCTCGTCCGCCCCGCCCTCGCCGTTGATCACATCCGCCGCCGCGCCGCCGATCAGGCGGTCCGCGCCGGTGCCGCCGTAGATCGTGGCGACGCCCGTGCCGTTTTGCAGCACCACGTCATCGCCGCCGAGCGCGTAGATGGTGATCGGCACCAGCGCATCCGAGACGATCCGGTCATTCGCGCCCGAGCCGTAGATGATCGAGCCGACCGCGACGCCGCTGCCGATGCTGATCTGGTCGCCCAGATCGCCCGCAGTGCCGCCCTCGGAGGCCGAGTTGATCGTGACCTGTCCGTCGCCCTCGTAGGCCACGGTATCGACACCCGCGCCGCCCACAAAGAGGATCGGCACGGCGACGCCGTCGCGCACGACCAGCAGGTCGTCGCCGGTGCCGCCATAGCCGCGGATTTCGTGGACGTGCTCGAAGACCTGCTCGCGGCCCGAATAGATCACGCGGATCGTCTGCGCGCCGTTCACGACCGGGGTGACGGCCTCGATGATATAGGTCTCGCCCTCTGTCGCTTCGCCGATGCCGCGCTTGGTATTCGCGTCGCCCATGTTCAGCACGAGGATCGTGGAGGTGTCATCCCAATCCTTGTAGGTGCCCGAATTGGTGTCGCCGTTCAGGTCGCCCGCGAGATAGATCGGGGTCGGGAATTCGACATAGCCCACGGTGAAGGACATGCTCACCGAGACCTTCACGAAGAGCACCTTCACGCTCGCACTGGCCGAGATCACGATCGGCACGCGGCCGGTGCCGGTCGCCGTGGCCGAGAAGCTGATCGAAACCGTGGCCCAGCTGATGTTGAAGGCGCGCAGCGAGACCGAGGCCGAGCCCGACACACCGAGCTTGTAGACATCCGCCGCATCGTCGAAGAGGTAATAGACCCGGATCGAGAAGTTGCCCGTCAGGCCGAAGCTATTCGAGCCCAGCACGAGGCGACCGCTCAGCGAGAGGTCGAAATAGCCCTTCGAGTTGAACCAGCCGTTCACGCTCATCGTGGCGAGACCGAAGAAGTCCATGCTCGCGTTGAAGTCCACGCGCCAGGCGTTGTCCGTGACCTCGATCCGGAACCCCGCTTCGAACTTGAGAACCTTCAGGAACTCGACCTTGCCGCTGAGATCGAGCACGAAGGAGTTGCGCTCCAGCACACGACCCGAGATCGTCACGTCGCGGCCGACGGTGTTGAGCATCAGTTTGCCGCTGGCCTCGATGTCGATCACCAGCGCGATATTGGCGTTGATGCTGACATCCAGAAGCAGCGCGAGGCCGTCGAGTTCTCCAGTGCTGGAGTTGAAGAACAGCACCGCGCCGCCTGCGGCCGAGATGTTGAGCCCGGCTAGGCCGAAGGTCACGTCGAACTCGACGCGGAACTCGCTGGCATTGAGGCCGATATAAACGCGGCCCGAGGCGGTCGCGAGGCCAACGAAGTTGACCGAGCCTACGATCTCGAGGCTGAAGCCCGAGGCCACGGTGACCGAGATCGTGCTCTCCTGCCCGCTGGTATTGATGGTCGGGATCTCCAGAGTGCGCGCGCTGGAGAAGGTGTTGAGCTGGAAGGTCGCGTCGCCAGTCACGGTGATGACGCTCGCGAGGTCGATATTGAGATCGATCTCGGCATAGATCACCAGCCCGCCATCCGCGATCACGAGACCGCCGGTCAGACCGAACTCGGCCACGCCCACGAGCTTCGCCTGCACATCCAGCGTCGCGACCAGTTCGAAATCGGGCGCGGTGCCGATGCGGAAGGTGAAGACGCCCGTCAGTTCGATCACATCCGAGACGACCAGCGTGCCGGTGACCTTCAGGAACAGCCCGTTCTCGACCGAGATCGTGCCGTAATAGAAGGTGCCGTCAGTGTTGGCGGTCGCATCGCCGTTGGCGACGAGATCGTCATATTCGCCCTGCGTGACGATCGTGTAGCGATCCTGCGTCGTCGCGTAGGTGTTGAATTCGAGCATGATCGAGAGCGACCCGCCGAGGCTGACGCCCGGAAGCTCCAGCCCGCCGACCAGCGACAGTTGCGCCCGCCCGACCACGCCCGGATCACTCGCGCCGATATTCGCCTCGAGATAGAGCATCCCCTCGACCGCGCCGAAATTCGCGATCCGGCCGGAAACCGTCCCCTGGATCGTCAGGGAGTCGCCGGTGCCCGTGACGGACAGGAAGCCGTTGAGTGTGACCGAGTCGAAGAGCGTCACCGAGCCGCTGATCTGGACCACGAAATAGGGGCCCGCATCCTTGGTCATGTCCCGTTCGTTCTGTCCGAGGATCGGCGGACGCTCGAAGATCTCGAAAGTCGTCGGAACATTCGGCGGCAGGAACGGCACGAGCGCGTCGGGCACATCGAAGGTCTGGGTGATGCCGGTGGTGTTGAAGAGGACCATGACCTCGGCCTCGAAGCGGAAGACGTCTTCCGCGATATTGCCGAAGCTGCCGGCATTGTTCGCCGCGTCCGTATTCTCGCCGCCGGCATCGCCCACGCTCACCTCGAGCGACAGGCTACCCGCGACACCGAAGGCGCTGCCCGGGGCGGTGCCGAAGTCGATGATCAGCAGACCGACCGCCTGACCAGAAATCACGTTGAAGACATTGGCGCCGGCCGCGACGAAGACCTCGACCCGGTCTTGCGAAATCTTCAGGTAGAAGGCGCCGGTCAGCTCGGCATAGACGTTGACGCTCGTGTCGACATCCGGGTCGTTCGCGTTCTGATCGGTCAGCTTGATCGCGCCGCCGATATAGAAGACGACCGAGTTGCGCGTCAGCTCGTAGGTCTGCTCTTCGGAATGCAGCGTCGCGGTGCCGTCGAGGCTCTCGATGAAGTACTTCTTCGCGCCGTCCGTAATCCGCCAGCGCGACTGGGTGTTCAGCTCGCGCACCAGCTCGATCTTGGCTTCCGAGCTGAGCGTGACACCGAATTCCGCGAAGGTGGCGCGCACTTGCGTGCTGACGGCCTGCTTCTCGTAGAAGCCCTCGACCGCCTGGCTCGGCAGCGCGCCGAGATCGGCCACGGCCACCGTGTCGTCGTCGCCGCCCGAGATGCGCTCGAGCTGATCGCCGAGGATACCCTCGAGCGACAGGGTCTCGACCTTGTCCTCGCCCGACATGTTGATCATCAGGGTCGCGTTGCCCTTGATCCAGACGCCGTATTCGTTGAGCGCCTCGAAGTTCGGCTGGATGGTGGCCACGCCCCAGAACTGCGGCAGGCCGCTCGACATACCGCCGGTCTCCAGCACGAAGCGCGCCGCCGCAGAGCCGATATTGCCGAGCTTGTAGACCGTGATCGTGCCCGAGGCTTCGAGCGCGAAGCGGAAGACTTTGGAGCCGTCGGCCTTGATGTAATCGCCGAAGGTCAGTTCGGCCTGCGCGCGCAGTTCGACGAGCGGCTCGTCGACGATGCCCGCCGAATTCAGGGTGATCGAGCCGGAGACGCGGATGAAGAAGACGCGGGTGGTGGCCGGGTCGGCATCGGCGCCGGGCTGGCCGCCCTCCTGCATCTGGTCGATAACGCGGAAGCTCTGCTGGCTCGCGCCGCCTTCGTTGCCCTGCAGGTCGGACCAGCTGCCCTCGTTGAAGGAAACCGTGACCGTGCCGAGGCCGAATTCGCGCGAGACATAGTAGCGGAAGGTGCCGTCACCCATGTCGGTCGGGGTGAGGTCGAGCAGATCGAGATTGGCCCCGCCTGCCCCGCCAAGGGTGAACTCGTCGCCGTCGATCGTGGCCGCGTCGATCGCGTAGAGCGCGTTGAGGCTCGGATCGCCCAGCGTGTCGAAGGTGATGTCGATATAGGAAGCGGTGTCGGTGGGCGTGATCGAGAGCGTCGTCGGATCGATCGCCTCGGAGGCAGCGGCCCCGTAGGTCCATGCGCCCGCCGCATAGGTCAGGGTCAGCACCGCGCCGTCGGCGGCGTCGGCGGAGTCGAAGGTCACAGCGAACTCGCCTGGGGGACCACGGGCTTGGATCCCGGTGATCGTGATCGAGTTGCCGTCGATATCGGTCAGCGTGAAGTCCGTGGTCGCGAGGCTGCTATCGGTCAGCGTCTGGCTCGTGCCGAGCGACAGCGCCACATAGGTCGCCGTCGGCGCGCTGGCGCCCAGACCGATCTTGCCGGTCGTGACCACCAGATCTTCGCTGTTGGTCGCGGTAATCGCCTTGATCGTGCCGCCATCGGTGCCGATCCAGTCGAAGCTGCCCGAGATGAACTCGACCGAGACATTGTCGTCGAGGTTCGAGCCCGCGAAGTCGCCGAGATACCAGATGCGGAAGATCGGATTGCCGTTCGCATCGTCGCCCATGTAGGTCGGCGCCTGGCTGTCATCTACTTCGATCGTGTAGCCGGTCGCGCTCAGGATCACCTCGGCACCGGCATCGGTGATGCTCTCGAGATCGACGCCGGTGGCATAGCTCGGCAGCTCGAAGGTGACGTCGATGAAGCCGCGCTCGTTCAAGGGCGCCTGCCCCACCGAAGCGCCTTCGACCGGGTCGGTCAGGCTCGCACCAAGCTGGACGAGGCGGAAGCTCTGGGTCTTCGCGTCGTTGTCGTAGCTTCCCGAGCCGAAGCTGGCTGCGGCGTAATCGACCTGAACGGTGCCGGCGGTGAACTTGCCGGTGAGGAAGTAGCGCACGGTCAGCCCGTCGCCCACGATCAGAGCCGAGGAAACGGTGACGCCATTCGCGCCGGTGCCCGAGAAGCTGATCTCGTCGCCCAGCGTGCCGAAGTCGATCTCGTCGCCATAGGTCGGGGTGTAGCGCACATCGACGAAGGCGACCGAGAGGGTGCTCGCATCGAAGGAGACCGGGCCGGTCGCATCGTCGGCCGTGCCATCGGCGCGCAGAACAGTCGGCTGATCCTCGACCGTCGCGATGCGCGAGATCGTGGTGTCTGCGGCAGACGCGCCGGTGGTGAAGTAGCGGAAGATATAGTCGCCCGAGGTCGCCTGCGGGTTCAGCCAGACCGGGGCCAACGTGTCATCGAAGGTGATCGAGCCACTGCCGCCGAATTCGAACTCGGGCGCGAGATCGGTGATCGAGCCGATATCGAGCGCGCCGCCCACCGGGCGCTCGAAATGCAGATCGACATAGCCGCGGCCGTTCACATCGCCCAGACCGGTGCTCCCCTCATTCGCCGGATCGACCAGATCGCCCTGCGGGCCAGAGACGGTGAAGGACAGCGTCTGGACGCGGTTCTTGGCTGCATCGCCGAAGCTGTTCGCGGCCAGCGTCACGTCATGGCTGCCGATGCCGAGCGCGCCGTCTGCGAAGACGCGGATCGTGCCGCCCATATCCATCAGCTCGGTGATCGTGAGGCCCGTCACACTCACGTCGCCGATCGCCAGCTGATCGGTAATGTCCTCGCCATAAGCTCCGCTCAGCACGATGTCGAAATAGGTGCGGTCGCCCGGCAGATTGGCGGCGCTGTTGGCGTCGGAGTAGGTCGAGCCGCTCTTGACCACGATGGTCGGGGCGCTCAGCGCCGCGGTCGAGAAGAAGGAGATCGACGTGATGTCCAACTCCAGCGTGATCGTCTGCGGGTAGAGTTCGCCAGTGAGCGAAGCGGGCTCCGCCGGGTTGCCCTCATCGATGAAGGTCTGCAGCGAGTAGATGAAGGAGATCTTCGTCGGATCGTTCGGGTCGTTTTGCAGCAGGGCCGGCGCGCCCTCGCCCAGCTCGACACGGAAGGTGCCGCCGCTCAGGCGCGAAGTCTCTACCGTATCGGTCTGCACGGTGAACTCGGCCGCGAGGTCGAGCACCGACGCCGGGTCGAGCACATAGCCCGTCGGAATATTGGTGAAGGTGATCTCGACCGAACCCTTAGTGATCTCGAGGTTGGCGACCACGCCCAGACCGTCCTCACCGCTCTTGATCGCCGGGTCGGTGGTCGGGTTCGCGCTGTCGGAATAGCGGTAGGACCAGCCTTGCTCGACCGCCGCGATGGTCACATCGCCATAGGTCTGGCCGCTGTCGAAGCTGCCGGTCAGCCAGTAGCGATAGATCGGGGCCGCGTCGGTGCCGCCCACGCGGACCGGGGCCACACCATTGTCGATCTGCACCGTGCCGAGGCCCGCGCCGCTCAGCGTGAACTCCGCCCCGCCATCGGTGATCGAGGCCGCGTCATAGACGAAATCGCTGTCGGGCACGTCCGGGAACTCGATGTCGATATAGTTGCGACCGTTGAGCAGGTTCACGTCGATCGCAGCGCCCGCACCCGGATCGACCATGATCGCGGTCGCGCCTTCGACGGTGATCACCTTGTCCCCGGTAGCGCCCGTATTACCCGCCGCATCGGCCCAAGCCCCGGTGAAGGTGAGCGTGTAGATGCCCGGCGCGAAGTCGAAATTCGCGGTGGTAATGGCATAGGCGAATTGGGTGATGCCCTCTTTCTTCAGGAGCGCATAGAGTTCCGCCCCCGTCGGCAGGGGATGGTCATAATCCGCGCTGTCGGAGGCGACGATCCGGCCTTCGGCATCGAGACCGAGCGTCTTCAGGCTCGCCGTGCCGTCCTCGTTCATGAACATCGCAACCGGAACCGGCGTATCCGAGATTCCGACGGCCGTATTCACCGTGGAGCCATCCGCAGCACCGGTGCGCGTCAGGGTGAACTCGTCATTCGTATCGAGGATCGAGCCGTAATCGAGCGAGCCGCTGCCTGCGGGATCGAAGGTCACGATAATGCGCAGATCGGCATTGGCGAGGTTCACGTCGACCGTGTAGCCGTCGCCGTCCAGCTGATAGGGCGCGCTGAGCGAGGCTTCGGGCTCGACCACCGAGAACACGGCATCCGGCGTCGCGGTGTTGTTCTTGCCGGTCTGGGTGGCGTTGTTGGCCCATGTATCGGCGGTGAAGCGCACGGTGTAATCGCCGACGGCGAGCTGGTTGTTCGTGAGGTCGGGATCGCTGGTGTCGATGAAGTAACGCACCTTGCCGCCGCCGATCGCAATGGCGCCGAGGATGTCGATCTCGTCGCCATTGTCGTTGAACAGTTTGAACGGTGCCACCGCATTGGTCGCGATCGCGGCCAGCGTCTCGGCGGTGATCTCGCCGCCGATCTCGGCAATGAACTTGATATCGACCCACGGCCCCGCGACAGCCGGGTCGCCGCTTTGGGTCGTGTTGTCCTCATCCGCATAGACCGTCTCGTTGGTCGCGGTCTCGGTGTAGGACCAAGACTGGAACAGGAAGGTGTAGGTCACCGAGTTCACATCGCCCGTGCCGGTCAGCCAGAAGCGGAACGTGTCGGCATCGACCTGTGCAGGCGCCTGCGTGTTGTCGAGGGTGAAATCGCCACCGGTGATCTCGATTTCAGGCGTCAGGTCGAAGACCGAAGCGGCGTCCACCGTCGCACCGTTCACCGTCGGGAAAGTGATGTCGATATAGGCGCGCTCGTTGAAGTTGCCGACACCGGTCACGCCGCCATCGCTGGGCCCGTCGAGGCGCTGCGTCGGTGTTGCGGCCTGTTCCTCGACCACGGCGAATTGCGTGGCCTCGCCGAGGATGTCCTTGAAGCCGAATTGCAGCGAGCCCTTGATCGTCAGCAGATCGACCTGATCGGGAATCTTCACCAGCAGAAGGATCGTCGCCTCGCCCGAGGCGATCTTCGACAGGTTCGCGTAGAGCCGCGCCGAGAGCGAGAGGTTGTCGGCGGCGAAGTTCAGTTGGCCGATCACGAGGATCTTGCCGTCGGTCGAGATCTTGATCGTGACCTGACCGTTGAACACGGCCTGCGAGGTGTAGATCGAATATAGCTTGGCCGAGCCGGTGATGATCATCGGCGAGGTGAAGGCCGCCGCGAACCCGCCGCCCGCCGCCGAGCCGTTCTGGATCGCGATATACTGGTTCACGACCTGCTGCTGCACCGAGTTCAGCCAGTCGTCGATCGACACGTTCAGCGGCAGCGCGAAATCGGGGCCGTTGAGCTCGTCGGGATCGGTGATGTCGGGCAGCGACTTGAAGAAGTCCACGCCGCCGGTGAAGTCGTTGATCGCGAGACCCGAATTCGGCTCGAGCAGGATACCGCCCGGCACCGAGCCCGAGACCAGCACGCCGAGCGGTCCCAGTTCCGACAGTGCGAAGCGGATCGTGAAGCCGCCCAGACCCGAGAAGGAGAAGCCCGCCTCGACGCCGATGAAGAAGACGCGGTCTTTCACCGGGCTCGTAAGGTCGAAGGTGGAGAGTACCTGATTGCCCTCGCCGATCCGAATGATGCCGCCGATCAGCGCGCCCTCGATCTCGCCGCCGAAGGCGTTGCCGCCGATTTTCACGCCGATCGAGTCGATGCCGATGATCGGGAACTTGCCTTCCAGCAGCAGGCCCACATCGATGCGGATGCCCTCGACCGTGCCCTCGAAGGTCAGCCCGTCATAGCCCTGCAGCCCGGTGATCGACGCCGACAAGGTGAGGACGAAATCGCTCGGGTCGGCCTGAATGTCGGGCCATTGCACGCCGATCTCGGTGATCTTGATCGGCAGCCAGCTCGGCCATTTGAAGTTCGCGCCCGAGGCCCCACCCACGCCGATGAAGACGCCGAAGCCCTGCTTGGTGACGAAAGTGCCGTCGCCGAGGAAGGCGAACTGGCGCGCCTCGCCCGAGAGGTTCAGCGAGCCGATCTTCAGTTCCGCGCCGATCGAGACGAAGCTGATCAGCTCCTCGTCATCGGCTGCCCCGGTATCGAGCGACAGGCCCACACCCTTCAGCTTGAGGACCGAGCCGATGTTGATCTCGAACGTGTCGAGCTCGAAGATGAAGCCGTCGACCACGCCATCGGTGAAGGTCAGGCCGGCCTTCAGCGCGAGCGTGTCGTTCACGTCCTCGCCCGAGACGCGGTCGGTGACCTTGGCGTTAATCGCCTTGCCCGGCGCGAAGGTCGCCCCGCCAGAGCCGACATAGATCGTGCCGTCGAAATTCACCTCTTGGCCGAAGATCAGCGAGAAGTCGGTGACGCCGATGCGCAGGTCGTCGAATTCGAGGATCGAGCCGAACTTGATCTTGCCGGTCGCGCCGTCGGTGCGCTGGACCGCGCCCGTGCCGGTGCCTGAGCCCGCGCCAGTGCCCGAATAGATGATCTCGCCGCGCCCGATGCGGAAGCCGTTGTCATAGATCGTGAGGCCGCGCACGCCCTCAAAGGTCGTGATCTGGCCCGCGATGCCGAATTTCGGGAAGGTGACCTTGATCGTGTCGATCTTGATGATCTCCTGACCCGCGCCCTCCGGCGTACCCGCGACCGGGGTATCGGGCGCCGTCCACGAGGGATCGTATTCGACCTTGATGCGGTCGGCCTCGAAGAGGACCACGTCAGGGATCGAGCCCGTCAGCTTGTCGGCGGTGATCGACCATTTGCCTGTGAGCGAGACGACCGGATCGTCGCCGCCGCCCGAGATCACGCCCATCACGTCGATGCCGATATCGAACTTCACCAACAGGTTGGTCAGGGTGATCTGGGTGCCGCCGCTATTGGTCTGAGTACCGTCGGCATTCTGGGTCGCGGTGCCGCCGAAGGCGAGCGAAGCGCTTTCCGCTCCGACCGAGATCGTCAGGACCAGCAGACCGTCCTTGAAGCCGAGCTTCGCGAGGCCAACCTTCGGCGCGAGGATCGAGACCGGGCCGACCTTGATCGGGGTCGCTGCCTCGGCCGCCGGCAGTTCCTGCACCTTGAAGATCTGCACATAGGCGGTGGTCTTCGCGGGCGACGCGACCGAGCCGTTCTCGCCGCCGAACCAGTAGACGACATCGTCGGCCGTGCTGTTCAGGTCAGTGCCGCGATCGGTGTATTTCCAGGTGCCGGTGATGAACTCGACCTGCACATCGCCCACGTTGAAGGCCGGGTTCGCCTGCGAGGTCGAAGTCGCGGTCGGCGTGCCGACCACGCCCGTGCCGGTGGCGCTCGCAGCGGGCGGCTCGGCGAAGACGTAATAGCGATAGGTCGTCTTGCCGATCTTCTCGACCGTGTAGGTGCCGTTGGTGTTCGTCAGCAGATTGACGTTCGACGCGCCGCCCGTGCGCACGAAGCGGATCTCGTCACCATTGATCGAACTTGCGTCGAGGATCTCGCCATTGGGCAGCACGAAGGTGACGTCGATATAGCCCTTCGAGTTCAGCATCGACTTGTCGATCACCGCGCCATTGAAGGGCGAGGCCAGCTCGATCGAGGGCGCGGCGGTGATCGTGGTCAGATCCTGCGGATCGGTCGCCGGGTTCGCCGCGGGCGCATTCTGAACCGGCGACTTGCGGATCGTGAAGCGTTCGTATTCGGCGGCGCTCTGGGCCCCGGCGGCATCGCGCCAGGAATTGGCGAGGAACTGCACCTCATAGGTGGTGTTCGCGGACAGGCTCACAGGCGTGGTGATCTGGTAGCGATAGGTCGGGCGCGCCGTGCCTTCGACCAGCACCCCTGCCCCGTCGACCGTGATCGCCGCCGTCGTGTCGCCATAGCGCGCGGTGATCGTGAATTCCGGGTCGATATCCGTGATCGAGTCCGGGTCGATGCCCAGCGGATAGGCCGGGTAGGCATCCGCATCCAGACGGTTGGTGTTGTAGAAGGTGACGTCGATATAGGTGAAGCCGTCGAGATTGATGATCTGGCCATTGAGCGGCGAGGCGATATCGGCGGTCAGCGGGCGCAGGTTCGTCGTCGGCGTCACCGAGACGGTCTCGCCAAAGAGCGTGTAGCCCGTCACCCGCATATCGGTCAGCTGGAAGCCGGTCGCGCCGCCGAAGCTGAACTGGGCCGCGCCTTCGATACCGAAGCTGTCGGCGCCCGGCGGCGTCACCGTGATCGAGGTCTCGGGCGCGTCGACCGAGATCCGGCCATCGGGCGTCTTGTTGAACAGAACGTCGTTGGAGCTGATCACCAGCAGATCGCCGGTCTCGGCCACGCCGAAGCTGATCTCGACCGAGCCTTTCACGCGCTCCATCTGCGGGGCGGCGAAGGTGATCGCGACCGGGGTCGCCGAGGTGCCGCCTTCGAGCAGCGGGAAGCCGGTCACGGTGGTCGAGAAAGCGGTGCCCGAGGTGTTGAGCCACACTTCGACCGTGCCCGAGATATTGAGCCCCGGAATGCCCAGCGCCTGAACCTCGCCCTTCGCATAGACCGCGAATTTGCGGTTGGCGGAGGTTCCGAATTCGAAGATCGCGATCGTGGTGTTCGAGATCAGCAGGCCGATATCGTCGCTCGGATCGTTGGGATCGCCCGCATCGCCGAGGAAGATCGAGATATTGCGGCCCATCTTGCCGCTTGTGGCACCCGCCGGCAGTTCCGCCGGGAGAATGTCGCTCAGGCTGCCTTCGATGGTGAAGTAGGGCTCGTAGCTCAGCTTCACCTCGGCCAGCGCGATCTGGTTCACATTGGCCTGCCCCTGGAAGTCGAGAATGTAGGTCGCGTCGCCCACATCGACCTCTTCGTAGATATCGGTGCGCGAAGTGGTGTTGATGCGGATGATCGCGCTCGCCGAGACCTCGAAGCCTGCAGCCGAACCTTGCGCGCTCGCCTCGATCTGCGCGGCGATGCCGTTCTGCGACAGCGTGGCCGAGCCCGAATAGATCAGGATCACGCCCTTCGCGTCTTCGATGGTGAAGCCGTCTCCGTTCGAGTCCGTATAGCCGCCCGTGACCCCGGTGAAGGCGATGGTCATGCGCTTGGTCTGGTTCGGCGCAATCCCGGTCGTCAGCTGCGAGAACATCAACGTGCCGGTCAGGCTGATCTCCGGCGAGGCGCCCACATCGAGCGTGCCGTCATTGTCGGTATCGGTCGCGTTGAAGTCGACATAGAAGGCGGCGTTCTCGACTTCGACCCGCAGGAACTGGCCGCGCGGCAGATCGAGGATATCGCCATTCGCGAACTCGACATAGACCGCCTGAATGGAGGTGTTGATCTCGAGCGTCGCCGTCGTGCCATTGCCGATCTGGTAGGCGTTGGTGCCATCGTCGAACGCGATATCGGGAAGCGTGACCGAGAAGCTGCCCGCCATGCCCTGCGGCATCAGATAGAGCAGCGCGTCGCCGGTGAATTCATAATCGCCGAATGTCAGGGTGATGTCGGTCAGCGCGATTTTCGAATAGACAACGCCCGTCGCGCTGGTGGTCTTTTCGAAGGACAGATCGCCGGAGAAGGCAAAGTCGGCATCGTCTGCGCTGGTGGGCGTATCGCCCGAGAGGTTCACGAGAAGCTCGATCCCCGTTCCCACCGGATCTCCATAAGCCGAGACCGAAAGGAAAGTGCCCGCATAGCCAAGGCTGTAGAACGCCTGAAGCGGGGTCATATCTGCAAAGGTCGTGGCACCGGGGTCGAGGCCCGTCACCTCCGTAAAGTCGAAGCCCGTGAGGATCGTCTGGGCGCCCGCTCCCGCGGTGCCCGACTTGCCTTGGTTCAGCTTGAGCTCGACGCCGCTCGCGCTGATCGCGACGCCCGGAATACCGGCAAGCGCAACCTCTTCGATCGACGCATAGAGCGCGGTGTATTTCTCACCGCCCACCACCGCGACGCCATTGGCATCGACCTGGCTCAGCATGGCGAGACGGAAGGAGAAGTTCGTCAGCACCAGACCCTGCGCACCCGAGGTATCGGCCATCGGCTGCACGACCGGGGTGTCGCCCGAGGTATCAACCTCGAAATACGGCCCGCCGGTGCCGACGAAGGCGCTGATGCCATCGCCCGAGATTTCGGTCGCGGCGAAGGTCTTCTGGTTCGGCGCGGTGCCGACGGTCAGGGTCGCGCCCTTCTGGAAGGCAACCTGCCCGGCGAGGAAGACGTAATCCTCGAAGCCCAGCACGACGAAGCCGGAGGCCGCGAGGATCGCGCCATTGGCATCCAGCGTCACGATATCGGTGTCGCTCACCTTCACGTCGAAGCCGCCACCATCGAAGCTCGCAAGGTTCAGCGCTTCCTTGGCTTGCGTGCTCAGGAGCTTGCCCTGGTTCAGCTCGACCTCGAGCCCGTAGCCCGAGAGGGTGACCCCGTCGATGCCCACCAGCTCGACCGTGCCACCGGCTTTCAGTGCCATATAGGAGGCCGCCGCCGGATCGGTCGCAGCCAGCGCCACGCCATTCGCGTCGACCGTCTTGAACATCGCGAGCGCGAGATAGGCGTCCGTGATCTTCAGACCGACCGCATCGCCCTGATCGCCGAAGGCCTTGGTCAGGTCGTAGCCGGTGCCGACGAAGATGTTCACATGCTGCGCACCGACCGTCACCGCCTTGAGGTCGCGGCTCGTGCTCGTGCCGGCGACGAGGGCGGAATAAATCTCGCTCGACTGGGTGAAGGCGAACTCGCCCTGGATGAACACATAGGCATCGAAGCCGATGGTCAGCGAGCCCGACACTTCCAGCGTCGCCACGGTCAGCTCGTCGAAGGTGATCGTCTCGGCGCCGACCGTGATGTCCCAGGTGCCGCCCACACCGCCATAGGTGAAGTCGAGCGTGTTGTAGGGCGTCGTCTCGTTGCCGCCGCGGTTCATGATCAGCGTGAGCGAGCCATCGACCGTGACATTGTCGACGCCGATCAGCGAGGCCCCGCCCGTCGCCTTCACGACCATCCAGCTCTTGAGCGGGGTCGCGGTCGGGTTCGCCGGATCGAGCGGCATTTCCTTGACGATATGCAGGCCCATGCGCTGCAGCGAGAGCGCCACGCCCGTCGCGTCGGAGGTAGCATCGACCTCGCCATTGGTGATCGTCGGCGTGCCGACCCCTGCGAAGACCACGGCTTCCGAGATACCGATCGACAGAACCGAAGCCTCGAAGGAGGTGGTCGAGCCGACCATACGGGCTGCGACCTTGTCGGTCTTGGTCAGCGTGATCTGGCCTTCGATATGGACGAAGTTTTCGATGACGATCGTGGCACCCGCGAAGAGCGAGAAGCCCGACTGGTTCATGTCGAGGACCGTATCAGTGGTGGCCGGGTCGACGTCATTGCCATTCGTCGCAGCGAGCAGGTCCTGGCCGCTGAGCATGGTCAGGCCGTCGCTCCATTCGGTCGAGAGAAGATTGATCGACTGCCCCCAATCGAGCACGTCGATCACGCCGGTCGCATCATTGGCCTTGTTCATCTCGAGCGACAGCGTGTCGAGCGTGATATCCACCAGATCGACCCCGGTCAGCGAGGCCGAGGCGATATCGGCCTTGAGCGCGGTGAAGGCGCGGGTATCGGTGAGCGGATTGGCCGCCTTGATCGAAGCGAGCAGAATATCGGCGCTCGCGATGGTGATACCGGGGCCGTCCGGGATACCGATGAAGAACTTGGCCTCGTAATCCGCCGGGGCGTCGCCGCCATTCGCGGCCTCGTCGGCGGGATCGATGCTCAGGCTGATCCGGGTCAGCACCGCATCGTTCATGTCGGTCGCGATGTCGAAAGTGCCGTCGTGGTTCACGTCCACATCGACGATATCCTGCGAGAGCGTAAACTTCGCGCCCACATCGACGAAGCCGAAGGCGTTGAGCGTCAGGTAGCCCACGACCTGCGTGCGGTCTGCGCTGGCGTCGAAAGTGACCACCTCGTCATTCGGGCCATAGGTGAAGGAGACCGGACCCGCAGGGTCGTTCGCGGGATCGCCCTGCGCGGGCGTGCCGTCCAGATCGATCGAATTCCAGTTGAAGAAGGTCGTGGTGTCGTTCCCGGCGGGCTTCGTCGCGTAGTAGTCGAGCGAGAAGGCGTTGACCGTCAGCTCCATCCCCTCGGGCAGACCGGCGAGCGTGCCGCCTTGGATATTGCCCAGCACCGCCGTCGCCGAGGGCGTGGTGGTCAAGGGCAACGTGCTGTTTGCAGGCGGGGTCGCCTTGATCAGCGCAAGCGCGATATCGGCGGAAGCCACCGACAGGCCCACACCGCCGGGCTGGCCGACGAAGAGGTTCTCGACATGCAGGCCGATCAGCATGAGGCTCGCGTCTTCGAGGCCCGCATTGGTGCTGTCCAGTTCGGCCTCGATCTGGTTGCGCATCACGATGTCGAAGGTGGCCGAGCCGGTGACGAAGCCGAAGATATCCAGATCCAGACCGCCCGAGATCACCAGATCCGTGCCATCTTCGGGAGCGACCGCATCGACGCCCAGATCCTGAATGATCGGCGCCCAGTCGAGTTGATCGCTATTGATCGCGTCGCGCCCGTTCAACGTGAAGTCGAGCGAGTTCACCGTCAGATCCAGCCCCTGCGGCAGGCCGCGCGGCGAGATCGTGTCGGCATGGGCGGACATCGCGGTCCAGCTGCGCGCGACGGCGCTCGGGTTTGCGACCAGATCGACCACCTCGGTCACCGAGATCAGGTCGAACGCGAGCCCTTCGGCCGCGAAGCCCGTGCCCGCATTGGCGACGGCGTCGACCCGGTCGAATTCGTCATAGGTGAACTCGCCGCCCGCGCCCACGAAGACATAGGCGCCGTCGATCGAGAAGGAGAAGGCCTTGGCGCTGATCGTGCCGCCCTGCGGATCGTCGACGGTGAGATCGCGGATCACACCCGACAGACCGCCCGCCAACAGGATCGCGCCTTCGATCTGCAGTTCGACATAGGCGCCGAATTCGATGCCGAAGCCCGCGTCGAGATTGGTGATATCGGCGAGCGCGTTGATCTGATCGACGCCGGTCGCGCCCCAGTCGAGCTTGTTATCGTCCGCATCCGCGCCGTTCATCGCGAAGTAGAGATCCTTCACCGTCGCGGTCAGCGGCAGCCCCTGCAGACCCAGCTGATCGACGCGCAGCGACAGCGCCATCCAGCTGCGAGCCACGGCGGGCGAGGTCACGGTGGCCGGGTCTTCCGACACCATCACCAGCTCGATCGAGCCACCCTGCGCCACGAAGCCCATGCCCTGATCGGGGTCGATCGTGCCGTCATTCTTGAGCACACCGTCCACACCGGCGAAGAAGTTCAGATCGCTCAGGGTGAAGATCAGAACCTTCGCCCCGGTCAGCGTGCCATCGGCGTCGATTGCGGTGGCGACCGCCACATCGGCGAGCAGGCTCTTGATCGAGAAGGTGCCGGTGGCGATCACGACGCCCGCCACGTTCAGCTCCGACACGGTGCCGGTCACCGACAGGATCGCGGTCGCGTCATAGCCATCCGTGCTGTCGGTGATCGTCAGGCCCAGATCGAGGCCCTTCCAGTTCATCACCGAGTTGTTGGCCGCGTTCAGCGGGTCGGTGTAGCCGAAGTTGGCTTCGACCGCGACATCCGAGATTTTCAGCGTGAAGCCCGTAAGGCCGGTCACGCCGACGCTTTGCGAGGTCACGAGGATTGCCGACCAACTTTTGACCGTGCGGGTCTCGACCACACCTGTCGTCAGCGGGTTGTCGGCGGTCTGGGTGACCGAGGCGAACTCGATGCCCACATTGTTCGCATAGATGCCAGTACCGTCGGTGGTGCTCACATCCGTGATCTTGCCATCGGTGCGGGTGAACACGCCGCCCTGCCCCGCGAAGAAATAACCGCCGGTCAGCGAGAAGGTCATCACCGACGCGCCCTCGACCGTCAGGCCGTTGCCGTCGCTAATCGTCTCGGTCAGGATCTGGCCCGCCATCGTGCCCGCGACGGTGACGAAGCCGTCGACGGTGAACTCGACATAGCCGCCGAAAGCGATGTTGAAGTTGGCGCCCATCTCGGTGACGTCGAACAGATCGCCAGAGGCGAGATTGCCGATCTCGGTCACGCCGGTCGCGGTCCAGTCGATCCGCTCGCCATTCACCGCATCCGCGCCGTTGAAGCCGAAATAGAGGTCGAGGCCCTGCACGGTGACCGTGTTGGGCAGACCCTGCAGGCGCACCGTGGCTACGTCGAGCGCAACGGCGGTCCAGCTGCGCGGCACTGCCGGAAGCGTCACGCTCAGCGGATCTTCCTTCACCAGCACCAGTTGCAGCGAGGCGTTCTCGGCCACGAAGCCGGTGCCCTGATCGGGGTCGATCGTGCCGTCGCCCAGAAGCGCGCCGCCGACACCCGCGAAGAGGTTCAGATCCGACAGGGTGAAGATCAGGATATTCGCACCCAGCACGGTCTCGGTCGTCACGCCCGAGGGCACGATGATGTCGCTCGCGAAGCTCTTGATGCCGAACTTGCCCGAGGCCACGATCACGCCCGCCACGTTCAGTTCCGACACGGTGCCCGAGACGGAGAAGCCGTCGTCGCGGGTCAGGCCGTCGGTGGCATCCGCGAGGCTCAGCAAGTCGAGCCCGGTGACGCCGCCCAGCGAGGCCCAATTCAGGAAGGTGCCGTCGATGGCTGCGAAATTGCCGTCTACCGCGAGGTCCGCGAGGGTGATCTGGAAGGCGTCGATGCCGCGCAGGCCGAGGCTCGCGACGGTGACGCGCAGCGCGGTCCAACCGATGGTGACGGTCTCGTTATCCCATTGCGTGGCCGGATCGCTGTCATTCGTCGCCGCATTATCGGTCAGCACGCCGAGGCGGGTCACCTGCGCGAATTCGAGCGCGTCGTCCAGACCCATCGAAGCATAGATGCCGGTGCCCTGATCGAGAAGCCCGGTCACCTCGTTCGTGGTCGCGTCGCGGTCGAACGCGCCGCCAGCACCAACGAAGATCTGCGCACCGGTGATCTTGAAGCTGGTGATGTCGGCGGCGGTCAGGGCGATCACGCCGTCATTGATATCGGCGGTCGAGATCGAGCCTTCGACCGTGCCATAGACCAGCACGAACCCGCCGAGCGCCAGATCGAGCGTGCCGCCGAAGGCGATGCCGGTATCGGCGTTGATCTGAGCGATCCCGGGGTTCTCGGCCGGATCGACAATGGCCGACCAGTTCAGCTTGGTCGCGCCCATCGAGGCCGTGTTCATGCGGAAGTAAAGACCGGTGACCCCGAGCGCGAACTCGTTGGGCAGGCCGCGCATCCCGACATAATCGACCGAAAGCGACAGCGCGCTCCAGCTGTGAGGTGTGGCGGTGCCGAGTTTCTCTTTCACGACGATCAGTTCGAGCGTGCCGCCCGACGCGAGGAAGCCCGTGCCCTGATCGGCAATCGCGGTGGGAGCATTGGCATCATCGAAGGCACCGCCGACACCGGCGAAGAAGTTCACATTGGTCAGGGTCAGCCGCGTGACCTGCGCATCGGTGATCGCCGCCTGGATGGTGTCGTCGATCGACTCGGTCGAGGCCGAGAAGTTGAAGGTCGCCAGCGCGAAGACCGTCTCGGAAATCTCGACGGATAGCGTGCCGGACACCGCCAGCTGATCACCCGGGCCCAGATCGCCAAGCGCCGTGGTCACGTCGGTATCGTTCACAGTCGACCAGTCGAGGTGCGGGCCGGTCGGCGCGGTTGTCGAGTTCGAGGCCAGCGACATGCCCGACAGCTTGATCTGGACCGCGTCGATGCCCTTGGCCTCCAGCGCGCTCAGCGAGCCGATCACCCCGGAATATTTCACACCGGTCGTCGTGTCGGTCAGCAGGCCGAGCGCGAGATTACCGCCATTCGCATAAAGACCCGCGGCATCGCCCAAGAGGTTCAGCGTGGTCGTGCCGGTCGCCTCATCCGTGGCGGTCGACGCACCGGTGCCCGCGAAGAACTCGACATCGCTGAGCGTCACGAAAGTCAGCGTGCCCGCGGTGATATCGACGAGATCGAGCGTCTCGGCGCTGCCCGCCTGCGCCGTCACGTCGATCGCCCTCAGCCCGAAGCCCGCGCGCAGATAGACGAAATCGCCCACCGCCAGCGTCAGTTTGCCCGACACCGCGAGGCTCACCGTGTCGGTCACCTCTTCGAGGCCAGTCAGGCTCGACCAATCGAGATTGGAGAGGGTGGTATCGCTGACCGAGTTGTAGAGCACTTTGAGGCTCGCAAGGTTCAGCGTCACGCCTTCGACATTCACCAGACCGAGGCTCGCGAGGCTCGCCGACACGCCGGTATAGCTGACCGGGATCGGGTCGGTGGTGGTCAGGATGCCGATGTAGAAATTGCCCCCCGCCGCCGAGAAGCCGATGGCGTTCGTCGTATCGATCCCGCTTGCGCCGATCGTGCCGCCCGCCCCCGCGAAGAGGCTCAGATCGGTGAGCGTGATGTAGAGCAGATCGCCGGTGATGCCGCCGACCGAGGTGCCCGCGGTCTTCTCGACCGAGAAGCTGCCGGTCAGCAGCACGGTGTCCGAGATGTTCAGCTCGTCGATAGTCGCGCCGACGAAGAAACGCTCGGTATTGTCGAAGCCGTTCGTGGCATCGGTCAGCGCGAGCGTCGTGCCCAGATCGAGCCCCTTCCAGGTCATCACGGTCGGGTTCACCGCGACCATCGCATCGGCGGCGTTGACCTCGACCACGAAATCGCTGACGGCAAGCGTGAAGCCCGGAATGCCCGCGACCTCGACGGTGCCGACATAGAGCTTGATCGCGTTCCAGGCGTTCAGCACGGCGCCGGTCGTTCCATCGACATTCTTCACCGAGGCGAATTCGAACAGCACCCCTTCCGCGCCGAAGCCGGTGCCGATCAGCTTGTTCTCAAGATCGCGGTCCAGCCCGTTGACCTTGCCATTCCCATCGGTGGTGAAGCCGCCGCCGCTGCCCACGAAGATGTAGCCATCGGCCAGCGCGAAGGTCATCACCTGCGCATCGGTCAGATCGGTGCCAAGCGGATTATCCGCCGCGGCGATGGTCTGCTTGGTCACCGTGATCGAGATGTCGCCCGCGAGCAGAACGGTGCTCTTGACCGTGAAGACCGCGCGCACATCGATGGTGAAGCCCGTGAAAGTGCTGTCGAAGCTGAAGCTCGGCCCACCGACCTGGGTCCAGTCGAACGCCATGCTCGCATAGGTCACGTCGAGCGCATCGACCGTCGCGGTCACATCGGTGATCCCATGCAGCGTGGCGGCGGTCGAGAGTTCCAGCGCGGTGACCTTCTGGCCGAGGTTGGCCCCTGCCGAGGTCACGGTGAACATGGCGAGCGTCAGATCGAGGGTCGGGATTTCGAAGCCGGTCGCATTGGTCAGATCGTAGCTGCCGCCCGAGACCTCGGCGCCGACACCCGCGAAGAGGCGCCCGTCCGTGATCAAGAGCGTGAAGTAATCGCCATCCACCGTCGCGCCGTCGAAGGTCACGCTGGTCTTGGCCGAGCTTTTCAGCTCGAAGGTGCCGCTGACATAGACCGCGTCACTCACGATCAGCGTCGCGGTGGCCTCGACCTTGGTGAGCGCACCGTTCAGCGTCAGCCCGGCATCGCTCAGCGCGCCCTGGTCCCAATTCAGCGGAGTGGCACCGCCAGATGCGGTATTCACCTGAACGGAAACATTGCTGACCTCGGCGGTCAGCCCGGTGATGCCGACCGGGGTCGCGTTGGCGAAGGAGAAGTCGATGCCGGTATAGGTTGTGCCGCCCGAGCTCAGCACCGCGAAGGTGCCGGTGAAGCCGGTGACCGAGAAGCCGAAGGCGTTAGTGGTGTCGACGGTGACCGGGCCGCTCGTATCGAAGACCGCGCCGGTGCCCGCGAAGAATTTGACCGCGTCGAAGCCGAAGACCATCAGATCGCCGATCGTGTCGGTCGCGCCGGTCAAGCCGCTGACGATGGTTTTGGTGAAGCTGAACCCGCCCGCGATCAGAACCTCGCCGCCGATGGCCAGCGTCACGTCGCCCGATACTTTCGCGAGCGGCGCGGTCGCGCCCGTCGCCGCGCTGTCGATCTCGGAGACGACGAGCTTGGCGCTCAGCGCATCGTTCGGGTCGGTCAGTTGCGAGGTCACCAGCTCCAGCGCGCCGTTCGAGAGCGTGGCAGTCACGCCGTCGACGTTCACCAGACCCAGCGCACCGACCGTGCCATCGGCGATTACCCACTGACGGCCCGTTGCGGTCTCGCGGATCATCTTGACCGAGAAGCTGAGATTGTCGACCGCGAAGCCGACCGAGCTATTGGGCTGGCCGAGGGTGAAGTAGCCGTTCGCGCCGCTACCCGCGAAGAACGAGCCGCCGGTGAGCGAGATGGTGGTGACGTCGAACCCGGCGGTGACGGCGGTGGTCGTGCCGGTGCCCACTTCGTAGAGCACACCGTCGAGGCCGGTGTCGGTGGTGTAGCCAATCGGCGAGCCGACGCCGTCGCTGGTCGCGAGGCTCACGAAATCGCCGACCGAGATTTCCATCAGACCGGCATTGCCCGCGAAGCCCGCGGTCACGAAGCCCGGACCGTCGATCGCGAAGGCATCCGCCTCGGTGCCACCCTCGAGACGCTCGACCCCGGTGAAGGTGATGGTGAGGCCGTTCCAGCTGAGCGACCCCTCGTTGATGCCGGTGATCGTCCAGACCGTCGCGGCGTCCGGACCCTCGATCGTGTCGTTGAAGCCAGCGCCCGCCGCGATCGAGGTGATCGGTGCGCCGGGCGTGCCATAGGTCACGCCGTTGACGGTGACGGTGCCGTCGAGGTTCACGGTGTAGGTCAGGTTGCTGTCGGCGGTGCCGTCGAGCGCGCCACCCGCTTCCGAGATCGCGCCGGCCACCGGAGCGCCGAGGCTCGGGGCCGCGTCGGGAAGACCGATGCGCTCGCCGGTACCAAGCGTCGCGTTCATCACCGAAGCGTCGGCGTCATGGTCGAGGCCGAGCGCGTGGCCGATCTCGTGGAGCAGGACGGTGTAGAGGTCGACGCCCTCGGAGGCCGCACCGTCGGTCGCCACCAGACGATCGCCTGCGAGCAGATCGAACTCGGTGCTGTCGCCCGGCGTCGCGTCGATGAACCAACCGGCCCCGGCGGCGTCGGCGTCGATCTCGATCAGCGTGCCGGTAATCCGGGCGAGTGCGCCGTCCTCGAGATCGGTGATGGTGAAGGTGAGTTGCGACAGGATCGCCGCGTCGGTGCGGCTGGCCCATTGAGCGAGGGCTTCGTCGAAGATCGGAGCAACCTGCGCCTCGGTGAGATCGGCGGTGCCTGTGCCAGCCGCCGCGGGATCGAGACGAAGCGATTGTCCGCTCTCCTCCGCAAACGGGATCTGGATGCCGAGTGCCGAGGCCAGACCGGCGAACAGTGCGCGGAGGTTCTCGGCGAACCCGGCACCGGGCGTGATGACCGGCGCGGTGAACGCGTCGGACAGTTGGAGCGCGCCATCGACCGGGTCCGAGGTTGCGAGTTGAAGTTCGGGAAGCGCGATCCGTTCACCCGTGCCGAGGCTCTCCCCCATCACGGCCAGATCGGCATCGTGGTCGTAACCGAGCGCATGGCCGATCTCGTGGGTGAGGACCGTCAGCAGATCGACGCCATCGATCGGCTCGCTCGTATCGAGACCGGTGAACCAACCGGCCCCTGCCGCGTCGGCATCGACTTCGATATGCGTGCCGGTGATCCGGGCAAGCGCGCCGTCCTCGAGATCGGTGATCGAGATGGTGAGCTGCGACAGGATCGCCGCGTCATCGGTCCGGGCCGCCCACTGAGCGAGCGCTTCCTCGAAGACCGGGGCAAGCTGCTCCTCGGTCAGATCCGCGGCGCTCGAGCCCGTCGGGGCGGTACCGGCGAAATGGAGGTAATCGGCTTGCGGGCCCCACGGACCAGCGTTGAAGAATTCGCCAAGACCAAGGGTTTCACTGATTTTTTGGAACAGGTCCTGGAGCGCAGCGAGAACCGCCCCATTGTTGGAGTTTTGCGTATTTTCGTTATTCGTCAGTGCATTAGTGGTTGCGGCCGGGGGGCCAGTAGGCTCATTTCCGGTCAGATCGGCCACGGAGCTGCTTGCGGGGTCTTGTCCCGCGCCAAAGCTTCCACGTAGCTGCGACAGCATCGCACCGAGCAGCTCGCGCAGCCCTTCGATGCCCTGATTTTCTTGAATATCGAACTGGGCAAGGAACGCTTCGAAGGGCGTTGGCTGCCCCTCTTCCTGCACGTCCTGCGGAGCGACGGCTTGCGTTGCAGCGGCAGGATTTCCCCAGTCTTCCGGCCAGTCCACACTGTTCGAACCGGTGTCCGAAGCCCCTTCATCAGCCCCCGTCTCGCCCCGCACATTCTGGTCGAAAGCCGTCTGAACAAGCACGATGAGGTCTTCGAGAAGGTCCAATGGCTGCGCATTGGCTGCCATCCGGGCCAGTTCTCCCGAAATCGGGTCCGCCGAGAGCAAAAGCCGCGGCTCCAGGGCCTCGATGCGGTAATTTTCCTCGCGGTGAAGGGTGTTATCGGCTTCGTGGAGGGCGGTGTCATTGGCCAGACCGACAGCATCCTGCACGTCGGAGCGGGTCCGACGCAGGAATTTCGTCACACTGGTCAAGCCAAATAAAGACAAGACGCGCCTGAAGCTCACCGATATCGGCAAGCTCCCTCCCCAAGTTGCGATATGAACGCGGTTCCGCCATCTGACGAAATTTTGTTCTCCTTTAGGCTGAACTCACGCAGCAATATTGCAACGAAAATAGTATCCACAGGGCGCCGAAATCATATGAAACATATATATTTCAGTGACTTAATATCCTTACTTAGCGTCAAAAATGAAACTTATCCACAGGGCGTTCTTGACGTTACGAAAACAATTGCGTCCAAGGCGAGGCGAATCGCCGCACCGGGCAAAGTGTCGCGCGACGGGCGGTAGAGGCCCGGTTTCAATGGAAATCTCGGCTCGGAAAAAGCCGTTTCGCCTGCTCGCGCGGATGGCGCGCGGTGGTCTGCGGACGGAGCCTCGGAGCGTCGTCCGCCTGGGGTGTGGTGAGGCCCAGAACGTCGTCGAGCGGGTGGCCCAGATCGGCCAGTCGCGGGGACAGATCCTCGATCTTTTCGGCGATCAGATGGACCACCACCCCCTCCCGTTCGAGCCGCCCCGAGACCCGCAGAAGACGCCCGCCCATCACCGCCCGGCGGAACCGCTCATAGAGCTTCGGCCAGACCACGACATTGCTCACGCCGGTCTCGTCTTCGAGGGTGATGAAGATCACCCCGGAGGCCGTTCCGGGGCGCTGTCGGGTGATCACGAGGCCGCAAACCGTGACCCGATTTTGCCGCGTGCCGATCAGTTCGCAATGCGGTGTGAGGCCGGAAATCGAGGGGCGCAGCAGCTCCATCGGATGGGCGCGGAGACTCAATCTGAGCGCCACGTAATCCTCCACGACCTCCTCTCCCAGATGCATCGCGGGCAGTTCCACCGCCGGTTCGCGCCCCCCTTCCCCATCCATCGGATCGGCGAAAAGCGGCAGTGGCGCGGGGGCGCGGATCGCCTTCACGGCCCAGAGCGCATCGCGCCGCGTGAGGCCAATTCCGGCAAATCCATCGGCCTCGGCGAGCCGTTCGAGCACATGCGGCGGCGTGCCCGCGCGCAGCCACAGGCTCTCGGGATCGGGGTAGCCATTGCCCCGTGCAGCGACGATCCAGCCCGCATCCTCCTCGCGAAATCCCTTGATCTGGCGAAAGCCCAGACGCAGCGCCAGGGCCCCGTCCGCGCGGCGTTCCAGCGAGCTGTCCCAGCCCGAATGGTTCACACAAACGGGCCGCACTTCGACCCCGTGTTCCCGCACGTCGCGCACGATCTGGGCGGGCGCATAAAAGCCCATCGGCTGCGAATTCAGCAGCGCGCAGGCGAAGATCGCGGGGTGGTGGCACTTGAGCCAGGACGAGACATAGGTGAGATGCGCGAAGGCTGCCGCGTGGCTTTCGGGGAAGCCGTATTCGCCGAAGCCCTCGATCTGGGAAAAGCAGCGATCGGCGAAATCGGGCGTGTAGCCGCGCGCCAGCATGCCTTCGACAAAGCGGTCGCGGAAGGTGCCGATCGTGCCCATCTTGCGGAAGGTCGCGAGCGAGCGGCGCAGGCGGTCAGCCTCCTCCGGCGTGAAGCCTGCCGCGACCACCGCGATCTGCATCGCTTGCTCCTGAAACAGCGGCACGCCGAGGGTTTTGCCCAACACGCCTTCCAGTTCCTTGGAAGGAAAATCGACCTTTTCGCGGCCCTGACGGCGGTTGATATAGGGGTGGACCATGCCGCCCTGAATGGGGCCGGGGCGGACGATCGCGACCTCGATCACGAGGTCATAGAAGATGCGCGGACGCATCCGCGGCAGGAAGTTCATCTGCGCCCGGCTCTCGACCTGAAACACCCCCACTGCATCGGCGCGACACAGCATGTCATAGGTCGTCGCGTCTTCCTGCGGGACGGTGGCGAGCGACATATCCAGCTTCTCGTGACCCGCCAGAAGGTCAAAGCTCTTGCGGATACAGGTGAGCATCCCGAGGCTGAGAACATCGACCTTCAGGATGCACAGCGTGTCGATATCGTCCTTGTCCCATTCGATGCAGGTGCGCCCCTCCATCGCGGCATTCTCGATCGGACAGAGCGCGTCGAGGCGGCCTTTCGTGATGACGAAGCCGCCGACATGCTGGCTGAGATGGCGCGGAAATCCGATGATCTCGCCGATCAGTTTCAGCGTCTGCGACAGCCGCCGATCGGTGGGGTCGAGGCCCAGTTCGCCCATCCGCGCATGGTCCGGCCCCTTGCCGGAAATGCCCCAGATCTGGCCCGCGAGGCTCGCCGTGACATCGGCGCTCAGCCCCATCACCTTGCCCACCTCGCGGATCGCGGCGCGGGTGCGGAAATGGATCACGGTCGCGCAGAGGCCAGCGCGGTCGCGGCCGTAGCGTTCGTAGATCCACTGGATGACTTCCTCGCGGCGCTCATGCTCGAAATCGACGTCGATATCGGGCGGCTCGCCGCGATATTTCGAGATGAAACGCTCGAAGACCATGCCGATCTGGTCGGGGCTGACATCGGTGATGCCAAGCGCCCAGCAGATGATCGAATTGGCCGCCGAGCCGCGCCCCTGACACAGGATGCCGCGGCTGCGGGCGAAGCTCACGATGTCATGGACGGTGAGGAAATAGGCAGCGAAGCCCAGCTCGGAGACGAGGCGCAGTTCCTTCTCCAGCAACCCCGCGTGACGTTCCGAAATCCCCCCCGGAGAGCGCCGGGCCAGCCCCTCGCGGGCGAGCCGGTCGAGCCGGTCCTGCGCGGGTTCGTTCTGCGCGACCTCATCGGGATATTCGTAGCTGAGTTCGTCGAGATCGAAGCCGCAGCGCGCCGCGATCTCGCAGCTTCGGCGCAGGGCTGCGGGGTGGCGACGGTAGAGCCGCGCCATGTCCTCGGCCCCTTTCAGGCGGCGTTCCGCATTGGGCAGCGCGCGGGTGCCAAGCGCATCGATGGTGCAACCCTCGCGCAGGCAGGTCAGCACATCGGCCAGTTGTCGGCGAGACCCGCGATGCATCAGCACGTCGCCGGTCGCCACCATCGGCGTCGAGGCCCTCAGCGCGAGCGCCGCACAGGCGTCGAACCAGCGCTGATCCGAGCCGTCATAGCGCGGCGGCGCGCCAAGGAAGACCTGCCCCGGAAAGCGCCGCCGCATCTCCTGCAGCGGGCGGTAGGCGCGGGCCAGATCGGCGGGCGGCAGGGCGATCAGGATCATCCCCGCGCAGCCCTCCAGCAGGTCCGCGCGGGTCAGGTGACACTCCCCCTTCCCCGCCCGGCGCTTGCCGCGGGTCAGAAGCTGGCTCAGCCGGTGATAGGCCGCGCGGTCGGTGGGCAGCGCCACCCATTCGACCGGGCAATCGGTCAGCACCAGCCGCGCGCCGACGATCAGCTTCGGCAGTTTCGCGGTGGTTGGCCGGGCCAGATCCTGCGGCGAGCCGATGGGCTGGCGAGAGCTTTCGTCGCGCTGGACTTCCGAGCGGATACGCAGCGCCTCGCCGATCTCGCGCTTGAGTTCCTTGAGCGCGGAGAAGGCCCGGACCACGCCCGCGAGCGAGTTGCGGTCAGTGATCGCGATGGCCTCGAGGCCCAGCTCGGCGGCGCGCACCATCAGTTCCTCGGGGTGGGACGCGCCGGTGAGGAAGGTGAAATTGGAGGTGGTGCAAAGCTCGGCATAGGCCAGCGGAATGGCGGGGGTATTGGCGGTGGTCACGACCGTGGAGGGGGCGCTGCCCCCGCGCCCGTCGGGCGCCCCCCGGGATATTTCGGCCAAGGCGAAGGGGGCGGTCATGCGAAGACCCCCTCGATATACCAGCCGGGATCCTGCGGCGTGTGGAACATCCAGAGCCGCAGCCCCTGCCCGGTCTCGACGCGCCAATAGTCGCGCATCCCGCGCCGCCAGTTCGGATCGTCGAACCACCATTCCGGGGTCAGCCGTTCCGGCCCCTCGATGCGTTCCGCGCTGAGCGATTGGCGGCGCCAGCGGAAGCGGCGCGGCGGATCGGGGGCGTCGGAGATGAGCGGCTCGGGCGGGAACAGCCGCAGCGGGCGGGGGTGCGGCTGGTGCCAGTTGCCCTCGGGGTCGGTGAAGGCGGCGGGCGCGATCAGGAAGCTGCGCTCGGGAATATGGCTGTCGGCGGGCAGGTAGCGTTGGACGTTTTCCAGCCCGATGCGCAGCCCGATCCGGGTGATCAGATCGCCTAGCTTGTCGCGCCGCTCGGTGGCGATTGCCCCGATCTGGCGGGCGGGCAGTGTCTCGACCTGCGTGGCGGCGAGGCGCATCTGGTCGATCCCGAAGCCTGCATCGATATCCTCGATGCCGCGCGCGAACAGCGCCGCGATCCGGGTGGCATCGCGGAGCGGGGTGGCGAGGCGCAGCTCGACCTCCTGACTGGCCTGATCGACGCGGCGCAGGGTGAGGCAGAGCACCCGCGCGCCGGTCTCGTTTTCCTTGAGTTTGACGCAGAGCCGGTCGAGCAGCCGCTCGATCCCGGCCATCACGTCGGACTGCTGTCCGATCGGCTCGGGCAGGGTCAGGCGGGTGCCGTAATGGGGTGTATCGGCCACGGGCGAGACCTGTTCGGGCAGATCGCCCAAGGCCTGATCGAGCCGCGCCATCAGCCCCGCCCCGAAGCGGCGCACGAGCGGCGCGCGCGGTGTGCGGGTCAGATCGCCGATCTCACGCAGGCCCAGCCGCTGCAGCCCCGTGATCGTGTCATGCGGCAGGCGCAGCGCGGCCACCGGCAGCTTGCCCAGTGCCGAGAGCCGCGCGCCCGGCGCAGCCCGGCCGGGGGCGAAATGCGCCAGCGCCCAAGCCGCGCCGCGCGTGTCGGCGAGGCCCAGCCGCGCGGTGATCCGGGCGCGCTCCAGCCGGGCGGCCATCTCGGCCATCATCGGCTCCTCCCCACCCCAGAGGTGATCCGAGCCGGTGATGTCGAGCACCAGCCCCTCGTCCTCCAGCCCCACCCAAGGGCAGTAGCGCGTGGCCCAGCGGCGCAGGGTTTCGAGGAATTGCGCCTCGCGGGCGGGATCGGCAGGCGCGGTCTGCAGCGCGGGGCAGAAGGCGCGGGCCTCCGACAGCGCCATGCCGCGCGCGAGCCCCTGCCCCTCGGCGGCGGCGTTCAGGCAGTGCAGCCGGTCGGTATTGCCCTCGCGCAGGACCAGCGCGAAGGGCCCCTCAACGGGCCGCGCGCGAAGAACCCGGTCGCTCGCCAGCCGGGGAAACCAGAGAGTGAGAATACGCCGTGTGCGCCCGTCGAGCATGTCGCTGAGCCTAGGGTTCGAGTCATTTGTTCGCGTTTTGTTCTTTTTAAGCTTCGCGGGATGTGGAGTCGAGTCCGTCTCGCGGACGGGCGCGTATCAGGGCGTGGCGATCGCGCCCTCGACGAAGGCGATCAGGCGCGGCAGGCAATGGGTGCGCAGGTCGTAACGCTCGCACATATGGGCTCGGGCCGCCTCGCGCATCGGGGCGAATGTTTGCGGCGTCGCCAGCCCTTCGCTCAGCGCGCGCGACCAGCCGGGAATGTCGAAGAAATCGATCAGCCGCCCGGTCTGCCCGTCGGTGATCACCTCGCGCACCGGCGCGGTATCCGAGGCCACGATGGCGCAACCCGCGGCCATCGATTCCATCAGCGACCAGCTGAGCACGAAGGGATAGGTCAGATAGGCATGGGTGCGGCTGACATGGAGCATGTCAACGTAATCGCCGTAAGGGATGCGGCCCAGAAAATGCACGCGGCTCATGTCCAGCCGATCGCGCACCTCGTCGAGGAATTTCTGCTTCCAGCTTTTGGCGTCCTTCGGCGGGGCGCCATAGCTTTGGCCCTCCTCGCCCACGATCAGCACATGCGCCTCGGGCCGCGCGGCGAGCACATCGGGCAGCGCGCGCATGAAGGAGTGATAGCCGCGATAGGGTTCGAGCGAGCGGTTCACGAAGGTCAGAACCTCGTCGCCGGGGCGGAAGGTGAGCGCGGTCTCTGGCACGGTGAAGCGCGCCTGGGGGTTCGGCGCGAGGCGGGCGCAATCGACGCCATCATGGCAGACCGTGAGCTTGGCACGCAGCTCCGGCGGGAAGGTCTCGGCCTGAAACTCGGTCGGGGCAAGCCCCGCATCGGCCTGCACCATCGACTGGATCAGATGGGCCGAGCGCGCGGTGGTGGAGATCCGGGTCTCGAGGCCGGGGCGCTGGAACTCCGCGTCGAAATCCGTGTCCATCCCAGTCGTGCGATACATGAGTTCCGCATAGACCAAGAGCTTCGCTTCGGGCCAGACCTCGCGCAGGAACAGCGTCTCGCCCCAGCCGGAATGGCCGAAAATCACATCCGGCACATAGCCGTGCCTGTCGCGCAACTGCCGCGCAGCGAGCGCCACTTTGGCCCCGCGCGCCGCGCTTTCGGCGTAGAGGCGTGTGAGCCGCGAGGACATCTCGACCGGATCGGGCTTGCGGTATTTCACCACCTTCACCGGCGAGGGGCGCTGGTTCGTCTCGACCGTCAGGGCCAGAACGTCATGCCCGCGCGCGGCCAGAGCCGGTGCCAGATGTACGAACTGGCCCGGGAAGTTCTGGTGAACGAAGAGGATCTTCATGCAATCTCGGGGGTCAGCGAACTCTCCCCCAAGGCGGCCACCATCAACTGGCGGGTATAGGCTGTCTGCGGATTGGCGAAGACCTCCGCCGCGTTGCCCGCCTCGACCACGTCGCCGCGCTTCATGACCATGATCTTGTGGCTGAGCGCGCGCACCACCCGCAGGTCGTGGCTGATGAACAGATAGGCGAGGCCGTGGCGTTTCTGCAGGTCGCGCAGCAGGTCCACGATCTGCACCTGCACCGTCATGTCGAGCGCGGAGGTCGGCTCGTCCAGCACCACCACCTTGGGGCGCAGGATCATCGCGCGGGCGATGGCGATCCGCTGGCGCTGGCCACCCGAGAATTCATGCGGGTAGCGCTCCATCATCGCGGGATCGAGCCCGGTTTCCTCCATGATCTCGGCGACCATCTCGCGGCGGTTGCGGCCCGGATCGACGCCGTGGACGGTCAGCCCCTCACCGATGATCTGTTCGACCGTCATGCGCGGCGAGAGCGAGCCGAACGGGTCCTGGAACACGATCTGCATGTCGCGGCGCAGCGCGCGCAGTTTGTTCGCCTGCCAGTTGGAGATGTCCTGGTTCTCGTAGATGATCGGCCCTTCGGAGGCGATGAGCCGCATGATCGCGAGCGCGAGCGTGGTCTTGCCCGAGCCGGATTCGCCGACGATGCCCAGCGTCTCCCCTGCCCTCACCGACAGCGAGGCGTCGTTCACCGCCTTCACATGGCCGATGGTCTTGCGCAGCAGACCGCGCTGGATCGGGAACCAGATTTTCAGATGCTCGGTGCGCACCAGTTCGGGCGCATTCTCGGGCACCGGTTCGGCGCGGCCGGTGGGTTCGGCCTCCAGCAGCTTCTTCGTATAGGGGTGCTTGGGGTTGGCGAAGATGTCTTCGGTCTTCCCCTGCTCCACGATCTCGCCATGCTGCATGACGCAGACCCGGTCCGCGATGCGCCGCACCACGCCGAGGTCGTGGCTGATGAACAGAAGGCTCATCCCCATGTCGCGCTTCAGATCGGCCAGCAGTTCGAGGATCTGCGCCTGAATCGTCACGTCGAGCGCGGTCGTGGGTTCGTCCGCGATCAGCAGGTCCGGCCCATTGGCGAGCGCCATCGCGATCATCACGCGCTGGCGTTGCCCGCCCGAGAGCTGGTGCGGGTAGTCCTGCAACCGGTCCGCCGGGTTCTGGATGCCGACTTTGTCGAGCAGGTCGATGATAAGTTTCTTGGCCTCTTCGCCGGTGACGCCCTGGTGCAGCGCGAGGCTTTCGCCGATCTGCTTTTCCAGCGTGTGCAGCGGGTTCAGCGAAGTCATCGGCTCCTGGAAGATGAAGCTGATATCGTTGCCGCGCACCTGCATCAGCTCGCGCTCGGTCGCGCCGACCATCTCGCGGCCCTCGTAGCGGATCGAGCCCTCGACTTTGGAGTTGCCGCCGACCAGCGCCACGGTCGAGAGCGCGGTCACGGATTTGCCCGAGCCGGACTCGCCCACGAGCGCGACGGTTTCGCCCGCGTTCACGGTGAAGCTCACGCCTTTCACGGCCGGAGTGAATTTGCCCTCGGAGCTGAAGGAGACCTTCAGGTTTTCGACCTCGAGAACCGGTTTCATCGGAACACCTTTCTGGGATCGAACGCGTCACGGATCCCCTCGAAGACGAAGACCAGAAGCGAGAGCATGATGGCGAAGGTGAAGAAGGCCGAGAAGGCCAGCCACGGCGCTTGCAGGTGCTGCTTGCCCTGCAGTGCGAGCTCCCCAAGCGACGGCGCGGAGGACGGCAACCCGTAGCCCAGATAGTCGAGCGAGGCGAGCGCGCCGATCGCACCGGTGATCACGAAGGGCAGCATGGTCAGCGTCGCCACCATCGCATTGGGCAGGATGTGGCGGAACATGATCACCCGGTCCGACACGCCAAGCGCACGGGCGGCGCGGACATATTCGAAGTTGCGCGCGCGCAGGAACTCGGCCCGGACGACGCCGACCAGCGCGGGCCAACCGAAGAGGATCGAGACCATGACAAGCAGCCAGAAACTTCGGCCCAGGATCGCGAAGAGGATGATGATGACGTAGAGCGCGGGCGTGGAGGACCAGATCTCCAGAATACGCTGGAAGAACAGGTCCACCTTGCCGCCGAAATAGCCCTGCACGGCACCCGCCGCGATCCCGATGATCGAGCCGATCCCGGTCACGATCAGCGCGAACAGAACCGAGGTGCGGAAGCCGTAGATCACCCGCGCCAGCACGTCGCGCGCGGTGTCATCCGTGCCCAGCCAGTGATCGGCATCGGGGGCCGAGGGCGCGGTGCCCACATCGTTGATCGTGTTGAAGCTGTAGGGGATCGGCGGCCACAGGAGCCAGCCCTTCTCAATCTTCTCGCCATCGACCTCGCCCGCCTGCAGCGCCTCGTTCGCGAAGGCTTTCGGGTCGTCCGCGTCGAAGCAGCCCTCGGTGCCGCCGGTCTCGATTAGGCATTGCACGGTCGGGTCGCGATAGATCGCCTCGGTGCGGAAATCGCCGCCGAAGGCGGTCTCGGGGTAGAAGTTATAGATCGGGAAATACAGCTCGCCGCGGTAGCTGACCACGATGGGTTTGTCGTTCGCGATGAACTCCGCGAACATCGCGAGGACGAAGAGCACGGCGAAGATGATCGCGGACCAGAAGGCGCGGCGATTGGCCTTGAAGTTGCGCCAGCGGCGTTGGTTGAGAGGAGACAATGCCATCAGCCGGACCTCTTCTCGAAATCGATCCGCGGGTCAACGAAGACATACATCATGTCGGAGATGATGTTCACGACGAGCGAGATCAGCCCAAACATGTAGAGCGTGCCGAAGATCACCGGGTAGTCGCGCTCCACCGCCGCCTGGAAGCCCAGCAGGCCCAGACCGTCGAGCGAGAAGATCGTCTCCACGATGATCGACGCGCCGAAGAAGATGCCGAGGAACTGCGCCGGGAAGCCCGCGATCACGATCAGCATCGCATTGCGGAAGACGTGGCCATACAGGACCTTCTTCTCGGACAGGCCCTTGGCGCGGGCGGTCATCACGTATTGCTTGTTGATCTCGTCGAGGAAGGAGTTCTTCGTCAGCAGCGTCATCGTGGCGAAGCTCGCGATGGTCGTCGCCGTCACCGGCAGCGCGATGTGCCACAGGTAATCGAGCGCCTTGCCGACCATCGTCAGCTGGTCGAAATTATCCGATGTCAGGCCGCGTAGCGGGAATATCTTGAAATAGCTACCGCCTGCGAACAGCACCATAAGCATCACCGCGAACAGGAAGCCCGGGATCGCGTAGCCCACGATGATCGCGCCGGAGGTCCAGGTGTCGAAGGGCGTGCCGTCGCGCACCGCTTTGCGGATGCCCAGCGGGATCGAGATGATATAGGCGAGGATCGTCGACCACAGGCCCAGCGTGATCGAGACCGGCATCTTGTCGATCACGAGGTTCACGACGCTCTCGTTGCGGAAGAAGCTGTTGCCGAAATCGAAGGTCAGATAGCCCTTCATCATGATCGCGAAGCGCTGCCAGGCGGGGATCTTCTCCTTGTGGCAGGCCGGGTCCGCCAGATCGGGCGTGCCGGTGAAGCCATCATCGCAGACGATCCGCGCGAAGCCCATCTGCACCTCGAGCTGATTGAGCAGCTCCGGAGAGATGCCGCGCGCGCCCTGATAGCCGCTATCCTCGACGCCGCCCTGGTTCTGCGTACCCGCATCCCCGCCGCCCGAGATATTGCGCATCGAATCCGCCTCGCCCTGCACGCGGGCGATCACTTGCTCGATCGGCCCGCCGGGGACGAATTGCGTCAGCGTGAAGTTGATGATCATGATTCCCAACAAAGTGGGGATCACCATCAGCAATCGCCGCAGGATATAGGCGCCCATGTCCGGCCCTCTGCTCGTTTATCGGCGGTCGCTCAGAGTGCGCCGCTCGCTTTCAGTTTCTTGGCCTTGTCGGCGTCATACCACCAGAAATCCAGCTCTCCCAGAGCGTAGGGCGGCAAGTTTTTCGGGTGATCGTACATATCGTAGTAAGCGACCGTATAGGTGGGCTTGAACCATTGCGGCACCCAGAAGCGCAGGGCGCGCAGGCTGCGGTCCAGCGCATGGACGCGCGGCAGCAGCTCCTCTTCCGTATTCGCCTCTTCGACCATGCGGATCATCTTGTCGATGGCCGGATTCTTCAGCCCCATCGCGTTGAACACATCATCGGTCGAGCCCGAGCCGAAATACTGCTGCAGGTTCGAGCCGGGGATTTCGTCCTGCCCCAGATGGGTGGTGATCATGTCGAAGTCGTGGCTGCGACGGCGGTTCTCATATTCGCTGTCGTCGACGCGGTCCATTCTGGCGTCGATGCCGAGCGCGCGCAGGTTCTGCACATAAGGGTTGATGACACGGTCGAAGGTCTGGCTGTCATTGAGGATCGCGACGGTCAGTTTCTCGCCCTTGTCGTTGCGGCGCATCCCGTCATCGCCGACGGTCCAGCCCGCATCTTCCAGCAGCTTCGCCGCCTTGCGCATATTCTTGCGGTCCAGCTGGCGCTTGCCCGAGACCGGCTGGATCACCGCATCGTCGGTCAGGACTCCGTCGGGCAGGTCCTTGGCGAGCGGTTCGAGGATTTTCTTCTCCGCGTCCGAGGGCTTACCCTGCGCCTGCAGCTTGGAGTTTTCCCAGAAGCTCTCGACCCGGTCATAGAGCCCGTAGAACAGCGTTTCGTTCGACCACTCGAAATTGAAGACGAGCCCCAGCGCCTCGCGCACGCGGATGTCGTCGAATTTCGGCTCGCGCAGATTGATCGCAAAGCCCTGCCCCGAGGCGATATTGCCGTTGGGCAGCTCCGCCTTCACGACCTCGCCCGACTGCATCGCCGGGAAGTCGTAAGCGGTGGCCCAGATGATCGAACTGGCCTCGTTGCGGAACGTATAGGTGCCGGATTTGAAACCCTCAAAGGCCGACTGGTAATCGCCGAAATACTCGACGCGGATCTTGTCGAAATTCGAGCGCCCCTTGTTGATCGGCAGGTCCTTGCCCCAATAGTCGGGGTTGCGCTTCCACGTGATCGCGCGATTGCTTTTGACGCTGTCGAACACGTAGGGGCCCGAGCCGATGAAGGGCGCCGGTGAGGTTTGCGACAGGTCGATGTCTTCCTTCTCGAACTGCGCCTTGGAGAAGATCGGCAGCGACGCCACCGATTGGATGATATCGCGGCGCGGGTAATCGGGCTGGAACTCGAAACGGATGTGCGTGTCGTCGATCGCCTCGGCCGATTTGACCTGCTGGGCGATCACCGCGCGGAAGGAGCTCAGCCCTTTGTCGCGCAACTGTTCATAGGAGAAGACCACATCCTGCGCGGTCAGCGGCGTGCCGTCGGAGAATTTGATCCCGTCGCGCAGCGTGAAGACGACCCAATCCTTGCTCGGGGGATATTCGAGGCTCTTGCAGAGCAGGCAATACAGCTCCCCCACCGTGTCGGCGGTGCCCTCCATCAGCGATTCCAGCGGAACCGAGGACAGCGCGGCGGCCCGGCCCTGAATCGAATAGGGATTGTAGTTGTCGAACCCGCCCGGCGCCCATTCCGAGATTTCTCCGCCCTTCGGCGCGTCCGGATTGACGTAATCGAGATGGGTGTAATCGGCGGGATATTTCAGATGTCCGAGCGTCGCGATCCCGTAGGATGTGATCGTGTCGCCGCTTTGCGTGCTGTCTTGTGCATGTGCGCCGAAGGCCAGTCCCGCCCAGATCAGACCCGCTGCAACCAGCCCGCTCAGCGCGCGCGGCGCCACCTGCGTCCAATCCGTATCGATCGCTTTACTCGCCACTCGCGCTTTTGCCATGCACACCTGCTCCCTGCTCCAAAGCGTTTTCGCGTCTGCCTAGCTAAAAGCCTAAGTGCGCAGGGAGCAAGTTACGAATCTGTAAAGCAGGACGGGAAATGCAAAAGGCCGCCCAAAGAGGCGGCCTTGAGAAGATTCGAGAGAGGTTTGCCTCAGTTCGAATTCTCTTGCAGATAGGCGATCACGTCGTTGCGGTCTTCGGGTTTCTTCAGACCGGCAAAGGACATCTTGTTGCCCGGGATGTAGTCTTTCGGGTTCTCCAGCCACGAGTTGAGCGCTTCGAGCGTCCATTCGCCACCGTGGCTCTTGAGGGCGTCCGAATAGGAGAAGTCCCCGACCGAGGCGACTGCGCGACCGACCACACCATCGAGATGCGGGCCAACGCCGTTCTTGCCTTCCATCGAGTGGCAGGCCTTGCACTTGCCGAAGATCTTCTCGCCCTTGGCCGCGTCGCCGGTGCCAAGCTCGATCTGTGCGACTTCCTCTTCCTGAGCCGCGCCATCGCCTGCGTCCTCAGTCGCCAGCAGATCACCGGGGGCTGCGGACATCATGTCCTTCATTTCGTGCTCGCTGCCGCCCGAAGCGTCGTGGCTCTCGCCAACGGTGTAGAGCGCGCTCGAGGCCCAGGCCGTGAGCAGGAAGAACAGCAACGCGCCCAGAAACGCGCCCGCCGCCTTGGTAAAGGTCATGGTATTGAACATGTCTCGTCCCTGATATGCGTCGTCGTCCCGCGCATCTATCCGCACAGAGCCTTTCAGATCAAGGGAACTTTACCAGATGTGATCGGATTTTCAGAGGGTGGATAATGAATGACGCAGCGTGAGCCTCCCGCGCCCCGGCCCTTCCCTTCCGCGCGGGCACGGGCTAGGCAGGGCGCAAGACAAGATCAGTGCGGGGGATTGCACATGAGCCGCCAAGGACAATCGCCGAAAACCGGTCGGATCGCCTTTCAGGGCGAGCTGGGCGCCTATTCGCATCAGGCCTGCCGCGACGCACGCCCGGACCTCGAGCCGGTCCCCTGCCGCACCTTCGAGGACGTGATCGCCGCCGTGAAGAAAGGCGATGCCGATCTCGCGATGCTGCCGGTGGAGAACTCCACCTACGGGCGGGTGGCCGACATTCACCGCCTGCTGCCGGAATCGGGTCTGCATATTCTCGATGAGGCCTTCGTGCGCGTGCATATCAGCCTGATGGCCCTGCCCGGCGTCGAGATCGAGGAGCTGGAAAAGGTCCGCGCGCATCTGGTGCTTCTGCCGCAGGCGGCGAGCTTCCTTGCGCGCTACGGCATTCGCGGCGAAGCCGCCGCCGACAGCGCGGGTGCCGCCGCCGAGCTTGTGCAGGCCCAGACCCGGAGCGTCGGCGTGCTGGCCTCCGACATGGCCGCCGAGACCTATGGCCTCAACATCCTCGCCCGCCATATCGAGGATCACGCGCATAACACCACGCGCTTCCTGATCATGGGCACCGAGCCCGACACCCGCCCGCGCGGCGAGAAGATGATGACCACCTTCGTCTTCAGGGTCCGCAACATCCCGGCCGCGCTCTACAAGGCGATGGGCGGCTTCGCGACCAACGGCGTGAACATGACCAAGCTGGAAAGCTACATGGTCGGCGGGCATTTCACCGCGACGCAGTTCTATGCCGATGTAGAAGGCCACCCGGACGATCCGGCGCTGGCGCGTGCGCTCGAAGAACTCGACTACTTCACCAGCTATCTGGAAATTCTGGGCGTTTATCCGGCCGCCCCCGAACGCGACGGCTAAGGATCAGGGCGTCAGGCGGACTTCTCGTGCTGACGCTCGATATCCTGCGCGAACTGGTCGATCCGCTCCTTGAAGCGGCGTTCCAGATTGCCCTTGCCGAGCTTGGCCGACTGGATCATCAGCCGCGCGCCGAGGCTGCGCGGCCTCAGGTCCAACCCCACCAACAACCGCGTGCGCGTCTTCGACAGATCGGTCAGATCGAAATCCATCACCGCCTCGAAACTGTTCGACACGCCCTCATAGACGATCAGCTCCGGCACTTCGAATTGCTTCACATCGGTGATCATCTGGCGCTGCTTGCCGCGAAAGCGAAAGCCGATATCCCAGGACATGCCCGCGCCGGGTTCGCTCAGCGTGTCGAGCCGTTTCAGCGTGATCCCGCGCCGCATCGCCACCCGCTCGAAGCTGCCGAAATCCGCGAGCCGCTCGAAGACGAAACCGGCGGGCGCGGAAATATCGGTGCGGGTCGACAATTTCATCAGGCGAGTTCCTCAGGGCAGCAGATCGGAGGCCGGGGAGTGGCGCACCGTGCGGGGCAAACTGGCCTCATTCCAACCGATCTGCAAGCCACTCGCGCATCAGCCAACCGGCAATCGCGCCTTGGCGTGGCGCAGATATCTCAGGATCGCGCCCTGCCACCACCTGCAGCAGCCGCTCGCGGCTGATCCAGCGCGCATCGGCGATCTCGACCGGGTCGATAGTGATCTCGGTGGTCGTCGCCACCCCGCGACAGCCCAGCATCAGCGAGGCCGGAAACGGCCAGGGTTGCGAGGCCACGAGAGAGACCTCGCCCACCTCGACGCCGCTTTCCTCGAAGACCTCGCGACGCACGGCGGCCTCGACCGTCTCGCCCGGCTCCATGAACCCCGCGAGGCAGGAATACATCGTCTCGGGCCAATGCGGGCCGCGCCCCAGTAGCAGTCGGTTGCCGTGGGTGATCAGCATGATGACCACCGGATCGGTGCGCGGGAAATGGTGCCGCTCGCAGACCGGGCAGCGCCGATGCCAGCCAGCCTGTTCGGCTTTGCTCTCAGCGCCGCAGGTGGAGCAGAAGCAATGCGTCCGGTGCCACTCGACGAGCCCGCGCGCGGTAGCGGCGATCTCCGCCTCGACCGGACTGAGGAAGCCCATCCGCCCGCGCAGCTCCGCGAAGACGATATCGTCGGACAGATCTGGATGACGCTGCTCGGAGGCGTCGAAGAAGGCGGCCCCGTCGGGTCGTTCGCCATCAGGCTCGAACGCAGATACATCGCGGGAAAACAGCGCAAGCCCGTCGTGACACCCGAGGAAAATCTCCGGTCCCGGCATCGCCTCGAGCGCCGCTTCGCCCGCGCGCAGAAGATGCAGCCCCTCGGGCCCGAACAGCGGACGGCCGCGCCAAAGCGCGACCACCCGCGCGGCGTCTCCGGCGCGCAGCTCCGCGAGCCGCTCTGCGTCGCCCCGCAGATGGGCCGCCCGCTCGAGCGCACCCGGCGCTTCGGCAAAGGCCAATCCCCGCGGATCGAGCACGCGTCCTTGAGACAGCTGGGCGGGCTGCGAAATCGGTTGCTGGGTCTCGGCGAGGGAATCGGGCGGCATGAAAAACTCCTGCGGAACGCCCTACCCATGCCACGAGCCGCCGACCGGAGACCAGTGCCGATCAGGTGACGCGCATCGGCCACATTCACCACTCGCCTTACCTCGCAAGTACGTTACGTCAATTTAAAACTTGGCAAGGGACGAGCCACTACTCTAGGTTGCGTATGGGGACACGCGACCGCCAAATGGCGGCATTACAACGATAAAAGGTCAATTTCGGGCCAAGGGGATCATATGGGAAAACTGTCTGACCGGGATTGGCCCGGCCAGTTTTCGGATCAGCGCGTCACGCTCGCGCTGAGGCTTCTTGAGACGACCGATTTGCATGGTCAAGCTCGGGGCTACGATTACTTCAACGACCGCCCCGCCCCGCGCAGAGGCTTGGCAGCGCTGGCCTCGGAAATCGCGCAAGCGCGCAGCGAAGCCCCGAACTGCCTTCTGTTCGATTGCGGCGATTTCCTTCAGGGCACGCCGTTGACGCAGCTCTGGAGCGAACCATGCAAGATCGCAGGCAGCCACGATGGCGAAAATCCGATGATCGCGGCGATGAACGCTTTGGGCTACGACGCGGCAGCGCTTGGCAATCATGAATTCGATTTCGGGATCGGGCCGCTCGCTCAAGCGCTGGAAGCGGCGACGTTTCCGATGCTCTGCGCCAATTTGAGCGCCTCCATCGGCACGCCGATCCGCCCTTGGGCGATGCTCGAACGCCGCCTGCTCGATAGTCACGGCAACGAGCGGACCCTGCGTATCGCGGTAATCGGTGTGCTGCCGCCCCCGAGCCTCGCCTGGCTCGAGACCCGACCCGGGGCCGAGCTTTCGACCTCTTCGCTTCTGGAGGCGACGGAGGCTCAGCTGCAACTGATCCGAGCCTCGGGCGCCGATCTTGTGATCGCCCTCGCCCATACCGGGATTTCGCCCCTGCCGCCGGGGGACGAGGCATCGCAAGACCCCGAACACTCTGCCGAACGGGCGGCGCTTTTGATCGCGCGGCTCGACGGGGTCGATATCGTGCTCGCCGGGCATGACCATCACGGATTTCCCGATGCCACACGGCCGGCCTTCGCGGGGATCGACCCCGTTCTCGGCACGCTTCACGGCAAGCCCGCGCTCAATGCGGGCGCGCGCGGCACACATCTGGGGGTGCTCGACCTCGTGCTGGAACAGACGCAGGACGGCTGGAGACTCGCGGCACATCGGGCGGAACTGCGCCCGGCGCAGCAAGAGACCGGGCCGGACAGCGCGGCGGTGCTCGCCGCCTCCGATCGCGCCCATCGCCGCACGCTCGATCACATCCGCCGCCCCATCGGCACCACTGCGGAGCCGCTGCACAGCTATTTCACACAGATCGCACCCGACCGGACGCTCGCGCTGATCAGCGCGGCGAAGCGGCGCTTCGCCCGCGAACGGCTCGCCGGTCGCCCCGAGGCGGATTTGCCCCTGCTCGGCGCCGCGTCGAGTTTCAAATCGGGCGGCGCGGCGGGATCTGCCCATTTCATCGACATCCCCCCCGGCCCGCTGCGGATGAGCCATGTCGACGATATCTACCTGTTCAATAATACGGTCGGCGCGGTGGAGCTGAACGGCGCGGAGCTGCGCGACTGGCTCGAACAGGCGGCCTCGATCTACAACCAGCAGCATCCCGACGGGCAGTTGCGGATGCTCTGCGACCTCACCTTCGCGAGCTACCATTTCGACGTGATCTCGGGGATCACCTACGAGATCGACCTCTCTCAACCCCCACGTTTCCGCCCCGATGGCAGCCTGCGCCCCGCCGCGCCCGGGCGCATCCGCGACCTGCGCCATGAGGGCGCTCGGATCAGCAACACCGACCGCTTCATCGTCGTCAGCAATGATTTCCGCCTGTCGGGCGGCGGCGGCTTCAAGCGGCGGGGCCGCCCCGTTCCAATCGATCCGGAGCCGGTGCTGGTGCGCGACCTGTTGCTCGAAGAGATCGATGCGCAGGAGGGACCGCTGCATCTCGACGCGCCCCCGATTTGGCGGTTTTCTCCGCTGCCCGGTGCGCGTGCGCTCTACCATACGGGTCCCGGCGCCGCGGCCTATCTCTGCGAACTGGAACAGGCGGGGCTGCGCGCGTCTTCCGGGCCGGTCGACGCGAATGGGTTTCTGCCCCTGGAGATTTCGCTCTGAGCGCCCGCCGATGCCGCGCCTAATTTTCTTGCATTCTTACAGCACCCCGCCCAAAACTTAATCACGGAACCGTGAGCGCCCCGCCTGTTCGCATGGCGCGCGCGGTTTGAGTTTACCCCCGCGCGCCGCCGGTCAGGATCGGGGCGAAAACGGATTAACGAAGTGAGGGATATCATGCTGCACATCAAACCGGGGCTTTTCGCGGCGCTCGCGCTCGGCCTCTCGGCCACGCTGGCACAGGCCGAAACCAAGATGCCTTTCGCGCTGGACTGGAAATTCGAAGGCCCTTCGGCGCCTTATTTCCTCGCGGTGGACGAGGGCTATTACGGCGAGGCCGGGCTCGACGTCGAGATCGCAGAGGGCAAGGGCTCGCTCGACGCGATTCCGAAAGTGGCGACCGGCGCCTACCCGGTGGGCTTCGCCGATATCAACTCGCTGATGAAATTCCTCGACCAGAACCCCGGCGCGCCGGTCACCGCTGTGATGATGGTCTATGACAAGCCGCCCTTTGCCGTGGTCGGCCGTAAGTCGCAGGGCGTGAACGAGCCCAAAGACCTCGAAGGCAAGGTGCTGGGCGCGCCGCCGCCGGATGGCGCCTGGGCGCAATTCCCGATCTTCGCCAAGGAGACCGGCCTCGACATGGACAAGATCAAGGTCGAGCCCGTCGGTTTCCCCACGCGCGAGCCGATGCTGGCCGAGGGCAAGGTCGATGCGGTCACCGGCTTCTCCTTCTCCTCGACGCTCAACCTCAAGCGCCTCGGCGTCGGCATGGATGACCAGTCGATCCTGCTGATGGCCGATTACGGCGTGGCGCTTTACGGCAATGCGATCATCGTGAACACCGATTACGCGAAAGCGCACCCCGAAGAGATCACGGGCTTCATCAAAGCGACCGCCGAGGGCTGGAAAGCCGCCGTGGCCGATCCGGGCAAGGCCGTGGACGCGCTTCTCAAGCGCAACCCCGCCGCCGACAAGGATCTGGAGACCGAGCGCCTGCAAATGGCGATCGATGCCAACGTCCTGACCGATTACGTCAAGGAAAACGGCATGGGCGGGATCGACGCGGACCGTATGGCCACCGCGATCGAGCAGACGAAGACCGTCTACGAGTTCCAGAACACGCCCGACGCGGCGCTCTACTTCGACAGCGAATACCTGCCCGACGCGGCAGAGCTGAAGATCGACTGATCCGTCATCGTTTCAGGGGCGGGCGCCGCAGACGCGCCCGCCCCTTTTCTCTGCCTTCTCGCGCCGGACATTCATGGAAAACCTCATCGACATTCGCGGCGTGACCCACGCCTATCAAACCAAGCATGGCCCCCTGCCCGTGCTCGACCATCTCGACATCCGCGTGCCGCAGGGCGAGTTCTGCGCCGTGGTCGGCCCGTCGGGCTGCGGAAAATCCACCCTCACCCGTCTGGTGGCGGGCTTGATGAAGCCCGATCAGGGCGAGGTCTGGCTGCATGGCGAGAAGGTCACCAGCCCGCGCAAGACCGTCGGCATGGCCTTCCAGAACCCGGTGATGCTGGAATGGCGTTCGATCATCGAGAACGTCATGCTGCCCTTGGAGATCGTGGCTCCGGGCATGGCGAAATCCGAGAAAATCGCGCGCGCCGAGCATCTGCTGGAGATGGTGGGCCTGAAGGGGTTCGAGACCAAGCGCCCCTCCGAGCTGTCCGGCGGGATGCGGCAGCGCGCCTCGCTCTGCCGTGCCATCGTGCATAAGCCGGATGTCCTGATCATGGACGAACCCTTCGGCGCGCTCGACAATTTCACCCGCGAGGATCTGTGGCAGACGATGCGCGACCTGCGCGCCGCCGAGCCCTTCACCGCCGTGCTGATCACCCATGACCTGCGCGAGAGCGTGTTCCTCGGCGATCAGGTCATCGTTCTCTCGGGCCGCCCGGCACATACGCAATATGTGCTGGATGTCGACCTGCCGAAGGATCGCACGATCGACGTTCTCTACGAGCCGAAAGCCGTCGACATGCTGCATCTGCTGCGCGACCAGATCCGGATCGCTCAGGGCCGCGACGAGGAGATGCACTGATGGACTTCAAGAAAATCCTCACCCCGATCCTGTCGATCATCGCCTTCCTCGCGATCTGGGAATTCATCGTCTGGGCGAACGGTTGGCCGAATTACGTAATGGCCTCGCCCTCGGACCTGCCCGCCGCCTATATGCGCTACTGGAACCTGTTCCTGATCGACAGCTGGCAGACGCTGTGGCGGACCGTGGCGGGCCTTGCGATCTCGATCGTGTTCGGGACGTTCCTCGGGATGGTGATGGGCTTTTCGCGCACCGCGCGCGATGCACTCTATCCGCTGCTGGTGGGCTTCAATGCGGTGCCGAAAGCGACCGTGGTGCCGGTGCTGGCGCTGCTGTTCATCGGCGCGCATGACTTCAACACCGTGCTGATGGCCTTCATGATCTCCTTCTTCCCGATCGCCGTGTCGGTGGGGATCGGCCTATCGACGCTCGAGCCCGAATATCGCGACATTCTCGGCGCGCTCGGGGCCTCGAAATTCACCATCTTCCGCAAGATCGCCCTGCCGAAAACGCTGCCCGAGTTCTTTGGCGCGCTGAAGGTCTCGGTGACGCTGGCCTTCATCGGCACCAACCTCGTCGAGATCATCTCGCCGCATGGCAAAGGCCTCGGCGCGCTGTTCCTGTCGGGTCAGACCAACGGGGATTACCCGCTGATGTTCGCGGTGCTGATCGCCTTGGCCTTCCTGGGCATCCTGCTCTATTACGCCGTCGTCGCGCTGGAGAAGATCTTCGCAGGCTGGGCTGAGCGGCAACCGGGTTAAGGGGCTCTGCCCCCGTCGCCGGAGGGCGACAAAACTTAACAGGGAGGGGGCTCTGCCCCCTCGGGCTTCGCCCTCACCCCCGGGATATTTTCGCCAAGGCGAAGGGGGGGCCGCTCCGCGATCCGATAAAGAAAGACCGCCCGCACGAGAGAGACGTGCGGGCGGTTTTGCGTTTCAGGTCGGAGACCGGATCAGGTCTTGAAGATTCGGTAGATCGCCGGGATCACGAGCACGGTTAGCAGGGTCGAGCTGAGCAGGCCGAACAGCAGCGAGATCGCGAGCCCCTGGAAGATCGGGTCGGCCAGGATCACCACCGCCCCGATCATCGCCGCGATCGCGGTCAGCAGGATCGGTTTGAAGCGGATGGCCCCTGCCTCGATCAGCACCTCGGTCGGCGATTTGCCCTCGTGGCTGCCGTGGCGGATGAAGTCCACCAGCAGGATCGAGTTGCGCACGATGATCCCCGCCAGCGCGATGAAACCGATCATCGACGTGGCCGAGAACGGCGCGTGGAAGATCCAGTGGCCGAGCATGATCCCGAGGAAGGTCAGCGGCACCGGGGTCAGGATCACCAGCGGCAGGCGGAACGAGCCGAACTGCGCGACGACGAGGATGTAGATCCCGAGAAGCGCCACGGCGAAGGCCGCGCCCATGTCGCGGAAGGTCACCCAGGTCACCTCCCATTCGCCGTCCCACAGAAGCGTCACATGGCTCTCGTCCTGCGGCTGGCCATGCAGCGACACGACCGGTTTCTCGCCCTTCGGCCAGTCCATGTTGTTGATCGCATCGTCGACGGCGAGCATCCCGTAAAGCGGCGCCTCGAACTTGCCGGCGAGCTCTGCGGTGACCATCTCGGCCTCGCGCCCGTTATGGCGGAAGATCGGATAGGACGCCTTTTCCTTGTCGACGCTGACCACGTCGCCCAGCTCCACCACGCCGCGCGCGCCGGGCAGAACATTGGCCGGGATCGGCGTCGAGAGCGTTTCCTCGTTCATCACCTTGTTCGACTTCGAGCGCTCCATCACGATCGGGATCGGCTGGCGCTCCTGCCCGCGATGAGAATAGCCCACCGTGGTCGAACCGTTCAGCATCCCCAGCGTGTCCCAGACATCGCCCTCGGAGACCGAGTAGAACTCCAGATCGTCGGAATTGACGGTGGCGCGCAGCTTGTCGGGCTGGATGCCGAAGCTGTTATCCACGTCGACGATATAGGGCACCTGCTTGAAGGCGTCCTCGATCCGGCGGGCCGCGTCGCGGCGCATCTCGGGCGTCGGGCCATAGACCTCGGCCAGAAGCGTCGCGATCACCGGCGGACCGGGCGGCGGCTCGACCGTCTTCAGGCTCGCGCCTTCGGGCAGCTTGATCGCCTTGATCTTGTCGCGGATCTCCAGCGCGATCTCGTGGCTGGTGCGATCCCGTTCCCCTTTCGGCGCAAGCTGAAGCTCGACATCGCCCTGATTGGGCTGCGCGCGCAGGTAGTAGTGACGCACGAGCCCGTTGAAGTTAAACGGCGCGGAGGTGCCCGCATGGGTCTGCACCGAGAGCACCTCGGGCAGCTTGGTCACGATCTCGGCCACTTGCTGAGCGACCGCATCCGTGCCCTCGACCGAGGTGCCCGCAGGCATATCGACCACGACCGAGAGTTCGGATTTGTTGTCGAAGGGCAGCAGCTTCACGGTGACATGCTTGGTATAAAGCAGCCCCAGCGAGCCGAAGGACAGCACCGACACGACCAGCAGGAACAGACCCGAGCGGCCCTTGGTCTTCAGGATCGGACGCGCCACGGCGCTATACATCCGGCCGAGCTTGCCGCCCGCATGTTCGCCGCCATAGGCGTCGTCATCGCCGTGATGGCCATGCAGCTGCGCCTTGCCCGCGACCTTCACCATCAGCCAGGGCGTGATGATCACCGCCACGAAGAAGGAGAAGATCATCGCCGCCGAGGCCACCGCCGGAATGGGCGACATGTAGGGCCCCATCAGCCCCGACACGAAGAGCATCGGCAGCAGCGCGGCGACCACGGTCAGGGTGGCTACGATGGTGGGGTTGCCCACTTCGGCCACGGCCTCGATCGCCTTGGTCACACGACTTCCCGGCGTCTTCATCGCCCAGTGTCGCGCGATATTCTCGATCACCACGATGGCGTCATCGACGAGAATACCGATCGCGAAGATCAGCGCGAAGAGCGACACCCGGTTCAGCGTGAAGCCCATGATATAGGCCGCAAACAGCGTCAGCAGGATCGTCACCGGAATGACGACCGCAACCACGATGGATTCGCGCCAGCCGATCGCGACCAGCACGAGGCCCACGATCGAGATCGTCGCGAGGCCAAGGTGGAACAGCAGCTCGTTGGCCTTCTCGTTCGCGGTCTCGCCATAGTCGCGGGTGACCTTCACCTCGACATTGTCGGGGATCAGCTGGCCGTGCAGCTCGTGCACGCGGTCGAGGATATGCTCGGCCACGACCACGGCGTTGGACCCCGCGCGCTTCGCGATGGCGAGGGTGACCGCAGGCGAGCGCTCGATCTTGCCATTGGCGTCGCGCTGCACGTTGGAGACGATATGGTCCGAGGCGTCCGGCACATAGGAGACCTTCGCGACATCGGCCACATAGACGGGGCGGTTGTCGCGCGTGGTCAGCAGAAGGCCCGCGATCTCGGAGGGCGCGGTCAGCGTCTCCCCTGCCGAGAGGCTGATCTGCTTGCCCTCATGGCGGATATTGCCGGTGTTGAAGGCGCGGTTCGCTTGCGTGACCTTGTTCGAGAGCTGTTGCAGCGTCACGCCGTAGAGCGCGAGCTTGTCGGGCTCGGGTTCGATGCGGATCTCGCTCGTGGCGTCGCCCACCAGATAGGTCAGGCCGACGTTCTGGATCTTCGTGACCTCGGTCTGCAATTCGCGCGCGACACGGGTCAGCTCGTCGCTGTCCACCTGCGCGCCGTCCTTGCCGGTCAGCGTCAGCGAGACGATCGCCACATCGTCGATCCCGCGGCCCACGATCACCGGATCGGGGATGCCTTTCGGGATCTTGTCCATATTCGCGCGGACTTTTTCATGCACGCGCAGGATCGCGGCATCCGACGAGGTGCCGACCTTGAAGCGCGCCATCACCAGCGAATAATCGTCCTGCGTGCGCGAATAGACGTGCTCGACCTCGTTGATGCCCTGCACGATGGTTTCCATCGGCTCGGTCACCAGCTTCATCGCATCCTGCGCCTTCAGACCCGGCGCCTGCAGGTGGATATCCACCATCGGCACAGAAATCTGCGGCTCTTCCTCGCGCGGCAGCGAGATCAGCGCGACCAGACCCACCGCGATCGCGGCAAGGATCATCAGCGGCGTCAATGCCGAGCGGATGAAGGACTTCGTGAGTCCCCCCGCAATCCCCAGTTTGACGTGGATTTCGTCGTCTTCGGGCGTCTCGGGCCCGGTGCCTTGGTTATTGCTCATCGTTCGGCACCACCGTGTCGCCGGCGTTGAGGCCGGTAAGAACTTCGACCATGTCCTGGCCGTCGATATTGACCTTAACGCCCGGCACGACCGTGCGCAGATAGGTGCCGTCCGCTTCCTTCACGCGGACGAAATCGAGCCCGGTGCGGTTGAAGACATAGTCCTGCGGGATGACAATCGCGTCACGCTCGCCCATCGGCAGCTTCACCAGAAGCCGCGCGCCGACGAAGCGCGAATCCAGATCGGGCACTTCGACATCGGCCTGCACCCGGCCGCCCTCGATCTCGGGGTAGATCTTGGCCAGTTTGCCTTCGATCTCCTTGCCGTCGGGATCGGTGATCATGATCGTGTCGCCCATGTGCAGCGTGTCGGCGTGGCGCTCGGGGATCGACAGACGGAGGAAGAACCCGCCGCCGCCGATCGTCGCGATGGTCTCGCCGCCCATGATGACGGCATCCTTGGTGACCGGAACGGTCACGACCTTGCCGTCGATCGGCGCGGTCACGGTGCCGAATTCCTGCTGCTGTTCATAGACTTTGCGCTGCGCTTTCTGCGCCGCGATCTGGCCCTCGTAGACATTCACCTGCGTCTGAAGCTGATCGACATTCTGCGAGGTCGAGACGCCGCGCGCCTGCAATTCCTGCCCGCGCTTGAGCTCGGTCTTGGCATTCTCCAGCTGCGCTTCGAGCGCGTTGATCTGCGCGTCGACCGCGCCGATCTGATAATCGAGCGTCTGGTCGGTGATCTTGCCGATCTCCTGACCCGCTTTGACCTCGTCGCCCTCGGTCACGTCAAGTGCGGTGATCGTGCCCGAAATCCGTGCACGCGCCGCAATCGTGTTCTTTGCCTCGACCTGCCCGTAGACAGACTTCCAATCGGTCACGACCTGCGGTTCGACCGTAATCGCCCCGTCCTGCGCCAACGCGATTCCCGGCAGGATCAACGCGGCGAATGCCAACGGCAGAAGCTTCAACGTCATCTCGGGTTCCCTTCCCTTACCGGCGCGCCCCTGCGCCTGCAATTTATATTCCGGTTATTGAATATGTATTCGCCCAACAGAATACAACCACTCCACAGGCTCGAATTCATTGACCTGTGTCATGGCCGCATCGCCGGGGGTTTTCGCTTTCACTTTCATGCGCTAAAGCCTTTCCCGCAACAGTCTTGGAGATGGTGAGATGCACGATATCCGCGCAATCCGCGAAAACCCCGAAGAATTCGACGCGCAGCTGGCGCGGCGGGGGCTCTCGCCGCTCTCGCCCGAGATTCTCGCGATGGACGAGGCGCGCCGCACGGCGATCCACGCCGCCGAGACCGCAAAAGCCGATCAGAACGCCGCATCGAAGCAAGTCGGCGCCGCGAAGGCGAAAGGCGACGAGGCCGAATTCGAACGCCTGCGCGCGCTGGTGACCGAGAAGAAAGCCGAAGTCGCGCAGATGCAGACCGAAGCAGGCGAGCTCGACGCCAAGCTGCGCGATCTGCTGATGACGATCCCGAACCTGCCGCTGGCCGATGTGCCCGATGGTGCAGATGAGGACGAGAATGTCGAAGTGAGCCGCTGGGGCACGCCGCGCGAGTTCGCCTTTGATCCGAAAGAGCATTTCGAGCTGTCCGCGGTGGGTGGCGAGATGGATTTCGAGACGGCGGCAAAGCTGTCGGGCTCGCGTTTCGTGGTGCTCAAGGGCGGGGTCGCCCGCGTCCACCGGGCGCTCGCGCAATTCATGCTCGACCTGCATGTGGACAAGCACGATCTGTCCGAGAACATCACCCCCGTGCTGGTGCGCGACGAGGCGATGATGGGCACCGGGCAATTGCCGAAATTCGCCGAGGACAGCTATCAGACCACCAATGGCTGGTGGCTGATCCCCACCGCCGAGGTGACGCTGACGAACTACGCCAATGGCGAGGTCATGGACGCTGCCGCCCTGCCCCAGCGCATGTGCGCCCATACGAACTGCTTCCGTTCGGAAGCCGGGTCCGCAGGCAAGGACACCTCGGGAATGCTGCGTCAGCACCAGTTCGAGAAGGTCGAGATGGTGACGCTCTGCACGCCCGAGACCGCGATCGACGAACATGAACGCATGACGAAATGCGCCGAGGCGGTGCTGGAGGCGCTGGAACTGCCCTATCGTCGCATCGTGCTCTGCACCGGCGACATGGGGTTCGGCGCGCAGAAGACCTATGACCTCGAGGTCTGGCTGCCGGGTCAGAACACCTATCGCGAGATTTCTTCGGTTTCGACCTGCGGCACCTTCCAGGCGCGACGGATGAACGGACGCTACAAGCCCGAAGGCGGCGGCAAGCCCGAATTCATCGCGACGCTGAACGGCTCGGGCCTCGCGGTCGGGCGCTGCCTGATCGCGGTGCTGGAGAACGGTCAGGAAGAGGACGGCTCGGTCACCCTGCCCGCCTGCCTGCATCCCTATCTGGGCGGCAAGACCCGGCTGGTCGACGGCAAGCTGGCCTGACACTGCGACCCGGCGACGCAAGACTCCGGCCGGGAACGTTGTTAACGTTTCCGTGTTCGAAGTGAGTCGCCGGGAGAGCTGCACATGTCCGTAACAGTCACGCACAAGCGGGATAGCGTCTTGATGAGGCGCATTCTCGAGATCGGTGAGGACCAGATCCCCGCGCAGATCATCGCGATGCGCCGGGAAAAGACGCTGTCGAAACTGATGGCGGAGATCAATGCGAGCGTGCTTTCGGACTCGACCGAAGAGCGCGCACGCGCGCAAGCGGCCCTCGATCGGCTGGGCTTTCTGTAAAGCCGTCGGCCTCGCCGAAACGAAAAACGCCCGCCGGAGATTTCGACATCCTCCGGCGGGCGTTTTCTTTTAGGATTAGAGCCTTACTCGCCCTTCTTCGCCTCGCGCGCTTTACGCGCCGATTCCTTGTGGGCCGAGCGCTTTTTCGCATCGACGTGCTTTTTCAGGCGCGACGGGATCGACTTCTTGCGATCCTTGTAGGGGTTCGTCTTGCCCTGATCGCGCATGTAGAGGCGGATCGGCGTGCCCGGCATGTCGAAGCTCTCGCGCAGACCGTTGACCAGATAGCGCTCGTAGCTTTCCGGGATCTTGTCGGTATGGGTCGATTTCACCACGAAGCCCGGCGGACGGGTCTTCGCCTGCGTGATGTAGCGCAGCTTGATCCGGCGGCCGCCGGGCGCAGGCGGCGGGTGCGCCTCGGTCATCGCGGTCAGCCAGTTGTTCAGCTTCGCGGTCGGCACGCGGCGATTCCAGACCTCATGGGCCTTCAGGATCGCATTGTGCAGCCGATCGAGCCCCTTGCCGGTCTTGGCCGAGACGGTCACCAGCGGTGCGCCTTTCAGCTGCGGCAGCAGGCGCTCGAACGCCTCGCGCAGTTCCTTCAGCTTCTCAGGCTTGTCTTCTTCGAGATCCCATTTGTTCGCAGCAACCACGACGGCGCGCCCCTCGGTCTCGGCGAAATCAGCGATCCGCAAGTCTTGGGTTTCAAACGGAATATTCACGTCGAGCAGCACCACAACGACCTCGGCGAAGCGCACGGCGCGCAACCCGTCGGCCACGCTCAGCTTCTCGACCTTATCGGTGACGCGCGCCTTCTTGCGCATCCCCGCCGTGTCCCAAATCCGCATCGGCGTGCCCATGAAATCGGCGGTGACCGAGATCGCATCGCGGGTAATCCCGGCCTCGGGGCCGGTCAGCAGGCGGTCTTCGTTGAGGATCTTGTTGATCAGCGTCGACTTGCCCGCATTCGGGCGCCCGATCACGGCGAGCTGCAGCGGCTTCGTGGCGGAGGGCGGCTGGTAGGCGGGGATATCGCCTTCCTCGAGCTCGTCCTCGATCACGATATCGGTGACCGGCGCGTTCGCGGCATTACGTTCGGCGAATTCATCGGCCAGCGGCACCAGCGCGGTGTAGAGATCGTCGAGACCTTCGCCATGCTCGGCCGAAATCCGCAGCGGCTCGCCCAAACCAAGGCTCCAGGCCTCCATCGCGCCCGCATCGCCTGCCGCCCCTTCGGCCTTATTGGCCGCGAGGATGACGTTGGCGTTCTTCTTGCGCAGGATATCGGCGAAAATCTCGTCGGCGGGCGTCACGCCCACGCGCGCGTCGATCATGAAGAGGCAGATATCGGCCTCTTCCACGGCGCGCTCGGTCAGGCGGCGCATCCGGCCCTGAAGGCTGTCGTCTTCGGCCAGTTCCAGACCGGCCGAGTCGATCACGATGAAACGCAGATCGCCCAGACGCGCGTCGCCCTCGCGCAGGTCGCGCGTGACGCCGGGCATGTTATCGACAAGCGCGAGTCGCTTGCCGACAAGCCGGTTGAACAGCGTCGATTTTCCGACATTCGGGCGGCCCACGATGGCCAGGGTAAAGCTCATGATGCCCTCCTTGGGCGGTCGTAAGCGGCCCCCTTACACCCTAAAGGGCTCACTGAAAAGCGTGCAGTTTCCCATCGCCGCCGACGACGTAGAGGGTGCGCCCCGCCACGACCGGATCGGTCGCAGCCCCGCCCGGGATCTTCGCCTGGCCGATCAGGCTGCCGTCGATCGGGCTGAAGACGCGCAGCACGCCGTCGGAAGACGCGACGAACAGCTTGTTGCCAGCGAGAACCGGGCCGTAGCTCGCGACGATGTCACGCTGACGCTTCGGCTTGTCCTTGGTGTAGTACGGCAGGTCCTTGGACCAGATCTGATCGCCGGTCTTGGAATCGAGACGCACGATCTTGCCCTGATCCGAGACCAGGAAGATCGAGCCGCCCGCAACCTGCACGGGGCTGTTGGCCCCTTCGGTCGCGGTCCAGATCCGCTCGCCGGAATTCACGTCGAAGGCCGCCAGCTTGCCCGCCGAGGAGCCCGCATAGACGGTATCGCCCACCACGACCGGATCGCCGGTCAGGTCAACGATATTGGCGTAGCCCACGCCCGGACGTGCGCCCGGCACTTTGGAGTTCCACATCTGCATCCCGCTTTGCGGCAGGACGCCGCTCAGGAAGCCCGAGGAGAACGGGAAGATCACCATGCGATCGGTGACGGCAGGCGAGGAGACGCCGGTCATGCCCGAAGCCGACGGCGCACCCGGCACTTGCCAGATTTCCTTGCCGTCGCTGGCGCGGATCGCCCAAGCCGAAGAGTCGCGCGCGACCACATAAACCACGCCGTTCTTCACGGTCGGCGCACCGCCGATGCCTGCGTCGAAATATTGCCGCCACTTGATGCCGCCGGTGGCTGCGTCGATCGCGACGAGCTCGGCGAAATCGGAGGTCACATAAACCGTGCCGTTGGCATAGGCCACGCCGCCGCCCGAGGCATCGCCCTGACGGTCGCCCGGAGGCGTGATGTCGGTCTGCCAGACGCGCCCGCCATTCGTCGCGGTCGCGGTCACGCGGGCCTGACTGTCGAGCGTATAGACCTTGCCGCCACCCACGATCGGATCGGCGGTGATGCGGTAGCGGCGCGCATTGCCCGACCCGATATCGGCAGACCAGACCGGCGTCGTGCCATTGCCGAGCGCCGCATTGAACAGGCTATGGGTCGCCGAACCAGCCCGCTGCGGCCACTCGGCATTGCCCACCTGACGGGGCAGCGAGATCGGCAGCGATTTCTGGGCGGGCGCATCGGCCAGCGGCAGCCCCTCTTCGGCGCGCAGCGCGTCGCGGGGCGAGAGACGCTCGCCGGGAAGGATCGTTTCCTTGGTACAGCCTGCCACGAAAGCCGCCACACTCAGCACGCAGATCGTCTTGCTCAGCTTCACGCCCGTTCCCCCTGCCTGTCTCGGCTCTCTTGCAGTGCCCGCACGCCCGATAAAGGCGCGCCGGTTCAACCCTTTACTCTTGCGGTGCCGGAGCGGACTGCCCCGGCTGGGTCGGCACTTCGCCACCCAGCGCCACAATCAACTCTGTCGCGCGTTGTTGCAAGCCCGGCGTGAGGCCGGCGTCCTGAAGAATTTGCTGGGCGATCGAGATCGCGCCGTCCGTGTCGCCGGATGCGACGGCTGCGGCCGCCTGCTGCTCCATCGCCAGAAGGCGGTAGGGTGCGCCGGGGGTGGCCAGTTCCTGCAGCATCGCATCGCGCTTGGCGGCGTCCATCTTGTCGCCCGCCGCGATCACCGCCTTGAGCTTCGCGAGATCGCTGATCGAGCGCGGCAGGTCCTGCTCGGCGCTTACCGCGTCGAAGAACTTGATCGCCTCGTCGGGCTTGCCCGCCTCGATCGCGGCGTCGCCCTGCATGATCTTGAGAACCGCGGTGCGGCCGGGACCGTCGGGCGTTACCTTGGCGAGATCGGCGCTGGTGGCGTCACCGTTCACGGCCGCCATCACCTGATCGCCAAAGGCGCGCGCATCGGCCTCGGTCTTTTCCTTCTGCCACGCATTCCAAGCGGTGCCGCCGACGATCGCGAGGATGATCACCGCGCCGATCCAGCCCCATTTCTTGAACGCCGCCCAGAGCTTGTCCTGACGCACGGCATCGGTGACTTCGTCGATGAAACTGTCGGTATCACTCACGCGCGGGTCTCCTCGTAGCTTTGGCGCCCCTCTTACACGGCTCCCCCGGCGCTGCCAAGGGCCGCACGAACCGCTCTGCTCACGCGGGTCCTTGAGGAATGCAAGCCTTGAGATCACGCGTCGCTCTCGGTAAGTTGAACGCTGCGGTTCAGTCCCCATTTTGGCGAGACGCCGTGTCCACATACAGGAGCCCGCCGATGCGTCCGGTCCCGATCCTTAACGCGATCCTCGTTCTTGTCGCGCTCTACCTTCTGGTGTTCGAGCGCGACCGCCTGATGGGCTATCTCGGCGATGCCGCGACGCCTGCCGAGCAAGCGCAGCAGGTCGAGGAAACCGGCACCCCCGCCGTACCGGTGCAGGCGATGGTCTCGACCGCGCAGCCGCTCGATCAGGGCGTTCTCACGCGCGGGCAGACCGAGGCCGCGCGCCGCGTGGAGGTGCGCTCCGAGACGACGGGCAAGGTGATTTCCGAACCGCTCGGCAAGGGCGCGCAGGTCGAAAAAGGTCAACTGCTGTGCAAGCTCGATCCCGGCACGCGGCCCGCAGCACTGGCCGAGGCGCAGGCCCGGCTGGCGGAAGCACGGCTCAACGCCACCGCCGCCGAGAAGCTGAAAGAGGGCGGCTACCGGTCGGAGACCTCCACCGCCTCCGCGCAATCGGCGCTCGAAGCGGCCAGCGCCGCCGTCGGGGCCGCGCAGACGGAACTGGCGCGGCTCGAGATCACCGCGCCCTTTGCCGGGATGATCGAAGAAGACACCGCAGAACTCGGTGCGCTTCTCTCGGCGGGCGGGCTTTGCGCCACCGTGATCCAGCTCGATCCGATCAAGCTGGTGGGATACGTCCCCGAGACCGAGATCGACCGGGTCAAGACCGGCGCGATGGTCGGCGCACGGCTTGCGACCGGGCGCGAGGTGATGGGCAAGGTCACCTTCGTCTCGCAATCGGCGGATGCCGCCACGCGCACCTTCCGCATCGAGGCCGAAGCGCCCAATGGCGACCATTCGATCCGCGAGGGCCAGACGGTCGAGATGATCATCGCGGCCGACGGGACCAAGGCACATTTCCTGCCCGCCTCCGCGATGACGCTGAACGATCAGGGCAAGCTGGGCGTGCGGCTCGCGGTGGACGGCGTGGCCCGTTTCGCCCCGGTCGACTTCCTGCGTGACACGCCCGAGGGCGTCTGGCTGGCGGGCCTGCCGGAGAGCGCGACGGTGATCGTGGTCGGGCAGGATTACGTGACCGAAGGCTCGCCCGTGGCCGTGACGCTCGTCGAGCACGCGCCGGGCGATGCGGCCCAAGACACGCCAGCCCCCATGACGCCCGCCCCGCAAACCGATGGCGGTGCCACAGACGCCACTGACGGGGCCGCGCAATGACCGGCATCGTCGATTGGGCCGCAGCACGCGCGCGGATGGTGATCGCCTTCGTGGCGATCTCGATCCTCGCGGGGCTGACCGCCTATCTGAGCCTGCCCAAGGAGGGCGAGCCGGATATCGAGATTCCGATGCTGTTCATCTCGGTCCCCTTCCCCGGCATCTCGGCCACCGATTCCGAGAAGCTGCTGGTCAAGCCGATGGAGACCGAACTGGCCGGGCTCGACGGGCTGGACAAAATGACCGGCATCGCGAAGGAGAATTATGCGGGGCTGATGCTCGAATTCGACTTCGGCTGGGACAAGACGAAGATCATCGCCGATGTGCGCGATGCGATGAACACTGCCGAGGGCAAATTCCCAGACGGGGCCGAAAAGTATTCGATCAACGAGATCAATTTCTCGGAGTTTCCGATCGTCGTGGTGACGCTTTCGGGCAACGCGCCCGAGCGCACCCTGCAAAAGCTTGCCCGCGAATTGCAGGACGAGGTCGAGGGGCTGGAGCCGGTGCTGGAAGCCCAGATCGCAGGCCAACGCGACGAGATGCTGGAAGTGGTGATCGATCCTCTGAAGCTGGAGGCCTATAACGTCACAGCCCCCGAGCTGATCAATGTCGTGCAGGCCAATAACCAGCTGATCGCGGCGGGCGAGGTGGAGACCGATGGCGGCGCGTTTTCAGTGAAGATCCCCGCCACCTTCGAGACCGCGCAGGATGTCTATGCGCTGCCGGTGAAGAAGAACGGCGAAAGCGTCGTGACGCTTGGCGATCTGGCCGATATCCGCCTGACCTTCGAGGACCGCACCGGCACCGCGCGCTTCAATGGCGAGCCGACGGTGGCGCTGCAGATCGTCAAGCGCAAAGGCTACAACGTCATCGACACGGTGGACCTGCTGCGCAAGACCGTGGCCGAGACCGAGAGCAAATGGCCCGAGCCGCTGCAACGCGCCGTCGATGTGGGCATCTCGCTCGATCAGTCCAAAACCGTGGGCGCGATGGTCAGCCAGCTCGAAGGCTCGGTGTTGACCGCGATCGCGCTGGTGATGATCGTGGTGCTGGCGACGCTGGGAACGCGCTCGGCGCTGCTGGTGGGCTTCGCAATCCCGACGTCGTTCCTGCTGACCTTCCTGCTGCTGGGCGCAATGGGCGTGCCGATCTCGAATATCGTGATGTTCGGCCTGATCCTCGCGGTGGGGATGCTGGTCGATGGCGCGATCGTGGTGGTGGAATATGCCGACAAGCGGATTTCCGAAGGCTCCGGCCCGATGGCCGCCTATACGGAAGCCGCGAAGCGCATGTTCTGGCCGGTCGTGTCGTCCACTGCGACGACGCTCTGCGCCTTCCTGCCGATGCTGTTCTGGCCGGGCGTGCCGGGCGAGTTCATGGGGATGCTGCCGGTCACAATCATCTTCGTGCTCTCGGCCTCGCTGGTCGTGGCGTTGATCTACCTGCCCGTCGTGGGCGGCGTCGCGGGCCGGATGAGCCGCCGTCTGGACATGGGCGCGCGGGTCATCAAAGGCTGGCCGTACGGGCTGCGCCTGCTGCTTGCCGTAGTCTCGGCCGGACTCGTCTTCCTCGGCGCGCTCCTGACGCTCAACCCGGCCTTCTTCTCGGGCACGCATACCGCCTCGGGCAATCTTCTGGCCTCGCTGCCCGGCGTGATCCTGTTCGTGATCGCGACGCTGCTCAGCTCGATCACCTTCACGGCGGCCAAGCCGCAAGGCAAACCGAAGCCCATCGAGGCGGGCTATCGCCGCCGCCCCTTCGGCCATTTCACCGCCGCCATCGCGGGCAATCCGATCATGCCGCTGATCGTGGTCGCGGTGATCGTGACCGGCGTCGTCATGACCTTCGGCTATTACGGCAAGAACAATAACGGCACCCAGTTCTTCACCGACAGCGAGGTCGAACAGGCGATCGTCTATATCCGGGGCCGCGGCAACCTCTCGCTGACCGAGAAGGACGCGCTGCTGCAGGAAGCCGAAAACATGGTGATCGGCACGCCCGGCGTGGGCGCGGTCTTCTCCTTCGCGGGCGAAGGCGGGCTGAACCAGAACAATGGCGGGGCCAGCGCGCCGCGCGACACGATCGGCCAGATTCAGGTCGAGATGATCCCCTGGGCCGAGCGCAAGGACGACCCGGCGCTCGATGGCGATGTGGTGATGGAGAAGATCATGGCGAAGATCGCCACGATCCCCGGCATCCAGTCCGAATATCTCGCTCAGGATCGCGGGCCGTCCTCCGGCAAGCCGATCCAGCTCCGGCTCGAGGGCGATGATTTCGCGGCGCTCGACAAGGCCGTGCGGCAGGTCGAGGCACATATGGCGGATATGAAGGGCGTCACCGCGATCGAAGACACCCGCCCCCTGCCCGGCATCGACTGGGTGATCGACGTGGACGTGACCCGCGCAGGTCGCTTTGGTGCCGATGTGGCGACGGTGGGCGGCATGGTGCAGCTGGTGACGCGCGGCATCCTGCTCGACACGATGCGCGTGCCCTCATCCGACGAGGAGATCGAGATCCGCGTGCGCCTGCCCGAGGAAGACCGGGTTCTGTCGACCCTCGACACGCTGAAGCTGCGCACCTCCGAGGGGCTGGTGCCGCTCGCGAATTTCATCACCCGCACGCCCGCCCCCAAGCTGGGCCAGATCGACCGGATCGACCAGACCCGCTATTACGACATCAAGGCCGGGGTCGAAGAGGGCCTCACCAATGACGAAGGCCAGCCGATCACCGGCAACGAGCGGATCGCGGCACTGGGAGAGTGGCTCGATACCGAGACCACCCTGCCGCCGGGCGTCAGCTATGAATGGTCCGGCGATCTGGTCGAGCAGAACGAGAGCCAGGACTTCCTGATGACCGCCTTCGGCGGCGCGCTGGCGCTGATGTTCGTGATCCTGCTCGCGCAGTTCAACAGCTTCTACAATTCAGTGCTGGTGCTGCTGGCGGTCGTACTGTCCACGGCAGGCGTGCTGATCGGGATGCTGGTGATGGGTCAGCAATTCTCGATCATCATGACCGGCGTCGGCATCGTCGCACTGGCGGGGATCGTGGTGAACAACAACATCATCCTGATCGACACCTATCAGGAATTCTCGCGCTACATGCCCGAGCTCGAGGCGATCATCCGCACCGCCGAGGCCCGCCTGCGGCCCGTGCTGCTGACCACGATCACCACGATGGCAGGGCTCGCGCCGATGATGTTCGGCCTGTCGCTCGATTTCTTCAATGGCGGCTATTCGATCGACAGTCCGACGGCGCTCTGGTGGAAGCAACTGGCGACGGCGGTGGTGTTCGGCCTTGGCACCGCGACGGTGCTGACGCTTGTGCTGACGCCCGCGCTGCTGGCAATCCGGGTCTGGTTCAACACCGGCGCCTATCGCGGGACCAAGGCGCTTTCGGCACTTATGCAGGGCATCGACAGCCGGGCCGCCCGCGACCTCGCGCTGGAGCGTGCGATGCGCAAGATGCGTGGCCGCGAGATCATCTGGGAGGATGGCGAACCCGAAGGCGGCGTGAAGCCGCATCTGGTGACACGGCCCGACGCGGCGGAGTGAAGCTGCGAAAATGCCCGGGCGGCTAGCCCGGGCGGCTAGCCCGGGCCGCGCCCGACCCTCCCCCCGGGAGGGCGCATTGGCGATGTCGGAGCAGGCACGACCGACCTGCGGGCTTTCGAGATAAAGCGCCAAGCCTCGCAGGGATGGGCGCGCCCACCCAAGGGTCGAGTGCGGCCCTTCACGCCTTACGCCGCCCCTTGCTCTGCCTCGTCTTCCTCTTCCGCCGATTGCCGCGCCCACATCGAGGCGTAGCGGCCACGCTGTGCCAGCAACTCCTCGTGGCGTCCGCGCTCGATGATCTCGCCCTTGTCGAGCACGAGGATCTGATCGGCATCCGCGATAGTCGACAGTCGGTGCGCGATGGTGATCACCGAGCGCCCCTCGCCCATCGCCTTCAGGCTCATCTGGATGTCGCGTTCGGTCTGCGTATCGAGCGCCGAGGTCGCCTCATCGAGCAACAAGATCGGCGGATTCTTCAGGATCGTGCGTGCGATACCCACCCGCTGCTTTTCGCCGCCAGAAAGCTTCAGACCGCGCTCGCCCACGGCCGTGTCATAGCCTTCGGGCAGGCTCAGCACGAAGTCATGGATGCGCGCCGCCTTCGCGGCCGCCACGATCTCTTCGTCCGACGCATCGGCGCGCCCATAGGCGATGTTGTAGCGGATGGTGTCGTTGAACAGCACGGTATCCTGCGGCACCACGCCGATCGACTGCTGCAGACTCTCCTGCGTCACATCGCGCAGGTCCTGCCCGTCGATGCGGATCGCGCCGCCGGTCACCTCGTAGAAGCGAAACAGCAGGCGCCCGATCGTCGACTTGCCCGAGCCCGAGGGCCCGACCAGCGCCACGGTCTGGCCAGCGGGCACGTCGAAGGAAATCCCCTTCAGGATCGGTCGCGTCGGGTCATAGGCGAATTCAACATGGTCGAAGCTGATATGCCCGCCTTTCACTTTCAGAACATCTGCATCCTCTTTGTCCTGAATTTCGGCCGGTTGCTGCAACAGATCGAACATTTCGCCCATATCGACCAGCGCCTGCCGGATCTCGCGATAGACCGTGCCGAGGAAGCCCAGCGGCATGGTGATCTGGATCATGTAGGCCTGCACCATGACGAAATCGCCGACCGTCAGCGTGCCCGCCTGCACCTGCATCGCGGCCATGACCATCACCGTCACGAGCCCGATCGTGATGATCAGCGTCTGGCCCGCATTGAGCGCCGCGAGCGACTGGCCGGTCTTCACCGCCATCGACTCGTAGCCCTTCATTGACTCGTCGTAGCGTTCCGCCTCGCGCTTGGCCGCGCCGAAATATTTCACCGTCTCGAAGTTCAGCAGGCTGTCGATCGCCTTCTGGTTCGCCGCCGTATCGGCCTTGTTCATCTCGCGCCGGATGTTCACGCGCCACTCGGTGACCTTGAAGGTGAACTTGATATAGGCCGCGATGGTGACCAGCACGACCGCGGCATAGCGCCAGTCGAAGACCACCGCGAAGATGATCGCCACCAGCGTCAGCTCGACGATCAGCGGGCCGACCGAGAACAGCATGAAGCGCAGCAGGAACTCGACGCCTTTCACCCCGCGTTCGATGATCCGGCTGAGGCCGCCGGTTTTGCGGGTGATGTGATAGCGCAGGCTCAGCTGATGCATATGGGTGAAGGTCTGCAGCGCCAGATGACGCAGCGCGCGTTGCGCCACCTTCACGAAGATCGCATCGCGCAGCTCGCCGAAGGCCACGGTCATCAGGCGCGCGACGCCGTAAGCCACGGTGATCGCCACCGCCCCCATGCCCAGCGCCCAGGCCGCCGAGGTGCCCTCGCCCGAGAGCGCGTTGACCGCCTCGCGATAGACGAAAGGCGTCGAGACCGAGATGATCTTGGCGATAACCAGCATCACCATCGCGAAGACGACGCGGCGCTTCACCCACGGGGCTTCATGCGCCCAGAGATAGGGCAGCACCGCGCGGATCGTGCGCCAGCCGCGGGCGCGTTCCTCGGCATTCATCTTGCCCTTGGTCGTGATCTGTGCCGGAGGCATCGCGCCCTCCTCTTCCTCTTGGCTAAAATATCCCGGGGGCTCCCGTCAGGGAGCGGGGCAGCGCCCCTCACCGGGCAAACCTGCGCGCAACCTACTCGGCGGCGCGCAGGAGTCCAGCCATGCAAGAGGTCTGTGCGCTACTGCGCAGCCTCGGCGGGCTGCGCATCGGGGGCGGGAATGTCGAAGACCTGCCCCGGATAGATCAGGTCGGGGTCGCGGATCTGGTCGCGATTGGCGTCGAAGACCCGCACATAAAGGAACCCGTCGCCATAGACCTCGCGCGCGATCGCCCAGAGCGTATTGCCCTTCACGATCTGCACCACTTTCACCGCGTCGCCCACCTCTCCGGTCGCACGCACCGAAGCCGCCTGCGCACCGGTCGGATCGGCCGCGCTCGCCACGAGGATCTCGTCGGGCTGGTCGAAGCCGGTCTCGGCCCGCGCGACCACCTTGCCGGACGCATCCTGCGCGTCGATCCGCAGCTTATGCTCGCCCGTGCCCAAGCCAGGCAGGCTGAGCGACCAGCGCCCATCCGCACCCGGCTGCGCCTCGGCGACGAGCGTGTCGTCGAGATAGGCCGACAGCGTCGTGCCCTCGGGCGCGCCGCGCCCTTCGCTGCGCGCAACCTCGCCCGAGCCGAAGGAGATCGTGTCGATCACCAGATCGTCGCTTTTCGGAGCGAGCAGCCGCGCGCCATCGGCATCTGCGATGAGCGGCGCTGCCGGCGGCGTGGGTGTCGAGGGGGCCGCCTCGGTCCCAGTTGCGGCGGTCGTGCCCGCGTCAGTGTCGGTCATCGCCGCACCATCCGTCGCCGAAGCCGTCGCCCCGCCGCTTCCATCTGTCGCACCATCCGCAGCCGTTCCGGAGGTCGCACTCTCCCCTGCCGAAGCAAGGCGCTCCTGTTTCGGCTGGCCACGCAGCACGAGCGTCTCGGCACTGTCACGCGTGGTGCCATCCGCGCCGGTCACCCGCAGCGAGAGCGCGCGTGGACCATCGGAAGGCGGCAGATCGAAGAGCGAGGCGAAGCTGCCGCCGCCATCGGCCAGCGTGCTCGCCACGACTTTCCCGTCAACCAGAATATCGAGCTTGGCGCTCGGTTCGGCCCGCCCGGCGAGCGTCACCGATCCGTCGGGTGCGGCGCGTAGCGCATCGAATTGCACCTGGGCGAGCGGCTTGCCGTCCGGCGCCGCCTTTGCAGTGGTGCTGTCAGCCTCGGTGGCAGCCCCAGCGTCCGGCCCGGTGGCGGTTGCCGTGGCGGATGGCTCCGCACCAGTCTCACCAGTCGTTTCAACCAGCTTATCCGTAGGCTCCTCTGCCAGCGGAGCCACGGCACTCGCCGCATCTTCCGCTTCCTGAGCCACGGTTTCCACGCTTTGCTTTTGCGGCGCGGCGGTCCCGGAGGCCGTCTCCGCGCCCCCCTCTTGCGCCGTTTGCGGCGCCCCTGCGGAACCGGTCGCGGCGGTTGTATCTGTCCCCGATGGTTGCGCCCCTTCGCGTTCCACCGGGCGCAGAACGCCCCAAAGCACCAGCCCCAAGACCACGAGGAGCAGCGCGACCGCCCCCCCTTTCACCGCCCCGAGCCCGGTGCTCTCGACTGGTTGATCCGTCACGTTTTCATTCATTTAAGTCCCGCCTTCACGTCATCCCTCGGGGCCTGCCGCCTGTTCTTATGTGCGGCTAGGTCACCCGGTCCCTTGAGGGAACTTAGCAACCCCGGTATCACCGCTCAATAACAATGCATTTTCGGAGACACCGTCATGACCCTTCCCCGTTCCGTCTGTGTCTATTGCGGCTCTCGTTCGGGCGCGAAGCCTGCTTATGCGGCAGCAGCGCAGGAAACCGGAGAGATGCTCGCCGCGCGCGACTGGCAGCTGGTCTACGGCGCGGGCGATGTCGGGCTGATGGGAGAGGTCGCGCGCGCGGCGCAAACCGCGGGTGGGCGCACCTTCGGCGTGATCCCCGAGCATCTCTTCCCGCGCGAGGTCGGCAAGCGCGACCTGACCACCTTCGTCGTCACCGAGACGATGCACGAGCGCAAGAAGGTGATGTTCATGAATGCCGATGCGGTGGTGGTGCTGCCGGGCGGTGCGGGCTCGCTCGATGAGCTGTTCGAAGTGCTGACATGGCGCCAGATCGGCCTGCATGAGAAGCCGATCTATCTGCTCAATATCGAGGGCTACTGGGCCCCGCTCGAGGCGCTGATCGACCATATCATCGGCGAGGGCTTCGCGGATGCGTCGCTGCGCGAGCTGGTCGTGACGGTCGATAGCGTGGCGGAGCTGGAAAGCGCGCTCGTCTCAGCTTTCGCCTAAACCGCGCTGCGTGGCGGGCTGTGCCGCAGGCTGCGGGCGGCGCATCCGCAGGTTGGCGCTGGAATAGAGCGCGAGCGCCGTCCAGATCAGCCCCAGCGCAATCGCGTGCCAGATCGTGACCGTCTCGCCGAAGGCAAGCGTCGCCACCGCGAATTGCAGTGTCGGGTTGAGATATTGCACCAGCCCCACGGTCGCCATCCGCACGCGCTGCGCCGCATAGGCGAACAGCAGCAAGGGCGTACCGGTCAGCGGGCCGGAGAAGATCAGAAGCAGCGTCGTCTTCCAGTCGCCGCCGAAATGGCCTGCACCGGGCGCATTGCCCCACCAGCCCGCGTGATAGCCCCAGAGCACAATCAGCGCGACGGGCGAGAGCAGCAGCACCTCGGCGCAGACCGAGACCATCGGCCCCGCGCGCAGCCCCTTCTTGATCAGCCCGTAAGTGCCGAACGTCGCGGCAAGGATCAGCGAGACCCAAGGCGCCACGCCCAGCCCGATCGTCAGGACGATGACCGCCGTGGCCGCCAGCGCGACCGCCATCCATTGCCGCGTGCTCAGCGCCTCGCGATAGACGATCAGCCCGAGGACGACGGCGACGAGCGGGAAGATGTAATAGCCGAGTGACGCCTGCACCGCATGGCCGAAATGGACCGACCAGATGAAGGTGAACCAGTTCGCCGAGATCATAAACGCCGCTGTCGCGATCACCAGCGTTCCGCGCCCGCGACGTTCCGCCAGCGCGATCCAAAGCTCGCCAAGGCGGCCTTTCAGCCCGAGGATCACGGCGAAGAACAGGAAGGACCAGAGCGTGCGATGGGCAAGCACCTCGATCGGCGGCATCCCGTCGAGCATTTTGTAATAGAGGCCCGACAGCCCCCAGATGACGCAGGCCGTCACCATCGCCCAGAAGCCCTTGACCGCCTCGTTCATCGAAATTCCCTTCTCTCAACCGCGAGACCCTGACCGATTGGCGGGCGAAAGGAAAGGCCGCGCCTCACGGGAACCTGTGCGCTTGTCCACGCATTGGGTCTGCGTCAATTCACAGTACCGAGAGAGACCGCCAATGTCCGCTACAGACAGCCACGACCCCGACGATTTCGCTTGGGCAGTGCCCGTGATGCGCACGGGCTACGGGGGGCGCGGGCTGGTCTATCTCGTCGTCGCCGGCGTATCGCTCTGGTCGCTGTTTCATGGCGGCAGCGCCGAGGGCACCAAGCAGGTGCTGCAGAAGCTGTCGAGCGGCTGGGGCGCCGTGGTGCTGGTCGCCATCGCCCTCGGCATGGCGGCTTATGCGATCTGGCGTGTAGTCGATGCGGTTTGGGACCTCGAAGCCTATGGCGATGACATCAAAGGCTGGTTCGCGCGGATCGGCCTCGTCGTAAGTGGCCTCGTGCATTTGGGCATCGGCGGCATTGCGGTGACAGCACTGGTCGCGCGCGCCAGCGGCGACAACGGGACGAGCAAGCTGGTCTCCACGATCCTGAGCGCACCGATGGGGCGCATCGCGCTTGGCGTCATCGGGCTGATCGTGATCGGCGCGGGTGGCTACTACCTCTATAAGGGGATCACCAAGGCCTATCTGAAGCACCTGAAAGCCAACGAGGTCACCCGGCGTGCCAATATCGTGCTGCAGGCGGGGCTTGCGGCGCAGGGCGTCGTAATCGCGATCATGGGCGCGCTGATCGTCTATGCGGCCTATAGCTACGATCCCTCCAGCGCGGGCGGGCTTGGCAAGGTGTTCGAATGGCTACGCGGACACCCGTTCGGGCAGTTCCTCACCGGGGCGATCTGCGTAGGCCTTCTCGGGTTCTCCGTGTTCTGCTTCGTCAACGCGGTCTATCGGATCGTGCCGCGCGCAAGCGACCCCGATATCGAGACGCTCAAACAGAGCCTCGAGAGCGACGACTGAACCGCCTCTTCCCTCCCCATCCAACGAACGCCGCGCGGGTCTCGCGCGGCGTTTTCTTTTGTTCGGAATCGTCCGAAAAAATATTTAGTTGAGCCGTCCGTGGCGCTCGGACACCACCGCAAAGCCCCCACTTCCTTCCCAAATCTCCTATGAAAAAGCGCCGCGCGAAAACCCGCACGGCGCTTTTCCTGTCATCTTGGCGAGGCGCGGATTACGCGGTCGCGAGCTCTTCCTTCACCAGCTTTTCGATCTCGTCGCGCGGGTGGTTGGTCAGCGTCTTGTCGATCTCGGCCACCACCACGTCGGAGACTTCCTTATGCAGTGCAGAGCGGATTTCGCCCAGGACGCGCGGCGCCGCAACGATCACCAGCCGCTCGATCCGGCCCTTATGGACCATTTTGTAGAGCCGCTCGGCCAGATCGTCGGCGAAGCGCATCTTCGCCAGCTCGTGCCAGTCGGTCTCCTGGAAGGCCGAGCGATGGCCGGGGCCGTCATCGGCCATACGTCCGGGGCTGTCGGTGCCCTGCTCGTGATCCGGCGGGTTCTCCTGCTCGTCGATGCGGCGCACGACGAGGTTGGGATCCTGCTCGTCCATCATGTTTTCGAGAAACAGCGCTTTCTCGCCATCCGCGATCACAACCCAGGTGCCTTTGGAAAGCTTGGTCATCACATCTTCTCCTTTTCACCGCTGTCGCGCTCGTCACCGCCCAACGGACGGGTCGCGCCTGCCGAAGTCTCATCCAGGCGTTTCTTCTCGTCGCGGGTGCCGACCTTGCGATTGAGGTTCCCGCCCGAGCTGCCTTGCCCTTCCGGCGTCTCGATATTCTCGGGCTTCTCGCCGAGGACCTCTTCGGTTTCGCGCTTGCCGTCCTTGGAACGAATACGCTCTGCCATCACATCCTCCTCTTGGTTTCTGGTAGCTGTCAAGAAAACCGATTTGGCAGGGTCGCGGTTCCTGCTTTGCAGGCTTTCCGTTCCGGCAATCATCACGGGTACAAAAACGAAAAAGGGCGCCCCGCAGGACGCCCTTCCAATTCATTCGTTTCGCGGAAATTACATGCGCGAAGCGACGTTTTCCCAGTTCACCAGCTTGTCGAGGAAGTTCGACAGGTAGGCGGGGCGCTTGTTGCGGAAGTCGATGTAGTAGGAGTGCTCCCACACGTCGCAGCCCAGAAGCGCGGTCTGACCGAAGCACAGCGGGTTCACGCCGTTCTCGGTTTTGGTCACTTTCAGCGAACCGTCGGTGTCCTTCACCAGCCATGCCCAGCCCGAGCCGAACTGGCCCGCGCCTGCGGCGGCGAAGTCTTCCTTGAACTTGTCGACCGAGCCGAAGCTTTCGGTCAGCGCCTTTTCCAGCTCGCTCGGCATCGCCGAGTTGCCCGGACCCATCATTTCCCAGAACTGGGTGTGGTTCCAATGCTGCGAGGCGTTGTTGAAGACGCCGCTCTGCGCAACCGCGTTCGGCTGGTAGGTGCCCTTCACGATCTCTTCGACCGACTTGCCTTCCCATTCGGTACCGGCAATCGCCTTGTTGCCGTTATCGACATAGGCCTTGTGGTGAATGTCGTGGTGATATTCGAGGGTTTCCTTCGACATGCCGAGATCCGCGAGTGCGTCGTGGGCATAGGGAAGATCGGGAAGTTCAAAAGCCATGATGTCCTCTCATTAGTTCGAAGGTACGTGTGTCAAACACTAAAGAAGCGCTGGAGGTTCCGAGGTCAAGCCGTTTCCGGCCCGAAAATCCGAGAGATGCGCTCAGGTTTTTCGCCTCAGCGAGAGGGCGATCCCGCCGATCACCAGCGCCGCGGCCAGCCAGAAGCGTACCGAGGGGATTTCGGCCAGCAGCACCGCTCCGCCCAGCGCGGCGATCAAGGGCACGGAGAGTTGAGCGATGGCGGCGAGGCTCGCGGGGATTTGCGGCAGCACGCGATACCAGAGCGCATAGCCCAGCCCCGAGGTGACCGCGCCCGAGAGGATCGCGGGTGTCCAGCCCCAGCTTGCCCCCTGCCCCCAATCGCCCGCGCTCAGCATCCAGATCAGCGCAAGCGGCGTGGCGAGTGCGAAGTTGAGCGCGGTGGCGACCAGCGGATCGGTCGCGCGTCGTCCGTTGAGCGAATAGAGCCCCCAGCCGATCCCGGCGAGCGCCATCATCGCAAATCCGCGCGGGTCGATATGGGCCGCCCCCGAGGCAGGCAGCAGCAGAACCGCCAGCCCCGCAAAGGCCAGCCCCGCCCCGATCCAGCGCCAGAGCGAGATCGCCTCGCGCAGCCACAGGGCGCCCGCGAACATGGTGATCTGCACCATCCCGAACAGCGTCAGCGCGCCGACGCCCGCGTCGATCAGCCCGCTCGCAATGGAAAACCCGAAGATATAAAGCGCCAGCGTCGCGACGCCGGCGCCCAGCACCGCGCCCGGCAGGCGCAGTCCGCGTACGCCCTTCGCCCGGATCGCGAGGATCAGCAGCACCAGCGCCCCCGAGGCAAGCCGTACGAAGCCTGTCGCAGCCGGTCCCCAGCCCGCATCATGCACCGCCATCCGGTTGAGCACCGAATTGGCCGCGAAGGCGACCATGACGAGGGCGGTGAGAGCGAATAGGCGCATGCTCAAGTCATCGCCGCGCCACGCGGCGCTGTCCAGCCCGACCTTTGGCCGACGCGAAAACAATAGCTTCGACGCCCGGCCCTATACATCGCGGGACCGTTGCCGCACGATGCAGAGGCTAGGGATTGACACGGAGGAGCCGGATCATGGCGAAGAAAGCGAAGCTCAAGGAGCTGAAGCAGGAAGTGAAGACGCGCAAGGCCAAGGTCGAGCGTCAGGAAAAGAAGCTGAAAGAGGCGAAGAAGGCGCTCAAGAAAGCCTCGTAACCCGGCGCTCGGGATCGGGCGCAATGAAAAAGGCCCGGATCGCTTAGATCCGGGCCTTTTTCTTGTCTCGGGCGAACCGCGGATCAGTCGCGGGTATACATGCCCTCGTAGATCGGGACGAGCGTGTCGGTCTCGAAGAGCGACGACACAGACGTGCCCGACCAAGTGTTGAGTATCGCCTGCGCGAACATCGGCGCGGTCGGCACGATGCGGATGTTCGGGCAAGCTTTCACGGCGTCGGTCGGCTCGATCGAGTCGGTGATCACCAGCGATTTCAGCGCCGAATTGGTCACGCGCTCGACCGCCGGGCCCGACAGGACGCCGTGGGAGATATAGGCGTGAACCTCGGTCGCGCCGTGCTCCATCAGCAGATCGGCGGCCTTGCACAGCGTGCCTGCCGTGTCGACCATGTCGTCGACGATGATGCATTTCTGGCCCTTCACGTCGCCGATCACGGTCATACCAGCCACTTCGCCCGCCTTCTCGCGGCGCTTGTCGACGATGGAGAGCGGTGCGTCGATCCGCTTGGCCAGCTCACGCGCGCGGGCCACGCCGCCGACGTCGGGCGAGACGACCATGATATCGTCGGTCTGGCCTTTGAAGTTGTGCAGGATATCGAGCGCGAAGACCGGCGAGGCGTAGAGGTTGTCCACCGGAATGTCGAAGAAGCCCTGGATCTGGGCTGCGTGCAGGTCGAGCGTCAGGATGCGGTCGACGCCGGCTTCGGTCAGCAGGTTCGCGACCAGCTTGGCCGAAATCGGCGTGCGGGCCTTGGTGCGGCGATCCTGACGGGCATAGCCGAAATAGGGGATCACGGCGGTGATGCGATCGGCCGAAGAGCGTTTGAGCGCGTCGGTGATGATCAGCAGCTCCATCAGGTTGTCATTGGCCGGGTTCGAGGTCGGCTGGATGATGAACATATCCTCGCCGCGGACGTTCTCGAAAACCTCGACGAAGATCTCGCCATCGTTGAAACGCTCGACCCGCGCATCCACCAAACCGACGGACATGCCGCGATGCATCGACATGCGCCGCGCGATGGATTGCGCGAGCGGTTTGTTGGAATTTCCGGAGATGAGCTTCGGTTCAGTGACGACGGACATGGGCCAGTTCCTTCGTGACGCCGGTCAGTGCCGGCGGGATTCGCTTGATTGCGCCTGCCTTAGCACCGGGGTAGCGTGGCGGCAATTTCGACTGTCAAGAAAGTGTTATGAATGGCACGCATCGACTACTATTTCGGCACGTTCAGCCCCTGGGCCTACCTTGGCGGCCCGCGATTCGAAGAGATCGCGGCGCGTCATGGCGCTGACGTGACTTACAAACCGCTCGACCTTCTGGGCCTGTTCGACCGCACCGGCGGGGTGCGCCCGGCGCAGCGCCACCAGAGCCGGATGGAGTACCGGATGCAGGAGCTCAAGCGCTGGTCGAAGCGGCTCGGGATGGAAATGAACACCACCCCGCCCGGCTATCCGCCGAACCCCGCGCCCTCCTCTTACGCGATCATCGCAGCGCAAAAAGCGGGCGGCGGCGATGTCGGCGGGCTGGTCAACGCAATCCTGCGCGCCTGCTGGGCCGAGGATAAAGATATCGCCTCGGACGAGGTGATCCGTGAAGCGCTGGAAGCCAATGGCTTTGACGGCAATCTGGCGACCACGGGCCTCTTCGACGGCGCGGTCACCTATGAGAAGAATCTCGAGGAGGCGGTCGAGGCCGGGGTCTTCGGCTCGCCCTTCTATATCGTGACCGATACGGATGAGCGGTTCTGGGGGCAGGATCATCTGGAGCTGCTCGACGACTACCTGGGGACGCTCTGAATGCCGAGAGACCAACGACAAGGGGCCGAAGTCTTCTGGCAGAGCTTCGGTCAGGGCGAGCGTCCGGCGATCGCGATCCATTGCACGTTGGGCAGCTCGAACCTCTGGGCGAAGGCGCTGACGCCGCTGGGCCAGCAGATCCACGCCGTCGCCTTCGATCAGCCGAGCCACGGGCAATCCGCGCCGTGGCGCGGCGATGTGAGCGAGCCGGGCGGTTTCCAGACGCAGGTAACCCGCATCGCGGCCAGCTTCATAGAGCGCCCCGTGGACCTGATCGGGCATAGTTTCGGCGCCTCGGTCGCGCTGCGCATCGCGGTGGGCGCGCCAGAGGCCGTGCGCTCGCTGACGTTGATCGAGCCGGTCCTGTTCGCGGCGCTCCCCGAGGACGACCCGGATTGGCAGGATCTGCGGGCCAAGCAGGACCATTTCGAGCAATTGATGGAAGCGGGCGATTACGAGCCCGCCGCGCGCGGCTTCATGCGCGATTGGGGCACCGGCCAGCCGTGGGACAGCTATTCCGAGACGCAGCGCGAGCGCTTCACCGCGTGCATGCCGATGGTCGAGAATATCTCCCGCGCCAATTTCGAGGATCCGGCGCAGATCGCCCGGCCCGATGGGATCGAGCAGATCGACGCGCCTGCAATGATCATCCATGGCGACCGCTCGCCCGCGACGATGCCGAAGGTTGCCGAGGCGATCGCTGCGCGTCTTCCGGACGTGGGCGTGGCCTGCGTCGAGGGCGCCGGTCATATGCTGCCCGCCACCCATCCCGAGCAATGTGCGAGCCTGATCGCCGCCAATCTGGAACGTAGCTGACCTTATGGCCAAGCAATCCGCGATCTTCCGCTGTGCCGAATGCGGCGCGACGCATGCCAAATGGTCCGGGCGTTGCGACGCCTGCGGCGCGTGGAACTCGATCCACGAGGAAGCGCCGATCTCGACCACGCCCGGCTCTGGCATGAAGGGCGCGAAGGGCAAGGTGATCCCGCTCACCGCGCTCGACACGAAGGAAACCCCGCCTGCCCGCGTGAAATCGGGCATGGAAGAGTTGGACCGTGTCTTGGGCGGCGGTCTGGTCGCGGCCTCTGCCGTTCTGGTCGGCGGCGATCCGGGCATCGGGAAATCGACGCTTCTGCTGCAAGCGACGGCCAGCTTCGCCCGCAAAGGCGTGAAGGCGCTCTATATCTCGGGCGAGGAAGCGGCGAGCCAGGTGCGGATGCGCGCCCAACGGCTCGGCCTTGCCGATGCGCCGGTCGGTCTGGGCGCGGAAACGTCCCTTCGCGACATCCTGACGACGCTGGAGACCGAACGTCCCGACCTCGTGATCATCGATTCGATCCAGACGATGTGGTCGGACAATGTCGACAGCGCGCCGGGATCGGTGAGCCAGTTGCGCGCCGCCGCACACGAATTGGTGAGCTTCGCCAAAAAGCGCGGCACCGCCGTCATCTTGGTCGGCCACGTCACCAAGGAAGGCCAGATCGCGGGCCCGCGCGTAATCGAGCATATGGTCGACACGGTGCTCTATTTCGAAGGCGAGCGCGGCCACCAGTTCCGCATTCTGCGCGCGGTGAAGAACCGCTTCGGCCCGGCTTCCGAGATCGGCGTCTTCGAGATGACCGGCGCGGGTCTGGCCGAGGTCGCCAACCCTTCCGCGCTGTTCCTGTCCGAGCGCGGCCAACCCGCACCGGGCTCGGCGGTTTTCGCAGGAATCGAAGGCACGCGACCGGTGCTGACAGAGATTCAGGCGCTGGTTGCACCGTCCACGCTCGCCTCGCCGCGCCGCACCGTGGTCGGGCTCGATAGCGGACGGATTTCGACCATTCTCGCGGTGCTGGAATCGCGCTGTGGCATCCCGTTTGCGGGGCTCGACGTGTTCCTCAATGTGGCGGGCGGCATGAAAGTGGTGGAGCCAGCAGCGGACCTCGCCGCCGCCGCCGCGCTTCTTAGCGCGCGCGAAGATGTGGCACTGCCTGCGGACATGGTGATTTTCGGGGAAATCAGCCTGTCGGGCGCGCTGCGTCCCGTGGGTCAAGCGGAAAACAGGTTGAAAGAAGCGGCGAAACTTGGTTTTTCACAAGCGATCGCACCCTCGGGAACGAAAGCCGAAGGGTCGAGCGGGATGTCCCTGCGCAAGCTGGGCGATCTCGTGACATTTACCGGGGAGATGTTCGGCGCCGGTTAACGCCGAGAACACAGGAGCGCAAATGGACGGGTTCACCATTGTCGATGCCATCGTGGCGGTCGTCATCATTCTTTCGGCGATCCTCGCCTATTCGCGTGGCTTCGTGCGCGAGGCGCTGGCCATCGTCGGCTGGATCGCAGCGGCGATCGTCGCCTATATCTTCGCCAACGAGGCACGCCCTCTGGTGCAGCAGATCCCAGGCCTCGACAAGTTTATCGGCCAAAGCTGCGAGCTGGGCATGATCGGCGGCTTCGCGGTGGTCTTCGCCGTGGCGCTGGTCGTGTTCTCGATCCTCACGCCGCTCTTCGCCTCGGCCGTGCAACGCTCGGCGCTTGGCGGGATCGACCAGGGTCTGGGCTTCCTGTTCGGCGTGCTGCGCGGGGTGGTCCTCGTGGCGGTGGCCTTCGTGGTCTATGACCGCGTGATGAGTAACGATCCCGTGCCGGTGGTCGACGACTCGCGTTCGGCCAAAGTGTTCTCGCGCGCCTCGGGCCAGCTCGACGAATCGATGCCCGCCGATGCACCCGGCTGGATCGTTCAGCGTTACGAACAACTTGTGGCCGCCTGCCCCGCCCCTCCGGGCGCGGATGCCCCGGCCCGGACGGATGAACTGCCTCCGGCGACCGACAATTGATGTCAGTCACATGACGGTTTTACAGGCGCGAGGGGTTAACACCTCTCGCGTTTGTCTATAAATGGGCCAAAGCGCCCTCCCCTTGCGTCATTCGGAGCTGATGCCATGTCCTGCCCCGCCGCCCAGAAGACCCACTACGCCCACCCTTTCGACGACGACAAGCTCAAGGAAGAATGCGGCGTCTTCGGTGTTGTCGGCATTTCCGACGCCGCGAATTTCGTGGCCCTCGGTCTTCACGCCCTCCAACACCGCGGTCAGGAAGCGGGCGGCATCGTCGCCCATGACGCCGCCACCGGCTTCAACTCGGCCCACCGTTTCGGCTATGTCCGCGACAACTTCACCAAGTCGAGCCTGATGGAAACGCTGCCGGGCGATGTCGCCATCGGCCATGTTCGTTACTCCACCGCCGGCTCCAAAGGTGCGGTGATCCGCGACATCCAGCCCTTCTTCGGCGAGTTCTCGATGGGCGGCTGCGCGGTCGCCCATAACGGCAACCTGACCAATGCCGACGCGCTGCGCCGCGAGCTGATCGAACGCGGCGCGATCTTCCAGTCGTCGTCGGACAGCGAATGCATCATCCACCTGATGGCGCGCTCGATCCAGCGCAAGCATGCCGACCGGATCGCCGATGCGCTGCGCCGCGTGGAAGGCGCCTTCTCGATCGTCGCGATGACGCGGACCAAGCTGATCGGCGTGCGCGACCCGCTGGGCGTGCGCCCGTTGGTGCTGGGCAAGCTGGGCGAGCATGGCTATGTGCTGAGCTCGGAGACCTGCGCGCTCGACATCATCGGTGCGGACTTCGTCCGCGAGATCGATCCGGGCGAGATGGTCGTCATTCAGGACGGCCATATTGAGAGCTCGCGCCCCTTCGGCCCCTCCACCGGCCGCTTCTGCATCTTCGAGCATGTCTATTTCTCGCGCCCCGACAGCATGATCGGCGGCCGCTCGGTCTATGAGACCCGCCGCGCGATCGGCGTCGAGCTGGCCCGCGAGGCCCCGGTCGAGGCCGATCTGGTCTGCCCGGTGCCCGACAGCGGCACCCCGGCGGCAATCGGCTACAGTCAGGAAAGCGGCATCCCCTTCGCGCTCGGGATCACGCGCAACCAGTATATGGGCCGCACCTTCATCGAGCCGACCGAGCAGATCCGCAACATGGGCGTGCGCCTCAAGCTCAACGTCAACAAGTCGCTCATTCGCGGCAAGCGGGTGGTCCTTGTCGACGACTCGGTCGTGCGCGGCACCACCTCGCGCAAGATCAAGGACATGATCCTCGATGCGGGCGCGAAGTCGGTGCATTTCCGTATCGCCTCGCCGCCGACCGCATGGCCGTGCTTCTACGGCGTCGACACGCCCAACCGCGACAAACTGCTGGCGGCGCAGATGACCGAAGAAGAGATGCGCGACTGGGTCGGCGTGGACAGCCTGAAATTCATTTCGCTCGACGGGCTGTATCGCGCCGTGGGCGAGGCGGAGGGCCGCGACAATTCCTGCCCGCAATATTGCGATGCCTGCTTCTCGGGCGAGTATCCGATCACGCCGTCGGATCAGCTGGAGAAGGGTTTCGAGATGAAGGCGGCCGAGTAAGCGCGCGACGCTTTCCGTTCTTCTGACACGACTTCTTCAGGGCCGCCGCGCGTATCGCGTTGCGGCCCTCAGTCTTCCTGACAGGCGCGGAACAGCGGTTGCGCCTCGCCATCCTCGGCGATCCAGTCGAGCATCGCGCCGTGGCCCTTCGTCCACCAGACATAGCCCGCCTCGCCTTCGCCATCCTCGGCATATTTCGCGCCGTCGGCAGAGCGGACATGGCTCATCACCACGAGCCGTCCCTGCAGGAACAGGGCGACGCGCTGGGGATCGGTGTCATTGATGTAGGCCGCGTGCACTTCCGCGCCGCGCTCGCAATGATAGGTGGCGGTCACCACCGGCTGAACGGCATCTCCGGTTGTCGGGTTGAGCGGCTCCAACCGCTCCACCGACCCGCTATCCGGGGCTGCACCCTGCGCAGCGTCTTGCGCCGCGACCGGTCCCGCCAGCGCGACGCATGCGAACGCCGCGCCAAACAGCGCCCGCCTCACGCGTCGTCCTCGACCCGGTCGGCAAGCGACTCCGCGCGCGCGGCGATCTCAGCCAGCGTTTCGGTCACTTCGGGCGGCACGATCGGCACTTCGACATGCGCCGGGTTCGACTGCAGCTCGTCGATCTTCGCCTGCAATTCGCCCAGACGATTCATCGCGTCGCGAAGCTGGTCCTCGATGCCCGCAGCCTTGTCGGCCAGCATCAGCCCCGACATCAGCAGCATCCGGTTCTCGGGCACCCGCCCGATCTGGCCCAGAAGCACCTGCGCCTCGCTGTCGAGCATCCCGGCGGCGGAGCGCAGGAAATGTTCTTCACCTTCTTGGCAGGCGACCTGAAAATCGCGGCCGCCGATGGAAATCGTCACCTCAGGCATCGGTCTCCTCCTCGCGGTTCGCCGCTTCGATGATCGGGTCGAGACCCGCGATGATCTGCTCCAGCTCGGCGCTCTCGCCATCGCGCGCGGCGCGCAGGCTTTGCAACTCGGCCATCAGCGCCTCCTCGGAGAAGGCCACGCCCTCGTCCATCAGCTTGCGATTGGCCGCGACCAGCGCCGCGTTGGCTTGCTTGAGCGCTGCGACTTCCTTGAAAGCGGCTTCCTGCGCGCGCACGGCGGCGCCGTATTTGCGCTCCATCGCGCCCAGCGTGGTGTCCTGTTTCTCGCGGATCGCGCGGACGCGTTCGGAGAGTTGCGCATTGGCTTCCTGCTCGGCGGCGAGCGCGGCTTTCAGCTCGGCCACTTCCCCCGGATCGGCAATCGCTTCGGGTGGTGCCTCCGGCACGGGGGGCAATTCCGCCTCGGCGGGCGGCGCGGTCTCCGGCTCGGGCTGGTGCGTGGCATCCTGCGCTGCTTGCGCCTGCAATGCTTCGCGCTGCTTGAGCGCTTCGACCCCGCGCCCGATCCGCTCTAGCGCGAAAGCGATGCGGCGTTCGTATTCGGCTATGTCACTCATACGCGCCTCCTCGTCCTCATGTTTTTCGCTTGCCATGACCGAATCGCGGCCGACTGCGAGTTTCGTTAAGTCTAACCTTTTGCGACAGGGCAAGCCCACCCTTTTGCCCCAAGCACTTGTGGGCCGCGCTTGATCTTGGGCCGATCCCTGCTATCAGGGGCGCGGACCCATCCAACAGCTGCCCCGCGAAAGGACGTTTCATGGAAATCGAAGAGCTGCGCGCCGCCCATCCTGAGCATTGGAAACTTGCCTCCGCGATCCGCGCACTGGCGATGGATGCGGTACAGGCCGCAAATTCCGGTCACCCCGGCATGCCGATGGGCATGGCCGATGTCGCGACCGTTCTGTTCCAGAACCACCTGAAATTCGACGTGAAGAACCCGAAATGGGCTGACCGCGACCGGTTCATCCTGTCGGCGGGTCACGGCTCGATGCTGATCTACTCGCTGCTCTATCTCTGCGGCGACGAGCAGGTGACGCTCGACCAGATCAAGAACTTCCGCCAGTCGGGCGCTCTGACCGCGGGCCACCCCGAGAATTTCCTGCTCGACGCGGTGGAGACCACGACCGGCCCACTCGGCCAGGGCCTCGCGACTTCGGTCGGCATGGCCATCGCCGAAGAGGCGCTGCGCGCCCAATGGGGCAAAAAGCTCGTCGATCACCGCACCTGGGTCATCGCAGGCGACGGCTGCCTGATGGAAGGCATCTCCCAGGAGGCGATCGGCCTTGCCGGGATGCAGGAACTGTCGAACTTGATCGTGCTGTGGGACAATAACGACATCACCATCGACGGCCGCGTGTCGATGTCCGACAAGACCGACCAGCGCAAGCGCTTCGAGGCGTCGGGCTGGACGGTGTTTGCCTGCGACGGCCACGATCCGGCCTCCATCGACGAGGCGCTGACCAAGGCGAAGAAAGCCAAGGGTCCGGTTCTGGTCGACTGCAAGACCATCATCGGCTTCGGTGCGCCCACCAAGGCCGACAGCTACTCGGCCCACGGCTCGCCGCTGGGCGACGAGGAAATCGCGCGCACCAAGGCGATCTACGGCTGGGATCACGGTCCGTTCGAAATCCCCGCAGACGTGAAGTCGCAATGGGAAGCGATCGGCACCCGCGGCGCGGCAGAGCGTGGCGAATGGGAAGAGCGCTTCGGCAAGCTCTCGGCCAACAAGCAGGCCGAGTTCACCCGCATCATGGAAGGCGGCGTCTCGAAGAAGCTGACCGGCGCGATCCGCAAGTTCAAGAAAGAGCAGGCCGAAGCCGCGCCGAAAGTCGCGACCCGCAAGGCGTCCGAGATGGTGCTGGGCGTGATCAACGCCGCCTGCCCCGAGACCATCGGCGGCTCGGCCGACCTCACTGGCTCGAACCTGACCAAGTCGAAGGACATGACGGTCTTCAACCCGGAGAACCGCAAGGGCCGCTACATCCATTACGGTATCCGCGAGCACGGCATGGCGGCTGCGATGAATGGCCAGTGGCTGCATGGCGGCGTGCGCCCCTATGGCGGCACGTTCTTCTGCTTCACCGACTACGCGCGCGGCGCGATGCGTCTGTCGGCGCTGATGAAAGTGCCGACCGTCTACGTCATGACCCATGACTCCATCGGTCTGGGCGAAGACGGCCCGACCCACCAGCCGGTCGAGCATCTGGCAATCTGCCGCGCGACGCCGAACACGCTGACCTTCCGCCCCGCCGATGTCATCGAGACCGCCGAGGCGTGGGAAATCGCGATGAACCAAGAGGGCACGCCCTCGGTTCTGGCGCTGTCGCGTCAGGGTCTGCCGACGCTGCGCACCGAGTACAAGCCGCAGAACCTCACCGCACGCGGCGCCTATGTTCTGGCCGAGGCCGACGGCAAGCGTCAGGTGATCCTGATGGCGACCGGCTCGGAAGTGGAAATCGCGATCAAAGCCCGCGAGCTGCTGCAGAAGGAAGCGATCGGCACCCGTGTCGTGTCGATGCCCTGCATGGAGCTGTTCGCCGAGCAGGACGAGGCCTACCGCAAGCGCGTGCTGCCGCCGAACTCGGTCCGTGTGGCCGTCGAGGCCGCCGTGCGCCAGCCGTGGGACCGTTGGCTTCTGGGCGAGCGTGGCCGCGAGGCGAAAGCCGGCTTCGTGGGCATGGAGGGCTTCGGCGCTTCCGCCCCCGCAGGTGAGCTTTACGAGAAGTTCGGGATCACCCCCGAGGCCGTGGCCGAGAAGGTCAAGAGCCTCCTCTGATGGCTCTGCCCGGGTTGAAAGCGACTGCGAGGGGGCCCGGCGTGGCCCCCTCTTCACATCCCGAGGGCGATCGTCCCGGGATGGGGATCGCGCTGATGCTCGGCGCGTTCTCTATGCTGACTTTGATGGACGCTTTCGCGAAGCTTCTCGGGCAAGGCTATCACCCGCTCTTGATCGTCTGGGCGCGCTTCGCGGTGAATGCCGCCGTGCTCGCCTTCATCTATCGCGGCAGCCTGCCGCGCAGGCTCCGCAGCGCGCAGCCGAAGTTCCAGCTGGGCCGGGCGCTGTTCCAGATGGGCGCGATCGTGGCCTTCTTCTACGCGCTGAAACATGTGCCGCTGGCCACCGCCACCGCGCTTGGCGATCTCAACCCGGTGATCGTGACGCTGGGCGCGGCGCTGTTTCTGGGCGAGCGGCTGGGCCCGCACCGCATTTTCGGCATTCTGGCGGCCTTCATGGGCGCGATGATCATCCTGCGTCCGGGTTTCGGCGGGCTGCATCCGGCGGCGTTTCTGGCGCTGCTGGCCGCCTTCAGCTTCGCGGGCGCGGTGCTGCTGACGCGCCACCTGCGCGGCGATAGCGCGGCCACCTCGCAGCTTTGGTCCGCCTTTACCGGGCTTGCGCTTTCGTCGCTCGCCCTGCCCTTCATCTGGCAGCCGATCGCGCTGTCCGATCTCTGGGTTTTCCTCGGTCTCGGGCTTGCGGGCAGCCTGTCTCAGTTTCTGCTGATCCGCGCCTTCGCGCTGGCCGAAGCCTCGACGCTCGCACCCTTCGGTTACTCGGGGCTGCTGTTCGCGTCCTTCTGGGGCTGGCTGATGTTTGGGCAGTTTCCCGACGGGTTCACGATTGCCGGGGCGCTTGTGATCGTGGGGGCTGGCCTCTATGTCTGGTCGCGTGAGCGCCGTGCCGCGCGCCAAGCCAGAGCCTGACACTCGACACGATGAAGAACCGCGAACCCACCCTGTCCGACCGCGCCTCGAATGCCCTTTTCGTGGCGGTGATGCGGCTGGTCCAGCGCCTGCCCTACGAGCGGCGTATCCCCGCAGCGGGGCGGATGGTCGCGCGGCTCGCCCCGATCCTCGGCTTCACCCGCAAAATCCGCGAGAACCTACGTATCGCCTGCCCGGATCTGTCCGAAGACGAAATCAAGCGGCTGCAGCGCGAGATGCCCGACAATCTGGGCCGGATGCTGGCGGAGATTTATTCCGGCGAGGAATTCGTGGCCCGCGTGCACGATCTGCCGATCGAGGGCCCCGGCGCCGAGACGCTGGAGGCCGCCCATCGCGAGGGTCGCCCCGTCGTCCTCGCGGCAGGCCATTTCGGCAATTACGACGCGTGGCGCGCGGCGCTGGCCGGGCGCGGCTACCGGGTCGGCGCGATCTACCGCCCGATGAACAACCCGCTCTTCAACGAGCAATATGTCTCGACCATCTCGGCCATCGCAGAGCCGCTGTTCTCGCGCTCGCGCCGGGGGCTGGGCGACATGATGAAATTCCTGCGCGACGGCGGAATGGTCGCCTTCGGCTTCGACCAGCATTTCAACAAGGGCGCGGAACTGAGCTTCTTCGGCCTACCCGCGCGCACGCCGCTGTCGGCGGCGGAAATGGCGCTGAAGATGAAAGCCGATCTGGTGCCGATCTACGCGATCCGGCAGCCCGACGGGCTCAACTTCAAGATCTATGCCGACAAGCCCGTGCCGCACAGCACCCCCGAGGCGATGACGCAGACGCTCAATGACGGGCTGGAGGAGATGATCCTCAAGCACATGGAGCAATGGCTCTGGATCCATCGCCGCTGGAAGGTGAAGCGGACATAAGAAAGGCGCGCGAGTATCCCCGCGCGCCCTTTTGTCATCTCGCAAAGGCTCAGTTACCGCGCTGGATACGCTCCATCAGCGCGCCGGTCTCCTCGGCGGGCAGAGCCGCGCGCAGCGCGAACCAGATTACCACCAGCGACCACACCGCGACGAGGCCCATCCCGCTCCAGAAGTTCAGCACATTGAGCGCGTGATCCGAGGTGCCGAGTCCGGTGATCACCCAAAGCCCGCCGAACCACAGCGCCAGCCAGCCGATATGCCCCCAGCCGAACTCGGAGGCGGATTTCTTCTGCACGACGTGGAAGACGACCGCATAGACCGCGAAACCCCCGAGCAGCATCCCGAACAGGATCGAGTCGGTGTAGAAACCCGTCCAGTAGATCACGAGGTTCGACGCGATGAAGGCCAGCGGCGCGAGGATTTCCGCCCCTTTCAGGCGGAAGGCGCGCTCGGCATCGGGTTGGCTGCGACGCAGCACCATCAGGACGATCGGACCGAGGCCGTAGGTCAGAACCGTGATCGAGCTGATATAGCCCACCAGCAGCTGCCATGCCGGGAAGGGCAGCAGGAAGAACACGCCCACGGCCCACATCACCGCAACCGCCAGCCACGGAACGCCGTGGCGGGTCGTGTGGGTCAGTGCGCTCGGCCCACTCTCGGTGTCACCCACCGCATAGAGGATACGCGAGCCGCCGGTGACGTAGATCAGCCCCGTCCCGCCGGGAGAGACATAAGCGTCGACGTAAAGGAGCAGCGCCAGCCATCCCATGCCCAGCGTCGCCGCGAGACCGGCGAAGGGACCAGCGGAGCCTTTGAAGCTCAACGACGCCCAGCCATTCGCCAGATCGCCCTGTGAGAGCGCCATGATGAAGGCCACCTGTAGCAGAATATAGACGATCGCGGCGAGAATGACCGAGCCGATCACCGCCATCGGGATATTGCGGCCCGGATTGGCGCTCTCGCCGCCCAGGTCGATCGCGGTGCGGAAGCCAAGGAAGGAGAACACGATCCCTGCGGCGGGAATGGCGGTGAACATGCCCTGCGCCTTGTAGGTGCCCGGTGCCGCATGCCAGACGCCCCAATGGGACGAGGCCGCGATCAGGCCGACCACGGTGATCAGCGGCACGGCGATCTTCCACCACGTGACGGTGTTATTCACCTTCAGCAGCGCCTTGATCGCGAGCAGGTTCAGCAGTGCCAGCACGCTCAGGAGCAGCGCGGAGGTGATGAATCCCACCAGCGTCAGCGTGCCCGACCCGTCTCCGCGCAGGAAATAGGGCAGGTAGTTGTTGGCATAGGTCACGATCCCCTCGGCCTCGACCGCAGGCACCGGCGCATAGCTGAGAAACAGCATCCAGCCCCAGAGCCGGCCCAGCGTCGCGCCGTGGCTCGCATGGCTCATATGGACGAGCGCGCCGGATTTGGAGAACATCGTGGAGAGTTCGGCAAAGCACAGCGCGATCAGCATGATGATCGCCGCCCCGATCACCCAGGACCAGACCGAGAGCGGCCCCGCGATTTTCGAGGCGTGATAGGCCCCGAAGAGCCAGCCCGAGCCGATCATGGAGGTGGTGGAGGCAAAGAGCAGCCCGATGACCCCGGCGTCACGCCGCAGTTTGCCTCCTCCGGCCATCGTTTCTGTTGATGCCATTGGTTAATCCCCTGTTTCTTATTAATCACAAGGGTTCAACTAGGGCGCGATTTCGCCAACCGGAGCGATTACACGGGCTTGTGGCGGAACGCGATCACGCGTGAAATCTGCAGTCGGACTTAGCGCAGGAATTTCTGGGCAAGCTTCGCCATGCGTCCGCTCCGATAGGGCGGCATCAGCATCGCAAGCGGCGCGAACCGGTTCTCGAGCACAGGCTTGAGATGGGTGAAGGCCTCGAAGCCCCAATGGCCATGCGCCGCCCCGACACCCGAATTCCCGATCCCGCCGAAGGGCAGGTTCTGGTGCAGGTAATGGACCAGCGCGACATTGACGCCCACCGCGCCGGAACTGGTCGCGCGGCGCAGCCGGTCGATCAATCCGCGGTCGCGCTCGAAGATATAAAGGGCGAGCGGCTTCGGCCCGGCCTCGATCCGCGCCACCACATCCGCCGCATCGTCGAACGGAATGACCGGCAGAACGGGGCCGAAAATCTCCTCCTGTTCGACGCGCATCGACGGGTCGGTGCCCATCAGGACGGTGGGCGCGATATAGCGGCTCGCGGCCTCGCTGGTGGCCCCGGTCAGCGCCTTTGCGCCAGCGGATTGCGCGCTCTCGATCATGCCCATCAGGCGCGCGAAATGATCCGGGTTGATGATCCGCGCGAGGTCGCGCGAGGCCGCCTGCGCCTCTTCCGTCTTGCCATACATCCGCGCGATCGCGGCTTTCAGCTCGGCCAGAAACGGGGCCTCGATCTGCTTGGCGACATAGACGTGATCAGGGGCGATGCAGGTCTGACCGGCATTCGCGAACTTGCCCCAGGCGATCATCCGCGCGGCCTTTTTCAGGTCCGCACCGGGGCCGACGATGACCGGGGATTTTCCCCCCAATTCCAGCGTCACCGACGTCAGATGCTTCGCCGCCGCCGCCATCACGATCTTGCCCACGCGCGGCGAGCCGGTGAAGAAGATATGATCGAAAGGCTGGTCGAGCAGTTCCTGACTGACCTCGACCCCGCCCTGCACCACGCGCACGAGATCGGCGGGCAGCGCCTCCTCCACGATCTGCGCGATCACGGCGGCGCTGGCCGGGGCCAGCTCGGACGGTTTGACGATGGCGGCGCAGCCCGCCGCGATGGCCGAAACCAGCGGACCGAGCGACAGTGCCAGCGGGTAATTCCACGGCGCGATGATCAGCGCGGTGCCCTTCGGCTCGGGCACGATCCGCGCGCGGGTGCCCAGCATGGCGCGGGTCGGGCGCACCCGGCGGACCTTCGTCCACGTCTTCAGGTGGCGCAGCGCGTGCGAAATCTCGGCCTGAACGGGCAGGATCTCGGTCAGGCGAATTTCGGCCTCGGGCTTAGCGAAATCCTCCGCCAGCGCCGCGAGGATCTCCGCTTCGCAATCGTGGATCGCGCGCGAGAGCGCCTGCAGCGCCGCGCGCCGCTGCGCGGGATCGAAAGCCATGCGACGCTGTGGATTGCCCTCCGCGAGGTCGACGAAAATCTGCGCCGGGGTCTTGAAACTGCGGTGATCCATCGGGGCTCCTTTGCCGCGCATCTCAACGCGCGGGAGGGGAAATGGCAAGCGGCAGCGCGGCTTAGCGCGCGCGACGCAGCGGCAAGGACAGTACGAAGAGCACGGTCGAGGCCGCCACGATCGACGGACCGGCAGGGGTGTCGAACTGCAACGACCCCCAGAGCCCCAGCAGCACCGAAGCGATCCCCACCCCGGTCGCGCCCGCCGCCATCGCCTCGGGCCCGCGCGCGAATTGCCGCGCCGTCGCCGCCGGGATGATGAGCAGCGCCGCGATCAGAAGCGCGCCGACGATCTTGATCGCCACCGCCACAGTCAGCGCCAGCGCGATGGTCAGCGCCATCTGCTCGCGCCGCGGATCGAGCCCCGAAGACATCGCCAACTCGTCATTGATCGTCGCGGTCAACAGCCCCTGCCAGCGCCATGCCAACAGCGCCACGACCACGGCCGAGCCACCCCAGACCACGGCCAGATCGCTGCGCGACACGGCGAGAATATCGCCGAACAGCCATGCCGACAGATCGACCCGCAACCCCGATTGCAGCGACGCCGCGACGAGGCCGAAGGCCAGTGCGGAATGGGCGAGCACACCCAAGAGCGTGTCCATCGCATGGCCGCGCCCCGACAGCCGCGCAACGGTGAGAGCCATCGCCAGCGCCACGCCGAGCGTGCCGAGATAGACCGAAATACCGAAAGCGAAGCTCAGCGCCACGCCGAGGATCGCCGCATGCGCCGTCGCATCGCCGAAATAGGCCATCCGCCGCCACACCACGAAAGAGCCCAAGGGGCCGGTCGCGAAGGTCAGGCCGATCCCGGCCAGCGCCGCGCGGAAAAGAAAATCGTCAAACATGCGCCTGCCCGTGGGTTTGAGTGCCGTCTTGTGCCTCGTCATGGGCGTGGTCGTGATCGTGGCCGCAGGTCGCGTGATCCGCATGTTCGCCATGATCGTGGCTGTGCTGATAGAGCGCGAAGGCCCCTTGCGTGCCCATCCCGAACAGCGCGCGATATTCCGGCGCCTCGGCCACCACCTTCGGCGTGCCCTGACAGCAGACATGGCCGTTGAGGCAGATCACCCGATCCGAGGCCGACATCACGACGTGCAGATCGTGACTGACCATCAGCACCGCGCAGCCGGTTTCCTGACGGACCTCTTCGATCAGCTTGTAGAACCCCGCCGTGCCGGGCTGGTCGAGCCCCTGCGTCGGCTCGTCGAGGATCAGGATTTGCGGCTCCGACAGCAAGGCACGCGCTAGAAGCACACGTTGAAACTGCCCGCCCGAGAGCCGCGAAATCTGCCGCGCGCCCAGATGCGGCACGCCGGTGCGTTCCAGGGCGGCCTCGGCGCGCGCGTTCGAGACGCGCTTGGGCAGCGACAGGAAGCGGCGCACCGTCAACGGCAGGCTCGCATCGACATGCAGCTTTTGCGGGACATAGCCGATCCGCAGCCCCGCCTGACGGTTCACCTTGCCCCGCGCTGCGCGTTCCAGTCCGATCAGGGCGCGGATCAGCGTCGATTTGCCCGACCCGTTCGGCCCGACGACAGTGACGATCTCGCCCGGGAAAATCGTGAAGTCGACGCCGTGAAGCACTTCGACCTCGCCATGGCGCACGCTCAGGCCCTGCGCCGTGATCAACTCGCTCATTGCGCCTCCTCAGCGGCGCAGTTCGGGCACAGCCCCAGCGCCTCGACGGTCGCCCGCTCGACATGGAAATTCAGCCGCTCCGCCGCGCCCTGCAGCGCGCGGCGCACCTCTTCGGCCCCCTCTTCGGGCCCAGCCTCGGCGACCTCTCCGCAATTGCGGCAGATCAGGAAGACCGGCGCATGTTCCTCGCCCGGGCTCATGCAGGCGGCGAAGGCATTCAGGCGGCGCACGCGATGCGCAAGACCGTGCTCGACAAGGAATTCCAGCGCGCGATAGGCCACGGGCGGCTGCTTGCCGAACCCATCCTCTGCGAGCCGGTCGAGCACCTCGTAGGCGCCCATAGCCCGATGTTCTTCCAGCAGAATTTCCAGCGCGCGCTTGCGCACCGGGGTCAGACGCGCGCCCTTTTCGGCGGCGACAGCCTCGGCGCGCGCCAGCGTCGTGCCGGCGCATCGGCTGTGGTCATGCGGCGTGAAAGCCTTGGCGGAAGAGGTCGAAGATCCCACGAGAGCGTTACCTTATCACATTTCTTCTTGACGAGTGATTTTATAACATACATGTTCCGCTCCTCAGATCAAGTTGGACAGGAGACATCCGATGCGCCCCACCCTTCCCGTTCTCGTGAGCGCGCTTGCCGCACTGCCCGCCCTCGCCCAAGCCGAAGTGCCCAGCGTCGTCACCGATGTGCCCCCGGTGCAGTCGCTCGTCGCGCAGGTGATGGGCGATCTGGGCAAGCCCGAAGTGCTGCTCGGTCAGAATTCGGACCCGCACCACTATCAGCTGAGACCCAGCCAAGCGCGCGATCTGCAGGACGCCGATCTCGTCTTCTGGATCGGCCCGCGGCTAACGCCGTGGCTGGAACGCGCGCTCGACGGGGTCGGAGGGAAAGGCCAGTCGATCGAATTGCTTCAGGCGCCCGGAACGAATGTACGCAGCTTCTCGGCGCAGGACCCGCATGATCACAGCGCCGATCTCGACGAGGACGAGGATCACGCCGAGGCGGGGCACGACGACCACGCCGAGGTCGATCAGATGACCGATCCCCATGCGTGGCTCGACCCCGACAATGCGAAGCTCTGGCTCGGCCTGATCGCCGACGACCTCTCCAAGGCCGATCCCGAACATGCCGACACCTACGCGGCCAATGCCGAGGCCGCGCAGGCGCGGATCGAGACGCTCGACGCCAAACTCAAGGCTGAATTCGCCCCCGTCGCGGATAAGCCCTTCCTCGTTTATCACGCGGCCTATGGCTATCTGGCCGATCATTACGGGCTGACCATCATGGGTGCGCTCGCCCCCAGCGACGCCTCGACCCCCGGCGCGGCCCATCTCGTGAGCCTGCGCGACGAGGCCTCGGCGAAGGATGCCGTCTGTGCTTTCCCGGAGGCGAACCACGACCCGAAAATGGTCGAAATCCTCGTCGATGGGACGCCGGTCACGCTCGGCAAGCCGCTCGATCCGTCCGGCACCGCGCTGACCTATGGCCCCGGCCTGTACAACGACCTGATGCAGGGAATGGCGGACACGATCACCGCCTGCCTGTCGCAGGGTTGATCCCGCACCACCTCCGTGCGATCTGATGCGCCATGGCTGATTGGATCGCACTTACGGAAGAATTCGGGCGCTGGCGCGCTGCACATGTCTCGGACGGGGCGGTGAGCGACCGCAAATCCGGGCCCGCCGCCCGCCCGCTTTTGCCCGACGGGGCCGCTGCGATCGTGGCGGCCTCCGCTGCAGGCCCTGCCCCGCGCGCCCTGCCCTGCACCCCTCGCCCCGAAGGCGCGCTGCCGCTGACCGAAATCGGCGGGCAAAGCTATCCCGCCCTGCCCGGCCTGATCCAAGACAGCGACGGCACCGAGATCACCGCCCCCGAGGCGGCCCGGATCGCCGGCATCCTCGCCGGCCTCCCGCAATTCGATGGCGTGATCTGGATCTGCGGCGCAAGCGCGATCTGGGCGCATATCTCGGCGGGCGAAGTGGTCAGCGCGATGCGCGCAGGCTCCGCCGCGATGCTGGCCGCTCTTGGCGCACCGCTGGAGGCAGGCGACGGGTTCGACGCAGCCCTCGCCGATACGCTTTCGCGCCCCGAGCGCCTCGCCCGCGAATTGGCGCCCCTCAGCCTCGGACGTCCCGCCCCGCGCGCCACTGGCGCCGTGCTCGGCGCGGAACTCGCCGCAGCGAAACCGTGGTGGCTCGGGCAAACCGTGCTCGCGCTGTCCTCCGCCTCCGCCCCCGGCTGGTCGGAAATTTGCACCCGCGGCTTGCAAGCGCAGGGCGCGCAGGTCACTTTGGGCGACGGGGAGGCCGCGCTGATCGCGGGGCTGTCCGCGGCGCGCCGACCCGGCGCGTAACCGAGCGGCGAAAATAGGCGGCAGAGGATGGATGCATGAATGAAACCGAACTGCCCGAAGCCTTCGCCGAACTCGCCCCCCGTTTCGGATTTTCCCGCCCCGCGGGCCGCTGCCTCGGCGCGATCTGGCGCGCGGCGCAAGCGCCCTCGGCCGACGATCTGGTGACGCAGCTTGGGCTGTCGCGCTCCAATGTCTCGACCGCTCTGAAAGAATTGCGCGATGCGGGTCTCGTGCAGGCCGCCCGCTCGCCGGGCTCGCGCAAGGATTTCTTCGTGGCGCCCACCGAGCCGTGGGAACTGGCACGCCTGATGCTGGCCGAACGCGAGCGTCGCGTCATCGGCCCCGCGCGCGACCACCTTTCCGCACTGGAAGCCCGCAGCGCCGATCCGCGCGCGGCGGCCCTGTGCGAGCTGCTCGACGCGGCCTCGGGATACATCCAGGCGCTGATCCGCCTCGACCCGGCCGAGCTTGCCCGCCACATCGACCCGGCGCGCGGCGGCGGCAAAGCGGAAAAGCCCGCGGCCAAGACCTCCAAGAAGAAAAAGAAAAAAGCCGCGCAAAGCTGAGCGCGGCTTATTCAATTTCGAGCTTGGGACCGGTTTACACCAACCGGCTCTGATCCCGCGCGGCCTTGATGAAGCCTGCAAACAGCGGATGCGGCGCGAAGGGCTTCGATTTCAGCTCGGGGTGGAACTGCACGCCGATGAACCACGGATGGTCCTTATGCTCGACGATCTCGGGCAGGCGGCCATCGGGCGACATGCCGGAGAAGGTCATGCCGCATTTCTCGAGCGGCTCGCGATACTTGATGTCGACCTCGTAGCGGTGGCGGTGGCGCTCTTCGATATCGGTCGAGCCGTAGACCTCGGCGACCTTCGAGCCCTCTTTCAGCGCGGCCGAATAAGCGCCCAGACGCATCGTGCCGCCCTTGTCGTCGGTCACCTTGCGCTCGACCCGGTGGTTGCCCTGCACCCATTCCTTGAGGTGATAGACGACCGGGGTGAAGCGCTTCTTGCCCGCCTCGTGGTCGAACTCTTCCGAGCCCGCATCGCTGACGCCCGCGAGGTTCCGCGCGGCCTCGATGACGGCCATCTGCATCCCCAGACAGATGCCCAGATAAGGCACGCCCTTTTCACGCGCGAATTGGGCCGCCCGGATCTTGCCTTCCGTGCCGCGCTCGCCGAAGCCGCCGGGCACGAGGATCGCGTGGTAGTTTTCCAGATAGGGCGCGGGGTCTTCGTTCTCGAAAATCTCCGCGTCGATCCATTCCGCCTTCACGCGGACCCGGTTCGCCATGCCGCCATGGGTCAGCGCCTCGGCGATCGACTTGTAGGCGTCTTCCAGCTGGACGTACTTGCCCACGATCGCGACGCGCACCTCGCCTTCGGCATGGTCGAGACGATCCATCACGTCTTCCCAGCGGCTCAGTTCCGGCTTCGGCGCGGGCGAGATGCCGAACGCGTCCAGCACCGCCTGATCGAGGCCCATGCGGTGATAGGCCAGCGGCGCCTCGTAGATCGACTTCAGGTCATAGGCCGGGATCACCGCCTCGGGGCGCACGTTACAGAACAGCGCGATCTTGCCGCGCTCTTTCTCCGGAATCGGCTGCTCCGAGCGGCAGACCAACACGTCGGGCTGCAGGCCGATCGAGCGCAGTTCCTTCACCGAGTGCTGCGTCGGCTTGGTCTTCAGCTCGCCCGACGCCGCCAGATAGGGCAGCAGCGTGAGGTGCATGAAGATACATTGGCCGCGCGGACGGTCCTGGCTGAACTGGCGGATCGCTTCGAAGAAGGGCAGCCCCTCGATATCGCCGACCGTGCCGCCGATCTCGCAGAGCATGAAATCGACCTCGTCATCGCCGACATCTAGGAAGTCCTTGATCTCGTTGGTGACGTGCGGGATCACCTGGATCGTTTTGCCCAGATATTCGCCGCGGCGCTCCTTCTCGAGCACGTTGGTGTAGATCCGCCCCGAAGAGATCGAGTCGGTCTTGCGTGCCGAAACCCCGGTGAAGCGTTCGTAGTGGCCAAGGTCGAGATCGGTCTCGGCCCCGTCATCGGTGACGAAGACCTCGCCATGCTCGAACGGGCTCATCGTGCCCGGATCGACGTTGAGATACGGGTCGAGCTTGCGCAGCCGAACCGAAAAGCCGCGTGCTTGCAGCAATGCCCCCAAGGCGGCGGATGCCAAACCCTTGCCGAGCGACGAGACAACGCCGCCGGTAATGAAGACATAACGTGCCATGAAGACCCCCGTGATCTGCGAAATTCGAATGGTTTCCCTGCCCCAAAGAGGGTCAGGATCACGGGATTTAATGCTTACACGATTCGCGGCCTGCCCGCAACCAGACCGCAAGCTATTGAGTTTGGATAGGACGCACCCGCAACGTTTTGTGGGTGCGAACCGGTTTTCAGGCTGATGTGACGGCTTAGTTGGCGGCGGGCGGCGTAACCGGACCGCTTTGCGTATCCGTCGTGGTTTCGCCCGCGTTTCCGCCGGTCGAGGAATCCGAACCGCTTGCCGGCGGCGGCATCACCACGTCGAGCGACGGCGTCGAGCCGGTCGTGTCATTGGCCGGCGTGGTCTCGGCCGGAGCGCTCTGCTCGGGCGCGGCGCTATCGAGCACCGAGCTGCTACCCGCTTTCTGCGCGGCCAGAACCGTCAGCGTCACCGAGGTCGCGAAGAAGCCAGCGGCCAGAACCCAGGTCACGCGAGTCAGCGCATTGGCCGCCTGCCGACCGGTCATCAGCCCGCCGACACCGCCGCCGGAGCTGTTGGACGACCCCATGCCGAGGCCACCCCCTTCGGAGCGTTGCAGCAGCACCACGCCAATCAGCAGCAGTGCGAGGATCAGATGGATCGAGAGAACGACGTTTTCCATGAACGGGTCGGGCCTTCTTTCTTGCGACGCGCCTATCTAGGCGGATGAGACTGAGGGTGCAAGGCCGCAGAGGTGTATTTTCGGCTTTCGCGGGGTCAAATCGGCACAGCCACGCAGCCTGCATCCGCCCTCCCCTTCGTTTTGGCCCAAATATCTCCGCCGGAGGCACCCGCCCCCTCGCGCGCGCGTCACGCGTGAATAGAGCGAACCACCTCTCGCAAATGCGGGCTTTCGCACCGCGCGCTCAGCCGCTATACCTCGCGCGGTTTTACACCTGCCAAGGAGAGAGCAATGGCCAATGTCGTCGTCGTCGGCGCCCAATGGGGTGACGAGGGGAAAGGCAAGATCGTGGACTGGCTCAGCGAGCGCGCGGATGTGATCGCGCGGTTTCAGGGCGGTCATAACGCGGGCCACACGCTCGTGATCGACGGCAAGGTCTACAAGCTCAACGCGCTGCCTTCGGGCGTGGTGCGGGGCGGCAAACTTTCGGTGATCGGCAACGGGGTCGTGCTCGACCCGTTCCACCTGCTCGCAGAGATCGAGAAGATCCGCGACCAGGGCGTGGAGATCACCCCCGAGACGCTGATGATCGCGGAAAACACCCCGCTGATCCTGCCAATTCACGGTGAACTCGACCGTGCCCGCGAGGAAGCGGCCTCGAAAGGCACCAAGATCGGCACCACCGGTCGCGGCATCGGCCCGGCCTATGAAGACAAGGTGGGCCGCCGTTCGGTCCGCGTGGCAGACCTCGCCGATGACGCGACGCTGGAGGCCCGCGTCGACCGCGCGCTGCAGCACCACGATCCGCTGCGCAAGGGTCTCGGCATCGAAGCCATCGACCGCGACGCGCTGATCGCAAAGCTCAAGGAAGTCGCGCCCGAGATTCTGAAATATGCAGCCCCCGTCTGGAAAGTGCTCAACGAGAAGCGCAAGCAGGGCAAGCGCATCCTGTTCGAAGGCGCGCAGGGCTCGCTGCTGGATATCGATTTCGGCACCTACCCCTTCGTGACCTCGTCGAACGTGGTCGCGGGTCAGGCCGCAGCGGGCACCGGTATGGGTCCGGGTGCGATCGATTTCGTCCTCGGCATCGTCAAAGCCTACACCACCCGCGTCGGCGAAGGCCCCTTCCCGACCGAGTTGGACGACGAAGACGGCAACCGCCTCGGCACGCGCGGCCATGAATTCGGCACCGTCACGGGCCGCAAGCGCCGCTGTGGCTGGTTCGACGCGGCGCTGGTGCGCCAGACCTGCGCGATCTCGGGCGTGAACGGCATCGCGCTGACCAAGCTCGACGTGCTCGACGGGTTCGAGACGATCAAGATCTGCACCGGCTATGAGCTCGACGGCGAGACGCTCGACTATCTGCCGACCGCCGCCGAAGAGCAAAAGCGCTGCGTGCCGGTCTATGAAGAGATCGAAGGCTGGGCCGAATCGACCGAAGGCGCGCGCAGCTGGGCCGATCTGCCGGCGGCGGCGATCAAATATGTCCGCCGGATCGAGGAGCTGATCGACTGCCCGGTCGCGATGCTTTCGACCTCGCCCGAGCGCGACGACACGATCCTCGTGACCGACCCCTTCGCGGATTGATCCGATGGCGCTGAGCTACAAGGCCCGACGCCGCCTCTCGCTGCTGGCCCTCGTCGTGGGGCTGCCCGCCTATATCGTCGTCGCGGTGACGGTGGTGAACTGGGCGGGCGCGCGCTGGGGGCGGCTGCCGATCTGGGCCGAGTTCGGCGTCTATGTCGTGCTTGGCTTGCTGTGGATCGCGCCGCTCAAGCCGATCTTCAAAGGCGTCGGCAAGGACGATCCCGACGATCCGTCGCAGCCGTGACACCCTCTGGCGGGCGCGCCGAAAAACGGGCAAATTAGCCCGATGACAAGCGCGCCCTGCCCCCTCCCGCCCGACAGCCTGACCAATTCCGACATCGCGGAACTGACCGCGTGGCGGCACCGTCTGCATCAGGACCCCGAGCTTTCCGGCGAGGAACGCGACACTGCCGCGCGTGTCGTCGCGATGCTGCTGCCGACCGCCCCCGACCGGACGCTGACCGAGCTTGGCGGGCATGGCATCGCCGCGATCTACGAGGGGGCGGAGCCCGGCCCGACGATTCTCTTACGCTGCGAATTGGACGCGCTGCCGATCCACGAGACCGGCACGCCGCCTTACCGGTCGAACTTTCCCGGCAAGGGGCATCTGTGCGGCCATGACGGTCACATGGCGATTCTCGCAGGCGTGGCGCGCTGGCTGTCGCGCAATCGACCCATCCGCGGCCGCGCGATCTTGCTATTCCAACCCGCCGAAGAGACGGGCGCGGGGGCTGCGGCCGTGATCGCCGATCCGCGCTTTGCCGAGATCGCGCCCGATCTCTCCTTCGCGCTGCACAATATGCCCGGCGTGCCCTTCGGGGCGGCGGCGCTGCAGGACGGGGTGATGAATTGCGCCTCGCGCGGTATGAAAATCACGCTCACGGGGTGGACCGCCCATGCCTCGCTGCCTGAAAGCGGTCGTTCCCCCGCCTCGGCGCTGGCCCGGCTGCTGACCGACCTGACGGCGCTCGGCAACGATCTGCACCAGAGCGATCCCGATTTCGCGCGCGTGACGATCACCCATGCGCGGCTCGGCGAACCCGCCTTCGGTGTCGCGCCCGGCGCGGCGGAGCTGTGGGCGACCCTGCGCACCCAGCGCGATGCGGGGATGGCGGGGCTCGTGGAGAAAGCCGAGGCGATGGTGCATGAGGCTGCCGAAGCGCTCGGTCTGGAGCGCGAGATCACCTATCACGACATCTTTCGCCATTGCGAAAATACTCCCGAAGCGACCAAAATTCTGCGCGCGGCGCTTGAGGCCGAAGGCATCGAAACCACCGAAACCGATCTGCCGATGCGCGCCTCCGAGGATTTCGGGCGTTTCGCCGATCATGGCCCTGCCGCGATGGCGCTTCTGGGCGCGGGCGACCGCCCGGCCCTGCACAACCCGGATTACGATTTCCCCGACGCGCTGATCGGCCCCGGCGCGCGCGTGTTGATCCAGTGCCTGCGCGCGCGGCTGTACTGATCCAATGAGAAAGGGCGGCCCCGCAGGACCGCCCCTTCTGATCTGTCGCCGGGCTTACTGCCCCGAGGCCATCTTCGCCTCGTCCCAGTAGCGCGAGGCTTCGGTGATCGCGTATTGGCCGCGCTTCACCTTAGTGATCTTGCCCTGACGCAGCAGGCGGCCGAAGACGCGCATCCGCTCTTCGCGCGGCACGTCAGCCGCATCGTCCATCACGGACAGCTTGCGCATGATCTGCGGCGGCGAGAAATGCGGGCGCCCTTCCACGGCCGAAGTATAGGCGGCGGCGGCTTCCAGCAGATCGGAGAGGCCCTGCGTGCCAAGGCTTTCCGCGAATTCGGCGAAGCTGGTCGCCTGCTCGGGATTCATCGGCGTGGCTTCGGATTCGTCGCCTTGGGCAGCGGCAAACTGACCTGCCGAGACACGGCGCGGACGGATCGCGGCGGCGGGCTGAGCAGCCGGCTGTTCGACCTCCTCGACCTCCGAGGCTTCCTCCGCATCGACGCGCTGCTCGGAAACCAGAACCAGCGGCGCGGGGCGCAACGGATCGGGACGGCGCGATGCCGTCTCGCCCGAGCTGACCGGGCGGCGCGGGCGCACGGCCTGGGTCAGATCGGCGCGGTAAGGCTCGGATCCGTCCTCATCCTCGACGCCCCCTTTCGCGGTGTCCTGACCCTTGGCAAGACGATCCGCAACGGTCGCGGCGACGGCGGCCTTGAGATGCGCGATCGCGGAGAAGCGGCGGCGGGTTTCGACGACTTCGGCCTGCTTGTCGGCCTCGGCCAGAAGGCGATCCACCTCGGCTTCGCGGTCGGTCTCTTCCTCGGAGAGCGACGCGGCCTCGCGCGCAGCAACCTCGGTCGGGGCTTCTGCCTCTTCCGTGTCTTCCGCATCGGCGGTTTCGACGGTTTCGGCCTCTGCCTCCGCGTCCTCGGCTTCGGCCTCTTCTGCGGCCTCGGCGTCAAATGCGGGTGCGAAGACGTCGGCGGAGATATCCTCGGCCTCATCCTCGGCGACGGTTTCGTCTTCCGACGCTTCGGCTTCGGCCTCTTCGGCGATGATCGCGTTGCCCAGAACCAGCACGTTTTGCGCGTCGAGCGATGCGGTTTTGGTGGCTGCTTCGGGCTCTTCCGCTTCGGGCGCGGCGGCCTCGTCTTGCGTCAGAACCAGCGGCGCGTCGACCGACTCGTCTTCCAGATCGGACAGGTCGATATCGGGCAGCTCGAGGTCTTCGTAGACATCTGCCTGCGCAACCGCCTCTTCCGGGGTTTCGTCAGCCGTCTCGATTTCGGCGCCGGTGAAGAGGTTCTCCATCTGCAGCGCGGCGAGTTCGCGCATGAGATCGGCTTCGGCCTCGGGCGAGAGGCGCCCCGGCATCCGGCTATCGCGATCACCTTCGTCCTGCGGCTGCTCTGCCTGCGGCGCGACCGGAGCAGGGCTGGCCTCCTCCGTCGTTTCGCTCAATTCGGCGGCCAGACGTGCGGCGAGGTCGTCATCCTCGGCCTCTGCCTCCAGCTCGGCCTCGGCTTCCACCTCTTGCTCGGCTTCGACAGCCACTTCGGATGCCTGTTGCGCGCCGTCGCCCTCGATCTGCTCGGCAGCCGGGATCGACTGATCCTCTGCGCTGTCTGCCGTGGCCGCGTCGTCGGTCTGCGCCGGAAGCTCTTCCGAAGCGTCCGCTGCGACCTCCGCAGTCGCGGCTTCGATCGTTTCGCGGCGGCGTACCTTGATCACACGCGCGCGCATCCGCGGCGCGGCGAGCGCGTCGGCCTCAACGGTGGTGTCAGCCGAGGTCTCTTCGGTTTGATCCTCGGCCTGTTCGACCGTTTCCTCTTCGGTCGCACCGAGTTCTTCGGCTGCGGCCTTGAGCGCGGCGATGCGTTTGGCACGCTTGGCCGAACGGCGCGCGCGGCGGGCCGCCTGACGGCGCCCCATCTGGTCGTCGGTCGGGCCAAACGCGGCTTCGGCTTCGTCGGCAGCGTCCTCTTCCGAGGCAACGGTTTCGGCTGCTGCGATATCCTCGGCGTCAGCCTCCTCCGTTTCGGCGACAGGCTCTTCCTCGGTGACGACGTCTTCGTCTTCGCGAGCTACTTCCGTCGCTTCTTCGTTTTCTTCCGCGATCTGTTCGAGTGCGGCGTCTGCCGAGGCTTCTGCTGCCACCTCCGCCTCGGGCATCTCGGCCTCGGGCTGCGTGGGTTCGGAGGCTTCGGGTTCGATTTCCTCGGCGCTCAGCGGGCCGGAAATGTCGAGGTCATAGCCGAAATCTTCGGCTTCGCTCGACGGTTCGGTCTCGAAGCGGTCCAGAAGCGCCTCGGGGGCGGAAACGGGTTCGTCTTCCTCGGCGAAGCTGTCGGCCTGAAGCTCGCGAGCGCGGGCCACGGCTTCGCGGATGCGCTGCAGCTTGGCGGCAACGGTTTCCGGCTGCGCGAAGCCTGCTTCGGGTTCGACGGGCTGGGTTTCAATCTCGGGCTCGGGCCGCTCTGCGACCGGTTCGGGCGCGGCTGCCGGCTCGGGCGTCTCGGCGACCTCCGGCTGTGCGGGCGTTTCGGCGGCAGGCGCGGTGTCTTGCGGCGCTTCCGACGTCACCAGCGGCTCTTCCTGAGCGGGTGCGGGCGCCTCGTCGGCTGCAGCCTCGCCACCCAGAAGGGTGTCTTGCTGGCGCAGAACAACGCCGTTTTCCTGAATTTTCGCTTCGACCCGGCGCTGAATTTCGCGCTCTGCGATACGGTGAAGCATCTCCGCATCAGGCTGGGGCGGCTCTGCACCGAAATACCGGTCGTCGGCAGCCAGATCGCGGAAATACTCCGCAATCGCCTTCATCGTGTTGAAAGGCTCATCAAATCCTTCCAAGGTGCACGAAAAGGTGCCGTAGGATACGGTCAGGATCTTGCTCGCACCAACCATGGACCACTCGCTTTCTATTGGACCTCAATGCGTCGACATTCCTGTCCAACTGGTTCTTTCGCGTGGACGAAAGAAGGCATTTGAAAGGTTTTTTACCGGTCTCGATTGTCTTTCTTTGCCACAATCGTCATCAATCAGCCCATGATTAGCAGTATTGTCCATTCGTCAACCGGGGTTTCGCTTCTCGGCGCCGGCGCAGTTAACCATGCGGATGTTGACGAAGCGTTGACAATCGCCCCCTGTCTCGTGGCCGCAGATGGCGGTGGAGATCGGGCCTTGTCGATGGGTCTCGAGCCCGAAGCGGTGATCGGCGATCTCGATTCCCTGTCGGATGCGGCGCGCACGACACTTGGCCCGCGCGTGCATCAGGTGGCCGAGCAGGACAGCACCGATTTCGCGAAATGCCTGCAACGGATCAAAGCGCCGTTCATCCTGGCGCTCGGCTTCACGGGGATGCGGCTCGATCACACGCTGGCCGCGATGACTGACCTGATCCGCACGCCGCACCGGGTCGTGATGCTGGCCGAGGAAGAGGTGATCTTCCGTTGTCCCCCGTCCCTTTCGCTGGATGTGACGGAAGGCACGCGGGTCTCTTTGTTTCCATTCGGCGAGGTAAAGGCGCGCTCGGAAGGGCTGCAATGGCCGCTGGACGGGATCGGCTTCACGCCCGCCGAGCGGGTCGGCACATCGAACCGGGCGACGGGGCCTGTGCGGATCATGTTGGAGGGGCCAGCCCTGATGATGCTGCCGCGCGAGGAATTGGCCGCCGCCCTGACAGGTCTGGGGATCGGCTGAGGCGCTAGCCCGCCTCGACCCGCAATGTCCCATCCAGCCACGGCGCTTCTTCCAGCGCCGGTCCGACCACGCGTTCTTGCAGCAACGCCCGCAGGCGGGCAGCCACTTTCGCGGGCCAATCGGCCATCATCCCGTCGCGCGCCGCCAGCACGATGCGTCGGGTCAGGGGCGGCCCGTCGAGCGGCGACAGCGCCAGCCCCGCGCGCGGCGCATGACGCACCGCCGAGGGCGTCAGGATCGTCCAGCCCCGCCCCGCCGCGACCAGCGCGAGGATCGCGGGATAGCTGTCGAGTTCCAGTTGATGCGGCGGCGCCTTGCCCGTTTGCGCGAGATGCGCGGCGATCTGGCGCCCCATCAACGTGCGCTGGGAATAGTGGATCAGCGGCAGCGACGGATCTCTTTTCGCAGGTGCATCGGCGGGATGAATGGCGAGGAACGGTTCGGTCAGAAGCGGGTGCAGCTCGATCCCGTCGAGCGCCGCGCCCTGCGGCTCGGCCGCAACGGCGACATCCAAGCCGCGCGCTTCGAGCTTCGACAGCAGCCGGTGGCTCGGCCCGGTTTCCAGCTCGAACCGGCAGGTGCTGAGCTCGTCGGCCATGCCCGCCAGCAGAAGCGGCGTCACCTCGGCCTCGAAATCCTCGATCATGCCCAGCCGGAAACTCGTGAGCCCCGCCGGATCGGCCTGCCCCACCCCGGCACGACCGCGGGCCAATTCGTCCAGCATTGCCTCGGCATGAGGCAGGAAAGCCCGCCCCGCTGCCGTCAAAGCGAAAGGTCTGGCCGAACGGTCCACGAGCTCCGCGCCCAAGGCTCCCTCCAGACCCGCAAGCTGCTGGCTCACCGCCGAGGCCGAAACGCCCAAGCGGCGCGCGGCTGCGGTGGTCGCGCCTTCCTCCGCCGTGGCCACGAAGACCTCGACCGCCCAGAGGCTGATGCGCGGATTGGGGGCGGGCATGGGAGGCTCCGTGATCGGGGAGGCGATAAGGCTTGAGGCGCAGACTGCCCTGCCCCGCCCCGGCGCGCAAGCCATGCGGCATCCTGGCACATCGCGGACCATTGACGCCGACCGCGCCGCGGATAGCCTCGCTTTCATCCATCGCCCATCCCGGAGGAGTCGCGAGATGAAAGACCAAAGCTGGCAGGCCCGCGCCGATGCGCATAGCTTCTACGGTTTCACCGATCTGCCCACGATCCACGATCGCGGCGCGGTCGTCGTGACCCATGGCGAGGGGCCGTACATTTTCGACACCGAGGGGCGGAAATATCTCGATGCGAATTCGGGGCTCTGGAACATGGTCGCGGGGTTCGACCACTCCGGGCTGATCGAGGCGGCACAGGCGCAATATGCGCGTTTCCCCGGCTATCACGCCTTCTTCGGTCGGATGTCGGATCAGACGGTGATGCTGTCCGAGAAGCTGATCGAGGTCTCGCCTTTCGAGGACGGCAAGGTGTTCTACACCAACTCCGGCTCCGAGGCGAACGACACGATGGTCAAGATGCTCTGGTTCCTGCATGGGGCCGAGGGCAAACCGCAGAAGCGCAAGATCCTGACCCGCAAGAACGCCTATCACGGTGTCACGGCGGTCTCGGCTTCGATGACCGGCAAGCCCTACAACTCGGTCTTCGGCCTGCCGCTGCCGGGGTACCTGCACCTCACCTGCCCGCATTACTGGCGCGAGGGCCACGACGGCGAGACGGAAGAGCAATTCACCCAGCGCCTCGCGAATGAGCTGGAAGCGACGATCATCAAGGAAGGCGCGGACACGATAGCGGGCTTCTTCGCCGAGCCGGTGATGGGTGCAGGCGGGGTGATCACGCCACCCAAGGGCTATTTCCAGGCGGTCGCGAAGATCCTCAAGAAATACGACATCCCGCTGATCTCCGACGAGGTGATCTGCGGCTTCGGGCGCACCGGCAACACATGGGGCTGCGAGACCTATGACTTCCAGCCCGACGCGATCATCTCGTCGAAGAACCTCACCGCCGGGTTCTTCCCGATGGGCGCGGTGATCCTCGGCCCGGAATTGTCGGACCGCCTGCAGGCGGCCTCCGAGGCGATCGAGGAATTCCCCCACGGCTTCACCGCCTCGGGCCACCCTGTCGGCTGCGCGATTGCGCTGAAGGCGATCGACGTGGTGATGAACGAGGGGCTGGCCGAGAATGTCCGCCGCCTGAGCCCGCGGCTCGAAGCCGGCCTCGCCCAGATCGCGCAAAACCCCAATATCGGCGAGCTGCGCGGCGTGGGCTACATGTGGGCGCTGGAAGCGGTGAAGGATCGCGAGAGCAAGACCCCGTTCGACGGGTCGCTCTCGGTCTCGGAGCGCATCGCCAATGCCTGCACCGATCAGGGACTGATCTGCCGACCCCTGGGGCAATCGGTGGTGCTGTGTCCGCCCTTCATCCTGACCGAGTCTCAGATGGACGAGATGTTCGAGAAGCTGGAAACGGCGCTGAAGAAGGTGTTTGCGGAGGTGGGGTGAGGGCTACCTAAAGAGAGCGAGCTGCATGACAATTTCCAGCGGCCTCAACTGGAACGACACGCGCTGCATCGTTTGCATGCAAGAAGCGGATCTCTCCATCGAACATATTATTCCCCGAAGTATTGGCGGGATACTGACGTGTCGTTTTCTGTGCAAAAGCTGCAACGAGCGGTTCGGCGCCGGGTTCGAAGCCGATGCTCGGATTGCCCCCGAGATACGCAAAGCTGCGGGTCAGCATGGCGAAAGCATCAGCGATTTGCGCGACCGCCTCGAAGTTGGAGCGAGATATAAGCAAAGTTTCGGTGATAACGATAGAACGGCAGAGCTGCGAAAAGATCGAGTGCTTGGAGCAGCGAAATTAAATGACAGCTCTCTCATTGTCCCCGAGATGGAAGCCGCACAAAAAATCCGGTCCATCCTGGGGAAAAGTGGCGCCTCAGATCGCGAGATAAATAGTGCTGTGAAAAGCTGGGAAGCAGCTCCGCCGAATACGGAGGTGGACCTCGGACACGGAGTCTTCATCAAAAGGTGGCAAAATCACCCGGCTCGTCCAACATACGATGAGCCTGCGCTAAGTCCAATTGTGCCTTTGAAGATTGCGTTTGAATTCGTCTCCCTCATTCTTGGCGGGGCCGTTTATCTGCGCAACCACACACTTCAAGAAGTCAGACGTATCCTGACCGATCAAGATGAAGCCAGCGCAGATGCCCTGATTGAGGTGGGATTGGCTACCGCGAGCGCCCCATTTCACGGAATTGCGTTTCAAGGAAACCGACCAAATGCTCAGGTCCAAGTCCGTTTGTTTGGGACTCTCAGCTTCACTGTGGAGTTTCCGGGTTTAGGCATCAAGACGGCCCCGATAACTTACACCCATGACCTTCGCACTGGGGTTGAGGAAATACGCAGCAAAGCCCGCAACAGCTGACAGCGTCTTATTAGCAAAAGGCCGCGTCCCTTGACGCGGCCTTTCCAATTCTTACGCGCTCGCAGCGCCTGCATTGCGCCGACGCGGGCGACGCCGCTTCGGCGAGGCGTTGCCACCGGCATCGACCTTGGGCTTGGCGTCAGTGCGGGGTTTCGAGCGCGCCTGGGCCTGAGCTTGACCTTGCGGCTGACCCTGCCCCTGCGGTTTGCCCTGAGGCTTGCCGCCGCGACCCTTGTTGCCGCCGGAGCGCGGACCGCCGCGACCGCGGCCGCGGGCTGCGCGGGCGGAGGGGCGCACTGCCGCAGAGGGGCGTTCGCCGCTCGCAGTCGGGATCTCGATCTTCATCAGCTTTTCGATCTGCAGGAAGTTATCCGCCTCGTCCGGCGAGCAGAAGGCAATCGCCTCGCCCTCGCGACCGGCACGCGCGGTCCGGCCAATGCGGTGGACATAGGCGTCCGGCACGTCGGGCAGGTCGAAGTTCACGACATAGGACACGCCCGGAATGTCGATCCCACGCGCAGCCACATCGGTCGCGACCAGCACATTGACCTTACCATCGCGGAAGCCCTTGATCGCGCGGTCACGCTGGCCTTGGCTCTTGTTGCCATGGATCGATTCCGCGTTGTAGCCATCGGCGCGCAGGCTCTTCATCAGCTTCTCCGCGCCGTGCTTGGTGCGGGCGAAGACGAGCGTCAGCGCACCCATATCGGCCGAGAGAATATCGCGCAGCTTGCGGGCCTTCTCGGCCTTGGAGTCGAGGAAGTGCACCGATTGGGTGATCTTGTCGGCCGCTTTACCGGGGGGCGAGACCTGCACGCGCTTGGGATCGGTGAGGTAGGCTTGCGAGATTTCTTCCATCTGCTTCGGCATCGTGGCTGAGAACAGCAGGGTCTGGCGCGGCGTGCCAAGGCGCGACGCGATCTTGCGCAGCGCATGGATGAAGCCGAGGTCGAGCATCTGGTCGGCCTCGTCGAGCACCAGATGGCGGGTGTAGCGCAGGTCGACCGCGCCGCGATCCATCAGGTCGATCAGACGGCCGGGGGTGGCGACGAGAATGTCGTTGCCGCGATGCATCATGGTGATCTGACGGTTGATCGACTGGCCGCCGACGACGGTGGCCACGTTCATCTTGGTGCCCTGAACGAGCCCCGCGAGGTTGTCGGCGATCTGGTTCACCAGCTCGCGGGTCGGCGCAAGGATCAGCGCCTTGCAGGTCTTGGGCGAGGGTTTGCCCTGCTGCGCCATCAGCTTGTCGATGAGCGGCAGGCCGAAGGCCAGCGTCTTGCCGGTGCCGGTCTGGGCGAGGCCCAGCACGTCATGGCCCGCAAGAACCAGCGGGATCGCCTTTTCCTGAATCGGGGTCGGCTGGGTGAACTTTGCGCGTGCGAGCGATTTGAGAATGGCCGGGGAGAGCCCCAGCGAAGAGAAATCGGACAATGCCTATCCTTTATGGCCGAGGCTCCCGACACGGGGATGCGCACGGCGATCAGCCCGGACGGGATTGTCCGGAGCGCAGGTTGACGCAGACCTCGGGACAGGCGGGCTAGTCCCGCGTGGTCCGGTCTTGCGTGTCAGAACCCTGCGTGAATGGGAACTCGGGAGGTATCGCCGATGCGCCTCTCTCGGGCGCGGCTTGCTCACGCGGCAGCGCGGCGATTGGGGGTAAATGCGCGTGATGGCGCGAAAAGTCAAGGGGGAGCGTGTTTTGAGGGTCTTCATTGGAGTGATGCCCGCCAGGGCGACCAGCCCGGGCCGCGCCCGACCTCCCCCCGGGAGGGCGCATCTACGCAAGCTGCGCGCGCTCGGCTTTCGGGAGAGGTGGCACGATAAAGTGCAAACCACCTAGCGAGCATGCGCCCACCCGAGGTCGAGCGCAGCCCTCAGCACGAATGAGGCACCCTCAGCAGTTCGGCACGTTCACCGCCAGCCCGCCGAGGCTCGTCTCCTTGTAATGCTCGTGCATGTCGCGGCCCGTCTGGCGCATCGTCTCGATCGCCGCATCCAGCGGCACGAAATGCGTGCCGTCCCCGCGCAGTGCCAGCGAGGCCGCCGACACCGCCTTGATCGCGCCCAGACCGTTGCGCTCGATACACGGCACCTGCACCAGCCCTTTCACCGGATCGCAGGTCATGCCGAGGTGATGTTCCAGCGCGATCTCGGCCGCGTTCTCGATCTGCTCAGGCGTGCCGCCCAGCACGGCGGCCAGTCCCGCCGCCGCCATCGCCGCCGCCGATCCGACCTCTGCCTGACAGCCGCATTCCGCCCCCGAGATCGAGGCGTTGGTCTTGATCAGACCGCCAACCGCCGCCGCGGTCAGCAGAAAATCGGGGATCTTCGCGGAAGAGGCCGAGGGCACATGATCGAGCCAATACCGGATCACCGAGGGCATCACGCCCGCCGCCCCGTTCGTGGGTGCGGTGACGACCTGCCCACCGGCGGCGTTTTCCTCGTTCACCGCCATCGCATAGGCCGAGATCCAGTCATTGATCTGATGCGGCGGTGCGAGGTTCTGGCCCCAATCCGCCTTCAGGCTCTCGTGGATCGCCTTGGCGCGGCGCTTCACCCGCAGGCCGCCGGGCAACTCGCCTTCGCTGGTCAGACCGCGCTCCATGCAATCGCGCATCGTGATCCAGATTTTCTCGAGACCTTCGTCGATCTCCTTTGGCCCCCGGAAGCGCGCCTCGTTGCGGCGCTTCATCTGCGCGATGCTCTGCCCCGAGGCATGGGCCATCGCCAGCATTTCCTCGGCGGTCTTGAAGGGGAACGGCACCGGGCTCGGCGCGTCGCGGGCGGCATCGTCGACGGCGGCCAATTCGGCCTCGGTGCGCACGAAACCGCCGCCGATCGAGTAATAGACCTCGTGCATCAACACGTCGCCCTGCGCGTCGCGCGCCTCGATCACCATGCCGTTCGCATGGCCGGGCAGAGACGTGTCGTAGTCGAAGATCAGATCGGCCTCGGGGTCGAAAGCCAAAGGCGGCAGGCCCTCAGGTTTCAACAGGTGGTCGCGCGCATTCGCGGCCAGCAATTTCTCGGCCAGATCGTTATCGTAGCTCTCGGGCACCACGCCTGCGAGTCCGAGGATCGCCGCCCGGTCCGTCGCATGCCCCTTGCCGGTGAAGGCGAGCGAGCCGTGCAGGCGCACCCGCACCCCATGCGCGGTGAAGGGCGAGACCCGGAGCGCGTCGAGAAACCGCGCGCCCGCCACCATCGGCCCCATCGTATGCGACGAGGACGGCCCGACGCCGATCTTGAAGATATCGAAGACGCTCAGAAACATGCGACCTCCCTGCCCTGATTTTGGCCCAGACTGCCGTGTTCGCCCCCGGATCAACAGCCCCAAAACGACCCCGCCACGCGCAAAAGCAACATCGTTGACGCGATATTCAGGATTATCGCTCAGCCTGAGCGGCGAAAGGCTGTGGTGGGCACGATGCCGATTTTCGGTGCATGGCAATTTTCGGACCTGATCGTATCGGGCCCGGACCCGTTCGGGTCGAACGCGTTGGCGAATGCCGATGCGGTGGGTGCGACCAGCTTCACGATCGATGCCGCTGCTGCGGTGCAGATGATCGATCTGACTGATGACGACGCCAATCTCGAGGATGCCGACGGCTCGCAGGAACTCTCCCTACCCACGACATTCGACGGCATCGCCTGGGGCGCAGGTGCGGCGGGCGATGTCGAGATCGAATACAGCTATGTCATTCGTCCGGCGGGCTCCGCCGATCCGGCCGACAATATCACGATCTTCGTGCTAGAATTCGAAGGCGACGTTCATGGCATCGCGTCATCTCAGCGCCTTTTCGCGGGGCAAACCTACGACATCGTCGCAATCGACAGCAACGATCCGGTCATTCCTTATAGCGATCTCGCGGTCTGTTTCGCGCGCGGCACCCGGATCGCGACCAAGCAGGGCCCCGTCGCGGTGGAGGATCTGCGTCCGGGCATGAAGGTGCAGACCGCCGATAATGGCTATCGCGAGTTGATCTGGACGGGCCGCTGGCGGATGACGGGGCGCGACGAGAACGCGCCGATCCGCGTCGCGAAAGGCGCGCTTGGCAATGACCGCGCCTTCGAGGTCTCAGCTCAGCACCGGCTGCTGGTTCGCAGCCGCGCGGGCGTCCTTGGCGGGCGGGAGCTTCTGATCCCGGCCAAGGGGTTACTCGATCTGCCGGGGATCGCCCGCGCGCCGCGTCCGCGCATCGAATGGCTGCATCTGCTGTTCGAGGCGCATGAGATCGTCTTCGCGGACGGGGCGGCCGTGGAAAGCCTGCTACCCGGCCCGATGGCGCTGCGCGGGGTTGGCCCGCAAGAGGCCGCGCGGCTGCGTGCGCTGATGGCGGGGAACCCGCTCCTTACCCAGCCCGCGCGCCCGATCCTGCCGCCGGGGCAGGCGCGACGCCACGCCAAGCAAGCGGGCGGGATGCGACAATTCCTCCTGCGCTGAAGACAGGCCGACAAAGCCCTCGCCTGAGCGGTTGTGATTGCCTATAAGCGTCGGCAACTCAGACTGCCCATGAATGGAGTGCCAAATGGCTGCCGACCTTTCCCCGATCGACAAGGCGAAATTCGCCGCCGCCCGCCGTGCCGTTGACCTCGTTGAAGACGGGATGCGTGTGGGCCTCGGCACCGGCTCGACCGCTGCATGGATGGTGCGCTGCCTTGGCGAGCGTATCCGCGACGAAGGTCTGCAGCTGATCGGGGTGCCCACCTCCACGCGCACCGCCGATCTCGCCCGTCAGGTCGGTATTAAGGTCGTGGCGCTCGACGAAGCGAAATGGCTCGATATCACGATCGACGGGGCAGACGAATTCGACCCCGACCTGAACCTGGTGAAGGGTGGCGGCGGCGCGTTGCTGCAGGAAAAGATCGTGGCCACCGCCTCCGATCAGATGGTCGTCATCACCGACGCCTCCAAGGAAGTGAACCATCTGGGCGCCTTCCCCCTGCCCGTCGAGGTCGTCCCGTTCGGCTGGCAGGTCACCCGCGCGCTGATCGAGGAACTGCTGGATTCGATGGACGTGATGGGCCGCCAGACTTCGCTGCGCCTGAACGGCCAGCAGCCCTTCGTGACCGATGAGGGCAATTACATCGTCGATCTGCATCTCAACCGCATCGGCAACCCGCGTCAGCTGGCGCTGGTGCTGAACCAGATTCCCGGCGTGGTCGAGAATGGCCTGTTCATCGACATCTGCGACAAGGTCATCATCGGCGGTACCGACGGCAAGGTCGAAATCCGCGACATCAATGAGGGCACGGTGGCCAACGAGACCATCGAGTTCGCCGAGGACGAGAATATCTTCCGCGATATGGACTGATCTTGGCGCCGGACGCGCGCCTCGGGGATGCAACGCTGTGACGCATCCCCGCCTTGCGCGCGTCTTTCCGTCCCCGCCTTGCTCCTGAGCGCATGGACCGCTAAGCCAAGACGCAAGGAATATCAGGAAGGAAGGCGCCCCCATGAGCTTCGACTACGACCTTTTCGTCATCGGCGGTGGCTCGGGCGGGGTGCGCGCGGCTCGAATTGCCTCGGGCCATGGCGCGCGCGTCGCACTGGCCGAGGAATACCGGATGGGCGGCACCTGCGTGATCCGCGGCTGCGTCCCGAAGAAACTGATGGTCTTCGCCTCCACCGCGCCGGCGGCTATCGAAGAAGCCCGCGCCTATGGCTGGAGCGCGGATGCAGGTCAGTTCGACTGGCCGGGTTTCCGCGGCAAGCTGGATGCGGAGCTTCACCGGCTCGAAGCGATCTATCGCAAGGGGCAGGAAAACGCGGGCGTGAAAGTCTTCGATCAGCGCGCCACCGTGTCCGGCCCGCATGAGGTCACGCTGGCCGATGGCACGAAAATCTCGGCCAAGCATATCCTCGTCGCGGTCGGCGGGCGGCCCTTCGTGCCCGAATTCCCCGGCTGCGAGTTGGTGATGACCTCGAACGACATCTTCAAGCTCGACACCCTGCCCGAGCGCATCCTGATCGTCGGCGGCGGCTATATCGCCTGCGAATTCGCCTGCATCCTCAACGGATTGGGCGTGCAGGTCACGCAATACAACCGCTCGCCGCTGCTGCGCGGCTTCGATGGCGAGGCGCGCGATCTGATCGTGGATCAGATGCAGGCGAGCGGCATCGACATTCACACCCATGTCGTGATCACCGAGATCGAGAAGACCGAGAACTGCCTGAAAGTGACCTGCGGCGACGGGCGCGAGGACGAGTTCGACGCGGTGCTCTACGCGACGGGCCGCACGCCGAATACCGAAGGGCTCGGCCTCGAGACCGCCGGCGTGGAGCTGGGCGAGCGCGGTGAGGTCATGGTCGATGAATGGTCGCAGACCAACGTGCCCTCGATCTTCGCGGTGGGCGATGTGACCGACCGCATCAACCTGACCCCGGTCGCGATCCGCGAGGGCCACGCCTTCGCCGATACCGTCTTCGGCGCCAATGCCCGCGCCTCGGATCACGAGCTGGTGGCCTCGGCCGTCTTCACCCAGCCCGAATTCGGCACCGTCGGCATCACCGAGGAAGAGGCAGAGGAACGCGGCAATGCCGAGGTCTACGTCTCGAGCTTCCGACCGATGCGCTCTAGCTTTGCAGGCTCTGACGCGCGGGTGCTGATGAAATTGATCGTTTGCCGCGAGACGCGCTGCGTGCTGGGATGCCATATCGTCGCCCCCGAAGCGGGCGAATTGATCCAAATGGTCGGCATCGCCGTCAAAATGGGGGCAACCAAGGAACAGTTCGACGCGACTTGCGCGGTCCACCCGACCATGGGCGAAGAGCTCGTGACCATGCGGAACCCTGTAAGACATTATTGAAATCACGGAAAAGATACCCAACTGTCCGACAAGATAACGGAAAGGTGAGGAGCATATGAGCAACGGAGGCCCCTGGGGCGGCGGAGGCGGCGGCGGCGATGACCGCGACGACGACCGCGAAGACAAGCGTCCCGGTCAGCGACGTCCCGGCGAGGGCGCGCAAATCCCGGAAATCGAGGAATTCATGCGCAAGGGCTCCGAGCAGCTCAAGGTGCTGATGGGCGGCAAGGGGGGCGGCAATCGTCCCAACCGCCCCAATGGCGGCGGAGGCGGCAAGAGCCCCTTCCCGGCCAAGACCGCGGTCGTCATCGGCCTCGTGGCTCTGGTTGCGATCTGGCTCGGCTCCTCGCTCTACAAGGTGAACCCGGAAGAGCGCTCGGTAGAACTGATGTTCGGGCGCTACTACGCGACCAAAGGCCCCGGCCTGAACCTCGCGCCGTGGCCCTTCATCACCTATTCCAAGGTTCCGGTGACGCGCGAACAGACCGTCGATATCGGCTCGGGCCGCGCAGGCACGAACGATACCGGCCTGATGCTGACGGGTGACCAGAACATCGTCGATCTCGAATTCCAGGTTGTCTGGAACATCAGCGATCCGGCGAAATACCTGTTCAACCTCGGCGATCCGCAGGACACGATCCGCGCGGTGTCGGAATCGGCGATGCGCGACATCATCGCACGTTCGAACCTCGCGCCGATCCTGTCGACCGCACGTGGCGAGATCGCGGGCGATCTGCGCTCGGCGGTGCAGAAAACGCTCGACAGCTATGATGCGGGCATCAACATCGTCCGTGTGAACTTCAACCGCGCCGACCCGCCGCGCGAGGTGATCGACAGCTTCCGCGAGGTGCAAGCCGCCCAGCAGGAGCGTGACCGTCTCGAGAAGGAAGCCGACGCCTATGCCAACAAGGTGACGGCAGGCGCTCGCGGTGAGGCCGCTCAGGTCAAGGAAGAGGCCGAAGGCTACCGCGCGCAGATCGTGAACGCCGCCGAAGGTGACGCCGCGCGCTTCAACTCGATCCTCACGGAATACGAGAAAGCGCCCGAAGTGACCAAGCGCCGGATGTTCTACGAAACCATGGGCAAGCTGCTGCAGAACGTCGACAAGGTCGTCGTGGACACCAAGGACGGCGCTGGCGGCGTCGTGCCGTATCTGCCGCTGGATCAGCTGCGCAAGAACTCCAGCTCGTCGTCCAACACCACCAACTCGACCGCTAACACGGGAGGAAGCAACTGATGCGCGGACCTATCGCAATTGCCGTTCTCGTTGTTCTCATCTTCCTCGGACTGAATTCGGTCTTCGTGGTGGACGAGCGTGAAAAGGCCCTCGTGCTGCGCTTCGGTGAGGTGCAGCAGGTGAAGACCGAGCCCGGTCTCGGGTTCAAGATTCCGGTCGTGGACACCATCGTGAAATACGATGACCGCATCCTGAGCCTGACCACGCAGCCGCTCGAAGTCACGCCCGAGGATGACCGCCGTCTCGTGGTCGACGCTTTCGCGCGCTGGCGCATCGTCGACGCGGTGAAATTCCGCGAAGCCGTTGGCGCGGGTGGCGAGACGACCGCAAAAAGCCGCATCGACGGCATCCTGAACAACGCGATCCGCGAAGTTCTGGGCTCGGTCCCCTCAACGGCTGTGCTGTCGGATGACCGGACGCCGCTGATGAACCGCATCCGCGATCTGGCACGGCGCGAGGCGCTGTCGCTGGGCGTGGACGTGATCGACGTGCGTCTGACGCGCACCGATCTGCCCGAGCAGAACCTCGCCTCCACCTATGGCCGGATGCGGGCAGAGCGTGAACGCGAGGCCGCCGACGAGCGCGCCCGCGGCGCAGAAGCCGCACAGCGTATCCGTGCAACCGCCGACCGTACCGCGGTCGAGGTCACGTCCGAGGCCAAGAAACAGGCCGAGATCGTGCGCGGTGAAGCCGATGCGCAGGCCAACAAGGTCTATGCGGATGCCTACGGCAAGGATCGCCAGTTCTTCGCCTTCGTGCGCGCGCTGCAATTCTACGCGCAATCGATGAAGACGCAGACCTCGTCGCTGGTGACGCAACCCGACAGCCTCTACTTCGATTACGGGCGCTTCCTGCGCTCGATCGGGGAGAACCCGGGGCCCGAAACCGGTGCAGGCCGGGGCAGCGCATCTGCGAGCCAGGTCGGCCAGTGATGGCGATGCTTTTGACCGGTCTTGGACTGGTCCTTGTGATCGAGGGGCTGGCGCTTGCGCTGGCCCCTTCGCGTATCGAGGAGGCGCTGGACATGCTGCGCGCCATGTCGGCGGGCCAACGTCGCGCCCTTGGCCTTGCGGCTCTGGCGACGGGCGTGGCGATCCTCTGGGCGCTGCGGCAGTTCGGATAATCGCCCCCGCGCCCGCGCCTCAAACGCAAGAGAGCGCGCCTTCAGCCCCCTGCGACGCAATTTCCTGTCGTGAATTTTGGCGAATAACTTCCCTTCGCCCCTCCCTGCTCCTACATTTCAAATCAAAGAGAGCATCGCGCCGGTCTCCCGCACCGGCGAAGCAAGGGAGAGCCATATGACAATCCTCACCGGACCCGGATCCATGCTGCGCGCCGGATTGAGCGCCGCCACGCTTGCCGTGGCGCTCGCCTGCGCCCCTCTGGCCGGGCCCACCTATGCCCGCGCCGCCCCGGAAAGCTTTGCCGAACTCGTCGATCAGGTGTCCAATTCGGTGGTGAACATCACCACCTCGACCACGGTGGCCGCGCCGACCGGCGATATGCCGAACTTTCCGCCCGGCTCGCCCTTCGAGGATCTGTTCCGCGATTTCGGCCTGCCGAACCCGAACGCCCCCAATGGCCCGAACGGGCGGGGCGCGCCGCGTCGCTCGAACGCGCTCGGCTCGGGCTTCGTGATTTCGGAAGACGGCTATATCGTCACCAACAATCACGTCATCGAAGACGCCGACGAGATCGAGATCGAGTTCTTCTCGGGCAAGCGGCTCGACGCGAAACTGGTGGGCACCGATCCGAAAACCGATATCGCCCTTCTGAAGGTCGAGAGCGATTCCCCCCTGCCCTTCGTCGGCTTCGGCGACAGCGACGCCGTGCGCGTCGGCGACTGGGTGATGGCGATGGGCAACCCGCTGGGTCAGGGCTTCTCGGCCTCGGCCGGGATCATCTCGGCCCGGAACCGCGAGCTGTCCGGCAGCTATGACGACTACCTGCAGACCGATGCCGCGATCAACCGCGGCAACTCGGGCGGTCCGCTCTTCGACATGGAAGGCGAGGTCGTCGGCGTGAACACCGCGATTCTGTCGCCCAATGGCGGCTCCATCGGGATCGGCTTCTCGATGGCCTCGAACGTGGTCGCGAAAGTGGTCGAACAGCTCAAGGAATACGGCGAGACGCGGCGCGGCTGGCTGGGTGTGAAAATCCAGGACGTCACCGCCGACATGGCAGAGGCGATGGGGCTTGAGGCCCCCGAAGGCGCGCTTGTCTCTGAAGTGCCCGATGGCCCCGCGAAAGAGGCCGGGATCGAGGCGGGCGACGTGATCACCTCCTTCGATGGCGGCGAGGTCAAAAGCACCCGCGATCTGGTGCGTCGCGTGGCCGATGCGCCTGTGGGCGAGAAGGTCCGCGTGACCGTGATGCGCGATGGCGAGGCCAAGACGCTTCTGGTGACGCTGGGCCGCCGCGAAGCCGCTGAGGGCGAACAGCCCCCGAAAGCGGTGCAGGCCCCGCAGGAGGTCGAGAAGGACATGCTCGGCCTGACCGTGACGCCTCTGACGGATGATCTGCGCACCGAGATGGGCCTGACGAAAGAGGCCAACGGCCTCGTCATCAAGCAGATCGACGAGACGTCTTCGGCCTATGAGAAGGGTCTCCGCGTCGGCGATCTGATCACAGAGGTCGGGCAGAAGCCGGTCTCCGCGGTCGATGACTTCGAAGAGCGCGTGCAGGCGGCGAAGGATGCGGGGCGCAAGTCGATCCTGCTGTTGATCCGCCGCGCTGGCGAGCCGCGTTTCGTGGCCCTCCCCGTGGAGTGATCCGCACGTTTCAAAACGATAGAAAAGGCGCCCCGCGGGGCGCCTTTTTCAGTAAATGGTGCGCGTGAGAACGTTGAAGGCTCGAAGCGCAATGGCCGCTTCGAGACCTTCACGATCCCCGCAACTACAGGGATTTCGAGAGCAGGTGCGCGTCAACGCCTTCTGACCGGAAGCCGCAGTTTTCGTAGAATGATTGGGCCGTAACGGTGCTTTCCAAACGGCAGCGCCGGATGCCACGCGCGCGCAAGACGTCCTCCAAGCCTGCGAGAATAGCCTTGCTGACGCCACCAAAGCGGGCATCGGGATGGACATAGTTCAAGAGGATGTCGCCGCTCAGGGTGGCCATGCCGACCCCTATGACCTTCCTGTTCCGCTCGGCCACTAGCACCACGGCGTCATCCCGCGCGATCCACTGTCGCCAGGTCTCGACCGTCTTATTGCCAAGCCAGTCTTCGATTTCGGACGGATCGTTCTGATGATCTGCAACACAGAGTTCGGTGATCGAGCGACGCAGGGTGTTTACCCCTTCGACAGCATCGGCATCCATCGCGTGCCTGATCTCGATCATGCTTCCTCACTCTCCGCCTCTAGCTTACCGACGCCGCGTTTGTCCGCAACAGCGGCTTCGTCCCGCTTAGCCGACACCCGCCGCAGACAGCTCCCGAAGTTCCCGTCGGGAGCTGCTGATCGACATGGTGTTGCGCCTACAATACGTTCGGCCCCAAGCTACACCATTTACTGCATGGGGCTGACCCGCGGGGCGCCTTTTTCATTGTGCCGTTTCGCGCGCCAGCACCCGGCGCGAGGCGATTGTCAGGCTCCCGGCGGCGATCACGCACCAGACCGCCATGCCCAGCATCTGGGTCGGCAGTTCCACGCCCATATCGATCAGCACGCCCGTGATCCCCGGCCCCACGGCGGTCGAGAGCACCATCGAGGCCACGATGATCGCGCGGATGCCGCCGAGGTTCTTCACCCCGTAGACCTCTGGCCAGAGCGCGCCCATCAGCGTGCCGGAAAACCCGTTCGACATGCCGAGAAGCGCCATGAAGGCATAGACACCCCAGACCGGCGTGACCAAGGCGACCGTCAGCGAGGCAAGCGTCAGCGGTGCCAGCACGAAGGGCAGCAGGCGCAGCGCCCCGAACCGGTCGATCAGCCCGCCGCAGACGAAGCCGAAGCCCACGGTCGCGAGGGACATCACCGGGAAGGCCGCCGCGAAGGCAAGCGGGGAGTAGCCGCGCAGCTCGGTCAGGTAGCCTTGGTGGAAGAAGATCACCGTGCCGATGAAGGGCGGCGCGAGCAGTCCCGCCAGCAGCATGTAGAGGACCGGATCGCGGATCACCTCAGCACGGGTCCAGTCGCGCGCGGTGCCCGAGGCGCTCGATTGCACCTCGGTCGCGTTCGGCACCCGCTCGACCTGCATGAGCCGCATCAGGAGCGGCCAGGCGATCAAGACCAGCACCGCGGCTGAGAGCCACCACGCGAGATGCCAATTGCCGCTCGCCTGCGCGATCAGCACCACCAGAACCGGCAGCACCGCAGAGCCGAAAGGCTGGCCCGGGACGATAAGCGACATCGCCTTGCCGCGGCTCGCGACGAACCAGCGGCCAATCTCGGTGAAGGCGATCTCGGTCATCATGCCCTGCCCGAAGAGCCGCAGCATGTAGATCGCCAGCGTCAGGAAGATCAGGTTCGGCGCGAGCGTGATCCCGATACAGGCCAGCGCGAGCAGCGGAATGGTGAAGCGCACCACCTTCCAGCCGGGCATCAGGTCGAGCGTGCGCCCGAGAAACGGCAGCGTCGAGGCCGAGGCCAGCGTCGCCACCATGTAGAGCGCGCCAAAGGTGCCGCCCGACAGACCGAAAGTCGCCCGGATGTCATTGCCCGACAGGCCGATGAAGAAGGTCTGCCCGAAGGAGGAGAACAGCGTCAGCAGGAACCCCGCGCCAAGCCAGCGGGCATTGTCGCGCATGAAGCGCAGGTTGCTGCCGAAAAGCTTTTGCATGATGCCCCCTGATCCCTTGGTCTCCGGTTAGAGACCGTTCCCCCCGTGGGCACAACCCCGCCGCCTGCGCAAAGGGGTGTGCGGCGCTGCGATGGCGGGCGCGGGCGGCCTCAGTTTGACCAGATATAGAGGCCCAGTTCCTGCGCTGCGCGCACCGAGAGCGTCGGGCTGTCGAGGCCGCGCGGTGCCTGATAGGCCGCGATCGCGCGACCCGTCGCCGGGTCCAGCTTGCCGTCGGCGGGGCCGGAATACAGCCCGCGCAACGCCAGCGCGCGCTGGGTCATCGCAACGAAAGCGGGCGTCAGATCCTCCGAGCAGACGGATTCGAAATAGCGCGGCTTGCCGCTATCGACGAGCTTCTGGCCGCTCAATTCGCGATAGATCGCAGGCTGCGTGACCTTGCCGGTCTTCGGGTCGCGCTGTTCGGGGATGACCTGCACCTGCCCGGTCACGGTCTCGACCTTGGCCGGGCCTTTGAGTTGGGTGAAACAGCCCTGCGCGTCGTCGGCGGGCGGGCGGCTTTGCAGCACATGGGCGAGCGTCTTGGCGGGCGGATCTTTCGGCGCGGCCTCCGAGCCCTGCGCTGTGGGCTGACAGCCCGCCAGCCCCATCGTCACACCCAGCGCCAACAGCATTGCCCGCGCCGTGCCGAAGTTTTCAGCGATCTGCCGCATTCTTGTCTCCGCCTGCCTTGGGCCGGCAGACTAGCCGATATCTACGCTGCGGCAATCCCTTGCCCGTGATAGCCCGCCTCTGGCCAAATCACCGAAAGCAGCTTAGATCACTTGCGACCGGCCCCGCCGGCAAGCGCGTTTTGATTACGAACAAGAGGCCCCGAGCTATGGCGAAAATCACCTATGTCGAATTCAACGGCACCCGTCACGAGATCGACGTGAAGCCCGGCATGACCGTGATGGAAGGTGCACGCGACAATGGCGTGCCCGGCATCGACGCCGATTGCGGCGGCGCCTGCGCCTGTTCGACCTGCCATGTCTACGTCGACAAGGACTGGATCGAGAAACTGCCTCCGCGCGATCCGATGGAAGAGGACATGCTCGACTTCGCGTACGAGCCCGATCCCGTCACCTCGCGCCTGACCTGCCAGATCAAGGTCACGGACGAGCTCGACGGTTTGATCGTCAACCTTCCCGAAAAGCAGATCTGATGCGCCGCGCGGTGGCCCTCGCTTGCGCGCTGGTCACCGCTGCCGCCCTGCCCGCGCGGGCCGAGATCACGCTCGCCGCGCGGTTCACCGAACCTACGGATCGCTACGGTCACGGCGCGCTCGGCCCCGATCATGAATTCGCAAATCTCCAGATCGACGTGACCCGCAAGGCGGGCAGCCCCAAGGGGCTGTTCTCAGGCCACAGCACCCTGACCTACGACCTGCGCCTCGACCCCGACATGGTCTATGAGGACACCGCCCCGCGCCTGAGCGACCTCGACGGCGACGGCATCGACGAGGTGATCGTGGTGCAATCGCATCTGAAGTTCGGCTCGCGGCTTCTGGTGCTCACGGTGCAATCGGGCAAGCCGGAATTCCTCGCCGCGACCGATTTCGTGGGCGAGCCGAACCATTGGCTCGCGCCCATCGGCATCGCGGATTTCGATGGCAACGGGCATCGCGACATCGCGCTGATCGACGCGCCGCATCGCTTGGGCGTGCTGCGGGTTTTCGAATATCGTGACGGCGCCTTGCACCCGACCTTCGCGGGCGGGCAGTTCACCAATCACCGTTTCGGCTCTGACACGATCCTGGGCGGGGTGCGCGATTGCGGCTCTGGTCCCGAGATGATCGTCGCCAGTTTCGACTGGTCCGCGTTGCTGTCGCTCTCTGTCACGCCCAGACAAACCGTGGCATGGACACGCCTCGGCACCGACACCTCGCCCGGCGGTTTCGCGAAAGCGCTGAACTGCAACGGCTGAGCCCTGCCGCACCGGCCTCGCGGAACCGCCCTGCCCCCGCCCATGTTACCCCTGCATCACGACACTGGCGCTCGGTCGTTCCTCCCCGTCGCGCGCCCCGATGCAGGATCCCAGCCATGGCCGAAGCCCAAGCCTCCGAAGAAAAGCCGATTGCCGTCTATGGCGCGCTCGCCGCGAACCTTCTGATCGCCATAGCGAAATTCGTGGCCGCAGCCTTCACGGGTAGCTCATCCATGTTGGCGGAGGCGTTCCACTCGGTGGTCGATACCGGCAATGAGGGGCTGCTGTTGCTGGGCCACAAGCGCAGCAAGAAGAAACCGGACGAGAAACACCCGTTCGGCTATGGCAAGGAGCTGTATTTCTGGTCGCTCGTCGTCGCGATGCTGCTGTTTGCGATCGGCGGCGGGCTCTCGATCTATGAGGGCATTGTCCATATCCAGAACCCCGAGCCGATCGAGAAACCGATCTGGAATTACGGTGTGCTGCTCGTGGCCTTCCTCGCCGAGGGCACGTCCTGGGTCATCGCGATCCGTCAGCTTCTGAAGCAGCGCAAACCGGGCGAAGGCTATTTCAAGGCCTTCCGCCGCTCCAAGGATCCGTCGATCTTCGTCGTCGTCGCCGAAGACAGTGCCGCCCTTCTTGGCATCCTCGCGGCCGCGCTTGGCGTCTATCTCTCGGTGACGTTCGAGAATCCGTTCTTCGACGGCGCGGCCTCCATCGTCATCGGGCTCATCCTGATCGTCGTGGCGATCATCCTCGTCTACGAGACCCGCGCGCTGATCATGGGCGAGGCCGCTGACCGCGACGTGCGCAAGTCGATCCGCGAGATCGCGACCGGGTTCGACGAGGTCGCAGAGGTCAAACGCCTCCTGACGATGCATTTCGCGCCCGATCAGGTGCTGGTGAATATCGAGCTGAAGATGCGCACAGGTCTCTCGCCCGAGGCGATCTTCCACGCGGTGGAGGCGGTGCAGAAGAAAATCCATCAGGCCCATCCCGAGGTTTCGAGCGTTTTCCTCGAAATCGAATCCCTGCGCGGCACGCAGCCCGAAAACGCGGCGGCCTGAGGCCGCGCGCCGCGCCCCCGACGCGATGCCGCTTTTCACCGCAACGCCGTCGCTTTCTCCCGCGCCCCTCCCCGGACTCGGGGTGATTGTGTCCCCACCCCCGGCGCGCTAGGAAACCGGGCGAAAGATCAAAAGGGATGCGACATGACCCAGACTGCCGACGCTTACGTTCTCACCGTTGCCTGCCCCTCGACGCGGGGGATCGTCGCGGGGATCGCGAACGTGTTGGCCGATCAGGGCTGCAACATCACCGACTCGCATCAGTATGACGACCCGAAGACGGGCCAGTTCTTCATGCGCGTCAGCTTCGTCTCCGAGAAAGGCAAGGATGCCGAGGCGATCCGCGCCGCCTTCGAGCCGGTCGCCAAGGATTTCGAGATGGACTGGGCGGTCCGCGACTCCCGCGAGAAGATGAAGGTTCTGGTGATGGTGTCGAATTTCGGCCACTGCCTGAACGACCTTCTCTACCGCTGGCGCATCGGTGCGCTGCCGATCGAGATCGTGGGCGTGGTGTCGAACCACATGACCTATCAGAAGGTCGTCGTGAACCATGACCTGCCCTTCCACCACATCAAGGTGACGAAAGAGAACAAGCCCGAGGCCGAGAAGCGTCTTCTGGACGTGGTCGATGAATCGGGTGCGGAACTGATCGTGCTCGCGCGCTACATGCAAATCCTGTCGGATGCTCTGTGCCAGAAGATGTCGGGCCGGATCATCAACATCCACCACTCCTTCCTGCCGAGCTTCAAAGGCGCGAACCCCTACAAGCAGGCTTACGAGCGTGGCGTGAAGCTGATCGGGGCGACCTCGCATTACGTGACCGCCGATCTCGACGAAGGCCCGATCATCGAGCAGGACACCGTGCGCGTCACCCATGCGCAAAGCCCGTCGGATTACGTCTCGCTGGGCCGCGATGTCGAGGCGCAGGTGCTTTCGCGCGCGATCCACGCCCATGTGCAGCACCGGGTGTTCCTGAACGACAGCAAGACGGTCGTCTTCCCGGCCTCGCCCGGCGCTTACGCTTCCGAGCGTATGGGCTGATCAAAGATGTAGGATGCCCGCCTCGGTCACGATCATGTCGAGCGGCTGATCGGTCGGCTCGGTGGGCACTTCCGGCACTTCCTGCGCCGCGAAAGCAAAGCCGATCGCCGTGACGGGGCCGCGTGCGCGCAGCCCCTCCAGCGTGCGGTCGTAAAAGCCGCCACCATAGCCCAGCCGATAGCCCTGCGCGTCGAAAGCCAGCAGCGGCACAATCAGCACCTCGGGGGTAATCTCTTCGCCCTCCGCCGGGATATGTGCCCCGAACGCGCCCGCGATCATCTCGGTCTCGGGCGTCCAGCGGTGAAAGACCAGAGGCTGCGCCTCCGCGACCACCACCGGCAGACAGAGCGGCCCGCCATGGGCGACCATCGCCGGGCGCGGATCGGGCTCGGTGCGGATCGGCCAATAGCCCGCCAGCACCTTGCCCGCGAACGGCTCCAGCGCCGCCGTCAGCGCACGGGTCGCTGCCCCGTCATCGGCGGCATGGGCGGCCTTGCGCGCCGCGAAAGCATCCTTGCGCGCGAGATCCTTGCTCATAGCAGAACCACAGAGGCCAGCCCGAGGAAGGCGAAGAAGCCCACCACATCGGTCATCGTCGTCACGAACGTGCCCGAGGCCAGCGCCGGGTCCGCGCCGAGCTTCTCAAGCGCGAGCGGGATCAGGATGCCCGACAAGGCAGCCACCACGAGGTTGATCACCATCGCCAGCCCGATCACGATGCCAAGCTGTGCGCCCGAGAACCAGAAGGCGGCCACCGCGCCCATCACGACTGCGAAGGCGAGACCGTTCAGCAGCCCCACGATGGCTTCCCGTCGCACGACCCGCCAGACGTTGCTGTCCGTCAGATCGCGGGTCGCCAGGGCACGCACCGCCACCGTCAGGGTCTGGGTGCCCGCATTGCCGCCCATCGAGGCCACGATGGGCATCAGCACGGCGAGCGCCACGAGCTGCTGGATCGTTCCCTCGAAGATCGAGATAACCGCCGAGGCGAGGATCGCCGTCAGCAGGTTCACGAAGAGCCACGGCAGGCGCTGACGCACGGTTTCCAGAACGGTATCCGAGATCGCGGATTCGTCGCCCACACCGGCGAGGCGGAGGATGTCTTCCTCGTGCTCCTCGTCGAGCACCGACATCGCGTCATCGATGGTAATCACGCCAACCAAACGGTCGTCTTCATCCACGACCGGGGCCGAGATCAGGTGATACTGGTTGAACGCATAGGCCACGTCGCCCTCGTCCTGATAGGCCGAGATCTTGCGGAACTCTTCCTCGCAAATCTCGATCAGCTTCGAGGCGCGCGGGGCGGACAGGATGCGTCCCAGAGTGACATTGCCGACCGGGTGATGGCCCGGATCGACCAGGGTCACGTGATAGAACTGGTCGGGCAGCCATTTGGCTTTGCGCAGAAAGTCGATCGTCTCGCCCACCGTCCAATGCTCGGGCGCGGTCACGACCTCGCGCTGCATCAAACGACCCGCGGAATATTCGGGATAGCCCAGCGATTTTTCGACCGCGGCACGGTCGGTCTCGTCGAGCGCGCCGAGGATCGCTTCCTGCTGCGGCTCCTCGAGATCCTCGATCAGGTCGACGACGTCATCGGAATCGAGCTCACGGACAGCGTCGGCCAGAACTTCGGGCGGCAGGCTCGCGAGAACCTCCTCGCGGATGCCCTCGTCGATCTCGGTCAGGATCTCGCCGTCGATCTGGCGGCCCCAGAGCCGCAGAATCTCACGCCGCTCATGGCCGGAGACCTGTTCGATAAGGTCGGCGATATCGGCGGCGTGCAAGGGCTCGAGCAGCTCGCTCAGGCGATCTGCATCTTCCTGCTCGACGGCATCGAGAATTTCCTCGACCAGCTCTCCGCTCAGCCGATAATCCTCTTCCTCGCGCTCTGTCTCTTCGGCAAGTGCTTCGGCCATGTCGCCCCCATTCCGATCGCGCGTGAAACATAGCTGTTTTCTCGCAGATGGACAGGGGGGCGGCGGCGAAAAAGAAGCGCCGCGACGGCAGAGATTTACCTTCGCCCCGCCCCGCCCTAGCATGACGCGTCGGACAGGAGAGAATGATGGCTGAGCTGCACCTTGGGCAGGTTCTGGAATACCGCGGCGACGCGCTTGTCGAAGGGCCGGAGGCGGTCACGCACCGGCGCCGCGGCGGTATGCTGATCGACGGCGGTATGATCGCCGCCGTGGGCGAGGCCGACGATCTGCGCGAGGCCCATCCGCAGGCCGAGATCATCGATCATGGCGATCATCTCCTGTCGCCCGGTTTCGTCGATGCGCATGTGCATTACCCGCAGACCGCGATCGTCGCGAGCTGGGGCAAGCGCCTGATCGACTGGCTCAACACCTATACTTTCCCCGAAGAGATTTCCTTCGCCGATCCCGCCCATGCCGAGGAGATCGCGACCCGCTATCTCGATCTGGCGCTGATGAACGGCACGACATCGATGTGCAGCTATTGCACGATCCATCCCGCCAGCGTCGAAGCCTTTTTCACCGCCGCCAAGGCACGCGGGATGCGCGCTGCGGCGGGCAAGACCTGCATGGATCGCCACGCCCCCGAGGCTTTGCGCGACACGCCGCAATCGGCCTATGACGACAGCCGCGTCCTCTTGCAGAAATGGCACGGGACGGGCCGGCTGAGCTATGTCATCACGCCGCGCTTCTCGCCCACCTCGTCGGCGGATCAGCTTTGCGCTCTGGGCGCGCTCTGGGCGGAGCATCCCGATTGCCTGATGCAGACGCATCTGAGCGAGCAGGTGGACGAGATCGCATGGGTGCGCGAGCTATATCCCACCGCGCGCGACTATCTCGACACTTACGAGACCTATGGCCTGCTGGGCGAGAACGCGCTTTACGGCCACGCGATCCATCTGGAACCGCGCGAGGCCGACCGGATCAAGGAGGTCGGCGCGGCGCTGATCCATTGCCCGACCTCGAACACGTTCATCGGCTCGGGGCTCTTCGACTGGCCGACGCGTCTGGCCGAGGGGCAGCGGATCGGGCTGGCCACCGATACCGGCGGCGGGTCGAGCTTTTCGATGTTGCGCACGATGGCCGCGGCCTATGAGATCGGGCAGCTGACGCATCAGCCGCTGCACCCCGCGCAGCTTTGGTGGCTGGCCACGCAAGGCTCGGCGCAGTCGATGCGGATGGGCGACAAGATCGGTGCGCTCGCGCCGGGAATGGAAGCGGATTTCATCGCCGTCGATCTCGCCTCGACGCTTGCCATCTCGCAGCGTGCGGCGCGGGCGGAGAATATCTGGGAGGCGATCTTCCCGACGATCATGATGGGCGACGACCGCGCGATCGCGGGCACATGGGTCGCGGGCAAGCGGCTGCATTGAGCGATCCCGCCTTCGAGAGGATCTACGCCCGCGCGCCTTTCACGGTCGATTTTCTCGACGGCGCGGGCAGTGATCTGGTGATCTCCTTCGCCTCGATCGGCCATGACCCAAGCCGCCCGCCCGCACCGGAATTCGTCGCCACCGCTACAGGGCGCGGCACGTCCGGCTTCCCGCGCAGGGCGCTGTTCATCAGCGACGAAAGCCGCAGCTGGGCGAACGATCCGGGCTTTGCCCCTGCCCTACGTGCCGCATTGGCAGAGGTGACGCGCCGTCGCCCCGTCACCCGCATCGCCGCCATCGGCCTCTCGATGGGCGCGGTCTCGGCGCTGGTCGCAGCTGAGGTGATCCCGATCGACGTGGTGCTCGCATTGTCGCCTCAAGTCTCGGTCAAACCGGGCGTCGTGCCGGGGGAGACGCGCTGGAGCGAATGGACCTCTCGGATCGACCATTTCGTCCGCGAAACCACGCCGCTCCCGCCCGCGCCCTGCTGGGCCATCCTGTGCCACGGCGCGCATGACGATCTGGATCAGGCGATGCCCTTCGCGCGCGCAGAAAACGTCGACCACCTGATCTTCCCCGATCTCGGCCATTCCGAGCTCGGGCCGCATCTGAAGGCGCGCGGCGGGCTATCCGGGCTCATGGAGGCCGCCCTTGCAGGCGACCGACGCCGCCTGCTGCGGATCGCGAGCGCCGCCGGTGCCGTGCGGCGCGAGAAATTCAGCCCATAAGCTTCGCGGCAAGACGGTTTTGCGTCTCGATCACCCGCGGCAGGTCGATTGTCACCACCTGCCCGTCGCGCACCACCTGACGACCCTCGACGAAGAGATGCTTCACCTTGGGCGTCCCGCACAGCACCAGCGCCGCGACCGGATCCCATGCGCCTGCCGCCTCCAGCCCCGAGACATCCCAGATCGCCACATCCGCGCGTTTTCCCGGTGCGAGCACCCCGCAATCGGGACGGCCCAGAACCTGCGCCCCGCCCAAAGTCGCGATCTCCAGCGCCTCGCGCGCGGCCATCGCGTCGGCACCGTTCTGCACCCGCTGCAGCAGCATCGCCATGCGCGCCTCGCCGATGAGGCTCCCTGCATCGTTCGAGGCCGAGCCATCGACGCCCAGCGCGACCTTAACCCCCGCGTCGCGCATCTGCCGCACCGGCGCGATGCCCGACCCCAGACGGCAGTTCGAGCACGGACAATGCGCAACCCCCGTCTTCGTGCGCGCGAACAGATCGATCTCGCCCGCGTCCAGCTTCACGCAATGCGCGTGCCAGACATCCTCGCCGGTCCAGCCCAGATCCTCGGCATATTGCCCCGGACGGCAGCCGAACTGCTCCAAGCTGTAGGAAATATCCTCGTCATTCTCCGCCAGATGGGTGTGCAGCATCACGCCCTTGTCGCGCGCCAGCAGGGCCGCGTCGCGCATCAGTTCGCGCGAGACCGAAAACGGCGAGCACGGCGCGATCCCCACCCGGCACATCGAGCCCTCGCCCGCATCGTGGAACGCGTCGACCACCCGGATGCAGTCGTTCAGGATCGCGTCCTCGCGCTCGACCAGACTATCGGGCGGCAGGCCGCCATCGCTCTCGCCGATGCTCATCGCGCCGCGCGTGGGGTGGAAGCGCAGGCCCAGCTCGGCGGCGGCGTGGATCGTGTCCTCCAGCCGCGCGCCATTCGGATACATATACAGATGATCGGAACTGGTGGTGCAGCCGGTCAGCGCCAGCTCCGCCAACCCCACCTGCGCCGAGACGCGGATCTCCTCGGGGCCCATCTTCGCCCAGATCGGATAGAGCGTCTGCAGCCAGCCGAAGAGCAGCGCATCTTGGCCCCCCGGCACCGCGCGCGTCAGCGTCTGGTAAAGATGGTGATGGGTGTTCACGAGCCCCGGCGTGACGACGCAACCCTTGGCCTCGACCACCTCGCCCGTGCTTTCCAGCCCCGGCCCGACGGCGGCGATCTGCCCGTCACGCAGCAGCAGATCCGCGCCCTTCAGCTCGCGCCGGGTGCCGTCCATCGTGACGACCACCTCGGCGCCCCGGATCAAGATCTCGCCCATCGCGCGCTCCTACTGGCTGGTTTCGCCAGAGCCTAGACCGCGCGGATGGGCGAAGACCAGAGGCGCTCAGCGCCCCATCGCGTAGAACTCGGGGTTCGGCGGGATCGCGGCCATGTTCACCAAGCGGTTCGACAGGCCGAAAAACGCGGTGATCGCGCCGATGTCCCAGATATCGTCATCGGTGAACCCGTGGGCGCGCAGCGCTTCGTAATCGGCCTCCTCGACCTCCTGCGCGCGCAGGCTCACCTTCATCGCGAAGTCGAGCATCGCGCGCTGGCGCGGCGTGATGTCGGATTTGCGGTAATTCACCGCGACCTGATCGGCGATCAGCGGGTTCTTCGCGCGGATACGCAGGATCGCCCCATGCGCGATCACGCAATACTGGCATTCATTGGCCGCCGAGGTCGCCACCACGATCATCTCGCGCTCGGCAATGGTCAGGTTGCCGGGCTTCTCCATCAGCGCGTCATGATAGGCGAAGAAGGCGCGACATTCGTCGGGGCGGTGCGCCAGCGCGAGGAAGATGTTCGGGATGAACCCGGCCTTCTCCTGCACCGCCTCGATCCGCGTGCGGATATCCTCGGGCATGTCTGCGAGTTTCGGCACCGGATGCCGGCTGATCTTGTCTTGCATGTGGGGTCTCCTCTCTTCCGCCGCCACTATGCACAGGTGCGACGGGGCCGAGGAAATGACGTCGCGGCAATCGCGATCAGAGGTCGAGCGTGATCCAGACCGGCACGTGATCCGAGGGCTTGTCGCGGCCGCGGATTTCCTTGTCGATGCCAACGTCGCGCAATAGATCCGCCGCCTGCGGCGACAGCAGCAGATGATCGATGCGGATGCCGTTATTCTTCTGCCAGGCGCCCGCCTGATAATCCCAGAAGGAGTAATGCCCCGGCCCTTGCACGCGGGCGCGGAACGCCTCGGTGAAACCGAGATTGAGGATACGACGAAAGGCTTCGCGGCTTTGCGGCAGCGCCAGCGCATCACCGCGCCACGCCTCGGGTTTCGCGGCATCCTCGTCCTGCGGGATGATGTTGTAATCGCCCGCCATCACGAAAGGTTCTTCCAGCGCCAGCAGCTCTTCCGCGCGCGCCTTCATCCGCGCCATCCATGACAGCTTGTAGGCGTATTTGCCGCCTTCGACGGGCTGGCCCGCATCGTCCAGCTCCACCGGATTGCCATTGGGCAGATAGAGACCACAGAGCCGCACCGCGCCCTTGTCGCCGACTACGGTGGCCTCGATCCAGCGCGCCTGTTCGTCGCTCTCGTCCCCGGGCAGGCCACGCGTCACATCCTCAAGCGGCAGCTTCGAGAGGATCGCGACGCCGTTGAAGCTTTTCTGGCCGTGCGTCTCGACCGAATAGCCTAGCTCTTCGAAGATCTCGCGCGGGAAGCCTTCGTCGACCGACTTGATCTCCTGCAGCAAAGCCACATCGGGCTCGGCCTCCTTCAGCCAATCGACCAGCGCCTGATGGCGCGCCTTGATGCCGTTGATGTTGAAGGTGGCGATTTTCATGAGCGGCTCCGGGTTTGGCAGTCGCGAAAGGTGTAGCGGATCGCGGCGGGCACGGACAGGGCGGAGTTAGCCCTCCTCGCTTTCCTCCGTGTCGATCCCGTGACGCTCGAACAGCTTCGCTTGCGACATGATGAAGGCGATCATGATGATCGGCAGACCGAAGGTCTTGAAATCGACCCAATGCGCGTCGGACATCGTACGCCAGACCACCTCATTGGCCACGGCAAGGCCCAGAAACAGCCAGACGAAGCGCTTGGTCAGGATCATCCAGCCCTCATGCGCCATCGGCATCGCCTCGTTCATCACCAGTTGCAGCCACGCCTTGCCGCGCAGCAATCCGGCCCCGAGAATACCCGCGAACAGCAGGTAGATGATCGTGGGCTTCATCTTGAAGAAAGTCGGATCGTTCAGCCAGACCGACAGCCCGCCGAAGATCGCCACCAGCACGAGCGTCGCGATCTGCATCGCCGAGAGTTTTCCGGTCAGCAGCCACAGGATCAGCGTCGTCGCCGCGATCAGCGGGATGAACAGCGCGGTTGCCACGACGAAGCCCGAGTAATCTGTCCCGAGGATCGTGTAGGTGCCGTCCTTCAGCCGGTTGAAGGCGATGAAGAACACGATGAGCGGCCCCCAGTCGAGCGCCGCTTTCACCCAGGGGGAAATCTTTTTCTCTGCCATCTGCCTTTACCTGCCTGCTATCTCAACGATCACGGCCCCTGCCGCGATCAGCGCCATCAGAGCCGTGCGCCGCGGCCCCACTTTCTCGCCCAGCACGAGCCAGCCGATGAGCGCAGCGAAGACCGTGGACGTCTCGCGCAGCACCGCCGCCTCGCCCACCTTGTCGAGCCGTGTCGCCAACATGATCGAGCCAAAGGAGAAATAAGCAACAATCGCGCCGATAACACCCCTTTTGACGAGCGGCACCATTTCCGAACTCGCCAGCTTCGTCCAGCGCCGCGCGGTAAAGATCGGCATGAACCAGCCGTCGATGAAGAAGAACCACGCAAGGAAGGTGAACGGATCGGCGGTCGCGCGGATGCCATAGGCGTCATAGGTGGTATAGAGCGCGACGAAGGCGCCGGTCGCCACGGCCAGCATCAGGGCGGGCACCATCGTCTCGCGATCGACCGTCACATTGCGCAGATTGTAGAGCGCAAGCCCGTAGATGCCTGCCAGAAGCGTCGCCACCCCGGCCCATTGGCCCAGCGTGAAATGCTCGCCGAAGATGAACCCCGCCCCGATGACCGCGAAAAGCGGCCCCGTGCCGCGCACGACCGGATAAACCACCGTATAGGCCCCGCGCTGGTAACAGGCCGCCTGCAGCAGCTTGTAGGCGACATGGATGAAGAACACGCCCACGAAGATCGGCCACATGAAGGGCTCGGGCCACGGCACCACGAACAGCGCGAAGGGAGCTGCGATGATCCCGTAGCTCGCATCGATCGCGGCGCGGCTGAGCCAAGGGTCGTGCCGCCCCTTCTGCAACGCCCCGAACAGCGCGTGAAGAAAAGCCGCGAGCAGAGCGAGGCTCAGCGCGAGGTGCTTGCCGGTCTCGGTGCCCGAGACGGAGATGATCCAGTCGCTCAAGGGGAAGTCCTTCGTGATGTCGGCGGCAAGGGGGCGCTGCCCCCTCTGGCCTCAGGGCCATTCACCCCCGGGATATTTCGACCAAGGGGAAGAGGAAAGGCGCATCCCTCTCTTCGCTCTTGCACAAATATCCCGGGGGGCGCGCGCAAGCGCGGGGGGGGGGGGGCAGCGCCCCCCTTCCCGACGTCAGTCTTCGAGACCGACGAGGGCCTGCGCGAATTCCTCCGGATCGAAAGGCGCCAGATCGTCGAGTTGCTCGCCCACCCCGATCGCGTGGATCGGCAGGCCGAACTTGTCGGCCAGCGCTACCAGAACGCCGCCCTTCGCGGTGCCGTCGAGCTTGGTCATCACGAGCCCCGACACGTTCGAGATCTTGCGGAAGACATCGACCTGTTGCAGGGCGTTCTGCCCCGTCGTCGCATCGAGCACGAGAAGCGTGTTATGCGGCGCGGTCTCGTCGACCTTGCGGATCACGCGCACGATCTTGGCGAGTTCTTCCATCAGGTCGGCGCGGTTCTGCAGCCGGCCTGCCGTGTCAATCATCAGAAGGTCCGCACCTTCGGCCTCGGCCTTCTTCATTGCATCATAGGCGAGCGAGGCCGGGTCCGAGCCTTCGGGCGCTGTCAGCACCGGCACTCCGGCGCGATCGCCCCAGACCTGCAGCTGTTCGACGGCGGCTGCGCGGAACGTATCGCCCGCCGCGATCACCACCTGCTTGCCGGCGGCGCGGAATTGCGAGGCGAGCTTGCCGATCGTCGTGGTCTTGCCCGAGCCGTTGACGCCGACCACCAGCACGACCTGCGGCTTCTTGGGGTAAAGCGGCAGCGGTTTCGCGACCGGCTCCATGATCCGGGCGACCTCTTGGGCCAGCAGCCCCTTGATCTCGGAGACCGAGAGCTTGCGGCCCATCCGCCCCTCCGCGAGGTTCGCCGAGACGCGCAGCGCGGTATCGACGCCCATGTCGGAGGCGATCAGCAATTCCTCGAGGCTCTCCAACATCTCGTCATCGAGGACGCGGCGCGGCTCGGCCACTTTCGCCTCGCCACCGCCGAAGATGCGCCCCAGAAGACCGGGCTTTTTCGGCTCGGGGCTGGGGCGCTCGGGCGCGGGCTCGACGTCGAGCGGCGCCTTGGCGATCTGCGCGTGCTCCTCCTCGACCGGTTCGGTCACCGGCGCGGGCACGTAGCCAGGCGCGGGCGGGGTCGGATCGGGGAGGTTGATCGTCTCGCTGTGCTGCGGCTCGGGTTCCGGCCCTGCCTCAGGCTCGGGCGCGGGTTCGGCGCGGGTCTGCGGCGCGGCCTCGGGGGAGGTCTCTGCGGGCGTCGCGGGCGCGGAAGGTTCCGGCGTCTCCGCGACCTCGTCTTCACTTGACGCATTCTCGGCGACGATATCCTCGAGGCCCTGCTCGAGCTTCGAGGAGGAACGCGTCAGACGCGATTTGAGCTTTTTGAAAAACGACATGGATCAGGCCTTTCCTTACGCTCCACCTAGTTCATCGCAGGCCCGGATGGAAGGCTTATCCCCCGGCAAAACCGGATCCCGCGCCCCAGCCGATCAAGGCCTGACCGCCCCAGTAGAGCACCCAGAGCGCGCGTGCCGCCAGCTGTTTGCGGCCAGCGTCGCGCAGCACGAACATCTCCAGCGCGAGGATCAGGTCAGAGAGGACGAAGGCGAGGCTGCCCACGACCACCATCAGATAGCCCGCAGGCAGGCCCATCGCCACCGCCGCCATCGCCACGATGATCCAGATATAGCTGCGCACCGGCCAGCACAGTCCGCCCGTGCGCGGCAGCAGCCAGAACTCCGCCGAGAGCCCCAGCGCGATGAGCGGGATAGTCCAGGCGGAGGGCTGCGCGCCCATGTCGAGGAACCCCAGAAGATAGGCCAGATGCCCCGCAGCAAAAGCCGCCATGCCGATCAGGAAGGCCCGCTGGCCGGGGCGCGACAGGGCGAAATCGCCCGCCGCCCCGAGCGCGAGACCTGCGAGGATCGCAAGCGGCGCGCCCATGGCCGCCGCCATCGGAATCAGCGCCACGACGGAGGCGGTCTTCACAAGGGTTTTCGCACCGCTTTCCCCAGCACCCGCATGACGTGCGAGGTAAATCAGCGCGAAGACGGCGGCGATGAGGAGACTGATCGGGGCTGCGGACATCATGGCCACATCTCGCGCAGAAAAGCCCGGCCGTCGCAAGCGGGGTCATAAAAGGGTCGAAATTGGCGAAAGAATAGCGCAAAACCATTGCACTATTGAGAGTGAGCGAAGCGGACCCGCAGCACGTGACCCAAGGCAAAGACCCTTCACGCAAGCGCCGCCTGAGCGGAGCAATTGCCAATCTGCTGCGGCGGTCGCGCGAGATCCCCGGGGTCGACAGTTTCGCTGTCGTGACGCTTCTGCCGGTGCCGCTTCTGCTGGTGGCGGGCGTCTTCGGCGGGATCGCGGCCTGGGCGGCGCTGGTCTGGATCGGGCTGTGCATGTTCATCCTGGATGAGGCACTGAAGCATCCCTCCCCCGATGCGCCGGAAGGCTCCGAATTCCCGGCAGCGGACGCGCTGTCGACGACGCTGGCGGTGGTGCATTTCGTGCTGCTCGTGCTCGGCGTGGCGGCGATGTCGGGGCATACGATGCTGGAGGGGCCGAGCTGGATCGCGGTCTGGCTGGCCTTCGGGCTGTTCTTCGGGCAGGTTTCGAATTCGAACGCGCATGAGTTGATCCACCGCTCGGACAAACGTCTGTTTCTGCTGGGGAAATGGGTCTATATCTCGCTGCTCTTCGGGCATCACACCTCGGCGCATCGGCTCGTCCATCACCGTTTCGTCGCGACGCCGGACGATCCGAATTCCGCGCAGCTTGGCGAGGGGTTCTGGTCCTTTGCGCCGCGAGCCTGGATCGGCAGCTTCGTCGGCGGCTACGAGATGGAGCGCAACCGCTTCGCCCGTCTGCCCGCGATCGACCCGAAAGCGCCGCTGAGCGCGCGGATCAAGGCGAGGATCGCGCGGCTCGGTCCCTACCCGTCCTATCTGCTGGGCGGGCTGTGGTTCGCGGTGCTGTTCGGGATGCTCTTCGGGGCCGAGGGCGTGGTGGCTTACCTGATGCTCTGCGCCTATGCGCAGGTGCAGATCCTGCTCGCCGATTACGTCCAGCATTACGGCCTATCTCGGAGGCGGCGTGGCGATGGCAGTTTCGATCCGGTGGATGCGCATCACAGCTGGGACGCGCCCGCGCCGATCACCTCGCTGTGGATGCTCAACGCGCCGCGCCATTCGGATCACCACGCACATCCGGCCCGAGAATATCCGGCGCTGCGGCTTGGCGATCTGACCGAGACGCAGCGGCCCGTCCTGCCGCGCAGCCTGCCCGCGATGGCGGCGCTGGCGCTGTTCCCGCCGCTGTGGCGCCGGGTCATGGACAAGCGCGTGAAGGCCTTGGGCAAAGCGCAGCCAGTCGGCTCCGACGCGCCCAGCGCGCGCTAGGCAAGCGGGCCGCGATCTGGCAGGTTGGGTGAAAGACCTTGCCGGAGCCTTCCCCCCATGCGCCCGAACCCGATCTTGACATTGTCCCTCGCGGCCTTGGCCCTGATACCGACGCTTGCGCGTGCCGCCGACCCGCTCGGCCCACCGCTCAATGCGGAGCAATTCGATCAGCGCACCGTCGGGCGCACCATCACCTATTCGGTCTTCGGCCAACCCTACGGCTCCGAGCAATACAAGCCCGGCCACAAGGTGATCTGGGCCTTCACCGAAAGCGAGTGCAAGGAAGGCGACTGGTATCAGGACGGGCAGTATATCTGCTTCGATTACGGCGAATACGCGCCGCTGCAATGCTGGACCTTCTACGACACGGCGCAGGGGCTGCTCGCACAGTTCAAGGGTGATCCCTCGCAGGAACCGCTGGTGAGCCTGTCCGAAAGTCAGGATCCGCTGGTCTGTCAGGGCCCCGACGTCGGCGTCTAAGCCTCAGAACAGGCTGCCCTGAGACGGGCCCGGTTCGGGCTTTTTCTTCTTCGGCTTCGGCGCGGTCGCACTGCCGCCCCCGCCCGGGATGACCGCAAGCTTGCCATCGGCGAACTCGATCTCGAGGCCGGGCTGCTTCTCTGCCACCCCCTGCGAGGTCACCACGCCGTCAGGCCCGCGCACCACCGCATAGCCGCGCTTGAGCGTCTCGGTATAGCCCAGCGTCTGGCGCATCCGATCGAGCCGCTCGAGCCGTTCGCGCTGCGCCTCGAGCCGCGCGGGCAAGGAGCGCTCCAGCCGGGCTTCCAGCCCCGCCAGCCGCTCCGCGCCGTCGCGGTTGCGCCGTTGCGCATCGCCGATCATCCGCACCCGCGCTGCATCCAGCCGCCGCGCAAGCTGCGTATGATCCTGGGTCGCGCGCCGCATCCGGGCCGCCGGTGCCGGCGCCAACCGCGCCGACAAGCCGTCGATCTCACGCGAGCGGTCCCGGATGAAGCGCCGCAGCAGGTTCGGCGAAATTTGTGCAGCCAAGGGCGCGAAGCGGGTATTCTTGCGCAGGACCAGCGTGCGCAGCGCAGGCCCCAGCCGCTCGGCCCAGAGATCGAAGCTTTGCCGCGCCGGTTGCGTTAGCGCCTCGGGACGGCCCAGCCCGCGCGCCAGATCGCGCAGCCGCTGGCCGCGCTGATCGAGCCGCCCGCGCGCCGCCCGCATCATCCGCGTCTGTGCCTCCGACAGCCACGCGGCCAGTTCGGCGCGCACCGGCACCGCCATTTCCGCCGCCGCCGTGGGCGTGGGGGCACGCCGGTCGGCGGCGTGATCCACCAGCGTCGTATCGGTCTCGTGACCCACGGCCGAGATCACCGGGATGTCGCTTTCGGCCACGGCGCGGACCACGGCTTCTTCGTTGAACCCCCAAAGGTCTTCGATCGAGCCGCCGCCGCGTGCGACGATGATCAGATCGGGGCGCGGGATCTCCCCACCCGGCGCCAACGCGTTGAAGCCCCGCACCGCGCGGGCCACCTCGGGCGCGCAGGCCTGTCCCTGCACCGCCACCGGCCAGATCAGCACATGGCGCGGGAAGCGGTCGGCGAGCCTGTGCAGGATGTCGCGGATCACCGCGCCCGAGGGCGAGGTCACCACGCCGATCACCTGCGGCAACCACGGAATGGGCTTCTTGCGGCCCGCGTCGAACAGCCCCTCGGCGGCCAGCGCCTTGCGCCGCGCCTCCAGCATCGCCATCAGCGCGCCCGCGCCCGCCGGTTCGACATTGTCGACGATCAGCTGGTATTTCGACTGCCCCGCGAAGGTCGTCATCCGGCCCGTGGCGATGACCTCCATCCCCTCCTCGGGGCGGACCTGCATTTTCGCCACCTGCCCCTTCCAGCTGACGGCGGCGATCACCGAGCGGTCGTCCTTGAGGTCGAAATACATATGCCCCGAGCGCGGCATCGACACCCGGCCCACTTCGCCGCGCACCCGGACGCGGCCGAATTCCCCCTCGATCACGCGTTTCACCGCCCCCGAAATCTCGGAGACCGTGTAGTCATGCGCGTTCGAGCCGCTTTCGTCGTCGAGAAGGTCCATATGCCTGCCTGCTTGAGCGTTGGTCCGGGGCGCCTTGCCTCAGGGTTTCGCGCAGCTTAGAAGGCGAGAAAGCGAAGGCCAAGGGGGCGAGCGATGAACATTCTGGTTCTGGGCGGCGGCGGGCGCGAACATGCGCTGGCTTGGGCGATCAAGCAAAATCCGAAATGCGACCGGCTGATCGTGGCCCCGGGCAATGCCGGGATCGCGCAGATCGCCGATTGCGCGGCGATCGATCCGAACGATGCGGCGGCGGTGCTGGAACTCTGCGAGGCCAATGCGGTCGATTTCGTGGTGATCGGGCCGGAAGCCCCGCTTGCCGCAGGCGTGGCCGATGCGCTGCGCGCGCAGAACATCCTCACCTTCGGCCCCTCGGCGGAGGCCGCGAAGCTGGAAGCCTCGAAAGCCTTCACGAAAGAGATTTGCGACGCCTGCAACGCGCCCACTGCAGCCTATGCCCGCTTCACCAGCGCGGAAGGCGCGAAGGGCTACGTCCGCGAACAGGGCGCCCCGATCGTGGTCAAGGCAGACGGTCTGGCCGCCGGTAAGGGCGTGATCGTCGCGATGACGCTCGATGAGGCGTTCAACGGCATCGACGAGATTTTCGGCGGCGCCTTCGGAAGCGCAGGCGCGGAAGTCGTGATCGAGGAATTCATGGAGGGCGAGGAAGCCTCGCTCTTCGTGCTGTGCGATGGCGAGAACGTGCTCGCCGTGGGCGGCGCGCAGGATCACAAGCGCGTCGGCGAAGGCGATACCGGCCCGAACACCGGCGGCATGGGCGCCTATTCCCCCGCCCCGATCCTGAGCCCCGAAATCGAGGCGAAGGCGATGGACGAGATCGTGCGCCCCACCGTGGCCGAGATGGCCAAGCGCGGCACCCCGTTCCAGGGCGTGCTCTATGCCGGGCTGATGATCAAGGATGGCCAGCCGCGGCTCGTGGAATACAACGTGCGCTTCGGCGACCCCGAATGTCAGGTGCTGATGCTGAGGCTGGGCGCACAGGCGCTCGACCTGCTGCTGGCCTGCGCCGAAGGGCGGCTGAACGAGGTGCAGGCGCAATGGGCGCCCGATCACGCTATGACGGTGGTCATGGCCGCGCAGGGCTATCCCGGCGCTTATGAGAAAGGCTCGGTGATCGGCGGGCTCGACGCGCTGCCCGAAGACGGCTCGCGCATGGTCTTCCACGCGGGCACCTCTGAGAAAGACGGACATGTCGTCGCGACGGGCGGGCGCGTGCTCAACGTCACCGCCCGCGGCGCGAGCCTGCAGGAAGCGCGCGACCGAGCCTATGAAATGGTCGACGCGATCGACTGGCCCGAAGGCTTCTGTCGCCGCGATATCGGCTGGCGGGCGCTGAGCTGACCCGAGGGGTGGAGGGGGCGCTGCCCCCGCTCGCGTTCCGCGCGCCCCCCGGGATATTTCCACCAAGAGGAAGACGCGCAACGAAGTCTTAACGACAGCTGCGTTAACAAGGAATCGCGGAACAGGCGGGGACGCCGATGACCGCCCAAGACGAACGTGCCCGGCTCGCCCGCCCTTCTGCGGATCGAGTCGGGCATTTTCCGGTTTCGGTTTGGCTCAAATATCCCGGGGGGCTGGCGCAGCCAGCGGGGGCAGAGCCCCCTCGCCTGGCGCAGGAAAACTCCGTCATGGTGAAGATGTGCCAGCCCCGGCTTGCAGCATTTGCCGCTCCCACTGAGGCAAAGCACCGCCTGCCGAAACGTCAGGCAGGAAAATTCCTCTTCGCGCAAAATTTCCTCTTGCAGCCTACGCCGCTATCCCCTAAATCCGCCTCCACCGAACCGGCGCGGGCGTAGCTCAGGGGTAGAGCATAACCTTGCCAAGGTTAGGGTCGGGCGTTCGAATCGCCTCGCCCGCTCCAGTTCGGTCAAATACCCAAGGATGCGGGCGTAGCTCAGGGGTAGAGCATAACCTTGCCAAGGTTAGGGTCGGGCGTTCGAATCGCCTCGCCCGCTCCAATACAAAAAAGCCTCCCTTCGGGGAGGCTTTTGTCTTTCCGCCCCACTGCTCGTCAATCGACATGCCCCCGCTTGAGCGCGCCCCCTGCCCCGGCCTATAAGGCGGTGAGTTTCAAGGAGGCGCCCCATGCGCAAAGCCACGATCAACCGCAAGACCGCCGAGACCGAGATCAGCGTCGAGATCGATCTCGACGGGACCGGTCAATTCGATAACAAGACGGGCGTGGGCTTCTTCGACCACATGCTCGATCAGCTCGCGCGGCATTCGCTGATCGACATGACGGTGCGGGCGAAGGGCGATCTGCATATCGACGATCACCACACGGTCGAAGATACCGGGATCGCACTGGGTCAGGCGCTGGTGCAGGCGCTTGGCGACAAGCGGGGCATCCGCCGTTACGGCCATTTCGCACTGGCGATGGACGACACGCAGGTGCAATGCGCGCTGGATCTCTCTGCGCGCCCCTTCTTCGTGTGGAATTGCGACATGCCCTCCCCGAAGATCGGCACGTTCGACACCGAACTGGTGCGCGAGTTCTTCCAGGCGCTCTCGACCCATGGCGGGATCACGCTGCATATCGACCGCGTGCATGGCTTCAACAGCCACCACATCGCCGAGGCCGCATTCAAATCGGTCGCCCGGGCCCTGCGCATGGCGGTCGAGCCCGACCCGCGCATGGACGGCGTGCTGCCTTCGACCAAAGGGGCGCTTTGATGCTCACGGCACTGGTCGATTACGATTCGGGCAACCTGCACTCGGCCGAGAAGGCGTTTCAGCGCATGGCGAATGAGACGGGTCACGGCACGATCGTCGTGACTTCCGAGCCCGACGTCGTCGCGCGCGCCGACCGGATCGTGCTGCCGGGCGACGGGGCGTTTCCGTCCTGCAGCGCGGCGCTCTATCGCTTCGAGGGGCTGGCGCAGGCGATCGAAGAGGCGGTGACCGTTAAGGGCCGCCCCTTCCTCGGGATCTGCATCGGGATGCAGATGCTGGCGACGCGCGGGCTCGAGTTCCGCGAGACCGAGGGCTTCGGCTGGATCCCCGGAGAAGTGGTGAAGATCGAGCCTTCCGATCCGTCGATGAAGGTCCCGCATATGGGCTGGAACGATCTGGTGATCGACAACGATCACGCCGTGCTCGACGGGATTTCGACCGGCGATCACGCCTATTTCGTGCATAGCTACCACTTCAAGGTGGCCGAGCCGCAGCACCGTCTGGCCTATGCCGAATATGGCACCGAGATCACCGCGATCGTGGGCCGCGACAATATCGTCGGCACCCAGTTCCACCCCGAGAAATCTCAGGCCACCGGTCTGCGACTGATCGCGAATTTCCTCGGCTGGAAACCCTGATGGCGCCCAAGGCGGTTCTCTCATGGTCCTCGGGCAAGGATTGCGCAATGGCGCTGCATGCTTGCCGCACGGAAGGTCACGCGGATGTCGTGGCGCTGCTGTCCACGACCAACGAGGCTTTCGACCGGGTGGCGATGCATGGGACGCGCAATGAGCTGCTGCGCCGTCAGGCGAAGGCCGCTGGCCTGCCGCTGATCGAGGTGCCGCTGCCCTGGCCCTGCTCGAACGAGGATTACGAGGCGCGGATGGCCTCTGCAATGGATCAGGTGAAGGCGCTTGGCGTCGAGACGATGGTCTTCGGCGATCTCTTCCTCGAAGACGTGCGCGATTACCGGATCGAGAAGCTGAAACCGCTCGGCGTCGAGGCGATCTTCCCGCTTTGGCAGCGCCCCACGGATCGGCTGGCGCGCGAGATGATCGCGGCGGGGTTCGTCACGCATCTGGTGACGGTGGACCCGAGCAAACTCGATCCCAGCTTCGCGGGGCGGCGGTTCGATGAAAGCCTGCTGGCCGATCTGCCCGAAGGCGTCGATCCCTGCGGCGAGAATGGCGAGTTTCACACCGCCGTCAGCGCGGGCCCGATCTTCGACGCGCCGATCCCGGTGCGGGTGGGCGAGACGGTGATGCGCGACGGGTTCGCCCATGCCGATCTGATCCCGGAGTAAGTCCGGCGAGAAATCCCGGCCCACCGCGTCATCGCAGGGGCCGGGAAAAGCATCACTTCACGCGCTGCCAGTCCTGCGACTTGCAGAACAGGCCGCCAGCCACACAACCGGCCAACGCCATCGCGTTGCCGTTCACGGTGACCTTGCCGAGGTAGATCTTGTTGTTGGACGGACGCCAGACCTTGCCCTGGTATTTGTTGTCGCCCTTCGGCTCCATCCCGATCACGAGCTGCTTGCCGAGGTTTTCCGACTTGTACTCGCTGCCGCCCTTGAAGGTCCGCACGATGGTACCGCAGAACTTCGACCCGCAGGGCGCGATGTCCACATAGGCATAGGCGCCGTCATCGGGCTGCGTCTTCCAGGTGCCCTCGATCGGGTCGGCCAGTGCCGCGCCTGCGCCCAGTGCCAGGGTCGCTGCGGCGATCATCAAAGTCTTCATGGCAAATCTCCTCCCTTTTGCCTGCTGGCCACATCAGGCCATGCAAGAGCGATTCCCGGCAAGACTGACGTGACGTCCGCGTCAGGCTTGGAAAATCCGCGAACCCGTGGCAAGAGGCATCGCGACAGTTCAGGAGTGCCCACAGATGATCCTCTACCCCGCAATCGACCTCAAGGATGGCCAATGCGTGCGTCTGCTGCATGGCGAGATGGACAAGGCCACGGTCTTCGGCGACGACCCGGCGGCGCAGGCGGCCAAGTTCGAGGCGGCGGGCTGCGAATGGGTGCATCTGGTGGACCTCAATGGTGCCTTCGCGGGGGAGCCGGTGAACGCCGCCGCCGTCGAGGCGATCCTTGCGCGGATCAAGGTGCCCGCACAGCTCGGCGGCGGCATCCGCGACATGGCGACGATCGAGCGGTGGCTGGACAAGGGTCTGGCGCGGGTGATCCTCGGCACCGTCGCGGTCGAGAACCCCGATCTTGTGCGCGAGGCGGCGAAGGCCTTCCCCGGTCAGGTGGCCGTCGGGATCGACGCGCGTAACGGCAAAGTGGCGACCAAGGGCTGGGCGGAAGAGACCGATGTGATGGTCACCGATCTGGCGAAGTCCTTCGAGGACGCGGGCGTCGCCGCGATCATCTACACCGATATCATGCGCGATGGCGCAATGGGCGGGCCCAATATCGCCGCGACCGAGGCACTCGCCCGCGCGGTCGAAATCCCGGTCATCGCGAGCGGTGGCGTGTCGTCCTTGCCCGACCTGATTGCCCTGCGCGACACGGGCGTGATCGCGGGCGCGATCTCGGGGCGCGCGATCTATGACGGGGCGCTCGATCTGACCGAGGCACTGGCCGCGCTGCGCGCCTGACACAGCGCTGAGGAAATCCACCGCAAGTGACACAAATCATTGCGCCATGTGAATTTCCGCGTGAGGGTTAACCCAGCGTTAACACCAAGTGTGGAGGGTGCCATGAAACGCATGATGACGATTGCCGCGGTGACCGCTTGCCTCGCAAGCGCGGCCATGGCGAATGATACCAAAGGCTTTGTGGGTCTGAACTGGACCTTCGGCCCGGGCGCGAGCGGCCTTGAAGGGGTGTTCGGCGCGATGAATTACGACCTCGATCCGAATGGCGACATCAACGGGGCGAAGCTGTCACTCCATCTCGGCATGGGTCCGGGGCCGGTGCAGGGCAAGATCAAGCTGACGGGAGTCGCCGGTCAGGACAATGCCATGGCGGAGCTGGGCATGGGCTATGGCAGCCGCGGCTGGTTCGGCACGGGCGGGCTGATGGGCGAGCATTGGAACGTCGGCGGCGATCTCTTCTTCCAGGGCGGCTGGGAAGGCTTCGGCGGCATTCACAGCCTGCAATTCGATCGGCCGAAAGCGCCCACAGCACCGGTTCTGGAGCCGCCGCCGCAGGAGGCTCAGCCCGGCTAAGTCGTGTTAAGCAATTCATCACAGAGGTACAGGGCGGCTTCGGTCGCCCTTTTCCTTAGCTCAGGCACCCACCGATTTGCGCACCATATCCCAGTAGATATCGGCCACGGTGGCGCGGCTCAGACGACCACCTTCGCGGAACCATGTATTCACCCCGGTCAGCATCGCGATGATCGCCATCGTCGCAAGCTTGGTATCCGGGATCAGGAACACGCCCTCGTCCTGCCCTGCCTTCAGGATCGCTTCCAGCTCGGTCTCGTAGGTCTTGCGCAGCCCCTCGATCACCGCGAAATTCTCCGGGCTCAGGTTGCGCAGCTCCATATAGCTGAGGAACACCGCCTCCGCCCGCTCGAGGTTGAAGCGGATGTGGAAGCGCACGAAACGCTCCAGCCGCGCATGGGCGTCGCCCCCGCCGGGCTCGGCGTGCCACGCGGCGATCAACTCGTCCATGTGGGTCTTGAGAAGATCGAACAGCAGCGCCTCTTTGTCGGGCGTATAGAGGTAGAGCGCGCCCGCCTGGACCCCCACCGCGCCTGCGATCTGGCGCATCGAGACAGCGGCAAACCCGTGCCGCGCAAAGAGCCTTTGCGCCTCGGCGCGGATCTTCGGGCCGGTAATCTCGGAATGGGAGCCAGTCTTGCGTGCCATGATACCGACGCTAACTGAACGGGCGTTCATTATCAAACCCGATTTGCGGCGCAATCGGCACTGGCAATGGGGCCGCGCGCGCAATAGTTTGCCCCTGTCCCGAGAGGAGAAACCATGCGCGCCCCTGCCCTGATCGCCCTGTTTGCCTTGCTGGCCTCGCTCGCCGCCTGTTCGAAACAGTCGATGGAGGGCTATCCGACGCTGCTGCCGATGGACGAGATCCTGACCGATCAGCCCCTCACCCCCGATCCGGCCCCCGAGCTGGAGGCCCGCGCCGATGCGTTGCGCTCCCGCGCAGACGCGATGCGCAGCCAATAAAATCACGCCATAGAGCGGTTGAAGCCGCACGCCGCGTTGCCCTGCCTGCGCTTTCCCGCTAACAGGGCGCAAACCACCAAGTTTCGCTCATGAGGTCCCTATGTCCGCCGTCTCAGATACCGCACCCTTGCGCCTTGGCATCGCGGGTCTCGGCACCGTGGGCATCGGTGTGGTGAAGATCGTGCAACGCCATGCCGATCTGCTGGCAGCCCGCGCGGGCCGTCCGGTCGAAATCACCGCCATCACCGCCCGCGACCGCACGAAGAACCGCGATGCGGACCTGTCGAGCTATGCATGGGAAGACGATGCGGTGACGCTCGCCAAGCGCGACGACATCGACGTCTTCGTCGAACTGATGGGCGGCCATGAAGGCCCCGCGAAGGACGCGACCGAAGCCGCGCTGAAAGCAGGCAAGGACGTGGTGACCGCGAACAAGGCGCTGCTCGCACATCACGGTCAGGCGCTCGCGGAACTCGCCGAAAGCCTCGGCCGCACGATCCGCTACGAGGCCGCCGTCGCAGGCGGCATCCCGGTCATCAAGACGCTGACCGAAGGGCTTGCCGGCAACGGCATCCGCCGCGTGATGGGCGTGATGAATGGCACCTGCAACTACATCCTGACGCGGATGGAAGATGCGGGCCTGCCCTATGACACGGTCTTCGAGGAGGCACGCGCGCTTGGCTATCTCGAGGCAGATCCGAACCTCGACGTGGGCGGGATCGACGCGGGCCACAAGCTCGCCATCCTCGCCGCCATCGCTTTCGGCACGCAGGTTGCTTTCGACGACGTGACGCTGGAAGGGATCGGGCGCATCTCGATCGACGATATCCGCCGCGCGGGCGATATGGGCTACAAGATCAAGCTTCTGGGCGTCGCGCAGATGACCGGCCGCGGGCTCGAGCAGCGGATGACGCCGTGCCTGGTGCCCGCCACCTCACCGCTGGGTCAGCTGACCGGCGGCACCAACATGACCGTTCTGGAAGGCGACTCGGTCGGCCAGATCGTGCTGCGCGGCGCGGGTGCGGGCGAAGGCCCGACCGCGAGCGCCGTGATGGGCGACGTGATGGACCTCGCACGCGGGTTGCGGCTTCCGGTCTTCGGCCAGCCCGCCGATAAGCTCGAGGCCCCCACCCCCGCCGTCACCGCGATCCCGGCGCCCTATTACCTGCGCCTGCAACTGTCGGACAAACCCGGCGCGCTGGCGAAGGTCGCGACCGTTCTGGGCGAGGCGGGCGTCTCGATCAGCCGGATGCGCCAATACGGCCATGCCGACACCTCGGCCCCGGTGCTGATCGTCACTCACAAGACGACGCGCGACGCAGTCGACGCCGCGATCGACGCCCTGCCCGCGACCCGCGTGGTCGAGGGCGAGCCGATCGCGATCCGCATCGAAGAGGTCTGATAGGGCCGCAAGTCTCGGCCCTTTCCCGCCGGACGCCGTCAACCCGACCGCGAGGTTCCGCCGGGCGGCCTGACGACGCGCGCCCGGCCCACTCACACCGGTTATTCGGTCGCCTATTTTCGCGACCGCAGGCTGCCCAAACCCCGCATTGCGTGCCATTTTTCACCGCAATAGTGGCTGGCCCCTCCTGTTAGCGTTCACGGGGTTGCCCTTCGCGCCCCCACAGGCTTTACCTATGCCCGGCCCACAACGCCCAGGCAGACAGGAAGACCCAAATGACCCCTCCGATTGATTTCAACGACCGCATGCTTTCGCTGGGCCTCGCCCGCGTGTCGGAAGCGGCTGCTCATGCCTCCGCCGACCTGATCGGTCGCGGCGACGAGAAGGCTGCCGACCAGGCGGCGGTGAACGCGATGCGCGATCAGCTCAACAAGCTGGAAATCCGCGGCACCGTGGTCATCGGGGAAGGCGAGCGCGACGAGGCGCCGATGCTCTATATCGGCGAGGAAGTCGGTCAGGGCGTCGGCCCGGAAGTGGATATCGCGCTCGACCCGCTGGAAGGCACCACGCTGACCGCGAAGGACATGCCCAACGCGCTGACCGTGATCGCGATGGCGCCGCGCGGCACGATGCTGCACGCGCCCGACGTCTACATGGACAAGCTGGCCATCGGCCCGGGCTACGAGAAAGACGTGGTCTCGCTCGACATGACCCCGACCGAGCGCGTTCAGGCGCTGGCCAAGGCCCAGGGCGTCGAGACCAAGGACATCGCGGTCTGCATCCTCGACCGTCCGCGCCATGAGGACATGATCGCCGAGGTCCGCGAGACCGGTGCGAAGATCCGCCTGATCACCGATGGCGACGTGGCGGGCGTCATTCACTGTGCCGAGCCCGATTTCACCGGCATCGACATGTATATGGGCTCGGGCGGCGCGCCTGAGGGCGTGCTGGCGGCCTCGGCGCTGAAATGCATGGGCGGCCAGATGTGGGGCAAACTGCTGTTCCGCAACGACGACGAGCGTGGCCGTGCGAAGAAGGCGGGCATCACCGATCTCGACAAGGTCTATGCGCGCGACGACATGGTGCGCTCGGACGTGATCTTCGCCGCGACCGGTGTGACCGACGGCTCGATCGTGAAGGGCGTGAAGCGCGAGCCGACCTATATCGAATCCGAGACGATGCTGATGCGCTCGAAAACCGGCTCGCTGCGCCGCGTGATCTACCGCAACCCGGTGAAGTAACCGGCGCGTCTGGATATTTTTATCGAGAAGAAGAGAAAGGCCGGAGCGCGATGCTCCGGCCTTTCTTGATTCTGGCTGGCGGTTACTCTGCCGCGTCGGCGTAGCTCTCGACCGGCGGACAGGTGCAAATCAGGTTGCGGTCGCCGAAGACGTTGTCGACCCGGCCGACGGGCGGCCAGTATTTGTCGACGCGGAAGGCGCCTGCCGGGAAACAGCCCTGCTCGCGGGTATATTTCCGGTCCCAATCGGCCACGAGGTCTTCGACCGTATGCGGCGCATGGCGCAGCGGACTGTCCTCGGGGGTGATCTCGCCCGCCTCGATCTCGCGGATCTCGTCGCGGATCGACAGCATCGCGGTGATGAAGCGGTCGATCTCGGCCTTGGTCTCGGATTCCGTGGGCTCCACCATCAGCGTGCCGGCGACCGGCCAGCTCATCGTGGGCGCGTGGAAGCCGTTATCCATCAGACGCTTGGCGATGTCGTCCACCGTCACGCCCACCTCCGCGAAGGGCCGCGTGTCGATGATGCATTCATGCGCGACACGTCCGCGGTTGCCCATGAAGAGGATCGGGTAGCCCTCTTTCAGCTTCGCGGCGATGTAGTTGGCAGCGAGGATCGCGACGCGGGTCGCCTGCGTCAGGCCCGGCCCGCCCATCATCAGGATATAGGCCCAGGAAATCAGCAGGATCGAGGCCGAGCCATAGGGCGCGGCACTCACCGGCCCCTCGTCTCCGCCCGTCTCCGGGTGCCCCGGAAGGAAGGGCGCGAGGTGCGACTTCACCCCGATCGGCCCCATGCCGGGACCACCGCCGCCATGCGGGATCGCGAAGGTCTTGTGCAGGTTGAGGTGGCTCACATCCGAGCCGATCTCGCCCGGCTTCACCAGCCCCACCAGCGCGTTGAGGTTGGCGCCATCGAGATAGACCTGACCGCCATATTCGTGGGTGATGTCGCAGATGCGCTTCACCGTCTCCTCGAACACGCCATGGGTCGAGGGATAGGTGATCATGCAGGCAGCGAGCTTGTCGCCCGCCTCCGCCGCCTTCGCCTCGAAATCCTCCAGATCCACGTCGCCATTGGGCGCGGAATTCACCACGACGACCTTCATCCCCGCCATATGCGCCGAGGCCGGGTTCGTGCCATGCGCCGACATCGGGATCAGGCAGACATCGCGCTGATCGTCGCCATTGGCGCGGTGATAAGCGGCGATTGTCAGAAGCCCCGCATATTCCCCCTGCGCGCCCGAATTGGGCTGCATCGAGAAGGCGTCATAACCGGTGATCTCGCAAAGCTTCGCGGTCAGATCGTCGATCATCTCCGCATAGCCCTGCGCCTGATCGAGCGGCACGAACGGGTGCAGCGAGCCGAATTCCGGCCAGGTCAGCGGCATCATTTCGGCGGCTGCGTTGAGCTTCATCGTGCAGGACCCGAGCGGGATCATCGCGCGATCCAGCGCGAGGTCACGATCCGAGAGACGACGCATGTAGCGCATCATCTCGGATTCGGCGCGGTTCATGTGGAAAACCGGATGGGTGAGGTAATCGCTCTCGCGCAGCAGCGCATCCGGCACCGCCGGTTGCGTGGCCTTGGGCGCCGCTTCGGTGATCCCGAAGGCGTCGAGAACCTTGGCCACCACGCCCGGATCGCTGGTCTCGTCGAGCGAAATCCCGACCCGGTCGCGGCCCACCTTGCGCAGGTTGATCCCGCGATGACGGGCGGCGGCGAGGATGCCCTGCTGGCCCACGCCCACCTCAACGGTGATCGTATCGTAGAAATTCGCGGGCTCCACCAAGGCGCCTGCCGCTTTCAACGCATCGGCCAGCTGCACGGTCAGAAGGTGCACGCGTTCCGAGATCGCACGCAGCCCGACGGGGCCGTGGAAGACCGCGTAGAAGCTCGCCATCACAGCGAGAAGCGCCTGTGCGGTACAGACATTCGACGTCGCCTTCTCGCGGCGGATATGCTGCTCGCGGGTCTGCAGACTCAGGCGATAGGCGCGGTTGCCGTGGCTGTCGATGGAGACACCGACGATCCGGCCGGGCATCGCGCGCTTCATCTTGTCGGTGGAGGACATGAAGGCCGCATGCGGGCCGCCATAGCCCATCGGCACGCCAAATCGCTGCGCGGAGCCCACGGCGATATCAGCGCCCATCGCGCCCGGCTCTTTGAGCAGGCACAGCGCCAGAAGATCGGTCGCGACCACGGCCACGGCTTTCGCGGCATGGAGCGCCTCGCATTCGGCGGTGAAGTCGCGGACATGGCCATAGGTGCCCGGATATTGGAAGATCGCGCCGAAGACCTTATCGGCCTCAAGCGTCTCGGGCGCGCCCACGATCACCTCGATCCCGAGCGGCTCGGCGCGGGTCTGGATCACGCCGATGGTCTGCGGGTGGCAGTTCTCGTCGACGAAGAAGGCACTGGCCTTCGATTTCGACACGCGCTGCGCCATCGCCATGGCTTCCGCCGCCGCCGTCGCCTCGTCCAGAAGCGACGCATTGGCGACCGGCAGCCCGGTCAGGTCCGACACCATCGTCTGGAAGTTCAGAAGCGCCTCGAGGCGGCCCTGCGCGATCTCGGGCTGATACGGCGTATAGGCCGTGTACCAGGCCGGGTTCTCGAGGATATTGCGCTGGATCGCGGGCGGCGTGACAGTGCCGTAATAGCCCTGCCCGATCAGGCTGGTCATCACGCGGTTCTTCTTCGCGACGCCTTCCATCTTCTGCAGGAGGCCATACTCGGTCAGCGGCGCCCAGCCCAGCGGCTCGGCCTGACGGATGCTTTTCGGCACCGTCTCGGCGATCAGCGCGTCGAGGTCCGGCGCCCCCACGGCTTTGAGCATCTCCTCCATCTCGGCCGGTGAGGGCCCGATATGGCGGCGATTGGCGAAATCGTAACTGTCGTAAGTCGTGGGGGTGAAGGTCATGGATATTACCCGATGAAGTCTTTGTAAGCGGCCTCGTCCATGAAGCCGTCGAGCGCGGAGGCGTCGGTGAGTTTCATCTTGAAGAACCACGCCTTGCCCAGCGGGTCTTCGTTCACGAGGCCCGGATTGTCGGCCAGATCCTCGTTGATCTCGACGATCTCGCCACCCAGCGGCGCGAGGATGTCGGAGGCAGCCTTGACCGACTCGATCACGCAGATCTCGTCGCCCTTCTCGACCGTGTCGCCGACATCGGGCAGCTCGACGAAGACGACATCGCCCAATTGCTCGGAAGCGTGCTCGGTGATGCCGACGATCACAACGTCGCCTTCAGTTTTGAGCCATTCGTGGTCTTCGGTGAATTTCATGTAACGTCTCCCGATTGGTTGTTCAGCGTTTGTAGGTGGCAGGGCGGAAGGGCATCGAAACGACCTTGGCGGGCAGACGCTTGCCGCGCACCTCGCCATAGACGGTGGTGCCTTCGAGCGTTTCGGCCGGCAAATAAGCCATCGCCATCGGTGCCTCGATCGAGGGACCGAAACCGCCCGAGGTCACGCGTCCGATCGGATCGCCCCCCTCGGCCTCGGCGAAAATCTCGACGCCTTCGCGCATCGGTGCGCGGCCCTCGGGGCGCAGGCCGAGGCGCAGGCGGCTCGGTCCGTTTTCCAATTCGCTCAGGATGCGATCCGCGCCGGGGAAGCCGCCTTCGCGCTCCCCACCCTTGCGGCGCACCTTCTGGATTGCCCAGGCGATGTTGCCCTCGACCGGGGTCGTGGTGGTGTCGATATCGTGGCCGTAGAGGCAAAGCCCCGCTTCGAGCCGCAGGCTGTCGCGCGCGCCCAGACCGATCGGCTCCACCGCCCCATCGGCAAGCAGCTTGCGGGCAAATTCCACCGCGCGGTCTGCGGGCACGGAAATCTCGTAGCCATCCTCGCCGGTATAGCCCGAGCGCGAAATCCAAAGCTCCGCCCCGTTCCAGTGATAGACGCCCACATCCATGAAGCGCATCTTGGCCGTGCCGGGCACCAGAGCCTCAAGCACGCCCTCCGCGGCGGGCCCTTGCAGCGCCAAGAGCGCGCGGTCGGTGAGTTCCTCGACCGATTCCAGATGCGCCCGCATATGGGCGATGTCGTCTTCCTTGCAGGCCGCGTTCACCACGACGAAGAGATGATCGCCACGGTTCGCCACCATCAGGTCATCGAGAATGCCGCCATTCTCATCTGTGAACATCGCATAGCGCTGGCGGCCCTCTTTCAGGCCCATCAGGCTGACTGGCACCAGCGCCTCGAACGCCTCGGCCGCGCCTTCGCCCGGCACGATCACCTGCCCCATGTGGCTGACATCGAACAGCCCCGCCTTGGCGCGGGTGTGCAGGTGTTCCTTCATCACGCCCAGCGGGTATTGCACGGGCATCTCGTAGCCCGCGAAAGGCACCATCTTGGCGCCCAGCTCCACATGCAGATCGTATAGCGGTGTGCGTTTCAACTCGCTCATCGCGGCCTCCCCTTCAGCCGGATGATCCGGCATCGATTCATGAGCCTTCCGGCTCGCCCGATGCCCCCTCTGTCCGTGCCTGCCATGCAGACGCCTGAGATCGTTATCCCTTCGGCGGATGCCGCGCTTGCGCACAGCATCACTCTCCAGAGTCCTTCGTCGGGCACGGTCCTTTTGCCTGAGAGTTTACCGGGGCGGTTGCTCCTTCGGCACCGAGGTTTCCCCCGGATTCTCCCGTATCCGACTTCTCCCGATTACCTGAGGCCCCGCGCGACTGACAAGCCCCAATCGCCAAAACCGCCGCTTTACCGCCGAAAACGACCTCACGAGGTCGCGAATTGCACAAACAAAAAGCGCGAGGGTTTCACCCCTCGCGCCTTTGGAATTGGTTGTGCAGGCCTGCGGCGGAGCCATCAGCCGCGCGCCGGAACCTTGTGCAGAAGCGGCATCAGCTCGCCCATATCGGGCCCGTGCGCCATGCCGGTGACGGCTTTGCGCAGCGGCATGAACAGCCCCTTGCCCTTGCGCCCGGTCGCTTCCTTCACCTCCGCGGTCCAGTCCTTCCACGTGGTGTCGGAATAGGGCGGCGCGGGCAGCATCGTCATGGCCTGCGCGATGAAGTCGCGATCTTCCTCGTCGATCGAAGGCTCCGCGCCGTTCAGACACAGCTCGGCCCAGCCCTTCAGATCGTCAAGCTTGTCGATATTCTGCGAGGCGACCTTCCAGAACCGCTCGCGCTGATCCTCGGGGATGCCGAGTTCGGCAATGCGATCCGCCACGGCCGAGTACGGCAGATGTTGGTTGCGCGCGCGGGTCAGCGGGATCAGGTCCGCCGGGTCGAATTTCGTGGGCGCCGAGCCGAAGTGGTTCAGCTCGAACCCGTCGGCCAGTTCATCGATCGACATCTTCAGCTCGATCGGCTGGCTCGAACCAAGACGCGCCATCATCGACAGCAGCGCCTCGGGGGCGATGCCTTCGGCACGCAGATCGCGGATCGAAAGCGCGCCAAGGCGCTTCGACAGTTCCTCGCCCTGCGGGCCGGTCAGCAGTGAATGGTGCGCGAAGCTGGGCACTTTGCCGCCGATCGCCTCGATGATCTGGATCTGCGTCGCGGTGTTGGTGACGTGATCGCCGCCGCGCACAATATGGGTGATGCCCATATCCGCGTCGTCGACCGGTGAGGCGAAGGTATAAAGCACCTGGCCCGAGGCCTTGATCAGCACCGGATCGGACACGGAGGCCGCGTCGATCGACAGATCGCCGAGGATGCCGTCTTTCCACTCGATCCGTTCGAGTTCCAGCTTAAAGCGCCAGTAACCTTCCTTACCTTCCGCGCGCATCGCGTCTTTTTCGGCATCCGACAGATGCATGGACGCGCGGTCATAGACCGGCGGCTTGCCCATGTTCAGCTGCTTCTTGCGCTTGAGGTCCAGCTCGGTGGGGCTCTCGAAACATTCATAAAGCTTACCGTCAGCCTTCAGCTGCTCGGCCACCTCGGCATAGCGGTCCAGACGCAGCGACTGGCGCTCTTCGCGGTCCCATTCGATGCCGAGCCATTCAAGGTCCTGCTTCAGCGCGTCGATATATTCCTGCTTCGAGCGCTCCTGATCGGTATCGTCGAGGCGCAGGATGAATTGACCGCCGGTCTTGCGGGCGATCAGGTAGTTCATCAGCGCGGTGCGCAGGTTGCCGACATGGATATAGCCGGTGGGCGACGGGGCGAAACGGGTAACGGTGGTCATCTGGGCAAACTCCTGTTGGCGCCTGCTCTTTCACAAGGCGGCCCGTTTGTCCATATGAGGGGCCATGCGGCGCGTGCAGAGCGGCTTGGAGGGGACGATGAGCGAAGGTTACGACTGGACGGAGGTCACGGCGCCGGGCATCGAGGAAATCGAGGCTCTGGCCGAGGCCGCACGCGCGGCGCTTCCGCCGGAATTCGCCCGCGCCGCGCAAGGTGTCGCGATCCGGGTGGAAGACTTCGCCACCGAGGCGATGCTCGCCGAGCTGGGCATCGAGAACCCTTTCGAGCTGACCGGGCTTTATGACGGGATCCCGCTGACCGAGAAATCTGTGATGGACCCCGGCGGCCACACGGATGTGATCTGGCTCTTCCGCCGCCCGATCCTCGACGAGTGGATTTCGCGTGGCAACGAGCCCCTCGGAACCCTCGTCACCCATATTTTCGTGCATGAATTGGCGCATCATCTGGGGTGGTCGGATGGGGATATTTCCTCAATCGATCGCTGGTGGGAGTGAACCGAAGCGGCTCACGCAACGTTCACGACTCTGTGGAAGCGGCGCGATGCGCTAGACTTCGACCTGCGAAGACCAACCATCGAGAGGGAGAGACCCGATGACCAGGACCTTCATGACCCGCCGTGCAGCACTGAAAACCGCCGCTTTCCTGCCCGCCGCCCCCGCGCTTCTGACCGGGACCGGCGCCGCCGCGCAAAGCTCGAACGAAGCCCCGCCCGCGATCCCGCGTTATCGCCGAATGCAGATGAACGACCTGACGATCACCACGCTGCTCGCCGGATCGCGCGAGCTGGAAAACCCGCAGACGATCTTCGGCATGAATGCCAGCCCCGAGGACTTCGCGGCCGTCTCGGAAGCCGCCTATATCCCCGCCGACAAGTCGTTGAATTTCTTCACGCCCACGCTGATCGAGACCGGTTCGGAAAAGATCCTCTTCGACACCGGCCTGTCGCCCGAAGGGATTACTTCGGCGCTTGCCGCAGCGGGGCATTCGCCCGAGGACATCACCCATGTCGTGATCACCCATATGCATGGCGACCATATCGGCGGGCTGATGGGCGATGGCGGCGAGACCTTCGCCAATGCCGCCTATATCACCGGCCAGAAAGAATTCGACCATTGGTCGAATGCGGGCAACGACACGTTCGAAGCCAAGGTCCGTCCGTTGGCCGAGAAGATGAGCTATCTCAAGGGCGGCGATTCGGTCGTCTCCGGCATCTCGGCGGTCGAGGCGTTCGGCCACACGCCGGGCCATATGGCCTTCATGGTGGAGTCGGGCGGCAAGGGGCTGATGCTCGCCGCCGATACGTCGAACCACTATGTCTGGTCGCTTCAGCGTCCCGATTGGGAAGTGAAATACGACATGGACAAGGAGATGGCCGCGAAGACCCGCAAGGAGCTTCTGGGCCGTGTCGCCGCCGACAAGCTGGCCTTCATCGGCTATCACATGCCCTTCCCCGGCGTCGGCCATCTCGAGGCGCTCGACACCGGCTTCCACTTCCATCCGATCACCTATCAACTCAACGTTTGATCCGTGATGCGTGCGGGCCAAGCCTGCGCCGAGATATTTCAGGCGCGCGCCCGATCGGCGCGCGCTTTTCTTATATCAGCTCGCTCTGAGAGGGGCGCGCCTGTCAGGGCCGCGACTGGCTGCGCCCCACCCGTCAGGCGGCGGCATCGCCCTCATGCAACTCCATGCGCACAAGGGTCTGGTTGAGCAGGATATAGGCGATCTCGCCGAAAGTGACGGGGCCGGTGAAGCCGCCGGTCCGCTGCCCTTCCAGCTCGCCGTAGAGATAGTTCAGAATACAGTTGCACGAATATTCGTTGGCACCTTTGCCCCCCGCGCCGTCGGCGAAGGCCTGCGCGTAAGAGCCCAGCGCCTGCGCCAGACGGTACTCGACCCCTTCGACGACAGGGGCGTAGAATTTCACCTTGCCGGCCTCGGCATCGACCTCCTGGATCGAGACATTAACGAGCGTGCCTGCGTAATTTGCGACCAGCGGCAGGCGCGTGTCGATCTCGTGCTCGGTAATGTAGCGGGCGAGATTGACCTCCTGCCCCTCGACCGTCGCCACCTCGGCTTCGAACCCCGCCTTCGGGAAGGTGAAGGTCAGCGCCTCGGCCTCGCCTTGGGCGAAGATATTGAGGATGTCGAGATCGGCCGCGACACCATCGGGCAGCGCGACATGCAGCAGCACCGCCCCTTCGTCATGCGCCAAGCCCGTCGCGCCGTCGAACACCTTCGGCGCGCGTTTGCCCAGCTCGTCGAGATGTACGCCGGTGATCCAGCCCGCCAGCGGCTGATCGAAGAGACCGGGATAGCCCTGCCCCTCCACCGCGAAGTCGGAATGCGCCACCGAGAAGGCGGGGATCATGATCATAGTGAAGCCATTCTCGGCATAGCCTTCGGAAATCTTCGGCAGATCGCCCACCTCGAGCCAACGTGGCACCGCGCCCGTCGCCCGCTCGAACCGGGTGCAGAACAGCTTGTCGCGCACCACCGCCCCGCCCTCTTCGGTGACGAAATAGACGGTGGTGCCGCCGATCCATGTCCCGCGCGGGAGCTGCGCCAGAAGCGCCTCGTCCCCCGCCACGACCATGACGTCACCCGCCTCGATCCGCGCGGCGGCCTCGGCCACGCTTAGCATTTCATTTTTCATCCCGGATCCCCTCTCGAGCCTAGAACGCCGCGACATCGCCGGCGGCAAAAGCATTTTTCGTCACGAACTCACGCAGCTCCGCGATCTTCTCGCCAAGCGAGGCCGGGCGCGCGGCCACCTCGCGACGCAAGCGCGCAATCAAGATCTTCGTTGCCAGCGACGCCGCACTCAAATCGCTCTGACTCGTTAAAACCCGCTTCCATCGCGGATCATCGGCACCCGGGACCATCCTCACACTCCTTTGAAACAGCACGGGAGAGGTCATAGCGCACCATCCCTTAACACTGCGTTGACAGGCGCGAGCTTCGCGCCGCAAAGTCGGGCTCTGGGCCAAAAGGAGACGCGATGACCTCGATCCTCACGATCACGCTCAACCCGACGGTCGATCTGTCGATCGAGACCCCCGAGGTCGCTCCCGAGCGCAAGCTGCGCTGCACGCGGCCGCTCACGGATCCGGGCGGCGGCGGCCTTAATGTCAGCCGCGCGATCGCCGCTCTGGGGGGCAATTCCACGGCTTTCGTGGCCCTTGGCGGGACCACTGGCGACCGGGTGATGCGGCTTCTGGCCGAGGCCGGGATCGCCGTCTTCCCCTTCCCCGCGCCGGGCGAGACGCGGATGAGCCTGACCGCCACGGATCAAAGCACGGGCGCACAATATCGCTTCGTGATGCCGGGGCCGGACTGGGGCGCACGCGATGTCGCGAAAGCGCTCAGCCGGATCGCGCGGGCCGCGCCCGAAGGTGGGATCGTGGTGCTGTCGGGCTCGCAACCGCCCGGCGTGCCCGAGGATTTCCCGGCGCGTCTGGCGACGAAGATGGCGCGGACCAAGGCGCGGCTTTTCCTCGACACCTCCGGCGAAGCGCTGCACCAACTGATGGAAAGCGAGGCGAAACCCGCCGATGTGCTGCGGATGGACGAGCTGGAGGCCGAGGGGCTGGCGGGTCGCAAACTTCCCGAACGCCGGGATAGCGCCGATTTCGCCCAAGACCTCGTGCGGCGCGGGCTGGCCCATGCGGTGATCGTGGCACGCGGCGCGGACGGCAATGTGCTGGCCACCAAGGATGCGCGTTGGTTCGCTGTGGCGCCGAAGGTCGACGTGGTGTCGAAAGTGGGCGCGGGCGACAGCTTCGTGGGGGCCTTCACGCTGGCGCTTTCCCGCGGCAAGTCCTTCCGCGAGGCGTTGCAGCAAGGCGCCGCGGGCGCGGCGGCGGCCGTGACCACGCCTGCGACCGATCTCTGCTCGGCCGCGATGGTGCGCCGCCTCCTGCCGCATTGCCCGGTCGAGCCGGTCTGAGCACTCTGCCCCTTTGCCTCGCGGCACCTGCGCGTTATGAAAGCGCCAAAGGAGCGCCGCCCATGCTGAAGACCCGCATCATTCCCTGTCTCGACGTCGCCGACGGCCGCGTCGTGAAAGGCGTCAATTTCGTGAACCTGATCGACGCGGGCGACCCGGTCGAAGCCGCCAAGGCCTATGACGCGGCGGGCGCCGACGAGCTGTGTTTCCTCGACATCCACGCGACGCATGAGAACCGTGGCACGATGTTCGATCTGGTGACCCGCACCGCCGAGCAGTGTTTCATGCCGCTCACCGTGGGCGGCGGTGTGCGCACGCATGAGGACGTGCGCGCGCTGCTGCTGGCCGGGGCCGACAAGGTCTCGTTCAACTCCGCCGCCGTGGCCGATCCGAACGTCATTACCGAGGCCGCCGACCGTTTCGGCAGCCAGTGCATCGTCTGCGCGATCGACGCCAAGACCGTGGAGCCGGGCCGCTGGGAGATCTTCACCCATGGCGGGCGCAAGCCCACCGGGATCGACGCGGTGGAATTCGCGCGCACCGTGACTGCGAAGGGCGCGGGGGAAATCCTGCTGACCTCAATGGATCGCGACGGCACCCGCGCGGGCTTCAATCTGGAGCTGACGAAGGCGATCTCGGACGCGGTCGACGTGCCGGTGATTGCCTCCGGCGGCGTCGGCAATCTCGATCATCTGGTGGAAGGCGTGACCAAGGGCGGGGCTTCGGCCGTTCTCGCCGCCTCGATCTTCCACTTCGGCGAATACACGATCCGCGAGGCCAAGGAATACATGGCCGCCGCGGGCATTCCGATGAGGCTGCAATGAGCATTCTGGACCAACTCGCCGCGACCATCGAGAGCCGTAAAGGCGCCGATCCCGACACGTCGTGGACCGCGAAGCTGCTGGCCAAGGGCCCGGAGAAATGCGCCGAGAAATTCGGCGAGGAAGCGGTGGAAGCGATCATCGCCGCGGCCAAGAACGACCGCGAAAATCTGACTTATGAGGCGGCGGATGTGCTCTATCACCTCTTGGTGATGCTGGCGGCGCGCGACGTGAAGCTGGACGATGTGCTCGCCGAACTGGAGCGCCGCGAAGGAACCTCCGGCATCGCCGAGAAAGCGGCCCGCAGTTAAGGGGCGCTGCCCCTCTGCCTTGCGGCATTCACCCCGGGATATTTCTCAAGAGCGAAGGCGCGGTCCGTGCCTGTCTTCGCTCATGCCGAAATATCCCGGGGGTGAGGGCTGCGCCCGAGGGGGCTGGCCCCCTTTCCCCGCGCGAACCGCGTGCTAGCTGGCCTCTCAAACAGGAGGCTTTCATGGCACAGACGACCGACACCAACCGCAAGATCATCCTCGCCGAACGCCCGAAAGGCGCGCCGGACGAAAATACGCTGAAGCTCGAGACAGAGGCCGTGCCGCAACCCGGCAAAGGCGAGATGCTGCTGCGCACCGTCTGGTTGTCGCTCGACCCCTATATGCGCGGGCGGATGTCGGATGCGAAATCCTACGCAACCCCGGTCGAGATCGGCGGCGTGATGACCGGTCAGGTCGTGGCCGAGGTCATGGAGAGCGATGTCGCGGGCTTCTCGAAGGGCGATTATGTGCTCTCGCCCTCGGGCTGGCAGGACTTCTTCGTCTCGGATGGCACGCAAGTGCTCAATCTCGGGCCGGAGCCGGAGAACCCGAGTTGGGCCTTGGGTATTCTGGGGATGCCGGGCTACACGGCCTATGCGGGCCTGCTGAAGATCGGCGAGCCGAAACCGGGCGAGACGGTGGTGGTTGCGGCCGCCTCCGGGCCGGTCGGCGCGACGGTCGGCCAGATCGCCAAGATCAAGGGCTGCCGCGTCGTCGGCGTCGCGGGCGGGGCCGAGAAATGCGCCCATGTCACCGACACGCTGGGGTTTGACGCCTGCATCGACCACCGCGCCGAGGATTTCGACGAGCAACTGGCCGCAGCCTGCCCCGACGGGATCGACGTCTATTTCGAGAATGTCGGCGGCAAGGTGCTCTACGGCGTACTGCCACTGCTCAACCCCTTCGCGCGGATGCCGGTCTGCGGCATGGTCGCGTGGTATAACCTGCAAGGCCTGCCCGAGGGGCCCGATCACGGCCCGCAGATCCTCTCGACGATCCTGCGCATGAAGGTGAAGGTGCAGGGCTTCATCATCTTCGACAGCTTCCCGATCGAGCTCTATCAGGAATTCTCCGAAGCGATGACCGGCTGGCTGAAAGAGGGCAAGGTTCAGTACAAGGAGCAGGTGGTGGAAGGCCTCGAAGCCGCGCCGCAGGGGCTCTACGACCTGCTGGAGGGCCGCAATTTCGGCAAGATGGTCGTGAAAGTCGGCTAAAAGCGAGACAGGCGCGCAGGGCTTTCGCATCCGTGACTTGCCCTGCGCCGCGCATCGCTTATCTCTATGCCTATGTTTGGACGCCTCTTCGATATGCTCAACGATCCCGCCCCCGATCCGATGGAGGGGGCCGATCGCGAATTGGCGCTTGGCGCACTTCTGGTGCGGCTCGCGCGGTCGGATGAAAACTATACCGAAGAGGAGAAAACCCGGATCGACCGGGTTCTCGCTCAGCGCAACGGGCTCTCGGGCTTCGAAGCGACCGAGATGCGCAAGCGCGCCGAAGAGGTCGAGGCGGGCGCGCCCGACACGGTCCGCTTCACACGCGCGCTGAAGGACAAGGTCGCCTATGAGGACCGCACCGGCGTGATCGAGGCGCTGTGGGACGTGGCGCTGGCCGATGGCGTGCGCGATGCCCATGAGGATGCGTTGATACGCCTCGCGGCGAAGCTTCTGGGCGTCAACGATGTCGATTCGGCGGTGGCGCGGCAACGCGTCGAAGCGCGCCGCACCTGAATTCGACGGGCAAGGCAGCGCGGGGCGTGACCGCTCCGCGCCTGTTTTTTCCTCAGATGCTCGTGATTTCGGCCCCTTCCCCATCGTCAACCGGGCAGACGCAGTTGCATTCACCGGTCAAATCGCGCCAGATTGCGCGGATGGACAAAGAGAAGCTGCCTGCGTGACCCGAAACGAGCCTGCGCCCAAAGACGCGCCCGTCATCGAAATCCGTGACCTTTACAAGAGCTACGGCTCGCTCGAGGTGCTCAAGGGCGTCTCGATCACCGCGCCGCGCGGCCATGTGGTGTCGTTGATCGGCTCCTCCGGCTCGGGCAAATCGACCCTCTTGCGGTGCTGCAACCTGCTTGAAGACAGCCAGAAGGGCGATGTGATCTTCGAAGGCGAGTCTGTGCATTGGCGTGGCGAGGGGCTCAATCGTCGCCCTGCCGACCGCGCGCAGGTCACCCGGTTCCGCACCAACCTGTCGATGGTGTTCCAGCAGTTCAATCTCTGGGCGCACATGACGATCCTGCAGAACGTGATGGAAGCGCCGGTGACGGTGCTGGGCCGCGACAAGGCAGAGGTCGAACCGCTGGCGCGCCAGTTGCTCGACAAGGTCGGCATCGGCGACAAATGCGACGCCTGGCCCGCGCAGCTCTCGGGCGGCCAGCAGCAGCGCGCGGCGATCGCGCGGGCGCTGTGCATGGAGCCCAAGGCGCTTCTCTTCGACGAGCCCACCTCGGCGCTCGACCCGGAATTGCAGCAAGAGGTGGTGAAGGTCATCAAGGACCTCGCCGCCGAACACCGCACCATGATCCTCGTCACCCATGACATGCGACTGGCGCGTGACGTCTCCGACCACGTCGTCTTCCTGCATCAGGGCAAGATCGAGGAAGAGGGCCCGCCAGAGGCTCTGTTCGGCGCGCCGAAATCGACGCGCCTGCAACAATTCCTGTCGGCCACCGCGCCGGCGTGAACCAACCCAAGAATTAACAACGGGGAACCAAAATGAAAAAACTGATCCTGACCGCTGCCATCCTCGGCCTTTCGGCTGGCGTCGCTGCGGCACAGACCGTCCGCATGGGCACCGAGGGCGCCTACCCTCCCTACAACTTCATCGACGATAACGGTGAAGTCGCGGGCTTCGAGCGCGAACTCGGCGACAAGCTGTGCGAGATGGAGAGCCTCGACTGCACCTGGGTCACCAATGACTGGGATTCGATCATCCCGAACCTGCTCTCGGGCAACTACGACACGATCATGGCTGGCATGTCGATCACCGCTGAGCGTGAGAAGACCATCGACTTCACCCAGGCCTATTACCCGCCGGCGGCCTCGTCCTACATGGCGATGGACCCGGGCGCGGATCTCAAGGGCGGCGTGATCGCGGCACAGACCGGCACCATTCAGGCGGCGCATGTCGCTGAAACCGGCGCGACGCTGGCCGAATACGCGACCCTCGACGACACGATCGCCGCCGTGAAGAACGGTGAGGCCGACGCGGTCTTCGCCGACAAGGACGCGCTCAAGCCCTTCGCGGGCCAGGACAACATGGAATTCGTGGGCGACGACGTGCAGCTCGGCAAAGGCATCGGCATCGGCCTGCGCAAGTCCGACACCGAGCTGAAGGACAAGTTCAACGACGGCATTTCCAAGCTGAAAGCCGATGGCACGCTCAACGAACTGCTCAAGAAGTATTTCGGCGACGACGCCCTGACCTTCAAGAACTGATCCAGAAAACGAGGCCGGGGCGGCATGAGCCGCTCCGGTCCCGACCGAAAGTCCGATGTTCGAAAGCTGTTCCGATCCCTCTGCCCTTCACGGGCTTGGCTGGCTGCTCTGCTACCTGACCACAGGTAAGCAGATCATGTTCTATGGCTCGTTCGGCATCGTGCTGATCCTGCTGGCCGTGACCGCGCCGGTGGCGCTGATCTTCGGCTTCGGCGGGGCGCTGGCCGCCCGGTCGAGCGCCGCCCCGCTGCGCTTTCTCGGACGGGGCTACATCGCGATGGTGCGCGGTGTGCCCGACATCATCTTCTTCCTTTTCGTGCCGATCGCGATGGACCAGGGGCTTGAGTACCTGAAGTCACGCGCAGTCTGCCCCGATCCCGGCCCAGCCTGGACGGGTAACGAATTCCACGTCTGTGCCTCCGCGAAAATCCCGCTCGGCACGGCCCCGCAATTCTATCACGAGGCCTATGGCTTCGCGCTGGCCGTGGTGGCCTTCTCCATCGTCTACGGCGCCTTCGCCGCCAACGTGCTGTTCGGCGCGATGCAGGCGGTGCCGCGCGCGCAGCTGGAGACCGCCGAGGCCTACGGCATGACCCGCGCGCAGGTGAACCGCCGGGTGCTGATCCCGCAGATGTGGGCCTATGCGATCCCCGGTCTGTCGAACCTCTGGATGATCCTCATCAAGGCAACGCCGCTGCTGTTCCTTCTGGGCATCGAGGATATCGTCTATTGGGCGCGCGAACTGGGCGCGACCAAGTCGAGCATCTACGCCTATCCGCATCCCGACTGGCGTCTGTATTACTTCCTCGTGCTGCTGGTCTTCTATCTGGTGATGACCAAGCTATCCGAGATCGTGCTGGCCCGCATCAACCGCCGCCTCGCCTTCGGGCAGGCCACGGCGGCCGGGGAAGCGCTGAGAAAGGCGGACGCATGAGCTGCATTCAGACCATCGCGGATTACGGGCTGCGGTCGATCGGGATCGGCGAGCGGCTGCTGCCGCGCTCCGATTTCACGATGTGCCAGCAATTCACCCTGATCGGCTCGGGGATGATCTGGAACCTCTATTTCGGCATTCTCGCGCTTCTGGCAGGGTTCTTCCTCGCCACGACGCTCGCGGTGGCGAAGAACTCCGATCGCGCGATCTTCCGCAAACCGGCGGAATGGTTCATCTTCCTGTTCCGCGGCTCGCCGCTCTTCATCCAGTTCTTCCTCGCCTACGAGGCCTTCGCGATGCTGCCCCGTGCGGGCTTCCCGATCCTCGGGATCACGGTCGCGACGGACTGGATCACGCGGGCCTGGGCAGGCGCACTGATTGTGCTGTTCTTCAACACCTCCGCCTATGCCGCCGAGATCTTCTACGGCGCGCTGCGCTCCGTGCCGAAAGGCGACATGGAAGCCGCGGACGCCTACGGCATGACCGGCTGGACCAAGTTCCGCCGCGTGACATGGCCAACGATGCTCCGGCTCGGCTGGCCGTCCTACACCAACGAGGCGATCTTCCTGTTCCACGCCACCACGCTCGTGTTCTTCTCGGGCTTCCCGGCGTTCCGGCAGGAGGGCGACGCGCTCTACTACGCGAAATATTTCGCGGACAAGACCTTCAATCCCTTCATCCCCTACCCGATCGCGGCGTTCTACTTCATTCTGCTCACGCTCTGCGTCATCGCGGTCTTCGGGGTGATCAACCGCCGCCTGAACCGCCATCTGCCGCAGGAAAGCCGCGAGCGCTTCCGGTTCAGGCCGCAGATTATCAGGTGACACATGAACTGGCTGCACGACCATCCCGACGTTCGCACGATCCGCGTGGCGGCGGCCGATCTCAACGGGGTGGCGCGCGGCAAGCGCCTGCCAGCCCGCTTCGCCGATAAGGTCTTCACCGAAGGGACGCGTTTCCCCTATTCGGTCATGAATCTCGACATCTGGGGCGAGGATGTCGAAGACAGCCCGCTTGTCTTCGAGTCCGGCGATGCCGACGGGCTTCTGATGCCGACCGAGCGGGGCTTCCTGCCGATGCCGTGGCTCTCGGCGCCGACCGCGCTGCTGCCGATCTGGATGTTCCACATGGACGGCAAGCCCTATGCGGGCGATCCCCGGCAGGCGCTGGCGCGCGTGGTGGAACGCTACAAGGCGCTGGGGCTGACCCCGGTGGTCGCAACCGAGCTGGAATTCTTCCTGATCGACGACAGCGGCAAGACCCTGCGCGTGCCGCCCTCGCCCCGCTCGGGCAAACGCCGCACCGGCGGTGAGGTGCTGAGCTTGCGCGCGCTCGACGCGTTCGACATCTTCTTCAGCCAGCTCTACGACGCCTGCGAGGCGATGGATATTCCCGCCGATACCGCGATCTCCGAAGCGGGTCCGGGGCAGTTCGAGATCAACCTTTCGCACCAGCCCGACCCGCTGAAAGCCGCCGATGACAGCTGGCTGTTCAAGATGCTGGTGAAAGGGCTCGCGCGCGCGCACGGCTTCGCCGCGTCGTTCATGGCCAAGCCTTACGACGAATGGCCCGGCAACGGGATGCATATGCATTTCTCGGTGCTCGACGCCGAGGGCAACAACATCTTCAACGACGGCACGCCGCAGGGCTCGGACCAGATGCGCCACGCGGTTGCCGGGTGTCTGGCCGCGATGGAGGGCTCGGGCCTGATCTTCGCGCCGCATGAGAACAGCTATGATCGGCTCGTGCCCGACGCCCATGCGCCGACCGGCATCGCCTGGGCCTATGAGAACCGCACCGCGGCGCTGCGCATCCCGGCCTCGGGGCCGCAGGCGCGCCGGATCGAGCATCGCGTGGCGGGCGGCGACGTGAACCCCTACTTGATGATCGCGGCAATCTTGGGCGCGGCCCTGATCGGGATCGAGGACAAGATGGAAGCGCCCGAGCCGATCAAGGGCAACGCCTATGCGCTCGACCTGCCGCAGATGCCGACCGACTGGGAAGCGGCGATCAACGCCTTCCAGAATTGCGAGATCATGCCGCGCATCTTCGACCGCGACCTGATCACCAATTTCGCCATGACCAAGCGGCAGGAGTTGCATTACATGGCGGAGCTGTCGGATCAGGAACAGACCGAGCTTTATCTGGATACCGTCTAAGGGGGCGCTGCCCCCGCGCTGACGCGCTCCCCCGGGATATTTCCGTCAAGGGGAAGGGAAAGGCCGGGTGCAGGCAGAGGGGCCGCGCCCCTACCCGGCTGCCGCTTTCGCCTCGGCACGGGGATAGAGCCGCGCCATCGTCAGGCCGCGCGTGGCGTTGAGGATCATCAGCCCCGCCCAGAGCCCGTGATTGCCGAAAAGCGGGATAAGCACGAAAAGCGCGGCCGTGTAGATCGCGACCGAGATCACCATAGCGTTGCGCATCTCGCGCGTCAGGGTCGCGCCGATGAAGATGCCGTCGAGCATCCAGGCCGGCCCGCCGATCAGCGGCGCGGCGGCGATCCAGATCAGATAGTCGCGCGCCTCGATGCGGACATTCGGGGCGGTGGTCATCAGGTCGATGATCGCAGGCCCAGCGAGCAGAAAGACCGCGCCCAGCGCAAGCGCGCCGCCGATCCCCCATTGCGAGGACACGATGCTCGCCCGGCGCAGCCGCGCCGCCGAATGCGCGCCTACGGCCTGTCCCACGAGGCTCTCGGCGGAGAAGGCGAACCCGTCCAGCGCGAAGGCCGTGATCTGCAGGAATTGCAGCAGCACCTGATTGGCCGCGAGGGTCACATCGCCCTGCCCCGCGCCGAGGAAGAGGAAGGAGGTGAAGCTCGCCTGAAGCAGGATCGAGCGCAGCATGATGTCGGTATTCACCCGCGCCATCGTCGCCAGTTTCACCCGGTCGAAGATTGCGCGCGCGCGCCACAAGCCGTTTACAAAGGCCGCGCGACAGAGCCACAGCGCCAGCACCACACCGCTGATCTCGGAGATCAGCGTGGCGCCGGCGACGCCTTGCACGCCCCAGCCAAGGCCCAGCACGAAGAGAAGATCGAGCCCCACGTTCAGCGCGTTCATCGTCACCTGTAGCAAGAGGACACCGCGCGTGCGCTCCAGCGCGATCAACCAGCCGGTGAAGGCGTAGAGCGAGATGGTGAGCGGCGCGCCCCAGATGCGGATTTGCAGGTAATCGCGGGCGAGACGTTCGACCTCGTCGCTCGCGGGGGCAAGCTGAAACGCGGCCCAGAACAGCGGGAGCTGCAGCACGATCAGGCTCAGCCCGGCGATGCCCGCAATGATCAGCGCCCGCATCAGCCCGGCGGAGACCTCGCCGGTATCGCCCGTGCCATGCGCCTGGCTCACCAGCCCGGTCGTGCCCATCCGAAGGAAGCCGAAGATCCAGTAGAGCGAGGACAGGATCACCGCGCCGATTCCCACCGCCCCGATCGGCGCAGGCAGGCCGATCTGGCCCACGACGGCTGTGTCGACCGCGCCGAGGATCGGGATCGTGGCGTTCGAGAGGACGATGGGCAGCGCGATCTTCAGGACCCGCGCATGGGTAATCTCAGCCATTGGCGGAGGTATCGTCCCGCGCGGGCATCAGGAAATGGCCCGTCGCTTGGGCGAAAATCCGGGTCCGGTTGTCCTGCCATGCCTCGACATGGACGCTGGCATAGCGCCGCCCCGAGCGGTTGACACGCGCCCGCGCATAGGCGTCGCGCGGCAGGCCGGAGCGCAGGTAGTCCACGGTGAAATCGATCGTCTTGGGCAGCCGCGGCAGGCTCTCCGGCGTGAGCGCGTCGAAATCGATCCGCCCCGCCTCGATATCGTCCCACAGGTAGGACCAGCTGAGTTCGATGATCGCGGTGACCTCGAGAAAGGCCGCCGTCACCCCGCCATGGATCGCGGGCAGCATCGGGTTGCCGATCAGCTTGTCGTCATAGGACAGAACGCCGGTCAGTTCGTCGCCGCGCCGGTCGAAGCCGATGCCGAGGAACTGCGCATAGGGAATGCCCTCGACGAGCATCTTGAGCGCGCCGTCGCGGCGCTGCTTGACCTGCTGGACGGGTTCGGGCTTGGGACGGCTCATGCTTGCCCCTCCGATTTGGGTTTTTCGGGGCGCGAGACGGTGAAGGCGCCGGTGGCGGTCGCCACGGGCCGCTCGGCATCCTCGTCATGGGTGGTGGCGCGTACGAAGGCCACCGAGCGGGTGACGTGGTAGCATTCGGCCCGCGCGGTGATCCGCTGACCGGGCGTCGCGGGCCGCATGTAATCGATGCGCAGATCAAGCGTCGCGGTGGAGGCCCCGGCCTGCGGATGGCTCATCACGGCGGCGCCCGCGCAGGTATCCATCAGCGCCGAGACCGCGCCGCCATGGATCACGCCGGTGCGCGGATCGCCCACGAAGCGCGTGTCATAGGGCATCGACAGGGTCGCGCAGCCGGGGCGGATCTCGTCCATCTGCATCCCCAGCGCGCGGGAATGCGGGATCGCCTCGATGAACTGGCGGGCCTGTTCGAGTATCTTGTCGTTCTGGTCGCTCATGAAATCATCCCTGAATGTCTCGCGCGACTATCCCCGCTGGCCGACGGGGTTACAAGACCCGCGCCTCAGCCCTGACCCTGCGACACAAGGAAATAGCGCGCGATCCCGTAAAGGTAGAAGCCGGTGAACATGATGTTGAGATATTTCAGCTGGCGTTCGGTATGGAGCCAGGCGTGATAGGCCCAGATCATGCAGAACGGCAGGCTGAGAAAGAGATTGAGCGGGTACCAGTTCTGCACGATGGCGATGGTCGAGGCGATGCCGAGGGCCAGTGCGACCCATTTCATCTCTTGCTGATAGGCCGCAAGGCCACCTTCGCGCAGACGCAGTGCCGGACGCATGCCCGCTCCTTCTGACTGATACCAATGTCGGGGGTCGCGGCCCTTGGGGCCTGCGATGCGATTGATATGCCACAGGAAAGGCAATCCGTCCAGACGGGCGTCGCTCAGCGGCGCGCGGCGAAGAAATCCTTCAAAAGCTCCTCCGCCTCCGCCGCCCCGATACCGTCATAGATTTCCGGCACGTGGTGGCTTTGCGGATGCGAGAAGACGCGCGGCCCCTGCGCGACGCCGCCCGATTTCGGATCGGCTGCGCCGTAATAAAGCCGCGCGATCCGGGCCTGAGAGATCGCCGAGGCGCACATCGGACAGGGCTCGAGCGTGACATAGAGGTCATAGCCCGGCAGCCGCTCCGAGCCGATCTGCGCACAGGCCTCGCGCATCGCGAGGATCTCCGCATGGGCGGTCGGATCGCCCAGCTCGCGGGTGCGGTTGCCAGCGGCGGCCACCACCCTACCGTCAGGGGCGACGACGACTGCACCCACGGGCACCTCGCCGCGCTTGGCCGCCTCGCGCGCCTCTGCCAGCGCCTGTTGCATGAAAGACCGGAATTCCATGGCTCTTCATCGCTTGCAAATCCGCGCTTATCAAGACGCTTCCCACGCGCAGCAGAAAGGTGTAGGTCGCGATCTTTCGCGCCCGAGTGACTCGCGCGCCCCCTCCCCTAGAAGGAACCGGACATGACCGACACTCCCGACAACTCCCCTGAAAATTCCGTTTCGAAATCCGCCGAGAAATCCGGCGCGAAAGAACGCATCGCCAAGGTGATCGCGCGCTCCGGCGTGGCTTCGCGCCGCGACGCCGAGAAGATGATCCTCGCCGGCAAGGTTGCAGTGAACGGCAAGCAGATCGACTCGCCCGCGCTCGACGTGGCTGCGTCCGACAAGATCACCATCGACGGCAAGCCGATCGACGCACCGCAGGAAACGCGGCTCTGGCTCTATTACAAGCCGCTGGGTCTGGTCACGACCGAGAAAGACGAACAGGGCCGCCGCACGATCTTCGACGAGATGCCCGAGGGCATGCCGCGCGTGCTGAACGTCGGCCGTCTCGACCTCAACTCCGAAGGGCTGCTGCTCTTGACCAATGACGGGGGCCTCAAGCGCCGTCTGGAACTGCCCGAGACCGGCTGGCTGCGCAAATACCGCGTCCGCGTGAATGGCCGCCCGACCGAGCAGTCTTTCGAGCCGCTGCGTCAGGGCATCACCATCGAGGGCGAAGAATTCCTGCCGATGGAGGTCTCGCTCGACCGTCAGCAGGGCGCGAATGCGTGGCTGACCGTGGGTATCCGCGAAGGCCGCAACCGCGAGATCCGCCGCGCGATGACCGAGATCGGCTTCCAGGTGAACCGCCTGATCCGGATCAGCTACGGCCCGTTCCGCCTGATGGACATGAAGGCTGGCGACGTCATGGAAGTGAAGCGCAGGATGCTGCGCGATCAGCTTGGCGGTTTGCTCGACGACAAGCCGGTAAGCGGCGAGGCCAAGCCCGAGCGCAAAGAGCGTGGAGATCGTCCCGAGCGCGGCGACCGCAAGGATCGGGGCGACAAGCCGCGCTTCAAGCGGGATCGCGACGACGGCGGGCGTGATGACAAGCCGCGCTTCCGCAAGGATCGTGACGAAGGTGGTCGTGAAGATCGTCCGCGCAAGCCGCGTACGGGCGGCTTCAAATCGCATCGTGACGAGGGCGACCGCGGCGATCGTGGCGATCGGGGGCCGCGCTTCTCGAAGGACCGGGGCGACCGTCCGGATCGCGGGCCGCGTGGCGACAAGCCGCGCTTCAACCGCGACCGCGACGAGGGTGGTCGTGACGACAAACCGCGTTTCCGCAAGGATCGCGAAGAGGGCGGCCGCGAGGATCGTCCGTTCCGCGACGGGCCGCGCAAGCCGCGCACCGGTGGGTTCAAGTCGCATCGTGATGAAGGCGAGCGCGGCGACCGGGGCGACAAGCCTCGCTTCTCGAAAGATCGCGGCGACCGCCCCGATCGTGGGCCGCGCGGCGACAAGCCCGGCTTCAACCGCGACCGCGACCGCGACGACCGCTCCTCGGGCGGGAAATTCGGCGGCAAGCCCAGTGGGAAGTTCGGCGACAAGGCCCGCTTCAACCGGGATCGCGACGAAGGTGGCCGTGACGACCGTGGCGGCGACAAGCCCCGCTCGGGCGGTTTCAAATCGCATGGCGGAAAACCGGGCGGCAAGCCGCGCTCGGGCGGGTTCAAGTCTCACGGCGACGCGCGCGGCGACCGGCCCGCACGCTCGGGCGGCTTCAAGTCGCATTCGGGCAAACCGGGCGGGAAACCCGGTGGCAAGCCCTTCGGTGGCAAGCCGCGCGGTGGCAATCGAGACTGACCGGCGAAAACGCGCTTTGAGAGAGGGGAAAACCGCCATGGTTTTCCCCTCTTCTTTTTCCTCGGCGAGTTTACGCGAATTTCACACCGTCTCTCTGGCATAGACCCGCCAGCCTGCTTATAAATTCCCCTGAGGACGTCGAAATTCGCGTCCGATGGCAGGGGCTGGCGATGTCGCGCGAGGCGCAAAAGAGAATCGCTTTCTGGCTGATGATCGCGCTGACGCTGTCGGTCGCGCTCACCGGGAGCGTGTGATGGCTCAACGCTATGGCGGAAAATACTCGCCCCAAGGCCCGGCCAGCGGGCCCGACCTGCACGATCCCCGCAGCGTGCCGCCCCATCGTCGTCCCGATGCCCGCCACCCCGAAGAAGGCCGTCCGTTCTGGATCGTGGCCGCCGCCCTGCCCTTCCTGCTGGGCGCCTTCGGCGAAGGCCCCTTCGCACTGGCCCGCGCGCTTGGCGCCTTCGCGCTGATCGCAGGCGCCGCCTGGACGATCCGCGAGGGGCTGCGGGCCGAATTCGCCTATGTGGCGCGCAGTTCGGCCAAGCGCCCGGCCTTTCCGCGGAAAATTCTTGGCTCCGTCGCCTATGGTCTGGGTCTCGCACTGGGTGCGCAGGCCCCCGAACTGGGCGTGATCGGCGCGGCCGGGATCGGGGCGATCGGCACGGTGGTCTCGCTCGTGGCCTTCGGTCTCGACCCGCTGAAAGACAAGGGGATGGAGGGCGTCGACGAGTTTCAGCAAGAGCGCGTGGCCCGCGTAGTCAAGGAAGGCGAGGCTTATCTGGCGGAGATGCGCAAGGCGATCACCCCCTCGGGCGAGCGCGTTCTGATCACCCGCGTCGAGCAATTCGCCACCACCGCGCGCGATCTGTTCCGTGCGGTCGAGGAAGACCCCGGCGATCTGGCGCAGGCGCGGCGCTACATGACCGTTTATCTGGAGGGCGCGCGCGACGCGACGATCAAGTTCGCCGATCTGTGGCGCAACACGCGCGATCAGAGCGCACGCGACGATTACGCGGCGCTGCTCGATGATCTGGAGGCGAATTTCACTGCCCGCACCCGCAAGATGCTGGAAGATGGCCGCGAGGGGCTGGAGATCGAGATCGACGTGCTGCGCGACCGGCTGGCGCGCGAAGGGGTCGTGCCGACGACCCGCGAGAATTGACGAAGCGTGAGTTGAAGAGTGACACCGGGAACTGCCCCGACAGGCGCAAGGAGGCCCTGAGATGACCGAGACGACCCGCCAAAAGGCAACCGAGCTGATGACCGAAGTGGAAGGTGTCAGCGGTTCGCTGCTGCCCGAGCCGGGCCCGGCAGAGGCGGTGACGCCGCTCGATCAGGCCCCGCCCGAGACCGCCGAGGAAATCCGCAAGCGCATGGCCGAGCTGGACATGGGCGACTCGAATTCGATCGTGCAATTCGGCTCGCGCGCGCAGGTCGATCTGCAATCGATCAGCCAGGAGATGCTTTCGGGCGTCAAGAACAAGGATGTCGGTCCCGCCGGAGACAGCCTGCGCCAGATCGTCACCACAATCCGCGGCTTCTCGGTCTCGGAACTCGACGTGCGCCGCAAGCGGAGCTGGTGGGAAAAGCTGCTGGGCCGGGCCGCGCCGTTTGGCAACTTCATCGCCCGGTTCGAAGAGGTGCAGGGCCAGATCGACCGCGTCACCGACGAGTTGCTGAGCCATGAGCACAAGCTGCTCAAGGACATCAAATCGCTCGACATGCTCTACGACAAGACGCTGCATTTCTATGACGAGCTCGCTCTCTACATTGCGGCGGGCGAGGAAAAGCTGGCGCAGCTCGACCGGGAGGAAATCCCCGCGAAAGAGGCGGCGATGGAAGCCGCATCCGAGGATCAGAAAGTGCTCAAGGCGCAGGAAATCCGCGATCTGCGCGCAGCCCGCGACGATCTGGAGCGCCGGGTCCATGATCTGAAACTGACCCGTCAGGTGACGATGCAGTCGCTGCCGTCGATCCGGCTGGTGCAGGAGAACGACAAAAGCCTTGTGACCAAGATCAACTCGACGCTCGTGAACACCGTGCCGCTGTGGGAGACCCAGCTGGCGCAGGCGGTCACGATCCAGCGCTCGCGCGAGGCGGCAGGCGCTGTGCGCGAGGCCAATGATCTGACCAACGAGCTTCTGAAATCGAATGCCAAGAACCTGCGCGAAGCCAATGCCGAGATCCGCACCGAGATGGAGCGCGGCGTGTTCGACATCGAGGCGGTGAAGGCGGCAAATGCCGATCTGGTCGCCACGATCGAGGACTCCCTGCGCATCGCGGATGAGGGCAAGCGCAAGCGCGCCGCGGCAGAGCATGATCTGGTGGAGATGGAAGACAAGCTGCGCGACACCCTGTCGGCAGCGAAATCCTCCGCACAGGCTGGCGGAGCTGCGGGATGACACGGATGCGTGCGGCCTTTCCGGTTCTTGCAGGGCTGGCGGCGCTGGCCCTTTCGGCCTGCGCGCCGGGCTTGGGCGGCTCGCCGCTCGCACCGGACAAGACCGCGCGCCCGCCCAGCGCACCTGCAGATCTCGATCGCTCGAACGCCACCAAGCAAAGCGCGCTCTCTCGGGAGATGTCGGCCTATTTCGCCAAGACCGCCGCCGAGATGGAAAGCCGCGGGCAGCTGCGCACCGACGTCGCGCCGCGCGATGCGCCGTTCAACCAGCGGCAACTGGTGCAGGACTTCATCCATATCGCGCTCTACGACGAATACGCGGCGCAGGGCGGCGGGTTCGTCGCGCGTCAGACCCCCTCGCGCCTGCGGCGCTGGGACAAGCCGGTGCGGATGGATATCGACTTCGGCGCCTCGATCCCCAAGGCCGACCGCGCCTCGGATATCGCCGAAGTGCGCGCCTATGCGGGCAAGCTTGCGCGCGCCTCGCGCCATCCGGTCAGCGTGGTGAACCGCGGCGGCAATTTCCATGTCCTGTTCCTCAATGAGGACGAGCGCCGGGCGATCGGCCCGCGCCTGCGCCAATTGGTGCCGGGGATCGATGACAGCTCGGTCGAGGCGATCACCAATCTGCCGCTCTCGACCTATTGCGTGGTCTTCGCCTTCTCGCAGGGAGACAGTCCGATCTATACCGACGCCGTCGCGGTGATCCGGGGCGAGCACCCGCCGGAACTGCGCACCAGCTGCATCCATGAGGAACTGGCCCAGGGGCTGGGTCTCGCCAATGACTATCCGCGCGCGCGGCCCTCGATCTTCAACGATGACGAGGAATTCTCGCTGCTGACCAAGCATGACGAGTTGCTGCTGCAGATGCTTTACGACCCGCGCCTGACGCCCGGCATGACCGAACGCGAGGCCCGCCCGATCGTCACCACCATCGCCTCCGAATTGCTGGGCGGCGCAAGCTGAGAACCAAGAAGGAACCGCATCCATGGGCATTCTCGATTTCCTCTCCGGCGAATTCATCGACGTCATCGGCTGGACCGACGACACCCGCGACACGATGGTCTGGCGGTTCGAGCGCGAGGGTCACGCGATCAAATACGGCGCGAAGCTGACCGTGCGCGAGGGGCAGGCCGCGATCTTCGTCCATGAGGGGCAGCTGGCCGATATCTTCGGGCCCGGGCTCTATATGCTCGAGACCAACAACCTTCCGATCCTGACGACGCTTCAGCACTGGGATCACGGGTTCAAATCGCCCTTCCAGTCCGAGATCTATTTCGTCAACACCACCCGGTTCAACGACCTCAAATGGGGCACGAAGAACCCGGTCATGGCGCGCGACCCGGAATTCGGCCCGGTGCGCATCCGCGCCTTCGGCACCTATTCGATGCGCGTCACCGATCCGGGCAAGTTCCTGACCGAGATCGTCGGCACCGATGGCGAGTTCACCTCGGACGAGATCAGCTACCAGCTGCGCAACGTGATCGTGCAGGAGTTCTCGCGCGCCATTGCCAGCTCGGGCATCCCGATCCTGGACATGGCCGCGAACACCGCCGACATGGGCAAGCTGATCACCAAGGCGATCGCGCCCACCATCGCGAATTACGGGCTGGAGCTGCCCGAGTTCTACATCGAGAACGTCTCGCTGCCCGAGGCGGTGGAGGCGGTTCTCGACAAGCGCACCTCGATGGGGATCGTGGGCGATCTGAACAAATACATGCAATACAATGCCGCCGAGTCGATGGGCCAGCCGGGCTCGGGCGCCTCCGCCGGGATGGGCGCCGCGATGGGCGCGGGCATGGGTGCCGGCATGGGCATGGCGATGGGCCAGCAGATGGGGCCTTGGGGGCAGATGGGTCAGCAACCCGCTGCCGCCGCACCGCCGCCCCCTCCCCCGCCGCCGGTGGAGAAGGTCTGGCATCTCGCGGTCAACGGCCAGACGCAGGGGCCCTTCGGGCGCGGGCATCTGGGGCGTATGGTCTCGGAAGGCTCGCTCACCCGCGACAGCCTCGTCTGGACGCCGGGTCAGAACGGCTGGATGCGCGCCGAGGACGTGACCGAACTGGCGCAGCTCTTCACCATCGCGCCGCCGCCGCCCCCGCCTGCCGCGCCACCTGCGAGCTGATCCAATGCTGGGTTTCCCGAAAGTGGGGCGGAGCGCTGCTGCCGCCCCTGCCGACCCACGCGGCGAGAGCCACTATCACTGCGAAAGCTGCGGCGCCGATCTTCGGTTTGCGCCGGGCCAGACGCGGCTCGTCTGCGACCATTGCGGCCATGTGCAGGACATTCCCTCCGCCACCGGGCGCGGAGAGGCGCGCTTGCGGGAATTGCCGCTCGACGATGCGCTGACCCGTGAATTGCCCGCGCAGGAGATGGAGGAGCACCGCACCGTCTCCTGCCCCAATTGCGGCGCCTCGATCGAGTTGCAAAACGGCGAGCACGCGACCGAATGCCCATTCTGCGCGACGCCCGTGGTGGTCGATACCGGCACGACGCGGCTGATCAAGCCGCAAGGGGTGCTGCCCTTCCAGCTGACTGAGGATCAGGCGCGCGCGGCGCTCTCGAAATGGCTCGGCTCGCTGTGGTTCGCGCCCAACGGGCTGTCGCAATATGCCCGCAAGGGCCGGCGGATGACCGGCATCTACGCGCCCTTCTGGACCTTCGACGCCGCGACCCGCACACGCTATTCCGGCCAGCGCGGCGACGCCTATTACGTCACGCGGACGGTACAGACCGACAAAGGCCCGCGCACCGAACAGGTCCGGCGCATCCGCTGGACGCCGGTCTCGGGTCAGGTGGCGCGCGATTTCGACGATGTGGTGATCTACGCCGCGCGCTCACTCCCGCCCGATTACGTGCAGGCGCTGCGCCCGTGGGACCTGACGGCGCTGGAGCCCTATCGGCGCGATTACCTCGCGGGCTTCACCGCCGAGGGCTACACCGTGCAACTGCAGGAAGGCCATCACGCCGCGCAGGCCGAGATGATCCGCGTCATCCAGACCGACATTCGCCGCGATATCGGCGGCGACGAGCAGCGGATCGGCGCGATGGACCCGCAGTTCTCGGCCGAGACCTTCAAGCATATCCTGCTGCCGATCTGGACCGCCGCCTACAAGTTCCGTGGCCGCTCCTACCGCTTCGTCGTGAACGCCCAAACGGGCCGCGTGCGCGGGGATCGTCCGTGGTCGGCATGGAAGATCGCGCTGGCGGTGCTCGCTGCGGTGATCGTCGGGGGGACGCTCTTCTACCTGAAGAGCCGCTGAGCGGGTCAGCCTTTCGCGAGATCGTCCATCCCGAAGGCGATGCCCTGCGGGGCGAGCCATTCTGCGAAGCGCGCGATCTTCTCGTCGAGCGAACAGGTATTGGTTTGCCGCGCCATCTCGATGTCATAGGCGGCGCGAAGGTCCATCTGGCGTTCGGGGCTCAGCTCTTTCCAGCGCGTCATGTCGTCTCCTTGCAAAGCCGAAGTGGGTTCCCGATATATCTTGCAACCCAATGTAAAGGAGGGGTGACATGACCCAATCCTCTCAAAGCTACCGTGTAACCTGCCTCGATTGCGGGCAGGCAAACCGCGTCCCCGCCGAGAAGCTGGGCGCGAACCCGAAATGCGGCACCTGCGGCGGCTGGCTCGTCTCGCACAAGGTGACCGAAGTCGACTTCAAGACGCTCGCCAAGGCCGAGAAGGACGATCTGCCGCTGCTGGTCGATTTCTGGGCGCCGTGGTGCGGCCCGTGCAAGGCGATGGCGCCGCAGTTCAACATGGCCGCCGAGAAGCTGACCCCACATGTGCGGCTGGCGAAGATCAACACGCAGGTGAACCCCACCGCGACCCAGCGCTACCGGATTCAGGGCATTCCCGCCTTCATCCTGTTCGCCAAGGGCCGCGAGGTCGCCCGCGCCGCAGGGGCCCGCCCGGCAGGCGATCTGGTCAATTTCGTGAAGTCGAAAATCTCGGTGCCCGCATAACGCGGATCGGCAGAATTTTTCGCGCGCGGCGCGGGCGGGCCGCTTGACAACGCCCGCGCCTTGCGCGAAATACCACGCCACGGTTCGGGGCCTTAGCTCAGCTGGGAGAGCGCGTCGTTCGCAATGACGAGGTCAGGGGTTCGATCCCCCTAGGCTCCACCAAACCGCTTCAAAAAGCGCCCGATCTTCGGGCGCTTTTTGCGTTTCCAAACAATCTCATAAGCGCGCCTCGTAGTTACGCTTCTACTAAGCAAGCAGCCATTATTCTTATCAGGCACCGAAACCCTCGCAATCGCGCCTCTTGAATAAGGAGAGGGCAGGGTTAAGCTTAGAGCATAGCTAAAAGGCGCATTATGCTCTCTGAAAAAATTTTTCGACTTGCGACAGAGTATTCGTTTGAAAGAGCGAAGCCATTTACGGGTTCAGCTTTCGCAGACTTTGTTCGGCATGACATTTCGGTGGAGGCTAAAAAGCTTCTCACCTTCTGGCCCTTCGATTTGAAAGTTCGAAGCAGTGTGGGCCAGGGGAATTGGGCAGCAATTCCATGGATTGCTTTCTTTGACCCGCTGATCACTGAGACCGCAACGCAGGGCTTCTATGTTGTCTATCTGATCAACCCGGATAGACAAACTGTTGCGCTTTCGCTGAACCAAGGAACCACTTCGATTTTCGACGAATTTGGTCGAGCGCGCGGCAAGGAAGTTTTAAAACGAAGAGCGCGAGACATGGCCGACCGGGTCCCTGAGTTTGCGAGACACTTTTCAGAAGCCCCTATTGACTTGGGTTCAGATGCGGGGCTCCCTTCTGGATATGAATCCGGGCATTCTTTTGGAAAAGTCTATGCTGCGGATGACCTCGACGAGAGCCAGCTTTCAAGCGACTTGCACCAAATGCTCCTCGCGTACGAAACCCTAGTCAATCGTGGAGGAACAACTCCGAGCGAGGTGATGCAAGAAGAGGTGAGCGGTAAAGATATCGAAGAAACTCGTCGTTATATCTTGTCCAAACGAATTGAACGTTCTCCAAAGGTTCGAAAAGAAGTCCTAAAGGCGAAACCACCAATCTGTGAGTGCTGCGGCATTGAACCGAAACGGGACTATGGTTTTGTCGGCCCTGCTCACGCGACGCCGCTCGATGTACACCATGCCGCACCGCTTCACGGGCTCGCAGAAGGAGAGACGCGTCGCTACACTATCCCTGACGATTTCCTTGTGTTGTGCCCGACCTGTCATCGAATGATTCACAAACTGGATACACCCCATGATCTAGACGCGCTGCGTAAGCGCCTGCGTTTCAAGATTGCGCGGCGATTAGACTTTCCGGTGAATTGACAGCGCTCTGTTCTGCCGACATCCGCCCGCTTGGGGCGATACTCTTTTCCAGCACCTCAACGGCTCGACTAACTTTTGTTCATTTCTTTCAGAATGTTACAAAAAATCGCCGTCGATTTCGCCCCGCGTTGTGGATGAACTATCCCCAGATTTCGTGGGGGCCACCCGGCTTATCCACCAGAAATTGCTTTACACAATAGCAACCTGCCTACACGATATCTTGTAGGGACAGGCGGCTGCTACCGCCGTTCCTTGTAAAGCCGACAAGCCCTAGGGGAGCTGCACCCCGGGCATCTAAAAAGGCAGGGGGATACGAGCATGGCACTGAGCGAAGACTATCTGTACGCCGAAGAACTCCACCCGATCGACATCGTCGAGACGCTGGCCGAAGCCCATGAATGGGAATTCGACCGGGTCACCGATGACCAGATCGCAATGGCAGTCGAGGGTCAGTGGCGGACCTACTCGATCACCCTCGCCTGGTCGCCGATGGACGAAACCCTGCGGCTGATCTGCACCTTCGAGATGGACCCGCCGCCGGCCCGCGAGGGCGCGCTTTACGAGCTTCTCAACCGCATCAACGACCGGGTCTGGACCGGCGCCTTCACCTTCTGGCCCGATCAGCGGCTGATGGTCTGGCGGCATGGGCTGGTGCTCTCGGGCGGGCAGCTGCCCGGGCCGGAGCAGATCGACCGGCTGATCGGCGCGGCTGTCGTGTCCTCCGAGCGGTTCTACCCGGCCTTCCAGCTGGCGACCTGGGGCGAGCGCGATCCCGAAGACGCGATGCAGGTGGCCATTGCGGAGGCCTACGGGCGCGCCTAATCTCCCCCCGAACCAAAAGGGGGAAGTATGAGCTTTGACAAGATTTCCGACCGCGGCCTCGTCATTCTGGGCTGCGGACGCATGGGCGGCGCGATCCTTCAGGGGCTGTTGAAGGGCGGCCTGCCCGCAGCCTCGGTCTGGGTGGTCGATCCGAATCCATCCGATTGGCTGAAAGAGTCCGGCGTGAATCTCAACGCCGATCTGCCCGAGAATCCGGCTGTCGTTCTGGTCGCGGTGAAGCCGCAGATGATGGCCGATGCGCTGCCGCAACTCTCGGCCATGGCCGAGGGCGATACGCTGTTTGTGACCGTAGCCGCCGGGATCACCATCGAGGGCTACGAGAAGATGCTGGGCAAGCAGGCGCGACTGGTGCGCGCGATGCCCAACACGCCTGCGGCGATCGGCCGTGGCGTGACCGCGATCGTCGGCAATCCGAACGCGACCGGCGACGATCTGGACACCGCGGATGCGCTGATGACCGGCGTGGGGCAGGTCGTGCGGCTCGACGATGAGGAACAGATGAACGCCGTGATCGGCGTCTCCGGCTCGGGCCCGGCTTACGTCTTCCACCTGATCGAGGTGATGGCGGCCGCGGGCGAGGCCGAGGGGCTCGACCCCGATCTGGCGCTGCGGCTCGCCAAGGCGACCGTGGGTGGCGCGGGGCAACTGGCCGAGGATAGCGACGAGACGCCCTCAAAGCTGCGCGAGAACGTGACCTCTCCCGGCGGGACGACGGCGGCGGCGCTGGAGGTTCTGATGGACCCCGAGACCGGCATGCCACCCCTGATGCGCAAAGCGGTCGCCGCGAATATCGCGCGCAACCGGGAGCTTGGGAAATGACCATCTCCTTCGACGACTTCATGAAGGTCGACATTCGCTGTGGGCGGATCACGCAGGCCGAGCCCTTCCCCGAGGCGCGCAAGCCCGCGATCAAGCTCTGGGTCGATTACGGCCCGGAGATCGGCGTGAAGAAAAGTTCCGCCCAGATCACGGTGCATTACGCTCCCGAGGAGCTGGTCGGCAAGCTGGTCTTCGGCGTGGTCAACTTCCCGCCGCGCCAGATCGGGCCATTCATGTCCGAGGCGCTCGTGCTGGGCGTGCCGGACGCGGCTGGCGAGGTCGTGCTGCTGACGCCCGACAAGGACGTGCCGATCGGCGGGAGGATGTTCTGATGAAGCTCCTCGTGACCCGCAAGCTGACCGACGAGGTCGAGGCCCGCGTGGCGAAAGAATTCGACGTGACCTTCCGCAACGGGGCCGCGCCGATGACCGAAGATGAGACGCGCGCGGCGCTGGCCGAGTATGACGCGCTTCTGGTCACGCTTGGCGACAAAGTGACGGCGGCGGCCTTCGAGGGCAGCCCGCGCGCGAAGATCGTTGCCAACTTCGGGGTGGGTTATAACCATATCGACGTGGGCGCCGCCGAGGCGAAAGGCATCACGGTGACCAACACGCCGGGCGCCGTGACCGATGCCACCGCCGACATCGCCATGATGCTGATCCTGATGAGCGCACGACGTGCCTCGGCGGGCGAGCGCTTCGTGCGGCGCGGCGAGTGGACCGGCTGGACGCCGACGCAATTCCTTGGCCAGCATGTCTCGGGCAAGAAAGTCGGCATCATCGGTCTGGGCCGCATCGGCACGGCGATTGCGAAACGCTGCCATTTCGGCTTCGGTATGGAGGTGGCTTACACCAAGCGCACCCCCGTCGATCCGGGCTTCCCGGCCACGCATCTTAGCCAGGACGAGCTGCTCGCCAGTTCCGATTTCGTCGTGATCGCGGTACCCGCCAGCCCCGCCACGCATCATCTGATCGGCGCGGCGGAGATCGCGAAGATGCAGCCGCATGCGCATCTGATCAACATCGCGCGCGGCGATATCGTCGACGAGGCGGCGCTGGTGGCGGCGATGCAGGGCAATGCGATCGCGGGCGCGGGCCTCGACGTCTATGAGCGCGAGCCTTATGTGCCGGAAGCCCTGCGCGCGCTGGATAACGTCACGTTGCTTCCGCATCTGGGCACCGCCGCTCTTGAGGTGCGTGACGACATGGGCCACATGGCGGTCGACAATCTCATCGCCTTTCGTGACGGCAACACGCCGCCCAATCGCGTGTCGTCTTGACCTTTCACCTCCTTGGCGGGAGGCTCTGCCAAGGAGGATCCGATGCATCAAGCCGTCATTACCGGGACCGGGGTCTATACGCCGGAACACGTCATCACGAATGCCGAACTGGTCGAAGCATTCAACGCCTATGCCGATCTGTTCAATACCGAGAACGCCGAGGCCATCGCCGCGGGCGAGATCGAGGCCAAGCCGCATAGCTCGGTCGAGTTCATACTTAAAGCCTCCGGGATCGAGCAGCGCTATGTGATGGACAAGGAAGGCGTGCTGGACCCCACGCGCATGTATCCGCGCCTGCGCCAGCGCTCGGACGAAGAGCCGGGCATCATGGCGGAAATCGCGCTCGATGCCTGCAACAAGGCGCTGGCGCAGGCCGGGCGTAAAGGCGAGGACATAGACCTCGTGATCTGCGCGGCCTCGAATATGGAGCGCGCCTACCCGGCCGTCGCGATCGAAATCCAGAAGCTTCTCGGCGCGGGCGGGTTCGCTTTCGATATGAACGTCGCCTGTTCCTCGGCCACTTTCGGCATTCAGGCCGCCGCCGACATGATCCGCACGGGCTCCGTGCGGCGCGCGCTGGTCGTGAACCCCGAGATCACCTCGGGCCACCTCGAATGGCGCGACCGCGACTGCCATTTCATCTTCGGCGATGTGGCCACCGCGACCCTGATCGAACGGCGCGAGGATGCGCCGCATGGCTTCCTGATCCGCTCCACCCGCTGCGCGACGGAGTTTTCCAACAACATCCGCAATAACAATGGCTTCCTGCGCCGCACCCGACCCGATGGCGTGGCCGACCGCCGCGACATGCAGTTCATGCAGGAGGGGCGGAAGGTCTTCAAGGAAGTGATGCCGATGGTGGCGCAGCACATCCTCGGCCATCTCGCCGATGCGGAGGTGAAACCCGAGGAACTGCACCGTCTCTGGCTGCATCAGGCCAACAAGACGATGAACGATTTCGTCGGCAAGAAGGTGCTCGGTCGCGATCCCGAGCCGGGCGAGCAGCCCAACATCCTGCAGGATTACGCCAACACGTCGTCTGCCGGGTCGATCATCGCGTTTTCGAAATATTCCGACGATTTCAAACCGGGCGAGATCGGGCTGATCTGTTCCTTCGGGGCGGGCTATTCGGTGGGCTCGGTCGTTCTCGAGAAGATCTAAGGCTTACGCTTCGCCCATCGCTTCGCGCCAATGGCGGCGGCACAGGCTGACATAGGTCTCATTGCCGCCGATCTGCACCTGATCGCCATCGCGCAGCGCTTGGCCGTGGGGGCCCATCCGCACCACCATGGTGGCCTTCTTGCCGCAATGGCAGATCGTGCGGACTTCGCGCATCTCGTCGGCCAGCGCCAGCAGTGCCGCCGAGCCGGGGAACAGCTTGCCCTGAAAATCCACCCGCAGCCCGTAGCACATCACCGGCACGCGCAGATCATCCACCGCGCGGGCGATCTGCCAGACCTGCGTCTCGGTCAGGAACTGCGCCTCGTCCACGAAGATGCAGGCGCAGGGGCCGTCCGCCAAGCGCTTCTCGATAAGCGCGAACATGTCCGTCTCTTCGGAGAAACAGGCCGCCTCAGCACCGATGCCGATCCGGCTCGCGATGCGCCCGTCGCCCGCACGATTGTCGAGCCGCGCGGTCACGAGGAAGGTCTCCATCCCGCGTTCGATATAGTTGTGGGAGGCTTGCAAGAGGATCGTGCTCTTGCCCGCGTTCATCGTGGAATAATGGAAGTAGAGCTTGGCCATGGCCTGCAATAGCCCGCGGCTTTCAGGGGAGCAAGACTGCCCACGCGACGCTCAGGGACGGTCGGCGCTGTCCATCCAGATCGTGACCGGTCCGTCATTCAGAAGCGCCACTTTCATATCCGCACCGAACGCGCCGGTCTGAACCGGCAGGCCCAGAGATTCGAGGTGACGGGCGAAATGCTGATACAGCCGGTCGCCCTCTTCGGGCGGGGCGGCTGCAGAGAAACCGGGGCGGTTGCCGCGCGAGGTGTCGGCGGCCAGCGTGAACTGGCTGACCACCAGACAGGCGCCGCCAATGTCACCCACCGCGCGGTTCATCTTGCCCGCCTCATCCTTGAAGATGCGCAGTTTCGAAACGCGCTCGGCCAGCTTCTCGGCGACCTTTTCGTCATCGCCCTGCATCGCGCAGCAAAGGATCAGGAGGCCCGATCCGATCTCGGAGATGCGCGTGCCGTCGGCGGTGACCGAGGCCTCGGAGACCCGCTGGATCAGCGCCCTCATGCCAGTTCGTCCGCCCAGGGCGGGTTGGCCCCTGCCCGGCTGACGACCACCGCAGCGGCGGCCACGCCCAGTTTCAGGCAGTCCGAGATAAGCCCTTCCTCGGCGCGAGCGAGCGCGCCTTTGTCGAGCGCCTCGGCGCGGTCCAGCGCGGCCAGAACGCCCGCGTTGAACGTATCGCCTGCGCCGACCGTGTCGATGACCTCGACCTTGCGCGCGGGCACGAAGACCTCGCAGTGCTTCGAGAAGCCATGCGCGCCGGTTGCGCCTTCGGTGACGAAGACCAGCTTCGGCCCTTTCGCCAGCAGCCCGCGCGCCAGATCGGCGATGGTGCCCGGCCCTTCGATCCAGCGCAGATCCTCGTCCGAGACCTTCACGATATCGGCGACAGTGAACATCCGTTCCAGCCGCGCGCGATAGGCCGCCTCGTCGCCGATGAACCCGGGGCGGATATTCGGGTCGATCATAGTCACGCGGCTCTCGGCCTCGCGCAGCATCAGCGCCTCATAGGCCGCGCCGCAGGGCTCGACCGGCAGGGAGATGCCGCCGAAGAACATGGCCTTCACCTCTGCCGGGATCGCGGGCATGTCCTCGATCTTCAGCATCCGGCCAGCCGTATTCTCGTCGTAGAAAGCGTAGCTCGCATGGCCATCGGTCAGCGTCACGAAGGCGAGCGTCGTCGGCCGGTCCGAGCGCACGGAGAGTCCCGCATCCACCCCGCTATCGGACAGCGAGTGGATCAGCATCTTGCCGAACAGGTCTTCGGACAGGCCCGACAGGAACCCCGAACTCGCACCGAGCCGCCCCAGCGCAATCGCAGTGTTGAACACCGCGCCGCCCGGATAGGGCGCAAAGGCCGCCTCGCCTTGCGCGCTTTCGCGCGGGAGCATGTCGATCAGGGCTTCGCCACAACTCAGGATCATCGGGGGCCTCCTCATTCCGATACCGCTAACACCTGCTACACGCGAAGCGGTGTCCGGGCAATCCCCGCAGGGATCACGCTGCGGTCGGCCCGCCCTTATCGCCGCCACTGCCGCGCCGGTTGCGCCCTTCGATGAGCCACGCGCCCACGGTCAGCAGGGCCGCCAGGATTAGCCAGGCCCAGGCAGGCAGCAGCGGCTGCACCCGGATGTCGGTGGTGGCGGTCGCGCCGCGCGGCGTGATGCCGATCCAGCCGCGCCCCGATGTCGGGCGGCCCGCGCGCACTTCGCGGATGGTGGGCACCCCGTCCTCGAGCCTTGTCACGCCGCCATTCGACGCCTCGACCACGGCAGAGAGAGGATCGCCGCTGGCGATCGTCTGCTCGAACTCGCGCGGGCTTGCCGGTCCCATCGCCACGACACGTTCGAGATCGCCGTCCTTGAGGCGGTAGAGCCCCGCCTCGGGCGCGGTCCAGCGCGCGGTGAAGCGGCCCGGCGCGGTCTCGGTCAACGGCACCTCTTGGGTCGAGCCATCGGGTAGCGTCACGGTCACCGGCGGCGCGGTGTCTTCCATCGTACGGCGGATGATCCGCATCGAGAGCGCGCCGGGATCGATCTCGGCATAGAGCGCCTCTTCTTCCAGCTCGGGCTCTTTCATCTCCCAATGCGCGATCCGGCGCAGCAATTCGAGTTGCGGCCCGCCGCCGTCATAGCCGCGATCCCAGAGCCATGCCTGATCCGAGGCCAGCAGCGCCACGCGCCCCTCGCCTTCGCGCGAGAGCACCAGAAGCGGCTTGCCCTCGGCGCCGGACATCACGACCTCGCCGGTGGGGTTCGTCAGTTCGATCTGGCGCAGCCAGTGGCCCCAATGCGGGCCGTCTTTCTCGGCGGTCGTATCCTGCTCGCCCTCGGGCGCGGGCGCCCCTTCCAGCCCGGCTGTCACCGGATGGCGCAGGCCCAGATCGGTCGGACGCGGCAGGAAGCTTTCCGACATCACACGACCCGTGGGGCGCGCGGGCATGATGTCGCCAAGGCTGGTCTGATAGAGGCTCTCGACGGTCGCGAATTCCGGACCGGCGGCCACGAGGATCGCGCCCCCGCGCTCGACGTAATCCTTGATATTGTCGAAATACGCGGACGGCAGAATGCCCCGCGCGCCGTAGCGGTCGAAAATGATCAGGTCGAACTCGTCGATCTTGTCGACGAACAGTTCCTGCGTCGGGAAGGCGATGAGCGACAGTTCCGTCACCGGCACACCGTCTTGCTTTTCGGGCGGGCGCAGGATTGTGAAATGCACGAGGTCCACGCCTGCGTCCGATTTCAAAAGGTTGCGCCATGTCCGCTCGCCCGCATGGGGCTGGCCGGAGACCAAGAGCACCCGCAGCCGGTCGCGCACGCCGTTGATCTGCACGGTGGCGACGTTGTTGCGATCGGTCAGCTCGCCATCGGTCGGCGAGAGCGTGAACTGCACCACGTTCTGCCCCCCATGGGTCAGCGTCAGCGGCAGTTCCAGATCGCGGTCGGTGCGCACCGTGTAGCTTTTCGGATCCTTGCCATCGATCGAGATGGTCAGATCGGCAGTGCCACCCGCGCTTGCGGGCACGTTGCCCATATCCTCGACCTTGAGGCGGATATCGGTCTCCTCGCCGATGATCCCGAAGGACGGCGCGGTCTCGATCAGGATACGCCGATCCCAGTCGCTGCGCTTGCCGGTCAGCAGCACCTGCAGCGGCGCGGGCAGATCGGGGGCAAGCTGCGCGTCATGCGCCTGCCCGTCGGTGACCATTAGCGCGCCTGCGACGCGAGCGCGCGGCTCGGCAGCCAGCGCCTCGGCCAGGGTCGAGCCCAGTTCGGTGCCCGCATTGTCGGCTCCGTCCGGAACGGTGATCCGGCGCGTCTCGACATTGGGCATCGCGTCGAGCTGCGCCTGCAGACGAGTCAGGGCGGTATCGGTCTGCGCGACACGATCCGAGAGTTTCTGCGACGAGGAGCGGTCGTCGATCAGCAGCACGATATTGGACAGCGGCGCGGTCTGTTCGCGCTGCAACGAAGGCTGCGCGATCGCCGCCAGCAGCACCAGCGCCGCCAGCGCCCGCAGCGCCCAGCCTTTCAGCCCGCGCCACAGCGCAAGCGCCAGCAGCACGACCGCCACCACGCCTGCGCCCGCGATCACAGGCCACGGCAGAAGCGGTGCGAAGATGATCGACATCCCGTTCATTGCCCCAGCCTTTCGAGAAGCGCAGGCACATGGACCTGATCGGATTTATAGTTGCCGGTCAGCACATGCATGATCAGGTTCACCCCGAAGCGATCCGCAATCTCGCGCTGACGCTCGCCGGTGCGGCCACGGCCCACGGGGAACATCGGCATCCCGCGATCGTCGACGGCCCAAGCCGAGGCCCAGTCGTTGCCGCCGATCACCACCGGCGTCACCCCGTCATTGAGGTTGCGAAACGGCATCCCCTCGGCGCGTTCGGCATCGGCGGGCGGGGCCTCGACCCAGATCGTGCCGTCATAGCGGCCGGGGAAATCCTGCAGCAGGTAGAAAGTGCGGGTCAGCACGTGATCGTCGGGGATCGGTGCGAGCGGCGGAATGTCCAAGGGCGCGGCCAGCGCCTGCAAGCGCTTACCCGCAGGCGTCGCCTCGCCGAAGCCCGCGATATCGGCGTCGCGCGTGTCGAACAGGATCATGCCGCCGCCGCGCAGGTAGCGGTTCAGCTTGGCATATTCCATCGGGCTCGGCGCAGGCTGATCTGCAGTGATCGGCCAGTAGATGAAGGTGAAGACGGCCAGATCGTCGTTCTTGAGGTCGACCATCATCGGCGCGGAGGGCTCGACCGTGGTGCGGCGATTGAGGACCTGCGACAGTCCCTTCAGCCCCGCCATGGACACCCGGTCCACCTCGGCATCGCCGGTGGGCATCGCGGCCAGAACCACATTGGACGCAGCCTCGATCGCGCGGGCCGGATCCATATCCTCGGCATGGGCTTGCGGCGGCGCGAAGCTGGCGAGGATCAGGGCGGCCCCGAAGCCGGCTGCCTTCATCGCGCGCGGCCCCCAAAGCTTGCCCGACAGCGCCAGCGTCGCGAGAATGTCGATCAGCAGCGCCGCCAGCGCCGCGCCTAGCAGCCAGCCTTTTAGCGGCATCTCGCGCTGCTCGAAAGCGCCTTCGACGGGGACATTGGCGGGCCAGCTTGCCGGGGACAACGTCGCGCCGCGTGGCAGAGCATTCAGCGCGACCGAGCGGTCCTCGGCGGTGTAGATGCCCGGGCGCAGCTTCGGCCCGGGCTCGGCCTTGGCAAGCTCCTCGCCCGGCACGCCCGCGGCAGCCCCTGCGTCCTGCAGCCGCCCGAACCCGTCGAGCAGTTTCTGCGGCACCCAGGTCTGGCCCGCAAGATCAGCCTCTTCCGGAGCGGCAGGCCGGGCCGAGACCGCAAGCCGTTCCAGCATCTGCGGGAACAGAAGCGACAGCGGCAGGGTCGACCATTCGGCATTCGCGGTGACATGGAACAGCACGACCGCCCCCTGCCCCATCTTGGCGCGGGTCACCAGCGGCGTGCCATCGGTCAGCGCGGCGATGGTGTGTTCTGAGAGGTCCGGCGTGGGCTCGGCCATGACCTGCGCCTTCACTGTCACATCGTCGGGCACTTGCAGCCCGGCGAAGGGCGAGTTCTCCGGGAAGGGCGCCAGCGCGCGCGGATCGCCCCAGCTCATCGTGCCGCCCAGAGAGCGGCCGCCGGCGCGCAGCTGCACCGGCAAAAGCGTATCGGCATCGAGATCGGCATTGGCCATGCGGGGCCCTGCGAAACGGATCAGCAGCCCGCCCTTTTCGACCCAGTCGTGCAGTTTCGATTGCTCCGGCAGATCGGCCATATCGGCGAGGATGATCACGTCCGGATCGGCGGTCAGCACATCGGCGAGCGTGCCCTCGATCAGGTCTGCCGTGGGGGCGAGCGCCTGATGCAGGTAATGGGTCGGCGAGAGCAGTTCCAAGCCTTCGCGGTCGCGCGCACCCGACAGGATCGCGACCTTGCGGCGCTTCACCGCGTCGTCGGTCAGGCTGACTGCGCCTGCCGAGCGCATGCCCGTGATCTCGATCCGGGTGATGCGGTTGCGCAGCTCGGGCGGCAGATCGAAGCGCAGCTCGGTCTCGCGCGAGTCGGTGAATTGCAGCGGTTGGCTGGCCAGTTCTCGCTCGATCCCCGCCGGGTCGCGCCCCACGGCGGCAACATCGCGCGGGCTGGGTGGGATGGTTGAGGCGAGCGCCGGCACTACGAGCGCGCCATCCTCGATCCGGGCAGCGCCCAGCGCCAAGACCGGCAATTGCGGCTGCCAGACCTTGACCGGACCGCGCGCCTCCAGCGCATTCAGAACACCGGCGCGGCTGTCGCGGGCCAAGCCGTCCGACAGCCAGAGCGTCTCGAAATTCCCCTCGGGCAGGTTTGCGGCGTCGAAGCTCTGCGGGGCCCAGGGCTGCGGCTGGATGCCGGGCAGCGACTGGATCAGCGCGCCCGCATCCGTGAAACTCACCTGTGCGGGCGGCGGATCGGCCAGCGATATCACTGCCGCAGGACGTCCCGCCTGTTGCGCATCCTTCAGCGCCGATGTCATCCGCTCCACCCGGCGCGGCCAGTCGCGCGCGGAGGCCCAGCTACCGTCGGCCACGATCAGGAGCGGCCCGGTGCCGGGCACGGCCCGCTGCGGGTTCAGGACCGGCCCGGCAAAGCCGATGATCGCGGCGGCCAGCGCCAGAAGGCGCAGCGCCAGCAGCCACCACGGCGTGCGCGCGGCCTGCACCTCCTCGTCCTTGAGGCCCAGCAGGAGTGCGACCCCCGGAAAGCGCCTGCGGATCGGCGCGGGCGGCACCGCGCGAAGGATCAGCCAGATGATCGGCAACGCAGCCAGCCCCAGCAGAAGCCAGGGCGCGGTGAAGCCGATGGGGCCGAGCATCCACATCAGCGACCCCTCTCGAGCGCGGAGTAAAGCCACAGCAGCGCCGCCTGCGCCGGATCGCCCGTGTGATGGGTCGAGAATTGCCAACCCGCGCTGCGCGCGAGCCGGGCGAGCTGATCGCGCCGCGCGGCCAGCCGGTCGAGATAGCGCGCCCGCAGATCACCCGCCTTGCGGGTCTCATGGATCAGCCCGCCCGCCATCGACTGGAAGATCGTGCGTCCGTCATAGGGGAAGGCCTCTTCGTCGGGGTCGAGCACCTGCATCATCACGCCCGACACACCACGATCGGCCAGACGCCCCAGCGCCGCCTCGATCGGGCCGAGATCGCCGAAGAAATCCGACAGCAGCACAACCCGCGACTGCGGCGTGACGCCTGCGATTTCGGGTGCGCCATAATCCTGCACGCCCGCCTCGCGCGACAGAAGGCCTGCAAGCTCCATCAGCTGCGCGCGGCCCGGACGTGGCGGCGCGAGCGGGCCGGTCAGCCCGACGCGTTCGCCGCCGCGCACCATCAGCACCGCAAGCGCGAGGCCCAACACCCGGGCGCGCTCTGATTTGGTGACGCGCGCCTTTCGCCCGCTCTCGGCGCCCGTGAAGCGCATCGAGGCCGCGTCATCGACCCAGAGATGGACCGATTGCGCCAGCTGCCATTCCCGCTGGCGAACATATTGGCTATCCGAGCGCGCCGAGCGCCGCCAATCGACGAAGCGCAACTCGTCGCCCGCATGGGCGGGACGGTATTGCCAGAATTCCTCGCCCGATCCCGCGCGCCTGCGGCCATGCGCGCCCATCTGGACGGTCGCCGCCAGATGCTCCGCCGCGACCAGCAGCGGGGGCAGCGCAGAGGCCGCCCCTTCCGCCTCGCGGCGCAGGCTCAGCGCGGGGGATTGCCCCGGCGCTGCGGTATCGGAGGTTACGCTCAAGCGGCAGCACCGGCGGCGCGCGGCCCGGTGACCTCTGCCACGGCGCGGTCGATCAGATCGCCCAGCGTCTCGCCACGAGCGCGGGCCGCGAAGCTCAGCGCCATGCGGTGGATCAGCACCGGGCGGGCCATCGCCTGCACGTCTTCCAGCGTCGGCGCGAGGCGGCCGTTGATCAGAGCACGCGCCCGCACGGTCAGCATCAGCGCCTGCGCGGCGCGCGGCCCCGGGCCCCAGGCCAGCGCATCGCGGATGAAGTCGGGCGCCTCGGCCTCGCGCGGACGGCACAGCCGCACCAGATCGAGGATCGCATCGACGACCTTCTCGCCCACGGGCATTTGCCGCACGATCCCCTGCGCCTCGATCAGCTCGGCCGGGGTGAAGACGGTATGCGCGCCCTCCGCCGCGACGCCGGTGGTCGCCAGCAGGATCGAGCGCTCGGTCTCGCGATCCGGATAATCGACGTCGACCTGCACGAGGAAACGGTCGAGCTGGGCTTCGGGCAGCGGATAGGTGCCCTCCTGCTCGATCGGGTTCTGCGTGGCGAGAACGTGGAAGGGCGGGCCAAGCGGGCGATGCTCGCCCGCGATGGTGACCTCACGCTCCTGCATCGCCTGCAAGAGCGCCGATTGGGTCCGGGGCGAGGCGCGGTTGATCTCGTCGGCCATCAGCAGCTGGCAGAAGACCGGGCCTTCGAGGAAGCGGAACGCGCGGCTGCCATCGGGCGCGGTTTCCAGAACCTCGGAGCCCAGAATATCGGCGGGCATCAGGTCGGGGGTGAACTGGATGCGGTTCGACCCGAGCCCCATCACGGTGGACAGCGTCTCGACCAAAAGTGTCTTGCCGAGGCCCGGCAGACCCACCAGAAGCGCATGCCCCCCGGAGAGCATCGCGGCCAGAACCAGCTCCACCACCTGGTCCTGCCCGATGAATCGCCGGTCGATCGAGGCGCGCGCCTGTGCGAGCTTGCCGCCAAGTCGTTCGATATCTTCCATCAGCTTTTCGGGCTCGGCCATGACATTCTCCCCGTTGATGCCTATCTTTCCCAGCAAAGCAGATATCCTCGCTCCGACCAACGGCCAAATTTACATGACGGATCACAAACAGACAGTTTCGACCCCTTCCCCGACGGCAGACGGGCTCGCCGATGCCGCCAAGAAAGCCAGCAAAAAGGGCCCGCCGCCCGTGCATCTGTGGGATCCGCCCTTCTGTGGCGATCTCGATATGGAGATCCGCCGGGACGGGACCTGGTTCTATCTTGGCACGCCGATTGGGCGCGAGGCGCTGGTGCGACTGTTTTCATCGATTCTGAAACTGGAGGACGGGAAATACTTTCTCGTCACCCCGGTCGAGAAGGTCGGTATCCGGGTCGAGGACGCTCCTTTCATCGCCGTCGATTTCACAACAGAGGGCGAAGGCGACGATCAGTCGATTCGATTCACGACCAATGTGGGCGACGTGGTTCTGGCCGATGCGGAGCACGCGATCCGGGTGGAACATAGCGAGGATGGCGAGCCCCGCCCTTACCTGCATGTGCGCCGCGGGCTGGAGGCTTTGATCGATCGCAAGAGCTTCTACCGGCTCGTCGATCTGGCCGTGACGCGCGAGCATGAGGGCGAAGACTGGACCGGCGTGATGTCCGCGGGCAGCTTCTTCCCGATCCTGCGCGCGGCGGAGCTGTAACGTGCCGAAATTCGCCGCGAACCTGACCTTCCTCTTCACCGAACTGCCCTTCATGGAACGGTTCAAAGCGGCGAAACAGGCCGGCTTCGATGCGGTTGAGGTGCTGTCTCCCTACGACGCCTCCGCGCAGGAGATGCGCCACGAGTTGATCCGTCACGACCTGAGCTTCGCGCTGATGAACGTGCCACCGCCGAACTATACGGGCGGCGATCGGGGCTTCGCCGCCGTGCCGGGGCTGGAAGACCGCTTCCGTCGCGATTTCGACCGCGCGATGCGCTTCGCCGACATCCTGAAGCCGCGCGTCATCCATATCATGGCGGGCAAGGCCGAGGGCGCGGAGGCCCGCGAGACCTATATCGAGAACCTGAACTGGGCGACGGCGCACGCACCGAAACGGCGCCTGACGATCGAGCCGATCAACCCGATCGACATGCCGGGCTATTTCCTGAACGATTTCGATCAGGCGGCGGATATCCTCGATGCGGTCGCCGCCCCGAACCTGCATCTGCAATTCGACGCCTATCACGCGCAGATGTTGACCGGCGATGTGGCGGGAGCTTGGGCGAAGCATGGTCACCGTGCGGCCCATGTGCAATTTGCCGATGCCCCGGGGCGCGGCGGCCCCGGTTCGGGCAAGATCGATCTGGAAGGTTTCTTCGCGACGCTCGATGCCGATGGCTACGACGGCTACGCGTCAGCGGAATACACCCCGCAGGCGGAGACGCGCGAAACGCTGGGCTGGCTTCCGCGCTAGCTCAATGCGCCGGGTGGCCCGCGTGGGCATGATCTGAGTGCCCGTGATCTGCGTGCCCATGATCTTCGTGGTCGTCATGGTCCGCGTGATCGGCACAGCCCAGGCTCGCGCTTTCCGGCTCCAGCGTCGCGTGGTGGATGCCGAACTGATGCGCCAGCATATCCTTGGCCCGCGCGATGACCGTGGCGTAATCCCGCCCCTCGTCCAGCACCAGATGCGCCTCGACGGAGACGCGCTTCTCGTCGATCTGCCACAGGTGGACGTGGTGCACGCTCGCGACGCCTTCGACCTCGCCCAGCGCGCCCCGCACCTCCGTACAATCCTTTTCGGGCGGCGCGCCCAGCATCAGGATGCGCAGCACCGGTTTCAGATCGGTCGCGACATGCCACAGGATGAACACCGAGATGCCAATGGTCAGGATCGGATCGACCAGCCGCCAATCGTAAAGCAGGATCACGATACCGCCGACGATCACCGCGACCGAGGCCCCGGCATCGGCGAGGTTGTGCAGGAAGGCCGCGCGGATGTTCAGGCTGTGCTTGGAGAGCGCATAGGTCAGCGCCGCCGTCGCCAGATCGATGATCAGCGCCAGCGTCGCCAGCCAGACCACGATCCAGCCATCGACCTGCGGCGGATGGATCATCCGCCCCACGGCCTCGACGACCAGCCAGACCGAAATCAGGATCAGCGCGATGTAATTGACGAAGGCCGCGATGACCTCGGCGCGCGACCAGCCGAAGCTCATCGCCGCATCCGCCCCGCGCTTGGCCAGTTTGCGCGCCCCGAAGGCCAGCACCAGCGCCGCCGCGTCGGAGAAGTTGTGCACCCCGTCCGCGATCAGCGCCATCGAGCCCGCGATCGCCCCGCCGAAGACCTGCGCAAATGTAAGCACGACATTGACGACCACCGCCCAGAGCACACGGTTGTCACTGGCATCGTCTAGATTGTGGTGGTGGTGATGATCGTGGGGCATGGGCGCTCTTCTCGGTTCTCGGCGCCTGAGGCGCGGTTGGGACGCTCCGCGGGGGATATTTGGACCAAGCCGAAGACCAAGCGTGCAATTCGGCTTGGCGCAAATATCCCCGCCGGAGGCTTGCGCAGTCTCAACATTGCCGGGCGGCAGGGTCAATGCGGGACGGTGTCTCTGCGCGGATGAACACACAGGTTTGTGCGTTGCCTCCTCACGTCCAATCACCAAAATGCGAGCGACTGACTTTCCGGCCCAAGGAGGAGACCCGATGATCCCCGCCCGCTACGCGCATTTCATTTTTAGCCTGATCCTGTCGGGGATCATGTCGTTTCTGGTCTCGGGCATCGCGACCTACCGCGCGACGGGGATGGTGGAAGACTTCACGGCGCTGTGGGTGGCAAGCTGGGTGTCCAGCTGGATGCTCTCCTACCCGTCGGTGTTGATCGTCGCGCCGTTTGCACGGCGCGTGACCAATCTGTTGGTGCGTCAGCCCGCGGCTCAGTGAGCGGCGGCCCAGCTATCGCCCTGCCCCGCATCGACCACCAGCGGTACGGTGAGCTTCATCACAGGCTCCGCCGCGCCTTCCATCGTGGCACGGGCGGTCTTGATCAGATCGTCGATCGCGGCCTCCTCGACCTCGAAGATCAATTCGTCATGCACCTGTAGCAGCATCCGCGCGGGGAGACCGTCGATCGCCTCGGGCATCCGCACCATGGCGCGGCGGATGATATCGGCGGCCGCCCCCTGGATCGGCGCGTTGATCGCCGCGCGCTTGGCGAAGCCCGCCGACGGACCCTTCGCGCCGATATCCGGCGTGTGGATCTTGCGCCCGAACAGGGTCTGGACGAATTTGTGCTCTTTCGCGAAGGCCACGGTGTCGTCCATGTATTTGCGGATGCCGGGGAAGCGCTCGAAATAGCGGTCGATAAAGCCCTGCGCCTCGGCGCGCGGGATGCGCAGGTTGCGCGCGAGACCGAAGCCGGAAATCCCGTAGATCACCCCGAAATTGATCGCCTTCGCCTGACGGCGGATTTCGGGCGTCATCTGATCCAGCGGCACGTCGAACATCTCCGACGCGGTGGCCGCGTGAATGTCCAGGCCGTCCTTGAAGGCTTCGCGCATCTCGGGAAGGTCCGCGACATGGGCGAGGATGCGCAGTTCGATCTGGGAATAGTCGAGCGAGACGATCTTGCAGCCGTCGCGCGCGACAAACGCCTCGCGGATGCGGCGGCCTTCCTCGGAGCGCACGGGGATGTTCTGCAAGTTCGGATCGGTCGAGGCCAGACGCCCGGTATTCGCGCCCGCGATCGAATAGGAGGTGTGAACGCGGCCCGTATCCGGGTTCACATGCGTTTGCAGCGCATCCGTATAGGTCGATTTCAGCTTCGAAATTTGCCGCCAATCCAGCACCCGTGCCGCCAGCTTCGCAGCCTGCGGGTTTGTGTCTTCCATCGTGGTCACGTCTTCGAGCACGTCCGCCCCGGTGCCGTAAGCCCCGGTCTTGCCCTTCTTGCCGCCCTCAACGCCCATCGTGTCGAACAGGATCTCGCCCAGCTGTTTCGGCGAGCCGACATTGAAGGGCTGGCCCGCGATCTCGGCGATCTCGTCTTCGAGCTGCGCCATCTTCTGCGCGAAAGCGTTGGACATGCGCGACAGCACCGAGGCGTCGACCTTCACGCCGGCCATTTCCATATCGGCCAGCACCGGGACCATCGGGCGCTCCAGCGTCTCGTAGACGGTGGTGACGCGCTCGCAATGGAGGCGCGGCTTGAACTGCTGCCAGAGGCGCAGCGTGATATCGGCATCTTCGGCGGCGTAGCGGGTGGCCTTGTCGATCTCGACCTTGTCGAAGGTGATCTGGCTCTTGCCGGAGCCGATCAGTTCCTTGATCGGGATCGGCTGGTGGTTGAGATAGCGATCCGACAGCGCATCCATCCCGTGGCCGTGGAGCCCCGAGAACATCGCGTAGGACATCAGCATCGTGTCGTCGATGGGCGCGACGCGGATGCCGTGGCGGGCGAAGATCTTGAAGTCATACTTCATGTTCTGCCCGATCTTGAGGATCGCAGGATCCTCGAGCACGGGTTTGAGCAGCGCAAGCGCCTCTTTGAGGTTCATCTGACCCTCGGCGCGCTCGGCTCCGCCGAACAGATCGCCTTCGCCTTTGCTATGGCCGAGCGGCAGATAAGCAGCCTTCCCCGCCTCGATGGCAAGCGACACACCGACCAGTTCGGCCTGCATCTCGTTGAGCGAGGTGGTCTCGGTATCGACCGCAACCCAGCCCTTCGCGCGGGCCTCATCGAGCCATTGCGTCAGCGTCTCGGCATCGCGGATGCAGACATAGCTGTCAGGATCGAAGGGCGGCTGCTCGACCTCGGGCGTAGCGTTGTCATGGCTGGCGGGCACGTCAGAGACTTCCGGCGCGGCCGGCGGCTCGGCGCCGAATTTCTCCGCCACGCGGCGGGTCAGCGTGCGGAATTCCATCTCGTTGAGGAAGCCCATCAGCGTGTCGACATCCGGCTCGCGGATTTCCAGATCGTCGAGCGTGAACTCGATGGGCGTCTGATCGTCGAGCGTCACGAGCTGCTTCGAGAGGCGAATCTGGTCGGCCTTCTCGATCAGCGTCTCGCGGCGCTTGGGTTGCTTGATCTCGGAGGCGCGCTCCAGCAGCGTGTCCAGATCGCCATATTCGTTGATCAGCAGCGCCGCCGTCTTCACGCCGATCCCGGGCGCGCCGGGGATATTGTCGACTGAGTCGCCCGCCAGCGCCTGCACGTCGATCACGCGCTCGGGGCCGACGCCGAACTTGGCCTCGACCTCCTCGACGCCTATGGCGCGGTTCTTCATCGCGTCGAACATCTCGACGCCGCCGCCGACGAGCTGCATCAGGTCCTTATCCGACGAGATGATCGTCACGCGGCCGCCCGCCTCGCGGCCCTGACGGGCAAGCGTCGCGATGATGTCGTCGGCCTCATAGCCGGCCAGTTCCTCACAGGCGATGTTGAAGGCTTTGGTCGCGTCGCGGGTCAGCGGGATCTGCGGGCGCAGTTCCTCGGGCATCTCGTCGCGATTGGCCTTGTATTGATCGTAGAGATCGTTGCGGAAGGTGTGGCTGCCCTTGTCGAAGATCACCGCCGCATGGGTCGGCGCGTCCGAGCCCTTGGCGTCTTCGATGTATTTCCACAGCATGTTGCAAAAGCCCGCGACCGCCCCGATCGGCAGCCCGTCGGACTTGCGCGTGAGCGGCGGCAGCGCGTGATAGGCGCGGAAAATGAAGGCCGAACCGTCGATAAGATGCAGGTGACAGCCTTTGCCGAATGCCATTGCGAGAGCCCTCCTTCGCGCGTTGGCCCCGGTTGTGCCACAGGGGGGTGCGGAGGGGAAGAGGATCGGGGATGCTGGAAGCGGATGGCCGCGCCCGACCTTCCAAGGGATCAAAGCGCGCACCCGAGGCTCGGGCGCGTCCCTCATAGCGAAGCGCCCTCTTGTCAGAACCCCTGAAATCCCCCATCTCAAGCGGCAACCGCAAAGGATCGAACCGATGGATTATTCCAAAATGGGTGGCGCAAGGCCGCCGAAGAACACGCCCAAACATGCCGAGCACAACGCCTATGGCAGTGACAAGACGCCTTACGGGAAGAAAGACCCAAAGGCGGCACTGCTCGAACGGATGAAGGCGGCGGCGAAGAAGGATAAGTGAGGCGCGGCAGGCAGACCGGTGCCTAGAATTGATCTTCCAGCGCCGCGGCCCCGGTCATCATCTGAGCCGAGACCTTGCTGAACAACTCGGCCCAGTCGGCGGCCAGCTCGGGCGTCCAGTGATCGCCCAGCTTGGCCGCGAGGCCCGCGATCACCGCCTCTGACAGCCACGTGTAATAGTCCGGCTCGGCGCCGAACAGCACATGCATCTGGCCGAGGCCGGGCAGTTCCAGCTCCTGCTCCTCGGGCGGATCGAGCGTGGAGAGGATCACCTCCATCATCGCGGCATATTTCAGCTGCTGCCCGCCTTCGCTGTTGGGCAGCACCTGATCAAGCTCGGGATGGACCGCGAAAAGCCGCGCGAAGGCGTCGCGAAACAGCGACGGGTCTTCGAAGTCGAGCCGCGCCGCGCTGGCTTTCACCCGCGCCGCACGCTCTGCTGGCAAAAGTGGTTCAGTGATCGTCATGCGCGTGATCGCGATCGATCACATATTTCTTGTCGCAATAGCCGCATTCGACGAAACCGGTGTCACGCGGAATCGACAGCCAGACGCGCGGATGACCCAACGCCCCCTCGCCGCCATCGCAGGCGACCTTCCAGGTGGTGACGACCTCGGTCTCGGGTGCCTCGGGGGCATTAGGCGAATGGGTGGCAGTCATGGATGCTCCGTCTATATAAGGCACGAAAACCGCGCCCTGAATTTGGGCTTCATTCTAGCAATCGCGAAAGGCGGGGCAAGTTGGAACAGCAGGCAATCGAAGTTACCGGGCTGCGCAAGACCTATGCAGGCGGCAAGAAGCAGGCACCGAAGGAAGCGTTGAAGGGGCTCGACCTATCGATCCCGGAAGGCTCGATCTTCGGGCTGCTGGGGCCGAACGGGGCGGGCAAGTCGACGCTGATCAATATTCTTGCGGGTCTGGTGAAGAAAACCGACGGGCGCGTCGTGATCTGGGGATTCGATCAGGACGTGAACCCGCGCCAGTCGCGCGCCGCGATCGGGGTGATGCCGCAGGAATTGAACATGGACCCGTTCTTCACGCCGCGCGCGGCGCTGGAGATGCAAGCGGGGCTTTACGGCGTGCCGAAATCCGAGCGCTGGACCGATGAAATTCTCGAACTGGTGGGGCTGTCGGACAAGGCCGAGGCCTATGCGCGCAACCTCTCGGGCGGGATGAAGCGGCGGCTATTGCTGGCCAAGGCGCTGGTGCATCGGCCGCAGATCCTCGTGCTGGACGAACCCACGGCAGGCGTCGATATCGAGCTGCGCGCGATGCTCTGGCGCAATGTCCGCAAGCTCAACGAGCAGGGCATGACGATCATCCTCACGACCCACTACCTCGAGGAAGCCGAGGAGATGTGCGACGAGATCGCGATCATCAACAATGGCGAGCTGATCGTGCGCGACACCACACCGAACCTTCTCAAGCGGATGGACCGCAAGGCGCTGGTGGTCGAGCCGCGCAATGAGGTTAGCCAAGAGATTCGCCTGCCCGAAGGCGTCACCATGGAGACCCGCGCGGGCGGCCAGATGGCGTTTTCCTATTCGCGCACCGACACCTCGGCGGAGGATATCCTCGATGCGCTGCGCGCAGCCGATGTCGAGATTCGCGACATCGCGAGCGAACAGCCGGGGCTGGAGGAAGTCTTCGTCTCGCTGACCTCGAACCGTTAAAGCCCGTGGCTGCGGTCGTAGGCGTTGGGCGCAGGCGGCGCCCAGCCTTCGGGCGCTGATTTCGGGCGGTAGATTTCGACGCCCAGCGGGTAGCAGGCCGCCGTATCCGAGCTGTGCTCGGACGAGCAATCCCCGCCCGGACAGGCCGAGAGCACGCCCAGCAGATCGGACTCCGCGAAGAATTCGAGGTAATCGCCGGGGCGCACCGGGCTCGCCTTCATGAAATACTGCCCGGTGTCGCGCGTGAAGCCGGTGCACATGAAGACGTTGAGCACGTCATGGACCAGCGCCTCCGTCTCGCGCAGCGGCAGATCGCGGGCCTCGGCCAGCGCGCGGGTCAGATTCGAATGGCAGCAATGGTGATACTGCCCGCCATCGGACAGCAGGCAATGCGTGTAGGGATCGCAGCGTGTCCCGATCACGTCATGGACCGAGCCGCCGAAGGCGTCGATGCCATACCAGTCGAGCGTGTCCTCGGTGATCGTCGCCAGCGGACGCATCGTCGGAAAGCCCGACCACATCCGGTCGCCGCGGCTCAGATGCGTGCCATGCAGCGCGCGCGTCTTGCCCGAATAGAACCGCTCTGACAGATCCGCCGAGAACAGGTTCAGATCGCCCACCTGCGGCCCCTCGACCGAAGTGATGCGGAAGAAATGGCCGGCGGGCACGTCGAAAGCCAGCGCCTCGCGCGGGGGCACGCGCAGATCGGCGATCTTCTCCCAGCTCTCACGCGCGGCGCGATAGGCGGACAGATCCGGCGCGGGCAGCGCGTCGGTCGGGTAACAGATCACCGGCGCGATATCGCGGCGGGCTTCGGCGTCTTCAGGTGCGGCGTGCTCGGGCGTCGGATGCATGGGGCTCCCTCCTTGTCGCGGCCACTCTGCCCTGCCCCGACCAAGAGCGAAAGGCGCAAAGAAAAACCCCGACCGAAGCCGGGGCAGTCACGACAGAACTATTCGGGAGGTCACCGCTCAAGCCGCGGTGTAATACTCGTACATCAGCTCGACCGCTTCGAGACCGTCGGTATTTTCGGTCTTCGCGGTCGGGATGAATACGGGCGTGGACTTCTCAGGGGTGTAGTAAGCCAGATGCTCTTCGGCCACCTGGATCGGTTGCGCCCCTTTGGGGAATTTGACGATGTCGACCATGGAACTCTCTCCAGTCACGTTTCGAGTTCCTCCCTGACACCCGATTTAGGGATTTTTCCGCGGATTCAAACCCAAAATGCTGCATGCGCGATATGCATTTGCCGCAACGCAGCAAAAAGGGCGGCTCGCGCCGCCCCTTCCACAAATCGTTGAGGGTGAACCATAGACTCACCCCAAAATATGCATCGGATCAGACGACCCGGTTGACCTGCATCCGCTTGATCTCGGCGATCGCTTTCGCCGGGTTCAGACCTTTCGGGCAGGTCTTGGTGCAGTTCATGATCGTGTGGCAACGATAGAGCTTGAAGGGGTCTTCGAGCTGATCGAGACGCTCTGCCGTCGCTTCGTCGCGGCTGTCGATGATCCAACGATAGGCGTGCAGCAGCGCTGCCGGGCCGAGATATTTGTCACCGTTCCACCAGTAGCTCGGGCACGAGGTCGAGCACGAGGCGCACATGACGCACTCATACAGACCGTCGAGCTTCTTGCGGTCCTCGATCGACTGGCGCCATTCCTTCTCGGGACGGTTCGTCTTGGTCTCGAGCCACGGCATGATCGACGCGTGCTGGGCGTAGAACATGGTCAGGTCGGGGATCAGGTCTTTCACCACCGGCATGTGCGGCAGCGGGTAGATCTTCACGTCGCCCTTGACCTCGTCGAGGCCGTAGATACAGGCCAGCGTGTTGATCCCGTCGATGTTCATCGCGCAGGAGCCACAGATGCCTTCGCGGCAGGAGCGGCGGAAGGTCAGCGTCGGGTCGATCTCGTTCTTGATCTTCAAGAGCGCGTCGAGAACCATCGGCCCGCACTTATCCATGTCGATGAAATAAGTGTCGAGACGCGGGTTCTCCCCGGTATCCGGGTCCCAGCGATAGATCTGGAACTTGCGGATATTCTTGCCATCCGGCTTCGGCCAGGTCTTGCCGACGCGGATCTTGGAATTCTTCGGAAGCGTGAACTGAACCATGGTTGGTCCCCTTTCCGTCAGTACGAATAGAGCGGCCGCGTGGGCATTCGGCCGGATTTTCTGAAAACGCAGGAGTCGTAGGCCGCAGAGGGATCGCCCTGCACATAGGCCCCGACATTGAGCTCGACCTTCATGTTCGAGCGGAAGCCGTCATTGGTCACCCCCATGCCCGCCTCGCCCGAGATGGGCGGTTTGGGCGCAAACTGGGCGTAGCACTGGCGCTCGGCCTGCTCGACCGGAATAGGGCCGCAAGCGGCAAGGCTAAGCCCTGCCGCGAGAAGCCCATATGCCGGTGCGTGACGCATCAGTAGACCCGCTTCTTCGGCGCGATCTTCTTGATCTCGATCCCGCCCTGATCCTCGGGGGTCAGCGGGTCCATGTGGACCGGGCGGAAGGTCAGATCGACATTCGCGCCTTCCACATGCATGATCGAGTGCTTGCGCCATTCGGTGTCGTCGCGATCGGGATAGTCCTCGTGGGCGTGCGCCCCGCGGCTTTCCTTGCGCGCCTCGGCCCCGACGATGGTCGCCAGCGCGTTCGGCATCAGGTTCTCGAGTTCCAGCGTTTCCATCAGGTCCGAGTTCCAGATCAGCGAGCGGTCGGTGACCTTGAGATCGTCGAGCTTGGCGGCGACCGCCTTCATCTTCTCGACACCCTCGGCCAGCGTCTTGTCGGTGCGGAACACCGCCGCATCCGCCTGCATCGTGCGCTGCATCTCGTCGCGCAGCTCGGCAGTCGGCGTGCCGCCATCGGCGTAGCGCACCTTGTCGAAGCGCTCGAAGATCGCATCGATCTTGGCTTTCGGGATCACCGGGTTGGACGCATCCGCGTCGACGACCTTGCCAGCGCGGATCGCAGCGGCACGGCCGAAGACCACGAGGTCGATCAGCGAGTTGGAGCCCAGACGGTTCGCACCGTGCACAGACGCCGAGCCCGCCTCGCCCACGGCCATCAGGCCGGGCACGATCGCATCGGGGTCGCCCTCTTTCGGGTTGATGACCTCGCCGTGGTAGTTCGTCGGAATGCCACCCATGTTGTAGTGCACGGTCGGCAGAACCGGGATCGGCTCTTTGGTGACGTCGACGCCGGCGAAGATCTTCGCCGATTCCGAGATCCCCGGCAGACGCTCGGCCAGGGCTTCCGGCGGAAGGTGGCTGAGGTTGAGGAAGATGTGGTCCTTGTGCTCGCCCACGCCGCGGCCTTCGCGGATCTCCATGGTCATGCAGCGCGAGACCACGTCGCGCGACGCCAGATCCTTATAGGTCGGCGCATAACGCTCCATGAAGCGCTCGCCTTCGGAGTTGGTCAGGTAACCACCTTCGCCGCGTGCGCCTTCGGTGATCAGGCAGCCCGAGCCGTAGATGCCGGTCGGGTGGAATTGCACGAATTCCATGTCCTGCAGTGCGAGACCGGCCCGCGCGACCATGCCACCACCGTCGCCGGTGCAGGTATGGGCCGAGGTGGCCGAGAAGTAGGCGCGACCGTAACCGCCGGTCGCCAGCACAACCATCTTCGCGTTGAAGACGTGCATCGTGCCGTCGTCGAGCTTCCAGCAGACGACGCCCTGACACTGCCCGTCATCGGACATGATCAGGTCGATCGCGAAATACTCGATGTAGAACTCTGCGTTGTTCTTCAGCGACTGACCGTAGAGCGTGTGCAGGATCGCGTGACCGGTGCGGTCCGCGGCGGCACAGGTGCGCTGCACGGGCGGGCCTTCACCGTATTCGGTAGTGTGGCCGCCGAAGGGACGCTGGTAGATCTTGCCCTCTTCGGTGCGCGAGAACGGCACGCCGTAATGCTCGAGCTCGTAGACGGCCTTGGGGGCGTGACGCGCGAGGTATTCCATCGCGTCGTTGTCGCCGAGCCAGTCCGAGCCCTTGATCGTGTCGTACATGTGCCACTGCCAGCTGTCCGGGCCCATGTTGCCCAAGCTGGCGGCGATACCGCCCTGTGCGGCGACCGTGTGCGAGCGGGTCGGGAAGACCTTGGTCACGCAGGCGGTGCGCAGGCCTTGTTCGGCCATGCCGAGCGTGGCGCGCAGACCCGAGCCACCGGCGCCGACCACGACCACGTCGTAATTATGCGTTTCGTATTCGTAAGCAGCCATTATCTCGTCCCGTTCAGTTGCCCAGCAGAAGGCCGATGAAGACCATCTTGCCGAGTGCATAGAGTGCGGTCGCCATGATCACGTAAGCCAGCGAATGCATCGCGATCTTGGTCGCCTTTGCGGCGGTGCCGTGGATGTAGTCCTCGATCCAGATCTCGGTGCCCTTCGCGAAGTGGCGCATGCCGACGATCACGACCAGCGCGGTCAGGATGGCCGGGAAGGGCTTCGAGAAGGTCGTGATCACGGTCTGCTGATCGGCGCCGAGCGTGGTGCCGACGATGTAGAGCCAGGTCGGGATCATGAAGGCGAGAGCCACGGCCGAGGCCGACATCCACCAGTGATGCTCGGGGCCGGTGCCCGAGGCGCCCTTGCCCACGGCGCGCTTGCGGTCGGTGAGGTAACGCATGAGGGCCTCCGTCAGAATTGGATGATGATGAGGGTCAGCACGGTCAGCACGACCGAACCGATGGTGCAGATCCAGCCGAGCATCTCGGCGGATTTGATGTCCATGTATTTACCCGCATCGAAGATGAGGTGCCGGATGCCGGCGAGGTAGTGATACCAGACGCCCAGCAGCGACAGAGTGAAGACGAGATCGCCGAACCACGAGGTCGCGATCGCGTTCACGAAGTTGAAGTAGTCGGGGCTGGTCGCGGCGGCGAGAAGCCACCAGACGAGCAGCAGCACGCCGACGATGATGCCGTTGCCGGTGATCCGCGTCATGATCGACGAGAAAGACGTCATCTGCGGGCGGTAAATTTGAAGGTGCGGGGAAAGCGGACGCTCAACCTGTTTCGCTTCAGCCATGATCGGTCCCTTTTCGCTGGGCTCGGCGCTCTCGTCGGCCTCTATCGGAGGCACGCGCTGGCGCGGAGCTGGCCGGAATTGGCTCTTTTAGTAGCGTAAATTTCTCCCAAGTCACGGGGGGCAAGCTTGAAAACCTGTCATTTACGCATAAAGAGCGGCGAAAAATTCGCTTTGTGATCACATAAATTCTGTGCGTGATCACATGTTAACGCTCGCGGGCGCCCTGCCCCCGCGAGTGAGTCTCTCGGGGCGCGATCAGATCGGCATCAGTGCCCAGTAGTCGAGATCGAGCAGCACCTCGGGCAGGTATTTGCCGTCTTCTCCCTTATAGGCGAACTCGGGCGCACCCTGCTTCACGGCCACCAGACGCAGACGGATCGCCCCCACGCCGGGCGCGCCGGTCTCGGCCTTGTCGAGTACTTCCGACCATGCCTTCACCGTATCGCCCGAGAAGCAGGGATTGGCATGCGCCCCGCCATTGAGCGCCACGATCATCTGGGCATTGGCCAAGCCATTGAACGACAGCGCCCGCGCCATCGAGATCACATGACCGCCATAGATCAGACGCTGGCCGTCCTCGCGGAATGTCGCGTCGAAATGCACCTTGGCGGTGTTCTGCCACAGGCGCGTGGCGATCATGTGCTCGGCTTCCTCGATGGTGACGCCGTCCACATGGTCGATCTTCTCGCCGATCTCGTAATCGCCCCAGCGATGCGGCTCGCCTGCCAGATCGAAATCGTAGCCCTCGAAGCTCAGCCCCTCCGGGATCATCAGATCCGCAGGCGCCACGACAGATGCCAGATCGGGCAGCACGGTCTCAGGCGCAGGCGCATCCAGGTCGCCTTTGCGCACCATCACCCAGCGGACATATTCCAGCACGGTCTCGCCCACCTGGTTCAGCCCGCGGGTGCGGACATAGACCACGCCGGACTTGCCGTTGGAGTTCTGCTTGACCCCGATCACCTCGGATTCCGAGCGCAGCGTGTCGCCGGGATAGACCGGCTTCAGCCAGCGCCCTTCCGCATAGCCAAGATTGGCGACCGCGTTCAGCGAGACATCCGGGACCGTCTTGCCGAACACGACGTGGAACGCGATCAGATCGTCGAGGGGCGAGCCATCCAATCCGCAAGCCGCGGCGAATTCGTCCGATGAATAGAGCGCATGGCGCGCCGGGTAGAGCGCGTGATACAGCGCACGCTCCCCTTCCGCCACAGTGCGCGGGATGGCGTGACGGATCACGTCGCCCAGCTTGTAGTCCTCGAAGAAACGGCCCGGATTGGTCTTGCCCATCATTGCTCTCCCAGCTTCATGTCGGGGTGATACTCTCCCTCGATCTCTTTGGTCACGGCCTGGGCACAGCGCATCACGCCATTCGCCTGATCGTAGGCATATTGCGGATCGCCATAGAGCACCCAGCCCTTGGACAGCGCGAGGCTGACCTTGTGACAGAAGGCCGAGGTGTCTTCCTCGGTCAGAAGGCGGTAGATCTGCATATCAGGCTCCGAACGGGTTGTGGCCGAACCAGATGTGGATCGAGGCGATCAGGCCGTAGAGGACCAGCGTCCCGACGATCCCGCCGATCTCCTTGCCCATCTTCACCTCGGGGGTGACCTTTGCGGGCTTCGACTTCTTGTTGATCAGGATGACCTCGACCACCGCCCAGGCGAGCAGACCGCCGAACAGGATGATCCCCGGCAGGGTCGGATTGACCAGAAGGTGCGCGAAGGCCCAAGTCTTCACGCCGGTCAGCTGCGGGTGACGAATCTTGCCGCTGAGCCAGAGCTTCATGCCCGAGACCGCGAACAGATAGACCGCGAAGATCATCAGCAGGTTATTGATCCCCTTGAGCGCCGCGTTCGGCGTCCAGAGGTAGAAGACCGGATCGGCAGCGCGCCAGCCGACGAACATCAGAACGAGGCTGATCAGGAGGAGCGCGGCGACCATCGGACGCTCGGCCCCTTTGAGCGCGCGCCGGAAGCCCGGAAAGATCCGTTTTGCCAGATGTGCGAGCGACCAGATCAGGACGCCGAGGATGAGTAGTGCCATTGCGATTGCCTCTTAGCTGCCAAGCGCGGCAATCGCCTCCGCCTTGGCGAGGACTTGCCGCGCCGTGACGATATGCAGATTTTCGACGATCTTTCCATCCACGACCGCGACACCCTGCCCCGCTTTCTCGGCTTCCTCGAAGGCAGCGATCTGACGTCGGGCGAGATCGATCTCGGCCTCCGAGGGCGCAAAGGCCGCATTGCAGACCTCGAGTTGCGCCGGGTGGATCAGGGTCTTGCCGTCGAAGCCCATGTCGCGGCCCTGTTCACATTCGGCCTTAAGACCTTCGTCATCCTTGAAGGCATTATAGACGCCGTCGACGATAATTTTGCCATGCGCTTTCGCGGCCAGCAGGCACAGGCCCAGCCCCGGCAGCATCGGCAGTCGGTCGGCGCGGAAACGACTGCCCAACTCCTTCGCGAGGTCGTTCGTGCCCATCACCATGCCTTCGAGCCGCGGATAGGCAGCGATATCGCCCGCGTTGAGCATCCCCAGCGCGGTCTCCATCATCGCCCAGAGCGGCACGCCCTGAATGAGATCGGCCACCTCGACGAGATCGGCGGGGGTGGAGACTTTCGGGATCAGGATCGCGTCGACCTTGGCGCCGTTACGGATCGCGTCGGCGAAGGCCAACACATCCTCGCGCCCCCATTCGGTGTCGAGCCCGTTAATCCGCACGATCTTCATGCGCGGACCGTAATCGACCTCGGTCAGCGTCTTCGCGAGCAGCGCGCGCGCATTGGCCTTCTCGTCGATCGCCACGGCGTCCTCGAGATCGAAGATGATCGCGTCACAGGCAAGCCCGGTGGCCTTCTCCAGCGCACGCTCTTTCGAGCCGGGAATGTAGAGCACGGAACGGGTCGGGCGGGCCATTTGATTCTCCATCTCGCAATTTTCTTTCGCCAAATCGCACGAATGAGACAGAATCGGCAAGCCCCGATTTGCCGCAACGCAGAAAAATCACAGGGTCCGACGATACGGGGTCGCGACGTAAAGCTTTCTTGACAGCTAGGCCGTCACTCTTTGATGATGACCTCAGAGGGATCAAAATGCTGAACAAAACTTATGTGCTAACGCTCGGCCTGGCCGCAGCGATCGGCTTCGCACAGGCTTCTTACGGAGAGACACGGGCCCCGTCTGATCCGTCGCGCGCCTGCGGCAAGCGAGATGAGATCGTGGCCAATCTCGAAGCGAAATATCACGAGAGCCGCCGCATGGTGGCGCTCTCCGCGAATAACTCCGTGCTGGAGATCTTCGCAGCCGAGGCGGGCAACTGGACGATCATCGTCACACCGGCGGATGGCGTGAGTTGCCTGATCGCCTCGGGCGAGGCGTTCGAGGAGCTCGACGGGACGCTCAAGGAAAAGGACGCGGCGCTCTAGGCGCCGCCCTCACCCGGTGATCGCTTGCTGGATCAGCTTCAGCGAGATCAGCAGAAGTGCCCAGATCACCACCTTGAAGAAGATCTCCGTGGGCATGCGCTTCACAAGCCAGACACCAAGGAATACCGAGGCCGAGGCAGGAACCGCCAGGATCAACGCGGTGCCGAGGCTGTCCCAGTTCACCTCGCCCAGCGCGATGAAGGGGCCGAGTTTCGCAAGGTTCACATAGGTAAAGAGAACCGTCGCCGTGCCCGCAAAGACCTGTTTCGGCAGGTTCAGCGGGATTGTGTAGGCCTGAAAGGGCGGCGCGCCCGAATGGCTGACGAAGCTGGTGAACCCCGCGATGGTGCCCCAGAACAGGCCCGGTGCGACTTTCGCCTCCTGCCGTGCGCCATGCCGATGCCGGAACAGCGCGTTCAGCGCGAAAAGCGCCCCGATCACCCCGACCATCAGCGTCACCCACCGTTCTGACACGACCTCGGCTGTGGCCCAACCAATGCCGATCCCGATCGTCGTGGCGGGGATCATGATCGCGAGCACCCGCTTGTCGAAATGCTTGCGATAGGCCCAGAGACCGAACATGTCGGCAACAATATAGACCGGCAGCAACAGCCCCGCCGCCGCGACCGGGTCCATCACGATCGTCAGGACCGGGACCGAGATCGAGGCCGCCATCGGGATACCGCCTTTCGACAGCCCCACCATCACCGCGGCGAGCAGCGCCAGCGCCCAACCGAGCAGGCTCAACTCCATTCGGATGCTCCCTTCCCTGCGGGTCACAGAATCGCTCCGCCCCGTCTTGCCCCCTTGCTGACACGGCGCGTGACGAAACGGAACCGCACGTCAGTGTGCGGAACCAGTTTCGGCATACGAGTGCATACAAACAGTGTCGCCGCAGCGCAGCGCCCTTGCCCTTTGCGAGCCAAAGGGCTACTCCACCTGCGATCTATTTTCCAATCCATCCACCCGGAGGACCAAATGGCCAGACCCAAGATCGCCCTTATCGGCGCCGGCCAGATCGGCGGCACGCTCGCCCATCTCGCCGCCATCAAGGAACTCGGTGACGTCGTTCTGTTCGATATCGCCGAAGGTACGCCGCAGGGCAAAGCGCTCGACATCGCGGAATCGGGCCCGTCCGAGGGCTTCGACGGCTCCTTCAAGGGGACCAACGATTACGCCGGTATCGCGGGCGCGGATGTCTGCATCGTGACGGCTGGCGTTCCGCGCAAGCCGGGCATGAGCCGCGACGATCTGCTGGGCATCAACCTCAAGGTCATGAAATCGGTCGGCGAAGGCATCGCTGCCCACGCGCCGGACGCTTTCGTCATCTGCATCACCAACCCGCTCGACGCGATGGTCTGGGCGCTGCAGCAATTCTCCGGCCTGCCGGCAGAGAAAGTCGTCGGCATGGCTGGCGTTCTTGACTCGGCCCGCTTCCGTCACTTCCTGTCGCTGGAATTCGGCGTCTCGATGCGCGACGTGAACGCCTTCGTGCTCGGCGGCCACGGCGACACCATGGTGCCGCTCGCACGCTACTCAACCGTCGGTGGCATCCCGCTGCCCGACCTCGTGCAGATGGGCTGGACCACGCAGGAGAAGCTCGACGCGATCATCCAGCGCACCCGTGACGGTGGCGCAGAGATCGTGGGCCTGCTGAAGACCGGTTCGGCCTTCTACGCTCCGGCCACCTCGGCGATCGAGATGGCGGAAGCCTACCTGAAAGACCAAAAGCGCGTTCTGCCCTGCGCCGCCTACGTCAAAGGCGCGCTCGGCCTCGACGGTCTTTATGTCGGCGTGCCGACCGTGATCGGCGCCAAAGGCATCGAGAAGGTCATCGACATCAAGCTCAACAAGGACGAGCAGGCGATGTTCGACAAGTCCGTCGACGCCGTCAAAGGCCTCGTGGACGCCTGCAAGGGCATCGACAGCACGCTCGCTTGATCGAAAGCTAGGACTGATCCAATCTTGGGGCGCGCCTTCGTAGGCGCGCCCTTTGTTTTGGAGAGTGCCATGTGTTCCGCCCGTCTCGCCCCGTGTCTTGCCGTTCTTCTCGCCCTTTCACCGGTCACCACGCATGCGCAAGACGGGCCGGTGACCGCCAAGATCGCGCGAAGCGAGGCACCTGCCGCCGATCCAATCTCGGCGCGGATCGGGGCGGAGGGGATCGCGCCGGTGCTGGCCGACCTGCAATCGCAGGACGCGCTTGACCCGAAGGATCGTTTCGCGCTCGGCGGGCTGGAATTCCTCGCGAGCCTCGAGGCGACGATGCGCTGGCAGCTGGAAGCAGGCGGAGCCCGTGTGCTGATGCCCTTCGTGGGCAACCTTCCCGGCAGGCGCGACGCGCCGCGCGAAACCTTCACCGCCGACGCGGTCCCGCGCGAAAGCGAGGCGCTGATCGCCGGCATGGATCGCGCCAAGACCGCGCTCGACGGGCTGGCCGATGGACCGGAGTTCGGTCTTGCGATCGACCTGAACGATCTCTGGTTTGACCTGAACGGCAATGGCACGCGTGACGACGGCGAGGACGCGGTGACGCTGTTGCGCGGCGCCTTCATGCCCCGCGCACCGGAGGCCGAAGCCGGTGCTTCGCGGATCGTGCGCTTCGACAATGCGGATGCGGCCTGGCTTTCGGCCTATACGCATCTGGTCTCGGGCGTGGGCGAGCTAATCTTGGCCTTCGACCCTGAACCGGCCATCGCCCGCGTGATGGCCACCTATGCGAAACTCGTGGACGCGCGCGACAAGGCGATGGGGACCGGGCAAGCCACGTCGCTGGACGGTCTGATGATGTTCAGCTTCATCGACCCGGCGGCGGCGGTGCTCGATATGCTCCACCAGCAGCCCGATCCGACGCGCACCCGTGCCGCGCGGGATCATTGGCTGGCGATGATTGCGGATAACCGGCAGTTCTGGGATCTGGCTGAGGCCGAGACCGACAATCAGGCGGAATGGATTCCGAGCGACGCGCAGGATCAGGCGCTTGGCGTGGAATTTCCCGACGGTCTGGGAGAAACATGGCGGGGCGTGCTGAGCGATGGCGAGGCGCTGCTGACGAGCGAGAAGTCCTTCCCCTTCTGGCGTGTGCCGGTCGGGGTCGATCTGGGCGCGTGGCTGGAAAATCCCGCGCCGCTGCCGCTGACCGGAGTGGTTCAGGGTTGGGCCCTCGATCCCTATTTCACCGACACGCCGATGCTGACGCCCGAGAACTGGACGCGCTTTTCGCGGTTGGTTGGCGGACGCACCGGCATGATGATGTTCACGCTGAACTGACGAGCGGCTCCGGGTCGAAACCGAATTCCTCGCGCAGCCGCCCGATCAACTCGGCCTCATGGAGAAGCAGCGCGCGATCGAAGGCGGCGGGCGAAAGATCGACCTCGTCGCCGAACAACGCGCGGGTCTCAGTCGCGATCTTCACTTCGGGCCGGATCAGCAGCTCGTGGGATTCCAGCTCGTCGGCCTCGTAATCGCGCATCCCCTGCACCTCCCACCAGAGGCTCATCAGCTCGGCGGGATCGGCGGCGCGCTCGGCGGCCTCTGCGAATTGCGCCTTGCGGGACCCGACATAGGGAACGGGCTGTCCCTTCACCTTGGTCGTCGCGCGGCGCAGCATCTTGAGGATGAAGTGCAACGGCGTCAGCCCGTCGAAATGCATCAGCCGACCATTATAGCTGGGCCGATAAGGCAGATCGTTTTCCTTGCTGTCCCAGTCTTTCAGCGGGTAATGCACCCCGATCGCATAGCTGCGCCCAGCCCGCACGACAGGTTTTCCGGCGACATGACCCGCGAGGCCCTTCTTTAGAAAGCGCGACCGGAGACCGTAGAACATCAGCCCGTCCTCCTGAAACCCGTCCCAGCGCCGCCTAAAGACACCGCTAAAGATGTCCGGGCCGGGGTTGCGGTCGAGATAGCAGCGTTCGTCCACTTCGAGACGCAGCCACGCTTTCTGCTCGCCCGTCTTCGCCAGCTCCCATTCGAGCGGGCGCGCGAGGCTCACGAACTCGTCCGCGTCGCAATGGATCATCCAATCCAGGTTGGTCTCGTTCAGCGCGCGGGTCGCATTGTATTTCTGGCGGCCCTGATGGCGCGCGGGCCGTTTCTTCCGCCAGCTGCGCGCCCAGTCGTCATCGCCGGAATGGTGAATGCACGCGCCGTCGACCGGGGCGAGCAGCGCCTCGGCTTCGGGGTTCGGGCGATCAAAAAAGACATGGACCTCGCTCGCGCCGATGCTCAGATGATGCGCGACATAGGCGGCCACCAGCGCCGCGGGCTCGTCCACCGTCGCCACCACGCCCCAGCGCGGCATATCTTGCCCTTGCGTCATCTAAATTCGATCCCTGCCAATGCCCTCAGCGCAGATAGGTTCAATTAACCGAGTCGTGCCAGTGCTCCCATGCCACAGCGCAGCATTTTCCGATTTGTGATCACACCCTTCCGCGCTGTGATCACGTATGTCGCTTTTTCCGGGCGAGTGGGGCAGAATGTCGCGATTTCGGTTTGTCCGCCCCGCTTAACAGCCTAGAACCCCCTCAAATCGCACCAGCATGGGGTATCCAAGGATGAATATCCACGAATATCAGGCCAAACAGCTTCTCAAGAGCTATGGCGCACCGGTCTCGGACGGCCGCGTCGTCCTCAAGGCCGAAGAAGCGAAGACCGCAGCCAGCGAACTCGATGGTCCGCTCTGGGTCGTCAAGGCGCAGATCCACGCAGGTGGCCGCGGCAAGGGCCACTTCAAGGAAGCCGAAGCCGGCGAAAAGGGCGGTGTCCGCCTCGCCAAATCGGTCGAAGAGGCTGAAACGCTCGCCAAGCAGATGCTCGGCAAGACGCTCGTGACGCACCAGACCGGCCCGGCGGGCAAGCAGGTCAACCGCATCTATATCGAAGACGGTTCCGACATCGAGCGCGAACTGTATCTCGCTCTGCTCGTCGACCGTGTGACCTCGCGTGTCTCGATCGTCTCCTCGACCGAAGGCGGCATGGACATCGAGGAAGTCGCGGCGAACACGCCCGAGAAAATCCTCAGCTTCTCGATCGACCCGGCAACCGGCTACCAGCCGTTCCACGGTCGCCGCGTCGCCTTCTCGCTCGGCCTCGAAGGCCCGCAGGTGAAGCAGATGGTCGGCCTTCTCGGCAAGCTCTACCAAGCCTTCGTCGAGAAGGACATGGAGATGCTTGAGATCAACCCGCTGATCGTCATGACCGACGGTAACCTCAAGGTTCTCGACGCCAAGCTCGGCTTCGACGGCAACGCCGTCTACCGTCACTCGGACATCGCCGCCCTGCGCGACGAAACCGAGGAAGACAGCAAAGAGCTCGAAGCGTCGAAATACGACCTCAACTACATCGCGCTCGACGGTGAGATCGGCTGCATGGTGAACGGCGCTGGCCTGGCAATGGCCACGATGGACATCATCAAGCTCTACGGCGCCGAGCCCGCGAACTTCCTCGACGTTGGCGGTGGCGCCACGAAAGAGAAAGTGACCGAAGCGTTCAAGATCATTACCTCGGACAAGAACGTCAAAGGGATCCTCGTGAACATCTTCGGCGGCATCATGCGCTGCGACATCATCGCCGAAGGCGTGATCGCTGCGGTGAAGGAAGTCGGCCTCGAAGTGCCGCTGGTTGTCCGCCTCGAGGGCACCAACGTCGAAAAAGGCAAGGAAATCATCGCGAATTCCGGCCTGAACGTCATCGCCGCCGACAACCTGTCGGATGGCGCAGAAAAAATCGTCAAAGCGGTGAAAGGCTAAGAATCATGGCAGTTCTCGTCAACGAAAACACCAAGGTCATCTGCCAGGGCTTCACCGGCTCGCAGGGCACCTTCCACTCCGAGCAAGCAATCGCGTACGGCACCAAGATGGTCGGCGGCGTGACGCCCGGCAAAGGCGGCCAAGAGCATCTCGGCCTGCCGGTCTTCAACTCGGTCCACGAGGCGAAAGCCAAGACCGAAGCGAACGCCTCGGTGATCTACGTTCCGCCGCCCTTCGCGGCTGACTCGATCCTCGAAGCGATCGACGCGGAAATGGAGCTGATCGTCTGCATCACCGAAGGGATCCCGGTCCTCGACATGATGAAGGTCAAGCGCGCGCTGATCGACAGCAAATCGCGCCTGATCGGCCCGAACTGCCCCGGTGTCATCACGCCCGACGCCTGCAAGATCGGCATCATGCCCGGCCACATCCACAAGCGTGGTTCGGTCGGCGTCGTGTCGCGTTCGGGCACGCTGACCTATGAGGCGGTCAAGCAGACCACCGATATGGGTCTGGGCCAGTCCTCGGCCGTCGGCATCGGCGGTGACCCGATCAAGGGCACCGAGCATATCGACGTGCTCGACATGTTCCTCGACGATCCGGAAACGGAATCGATCATCATGATCGGTGAGATCGGTGGTTCGGCGGAAGAAGAAGCCGCGGAATTCCTCGCCGAGCAGAAGAAGAAAGGTCGCTGGAAGCCGACCGCTGGCTTCATCGCTGGCCGCACGGCCCCTCCCGGCCGCCGCATGGGCCACGCCGGCGCGATCGTCGCGGGCGGCAAGGGCGACGCGGAATCGAAGATCGAAGCCATGAAATCGGCCGGTATCGTCGTCGCAGACAGCCCCGCTACGCTGGGCGAAGCCGTGATGAAAGCGATCAAGGGCGAATAAGCCCTATTGAGACAGGCGGGGTCGCGGCGCACGCGGCCCTGCATCCTGACCAAGGAAAGGACCGGACCCATGTCGCTGCGGATCGCACGGCGCGCCTCCCTCCCCGTTTCGGGGACGGTCGCATGCGCCCTGCTTGAAAGCAGCGAAGGGGACCGGTCTTCTTCTGCGACGGAGCGCGTCGCCAAACGCACCGGAAAGCCCGCCCTTGGCGTCCTCGCTCCGGTCGCGGGCGTCCGCTCACCGGTCGCAGTTCAGACTGCGCGCATCCCTGCCCTGCATGGAAGTCCTGACATCAGCACCTACATCATTGACCCAGAAGGCAATATGCCCGGGACGACAGGTGCCGGTTTCGGAGTATCCGTGATGGCCCCGCGCGCGAAGGAAAGGACCCTACATCATGTCCCGTTCCACCCTTGTATCCGTCGCGAGGGCGTTCGCGCGCCGCGCGACCCCGCCACCACACGCGCCCAGCGTTTAACCAACCGTTCAATGGGCCGCTGATAGACGTTCGAGTTCCACAGATCCCTGTTTCACCGACCGAAGGTGAGGAAAATGACCGACCAATCCCCCAACGACCAGTTCAATGCCTCGCAGTTCCTGCAAGGCGCGAATGCCGAATATGTCGAGCAGCTCTATGCCAAGTTCGCCGAAGATCCGTCTTCGGTCGATACCGCCTGGGCTGCCTTCTTCGCCTCGCTCGGTGATCCCGATCAGGACGTGAAGAAATCCGCCGAAGGCGCAAGCTGGGAGCGTCGCGACTGGCCGCCGGTAGTCGCCGACGACCTGACCGCCGCGCTGACCGGCGAATGGCCCGCCGCCCCTGCCGAGGGAAAGGCCGCTGGCGACAAGATCAAGAAGAAGGCCGCCGAGGCTGGCGTTCCGGTCGATGAAGCCGCAGTCAAACGCGCCGTGCTGGACTCGATCCGCGCGCTGATGATTATCCGCGCCTACCGTATCCGCGGCCACCTCGCCGCCGATCTCGACCCGCTGAACATGCGCGAAACCGGTCAGCATCCGGAGCTCGATCCGAAGAGCTACGGCTTCACCGATGCCGACATGGATCGCCCAATCTTCATCGACAACGTGCTCGGCCTCGAGATCGCCTCGATGCGCCAGATCATGGATATCGTGAAGCGCACCTATTGCGGCACCTTCGCGCTGCAATACATGCACATCTCCGATCCCGAGCAATCGGCCTGGCTGAAAGAGCGCATCGAAGGCTACGGCAAGGAGATCACCTTCACCAAGACCGGCCGCCGCGCGATCCTCAACAAGCTCGTCGAGGCGGAAGGGTTCGAGAAGTTCCTGCACGTCAAATACATGGGCACGAAGCGGTTCGGCCTTGATGGTGGCGAAGCGCTGATCCCCGCGATGGAGCAGATCATCAAGCGGGGCGGTCAGCTCGGCCTGCAAGAGGTCGTGGTCGGCATGCCCCACCGCGGTCGCCTCTCGGTCCTCGCCAACGTGCTGCAAAAGCCCTATCGCGCGATCTTCCACGAATTCCAGGGCGGCTCGTTCAAGCCCGAGGACGTGGACGGCTCCGGCGACGTGAAATACCACCTCGGCGCTTCCGCCGACCGTGAGTTCGACGGCAACAAGGTCCACCTGTCGCTGACCGCGAACCCCTCGCACCTCGAGGCGGTGAACCCGGTCGCGCTCGGCAAGGTCCGTGCCAAGCAGGATCAGCTGGCTGACCGTTCGGACCGCTCCAAGGTTGTCTCGGTGCTGCTGCACGGGGATGCGGCCTTCGCCGGTCAGGGCGTCGTGGCCGAGTGCTTCCAGCTCTCGGGCATTCGCGGCCACCGCACGGGCGGCACGATCCACCTCGTCGTGAACAACCAGATCGGCTTCACGACCGCGCCGCACTTCTCGCGCACCTCGCCCTATCCGACCGATCTCGCGCTGATGGTGGAAGCTCCGATCTTCCACGTGAACGGCGACGATCCGGAGGCCGTCGTGCACGCAGCCCGCGTCGCGACCGAGTTCCGCCAGAAGTTCCACAAGGACGTGGTCATCGACATCTTCTGCTACCGCCGCTTCGGTCACAACGAAGGCGACGAGCCGATGTTCACCAACCCGGTGATGTACAAGTCGATCAAGACCCACAAGACCACGCTGCAGCTCTACACCGAGCGTCTCGTGGCTGACGGCCTGATCCCCGAGGGCGAGATCGAGGATATGAAAGCCTCGTTCCAGTCGCATCTCAACGAGGAGTTCGAAGCCGGTAAGGTCTTCAAGCCGAACAAGGCCGACTGGCTCGACGGTCGCTGGTCCGGGATGGAGCAGGAAAAGAGCGAATACGAGCGTGGCACCACCGCGATCGCGCCCGAGACCTTCGAAGAGGTCGGCAAGGCGCTCGTGACCGCGCCCGAGAAATTCGCGCTGCATAAGACGGTCGGGCGTCTGCTCGAGAACAAGAAGCAGATGTTCGAGACCGGCAAGGGCTTCGATTGGGCGACCGCCGAGGCACTGGCCTTCGGCTCGCTTCTGACCGAGGGCTATCCGGTCCGTCTCTCGGGTCAGGATGCTACGCGCGGCACCTTCTCGCAGCGCCACTCGGCGCTGGTCAATCAGGACAACGAAGACCGCTACTACCCGCTGAACAACATCCGTGAAGGTCAGGCCCGCTACGAGGTGATCGACTCGATGCTCAGCGAATACGCGGTGCTCGGGTTCGAATACGGCTACTCGCTGGCGGAACCGAAGGCGCTGACGCTCTGGGAAGCGCAGTTCGGCGATTTCGCCAACGGCGCGCAGATCATGTTCGACCAGTTCATCAACTCGGGCGAGCGGAAATGGCTGCGCATGTCGGGTCTCGTCTGCCTGCTGCCGCACGGTTTCGAAGGTCAGGGCCCCGAGCACAGCTCGGCCCGTCTGGAGCGTTTCCTGCAGCTGTCGGCGGAAGATAACTGGATCGTCGCGAACTGCACGACGCCGGCGAACTACTTCCACATTCTGCGCCGCCAGATCCACCGCGACTTCCGCAAGCCGCTGATCCTGATGACGCCGAAATCGCTTCTGCGTCACCCCAAGGCGGTCTCGACCACGGAAGACTTCACCACCGGGTCCAGCTTCCACCGCGTGCTGTGGGACGACGCCCAACAGGGCAATTCGGATCTGGAGCTGAAGTCCGACGACAAGATCAAGCGCGTCGTGATGTGCTCGGGCAAGGTCTATTACGACCTGCTGGCACAGCGCGACGAACGCGGGCTGGACGATGTCTACCTGCTGCGTCTGGAACAGTTCTACCCGTTCCCCGCGCAGGCGGTCACCAAAGAGCTGACCCGCTTCAAGAATGCCGAGATCGTCTGGTGCCAAGAGGAGCCGAAGAACCAAGGCGCTTGGTTCTTCGTCGAGCCCTATATCGAATGGGTCCTCGCCAAGATCGACGCGAAACATGCCCGTGCGCGCTATGCAGGCCGTGCAGCTTCCGCCTCGCCCGCGACGGGTCTGGCAAGCCGCCACAAGGCCGAGCAGGACGCGCTCGTCAACGATGCACTGGAGGGTTGAATAGATGTCCACTGAAGTCCGCGTTCCCACGCTCGGAGAGAGCGTCACGGAAGCCACCGTCGCCACCTGGTTCAAGAAGCCCGGCGACACGGTGGCCGCCGATGAGATGCTCTGCGAACTCGAAACCGACAAGGTGACCGTCGAAGTGCCGAGCCCCGCGGCCGGTACGCTTGGCGAGATCGTGGCCGCTGAGGGCGAGACCGTCGGCGTCGATGCGCTTCTCGCGACGATCGAAGAGGCCGGCGCCAGCCCCGCGCCGAAGAAGACAGAAGACAAACCGGCGGAAAAACCCGCCCAACAGCCCCAATCGAACGAGGGAAAAATGACCGACGTTATGGTGCCCAGCCTTGGTGAATCGGTCACCGAGGCAACTGTGTCGACGTGGTTCAAGAAGGTCGGCGACACGGTCGCGGCCGACGAGATGCTCTGCGAGCTGGAAACCGACAAGGTGTCCGTCGAAGTGCCGTCTCCCGCGGCTGGCGTTCTCAAGGAGATCGTCGCCGAAGAAGGCACGACCGTCGATGCCTCGGCCAAGCTTGCCGTGATCGCCGAAGGCGAATCCGGTGGCGCCTCCGACAGTGCCCCCGCGAAGGAAGAGGCCAAATCCGAAGCCCCCGCTGCCAGCAGCAAGGGCGGCAAGGATGTCGAGGATGCACCTTCGGCCAAGAAGCTGATGGCCGAGAAGGGTATCGACCCGGCCTCCGTTCAGGGGTCTGGCAAAGACGGCCGGATCATGAAGGAAGACGTGGCCAAGGCCGAAAACGCGCCGAAGCAGGCGTCGGTCAACGTCGCCTCGACGCCCTCGCAAGCGCCGCGCGGCCCGGTCAATGCCGATGACGCGTCGCGCGAAGAGCGCGTGAAGATGACCCGCCTGCGTGCGACCATCGCCAAGCGCCTCAAGGACTCGCAGAACACCGCCGCGATGCTGACCACCTATAACGAGGTGGACATGTCGGGCGTCATGAACCTGCGCAACGAGTACAAGGACCTGTTCAACAAGAAGCACGGCGTGAAGCTCGGCTTCATGTCTTTCTTCGTGAAGGCCTGCTGCCACGCGCTCAAAGAGGTCCCGGAAGTCAACGCCGAGATCGACGGCAACGAGGTCGTCTACAAGAACTACGTCCACATGGGCGTGGCCGTGGGCACCCCGAACGGGCTCGTCGTGCCGGTCGTGCGCGATGCCGACCAGATGAGCTTCGCCTCGATCGAGAAGACGATCGCCGAGATGGGCACCCGCGCCCGTGACGGCAAGCTCTCGATGGCCGAAATGCAGGGCGGTTCGTTCACCATCTCGAACGGCGGCGTCTACGGCTCGCTGATGTCCTCGCCGATCCTCAACCCGCCGCAATCGGGTATCCTCGGCATGCACAAGATCCAGGAACGTCCGATGGTCGAGAACGGCCAGATCGTCATCAAGCCGATGATGTATCTCGCGCTGAGCTACGACCACCGTATCGTCGACGGCAAAGGCGCCGTGACCTTCCTCGTGCGCGTCAAGGAAGCGCTGGAAGATCCGCGCCGCCTGCTTATGGACCTGTAAGGTAAGCGACTTGGGACGAAGGCGGCGGCCCCCGCCTCCTTCGCTCTTGCCAAATATCCTCGGGGGGTCCGGGGGGCAGACAGCCCTCCGGTCCGCCCTCTCCACCGGGAGCGACCCATGACCCCCGAACTCACCGTGCTCATCCTCGCGATCCTGCTCCATCTGGGGCTGATGGTCGCCTATTCGGTCAAAGCGAATACCGAGCTCGGCACGAAATACCCCGTCTCTCCGCGCGACAGGACGCCGCCGCCGATCTCGACCCTGCTCGGTCGGATTCAGCGCGCGATGAACAACTCCTTCGAGGGGCTTATCCTCTTCGCCCCCGTCGCGCTGGTCATCGGCCTGACCGGGCAGTCGAGCGCCGCCACTGCGGCCTTCGCCTGGATCTTCCTGATCGCGCGGGTTCTCTACATTCCGTCCTATCTGCTGGGCTGGGTGCCGTGGCGCTCGCTCATCTGGGGCTTTTCCTTCTTCGCAATTCTGGCGCTGGCAGTTGCCGCGCTGATCTGACCTCCCGGCGCGAGGCCCCCTCGCGCCCCAATCCAAGGAGCAAGAACAATGGCTGACTATGATGTGATCGTGATCGGCGGCGGCCCGGGCGGCTATGTCTGCGCCATCCGCTGCGCCCAGCTGGGCCTGAAAACCGCCTGTGTCGAAGGCCGCGACAGCCTCGGCGGCACCTGCCTCAACGTGGGCTGCATCCCCTCCAAGGCGCTGCTGCATGCCACGCATCAGCTGCACGAAGCCGAGCATAACTTCGCCAAGATGGGCCTGAAGGGCAAATCGCCTTCGGTCGATTGGAAGCAGATGCTGACCTACAAGCAGGAAGTCATCGACGGCAACACCAAGGGCATCGAGTTCCTGTTCAAGAAGAACAAGATCGACTGGCTCAAGGGCTGGGGCTCGATCCCGGAAGCCGGCAAGGTGAAAGTGGGCGAGGACGTCCATAACGCCAAGAGCATCGTGATCGCCACCGGCTCCGAACCCTCTTCGCTGCCGGGCATCGAGATCGACGAGAAGACCGTCGTGACCTCGACCGGCGCGCTGTCGCTCAACAAGATCCCGAAGTCGATGGTCGTCATCGGTGCGGGCGTCATCGGTCTGGAAATGGGCTCGGTCTATGCCCGTCTCGGCGCGGATGTAACCGTCGTGGAATATCTCGACGCGATCACCCCCGGCATGGACGGCGAGGTTTCCAAGAACTTCCAGAAGATCCTGTCCAAGCAGGGCCTGAAATTCGTCATGGGCGCCGCCGTCCAGAGCGTCGACGTGAAGAACGGCAAGGCCACGGTGAACTACCAGCTGCGCAAGGATGAGAGCGAGGCTTCGATCGAAGCCGAAACCGTTCTCGTCGCGACCGGCCGCAAGCCCTATACCGATGGTCTGGGCCTTGAGGGCGTCGGCGTCGAGATGCTGCCGCGCGGTCAGGTGAAAACCGACGCGCATTGGCAGACCTCCGCGAAGGGCATTTACGCGATCGGCGACGCGGTCACCGGTCCGATGCTCGCCCACAAGGCCGAGGACGAAGGCATGGCCGTCGCCGAAGTCATCGCGGGCAAGCATGGCCACGTGAACTACGACGTGATCCCGAGCGTGATCTACACCACCCCGGAAGTCGCCTCGGTGGGCCAGACCGAAGAGGCGCTCAAGCAGGACGGCCGCGCCTACAAGGTCGGCAAGTTCTCCTTCATGGGCAATGGCCGCGCCAAGGCGGTGTTCCAGTCGGACGGCTTCGTGAAGCTGATCGCGGATAAGGAAACCGACCGCATCCTCGGTTGCCACATCATCGGTCCCGGCGCGGGCGACCTGATCCACGAGATCTGCGTGGCGATGGAGTTCGGCGCCTCGGCGCAAGACGTGGCGCTGACCTGCCACGCCCACCCGACCTTCTCCGAAGCCGTGCGCGAAGCCGCGCTCGCCTGCGGCGACGGCGCGATCCACGCCTGATAGGCCAAGGGTCGTGAGAAATGCGAAAGGGCGCCCCGCGGGGCGCCCTTTTTTTGGCCGTCGAAAGGCTCAGCTGTCCTTCTCGGGCACCAGATCGTCCGGCGTCCAATCGCCAGACCCGGAGGGGCCCATGCCACCCGCATCGCCCGGCGGCGGGCCGGGAGGGGCTCCGTTCGGGCCGCCTGCGCCGCCCGGACCACCATTGCCTGCCTCGCTCACCGCATCCGGGTTCACGCCCACCACGAGCTGCGCCACATACCCCTCGCTCTGCTCGCGCAGCGCTGCATAGGCGCCATCGCCTGCCTGATGCGCGATCCCGTCACTTGCGTTGATCGTGTCGCGGGTGCTTTCGCGCGTATAGGGCGCGATATTGTCATAGAGATACTGGCTCAGCGCATCGGGGAAAAAGATTTGCGAGGTCAGCACGGTCACCTCGTCGAGGAAGACCTTGTAATGGATGTGAGTCGTGCGCCCGCGATACCAGCCCGGATAGATCGTCTGGAATTGCACAAGCCCGCCCGCTTCCGTCATCTGCGTGCCGCGCAGGAAGGTTTGGCCGGTGGTGTCGAGCGTGGCCTCGGAGCCTTGGTTCGCATAGCCTGAATAATTGCCCTCGGCGTCGCAATGCCAAACATCGACGCGCGCGCCTTCGATCGGGGTGCAATCGGAATTGACGACCTGCATCTGCAATACCAGCGGAATGCCCGTCCGGTCCTCGGTAATGTCGGCGCGCACCAGATTTGGGTCGATATAATAGGGGCCTTCGGTGACTTCCGGCATCACCAGACAGACATTGGGCGTAATCAACCCGGCGGCCGTTGCGGCAGAACTGGCTTCGGCGCGCGCGGCCAGCGGAAACGTCGCAGCACCAGCAGCGACCGGAGAGGCCGCGAGCGCGCGCAGAAGGTTTCGTCGGGAAAGATTGGGGGAGGTTTGTCTCATGCGTGAATTCCTTTCGCAGGTTCAACGCATCGGACCACCCGTTTCCGTCTTTCACCGTTGCGTGAGGCCTACCCCTCGCCGTGATCCGCCGCCGCGTCCATCTTGGCGGCGAATTCCCGGCGCAGTTCGCGGCGCAGTTCGGCGGCGCGCCAGCGGTGGCGCTCCTCTGCGGTCTCCGCCTCCAGTTTCGGCACCGCGGCGGGTTTGCCGTCCTCGTCCACCGCGACCATGGTGAAATAGCAGCTATTGGTGTGCCGCCGCGTGCCTGCGGTGATGTTCTCGGCCTCGACGCGGATGCCGATCTCCATCGAGGTGCGGCCCGTGTGGTTCACGCTGGCGCGGAACGTCACCAGCTCGCCCACGTTGATCGGCTGCTGGAAGGTCACCTGATCGACCGACAGCGTCACCGCGTAGCGCTGCGAGTAGCGCGAGGCGAGCGAGAACGCGACCCGGTCGAGCCAGTTCAGCAGCGCGCCGCCATGCACCTTGCCGGAGAAATTCGCCTGATCGGGCGTCATCAGCACGGTCATCACGAGGCGCTTGCGGTCCTCGAAGCTCAGCGTTTCGGTCATGTTTTTTCCTCGTTGCCCCGGGCCATATGCGCGAAAGCCTCCCGTCGGGTCAATCCGCACGGTGCGCATAGCTTACTTGCGCGGCTTGGCCCGCAAGGTCGGATCGGCCTCGCGCGGGTCTTCGGGCCACGGGTGCTTGGGGTAGCGCCCGCGCATATCCTTGCGCACATCGGCGTAGGAGCCTTCCCAGAAACCCGGCAGGTCCATCGTCACCTGAATGGGTTTGTGGCCGGGCGACAGAAGCGTGATCCTGAGCGGCAGGCGTTTCGGGCCGACCGTGGGATGGGCGGTGACGCCGAACATCTCCTGCAGGCGGATCTCGATCCCCGGCGCCTCTCCCGCGTAGTCGATCGGCACGCGACGGCCCAGAGGGGTCTCGAAATGCGCAGGAGCCAAACGATCCACGAGCTGCATCTGCTCCCAGTCGAGGGCGGCGCGCAGCGGATCGGTGAGGTCCAGCTTGCGCAAATCAGCCTCGGTCCGGGCCTTGCCCAGATAGGGCAGAAGCCAGTTCTCCGCCCTCTCCAACAGCCCCTCATCCGAGAAATCCGGCAGATCGGCCCCCTGCCCGCGCAGTAGCTCCACCCGCGCCTGAAGGCGGCGTGCGGCGGGCGTCATCGGCAGCCCGATCTGGCGCAGCCCGGCCAATGCGCCGCGCGCCAACGCCTCGCGCGGAGCGTCTTTCCAGACGCGATCGTCCAGCACCAGCGCGCCGAACCGTTCGTGCTTGCGCGCAATCACCCGGCCCTCGCGCCTGGACCAGTCGCAGACATCGTGCCACGCGATTTGATCGGCGAAGAGGCGGCGAACCTCGGCCTCGGAGATCGCGATGCCTTGGCGCACTTTCGCCTCGCGCGGATCGCCGTCGAGATCGCTCACCACGATCAGGCGTTGTGCGCCCAGCGGATCGCCCTCGGCCACCACCGCGCCCTTGCCGCCTGACAGCACGTAGCGCGGCGCATCGCCCTTGCGGCGCAGACCGACGCGGTCGGGATAGGCGAGCGCGAGTTGTTCGGCGGGCGAATAGGTCTCGGGCGTCTCGGGGGCGAGGCGGGCCAGCCGCTTCGCCTCGGAGCGGATACGCTCGATCGTGCCGCGATGGGGCGTGTAGGGATGGTTCGCCTCGAAACGCTTCGGGTCGCGGATGGCGCTGAGGCGCAGAGTCAGATCGGCGGGCGCGCCGCGCAGGGGATCGCGCTCGGCCAATAGGGCAGCGAGAGGCGCGGCCTCGGGGCCAGCGGTCAACAGCATATGCCCGAGGCGCGGATGCAGCGGCAGTTTGGCGAGCCTGCGGCCGTGTTCGGTGATCAGCCCCGATTTAAGCGCGCCGAGCTCTTCCAGCAAAGCGCGCGCCTCCGCCATCGCGTGCGCGGGCGGCGGGGTCAGGAAAGCCAGATCGCCGCCATCGGTGCCCCAGACCGCGAGCTCCAGCGCGAGGCCGGTGAGGTCGGCCACCTCGATCTCGGGCGGGGCGAAGGCGGGCAGCGCGCCTTCCGCGCCCTTGGTCCAGAACCGGTAGCAGATGCCTTCCGCCACGCGGCCCGCGCGGCCCCGGCGCTGCTCGGCCTCGGCGCGGGAGACGGGCTCTGTCACCAATCGCGCCATGCCGGAGCTTGGATCGAAGCGCGCGCGGCGGGCCCGGCCGCCGTCGATGACGACGCGGATGTCTTCGATGGTCAGCGAGGTTTCCGCTATGGCGGTGGCCAGCACCAGCTTGCGGCCCGAGGGCGCGGGCGCGATGGCAGCGCGTTGGGCTGCGAATTCCATCGCGCCGAACAGCGGGCGGATCGCGATATCGGGTGGCAGGCGGCCCTTCAGCAGAGCTTCGACGCGGCGAATCTCGCCCTCGCCCGGCAGAAAGGCCAGGAGACTACCGTCGGTGGCCTCGGCGGCCTCCGTGATAAGTCCAGCCATCGCGGCCTCGAACCGCATCGAACTGTCGACCGGCCGGTCCAGCCAGCGCGTCTCCACCGGATAGGCCCGTCCCTCGGACACCGCGATCGGCGCATCCTCTAGAAGCGCCGCCACCGGCTCGGCATCGAGCGTGGCCGACATCACCACCAGCGCCAGATCGGGGCGCAGCGCGCCGCGCACCTCCCATGCCAGCGCCAGCCCCAGATCGGCATTGAGCGAGCGTTCGTGGAATTCGTCGAAGATCACGCAGCCGATGCCGGTCAGTTCCGGGTCGGATTGCAGCACGCGGGTCAGGATGCCTTCGGTCACCACCTCGATACGGGTGGCTTTCGAGACCTTCGCCTCGCCCCGGATGCGGTAGCCGACCGTCTCGCCGACCTTTTCGCCCAAAGTGTCCGCCATGCGCTCGGCGGCGGCGCGCGCGGCCAGACGGCGCGGCTCCAGCATGACGATCCGGCCCTCGATCTGGTCGAGCAGCGCGAGGGGCACGCGGGTCGTCTTGCCCGCGCCCGGCGGCGCCATCAGCACCGCGCGGCCATGCGCAGACAGCGCCGCCCGCAGATCGGGCAGCACCACGTCGATCGGAAGAGAGAGGCGGTCTGTATTCACCCGCCCCTTATTGCCGAGTGAGGCGGCCTTTTCCATAGAGCGTGTCGGTCTCGATCTTGTCGACCTGCAAACCGCCCTTCGGGCTCGGCTCGTAATAGAGGGTGAAGGCGAAGCGGCTCTTTTCCTTCATGTCTTTTTCCGAGAACCCTTCGAGCCTGCGATATTCCCCCGAACAGACGAGATCTTTGCCGTCCGGTTTCGGATCGAAGAGGCGCACCTGAGAGCGCCGCGCACCGTCATACATCTTCACGTCGAGCTTGCAGGCCTCGTCGCGCGGCACATCGCGCAGCACCGCATAGAGCGCGGTCAGCGGATCGACCGTGCCGCCCTGTTTCGCGGGATCGACATCGCGGGGCTTGGGCTTGCGCGGCGGCTGCTGGCTGACGGAAACGGGCGTGCCGTTGTTGTAGACGATCTGGTGCTTCGACTTGCGCCCCGGCGCGTCGTCCACCTCCGAATACTTGAGCGGGGTGAATTTCTGGCCGTCATGAAGCCCCGAGACGCTGGCCGAGAACTTGATCTTGCGCAGCAGCCCCACGAGGCCCGCCGTCTGCAGCACACCGTTCGCGCCATATGCCCCGTCGGTGATCTTGCCGTTGATCGCCAGCTCGCCCGCGCGGATGCCTTTGAGCACCACGTCGAAGACGATCTTGTCGCTTTGCTCGGCGCGTGCGGGCGCTGCGCCAAGGGGCGCGATCACCAGCGCCGCTGTCAGCGCAGCGGTCAAGGCGCGGGGCAAACGGTTCGAAAGAGATGTCATTGGCATCCTCGTGTCAGGAATTTCCCATTGGGTCTGGACATAGGTCGCAGGGTGCAGGCAAGTAACCGATAAGTCTTCACGTCTGATGTCATTTTTGACACGAATACCCAAAATCAGCGAAAGCCTGCCGATGACCAAACAAAGCCCCGCCGACCTCGCTCCGCGCATTCTGGCCTCCGATCGCCGCGCCTTGGCCCGCGCGATCACGCTGGTGGAATCGGGCCGGGCGGAGCATCGCGCGCAGGCGGTCGAACTCTTGGATACGTTGGCAGGCGAAGGGCGTCAGGCGCTGCGCATTGGGCTTTCGGGCACGCCGGGCGTGGGCAAATCCACCTTCATCGAAGCCTTCGGGATGATGCTGACCGCGAAGGGGCTGAAGGTCGCCGTGCTGGCGGTCGATCCCTCCTCGGCCCGCTCGGGCGGCTCGATCTTGGGCGACAAGACCCGGATGGAGCGCCTGTCGCGCGATCCCAATGCTTTCATCCGTCCCTCGCCTAGCCAAGCGCATCTCGGCGGCGTCGCTCGGCGTACCCGCGAGGCGGTGTCTCTGTGCGAGGCGGCGGGCTTCGACGTGGTGCTGATCGAGACCGTGGGCGTCGGCCAGTCCGAGACGCTCGTGGCCGAGATGGTGGATCTGTTCGTGCTGCTGATGGCCCCAGCTGGCGGCGACGAGTTGCAGGGCGTCAAGCGCGGCATCATGGAGATGGCCGACCTGATCTTGGTGAACAAGGCGGATGGCGATCTGAAACCGGCCGCGATGCGGACAGTCTCGGATTACGCGGGCGCGCTGCGGCTGCTGCGCAAGCGGCCTCAGGACCCCGAAGGGTTCCCCAAGGCGCTGCCGGTCTCGGCGATGGAAGCGAACGGGCTGGAGAAGGCTTGGGACGAGATGACCGCGCTGGCCGAGTGGCGGCGCGCGAACGGGCATTTCGATCAGCGCCGGGCTGAGCAGGCGCGGCACTGGTTCGAAGCAGAGGTCCGCGAAGGGCTTCTTGCAAGACTGCGTCAGGACCCGGAGATCCGGGCAAAGATGCGCGAGCTGGGCGATGCCGTGGCCAGCGGCGAGAGCGCGGCCTCTGCGGCCGCAGCCGAGATGCTGGAGCAGTTGGGCGGCTGAGCGCCGCCCTGCCCCGATCACATATCGCTTTCTTTCTTGTCCATCGTGGGCTCGGTATGTTCCGGCTCCCCGTGGGTCATGTCTTCATGTGAAATCTGCGGATCGGCGACCGGCGCGGTCTCCTGCGACGGTGCGGCAGGCTGATCGCGGTTGAGATCGACCGGGATGTCCACGACCATCAGACCCGTCTTCTCGAAGCGCAGGTTGAGCGTGACCATGTCGCCTTGATGGAGCGGCTGGTTCAGCCCCATGAACATGACGTGATCGCCGCCACGCTGCAGGACATGTTCGCCCTTGGCGGGGATTTCGAAGCCCTCCTTGACCTCAAGCATCTGCATCTCGCCATTCGGGCCTTGCTTATGGGTGTGTAGCTCGACGCGCGCGGCGACGTTCGAGCTGACCGAGAGAAGGCGATCGTCGAGATCGGAGATGTTCTTGATCTCCATGAAGGCCGCCGCCGATTTCGACATCGGGGTGGAGACCCGGACGTAAGGGTCGAGGATCTGGATCGGTTCGGCGGCGAAGGCGGGGAGAGCTGCGGCGATCAGGGCCGCGCTCATCAGGTATTTGCGGATCATTTGCGTCTCCTGTGGGTGTGTTCGTCTGAAAGCTTGGGATCAGACGGGCACGGGCGGTCCGCGGGCGCGCGGCACCACGACGGCCTGCGCCTGCGCGGTCTCGGGCTCGACCGTCTCGACGCTGCGCCCCTCGCCCTGGGGCGGTGTCGGCAGAGCCGGCGCGAGCGCGACGGCGGCCATCATCGTCAGCACCATGTCGGGGCAGATATGGGCGGGGCCGGTCGGGTTGCCCTCGGCATCGACGCTGACCGTGGTCACGCCGTAGCCGGTGCAGAGCACCACCTCGCCCGCGACGCGCGCCTGACCGCGTGCGACCGCCATCGTCATGCTGGTCATGGCCAGCATGAGCGCCGCGGCGATCCCGATTGGCAACTTGAAGCGCGTCCTCCACATGGCGCTCACACTAGCGTGACGACGCAGGGAGGGAAATACGGCAGATAACGCCGCATAAGCAAAAACCCCGCGCCGAAGCGCGGGGTTTTCGTAACCGTGCATCCGGAAAGGATCAGGCGGCTGCCTGAGCTTTCGCGATCGCTTTCTTGATCTTCAGAGCATTCACCGACAGCTCTGCATCCTTCGCCTTGGCGAGGAACGCGTCGAGACCGCCGCGATGGTCAACCGAGCGCAGGCCGGCTGCGGAAACGCGCAGCTTGAAGCTCTGGCCCAGGGTGTCCGAGATCAGGGAGACATCGTTCAGGTTCGGCAGGAAGCGACGACGCGACTTGTTGTTCGCGTGGCTCACTTTGTTGCCCGTCGTGGGGCCCTTGCCGGTCAGTTCGCAAACGCGCGACATGGCATTCTTCCTTCGTTTCTTACCTGGCCGAAGTTACGCGAATCGCGCGCCCGGCCCCAACATGAGAAGGCGCCGCATGGCAGCGCCCGAAAATCTGTTGGCGCGGAATACGGGCAATGGCGTCTCGCGTCAAGTCGCCCAAGCCGTTTTTATGCCCCTCACGCATCGCTTAAGGGGCGGTTTTACCAGCCACGCTGGGCCAGGTGACGCAAACCCTGGGTCACATCGGTGCGCACGGCCAATCGAAGCGCCGGTTCGTCGCCCGCACGCAGAGCCGAGAGAATCATCCGGTGGTGCCGCGGCGGCTCGTTGCGCTGCAGCTTGGTGTAGACGGCGCGCATCGTCGGCCCCAGCTGCAGCCAGACGGTTTCGATCACCGCGAGCATCGCGGGCGCCTGCGCGCGCAGATAGAGCGTGCGGTGGAATTCGAGGTTCGTGCGGATGTAGCCGACCGCATCCTGCTTCGCGACGGCCTCCGCATTGGCGACGTTGATCGCGCCGAGACGGTCGATCAGCGCGAGGTGCGCCCGCGGCAGGGCGCGGGCCGACAGCTCCGGCTCGATCAGTGCGCGCAGCGCCGCCAGTTCCTCGATCCGCTCGTTCGACAGTTCCGGCGTGGCGACGCGGCCCGAACTCGACAGCGTCAGCGCCCCTTCAGCGACCAGCCGCCGCAGCGCCTCGCGCGCGGGGGTCATGGAGACACCGTATTGCTTGCCCAAGCCCCGCAGCGTCAACGCGGTGCCCGGCAGCAACTCCCCCACCATGATCTGCTGACGCAAGGCGCGGTAGAGCCGATCATGCGCTGCGGTCTCGATGGGGCGTGTGGAAATCGTGGTCATGCGCTTTTTGTGATCACGTTAGCGGCCGGGGTCAATCTCGAAACCGGATCGCATGCAGCGCGGACCCTTCACGCTTGAGCCAGGCGCGCTCTGTCTTGAAGCTCGGACGCAGGGCTTCGACGACGCGCCAGAAGGCGGGCGAGTGATTCATCTCCTCGAGATGCGCGACCTCATGGGCCGCGACGTAGTCGAGCACCTCCGGCGGCGCCATGATCAGGCGCCAGCTATAGGAGAGCGCCCCGGTGGAGCTGCACGAGCCCCAGCGCGAGCGCGTATCGCGAATCGTGATCTTGGCGAAGTCGCGCCCGATCTCGGAGGCATAGCGCGCGCTGGCCGCATGGAGCCGCATCCGGGCCGCGTGTTTGAAAAAGGTCTCGACCCGCACGCCCAGACGCGCTGGGTCTTCGGGCACCAAGAGCCGCGCGCCGTCGATCTTCGGGCTGCGCAATCGTGCGGGCTCCAATGTCAGCATCTGCCCCTCGAAGGGGATACCTTGCCCGAATCGTACCGCCTGCGCGGGCGGAATCGCACCGAGGGTCTTGCGCAGCCATTCGGTTTGCGAGCGCGCGAAGGCCAAAGCCTCGCGCTCGGACGCACCCCGCGGGATCGTGAGCGCCACCCGGCCGTCCACCCGCGACACCCGCAACGAGAACCTGCGCGCACGCCCGGAGCGGCGCAGAACCAACTCCACCTCAGGCAGTTCCGGAATGGGGGGCGTGCGGGACAGAAGTTTTCTCCGAAAGGTTCGACAGCATGAGGCGGCCCACGGATCGCAGCCCGGCCAGAAAAGGCACGAAAAGGCTTTGACACCCTGCCCGGCATGTGGCAGGTGGCTGCGACTCTGCTGGATTAAGTGCGCAGGAGAATTCCATGCCGAAAGAGGAATGGGGCGTCAAGCGTCTGTGCCCGCATTGCGCGAGCCGGTTTTACGACCTGAATAACGACCCGATGACCTGCCCGGTCTGCAACAACACCTTTACCCTCGAGGCTCTGACCTCGGGCAGCGGTCGTACGCTTACGACCGACAAGACGTCGTCTCAGAAAGACGATGACGTCAGTCTCGGAGATGACGATCTCGACACCGATGACGGTGACGTGGATCTCGACGACGATCTGCTCGACGACGACGACGATGACGACAATGTCTCGCTCGATGACATCGCGGATGTCAGCACCGAGGATAAGGAAGACAACTGATCGGCTGGGCCGCTCGGGACCATTGATCAAGGCGCGACGGGAAACCGTGGCGCCTTTTTCTTTGGTGCCGCGCCGGGCCCGGGCACGCAGCCTCGCGCACCGTTTCCGGGTGCGGATGAAGGCTGACGTTCGGGAAGGTAAGAGTGACGAAATTTTCGCGCGGTTCGGGGCGAAATTCCTCTTGCGCCGCCGCGGCGCTTTGCCTATACGCCTCCCCACACAGCGGGGCTACCCGCTGGACCTCCGGTGGGGCCATAGCTCAGTTGGGAGAGCGCTTGAATGGCATTCAAGAGGTCAGGGGTTCGACTCCCCTTGGCTCCACCAAACAAACTTCGATACGCCGAAAACCCCGCCCTTCGTGGCGGGGTTTCGCGTTTCCGAGGGTTTTGTTTTCTGAAAGCAGCTGAGCATCACGGCGCTCCCGACAGACGCCTGAGAGAGCCTCGAGAGGACCTCCAAGCGTCTTGCCTTTGGACCCCGCCCGGGAGAGGGCGCAGAGCGTCGATCAGCGCCCATAGCCACCCTTCAAACATCTCCGCGGCACCCCACACCCATGCGCGACCCGGAGCTCCTCTCGCAGCGCAGCGAGAGCTTGTCGGACGAGGCAACTCTAAGAACGACCGAGGGCCCACGGCGCAACATGCACGACCGACAGAGCGCGCAGACCGCAGCAGACAACGGCGCGAACGACAGGCATGGCCTGCAAGGCATTGGTTTTCAGCAGGAGGGGGAAATGGCGGACCCGGGACGATTCGAACGCCCGACCCCTTGATTCGTAGTCAAGTGCTCTATCCAGCTGAGCTACGGGTCCGCTTATGTGGGGCGATGTAACGGCCACGTCGGAGCGATGCAAGAGCAAATTCGAGGCAATTTTGGAAAACCGTCAAAATTCTTGGATGCCCTCGCGGAAGCCCTGAAGATCGGCACGCACCTCCCGGAACGTAACCCCGCGCAGGCTCAGGAAATTGCGCCCGCGCCCTTCTCGGAGGCGCAATCCAGCGCGATATCCGAGGGCAGGAAGATGCGGAACTCGGTGCCGTTGCCGTCGGTCCGCACCAAGTCCAGACGCCCGCCATGGCCACGAATCAACTCGGCCGCGATGGCCAGGCCCAGCCCCGTGCCGCCCGCGCGGGTCCCGCCGGTGAAGGGCTTGAAAAGGTGTTCGCGCGCAGTCTCCGGCAGGCCGGGGCCGCTATCTTGCACGCGAATCCACCAGCCATCGGCATTCTCACCTGCGCCGATCTCCACCGTGCCGTTCTGGCCGGTCGCCTCGATCGCCTGTCGGGCGTTGCGCACGAGGTTGTTGAGCACGCGATAGAGCTGCTCGCGGTCGGCGCGGATCACCAAATTCGGCGGCATGTCGGTGACGAAATCGACGAGCGGGCCCTCGCTCGGGTGCTCTTCGTTCTCCAGAACTTCCTGCGCCAGTTCTCCGAACATGAAGCGCGACAGCGTCGGCGGCGGCTCCTTTGCCTTGCCGAAGGCGAGCGTCGTTTCACACAGGTTGATCGCGCGCTCGATCGAGCCGGTCAGCTTCGGGGCGGCGCGCTTCACGCCGGGATCGTCGGAGCTTTCCATCCGATCGGCGAAGAGCTGCGCCGTCGTCAGGATGTTGCGCAGATCGTGGCTGATCTTGGCGACCGCTTGGCCCAGCTGCGCGAGACGCTCCTTCTGGCGCAGCGACGCGGTGAGCTGCTGCTGCATCGAGGCCAGCGCCTCTTCAGCCACGCGCAGTTCCTCGACGCTGGCCTGCGGGGTTATGATGCGCCGCGCATCCTCGGGCGCGTCCGCATAAGAAGACATATGCGCGACCAGCCGCTTGATCGGCACGACCATCAGCCGGCGCACGAGGAGGAACAGCAAAACGGCGGTGATCACCGAGAAGACCGCCGAGATCGACAAGAGCCGCAGCCCGTATTCGACCATCGCGATCCGCATCGGTTCGGTCGCGAGCGTCACCTCGATCACGATACCGCCCTTCTGCACCGGCTGGCCCAGCACCCGGATCACACGATCCCCGGAATCGAAGAGCGCGTGGACCGCATCGCGAATCCGCGTCCATTCCGTCGAATCGCGCAGGTCGTATGTTTCGGTCACCGGAGAGGGAATCGGCGAGGACAGCACCAGCTGCCGCGCCGCGTCTCTGCGCAGCACCACGTTGAAGACGCCCGCATTGGACAGAAGCTCTTTTTCCAGATCGGGCGCGATGGTGGTGTCGGTGGTCAGAAGCGCAAGCGAGGCGATCTGCGCGCGCTCAAGTCGCGTCAAAAGATAGTCTTCGCGAAAATTCGCCAAACCCGGCAAAAGGATCAACGCCTCGGCGAGCACCACGAAAACCGTGGTCAGGATCAGAAAACGTCCTGAAAGAGTGTTCACTTTCATCGCCTATCAAACGCAAGGCCGCCCAACAGGGTCGGCCCGTCCCCTTCAATGTCACTCTTGATGCACCGCCGGTCAGGATGCAAGGATACCGTCCCCTGCGTCAGCCGCGCTTTGCGCACAAGATAGGCGGCTCGCGCAGAAGGCAAAACCCCGTGAGCGGTCACGATCCGTGCGAAGCGACCGGAAAAGCCGGAAAAACCCGCTTTGGCGAATTGACTTGGAGGGGAGAGGTCACTAAAGAGCGGCTTCGAAATGCTATCTGGCCCTCGAATCCTGTTTCTGGGCCCGAACCGGAGTGAAAACGATGAAACGCACGTTCCAGCCGTCGAACCTCGTTCGCGCCCGTCGCCACGGCTTCCGCAGCCGCATGGCCACGAAGGGTGGACGCCGGGTTCTCAACGCCCGTCGCGCGAAGGGCCGTAAGCGTCTGTCGGCTTAAGGCCGTTACAGCCGCGACTGGCTTTTGACGCCGCCGGATGCTTTTCGCAGGTCGGGCCCTCGGGTCGGATCGGTGAAAAGACCGGCGGCTTCGCTATTTTGCGCGTCGTTTATTCGCCGGAGGTCGCCTGATGGCCGCCATACGCTCAGATGATCCGACTCGTCCGACCGCGGTTTTGCGGCAGCGGGCGGATTTCCTGAAAGCGGCCTCGGCGCAGCGTAAGGGAATGCCCGGCTTTCTGCTGCAGGCGCGCAAGCGCCGCGAGGGCGAGCCCGTCGCCCCCGATCTGATCCGCGTGGGCTTCACCTGCTCGAAGAAGCTCGGCAACGCGGTGGCGCGCAATCGCGCCAAACGCCGCCTGCGCGAGATCGCACGGCAGGTTCTGCCCAAGGCGGGTCGGCCGGGCTGGGACTATGTTCTGGTCGGGCGCCCCGAAGCGACCGCCACCCGCGACTTCGCCGCCATGCTGGCCGAATTCGAGACTGTGCTCACGATCATTCACGATTTGCCGATCTCCCCGCCGCGGCCGCGCAAACCCAAGGGGAGCAAACGCAAATGAGCCCCCTCGCCCGAATCCTCGCCCTGCCGGTTCACGCCTATCGCTTACTGCTGAGCCCCTGGATGGGGCATGGATGCCGCTACCAGCCGACCTGTTCGTCCTATGCGCTCGAAGCGCTCGAACGGCATGGTGCGGTGAAGGGTGGATGGTTGGCCGGGAAGCGGCTCCTGAGCTGCCACCCCTGGGGCGGGCATGGCTATGACCCGGTGCCCGGCGCCGATCCCGAATTTGACGCCGCCCATCGTTGCGCCCATGCGCATGACGCGAAGGACACTCCAGATGCTTGATGACGAAGACAGCCCGATCCATCCGCTTTTCGCAGGCGCGCCCTCGACGACCGAGTTCAAGAAGCTGCGCAAGCGCATCGTGCGCGAGACACGCGAGGCGATCGAGAAATACGGGATGATCGAACGCGGGCAGCGGTGGCTGGTCTGCCTCTCGGGCGGCAAGGACAGCTATACGCTTCTGGCCGTGCTGCACGACCTGCAGTGGCGCGGGCTGCTGCCGGTGGAGCTGCTGGCCTGCAATCTCGATCAGGGCCAGCCGGGGTTCCCTGCAACCGTGCTGCCGGAATTCCTCGAGAAGATGGGCGTGCCGCATCGGATCGAATATCAGGACACCTATTCGATCGTAATGGACAAGGTCCCGCAGGGCCGCACCTATTGCGCGCTGTGCTCGCGGCTGCGGCGCGGCAACCTCTATCGGATCGCGCGCGAGGAAGGGTGCTCGGCGGTCGTGCTGGGCCATCACCGCGATGACATCTTGGAAACCTTCTTCATGAACCTGTTCCACGGCTCGCGCCTTGCGACGATGCCGCCGAAGCTGTTGAACGAGGAAGGCGATCTCTTCGTCTATCGCCCGCTGGCCTTCGTCTCCGAGGCTGATTGCGAGAAATTCGCCCGCGCGATGGACTATCCGATCATCCCCTGCGACCTCTGCGGCTCTCAGGACGGGCTGCAGCGCCAGCAGGTGAAGATGATGCTCGACGGCTGGGAGAAGAACGCCCCCGGCCGCCGGAACAAGATGTTCAAGGCGCTGATGAACGCACGCCCCTCGCATCTGTGCGACCCCTCGATCTTCGATTTCGCGGGGCTCGAGCGCCGCGCGGAGGGTGAAGCGGATTTTAACGAAAACGTCCCGGATTTGCGCGAGCGCGATTAACCGGCTGATCACAAATGACGTCTAGCCTTACTGGCGAAGGGGGGCCTTGAGGGGCCCGCATGTGCCACGGGGGTAGGTATCATGGGTAATGACGGGGGCAAGCGCGCCGCCCGCAAATCAGAGCTGCGCGCCAGGTATAACGGCAAGCCGGGTCCGGTTCTGCTCCGACGCGAGATGATCGCCTTTTTGCCGGCCTGCGGGCTCGCCCTGCTTTGGGTCGGGCCGGAGGCGATGGTGCTGATCGGTCTGACCGCGATTCTGGTGGGCTGGATGACACGCCCCCTGCCCGTTCCGCCCGAGATCGACGAGGAAGGATGCGACCCCGCGACCGGCCTGCTGCCGCCGCATGCCGCGATTTCCGAGATGGCCGCCTCCTTGCAGGACGCACAGCAGCGCAACCGCCCGACCGGATGCCTGATCCTCGGGCTCGACACACCCGATCAGGTTCTGCGGCGACTGCACCCGAAGGAATTCGACCTTCTGCTGCGCCGGATTGGCGAACGGCTACAGGCGCAGTTGCGCAGCGGCGATGTGGTCACGCGCTGGGACGGCGCGCGGTTCGCGGTGCTGCTGCGCCCGACGCCGCGGCTTGGCCTCGAAGGGATGATCCAGCTTTGCGGCCGCCTTCAGGAAGCGGTGAGCGAGCCTTACGTGATCGCCGAGCAGGCGCAGGAGATCACCATGCATATCGGGTTTCACCTCGTGGGTCGAAGTGCTGCGACCCCGGCCTATCGCGACGACGCGGCCACGCAGGCCAAGGCTGACGCGCGCGCCAACACAGAGGCGGAGGCGGCGCTCTCGCGCGCCGAGACTGCGGCCAACCGCGCGATGCAGTCCGGCCCGGGGGCGATCCGTTCCTCCCGCTCGGACAAGATCGCCACGAAAGAGCCGGGCCCGCATCCGCTGTCCGCCAGTGTCGGAGAGGCGCTCGAAGCGGGCCATATCAAGGCGTTTTTCCTGCCGCAGATTTCCACCGACACAGGCTATATCAGCGGATTCCAGGCGATTCCGCGCTGGCTTCATGCGCAACGCGGCATTATGACCGAACGCGAGATACTTCCCGCGATCGAGGCTGCAGGGCTTGGCGCGCGCTTCTCCGAGGTCATGCTCTACGCGACCTTCGGCGCGCTGCGCGACATCGCCCGCGACGGCAGCGACTTCGGCCCGGCCTCGCTTCCCTTCCTGCCCGGGCAGATGAGCGACCCGAAGCTGGCCGAGCGGCTAGCCTGGGAATTCGATCGCTTCGAGGTCGCCCCGACCCGGCTGCGGCTGATCGTCCCGCAGGCGATGGTGGCGCGGCTCGACGATCCGGTCTGCAGCCATACGCTGCACGCGATCAAGCGCCTCGGCTGCCTGATCGAACTGGCGGGTTTCGGCTCCGGACCCGTCTCGGCGGAGACGATCCGCCAGATCGGGCCGCAGCGGCTGCGCATCCATCGCTCGCTCACGGCGGAGATCGACCACAACACCGAACACCAGCGCCTGACCGCCGCGATCGTGTCGATGGCCGAAGGTCTTGGACTGGAGACACTCGCCGAAGGGGTGCCGGGGATCGCCGAACACGCGATGCTGTGCCAGTTGGGCTGCTCGGCGGTGCAGGGCCCGGCGATTGCCGCGCCGATGCCGATCAGCGAATTCCTCGAATGGGCGGAACGCCATCGCACCAAGCTCGACGCGACGCCGCAAATCGGCAGGCGTTGAACCACCCCAAAGCCCGGGCCGCAAACCGAGTCGCAGACCGGGCTTTGCCACTGCGGACCCCGGATCCGGGCCGAAAGCGTGATGGCAAACCATGCCCGATCCACTGTTTCAAGGGAAAATGGCTTGACCTTTGGCTGCCCCTTCTGTTGAACCCATGCAAGTTTTCGACAGGCTTGTGGAATTAGGGCTTCATGGACAACCAAAACAAGAATCTCATTCTCGCGGTGGTGCTTTCCGCGCTCGTGCTGGGCGTCTGGACCTACTTCTTCCCGCCCACGGAAGACACGACAACGGCACCGAGCCAACCGGTCGCAGAGCAGAGCGCTTCGCCCGAAGCCACTGATATCGCACCGAAGACCGCCGCCGACTCCACAGGCGCGCCGGTCGATACGGCGACGATGTCCCAAGCCGCGAGCGCCCAATCCCAGAGCGCCGCGCGCATCGAGATCGACACCCCCGCGGTCGAGGGCTCGATCTCGACTCTCGGCGGGCGTTTCGACGACCTGTCGCTCAAGAAATACAAGGAAACGCTGGCTGAGGATTCGCCCGACGTGCGGCTTCTGTCGCCGATCGGCGGCGATACCAGCAATTCGACCCTGCCCTATTACGTCGTCTATGGCTGGCTGCCCGCAGGCGGTCTGCCCGGCGATCAGGTGCCCGGTCCGAACACGGTCTGGACGCAGGTCGGCAACGGCAAGCTCACGCCCGACACCCCGGTTACGCTGCAATGGGACAATGGCCACGGCCTGACCTTCCAGCGCGAGATCTCGGTCGACGACAAGTATCTCTTCACGATCAAGCAGTCGGTGCAGAACGGCACCGACGCTGCGGTGAAGCTTGCCCCCTACGGCATCATCGCGCGTCACGGCATCCCGCAGGAGCGCCGCGTCTACGTGCTCCACGAAGGCCTCGTGGCGATGGATGACGGCAATCTCGAAGAGATCAAATACAAGAACGTCACCAAGCTCGACAACAAGGGCGCCGAGGGTCAGGCCGAGATCAAGCAGGTGCAGGACGCCGGCTGGACTGGCTTCACCGACAAATACTGGCAGACCGTTCTGGCGCCGATCTCGGGCCCCTTCACCTCGGTCGTGAAATATTCGGGCGAGAAGTCCGACATCTACCAGACCGAGACCCGCCTGCCGGTGATCGACGTCGCGCCGGGCGCCAAGGGCGACGCGCAAACCCACCTCTTCGCCGGTGCGAAGGAATGGGAAACCCTGCGCGACTATCAGGACAATGTCCCGATCCCGAAATTCGTCGACTCGCTCGACTGGGGCTGGTTCTACTTCCTCACCAAGCCGATGTTCCGCCTGCTGCACTTCCTGCATGGCGCGATCGGCAACATGGGCTGGGCGATCATCGCACTGACCTTCATCATCAAGCTGATCGTCTTCCCGCTGGCACGGAAGTCCTACATCTCGATGGCGCGCATGAAAGAGCTGCAGCCCGAGATGGAGAAGATGAAGGAAGCTGCCGGCGACGACCGCCAGAAGATGCAGCAGGGCATGATGGAGCTGTACAAGAAGCACAAGGTGAACCCCGCCGCGGGCTGTCTGCCGCTTCTGATCCAGATCCCGATCTTCTTCTCGCTCTATAAGGTGATCTACGTCACGATCGAACTGTATCACGCGCCGTGGATCGGCTGGATCCATGACCTTTCGGCTCCCGATCCGACCTCGATCCTGAACCTGTTCGGCCTGCTGCCCTTCGCAGCGCCCGATCCGGGCTCGCCGCTCTTCATCCTGTCGCTCGGTATCCTGCCGATCCTGCTGGGTGTGTCGATGTGGTTCCAGCAGCGTCTGAACCCGGCGCCGACGGATAAGACTCAGGCGATGATCTTCGCGTGGATGCCGTGGGTCTTCATGTTCATGCTGGGCAGCTTCGCCTCGGGCCTCGTGCTGTACTGGATCACGAACAACACGATCACGTTCCTGCAGCAGTACACGATCATGTCGATGCACGGGAAACGCCCGGATCTGTTCGGCAATATTAAAGAGAGCTTCCAGCGGAAGAAACCCGCCGAAGAGAAGAAATGAGCGCAACGCTCTCTCGCATCTACCGACATCCGATCAAGTCGATCGGGGTAGAGGAACTGAAGGACGCGTCCCTTGAAGAGGGGCGCGTCTTGCCTTGCGACCGGGAGTGGGCGGTGCTGCACGAGCGCTCCAAGGTGGGCGTCGGCGCGGAGGGACGTGCCGATAGCTGGGGCCAGAAGATCAACTTCGTGATCGGGCGCTCCGCGCCGGGGCTGATGGGGGTCACCTCTCGGATGCTCGATAACGGGCACATCCTGCTGGAGCATCCCGAGCAGTGGCATCTCGAGATCGACCCCGAGCGCGAAGCCGACCAGCGCAAGCTATTCGAATGGCTGCGCACCTTCTGGCCGGACAGTGCACCGCGCCCGACTGCGCTGGTGCGCGGCCCCGACCGGGCCTTCACGGACGATCCCCTGCCCTATGTCTCGTTGATCGGGCAGGCCTCGCTCGACGATCTCTCGGCACGAGTGGGCAAGCAGATCGACCGCCGCCGCTTCCGCGCCAATCTCTGGGTCGAGGGCTGGGAGCCTTTCGCGGAGATGGACCTGATCGGCAAGACGGTGCGCGTTGGCGAGGCGGAACTGCAACTGCGCGCCTGTATCGGGCGTTGCCGTGCGACGGACGCCAATATCGAGACGGGCGAACGCGATATCGACATGCTGGAAGAGCTGGAACGCCACTACGGGCATACCGACCTTGGCGTGTTCTGCCTCGTCACCAAACCGGGCCGCATCGCGCGCGGCGACAAGATCGAGGTACTCTGATGGAGTTGAATTTCCCGCTAGCCGAGGCCCCCGACGATTTTTCGCGTGAGCGCGGTCGCAAGCTCTTCGCCGCTCCCGTCGAGTTCCTCAAGGGCGTCGTCGCGATGAAAGGGCTGCCGCCTGCCGACCGGATCGAGGTCTGCTTCGCGGGCCGCTCCAATGTTGGCAAGTCGAGCCTGATCAACGCGCTGACGAACCGCCGCAATCTTGCGCGGGCGTCGAACACGCCGGGCCGGACGCAGGAGATCAATTATTTCACCACGCAGGACGGTCCCTATCTGGTCGACCTTCCCGGCTACGGGTTCGCGCAGGCCCCCGTCGCGGTCGTCGCGAAATGGCAGGCGCTGCTGAAGGATTATCTGTCGGGCCGCGCCACGCTGCGCCGCGCCTTCGTGCTGATCGACACGCGTCACGGCGTGAAAGCGGTGGACGAGGAAATCCTGACGCTGCTCGACCGCGCTGCCGTCCCCTTCCAGGTCGTGATGACGAAGGCGGACAAGGTCAGCGCAAAGGATTGCGAGAAGGTGCTGGATCAGGTGCGCAAGGCGCTGACGAAGCACCCGGCCGCCTTCCCCGAGATCGTGCTGACCTCGTCCGAGAAGGGCGAAGGGATCGAGACGCTGCGCGCGATCATCGCCGGGCTGGAGTAACCCCCTGCCCGGCTGCTGTCGTTATTTACCGAGGCAGTAGCGCATCACCGCCTTTTGCGCGTGCAGACGGTTCTCGGCCTCGTCGAAGATCACCGAGGCCGGGCCGTCCATGACGCCGCTCGTCGCTTCGTCATTCCGGTGCGCGGGCAGGCAATGCATGAAAAGCGCGTCGGGCTTGGCGTGGCTCATCAGCTCCTCGTTGACCTGATAGGGCCGCAGCTGGTTGTGGCGACGCTCTTTCGCGGATTCCGGGTCGTGCATCGACACCCAGGTATCGGTGACAATCAGATCGGCGCCCTCGACGGCCTTGACCGGATCCCGCTCGATGGTGATCGGGTGGCCGGCCTTCTCGGCCACGTCGAGCCAGGCGCGCTCGGGATCGAGCGTTTCCGGACCCGTGAAGGTCAGATCGAAGCCGAACTGCGCCGCCGCATGGGCGAAGCTCGCGAAGACGTTGTTGCCGTCGCCCGACCAGACCACCTTCTTGCCCGCGATCGGCCCGCGCTGCTCTTCATAGGTCATCACATCGGCCATGATCTGGCACGGGTGGGTGCGGTCGGTGAGACCGTTGATCACCGGCACCGAGGCATATTCGGCCATCTCTAGCAGGGTTTCCTCTTCGAAGGTCCGGATCATGATCAGATCGACATAGCGCGACAGAACGCGGGCGGTGTCAGCGATGGTCTCGCCATGGCCCAGCTGCATATCCGCGCCCGAGAGCACCATCGACTGACCGCCCATCTGGCGCACGCCGACATCGAAGCTGACGCGGGTCCGGGTCGAGGGCTTCTCGAAGATCAGCGCAACCATGTGACCGGCGAGCGGCTGCTCGTCATCGGGCGCGCCTTTCGGGCGACCGTTGCGGGCCTGCTTCATCGCGATGCCTTGGTCGATCATGGACCGCAGCGCTGCGGGGTCGGTTTTGTGGATATCGAGGAAATGGTTCATCGGTTTGTCTTTCGTGGAGGGGCCTGAGGGGCTGTCCGCCCCGCTGCGCTCCCGCGCAGCCCCCGAGGATATTTACGCCAAGAGGAAGTCAGGCGGCCTTTTCGAGTTGCGACGCGGCGGCATCGAGACGGGTCACCGCCTCGGCCAGATCGGCCTCGGAAATGTTCAGCGCGGGCAGAAGGCGCAGCACATTATCGGCAGCGGGCACGGTCAGCAGGTGCTGATCATAGGCGGCGGCGACCAAGTCGGTCGGCGCGCGCTTGCATTTGAGCCCGAGCATCAGACCGGTGCCGCGCACGCTCTCGAACGTGTCGGGATGCGCGGCGATCAACCCTTCGAGCTTCTGGCGCAGGAAGCCAGCGCGCGCGTTGACCTGATCGAGGAAGGCTGGCTCGGAGACGATCTCCATCACCTTGGCGCCGACCGCGCAGCCCAGCGGGTTGCCGCCATAGGTCGAGCCATGCGTGCCCGCGACCATGCCGGAGGCGGCCTCCTCAGTCGCCAGCACCGCGCCCAGCGGGAAGCCCCCGCCGATGCCTTTCGCGACCATCATGATGTCAGGGGTGATGCCCGCCCATTCATGCGCGAAGAGCCGTCCCGAACGGCCCACGCCGCATTGCACCTCGTCGAAGATCAGGAGCGCGCCCGTCTCGTCGCAGAGATCGCGCAGTCCTTTCAGGCACTGATCGGGCACCGGGCGGATACCGCCCTCGCCCTGGATCGGCTCGATCAGGATGGCCGCGGTCTTGTCGGAGACGGCGGCCTTGAGCGCCTCGTGATCGCCCCAGGGAAGCTGGGTGAAACCGGGCAGCAGCGGGCCGAAGCCCTTCACCATCTTTTCCGAATTCGGCGTGGCCGAAATCGCACCGGTGGAGCGGCCATGGAACGCGCCATCGAAGGTGATGATCTCGGTTCGATCTTCGCCCTTCGAGGACCAGTATTTCCGCGCCATCTTGATCGCGAGTTCAGCGGCCTCGGTGCCGGAATTGGTGAAGAAGACCGTATCGGCGAAGGTCTTCTCGACCAGCGCATCGGCCAGCGCCTGCTGCTGCGGGATCTGGTAGAGGTTCGAGACATGCCACAGCTTGCTCGCCTGCTCGGTCAGCGCCTCGACCAGTTCGGGGGCGGCATGACCCAGCGCATTCACCGCGATCCCCGCGCCCATGTCGAGATATCGGGTCCCGTCCGCCGTCTCCAGCCAGGAACCCTCGCCCTTCACGAAGGCGAGCGGTGCGCGATTATAGGTCGGCAAAACGGAGGGGATCATCGGGTCAAACTCCAGTAAGAGAAGGCAAATTCGTGCAACAGTCCCGGGGGGCTGTCAACATTCAGGGGCCTAAGGTCAGCGATTTGGGATAGGGTGTGGCGGCATGCCACGGCAGATCGGACGTCAGGCGCTTCAGCGGCGACGTCGGGGACGGGCGATATATGCGGTCCGTGCGATCATGCGTTTGCGCTTACGCCGGGGCAGCGCGGAAGTAAAGAGGGTTTAGCCAAGCGTCACGTCGAGGAACATCATCAGGATCAACCCGAAAAGCAGCCCCGCGGTCGCGCGGTTCTGATGCCCGTTGCGGTGGGTTTCGGGCAGGATCTCGTGGCTGATGATGTAGAGCATGGCGCCCGCCGCGAAGGTCAGCCCCCATGGCAGCAGCGCGCCGGAGACTGACACGGCAGCCGCGCCGACCAGCGCGCCCACGGGCTCGACCGCCCCGGTCATCGCGGTGACGAAGAAGGCTTTGCGGCGGGTATAGCCCTGCCCGATCAGCGCGACGGCCACAGCCAGCCCCTCGGGGATGTCCTGCAGCGAGATGCCGGTCATCACCGAGAAGCCGTTCTCGTTGCCCGCGCCGAAAGCGACGCCGATCGACAGGCCTTCGGGGAAGTTGTGGATCGTGATCGCGATCACGAAAAGCCAGATCCGCGCCAGTTGCGCCGCATCTGCCCCTTCGCGCCCTGATGTGAAATGCTCATGCGGCAGGGTCGCGTTCAGCCAGGCCACGAAGCCCGCGCCAATGGCGATGCCGATTGCGGCGATGGCGGCGGCGACCCAGACCGAGCCGAACATGGTCTCGGCCACGTCGATGCCCGGCAGGATCAGCGAGAAATACGAGGCCGAGAGCATCACGCCCGCCGCGAAGCCCAGCATCGTATCGGCTGTGCGCTGGCTCATGGAGCGCCCGAGCAGCGCCGGGATCGCCCCGGCAGCCGTTGCGACGCCCGCCACCATGCCGCCCATAAGGCCGAGCCAAATCTCGTTCACGCCGCTCTCCTTTTCGTGTTCGCCCGGCGAGATGGGAACGGATCGCGCATGATTGCAAGCCTTGCGATGGGTGATTGCGCAAATTTCGAGGGATTGGTAAGGAAACTTAACCACGGAGAGAGGAACCCCCATGCCCGTCATCACCTCCATCGCCGATCTGAAACGTCTGCATAAGCGCCGCACGCCGAAGATGTTCTACGATTACGCGGAGAGCGGCTCCTATACCGAGCAGACCTTCCGCGAGAATACCGAGGACTTCGCGCAGATCCGCCTCAACCAGCGGATTGCGCGGGACATGACGGGGCGCACGACGAAATCGACGATGCTGGGTCAGGAGGTCGCGATGCCGGTGGCGCTCGCGCCCGTGGGGCTGACGGGTATGCAGCGCGCCGATGGCGAGATCAAGGCGGCGAAGGCAGCGGAGAAATTCGGCGTGCCCTACACGCTGTCCACGATGTCGATCTGCTCGATCGAGGACGTGGCCGAGAATGTCAGCGAGCCCTTCTGGTTCCAGATCTACACGCTGACCGATGACGACTATAACAAGCGGGTGCTGGAGCGGGCACGGGCAGCGGGCTGTTCGGCGCTGGTGATCACGGTCGATCTGCAGCTGCTGGGCCAGCGCCACAAAGACCTGAAGAACGGGCTGACCGCGCCGCCGAAATTCACCCCGGCCGTGCTGGCCGATCTGGCGACAAAATGGCGCTGGGGCATCGAGATGCTGCAGACCAAGCGACGCTTCTTCGGCAATATCGTGGGCCATGTAGACAGCGCCGCCGATCCCGCCTCGCTGTCGTCGTGGACCGCGGAGAAGTTCGATCAGTCGCTGAACTGGGACCGGATCAAGCAGCTCATGGATATGTGGGGCGGCAAGGTGATCCTGAAGGGGATTCTCAGCGAGGAAGACGCCGAGATGGCCGCCGCGACCGGGGCCGATGCGATCGTGGTCTCGAACCATGGCGGGCGTCAGCTCGACGGGGCGCTCAGTTCGATCCGGATGCTGCCGAAGATCGTCAATGCGGTCGGCGACAAGACCGAGGTCTGGCTCGATAGCGGCATCCGCTCGGGGCAGGACGTGCTCAAGGCGCTGGCGCTTGGCGCGAAGGGCGTGATGATCGGGCGCGCCTATGTCTACGGTCTGGGCGCGATGGGCGAGCCGGGCGTGACCAAGGCGCTGGAGGTCATCCAGAAGGAGCTCGACACCTCGATGGCGCTGTGCGGCGAGCGTCGGATCGAGAATCTGGGCCGGGACGATCTGCTGATCCCCAATGGCTTCTTCGACACCTATTCCTAAGGGCGGGCTCCTAAGGGTTTAGGCGCTTCTCGAAGAACCGATCGGGATAGGGATCGTCGTTGAATCGGTCGATCTCGTCCCAGCCGAAGCGGTGATACATCGCGACCGCTTCGGGCAGCGCCGAATTTGTATCCAGCCGCAGATGCAGCTGGCCCAAGTCGCGCGCCGCCGCCTCGATCGCCTCCATCAACTGCCGCGCCAGCCCGAGGCCACGCGCGGCAGGCGCGATCCAGACGCGCTTCACCTCGGCATAATCCGCCCCGCCCTTCAGCGCCGCGCAGCCCACCGGCACTCCGTCGGACAATGCGAGCAGGAAGGTGCCACGGGGCGGGCGCATATCGTCGGCCTCGGGATCTTTCGACAGGTTCACATCGAAGCCACCTTCAAACCGGGCGGCAAGTTCCGCGTAATAGTGCTGAAGGCAATCCCGCGCCCGCGGGTCGAGCGGATCGCAGGGCACGATTTCGATCTCGGCGCGGGTCAGTGCCGTCGCGATCAGATCCATCGCCGCCAAGAGCGCGGTCTGGTCGGGATGGCGCGAGAGGATATCCGCCGCCTGCGCATCAGAGAGCCGTTCGTATTCCGCGAATTCCGCCTGCCCCGCCTCGGTCAGACGCGCGATGCGGCGCCGCCCGTCTTCGGGATCGTCCTCCACGACGATCAGCCCTTCGCTTTCCAGCCCGCGCAGCAGACGGCTCATCAGCCCGGAATCGAGCGCCAGAGCCTGACGCAGCTTGGCGACATCGCCCTGCCCACGCCCGATCGCATTGAGCACCCGCGCAGAGCCCAACGGCCGCCCACGATCGAGAAACGATGAGTTCAGCGCGCCCACCTGCCGGGTGACGGCCCGGTTGAACCGGCGTATATGCGCGAGTGCGTCCATGGGAATACCTGACCTGCGTCCGAGATTATTTCTGATATTAGTCAGATATCCTTCTATAGCAACCCGTATTCCGCCACGCCGTCGCTTTCCCCTTGCCATCACGGCCAATCCCGAGTATCCGCGCGGCTTCATGGGCCCGACACCCTTGGAGGCGGCCCATCACTTTGACAAATTGGAGACCAGTTATGGCAAAAGAGATCGAAACGATCGAAGCCGTGGCGCGTACGGGGACGGGCAAGGGGGCCGCTCGGCAAGCGCGTCGTGAGGGCCTCGTGCCCGGTATCGTCTACGGCGACGGCAAGGACCCGGTTGCAATCAACCTCGACTACAACCGCCTGATCACCCGCCTGCGTAAAGGCCGCTTCATGTCCACCCTCTTCAACCTGAAGATGGACGGCCAGGAAGATGTCCGCGTGATCTGCCGCGGCGTTCAGAAAGACGTCGTCAAGGACCTGCCGACCCACGTCGACTTCATGCGCACCCACCGCAACTCGCGCATCTCGCTCTTCGTGCATGTCGAGTTCATCAACCACGAGAAGGCGCCCGGCCTGAAGCGCGGCGGCACCCTCGTCGCAGTGCGTCCGGAAGTCGAACTCAACGTTCTCGCCGGTGATATCCCCGAGCAGATCGTGGTCGACCTCGAAGGCAAGCAGATCGGCGACACCATCCACATCTCCGACGTGGACCTGCCGAAAGGCGCCAAGCCGACCATCGAGCGTGACTTCGTGATCGCGAACGTCGCTCCGCCGAAAGGCTTCGGTGGTGGCTCCTCCGACGAGGACGAAGGCGAAGAAGCCAGCGAAGAAGCGACCGAAGAGTAATTCTTCTTCCGATGAGATTTTCGAGACGGGGCCTTTCGGGGCCCCGTTTTTCTTTGCCCAAAGCCGCAATTGCCGGCTGCGCGGCAAACCTCCGGCCAAACGCGCTCACATTTATGTGAACAAAAAATTTCTCGCCTTTTTTCCAAAACGCGATAGCTTCGAAGGTAATACAACCTAAAGGCTAGTCACATGCTGGAGCTTATCGCACTCGTTCTTGCAGCATTCGTGGTGCTACCGCCTAGAATGCTCAGCGCAATTGGTCGCGCCGTTTATGCCGTGCTGCGTCCGGTCCTGCGCCCGTTCTACCGCTTCGCGTCGAGACGACTCCCGCGCAACGGGTATGAAGAAATTGCGAAATGCAATATCGACGAGACCAGCGAGCGCCTCTTCGATGAGTTCGCCCTGCCCGAGCCGCAAGAGCGCCCGATCATAGTAGGCGAGTCGGGACGCCCGACTTATGTCGAATACCGCGCGGCTTAAGCGCGACGCCCCCTTTCCCCTGCGCGCCCGCTCACATATCCCTCGGTGAGCAGAGCCTCGACACCGGCGTTCGAAAGGGGAGACGCATGCAGCTTTGGGTGGGCCTGGGCAATCCGGGCGCGAAATACGCGAACAACCGTCACAATATCGGCTTCATGGCGCTCGACCGGATCGCCGAGGATCACGGCTTCGCCCCGTGGCGCGGCAAGTTTCAGGGTCAGGTGAGTGAGGGCCGTTTCGGCTCGACCCGCGTTGTGCTGCTGAAACCCGAAACCTTCATGAACCTATCCGGCCAATCCGTGCGCGCGGCCGCCGATTTCTACAAGGTCGATGTCTCCGACATCACCGTCTTCCATGACGAGCTGGACCTCGCCCCCGGCAAGTGCCGCCTCAAGCAGGGCGGCGGTCATGCGGGGCATAACGGGCTGCGCTCGATCCATCAGCATATGAGCCCCGACTATGCGCGGGTGCGGCTGGGCATCGGCCATCCGGGGCACAAGGACCGCGTGGCGGGCTATGTGCTCAACGATTTCCCGAAGGCGGAGCAGGAGATGCTCGACGACCTGCTGCGCGGGATCTCGGACGGGGCGCCTGCGCTGGCGGCGGGCGACGGCTCGAAATTCCTCAATGCGGTGAGCCTACGGGTCGCGCCGCCGCGCTCTTCGACCGGGACCAAGGCACCGGCCAAAGCCGACGCCCCTGCCCCGCAAGCCTCCCCGCAGCCCGCGCCGCAAAAGAAAGAGGCCACGGAAACCCGCAGCCCCTTCGACAAGCTCAAGGATCACTTCCGCAAGTGATCACCAGCTGCCGGTGTTCTCCATGCTCGACCACGGCTCCTGGATCGGCAGCGGCTCGCCCATCTGCAGCAGCTCGATCGAGATATTGTCGGGCGAGCGCACGAAGGCCATGTGACCGTCGCGCGGCGGGCGGTTGATCGTTACGCCATTGTCCATCAGGTGCTGGCACATCTCGTAGATGTTCTCGACGCGGTAAGCGAGGTGGCCGAAATGGCGGCTGTCCGAGGGCAGCCCGCTATCGCCGTCCCAGTTCCAGGTCAGCTCCACATCCGCCGTGCCGTCGTCCTGCTCGGGCGGGCACATGAAGACCAGCGTGAAGCGGCCCTTGTCGTTTTCGATGCGGCGGCGTTCCTTCAGGCCCAGAAGCTCGTAGAAGGCTTTCGATTTCTCGAGGTCGAGCACGCGGACCATCGTGTGCAGATATTCGATTTTCATGAACAGGCTTCCTTGGAACTGATTGCGGTTAACCGGAGGATAGCCCTTGAGGCAGCCGCGGCAAGCACCCCGGCTTATCCACAGGATATGGCGGTTCCTAGAGCCGCCCATCGCATATATAGTGGAGGTCGATTCGAGACATCCGGAGGACATCATGGCGCTCACCCCCGAACAACAAGCCGAGATCGACGCACAGCGCGCCGAGACGCAAATGACCGCACGGGCGGTCTCGCCGGGGATGGAGAAGCGCCTCTATACCGCCCATGAAGTGCTCGATCACGGGGTGGTCCGGGTCATCGACTATATGGGCGACGACTCCGCGATCGTGCAGGCGGCGCGGGTCTCCTATGGCCGGGGCACCAAGACGGTGAACAGCGACGCGGGCCTGATCCGCTACCTGATGCGGCACTGGCATTCGACCCCGTTCGAGATGTGCGAGGTCAAGTTCCACGTCAAACTTCCGGTCTTCGTCGCGCGCCAGTGGATCCGCCACCGCACCGCGAACGTCAACGAATACTCCGCGCGCTACTCGATCCTCGACCGCGAATTCTACATCCCCGAGGCCAGCCAGCTCGCCGCGCAATCGAGCCAGAACCATCAGGGCCGCGGTCAGGTGCTCGAAGGCGCCGAGGCCGCCCGCGTGCTCGACATCCTGCGCGACGACGCGATGCGCGCCTATGACCATTACGAGGACATGCTGACGCCCGACGAGGATGCAGGCAAACAGGGCCTCGCCCGGGAACTGGCACGGATGAACCTGCCCACCAATATCTACACGCAATGGTATTGGAAGGTGGACCTGCACAACCTCTTCCACTTCCTGCGCCTGCGCGCCGACAGCCACGCGCAATACGAGATCCGCGTCTATGCCGAGACCATGTGCGACATCGTCAAGGATTGGGTGCCTGCGGCCTATTCGGCCTTCGAGGATTACCGTCTGGGCGGGGTGAACCTGTCGGGCAAGGCCGTGGAGCTGCTGAAGCGCCGTCTGGCAGGCGAGGAGATCACGCAGGAGACCTCGGGCATGAGCAAAGGCGAGTGGCGGGAGTTTTGTGAGGTTTGGGGGTGAGGCGCGGCCCCGGATTTTAATCCGGGGCGAAAACGCTCCAGTGGAGCGTTTTCAGTGCCGAACGCCCGAGCGCAAGCGAGGGCGCTCGCAGACCAGGAGGATGGCGCATGAAGACGATGGTAGAAAGCATGCTCCAACCTCAAGACATCATGCGCATTGGCACTTTCGTTCAAACGGCAGCACATATTGAACTTGTACTGCTTCACGCCGTCGCGCTCATGGAAAATACAGACCTCGACACGGCGGCGGCTAAGGAAGATTTCGTCGAGCTAAAGCAGAGCACATGGAAGCTCGTCGCTCGCTTTGCAGAAAATGCCAAAGAAGTTCCCGGTCATATCGGTTCGGAAATCACTCGGCTCGCAAAAGAAATCCGGGAAGGTCTAGAGTTTCGTCACATGGTCGTTCACGGAGCATTCTCACGTGAACGAACTGACCTAGATAGCCTTGAGGTTGAGCATTTTCTGCAACGCGGAGCGCGGCGCGAGCGTGAGCACTTCGCGGTCGTGGAGCCAATCACTGGAGAGATGCTTAACGAAGCCATCGCCACTGCAGACCTTATTCTATTTGAGCTTGTCGCACTAAGAAGCTGGCTTTTACGCGAGCGCTCCAATGAAAGCGCGTCAAATTAGACCTTAGCGCCCCCCGCCCGGCCCCTAGGCCGGGCCGCGCCCGACCCGCCCCCAGGGCGGGCGCGATTGCGCCCACCCTCGGATCGGTCGCGGCCCTCCTCGCGATGTCCAGAGCGTGTTAGGCTCATCCCATGACCCAACGCTTCCACGCCCCCCAAGACCGCGACTATCCGACCGCGCTGCGGGAACTCCGCCAAGGTCGTAAGACCAGCCATTGGATCTGGTGGATCTTCCCGCAACTGGCCTCGCTCGGGCGGTCGCCCCGGGCGGTGGAATACGGGATCGCGGATCTGGCGGAGGCGCGGGCTTATCTCGCCGATCCGGTGCTGCGGGCCCGGTTGGCGGAGGCCTCCGAGGCGGTGCTCGCCCATGCGGGCACGCCCATCGAGGACATCATGGGGCCGGTCGATGCGCTGAAGCTGCGCTCCTGCGCGACGCTGTTCGAGGCCGCCGCAAAGGAAAAGGAGCCGGTGTTCACCCGGCTCCTTGAGACGTTTTATGAGGGCGAGCGCTGCCCGCTGACGCTTGACGCTTTAGCCCGGTGACATCCCGCGCAGGCGCTCAGAGCGGCGGCGCAGCAGCTCGACCGTGGTCAGAAGCGCGATCGACACGAAGACGAGGATCGTCGCCACCGCAAGGATCGCGGGGCTGATCTGCTCGCGGATACCGTTCCACATCTGGCGCGGGATCGTCTGCTGGTCATAGCCTGCCACGAAGAGCACGACGACGACTTCGTCGAAGGAGGTGACGAAAGCGAACAGCGCGCCCGAGACCACGCCCGGCAGGATCAGCGGCATCACGATCTTGAAGAAGGTCGTGCGCGGATCCGCGCCCAGGTTCTGCGCCGCGCGGGTCAGCGAGTGATCGAAGCCCACCAGCGTCGCGGTCACGGTGATGATCACGAAGGGAATGCCCAAGGTCGCGTGGGCCATGATGATGCCCGGATAGGAATGCGCGAGCCCGGTTTTCGAGTAGAAGAAGAACAGCCCCGTCGCAGTGATGATGATCGGCACGATCATCGGCGAGATCAGCACCGCCATGATGGCACGGCGGAACGGCATCTCGGGGCGCGACAGGCCAAGAGCGGCCAGCGTGCCCAGCACCGTCGCGAGGATCGTCGAGAAGAAGCCGATGATCACCGAGTTCTTCGCCACGTCGATCCAGGTCGAATGCTGCCAGGCATCCATCCACCACGACCAGCCACGCTCCACCTGCGGCTCCTGCATCCCGAAGGTCAGCAGCAGGTCATACCAGCGCATCGAATAGCCGGATGGGTCGAAGCTGAGCATCTTCTCGGTGAAGGTGAAATAGGGCTCCGCGTTGAAGGACAGCGGAATGATCACCACGATCGGCGCGATCAGGAAGAAGAAGATCAGGCCACAGATCACGAGATAGGCGTAGTGCCAGGTTCTCTCGAGCGGGCTTGCATATGCGGGAACGGCCATCTGTGTTTCTCCTCAGCCCAGCTTCATGTTGTCGATGCCCACCAGCCGGTCATAGAGCCAGTAGAGGATGATGACGCCGCCCAGCAGCATCGAGGCGAGTGCAGCCGCAAGCGACCAGTTGAGCGATTTCTGCATGTGGAAGGCGATCATGTTCGAGATCAGCTGACCGTCCGCACCACCGACAAGGGCGGGGGTGATGTAGTAGCCGACCGACAGGATGAACACGAGAAGCGCCCCTGCCCCGATCCCCGGCAGCGTCTGCGGCAGGTAGATGCGGCGGAAGGCGGTCCACGAGGTCGCGCCAAGGCTGCGGGCCGCGCGGACATAGCTCGGCGGGATGGTCCGCATGACCGAATAGAGCGGCAGCACCATGAAGGGCAGCAGGATATGTGTCATCGCGACGATCGTGCCGGTCTGGTTATACATCATCTCCAGCCGGTTATCGTTACCGATCAGACCCGACCAGACGAGCAGGTCGTTGATCACGCCCTGCTGCTGCAACAGCACCATCCACGAGGTCGTCCGCACCAGCAGCGATGTCCAGAAGGGCAGCAGCACGAAGATCATCAGAAGGTTCGATTTCGCCAGTGGCAGCGAGGCCAGCAGATGCGCGATCGGGAAGGCGAGGAACATGCAGAGCACGGTGATCACCAGCGACAGGATCGCGGTGCGGATGAACAGCTTGCCGTAGATCGCGCGTTGCGGATCGACGGGCACGATATTGTTGTCCTTGTCACGGGTGTGGTCGGTCGCGGCGAGGTAGAAATCCACCGTGTAGGGGCTCGACGCGGAGCGCATCGCGCGCCACAGGTTCGGGTCGCTCCACCCCTCGTTCACGCCGAGGATCGACTCTTTCCACGGCGGCTCGAGACGTTCGATCTTGCGCGCGGTCGAGGTGAACAGCGAGCGCGTCCCCGCCACGTCATAGTTGATGCGCGTGCCCGCCTCGCCCTGCGTGCGGTTTTCCTTCATCTGCTTGAGGTCCGAGGCAAGCGCGGTATAGGCGCTCTCGTCGATCGGCGACCCTAGGGGGTGTTCGTTGAACCATTGCCCCAGCGCCGGCGCGTTCTTCGAGAACCCGTCGTTATAGACCGATTGCAGCAGCATCTGCCCGATCGGAACGACGAAGGTAATCAGAACGAAGAGGAACAGCGGCGCGACCAGAAGGAAGGCGCGGCGTTTTGCGCGGAGTTGCGATTTCGCAAGGGCGGCCTTCAGCGGCAGCCCGTCGGCGGTCTTCAACTGTGTTGGTTCGGGGCCGTTCAGGCTCGCATCCATCGTTGCGTCGCTCATCGTGTCTCCTTGGCCCCTTAGGGCAGCGGGGCGAGCTGCGCGCGCAAATTCGCGGCTTGCTCGGCGGGAATATCGGGCAGCATCACCCGCGTCGTATAGTTGCCGTGAAGCTTGCCATCGCGGCGAAAGCTCCAGTCGGAAATCTGGTTCGGCGCGAAAGTAATCTCGTCTCCGGCATGCGCTTTGAAATGCACGGGCTCGTTCATCAACGTGCCGGTGATTTTCTGCGCGGAGATCGAAATCGGCGCGATCCAGATATGTTCGAGGCCATCGGCGGGCGTGTCGATCCCCGCCTTGAGCATGAATTGCGAGCCAGACCGGGCGCGCACCGCAGGAATGAAGACGCTTTCATAGGTCGCGCGGGCTTGACCGATCGCCGCGTTCATCTGCGTGTCGCTGGTCTCGTAGCCGACAACCGCATCGTCTTGCGCCTGAGCGTGCAAGGCAGCGGGCAACGACAGGCATAGACCGATGCACAAACAGGCCAGTGACGACCGGAAAGCTGACATCCGCGGGGCTCCTGACATCGAACAGGTCGAGCCGCGCGACATGGAAATGCCGCGCGGCCCTATTGGCTTTAGCCAGCGAGCCAAGCGTTGAAGCGCTCGCTCAGTTCGGTGTCGTGGTCAGCCCAGAACTCCGAGTCGTTGACCAGGGCGTTCTGCATGTTGTTTTCCGCGGTGGGCATATGCGGGCCCATCTCGGTTTTGCCGTCCTGATACATACCGACCATCGGAGCCGAGGACTTACGCGCCGGACCGTAGGAGATCCACTTCGCCTGGTTGGCGAGCTGCTGGGTCTCGGTCGCGAACTTCAGATATTTCTTCGCGGCTTCCATATGGGGCGCGCCCTTCGGGATCACGAAGAAGTCGAAGTCCATCAGCTGGCCGTCCCAGACGATCTTGAAGGGCTGACCCTCGGCGACTTCAGCGTTGAAGATACGACCGTTATAGGCGGTCGACATCACGACTTCCCCATCGGCGAGAAGCTGCGGCGGCTGTGCACCGGCATCCCACCAGACGACGTCGCCCTTGATCTTGTCGAGTTCGGCGAATGCCTTGTCGACGCCCTCGGGGGTGCCGAGTTCCTTGTAGACGTCCGCAGCCGGAACGCCTGCGCCCATCAGCGCGAATTCCAGCGTGCCTTTGGCCGACTTACGCAGACCGCGCTTGCCCGGGTACTTCGCGGTGTCGAAGAAGTCGGCGATCGAGGTCGGCTCACCGTCAACTTTGTCCGAGTTGTAGGACATCACGGTCGACCACACGATGTTCGCCACACCGCAATCGGTGAAGGAGCCATCGATGAAGTCTTCGCTCGCCGGGGTGCCGTCGGGCGACGCGGCCAGATCGGTGTCGGGGTCGATCGGCTCGAGCAGACCTTCGTCGCACAGGCGGATCGCGTCAGATTTCTCAACATCGGCCACGTCGACCGACACGTTGTTCGCTTCGACCTGCGCCTTGATCGGGGTCGCCGGGTTGTCGGCGGCTTCCATGTTCACGTCGATGCCGGTCGCTTCCGCGAAGGGCTTGTTATAGGCTTCGACCTGGCTTTTCTCGTAGGCGCCGCCCCAGGAAAGGACAGTGACTTCCTCGGCCTGCGCCGCACCGGCCACGAGGCCGACGAGCGCGGTGCTCAGGATCATTGCTTTTTTCATCTTGGTTTTACTCCCAGTTGGTTGAGCTTTTGTGGTTTCGCGACGTTTTCGCCGCTTGGCCGCTTTTTGCGGCAGTTCGGAGCGTGCGGAGCTTGGACCGCACGTTCCGCATTCTTTAGAGATCGAGCGCGCGCGCATCCTGCGGGTGCCAGCCGATCTTGACCGTCTGGCCTTCCGTCAACCGCACCTGATCGAGCGTATTGCGCGATTTCATGACGAATTCCGGCGACCCGGCAACCTTCATACGGGTGCGCAGGATGTCCCCCATATAGATCACTTCGAGCACGTCGGCATTGATCGTATGGGCGCCCGAAGGCATCATCTCGGGCTTGAATTCGACCCGCTCGGGACGGATCGAGACCAGCGTCTCCTGCCCCGCCTCGCGGATGTTCACCGCCGTCGCGTCGATGATCTCGCCGGTTTCCAGACGCACCGTGCAGGTGTCGCCATTCAGCGTCTCCACCCGACCCGGAAGCTTGTTGTTCTCGCCGATGAACTGCGCGACGAAGCTGTTCTGCGGACGTTCGTACAGTTCGTCCGGCGGCGCGAGTTGCTGAATGCGGCCGTCGTTGAACACCGCCACGCGGTCCGACATGGTCAGCGCCTCACCCTGATCGTGGGTCACGTAGACCACGGTGATCCCGAGGCTTTCGTGCAGGTGCTTGATCTCGAACTGCATATGTTCGCGAAGCTGTTTGTCGAGCGCGCCGAGCGGTTCGTCCATCAGGACCAGCTCGGGGTCGAAGACCAGCGCGCGGGCCAGTGCGATCCGCTGTTGCTGACCGCCCGAAAGCTGCGCCGGACGGCGATGGATGAAGCTCCCCATCTGCACCATGTCCAGTGCGCGCTTGACCTTGGTTTCGCGTTCATCCTTGCCCATGCCCCGCACTTCGAGCGGGAAGGCGAGGTTCTCGCCCACGGTCATATGTGGAAAGAGTGCATAGTTCTGGAACACCATCCCGATGCCGCGCTTGTGCGGAGGCACCATGTTGATGTTCTGGCCGTCGAGGCGGATCTCGCCGTTGGTGGCGGTTTCGAAACCTGCAAGCATCATCAGGCAGGTGGTTTTCCCTGAACCGGACGGTCCGAGCATCGTCAGAAACTCGCCCTTGCCGATCGAGAGATTGAGATCCTTCACGACGAGCGTTTCGCCGTCATAGCTCTTCTGCACGCGGTCAAATACGACGAATCCATCGTCGCTAGCTGCGTTGTTCAAAGCGGGCTCCCCGTTGTTTTTTGTCGTTGGTCAATTCCCGTGCATGTGACTAAAGCAAGGGCATTTGCGTTTTTCAACCCGGAAATCAAAAACCCACGTCACCGACGCATCACAGCACGGTTTCGCCTGAAAAATTGCCGTTTTGCGTCGCTTGTCGCGCAAGGAGCGACCACGACTTGCATTTGGAACGATCTAGCTTCCGCCACGTAAGCGGTGGACGAACTCGTGGACCGTAGACCGCTTCCGGCGCCGCGCCGAGGAAATGGACCTGCGCCAAGGCGGGGTGGGCGCGCAGCAGATCGGTCAGATCTGAGGGGGTCAGCGCGCGCAGCGCCTGCGGTCCGGGCCAGAAACTTTCGACCCAGGCGCCCTCGGCATTGACCAACGCGTGACGCGGCAGCAGCAGGTGGTGATAGGTCACCTCCCGGCAGCCCCGCATCACCCGCGCCCCGCCCCATCCCGTTGCCGCTAAGTGGCGCGCGCGCGCGAGCGCGCCCTGCCCCTCCGGCACCCAGATGCAATGTTGCCCGGAGAGAACCAGCGCCGCGCGATTGCCGAAGGCGCCGGGCCGCAGTCGCACCGGGCAAAGCCGCGGATCGGCGGCCAGCGCCGCCGCGCCAAACCGGCGACGCGCATGCCACAGCACCGGCTGCGGCGCATCATCCAGCGTCGTGACCAGATCGCCCGGTTTCAGGGTTTCGACCCGGCGCGACCCGCGCGGCGTCGCAAGCCGCGTGCCTTCGGTGAAACAGGGGATGCCCATCGCGTAGAGCTGCGGCGCCCCCGCCACCTGCGCGGGCGCGATACCGGTCAGCGTCAGGCTCTCACCATTGGGAAAGCTGAGAACCGCATTGCCCGCGCCATCGTCGCTGACCGCGACATCCCAGGCATTGACCGGATTGCCGGTGCCATCGGTCAGGTCAGAGACATCGAGTTGATCGAGCATGAAGCCCGTCCCGTCATCCGTCAGATCGAAATCGGTGACGATGTCCTGCCCGTCGCCATCGCTGAAGCTGAGCGTATCGGCCCCAAACCCGGTGGTGATCGTATCGGCCCCTGCACCGGCATCTATGACGTCATCGCCAGCGCCCGCATCGAGCGTATCGCCCAGCGCCGAGCCAGTCAGCGTATCAGCCCCGTCGCCTGTTGCGATCGAGACGGCATTCCCCGCGGCGGAGGCATCGAATGCCTCTGCGTCGGCGGAGCCCCGAACCTCCTCGACCTCCCAGAAATAGGTGACGGTAATGCCGCCGTCATAACTGATCGCGCCGGTTTCCCAACCCGTCCAGAGGACGACGGCCTCACCCGGACCAAGCTCGATCACGTCCCAATCGGTGCCGCCTTCGCCGCCGAAGATCGTCTCGGCCCCGTCCCCGTCATAAAGCAGGAAAGTGTCGGCATCGTCGCCGCCATGCAGCTCGTCAGCCCCTGCCCCGCCGGTCAGCGTATCGCTACCGGCCACGCCCTGTAGCGTATCGTCGCCCGCCCCGCCCGAGATCAGGTCGTCGCCGCCCAGCGCCCAGATTGTGTCGTTGCCGTCTCCGCCCGAAAGCGTGTCCGCGCCCGCTCCGCCGGTGATGGTGTCGGTGCCGCCGCCACCGTCTATCGAGACGCCGCTGGCATCACTTGTGGCGTCGATCACGTCGCCCTGCTGCGACCCGACGACCCCTTCGATCTCGCTGAAACTCGCTGTGTTGCCGCCTGCGCTGGCCGTGCCGCTCTCCGATCCGGAGAAGGTGACGGCCACGCCGCTCGCCGTGTAATAGGTGAAGTTGAGCTGGTCGAAATCGCTGCCCGAGGTGACAGTCTCGCCGCCAAAGACCGTATCGCTGCCCCACGCGTCGCTCAGGTAAAACGTGTCGGCATCGGCATCGCCGTAGAGAAGATCGCTCCCGGCCTCCCCCGCGAGGTGATCGGCCCCGTCCCCGCCCGAGATCGTGTCGTCCCCCGTCCCGCCGAGGATGGTATCCGAGCCCGCCTCGCCCAGAATCGAGTCGTTGCCGTCTTCGCCATAGAGATAGTCGTTCCCCGCGCCACCAAGGATCGTGTCATCCCCGGTCTCGCCATGGACGACGTCGTCATCGTCCCCGCCCTCAACGTAATCCGCGCCGCCCCCGGCCCAGACCGTATCACTCCCGGCGCCGCCATAGATGGTGTCGTCATAGTCGTAGAAAGTGCCCGAAGTATCATCGATCAGATCGTCGCCATCGCCGCCATAGACCAGATCGCCCTCGGCCAATGTGCCGCCACCGGTACCGTAGTAAATCGTGTCGTCGCCCGCGCCACCATCGATCGTGTCGGTCCCGGCCCCGCCGTCGATCAGATCGCTCAACGCGCCCCCTTGAAGCGAGTCATCCAGACTGCCGCCCTGGATCGCGTTGGCGTCGTGAGGGTCGTAGGTTGCGTTGAATAGTTCGGTATAGGCGGGACCGGTCGAGACGTCGCTGACGGATGTGACCTCATAGGTGACGCCGGGCTGCAGCGGTTGATCGGCGACCTCGCCGACGATCGTTCCCCCGATCTCAAGGATATAGATTGTGATCGTCGTGCCGTCTGGGGCGAGCAGCGTGAACGCATTCTCGATATAGACCTGACCGGACGCAATCGGCGCGCCAAATGCATCGGTCACCGAGACGGATTGCGTGAGGTCGTTGCCGATCTCGTCGAGAATTGTGTCGCCGGAGAGAGTCGAGCCGTCGTCGGTGAAGGTGAAGATACGTCCGCTGGTATCGACATCCCAACTCGGGTCGATCATGAGACGGCTGCCGGTGACGACGGTCGAGCCGCCGCCCTCGATCAGGAAATCCGATCGGAAATAGCCATGAAAGACGTAACTCGCCATCGCACGATCGCCCGATCAGCCCCAAAACGGTTTCACCCAGGGGCGATCATCGCGCGCGTCTCCCAAGGCAGGGTTAACGCGCGCGAGAGAGTTCTTGCGATTTGAGATAAATCGGTCGGGGTTCAGCCCGGCGTGACCGTGTTGTCGGGTTGCCACGGCGCGAGCCCGGACGCGTCCAAGGGCAGCGCCAGAGCCGCGCCATCCGATGCCCCCGCCGGATCAAGCGGCGGAAACTGCGCCATCCGCGTCGCGACCCGGTTCGCGCAGAGGCGTCCGCCACGGTCGTTGAGATGGATGAGCAGATCGCCCCCCGCCTCGACCGCGAGATACCAGCCGCGCGTCGCGAGGTTGATGCCGCTCTCGCCCCACAGATCGATCAACGGGATCCCCCAACGATCAGCCACGCGTGCATGCACCGCGTTGCGCTCGAAATGCCCCTGCGGCCAGTCGAGCGTCCCATCGAAAGACCAGAAGGCTTGCGGCTCGCGCACGATGAACAGCCGATGATCGGGCACCCCATCGAAGCCGCTCGCCGCAAGATAATTGGCGATCATCGTGTGCCAGAGACCTTCATAGGTCACGATATACCCAGTACTCAGCGGCGCAGACAGGAAGGCCGCCGCACCATCCGCGGCGTTGCGCGCCTCGAACTCGTCCTGCTCGGCCTCGGTCATGATCCGGTCGCAGCTGTAGGCGATTTCGGGCTGGGGAACGTGATAGACCTCGCGCGCCTCGGCGCTGCCGGTATTGCGATGCTCATAGAGGATATCGAAGCCGGGCTGCGTGCCGGGGGCCGTGAAATAGGCCCCGGCTTGCGTCGCCGCGAGCCCCTCTGCGGGGCCTGCGAAATGCCCGACGGAGAGCGCCGCCGCCTTCGCCGCCAGCCCCGCGATCTGCGCCCCATCGAGCGCGAGGGTTTGATACCCGGCATTCGCGAGATCCGTCACCCCGTCATTCGCGCCGAGCCAGAAGATCGTCGCCGCACTCCGGTCCCGGACACCCGCGCTCAGGCCCAGCGTCGTCGCGTTTCCTGCGGTCGCATCGCTGAAATTGATCAGGTCGTTCGCGAGTCCCGCCATATAGTCGCGCGAGAACATACCCGTCACACCCTCGCCCGGCTTGGGCTGCAAGGTGCCACCCGAGATCCCGCGCACCGAGTGCCCCTCGAGCGACAGCATCTCGCGCAGATGCGGTTGCCACATGACCTGCGAGACCAGCGAATGGCCCAAAGTGATAACCCTCTTGCCCGCCCAAGGGGAGCGCAGCGCCTCCGCCATGTCGGCAAGATCCGCGCGGGCCGCCTGCCCCGCCTGCTGGGCGTAGCCCGTCTGGACCGCACGCACCGCGTCGAAGCTGATCGCCTGCGCGGTCTCGGGCAGCGGATGATAGGGGGCACCAAGCCGCGCCAGCGCCTCGGCCACCTCCGTTTCGCTGAGGTCGAATGCGGGCTCGCCCGCCACGCCCAGATCGACCAGCATGAAGCAGCGCAGCGTGAGCTTCAGCGACAGGGTCAGGAGGTTCTGATCGCTCTCGTCGCGCGGGCTCGCGAACTCGATATAGGGATTGCCGCGCGTGGCGCTCGTCTCGGCGGTGAAGCACCGCGCAACGCGGTGGCGGATCGGTGCACCTGTGTTACCCACCTGCACGCGCAGCGCGTCCATCGCCGATCCCGGCGTCGATTGAAGCACGAAGGGACGCCAGCCGAGCGTATCGATGCCGCTTGCTGCCACATCGCCCTCCGCGTCGAAATCGGCGTAAAGCGCGTAGCGATGCCCCGCGACCAGATCGACGCCCGCGCCGGGGACGTCTTTGTAGATCATCATCGCGCCGAAGCTTTGCCCTGACAGGCTCCGCGCGACCTCTGCTCCCTCGGGGGCCCAGCTTACAGCATCCGCCCCCGAGATGGCCCACCCTGCAGCACCGTCTCGAAAGTCGTTGCCGCCGAAGACCGAGCGCATACCAGAGAAACTCCGCGCCGCCAGCGCTTCAGAAGACGGGTAGCTCGCGACTTCCTCGGCGATGCCTCCGGCCGCGTGACGGTAGAGCGTCGCGAAACGCGCGCCCTCGCTAGCCACACTGAAATGCGCGCCTTCCGCCGTGGCCCCGAGCCCGTCGGCAACGCTCGCATGAACTCCTCCGCTCAGCATCGCGGCATCGCGCGCCAGTTCCGCCGCCGCCCGGCTCTCCGCAGCCGCCGCGCTGGCCGCCGCCGCCGCCGTCGCCTCTATGCCCGCCGCTTGTTCCCCGGCCTGCGCCGCCTCCGCCCACGCCTGCGCGCTTTGCGTGCCCGGCCCGCCCGGGGCCGTGCCTTCCGCCCAAGCCTGCGCCAGCGCGACATATACCGCGCTCGCCTCCGAAGGCGGCGTATCTGCGGGCGCTTCCTCAGGGGCAGTCGCGATACAATTGGCGAAACTCTCGCTTGGCGCATCGGGCACCCGAGCCAGAAACTCCCAATGCAATTCCCACGCGTCACCGAAACAGGTGCCGTGATAGTCGCCCGCAGGCAGATCGATCGCGAGCGCGCCTTCCGCGTCGGTCTGGGCAGAGACGATCCGCGGCACGCGCACCGTGACGCCGCCTTGCTCGACGGTCGAGACGATTCCGCCCAGCCGCTCGAAGCTGACGGTGCAATTGGCGCTAATCGTCCCGTCTGGGGATGTGACGATTCCGGTGATGTGGCAGGTCATGCGATCCTCGCTCAGGGTAAGCCGCTGTCGAGGGATAGGATCAGCAAGAGGCCCTACCGAGCCTTGAACCGAGCGCACGGTGCCCGTCCGAGCCCATCAGTCCTTTGAAACCAAATGGAAAAAGTCAAAGCGGGAGACGTACAGACCTACGCGCGCATCTGCGCTGCAACGTGAGATTTTCGATCTAGGGGATACCCGCCTCGGGTCTGTCAGGTTTCTCTTCAGGAGAGAAATGGTGCGGTCGAGAAGACTCGAACTTCCACGGGAGTTACCCCACAGCGACCTCAACGCTGCGCGTCTACCAATTCCGCCACGACCGCACTGTCTAGGCTTGGTGTGGCGCGTATTAGCCAAAGGCTTGGGGGATGAAAAGGGGGTATTTCGGGATTGGCGAGAATTTTTCGCATTCGCGCTCTTGCCGTTGCGACAGGCCGGGCGGTCCCGGCCTGCGCGAGCGATAGATTATTGAGGTGCCGCCGTTTCCACCAGCTCGGCCGCCTTCGCCGCAAAGCTCGGCAGCGCCATCGCGGGCTTCGGCGCCGTTGCGGCGTCGGCGCGACCGTTCATCATCAGAGCCGCCTTGCGGATCAGACCGCTGCGTTCGGGCTGCGCGGGCGCGAAGACCGGCTGCGCCGAAAGCGCGTTCTCATACCAGCCCATCGCGAGGTCGGCGCGCTCGGCCGTGCCGATTCCCTGCATCAGGTGATGGCCGACCAATTCGTCATAGGCGCCCTCGCCCAGACCGCCCAGAACCAGCGCCGAGCCCAGCGCCACCTCCATGTCGTCGGTGCGGTAGCCGACCGACAGGCAGACCTTCGCGGTGCCCGAGAGCTGCGCCGGGCTCATCCCCGAGCCGTCGATAAAGCTTTTCACCTTGGCAAGTGTGGCGTCGCGCGGGGTGGTGCCGACGGCAGCCACCTGCTCGGAGAGAAGCGCGCCGAAATCGCGACATTGCGCGGCGATCTGTTCGGGTGTGAAGCCGCCGATATTGGCCTCCAGCTCCGCGCCCTCGTCCAAGGCATAGCCGCGTGCGAGGCAGAACTGCTCGCCCAGGGCCTGCCCCGGATCGGTGAGCGAAGCCTCGGTGGCGAAGCCGCCATTGGACGAGGTGACGAGGCTGGTCTTGGCGCAGAAAGACGCAAGCGACACCGGCACGGGTTCCGTAACCGGCGCTGGTGCAACAAAGGACGGCATCGCGGGCGCTGGCTGCGACGCCATCTGCGTCGCGAAGGACGGCGCGGCTGGTGCCGGAGCAGGCGCGGGCGCGGCAGCCGTGACCGGCGCGTTGCTCTGGGCCCCCGTATCGGCCCTCTGGCACGCCCCCGCCTGACAGGTGAACATCGCAGGCGTCGCGTTATAGGCTTGGAAGTCGTTGCGCGAGAAGCCGCTCGGCGTCGAGGCGAAGACCCGCACCGCGCAGCTCTTGTCGTTGCACCAGAAGCCCGGCCCCAGAACCGACGTGTCGAGCAGATAGTCGGTGCGCCCGTCATTGTTGAGATCGGCCAGCTGCACGAAGCCAGACCGCGCCATCAGCTGCTGCGGCTCCACGTTGGAGCTGCGCGCGATCTCGAACACGGCCTCAGAGATCTGAGGCGGCAAGCCCCCGATCGAATTGCCAGCGTAGGTCGATTTCCCCGTGCCCAGCATCTGCTCGCGCGTCTGCAAGAGAAGCCCGCGCATCCCTTGCGGATGGGTCGAGATCGTCTGCGTGACCGCCGCGCCGCCCAAGCTCGCCTTCTGATACGACGTGGTCAGGATGGTGCGCTCCAGATCGGTCAGCTTGCCCGTGATCGGGAAATCCATGAAGGCCTGATATTGCGAGATGCCCGCGCGCGAGTTGCGCCCCAGCACCCCATCCGGCGTGCCGACATTCCATCCGAAGTGGTTGAGCGAGACCTGCACTTCGCGATTGGCCTCGCGCTGCGCCGACGACATGGTCGGCTTCTTGTAATAGGTGCGCTTGGTGACCGTGCGCGGCTGGCGGTTGGCCTCGTTCACGATCGCGCCGCCGATGATCCCTCCGATCACCCCGCCCACGATATCCGAGCCGCCCGCCAGCGCCGACCCTGCCGGTCCGCCCGTAGCGACAGCGAGCGCAAGACCCGCCAGAACGAACTTGTGTTTCATCCCTGAACCCTCCAATCAAATAACTTCCGGTCTTGCCTGTTGCCCCGCAAATTCCATGTTTCTGCACGACAGGACCGGTCGGAATGTGACCGGCGCGGGGGGTGCGCGACCTTACCAATAGGTCAAGTTTGCGCTCCGAATCGGTGATGTGGCAAGGAATATTGACGCCGGGTGAGGAATTCCGGCGGGTGAGGTTAAGAAATGGTCGAATGGCGCGTAAGTGACAGCCCGGTCCCCTATCATGAGGCGCTGGCCTTCATGGAGGATCGCGTGGCCAAGATCGCCGCGGGCGAGGCCGAGGAGATGATCTGGCTTCTCGAACATCCGCCGCTCTACACGGCGGGAACCTCGGCCAAGCGCGAAGATCTCGTCGATCCCGACCGGTTTCCCGTCTTCGAGGCGGGGCGCGGCGGCCAATACACCTATCACGGTCCCGGCCAGCGCGTCGCCTATGTGATGCTCGACCTGAACAAGCGTGGGCGCGACGTGCGCTGCTTCGTACGCCAGCTCGAGGATTGGGTGATCGCCGCGCTCGACGAATTCAACGTAAAGGGCGAGATTCGCGACGGCCGCGTCGGCGTCTGGGTCCAGCGCCCCGACAAGCCGAAAGCGGCGGATGGCAGCCTGCGCGAAGACAAAATCGCCGCGATCGGGGTGAAGCTGCGCAAATGGGTCAGCTTCCACGGCATCTCGATCAATGTGGAGCCGGACCTGTCGCATTTCGAGGGAATCGTGCCATGCGGGATTCGCGATCACGGGGTGACCAGCCTCGTCGATCTCGGCCTGCCGGTCGAAATGGCCGATCTTGATCTCGCGCTACGTGCGACATTCTGTCGCATTTTTGTGAGTAAACTAAATGCGACCTCAGAAGTTTAGTGGACACATAGGCAATCATGCATGTTAGAACGCCCTTCAAGGCAGCGTGACTGCCCTGTGAAAGCCGGGTCGGGAGGGCCCGAGCTTCGTCTCAAAATGAACAAGGAAGACGCGATGAAACTCAGCCTTATTGCCATGATCACCGCCGTCACCGTTGCGAGCCCCGCGCTTGCGCAGGACGTCGAGAAAGGCAAAAACGAATTCAAGCGGTGCAAGGCCTGTCACTCGATCGTCGCCCCCGATGGCACTGCGATCTACAAAGGCGGCAAGGTCGGCCCGAACCTCTACAACGTGATCGGTCGCAAGGTCGCATCCGTGGATGGCTATAAATACAAGGACGGGATCAAGGAATACGCCGATACCGGCGCCGTCTGGACCGAAGAGCTGCTCGCCGAATACATCACCGATCCGTCGAAGTTCCTCGAGGAGCAGACCGGCGATCCCAAGGCGAAATCGGGCATGGCCTACAAGCAGCGCAAGGACCAGGCAGACATCGCCGCTTACCTCGGTTCGGCAGAAGTGTCGCCCGACGCGCCCGCGTCCTGATCACGACATAAACGCATCACGCGTTCGTTGGCGGACCCTTTCGGGGGTCCGCTTTTTTTGTGCCAGCGTCGCGGATTCGCAACGCCCGCGCGGCGCCACCCCGACGCTCGCACAGCCCGCAAAGGGCGTGAGATCACACATCACTCACGCCTGACAGAGCTGCGACATTTTTTCACGGATGCGTGTGCAGAATTCTTGCCCTGCCATCGAAATATTCATAACCTCCGTTCATTCAGGCCCAAAGGGACGGGAGACCCGGGTCTGACGGGAGAAATGGGAGATCACTATGGCGGACGCAGCCGTTCACGGCGAGGGCGCACATGACACGCGCGGGTTCTTTACCCGTTGGTTCATGTCGACCAATCACAAGGATATCGGGATCTTGTATCTCTTCACCGCAGGCGCGGTGGGGCTGATCTCGGTCCTGTTCACAGTTTACATGCGCCTCGAGCTGATGGAGCCGGGCGTGCAATACATGTGCGCCGAGGGCGCGCGCTTCATCGCTTCGGCCGAGGAATGCACCCCCGACGGGCACCTCTGGAACGTGATGATCACCTATCACGGCGTCCTGATGATGTTCTTCGTCGTCATTCCGGCGCTGTTCGGGGGCTTCGGCAACTACTTCATGCCGCTCCAGATCGGCGCGCCGGACATGGCGTTTCCGCGGATGAACAACCTCAGCTACTGGCTCTATGTCGCGGGCACCTCGCTCGGGATCGCTTCGCTGCTCGCCCCCGGTGGCGGCGGCGGCGCAGGCTCGGGCGTGGGCTGGGTGCTCTACCCGCCGTTGTCCGTGAACGAGGGCGGCTATTCGATGGATCTCGCGATCTTCGCCGTGCACGTCTCGGGCGCCAGCTCGATCCTCGGCGCGATCAACATGATCACGACCTTCCTCAACATGCGGACGCCGGGCATGACGCTGCACAAGGTGCCGCTGTTTGCCTGGTCGATCTTCGTGACCTCCTGGCTGATCCTGCTGTCGCTGCCGGTTCTGGCGGGCGCGATCACCATGCTGCTGATGGACCGTAACTTCGGCACCACCTTCTTCGATCCGTCGGGTGGCGGCGATCCGATCCTCTACCAGCACATCCTGTGGTTCTTCGGTCACCCCGAGGTCTACATCATCATCCTGCCGGGCTTCGGCATTATCAGCCACGTCATCGCGACCTTCTCCAAGAAGCCGGTCTTCGGCTACCTGCCGATGGTCTACGCGATGGTGGCGATCGGTGTTCTGGGCTTCGTCGTCTGGGCGCACCACATGTATACGGTGGGCCTGTCGCTGACCCAGCAAAGCTACTTCATGGTGGCGACGATGGTGATCGCGGTGCCAACGGGCGTGAAGGTGTTCAGCTGGATCGCGACGATGTGGGGCGGCTCGATCGAGTTCAAGACGCCGATGCTCTGGGCGATCGGCTTCCTGTTCCTGTTCACCATCGGCGGCGTGACCGGCGTGGTGCTGTCGCAGGCCCCGCTCGACCGGGTCTATCACGACACCTATTACGTCGTGGCACACTTCCACTATGTGATGTCGCTTGGGGCGGTCTTCGCCATCTTCGCGGGCGTCTACTTCTGGATCGGCAAGATGTCTGGCCGCCAATACCCGGAATGGGCCGGCAAGCTGCACTTCTGGATGATGTTCATCGGGTCGAACCTGATCTTCTTCCCGCAGCACTTCCTCGGTCGTCAGGGCATGCCGCGCCGTTACATCGACTATCCGGAGGCCTTCGCCACCTGGAACTACATCAGCTCGATCGGTGCGTTCATCTCGTTCGCCAGCTTCGTGTTCTTCATCGGCATCGTGTTCTACACCCTCTTCAAGGGTAAGCGCGTCACCGAGAACAACTACTGGAACGAGTATGCCGACACGCTGGAGTGGACCCTGCCCTCCCCGCCGCCGGAGCACACTTTCGAGGAGCTCCCGAAGCGCGAGGATTGGGATCACGCCCACGCGCACTAGTGATCTAGATCTCCTGATAACGAGAACGGCCCCGGAGCGATCCGGGGCCGTTTGCAAAAGGGCGAGAGGTTGCAGGAAGGACCGGGCGGATCATGCCCTATCGCTGGACAGATACCGAAGGCCAAACCATGGAGGCGCCCCGCTCCGAGGCTGCGCCCCTGCCCGATCAGCTGCACCTGTGGCCCTATCGCTCCCTGCCGCGCAAAGGCTTCGTATTCTTCATCGCGGCTACGGTGGTCATGGTCAGCCTGCCACTGCTGTCGCTGCTGGGCCATGTGGAGCTGTGGGGGCTGCTGCCCTTCATCGCGCTCGCCATCGCAGGCGTCTGGTGGGCAATCTCGCATAGCTATCGCACCGGGGAGGTGCTCGAGGTCCTGACCTTCAACGGGCCGGACCTGCACCTGATCCGCCACGAACCGGGCAAACCCTCGCGCGACTGGGCGGCCAATCCGCATTGGGTGCAGGCTGATCTGCATGGAAAGGGCGGGCCGGTCGAAGCCTACCTCACCCTGCGCGGCGGCCCGCGCGAGGTGGAGATCGGCGCGTTTCTCACACCGGAAGAGCGTCGCCAGCTGCACCGCGAACTCGTGATCCGCCTTGCAGCCTCGCGCGCGCCCATTACGCCCTGATCACTTCGAGATACCGACCCCCGGTGCGGCCACGGGCAGGCATTCATACTGTTCTTCGATCTTCAACGCCGCCTCGCGCGCCCAGGCGTCGCTGTCGCGATTGACCTCTTGCGTTGCAGAACTCGCCCCGGTCCCGGCTTCCAGAGCGGAGACCAGCGTCTTTGCGAACCTGTCGCCGTAGTTCTGTATTTCGACCTCATAGGCGGCATGGGCCTTGCGCGCGCGGGCCTTGGTGACCCTCGGCGTGCTGCCCGGCGCGCAGAGATAGCTCACCTCGCCACCCAAGGCAGAAGAGTTGAAATGGTAAAGCGTGCGGTCGGGATAGCTTCGCTTCAGATCCTGCAGGCCCGGTTCCGGGACACATCCCGATAGACCGACAACAGTCCCAATCACCGCCAACCCCGGAAGACGCCCCATCCACTTCTCCAAACACATCACTCGTCACTCGTCATCAGGCACGGCCGCAACCGCGCCTCTCAGTCGTCCTTGCTCTCAGGGAGATCCTTGCGCTTCGTGCTCGCGATATCCTCAAGCTCGCTTTCGGACATGCTGTCATACATCTCCTTCGACGCGCCCTGAAGATCGCCGACCTTGGTCTCGCCGCGCTTGGCTGCGAGCGCCGCGCCCGCTGCTTTCTGCTGTGCTTTCGATTGCGCCGGCATCGCTGCCTCCTTTTAGAAACTCGCAAAAGAAAACGCCCCACAAGGGGGCGCTGTTCCCAGTCTCGAGAGACCCAAGTCAGATCAGGAGGCGAGACGATCTTTCACCATCGGGCCCGCCTTCGAGAAATCCATCTGTCCGGTATATTGGCCCTTCAGCTCGCCCATCACGCGCCCCATGTCGCGAATCGACTCCGCACCGAGTTTCGAGATGGCGGCCTCGATGGCGGCATTCACCTCATCTTCGCTCAGCTGACGCGGCAGGAAGTCCTCGATCACGCGGATCTCGGCCTGCTCCTTCTCGGCCAGCTCCAGCCGACCGCCCTCTTCATAGGCGCGTGCGCTTTCCTGACGCTGCTTCACCATCTTTCCCATGATCGCAAGCACTTCGGCGTCGCCGACAGTGCCCTCGCCTTCGCCTTCGGCGCGCATCGCGATCTCGCGGTCCTTGATGGCGGCGTTGACCAGCCGCAGCGTCGAGAGCCGCTCCTGATCCTTTTCCTTCATCGCCGCTTTCAACGCGGCGGCGATCTTATCGCGCATTTGCATCACATCGTGTCCCTACTTCAGTGAAGGCGCCAGAATAGCGGCATTGCGAAACGCGCACAACATCCGCAAGCTATTGATAAATAAGCAATTCGCAATTATCTCATGGCCTCTTGACCCCCGCGTTCAGCGCGTCTAGGTTCCGGCGAATTTTGACATCGGGGAGTCGCGCCATGCCTGCAAGCCAGTCCGCATCGGAAAAGCCCACTGCGTTGATCGCGCTCGCTGATGGATCGCTGTTTTACGGGAAGGGTTTCGGCCGCCCGGGCGAGACAGTGGCCGAACTGGTCTTCAACACCTCGATGACCGGCTATCAGGAAATCATGACCGACCCCTCCTATGCGGGTCAGGTGGTGACCTTCACCTTCCCCCATATCGGCAACACCGGCGTGAACCCGGAAGATGACGAGACGAACGATCCCGTCGCCGCTGGCATGGTGGTGAAGTGGGACCCGACCGAGCCGTCGAACTGGCGCGCAGCCGAGACGCTGGTCGAGTGGCTCGAAAAGCGCGGCCGGATCGGCATCGGCGGCATCGACACCCGCCGCCTCACCCGCGCGATCCGCCAGCAAGGCGCGCCGCATGTCGCGCTCGCCTACAACCCCGATGGCGTCTTCGACATCGAGGCGCTGGTGCGCAAGGCGCGTGAATGGTCCGGGCTCGAAGGGCTCGACCTCGCGAAGGACGTGACCTGCGCGCAAAGCTACCGCTGGGACGAGATGCGGTGGGCCTGGCCCGAGGGTTACAAGAAAGCCGAAGGCAACGATCTGAAAGTGGTCGCCATCGACTACGGCGCAAAGCGCAATATCCTGCGTTGCCTCGCTTCGGCTGGCTGCGACGTGACCGTGCTGCCCGCCACCGCGACCACCGAGGACGTGCTCGCGCTTGAGCCCGATGGGGTCTTCCTGTCGAACGGCCCGGGCGATCCGGCGGCCACCGGGGAATATGCCGTGCCGATGATCAAGGGCATTCTGGAAACCGAGCTGCCGGTCTTCGGCATCTGCCTCGGCCACCAGATGCTGGCGCTCGCGCTTGGCGCGAAGACGATCAAGATGAACCACGGTCACCACGGGGCGAACCACCCGGTGAAGGACCTGACCACCGGTAAGGTCGAGATCACCTCGATGAACCACGGCTTCGCGGTCGACAGTCAGACCCTGCCCAAGGGTGTCTCCGAGACCCACGTGTCGCTCTTCGACGGCTCGAACTGCGGGATCGCCATATCCGATCGCCCGGTCTTCTCGGTGCAATATCATCCCGAGGCGAGCCCGGGCCCGCAGGACAGCTATTACCTGTTCGAGCGCTTCGCGACCGCGATGCGCGCGCGCAAGGCGTAAGCTGCACTCCGACCAATCGCTCGCCGTGATGCCTAACCGGCCCCGGCGGGCGTTAACACCATGTTAACCAAGCGTTCGCATTCTGCCCTGCGGGACAGATGCGAGGATTGGCATGGGCGGCGCGCGGCGACAGCTTCTCGAAATACCGGCGGCGATAGCAGAACCAGCGGAAAGCGCGCAGCGCGCTTCACCGGCGAATTCGTCTGGCGCGCTGGTGCGATCCAAGCGTGATCCGCTGGGCAAGCCCGACCGCAAACCCAGCCGTGCCGACCGACCGCCCTTGGGGCAAATCCTGCTGGACCGAGGTGCGATCGACCCGGGCAATCTGCTCAAGGCCGCAGCGCTGCGGCAACGCGAGGATGTGCGGCTGGGCGACATTCTTTTGGCCAATGGCTGGGTGCGCGAGGCCGATCTGCTAGCGGCCTTGGCCGAGCAATGGCACGCCTCGGTCGTCGATCTGCAGGCCTCTCCTCCGGATCCACGCCTGATCGACGCTGTCGGGGCGGAACTGTGCCTGAGGCATGCGATGGTGCCGTGGCGGCGCGTGGGCGGCGTGACCCTCATCGCGACCGCACGGCCCGAGGATTTCGAAGCGCTGCGCGACGCCCTGCCCGCGCGCCACGCGCCCTACAGGCTGGTGCTGGCGCCGGAACGCTGCATCCATGACAGCTTGTTGGCCCGCCGCCAGACCGCCCTGATCCGCCGCGCCGAGATCAAGGTCGACCCGGCCGAGAGCTGCCGTGACCATAACGAAAAGCGTGCAAGCCGGATTGCGGCGGGGTTTCTCGTGGTGACGGGTCTCGGCCTGTGGCTCGCACCTTCTCTCCTGATCGGCATTCTCTTCGCATGGGTGATGCTCACGCTCGTAGGCTCCATAGCGCTCAAACTGGCCGCTTTCGCGAGCGAACTCACCGCCCGCCGCCGTCCCGCCCCTGACCCGTGCGACCGTAGCGCGCCAAGGGGACGGCTCCCGATCATCTCGATGATGGTCCCGCTCTTTCGCGAGACGGACATCGCCGCACGACTGGTCGAACGGCTCGGCAAGCTGCGCTATCCGCGCGAATTGCTCGACGTGATCCTCGTCGTCGAGCAGACCGACGCAATGACTCTGGCAGCCCTATCCGGCGCCGATCTGCCGCGCTGGATGCGGGTGGTCACGGTGCCGGACGGGCCGATCAAGACCAAGCCGCGCGCGCTCAACTACGCGCTGAACTTCTGCCGCGGATCGGTGATCGGGATCTGGGATGCCGAGGACGCGCCCGAACCGGATCAGCTGCAGATCGCCGCCCAACGCTTCCTCGCGGCCCCACCCGAGACCGCCTGCCTGCAAGGCATCCTCGACTATTACAATCCGCGCACCAACTGGCTCGCACGCTGTTTCACCGTGGAATATGCGACATGGTTCCGGATGTTCCTGCCGGGGCTCGCGCGGCTCGGTTTCGTCGTGCCTCTGGGCGGCACGACCCTGTTCTTCCGCCGCGACGCGCTGGAGAAGCTGGGCGGCTGGGACGCCCATAACGTGACCGAAGATGCCGATCTCGGCGTGCGCCTCGCGCGACACGGCTACCGCACCGAATTGATCCCGGCGGTTACCTACGAGGAAGCCAACTGCCGCGCTGTGCCCTGGGTCAAACAACGCTCACGCTGGCTCAAGGGCTATGCGATGACCTGGGCGGTCCATATGCGCGATCCCGTGCAGCTCTGGCGCGATCTCGGAACGAAACGCTTCATCGGGGTGCAAATCCTGATCCTCGGATCGCTCTCGCAATATGTTCTGGCCCCGGTACTGTGGAGCTTCTGGCTCGCGCTGTTCGGGGTCTGGCATCCGATCGCGAGCGCCCTGCCCGGCCCCGCCTTCGCGCTTGTCATGGGCACCTTCATCCTGTCGGAGCTGATCGCGATCACGACCTCGGCCTGGGCCTGCCGCAGCGCGGAGCATCGCCATCTGATCAAATGGGTGCCGACGCTGCATCTCTATTACCCGCTGGGGGCGCTGGCAGGCTGGAAGGCGCTGTATGAGTTGGTCGCGCGGCCCTTCTACTGGGACAAGACGAGCCACGGCATTTTCGATGCCCATAGCAGCACAGCGCCGGACAGCGCGCAGCACAGGCTTCTCGAGGAAGTCGCAGCCGCACAGGCCGGGGCAAAGCCCGGACCGCAGCGTCTGGCGCGTGCGCCGCTTATCGGCTGATCAGAGCGCCTCGGCCCAGTGGCCCGCCGTGCCGTGATGCGCAGCGTCGAGCGTGAGGCGCGTCTCGAAGGCGCGCGAGATATGGGCGCGCAGTGCCGAGGCAGCCGCATCGCCATTGCCTTCGCGGATCGCATCGACAATCGCCTGATGCTCGTCGAGCGCAGCCTCGCCCCGGCCCTTCACCGCAAGCGAGGTCGTCGCGAGAAGCGCCATCGAGCGGTGCACGAGGTCGAGCTGCTGGACAAGGTAACGATTATGCGAGGCGAGGTGAATTTGGTGGTGGAACCGGCGATTGGCCCGGCTCAACGCCTCGGGATCGTCCAGTTGCCCGCGATCCTCGTCGATCATGTTCTGCAGCACGCGGACCTCTTCGGGCGCCGCATGTTTCGCCGCCAGCTGCGCGGCCAGCGCCTCCAGTTCGGCGCGCACGATATAGAGCTCCGCCAGCTGGTTGTGATCGAGCGAGGCCACGATCAGCGACCGCCCGTCGCGGGCCAGCATTTGCTGGGTTTCCAGCCGTTGCAGCGCCTCGCGTACCGGGGTGCGTGACACTCCGAACCGCTCCGCCAATTCGGATTCGACCAAACGGTCCCCGGGGCGGTAAACGCCTTCGTCGATGGCGTCGAGTATGAGAGTGTAGGCGTCTTTTTGCATGCAACCTGCTTTCGCGTTCTGCCAGAGATTAGGCGCGGGCCGCCCCCGGTGACAAGCAGATTGCACCTGCGCGCCCCGCGACCTAGCTTGCAGCCCATGACAGACAGCTCCGCGCCTGCCCCCGCCTCCGCCACCCCTGCCGACCGCGATCTCGCTGCCGATTTCGCGCATGTCGACGCCTGGGTGTTCGATCTCGACAACACGCTCTACCCGCCAGAGGCGCGTCTCTTCGACCAGATCGAAGTGAAGATGACCGATTTCGTGATGCGCTCGCTGGGCGTCGATCGCGCGCGGGCCGACCATCTGCGCAACCACTATTGGCAGCTTTACGGCACCACGCTGGCGGGTCTGATGCACGAGCACGACGTGGATCCTGCCCCCTATCTGCACGAGGTGCACGAGATCTCGCTCGACCATCTGGTGGTGGATGAGGCACTGCGCGCAGGCATCGAAGCCCTGCCGGGGCGCAAGATCGTCTATACGAACGGCTCGGCCCCCTATGCGACGCGGGTGATCGCGGCGCGCGGGCTGACGGGGCTGTTCGACGGGATCTATGGCGTCGAACATGCCGAGTTTCACCCCAAGCCCCGCGCCGAAGCTTTCGACCGGGTCTTCGCGCAGGCCGGGATCGCGCCCGACCGCGGTGCGATGTTCGAAGACGACGCCCGCAACCTGCGCCATCCCCATGCGATCGGGATGAAGACCGTGCATGTCGCCCCTGCCCCCGCGCCGGAGGATCACATCCACTATCACACAGCCGATCTCGCCGGGTTCCTGCGCAAAATCACGCGCGCATGAAGGGAAAGTGACGGCGCTGCGACAATATGGCACGGCTTCGCATCTTTATCGAAACGAGATGCATCTTTAAATCACGGTGGCCTGTCAGGGAGACAGCAAACGGGAGAATCGATTATGACCATGACGACCGCCGATTCCGGCGTTTCGGCCTATGTGGCCGATCATTCCGAAACCGAGCACAAGCAGATTTCGCCGGCTTTCATGTTCACCCTCGCGCTTGTCGTCGTGGCTCTGGCCGCGGGCATGGTCGCGATCATGGGCCTTGGCGGCCTGATCCTCTGGGCCGTGGGCGCCACCTGGATCATGCTCGGCCTCATCGTGGTGATGACCGCAGGCGGCTGACGTCGCATTAGAAGAATTCTCGCCCTTGGCGAACACGGCCCGGATCCGCGCGATCCGGGCTGTTTCTTTTTTGCGCCCCGCGTTGCGGGACCTGCACACCCCCGACTTGCGTTTCGCTGTGTCGCCGCGTCGCATCCCGGCGGCGGATCATTGCACCTGCCCGCGCCGGAGGGCAAAGTGGCACGGACATTGACGGAGGCGCCCCATGGCCGAGACCCGCACACCCATCGACACCGATATCCTGATTTCCGGCGGCGGCGTCGCCGGTTTGACCGCAGCCGCGGCCTTCGGGCAGGCGGGCTTCACCACGATCTGCGTCGACCCCACGCAGCCGGTCACCGAAGAGGCGGCAGAGGGCGCGGATATGCGCTCGACTGCGTTCCTGCGCCCGTCGCGCGAGGTGCTGCAGGCGGCGGGTATCTGGGATCGGCTCCTGCCCTATGCCGCGCCGCTGCAGATCATGCGGATCGTGGATGCGGGCGGCGAAAGCCCGACCGCGCGCCTGACCCGCGATTTCGACGCGGCCGATCTGTCCGACGAGCCCTTCGGCTGGAATTTCCCGAACTGGCTGCTGCGCCGCGAGCTGGTGGCCGCGCTGGCCGATAACCCGCTCGTCGATTTCCGCCCCGGCGTCGCGACGACCGGCCTCGTGACCCGCGAAAGCGGTGCCGAGGTGACGCTCTCCGACGGCACCCATGTGCGCGCCCGTCTCGTGATCGGGGCCGATGGCCGCAATTCCTTCGTGCGCGAAGCGGCGGGGCTTGGCGTCAAGACGATCCGCTATGGCCAGAAGGCGCTGGCCTTCGCGGTCACCCACCCGATCCCGCATGACAATGTCTCGACCGAGATCCACCGCTCGGGCGGTCCGTTCACGCTGGTGCCGCTGCCTGATCGTGACGGCAAGCCCTCTTCCGCGATCGTCTGGATGGAACGCGCCGCCGAGGCCGAACGCCTCGCCACGCTGCCCACGGAAGAATTCGAAGCGGCGATCATGGAACGCTCGACCGGGCTTCTCGGGCCGCTGAAGCTGGAGACCCGCCGCGCGGTCTGGCCGATGATGACGCAGATCGCGGATCGGTTCTCGGGCCAGCGCGTGGCCCTGATCGCCGAGGCTGCGCATGTCATTCCGCCGATCGGCGCGCAGGGGCTGAACATGAGCCTCGCCGACCTCGCCTGCCTTCTGAAGCTGGCCGAGGAAGACCCGGTGCATCTGGGCGAGGCGAAGATGCTCGACGCCTATCACCGCCGCCGCTGGCCGGAGGTGAAGGCGCGCGAAGTGGGGATCGATCTGCTCAACCGCGCTTCGATGGTGGAATCTCAGCCGCTGCGCGACCTGCGCGCAGGCGTTCTGGGCGCGCTCTATTCGCTCGGACCGGTGCGCAAGACGCTGATGAAGGCGGGGCTCGGCGTGCGTTAAGCGACTGACTGGCGCGGCTGCAACCACGGCCCGCGCCAGAACCGCCGCATCATCATCGCCCCTGCCGAAGCGAGGCCAAGCACGAGGCCGAGCCAAAGCCCGACGCCGCCGAAATCGAGCGTGAAGGCGAGAAAGTAGCTCGCCGGGATACCGATCAGCCAATAGCTCGCCACCGCCATCCACATCGGCACGCGCGTGTCCTGCACGCCGCGCAATAGGCCCAGCGCCATCACCTGCATCAGGTCGAACAGCTGGAAGATCGCCGCGACCATCAGGAAACGCACGCCGTAAAGGACGATCTCCGGCGTGGCCGGATTGTCGGCATCGAGAAAGAGCCGCGTGAGCCAAGGACCGGCGAAGACGAAGACCGCCACCGTCAGCAGACCGAACCCCACGGAGAGCCCTGTCACCACCCGCGCCCCGTCACGCAAAAGGCGCGGGTCACGCTTCCCATGCGCCCGGCCCGCCCGCACGGTGGCGGCGTTCGACAGGCCGACATGCACCATGAAGGTGATCGAGGAGACCTGCAGCGCGATCCCGTGCGCGGCGAGTTCGATCGTGCCGATCCAGCCCATCATCAGCGCCGAGGCCTGAAACATCGAGCCTTCCGCCACCGAGGTCAGCCCCACCGGCAGGCCCATTTTCGCGACGATCCAGAACGCCTCCCAATCGGGTCGCCAGAAACGCTGGAACAGCCGGATATGGGTCAGGCCCGGCGCACGCGCGGCATAGATCGCTTGCGCGACCAAGTTCAGCACCATCGCGCTCAGCGAGGCGATGGCCGCGCCGCGCACGCCCAGTTCCGGCGCGCCCCAATTGCCGAAGATCAGGATCCAGTTGACGCCCGCGTTCAGCAGGACAGCCCCCAGCGTGATCCAGAGCAGCACCGCCGTTCGCTCCTGCGCGGACAGGTACGAGCGGATCACCATCATCGCGAGGCCGGGAGCGAGGGCGAAGCCGAGGATGCGCAGGTAATCCTGTGCGAGCGCCGCGATCTCGGGCTTCTGACCCAGCATCTCCAGCACCGCGCCGGAATTCCAGAAGACCGGCAGCATCGCGAGCCCGAACAGGATCGACAGCCAGATCCCCATTCGTGTGTCGCGCCGCGCCTGCACCTCGTCATCCGCGCCCAAGCTTGCCGAGACGCGCCCCATCACCGCCAGCGCGATCCCGTTGCCCAGCATGAAGATCGAGAAGAAATAGGAGGTACCCAGCACCAGCGCCGCCAGCGCCTCGACGCCATACCAGCCCACCATCACGGTATCAGTCACGTTGAGCAGCATCTGCGCGAGGTTGGAGCCGATCAGCGGCAGACCCAAAGTGAAGATCGCCCGCACGTGGCGGGCGAGAGGCATCGCTTGGTTTTGCGGCTGAGGCGGTGGCGCGCTCTGGGATGGGTCGGTGCTCGTCATGGGCGAGCGCTAGCCCCGCCCGACGCGGTGGTCAAGAGAGCGGTTACTCGCCTACTTCTTTCTTACCCGTGATCATCGGCTTCACGAGGTTCACACCCTTCCACGTCCGGTAATAGACGATGGCCGCGATATGGATTCCAACGACGATCAGCAGCAGGGTCGCCACGAATTCGTGGATTTTCGGCGCCCAGCTCGTGCTGATGCTCTCGGGCACGGAGCCCGCAAGGGGACCGACGTTGATGTAATCCTGCGGATCGGAGGTCAGCCCGGTCACGACCTGCACGATCAGCAGCGCGAGCATCACGAGAACCGACCAGCCGCCCAGCGGATTATGCCCGACATGGCCGGAGCTTTCCTTGGATGGCAGGTGGCGAAGATAATTCGCCACCTCCTTGGGTCCATAGAGGAAATGCGAGAACCGCGCCGTGCGCGACCCCACGAATCCCCAGATCAGACGCACCGCCAGCAGCCCCGCGATCGCGTAGCCGGCATAGAAATGCCATGTCATCTGGTTCGGCCCCCATTCCCCGAGACCCCAGGCGGCGGCAAAAGCCGCCACCAGAAGCCAGTGGAACAGACGCACGACAGGGTCCCAGACCGTGACGGTTTTCTTCGCGGGGGAGGCGGCGGTGTCTTTCATTCTGCGTTACTTCGAACGGAACTCGTCGTGGCAGCTCTTGCAGGTGCCGCCGAGCTTACCGACCGCCGGCTGCAGCGTCTCGAGGCTGCCTGCCGCATCGGGCATTTCCGCCGCGGCCTGATGGAGGGCATCCGCCTTTTCCATGAACAGATCCATGTTCGACCAGATTTCCGACTTCGCGTGGGTCTCCATCATGTCGTCGACCGAAGTGCCTTCGACGAAGAGCGGCGAGATGTCGACCTTCGCGAGCGCCGCGATGTTGTTGGCGGCGGTCTGTGCCTTGGCTGCGTCGAAGTCCATCTTGCCCTGCGCCATCGGCGCGAGCACGGCCATCTGGGCGCCGAGCAAATCGAAGAAACCTTGGCGCGCTTCGACAGCGTCTTTGGGCGACTGCGCGAAAGCGGCGCTGGCGGCGAGGGTGAAGGTCAGGGCGAGGAGAGGCTTACGCATGTGGAACTCCAATCTGCGATGGCAAGAAACGTACAGGTTTGAGGTTACACGCATTCGTGTCAATCCGAAGACACTCCTATGTGCGCAGGCACACATTTCCCCTACCGGGACGATAGGGAGGCACCGGGTCTTAGGCAGGTTCCGGCCTATTGCCGATCGAACGCGCAAATCGCCTAGAAATCGCACTTAAGTTGCGACGGAAAGTCAGGCACCCCGCGTATAAGCCGCGCGAAACCCTGACTTTATGCCGAAATCTGCGGAATCACCGCTCGGGTTTACGGGCGACGAAATCGATCAGCGCCGCGCGGCCTGAATGGCCCGCGCCCTCGTCGAGATCGGCATCGTAATCGGCCTGATGCAGCACCTCCCAGCGCGGGAAGGCATCGCGCAGGAGATCGAGATCGTAGAGCTGCTCCACGACCCCCGGTCCGCCCGTGCCGTAGCGCGGCTGGCGGCGCGCGAAACCGTGGATCAATGCGAGCCCGCCCGGTTTGAGCGCGGTCGCGATACCGTCGAAAATCTCCGCCCGAAAGGCAGTATCGGCGAATTGGATGAAACAGGCGAGAACGGCGTCATATTCCCCGCGCGGCCAATCGTAGCCACGCAGGTCGGCGTCGATCGTCTGCATCGACACGCCCCGCTCCTGCGCCAGTTCCGCGGCCTTGCGGCGCGCGTTTTCCGACGGCTCGAGGGCTGTGACCTGCACTCCGAGGCTGGCGAGATAGGTGCCGTTACGACCTTCGCCGTCAGCGATACTCAGAAGCCGCGCCCCCGGAGCGAGACGCCATGCCTGACGCGCCACGAAATCCGCCGGGGTCGTGCCATAGAGATACTCTTCTCCGGCGAATCTTTCGTTCCAGCCCATGCTCTCCTCCGGTTGTTACCTTTCACATGGAATGCAACCGGCGGAGGGACAAGCCCCACCGGTCACCGAAATCGCCATCGGCAATCACATGCTCAGGATTTGGTCACGCGGCGCTGATCGGGATGAAGAGATGCGCCAAGAATATGCTCGGACGAATGCACGACATGGCTCGCATGGCCCACGATCAGCGGATCGGGCGGCGTTGCGATCGTGGGATCCTTGTCGGGATAGTCCAGCGTCGACAGGAAATGCTTCATGCAGTTCAGCCGCGCGCGCTTCTTGTCGTTCGACTTCACGATGGTCCATGGCGCATCGGCGGTGTCGGTGTAGAAGAACATCGCCTCTTTCGCCTCGGTGTAATCGTCCCAGCGATCGAGGCTCGCCAGATCGATCGGCGACAGCTTCCAGCGCTTGAGCGGATCGGTTTCGCGCGATTGGAAGCGGCGGCGCTGCTCCTCGCGGGTGACCGAGAACCAGTACTTGTAAAGCCGAACCCCCGAGCGCACGAACATCCGCTCCAACTCCGGGGTCTGGCGCATGAATTCGAGGTAATCGTTGGGTTTGCAGAAGCCCATCACGCGCTCCACACCCGCGCGGTTATACCAGCTGCGATCATAGAAGGTCATCTCGCCCGCGGTCGGCAGATGCTCGACATAGCGTTGGAAATACCACTGACCGAGTTCCTCTTCCGAGGGCTTGTTGAGTGCGACGACCCGGGCAAAGCGCGGGTTGAGATGTTCGGTGAAGCGCTTGATCGTACCGCCCTTGCCCGCCGCATCGCGGCCCTCGAAAAGGATCACGAATTTCTCGCCGCTCTCCTGCGCCCATTTCTGGACCTTCAGCAGCTCCGCCTGAAGCTCCGCCTTTTCTTTCTCATAGGCGGCGCGCGCCATCTTGCGCTTGTAGGGGTATTTCCCGGTCTCGAAAGCCAGCCGCACCGCACTGGGATCGACGCGCGGGAAGCTCTTCGGGCCGGTCGCCTTCGGCTCTGGCGGGGTGATCGCGGGATGCGCCTCGGCGGGATCGATCGGCTTGACGACAGCCTCTGCCTTCCCGGCTGCGGCCTTGGCCGGTTTCGTCGCGTCGCTCATGAGCTGATCTTTCATGCGTATCCCTCCGTTGGCTGAACCTTGCGGAGCATCGCGCAATCCCGCGTGATGTGCCTTGATACGCATCAAAAACCCGTGTCTGCTGGGCCTCCGGCGGCAAAAACGCCACAAAATCGAGCGAAACGAAGGAACGGACATGATCACGATCTACGGCAACTATCATTCGCGGGCGAGCCGGGCGCTGTGGTTGCTCGAGGAGTTGGGCCTGCCGTTCCGTCTGCGCCGAGTCGTGCAGGCGAACCGTTTCAAGGATCCGCTCGCGCCGGAGGTTCCGCTCAACACCCGCTCGCCCGAATTTCGCAAGCTCTCGCCGATGGGCGCGATCCCGGTGCTGGAGGAAGACGGGCTTATCTTGACGGAGTCGCTCGCGATCAACCTGCATCTCGCACGCAAGGCGGGAGGGCCGCTCGCCCCTGCGCACGAGCGCGAACTGTCGCAAATGGAGCAATGGGCGCTCTTCGCCGCGACCTGGATCGAGACCGACGCGCTGGCGCTCAGCTTCGTCTATCGCCGCAAGGAGCAGGACACGCCCGAAGGCAAGGCCGAGATCGCGTCTCTCTGCTCGAAGCTCGCCCGGCCGCTGACCACGCTCGAGACCCATCTCGAGACGCATAGCCATATCGTGGGCGGCCGGTTCACCGTGACCGATCTCAATCTGGCCGAGGTTCTGCGCTACGGGCAGGACCACCCGGAGTTCCTCGCCCCCTACCCGCGCCTGCAAAGCTGGATCAAACTGTGCCAGAGCCGCAAAGCCTTCCGCGCGATGTGGGAGAAGCGCGAAGCCGAGGCGGTTTGATTCGGCGAACCTCGCGTCGCGCCTAATTCGAAAGGTGTATGCGAAGACGGCGCGGATACGCGCTCTGCTCAAGCGATGGGCAGGCGCTCAACCCAACTTCGCCTTTCAGTCAGGTCTCCCTGACCAAGTGGTCGGGTTTTCCGCAGCGGGGTGAATTCCTCTTAGCAATACAGCTTCCCTTACGTCATTTTGTCGGGGTGAAGAGGGTTCGAGGTAACCATGTCTGCTTTGCTTGGATACAGCCTGTGTTTGGGTGCGACGCTGATCGTGATCGCGGGAGATTTCGTTCTGAAATCCGCCGTTGATAAAGGTCACGCGCTGCATTCGCCGTCTGTCTTCCTAGGTTGCGTGCTTTACGCCGCTTCGGCAGCAGGTTGGTTTCTGGCCTTGCGGCATGTGTCGCTGGCACAAACGGGCGTGGCCTCGGCGCTTTTCACATTGATGGCTCTGGTTACGATGGGAGTCGTCCTGTTCGGTGAAAAACTCGCCTTGCGGGAAGTCTTCGGTATCGCGATGGCGGTGGGGTCGATGCTGCTCATGGCGCGCGTCGCGTAAGGGCCGGACGTTTTCGGGGGTGTGGGGCTTTCGAAGCGGATCGGGGCGGTGGGGTCTTCTTGCTCCTCCGCCCCAACCTGCGGTATCTCTTGTTTAGAAAACTACAAGAGAAAGCGAGCAGCATGGCCGACGATCTTCTGACGCCCCAGACCGATTCCTATGACGCCTCCTCGATCGAGGTGCTCGAAGGTCTCGAACCCGTGCGAAAACGCCCCGGCATGTATATCGGCGGCACGGACGAGCGCGCGCTTCATCACATGGTGGCAGAGGTGCTCGACAACTCGATGGACGAAGCGGTGGCCGGTCACGCCAACCGCATCGAGGTCGAGCTGCTCGCCGATCATTCCGTCGTCATCCGCGACAACGGGCGCGGCATCCCGATCGACCCGCACCCGAAATTCCCCGGCAAATCCGCGCTGGAAGTCATCCTCTGCACGCTGCACGCGGGCGGCAAGTTCTCGGGCGACGCCTACGAGACCTCGGGCGGTCTGCACGGCGTGGGCGCCTCGGTGGTCAACGCGCTGTCGGATTCGATGGTCGTTCAGGTCGCCAAGAACAAGGAGCTGTATGAACAGCGCTTCTCGCGCGGCATCCCCGAAGGTCCGGTGCAGAAGATCGGCGCGGCGCCCAACCGTCGCGGCACCACCGTCACCTTCCATGCCGACGAGCAGATCTTCGGCCATCACCGTTTCAAGCCCGCGCGCCTGCTGAAGATGGTGCGCTCGAAGGCGTATCTCTTCTCGGGCGTGGAGATTCGCTGGAAGTCCGAGGTCGATGACGGCGAAACGCCGACCGAGGCCACGTTCCATTTCCCCGGCGGCCTCGCCGATTACCTGACCGAGACGCTGAGCGGCGCAAGCACCTATGCCGACCGCCCCTTCTCGGGCAAGGTCGAGTTCCGCGAGAAGTTCAACGTGCCGGGCTCGGTCGAATGGGCGATCAACTGGACGCCGTCGCGCGACGGTTTCATCCAGTCCTACTGTAACACCGTGCCGACGCCCGAGGGCGGCACCCACGAGGCGGGCTTCTGGTCGGCGATCCTCAAGGGTATCCGCGCCTATGGCGAGCTGGTGAACAACAAGAAGGCCGCGCAGATCACCCGCGACGACCTGATCACAGGCGGCTGTGCGCTGGTCTCGTGCTTCATCCGCGAGCCGGAATTCGTGGGCCAGACCAAGGACCGCCTTGCCACCGTCGAGGCGCAGCGTCTGGTCGAAGGCGCCGTGCGCGACCACTTCGACAACTGGCTGGCCTCGGACACGAAATCCGCAGGCGCGATCCTCGATTTCCTCGTGCTGCGCGCCGAGGAACGCCTCAAGCGCCGGCAAGAGAAAGAGACCCAGCGCAAATCGGCCACCAAGCGGCTGCGTCTGCCCGGCAAGTTGGTCGATTGCTCGGCCACGAACCGTTCGGGCACGGAGCTGTTCATCGTCGAGGGCGACTCGGCAGGCGGCTCGGCCAAGATGGCGCGCGACCGCAAGAACCAGGCGCTGCTGCCGCTCCGCGGCAAGATCCTCAACGTGCTCGGCGCGGCAAGCTCCAAGCTCGGCTCGAACCAGGAGATCAACGATCTGACGCAGGCGCTCGGCGTGGGGCTCGGCACCAAGTTCAACGTCGACGATCTGCGCTACGACAAGATCATCATCATGACCGATGCGGATGTCGACGGAGCCCACATCGCCTCGCTTCTGATGACCTTCTTCTTCACCCAGATGCGCCCGATGATCGATCAGGGGCACCTCTATCTGGCCTGCCCGCCGCTCTATCGCCTGACCCAGGGCGCCAAGCGCGTCTATGTGGCCGACGACGCCGAGAAGGACGCGATGCTGGAGAAAGGTCTGGGCGGCAAAGGCAAGATCGACGTGCAGCGCTTCAAGGGTCTGGGCGAGATGGACGCGAAGGACCTGAAAGAGACCACGATGCACCCCGACACGCGCAAGCTGATCCGGGTGACGATCCACGACGACGAGCCGAACGAGACCGGCGATCTGGTGGAAAGGTTGATGGGGAAAAAGCCCGAACTACGGTTCCAGTATATTCAGGAGAACGCGCAGTTCGTGGAGGAGCTGGATGTTTGAGGAGGCTAGAGAAGGTTCCTGAGCCACTGAGAATATTGGCGATTTATCTCGCCTATATTGGGATATGGATACTCAATTGCGTCCCCCCTCTACTCCAAGGGAAGCACGAGGCATTTCAGGCTTCGGGCACCATCATTATTTGCTTTGCGATATTGCGGATAGGCCTTGATCGCGCGAAGTACGAAGAAAGCATTTCAAAAGCTGATCGCGAGACTATAGTTTCTGCTATCAACCGCTTGGAAGCGCATCGTGAGCTAAATGAGCAGAGACTTGCTCTAACCTTCGATATTCATATGTCTCTCATATCTAAAGGCCTATTGAAGTCCGGAATAGAAAACACATACGGACCAAACACCGAAGAGGAGAATAGGGCTTTATGCTTTGATATCGAACGAACAATTGGTGCTACAGGTGGGTACTATGCGGTTCCAGAGGATAATGATCTCGCCAAAGCAATCACTGATCTGAAATTAGCACGCGACAAGTATGCGCCTTGGAAAAATCGTTTATTTCGCATTGAAATCGCATTCCTAGTTATCGGAACCCTACAGAGTGGTTACGGCGCTGCCTTTTCCAGATGGCTTCAAGAGAACAACATTCTTATTTATATTTTAGATAAAGTAGAAAAATTTAGCGCGTTTCTCTTTTGATCCCTGCCCGGGCGACCAGCCCGGGCAGCGCCCGACCCTCCCCCCGGGAGGGCGCATTGACGACGCAGCCCACAGCCTCCCCGTCCTTCGGGCTTGCGAGATAAACCGCCCAAATCAGACGACAGCACAGCGCCCACCCAGGCTCGGGTGCTACCCTCATCTCTGACCACACGCGCCCGTCCGGCCCTCCGCTTGCGCTCCGGGCGTTCGCCGGGCGTCCTTCCACTGGAAGGCCGCCAGTCCCGGCTCACCCCTCCCCCCAGGAGGGCGCATTGGCGATGCAGCTCACAGCCTCCCCGTCCTCCGGGCTTGCGAGATAAACCGCCCAAACCAAAGACAACACAGCGCCCCCTGCACCGCGACGCGCGGCGCGTTCGCCGCTGAAGGCTTCCACTGGAAGCCTTCCGAGACGCGGCTCACCCCAAGGGTCGGGCGCTGCCCTCATCTCTCACCACACGCGCCCGTCCGGCCCTCCGCTCGCGCTCCGGGCGTTCACCGGGCGTCCTTCCACTGGAAGGCCGCCAGTCCCGGCTCCCCTCCTCACTCGGCACGAAACGGACACGGGCTTGGATCATCTCCGGCTGCGCGATACCAAGGCGCGATACGTCACAACCTCCGGATCCCGACACATGCCCCAGATTTCCTCCCAAAGCCTCAGCGTCACCATCGCCGATTTAGGCGCCGAGATGCAGGGGCTGAGCTATCAGGGGCAGGAGCTGCTCTGGGAGGGCGACCCGGCCTGGTGGAGCGGACAGGCCCCGATCCTGTTCCCCATCGTCGGCCTTCCCGCGCCCGGAGGGGTGACAATCGACGGCACGCCCCACGCGATCCCCAAGCACGGCTTCGCCCGCCACCTGCCCTTCCGCGTGACCGAGCTGACGCAAAGCCGCTGTTGCCACCTGCTCGAGCCCTCGCAGGAGACCGCGGCCTATCCGTTCGATTTCCGCCTCGAGATCGTTCACGAGGTCGTGGAGGCGGAGCTGCGCGTCACCGCCACGGTCAGCAATGCGGGCGACCGGGAGATGCCGTTTTCCTTCGGCTTTCACCCCGCGTTCCGCTGGCCGCTACCCGGCGCGACCGGCTCGCATCGGATCGAGCTGCGCAACGGGGCGGAGCCTGCCTTGGCACGGCTCGCGAATGGGATGCTGGGGCGCGCGCGGATGCCCTCGCCCTTCACGGCGGGCGCGCTGACCCTCAATCCGGCGCAGTATGAGGACGATGCGATGATCTTCCCCGAAGGCGCGGGCGACGGGCTGCGCTACTTCGCCGACGGGGCGCCGGTGCTCGATTTCCGCTTTTCCAACCTGCCCAATCTCGCCCTGTGGCAGAAACCCGGTGCGCCCTATATCTGCGTTGAGCCGTGGCACGGGCTGCCTGCCGCGGAAGGGGCCGGGCCGGAACTGGCTGCGCGGCCCGACGGCATGGTCTTGCCGCCCGGCGCGCAGGAGAGATTCGCGATGACCCTACAGGTGAGCGGATGATCCCCTACCTCGCCTACGGCTCCAACCTGCTGACCTCGCGGCTTGCCGCGCGCTGCCCCTCGGCCCGCGTGCTCGGGTTGGCGGCGATCCCCGGCCACAGCCTCGATTTCTCGAAACGCGGGCGCGACGGGAGCGCGAAGGCTACGATCACCGAAAGCGACGCGCGCACCCAAGGTGTGCTGTTCGAGATCACGGAGAGCGACATCCCCGCGCTCGATGCCGCCGAAGGCGCGGGGCTGCATTACGAGAAGATCGCGCTGGTGCTCGAGAACGGCCAGCGCGCGTTCACCTATCGCGCGCTACAGCGCCAGAACGGGATCGCGCCGTTCGAATGGTATCTGGCGCTGATCCGGGCGGGGCGGCGCGAGCACGGGCTGGGCCTGGGCGATCTGGCGCATGTCGAGCCGATCCCCGATCCAGAGCCCGACCGCCCCGGTTTCATTGCCGCACGCGAAGCGTTGGAACGCGCGGGCTATCGCGACTGGCGCAGCGCGCTCTGACCGATCGGGCGCACCGGCATTCCCGGCCCGGTCAGCACAGCGATGCCCGCCCCGACCAGAGACGACAGCTCCGGCCCGTCGCAATCCAACCCCCCGGTATAGGTGCCGAAAGCGGGCAGGATCAGGTGATCGCGCCCCACCAGAAACGCCCGATGCGACCGCCGCGCGATCGTCGCTTTGGGATGGTAATGCCCCGAAAGGTCCGGTCCGGTGTCTGCGATATGGCGCAGCGTGAGCGGGCCGATTTGCGTTTCTTCCACGGTCTGCCCAAGGCCGATCGGGTCATGGTTTCCCGCGATCCAGAGCAGTTCGGTCTGCGCCGCGATGCGGGTCAGACGCCCCGCGATCTCGGGGGCGATCTCTCCCGCCGCCGCATCGTCGTCGAACGCATCGCCAAGGCTGATCAGCCGCGAAGGCCGGAGGCGCAGCACCTCGGCCTCCAGCCGGATCACCGTGTCGAGGCTCTCGAAAGGCGGCAGCAGCGCGCCGCCACGCCGCGCCATCCGCTCGGACTTGCCCAAGTGAAGATCGGCCACGATCAGCGCGTCTTCCCCGGGCCAATAGAGCGCGCCCGACGGTTGCGCGATGAGCCGCTGCTCCGCGAAGGTGATCTCTCTCATTCCAGCCCCGCCTCGCGCATCATTGCCTGCGCCTCTTCTTCCATCAGCCGTGCCTCGCCCGTGCCGCCGCGAATGCCGACCTGCCCGTGCTCCAACAGCAAAGGCGCGGCCAGCGGCGTCACATGCGGGGCGCGGATATGCACGATTCTCTTGCCCTGGGCCAGCATCTCCTCGATCCGCTCGAAATCGACGAGGCCCCGGCTCGCCTCCTCGCGGGTGATGCGCAATAGCAGATGATCGGGGTCGTAGCGGCGCAGGGTGTCGTAGAGAATATCGGACGAAAACGTCGCCTGTTTGCCCGATTTGCGCTGCCCCGGCAGGTTACGCTGGATGAGGCCCGCAATCGTCGCGATCGACCGAAACGCGCGCTTCATCACCGCGTTGCTCTCCAGCCAGTCGCGCAGGCCTTCCCGCAACCCTTCGACTGAGAGCAGCGGCGCGGGGTCTTCGACCGGATCGATCGACCAGATTAGCAGCGCGTAATCGGTGGCGACGAACCCCAGCGGCCCGAGCCCCGCCTGCTCCATCCGGTGTGTCAGCAGCAGCGCGAGCGTCTGATGCGCGTTGCGCCCGGCGAACCCGTAGAGGCAGAAGAACGCCCGCCCGCCGCGCAGAAAGGTCTCGCAGGTCAGCGTGCCGGGGGCTGGCAGCGTGGAAATCTCACACTGCAGCGCCAGCCACTCGCGGGTATCGGGAGGCAGCTGATCCCAGTCCTCGGGCGTGGCGATCAGGCGCTGCACCCTTTGCGACAGCTCCAGCGAGGTCGCCATCTTCAGCCCCGAGAAGACGGCGATCTTCGGCTCGCGCGTGGCGGCATTCGTCACCTCCACGATCATCTCGCGCAGGCCCTCGTAGCGGACGACCTGCCCGCCGATCAAGAAAGTGTCTCCGGGGGTGAGAGACGAGGCGAACCCTTCCTCCACCTCGCCCAAGGGCGTGCCGCCGCGCCGGGATTTGCGGCGGACTTTCAGCTTCTCGGTCTCGGTGATCGTGCCGATATTCATCCGCAGATCGCGGGTCGCGCGCGGGTCGCGGAGCTGCCATTTGCCATCACGCTGCAACAGGCGCTGCCAGCGGTCATAGGCCCGCAGCGCGTAACCGCCCGTCGCGCAGAACTCCAGACAAGCGTCGAAATCCGCGCGTGGCAAATTCGCGTAAGGCCCCGCCCGCAGCGCTTCCGCATAAAGCGCATCCGTCTCAAACGGCCCGGCGCAGGCTGTGAGCAGGATATGCTGGCACAGCACGTCGAGCGGCCCGCGCCAGCGCCGCCCGCCGCCGTCCAGATCGTTCTCGCGCACGGCCTCCAAGGCGGCGGCACATTCGACAATCTCGAAGCGGTTTGCCGGCACGATCCGCGCGCGCGAGGGTTCGTCATAGCGGTGATTGGCGCGCCCGATCCGCTGCACGAGGCGCTTGACGTTCTTCGGCGCGCCGACCTGCAGGACCAGATCGACATCGCCCCAGTCGAGCCCCAGATCGAGCGAGCCGGTGCAGACCACCGCGCGCAACTCGCCTCTGGCCATCGCCTCCTCGACCTTGTGGCGGGCCTCGCGCGAGAGCGAGCCGTGATGCAGCCCGATCGGCAATGCGTTGTCGTTCACCTCCCAGAGCGCCTGAAAGAACAGCTCGGCCTGCGCCCGTGTGTTGAGGAAGACAAGGCTGAGCCGCGCGTCCTCGATCGCTGCCATCACATCGCGCGCGGCGTGCCGCCCGCCGCCGCCCGCCCACGGTGCGGGACGCTCGGTCGGCAGCATCTCGATATCGGGGGGCGGGCCTGGATCGGCCATGATCACCCGCGCGCCGCCCATGAAATCGGCCAGCGCCTGCGGGGCTTCAACCGTGGCCGACAGCCCCGTGACGGTCAGGCCCGGCGACAGGCTGCGCAGCCGCGCGACGCCCAGCATCAGCTGATCGCCGCGTTTGCTCTCTGCCAGCGCGTGGATTTCATCGAGCACCACCCGCTTCACGCCTGCGAAGATCTTCGGCGCTTCCGGGTAGGACAGCATCAGCGCGAGACTCTCCGGCGTCGTCAGCAAAATCTGTGGTGGATCGACCCGCTGGCGGCGACGCTGCGTGGCGGACGTGTCGCCGGTGCGATCCTCGATCCGCAGCTCCAGCCCGATCTCGTCCACCGGCGCGCGCAGGTTGCGGGCGATGTCCTTGGACAGCGCCTTGAGCGGCGAGACATAGAGCGTGTGCAGCCCCTCGTATCCCTCGGCCAGATCGACGAGCGACGGCAGAAAACCCGCCAGCGTCTTGCCGCCCCCGGTCGGCGCGATCAGCAGCGTATCTTCGCGCGCCGACAGCACGTCGAGCTGATGCCTGTGCGGTTGCCAGCCGCGGCTGGCGAACCAGTCGGCGAAGCGTTGCGGCAGGAGGGGCGTGGCGGCGGTCTCGGGCATCGCGTGAAAGGTAGGCGTGAGGAGCGGATGCGCAAGCTTTGCGACAGCTCTTGGCGCGGGCGGCCAGCTCGGGCCGCGCCCGCCCCTTCTTTAAAGCAATCAGCCTTTGCGCCGAGACGCGCCCCTCCCCCAACATCTCGCACCATCGCACACCCCACCCGCGCCATCTCGCCACTGTTCATTGGGCGATCCATGTTATATTCAGGCCTGCGACAGGAAATTGCCCGAGTCCCCTCGGGCGCGACAGAAACGGAAATCTTATGGCCTTTTATCGTTCCCGTAGATCCACCCATGGCCGCAACATGGCGGGTGCGCGCGGTCTGTGGCGCGCCACCGGCATGACCGATGACGACTTCGGCAAGCCGATCATCGCGGTCGTGAACTCCTTCACGCAATTCGTGCCCGGCCACGTCCACCTCAAGGACCTCGGCCAGATGGTCGCGCGCGAGATCGAGAGCGCGGGCGGCGTCGCGAAGGAATTCAACACCATCGCGGTCGATGACGGGATCGCGATGGGCCATGACGGGATGCTCTATTCGCTGCCTTCGCGCGAAGTGATCGCGGACTCCGTGGAATACATGGTCAACGCGCATTGCGCCGATGCGATGGTCTGCATCTCGAACTGCGACAAGATCACCCCCGGCATGATGATGGCCGCGATGCGCCTGAACATTCCGGTGATCTTCGTTTCCGGCGGCCCGATGGAGGCCGGCAAGGAAGGCGCGGAAATCATCGGTCACGACCTCGATCTGGTCGATGCGATGGTGGCTGCGGCCGACGACAAGTATTCCGACGAGGACGTGCTCGCGATCGAGAAGGCCGCCTGCCCGACCTGCGGGTCGTGCTCGGGCATGTTCACCGCGAACTCGATGAACTGCCTCGCCGAAGCGCTGGGTCTGGCGCTGCCGGGCAATGGCTCGATGCTGGCGACCCATGCCGACCGCAAGGAGCTGTTCCTCGAGGCGGGCCGCAAGATCGTCGAGATCACGCGCCGCCATTACGAGCTGGAAGACAAGGGCCTGCTGCCGCGCGAGATCGCCACTTTCGAAGCCTTCGAGAACGCAATGAGCCTCGATATCGCGATGGGCGGGTCGACCAACACGGTGCTGCACCTTCTGGCGATCGCGCATGAGGGCAAGGTCGACTTCACGATGGAAGACATCGACCGCCTCTCGCGCAAGGTTCCGGTGTTCTGCAAGGTGGCGCCCGCCAAGCAGGACGTCCACATGGAAGACGTCCATCGCGCGGGCGGCATCATGGGCATCCTTGGCGAGATGAACCGAGCCGGTCTGATCCATCAGGACGTGCGCACCGTGCATTCGGAAACGATGGCCGAAGCCCTGTCGAAATGGGACGTGATGGTCGCCAATGACGACGCCACGGATCAGTTCTACCGCGCGGCCCCGGGCGGTGTGCGCACGACGCAGGCCTTCTCGACCGAGAACCGCTACAAAGAGCTCGACCGCGACCGCGAAAACGGCGTGATCCGCACGGCGGAACATGCGTTCTCGCAAGATGGCGGTCTGGCGGTGCTCTACGGCAACATCGCCGAGCAGGGCTGCATCGTGAAAACCGCGGGCGTCGACGACTCGATCCTGAAATTCTCGGGCCCCGCGAAAGTGTTCGAGAGCCAGGACGACGCGGTGTCGGGAATCCTGACCGGCAAGGTCGTCGAGGGCGAGGTGGTCATCATTCGCTACGAGGGCCCGCGCGGCGGTCCGGGGATGCAGGAAATGCTCTACCCGACCTCCTACCTCAAATCGAAGGGCCTCGGCGCGAAATGCGCGCTGCTGACCGACGGACGCTTCTCGGGCGGCACCTCGGGGCTTTCCATCGGCCATGTCAGCCCGGAAGCGGAAGAAGGCGGCACGATTGGCCTCGTCGAAACCGGCGACATCATCGAGATCGACATCCCCAACCGCACGATCAACCTCGCCGTGGCCGACAATGTTCTGGCCGCGCGCCGCGAGGCGATGGGGCCGCTGCCGTGGAAACCGGCAGAGCCGCGCAAGCGCGCTGTCTCGACCGCGCTCAAGGCCTATGCGCTGCTGGCCAGCTCGGCGGCGAAGGGTGGCGTGCGCATCCTGCCCGAGTGATCGCACCCTAACGCGAATTGAAACGGCCGCCTTTCGGGGCGTCCGTTTTCATTCAGGCGGCATCGCTTTCGGGCAGGCTTTCTTCCCAACCGAGCCGCTTGCGGATCGCATGGGCGAGGTAGCTCATCGCCAAGGCCGAGACCCCGCCCAGCACCGTCCCCGCGACCCGGCCCCAAGCGTTCGACAAAGGCGCATCATTGCCCATCGAGACCATCACCACGATCAGCGCGGTCAGGAAGGCCACAAAGGTCGGGTAATGCGCGGGCGGCGCGAACAGGATCGCAGTCACGCCGAAGATCACATAGAGCCCCGGCATCACGAAACTGTCTGGCCCCAGCCACAGCACAAGCAGGCTCGCCCCCAGCCCGCCTGCGAGGGTCGCGAGGCTGCGCACCAGCACCCGGTCCCATGTCATGCCGGGACGCGGGCGAAGCATCAACAGCGCCGAGAGCGGCGCCCAGTAGGGGTGATTGATCGAGAAAGCCACTGCGATCCCGTAGGACAAGCCCACCGCGCCCATCGCCTGCAGCCCCTGACCGATCAGCGAGTTGAGCGGCGCAACGCCATCGGGCGGCACCTGCCCATCGAGCTTCGGCCCCGTCTTCGGCGCGAAGTGTTTCCAGATCACCCGCACCGCCTCTTCCACCGCCAAGACCCAGACCATCGCGCCGCCGACGGCGAGCAGTACCGGCCCGGGCGACGGGATGAACTGCACGAGGAAGGTCGAGAGCGAGAAGAACAGCCAGCTTTGCAGAAACAGCCACCACAGGCTCATATCGCGGCGCGAGAGCAGGCCAACGGCGAACGCGCCAAGCAGCATTCCCGGTACGCTCAGCGCGACACCCCCGATCATGACCTTCGCGGCGATCATGCCGGCGAAGATCCCGACCAGTTTGCCCGCAATATCGAGGAAGGTGACCGGCCAGCGCCGATTGCGGATCGACTTGCCCTGCCCCGTCGAGGTGGCGAAGCCCGCGCCAAGCGCCGCGAGTTCCTGCCCGCGCGGCAGATCGAGTGACAGCACGATCGCGACCAGCCCGCTCAGCGCAAGCGCTGCGGGCAAGCCGCGCGACCAGTTCAACTTCTGAAGTTGCGTAGGGGAGATAGTCACCAATTGCACCGTGTACCACCTTTCGATGCAGGCAAAGCGCCTTACCGACGCGCTGGTTCCCCGCTAGACGCCGATCCGGTCCAGAAGCCCCGCCACCATTCCGTGATAGCCCGAGCCGAACAGGCGCAGATGCACCAGCGCGGGCCAGAGCTGATAGATCGCCCGCCGCGCCTCGGCCCAGAACTCGGGCCATGTCGGGCGCACTGCATTCGGGATCGGCACCGGGCCGAAGGCATACTCGTCGGGCCAGCCGTAGGGCGCCTCATCCGGTGCCCCCGGCGCGCGGTGCTGGCGCCGAAGTATCTCGCCCAGTTCCAGCCACCCCGCACCCCTTAGGCCTCCGTGCTGCGGCAAGGCCTCCATCACGAGGCAGACCCGAGAGGCCGAGATCACCTTCGGCACCCGCGCGCCCGCCTCAGCGAGTGCACGCAGCATCTCCGCCTCGATCTCGGGGTGAGGCCCGCCCTTGGCGATCACCCGCTCTCCGGTCGGCAGGTCTAGCGCCAGCACCGGGCTCAAATCGCCGCCCGCCAGCGGCTCGGCCCGTCGCGGCGTGATTTTCAGAAGGCGCGCGGCCTCTGCCAATATCCGCGCCGTTTCGTCCATGTCGCCCTCCTGTTTTCGGTCGGTTGCCTTTTCTTGCGGCACCACAGGCGAATATCCGCTCTGTACGACAGGATTACGGTTGCGTGACGGGTTCCATCCGGTGCAAATGCCCAATGTTGCCGTCGATCAGCCTCCCCATGGCGGGTCAGTCCTTCGTGCAGCATAGACATTTTGGACGCCTTCGTGCCGAGACAATGCGTGCAGCGCGCTCGGGCCGGAGGATTTGTCCGTTTCTGTCCCTCGGGGGGCAACACGAGACCCTGACGGAGATATCCCCACACTCGTCTCCGTCGGGTAGCAGCCGCCGCGAACCCCTTGCGGCGGCTGCGTCTAGCCCGACATCCGATCAGCGCAGGAAGTTGTCGCGCATCAGCGAGACCACCTCATCGGCGCGCCCGTTGAGCACCGCCTTCACGCCAAAGAGCGCGGTTGACCCCACCTGCGCCGGTTTGATCTTCGGCGGCATCACCAGCTCCATCCGGTTCACCTTCACGTCGAGCAGCGCAGGCCCCGGAGCGGCAAGCCAGTCGCGCACCGCGCCGTCGAGGTCGGTCGCGCTCTCGACCCGCATCCCCTCCATCCCGATCGCCCGTGCCATCGCGCCGAAGTCGGGATTGTGCAGCTCGGTGAAGGCGTCGAGCATCCCCTCCACCCGCTGCTCCATCTCCACAAAGCCGAGCGAGGCGTTGTTGTAGACGAGCAGTTTAACCGGAAGCTTCTCCTGCACAAGCGTCAGCAGGTCGCCCATCAGCATGGTCATCCCGCCATCGCCGCACATCGCGATCACCTGACGCTCGGGGTATGCCTCCTGAATGCCCAGCGCCTGCGGATAGGCGTTCGCCATCGTGCCGTGCAGCAGCGAGGTCAGGAAGCGCCGCGACCCGTTGGCCGACAGGTGCCGCAGCAGCCAGACCATGGGCGAGCCGCCATCTGCGGTGAAGATCGCGTCCTTCGCCGCGAACCGGTCGAGCAACTCGGTCAGGTGCTGCGGGTGGATCAGGCTCGGGTCGGGTTCTTCCGCGCTATCGAGGTAGCCCTTGAGGTCCTCGGCATAGGCTTTCAGCGCCCGATCCAGATGCTTGCCGGGCTCGCGCGGGGCAAGGCGCGGCAGCAGCGCGTCGATCGTATCGCCGACATCGCCCGCAAGTCCCAGATGGATCGGCGCGCGCCGTCCCAGCCGGGTGGGATCAATGTCGAGCTGCACGATCTTGGCCTTGCCCGGATAGAACTGCGTATAGGCGAAATCGCTACCCAGACAGAGCAGCAGGTCGCAATCGCCCATCGCCTCCATACCCGCGCGATTGCCCAAGATCCCGGTCATGCCGACATAGTTGGGCATGTCCGGCTCGATGAATTCCTTTGCCCGCGTCGTATGCGCGACCGGGGCGGCGAGCCGCTCCGACAGCGCCCGGATCTGGGCGGCTGCCCCGCGCGCGCCGATGCCCGCATAGATCGTGATCCGCTCGGCCTCGGCGATCATGCCCGCCAAGGTGTCGAGATCGGCGTCCGAGGGGCGCATCATCGGCTGCGGGCGATGCACGGCCCATTGCAGATCGTCCTTCGTAGTCTCGCGGAACATGTCGCCATTGACGATGACCACCGCGACGCCGCCCTTGGTCAGCGCGGCCTGCGCCGCCTGCACGGTGATCCGGCGCGCTTGGTCAGGATGGCTGATCCGCTCGCAGAACACCGAAGCCTGCTCGTAGATTTTCTTCTGATCGACCTCCTGCGGGAAACCCAAGCCCTCCTCCGCGCGCTCGATATTCGAGGCGATCAGCACCACGGGCGCGCCGTTGCGATGGCTCTCGAAAATGCCGTTCACGAAATGCAGGCTCCCGGGCCCGGTGGTCCCCGCGCAGACCGACAGCTCCCCGGTCATGTAGCTCTCGCCACCCGCCGCGAGTGCGCCGACCTCTTCGTGGCGCACATGGACCCAGCTCAGGTCCGAGCGGCGCACCGCATCGGTGAAGTGATTGATGGTGTCGCCCACGATCCCGTAGACGCGCTGCGCCCCCGCCGAAACGAGGGTTTCGGCGATGATGTCGGATACGCTCTTGCTCATGTCAGGCCTCTTTCAATTCGGCTTTGTGATGCAGGCTAGTGCGCTTGGCATTGAGGTCGATGCGCGGCTTGAAGCTGTCCGCATCGGCCGCCTCCCACCAGTCCGCGTAATCGGTGCTGCCCGGATCGTCGTTGAGGATGTTCGCGGGCAAAAAGGGATAGATCTTTTCGATGGTGCGAGCTTCGCGCACGGCAGTGCGATGCACGATGTGGTGGGGCTGCAGCTCGCTCGGATGCTCCAGCCCGGCGGCCGCGACGATGTCGGCAAGCGCCTCCAGAGTCTTGGCGTGAAAGCGCGCGGCACGGGGGCCCTGCACCTCGGGCACGAGGCCGCGTTGGCGGCTCTTGTCCTGCGTAGTCACCCCGGTCGGACAGGTGCCCAAGTGGCATCGCTGCGCCTGAATGCAGCCGATCGAGAACATGAAGGCCCGCGCGGCATTGCACCAATCCGCCCCGATCGCGAGGTTCTGCGCCAGCCCATAGCCGGAATAGACCTTGCCGGACGCCGCCAGCCGCACCTTGCCCTTCACGCCCGCGCCGACCAAAGCGTTGCGCATCAGAACGAGCCCATCGATCAGCGGCATGCCGACATGATCCGACAGCTCCAGCGGCGCGGCCCCGGTGCCGCCCTCGGCTCCGTCGACGACGACGAAATCGGGATAGATGCCGGTCTTCTGCATCGCTTTCACGACCGCGAAGGCCTCATGCGGCTGACCGATGCACAGCTTGATGCCCACCGGCTTGCCGCCCGAGAGATCACGCATCTTCGCCGCGAATTCCATCATCTGCGCGGGCGTCGAAAACGCCTTGTGGCCGCGCGGCGAGAGGCAGTCCTGATGCGCGGGCACCTTGCGGGTCTTCGCGATCTCCTCGGTGACCTTGGCCGCCGGAAGCATCCCGCCGTGACCGGGCTTCGCGCCCTGGCTCAGCTTGATCTCGGTCATCTTGACCTGATCGTGGCTCGCCTGCTCGGCGAACAGCTCCGGGTCGAAATTCCCCTCATCGTCGCGCGCCCCGAAATAGCCCGAGCCCAGCTCCCAGACGATGTCGCCGCCATGGCTCTGGTGATAGGGCGAGAAGCCTCCCTCGCCCGTGTCGTGGTAGAACCCGCCCTGCTTGGCCCCGAGGTTCAGCGCCTCGACCGCATTGGCCGACAGCGCCCCGAAGGACATGGCCGAGATGTTGAGCACCGACGCCGAATAGGGCTTGGCGCATTGATCGTTGCCGACCGTGATGCGTGGGCTTTTGTCGGGATGCTCGGCGGGCGCGATGGAATGATTCACCCATTGATATTCGGCGCCTTCCACGTCGCGCTCCGTGCCGAAAGGATGGGTATCGGTCTGGCCCCGCGCGCGGGCATGCACGAGGTTGCGCGCCTCATAGGGGTAGGGTTTGCCCTCCAGATCGCCCTCGACGATATAGGCGCGCAGGAAAGGCCGCAGATCGTAGGCGAGCCAGCGGATGCGCGCCGCGCCCGGATAGTTGCGCGTGATCGTCCAGTCCTTCTGGAAATAGTCATAAAGGCTGAGCGCCAGAAGCGGCACCGTCAAAAGCAAAAGGATCAGCCACCAAGGGCTGATCCAGACGGCCAGCGCGAGCGCCAGCACAGACATCAAGAGCGAGCCGAGAGGGACGATGTTGCGGATGATGCTGCTCATATCGTCCCTCCCGGCTCTGCGTGGCTCAGATTGTCGCCTTGGCGCCTTTCGGCCCAACCAGCAGCCAGATGATGAAGCCGATAATCGGCAGGATGACGATCAACAGGATCCACAGCACTTTCTTGCCGGTGGATTCGCCCGAGCCAAGGATCGACACGATGGCCCAGATATCGAGGATGAGGACGACGAGGCCCCCAATCATGCTCAGCATAACTTCACTCCTTTATCGGTTTTTTCCGGCACTTACCGGCGTTCCTTGGCAGGGAAACTTGCGCCTTCAACGCTTTGTTCCCCGCTTTCCCCGATTCAAGCGGAAGTGATTGATCGCCAAGGCGGTCGCGCGCGTAGCGCCGCCGCCTTGGCATTGGGATCGCGCCTTCGGCTCAGCGCCCCGGAGTCAGTTTACGGATCAGGACGTAGAAGGCGGGCACCATGAAGACGCCGATGAAGGTCGCCGCCGCCATGCCCCCCAGCACGCCGATGCCGATTGCGTTCTGCGCCGAGGCCCCTGCCCCGGTCGCAATCGCCAGCGGCACCACGCCCAGCATGAAGGCGAGCGAGGTCATCAGGATCGGGCGCAGGCGGAGCCGCGCCGCCTCGATGGTCGCGGGGATCAGCTCCTTTCCCTCGGCTTCGAGGTTCTTGGCGAATTCCACGATCAGGATCGCGTTCTTCGCCGCCAGACCTATGGTCGTGAGGATACCCACCTTGAAGTAAACGTCATTCGACTGCCCGAAGACCCAAGCCGAGACCAGCGCCCCCAGAACCCCCACCGGCACGGCGAGCATCACCGAAAGCGGGATCGACCAGCTCTCGTATAGCGCGGCGAGGCAGAGGAAGACGACCAGCACCGAGAGCGCATAGAGATAGGGCGCCTGATCGCCGGACTGGCGTTCCTGATAGCTCAGCCCCGTCCAGGCAACCGCGTAGCCGCCGGGCAGGTCACTGACCAGCTGCTCCATCGCGTCCATCGCCGCGCCGGAGCTTGCGCTGTCCGAGGCCTGGCCGGAGATCTCGATCGCATTGGCCGCGTCATAGCGCGACAGTTTCGGTGCGACGGAGACCCATTTCGTCGTCGCGAAGGATGAGAACGGCACCATCTCGCCCGACGCGTTGCGCGCATACCAAGTGTCGATATCCTCCGGCTGCATCCGGTAGGGCGCATCCGCCTGGACGATCACCGGGCGCAGATTGCCGTTGAGGTCGAAGTCGTTCACCGATCTGCCACTGAAGATCACCGAGAGCATCGAATTGAGATTGCTCAGCGTCAGCCCGAAGCTTTCGGCCTTCTGCTGGTCGATATCGAGCTGCAGTGCCGCTTTGTTCTCGTCGCCGCTGACGCGGACATTGGTCAGGCGGCTGTCGGATTTCGCCGCGGCCACGAGCTGCTCGCCCGCCTCCTTCAGGGCCGTCGTGCCATTATTGCCCTGATCCACCAGATACATCTGGAAACCCGAGGAGTTGCCGATACCGCGGATCGCGGGCGGTTGCAGGAAGAAGACCTGCCCCGCGCGCAGCCCCGCGAAATGCGCATTGGCCCGGCCCGAAATGGCGGCAGCGGTCTGATCCGCGCCGGTGCGGTCGTCGAAATCCTTCAGCTTGGCGAAGACCATCGCGGTGTTCTGCCCGCCGCCGCCGAAGGAGAACCCGAGCGTCGCGAAGACCGACGACACATCCGATTTCTCCTGCGTCAGCAGGTATTGCGTGATCTGGTCGACCACATCCGACGTCTGCGCCGTGGTCGCCCCCTCGGACAGGTTCACCATCGCCATCAGCACGCCCTGATCCTCTTGCGGCAGGAAGGACGAGGGCAGCCGGGTCATCACGCCCCACGCCCCCGCCAGCACCAGCACGAGAACCAGCGCCATCAGGAAAGGTTTGCGCACGATACGGGCCACCGCGCTGGCGTAACCGCCCTGCATCTTCGCGAAGCCCGTGTTGAAGGCGCGCGCAGGCGCAATCGCGCGGCCTGTCGACGGGCGCAGCAGTTTCGCCGCCAGCGCAGGCGTCAGGATCAGCGCGACCACGGCGGAGAGCACCATCGCGGTGATGATCGTCACCGAGAACTGCCGGTAGATCACCCCCGTCGAGCCGGGGAAGAACGCCATCGGCAGGAACACCGCCGACAGCACCAGCGCCACCCCGATCAGCGCGCCGGTGATCTGCGACATGCTTTTCTCGGTGGCCTTGAGGGGGCTGAAGCCCTCCTCTTCCATCACGCGCTCGACATTCTCCACCACGACGATCGCGTCATCGACCAGCAGGCCGATCGCCAGCACCATCGCGAACATGGTCAGCGTGTTGATCGAATAGCCCGCGACCAGCAACACCGCGAATGTGCCCAGCAGCACCACGGGAACCGCGACGATGGGGATCAGCGTCGCGCGCCATTTCTGCAAGAAGACGAGGATCACCAGCAGCACCAGCACGATTGCCTCGGCCAGCGTGTGATAGACCTTCTCGATGGAAAGCTGCACGAAGGGCGAGGTGTCATAGGCGATCTGGAATTCGACGCCTTCGGGCAGCGACGACGACATCCGGTCCAGCGTCGCACGCACCGCCGAGGCCGTATCCACCGCATTCGCGCCGTTCGCGAGGTTCACACCGAACCCCGCTGCGTTCATGCCGTTGAACCTGGAATTGCTGCCGTAATCCTCTTGTCCGATCTCGATCCGCGCGACATCGCCCAGATAGACCGCCGAGCCGTCGGCCTCGGTCTTCAGAAGAATCTTCTCGAACTGCTCGACCGAAGTCAGCTGGCTCTGCGCGGTGATGGTCGCGGTGAATTGCTGGCCCTCAGTGGTGGGCAGATCGCCGAGCGAACCGACCGAAACTGTGGTGTTCTGCGCCTGCACCGCCGAGGTCACGTCGGTCGGCGTCAGCTGATATTGCTCGAGCTTGTAGGGATCGAGCCAGACCCGCATCGCGTAGCCCGAGCCGAAGACGTTGATCCCGCCCACGCCCGAGGTGCGCTCGATCGCGCCTTTCACTTCGGTGTCGAGCAGGTTGCCCAGTTCGACGGTCGAATATTTCCCGTCGGTCGAGACGAGCGCGCCGACCATCAGGATGTCCGAGGACGAGCGCGACACGCTCACCCCCGACGACTGCACCGCATCGGGCAGCGAATTCTCGACCTTGCGGATCTTGGTCTGCACCTCGTTCTCGGCGTCGATCGGATCGACCGAGCCGTCAAAGGTAAGCGTCAGGCGCGCCGAACCCTGATTGGACGAGCTCTCCATGTAAAGGAGCCCGTCGAGCCCGGTCAGCGAGTCCTCAATCGGCGTCGTCACCGAGTTCTCGACCGCCTGCGCGGTAGCCCCGGAATAGCTGGCCGAGATGCGGATCGTGGTCGGCGCGACTTCCGGGTATTGCGACACGGGCAGCTGGGTGATCGCGTAGCCGCCGGCGAGCATCGTCACCAGCGCGAGCACGATCGCGAAGACGGGGCGATGGATAAAGAAACGGATCATGTCGGGTTCACTCCGCCTTCGCCGTGTCGTTCGAGGCGTCGGCGGTACTGTCGGAGCTATCCGGAGCGGCGTCCTGCACCACGCCCTGCGCGTTGATCGTCACCGGCACCGTCTTGATCTCGGCCCCGTCACGCAGGTTCTTCAGCCCGTCGAGGATCACCTGATCGCCGTTCTCGATGCCGTCGGTCACGATCCACGCGTTCTGATAGGTGCCCGCCGTTGTCAGCGTCACTTTCTTCGCCGCGCCATCGGCGGCGATGAAGGCCGAAAGCGAGCCATCCCCTTCCCGCGTCGTCGCGCGCTGCGGCACGAGGATCGCCTGCGTCGTGCCCAACGTGATCTTCGCGCGCAGGAACTGTCCCGGCAGGATCATTCGGTCGGCATTGTCGAACTTGAACCGGAAATCCACCGTGCCGGTGGTCGCGGACACCGTCGCACCGGGGCTGACAAGCGTGCCAGTGCCGTCATATTCCGCGCCCGTCTCGAGCAGCAACGAGACCTTGAGCTGATCACCACGCTCGAGCGTGCCCTGATCGATGCGCTGGCGGACCCGCATGATCCGCGCGGCACTTTCCGAGACATCGACATAGATCGGATCGAGCCGCGTCACCGTGGTCAGCGCATCGGACTGGTTCGCCGTGACCAGTGAGCCCACCGAGACGTTCGCCACATCCGGGTAGCCGTCGATGGGCGAGCGGATCACCGTGCGGTCGAGATTGAGCTGCGCGGTCTGCAGATCTGCCTCGGCGCTCAGCGCAGAGGCTTTCGCCTGTGCGAGCGTGACCCTCGCTGTCTCCAGATCGCTCACCGAGATCGAGGTCTTCTCGAGCTTGGTGTAGCGGTTCACCTGCGACTGCGCGGCCTGCACATTGGCGTCGGCGCTCGCCTTCTCGGCCTCGGCTGCAGTCAGTTCGGCCTGATAGGTGTCGTCGTCGATGTGAAACAGCGCGTCACCCGTCGCGACCTTGTGGCCTGCCTCGTAATCGATCGAGGCGATGGTGCCCGCGACGCGCGGGCGGATATCGGTCTGCTCAAAAGCAACCGCGCGGCCCGGCAGGGTGACCGTGTAAGGCACCGATTGCGTCTCGACCTGCTTCACGCCGACCTCGGTCGGGCCTTGAGTGCCACCCGGCATCCCTTGCGCCAGCGCCTGCGCAGCGAACCCGCCGGCAAGCAGCATCCCAAACGCGGCGCGCCGCGCCATCCGACCAATGCTCATACTGAAACTCCTGTCCGCTGCCCGGTTTTCCCGGCGTTGTTCCATTTCTACGATAGGCCCGCGCTATTCTGTCGCCACTCGCACGCGACCGGAAATGCGGAAACAAATGCCGCGAGCCGTAGAGCCAAGGAAATGGGGATCCAGCTTACCCATTGTTTTAAAAATAAAATTTCCGCCTGAACGCAGCCACTCGAGATATCCGCGCCCCAATTCCAGCGTCAGATCGCGCCCCTCGCGGAGTTCACGTATTCGCGAGATGCGAGCCACAAACCGCCTCACGACCGCACCGCATAAAAAAGGGGCGCCAGTGGCGCCCCTCTCGATCCCTGTCCGAAGCCGTTCACAGCGTGATGCGGTAGAGCGCGAAGCCCCCCTCGCCGTCGCCCGCCGGTTCGATATCCAGCCCGCGCGATTTGACGTCTTCGAGATAGGTCTGCGCCTTGGGCCCGGTCTCGAACAGTACCGTGGCGCCCCCCGCAGGCGCGAAGGACCAGTTGGCGTCGGCCTTCGGATTGATCGTGCCCTTGTCGTGGATGTAGCGCACGATCACGTCGCGGTTGGTGTCGGGCGCGCGGTAGATCACCGTCGAGCCATCCGCGCCGGGGAAGCTGCCGCCACCCGACGCGCGGTAGTTGTTCGTGGCGATCACGAACTCGGCCTTCGGGTCGATCGGCTTGCCGTCATATTTGAGATCGACGATGCGGTTCGTATCGGCGTTCACCACCGCGCCGTCCTTGTCGAACTTGGCGGGCCGGGTGATGTCGATCTGATAGGTCACGCCGTCGATCACGTCGAAATTGTAGGACGGGAAATCGGGGTTCAGCAGCTTGGCATCCTTCGCGCCGGGCTCGACCTGATTGAACATGCCCGCCGAGCGCTCCAGCCAGTCCTTCACCTGCGCGCCGGTGACCTTCACCGCCTGCAGCGTGTTCGGATAGAGGTAGAGGTCGGAGACGTTCTTGATCGCCACCGGGCCTTTGGGCACATCGGTAAAGTAATCCGGGCCGCCGCGCCCGCCCGCCTTGAACGGCGCCGCTGCCGACAGAAGCGGCAGCTTGCCCTCGGGCGTGCCCTCCAGCAGCTTCTTCACATACCAGATCTGCGCATTCGAGACGATCTGCACCGACGGATCGTCAGCCACCAGCGCGAAGTAGGAGTAAAGCGGCGCTTCGGTCTCGCCGACCTTGGCGCGGACATATTTCAGCGTCTCTTCATGCACCTGATCGGTGGCGGCGAGGATCGGCTTGTAATCGGTGGTCAGCGGCGTGATCGAGCGATCCTCGCCGCGTGCGAAGATCGGGCGAATTTCCGAGGTATGGGTGTCGATCTTCCACTTGCCACCGTCGCGGCTCAGCATCAGGTCGATCAGGCCCATATGGTTGCCCCAGAAGCCCGCCTGCACCGCCGGCTTGCCCTGCAGCGTGCCCTTGTCGTTGTCGATGCCGGGGCCGGAGAAATCCTTACCGGGGAAGTTCAGGTGCTGGTGCCCGGTGATCACCGCGTCGATCCCGTCCACACCCGCGAGGTAGAAGGCCGCGTTCTCCATCCCGTCGCTTTGCGGGCCGTTGTCGATGCCCGTATGGGCGAGCGCCACGATGAGATCGGCGCCCTCTTCCTTGATCTGCGGCACCCAGGCTTTCGCGGCCTCCACGATGTCGCGGGTCTGGTAGTTGCCCTCGAGATGCGCGCGGTCCCATTGCATGATCTGCGGCGGGACGAAGCCGATCACGCCGATGCGGATCGGCATCTTGTTTCCCGCCCCGTCGGTCAGGTCGCGATCGAGGATCAGGTAGGGCGGAAGATAGAGGTCGTCTTCACGCGGGGACGCCCCGAGCTTATGGGCGAAATTCGCGCAGACCATCGGGAAGTTCGCGCGGTCGTTCACCTTCTTGAGGAAATCCATCCCGTAGTTGAATTCGTGATTGCCCAGCGTGCCGCAATCGTAGCCCAGCAGGTTCATACCCGCGATGACCGGATGGGTGTCGCCCTCCTTCATCCCCTTGGAATAGGCGATGTAATCGGCCATCGGGTTGCCCTGCATGTAGTCGCCATTGTCGAACATCATCGTGTTGGCGGCCTCCGCGCGCACCCCTTGGATGAGCGTCGCGGTGCGCGACAGGCCGACCGTGTCGACGGGCTTGTCGGCGTAATAGTCATAGGGCCGGATGTGGCAGTGAATATCGGTGGTGCAGAGCAGGCGCAGATGGGCCTGCCCTTCGGCGGCGCGCGCCGTGAACGGGTGGACCAGCGTGAGACCGCCCGCAGCGGTGGTAGTGATCAGGAATTGGCGACGCGAAATAAGCGACATAAGGGGGATCCTCCGAGACAATTGGCTCCTTGCCGGAGCGCTCTATCCGAGGATCGTAACAGTGCTTTGACCGTCCGGATAAATATCCTGACGTAAGCTCGCACAAATTGGTGTGAGCGGGCGAGAAAGCCCCGCCCGCCGCACAAGAATTCAGCTCTCCGAGAGCACTGCCTGCACTTCCGCGGCAGGGCCGTGATGGTGGCAGAAGACCTGCCGCTCGGCGACCTCTTCGGTGGGCGGGGTCGTGGCGCAGATCTCGCTCGCACGCGGGCAACGGGTGCGCAGCGGGCAGCCCGATGGCGGGTTGAGCGGGCTCGGCAGATCGCCTTCCAGCGCAATCAGCACCTTGTTGCGCTCGATCTCCGGGTCGGGGATCGGCACCGCCGACAGAAGCGCCTGCGTATAGGGGTGCTGGGGCTCGGCGAAGAGCTTCTCGGTCGCGCCCGCCTCCATCATCTGCCCCAGATAGAGCACCATCACCTCGTCGCAGACATGGCGCACGACGCTCAGGTCATGGGCGATGAAGATGATCGTGAGCCCGAGATCGCGGCGCAGGTCTTCGAGAAGCGCGATCACCTGCGCCTGAATCGAGACGTCAAGCGCCGAGACCGGCTCGTCGCAGATCAGGAGCTTCGGCTCCACCACCAGCGCACGGGCGATGCCGATACGCTGACACTGACCGCCCGAGAACTCGTGCGGGTAGCGGTTGATCTGGTTCGGCAGCAGGCCGACCTTCTCCATCACCTCGCGGACCTTCTCCTTGCGCTCCTTACGGCCCATCTTCGGGCGATGGGTGCGCAGCGGCTCGGCAATGATCTCGCCCACGGTCATGCGCGGGTCGAGCGAGGCCAGCGGATCCTGAAAGATCATCTGGATGTCAGAGCGGTATTTCAGCATCTGGCGCGGCGAGAGCGGAAGCAGATCGGTCTTACCCTGCCAGATGATCTCGCCCTCGGCGGGCAGCATCTGGATCAGCGCGCGGGCCAGCGTGGACTTGCCACAGCCGGACTCGCCAACGATGCCGAGCGTCTTGCCCTGCTCGAGCTTGAAGCTCACACCATTGACCGCGCGCAGTTTCGGCGGCTCGGTCCAAGGCAGGTCCGAGGCGCGGCGGATGTCGAAAGTGACCCGAACGTCGCGGGCCTCGATCAGCGGGGGCGTCATGCGGCGGCCTCCTCGATCGTTTCAATGGAACGGTGACAGGCGCGGGCGCGGCCCGGCGCAAACTCCGCCAGCGGCGGCATCACGTCGGCACAGGCCTCTTCGACGAAATCGCAGCGCGGACAGAACGGGCAGCCCTTCGGCGCGCCGGTCATGTTCGGCGGATTGCCCCGGATCGGGGTCATCGCGCGATCCGCATCCAGACGCGGCAACGCGGCCAGCAAGCCCTTGGTGTAGGGATGGGTCGGGTTGGCGAACAGGGGATCGACGGGCGATTGCTCCATCACCTGACCGCCATACATGACGATCGCGCGCTCGCAGAAGCCCGCGACCACGCCGAGGTCATGGGTGATCAGCACGGTCGCCATGCCCAGCTCGCGGCGCAGCTCGCCCAGCAGGTCCATGATCTGCGCCTGCACGGTTACGTCGAGCGCGGTGGTCGGCTCGTCCGCGATCAGCACGTCGGGTTTGCACAGAAGCGCCATCGCGATCATCACGCGCTGACGCATCCCGCCCGAGAATTCGTGCGGGAAGAGGCGCACGCGGTTCTTCGCGTCCGGGATCTTCACCAGTTCGAGCATTTGCGCAGCTTCGGCCACGGCGGCGCGCTTGCTCAGCCCCTTATGCAGCATCAGCACTTCGGCCATCTGGTCCGAGATGCGCATATAGGGGTTGAGCGCGGTCATCGGGTCCTGAAAGACCATCGATATCCGGTCGGCGCGCAGCTTGTTCAGCTCGGGTTCGGGCAGGTTCAAAATCTCCCGCCCCTCGAATTTCACCGAGCCCGAGGCCTTACCATTCGCGGCCAGCAGCCCGAGGATCGAAAAGCTGAGCTGCGATTTGCCCGAACCGGACTCGCCCACGATGCCCAGCGCCTCGCCGCGCTCCAAGGCGAAGCTGACGCCATTGACGGCGTGAACCTCGCCCTCCTGCGTTGCGAACCGGACGTTGAGGTCGTTGACTTCCAACAATGGCATATCAGCGCTCCTTCGGGTCGAGCGCGTCACGCAGCCCGTCCCCTACGAAATAGAAACCGAACAGGGTGGTGACGAAGAAGAACAGCGGGAAGGCCAGCTGCCACAGCGTGCCGTAGCTCATCGTCCCCGCCCCTTCCGAGATCAGCGCCCCCAGCGAGGTCTGCGGCTCTTGCACGCCAAGCCCGAGGAAGGAGATGAAGCTCTCCGTCAGGATCATCAGCGGCACCAGCAGCGTCGCGAAGACCACGACCACGCCCACGAGGTTGGGCAGGATGTGACGGCGGATGATCGTCGGCGCAGGCACGCCGATGGCGCGCGCGGCCTCGACATAATCGCGGTTCTTCAGGGTCAGCGTCTGCCCTCGCACGATCCGCGCCATCTCCAGCCAGGATATCAGCCCGACCCCCACGAAGAGCATCCCGATGGAGCGGCCATACATCACCAGCAGCAGGATCAGCACGAACATGTAGGGGATCGCCAGCAGGATATCGACGAGGCGCATCATGAAGCCATCGACGCGGCCCCCGAAATAGCCCGAGATCGCGCCGTAGACCGTGCCCACGGAGACCGCGATCAGCGTGCCGATCACACCCACCAGCAGCGAGATCTGCGTGCCCTGCACGGTGCGCGCGAACAGGTCGCGGCCCAGATCGTCGGCGCCGAAATAGTGGCCGTTGGCAAAGGACGGCGCAGAGGCCGTGGCATCGCCCATCACTTTGTAATCGATGTCGGAGTTGTTCCACGCCGCGATCAGGTTGCCGAACAGTGCAAAGGCCACGACGAAGGCCAGCAGCCCCAGCCCGAAAATCGCGGCCTTGTTGTTAAAGAACCGCCGGCGCGCATCCGCCCAGAGCGAGCGGCCCGCCACGTCTTCGCGGCTCGTTGCCTCGGCGAGCGAGGTCATCTTGGATTCATCTATGACCATGTCAGTACCGGATTTTCGGGTCGATCCATCCGTAGACGATATCGACGACAAGGTTGAACAGGATGGTCAGCGTGCCCAGCAGGATGGTGATCCCCATCATCACCGCGTAGTCGCGGTTGAGCGCGCTATCCACGAAGCTTTTGCCGATCCCACCGGTGGTGAAATACACGTCCACGATCACCGAGCCGGTGATCATCGAAACGAACGCCGGACCGAGATAGGAGATCACCGGCAGCAGCGCGGGTTTGAGCGCGTGACGCATGATGATCTTGCGCTTCGGCAGACCCTTGGCGCGGGCGGTGCGGATGTGGTTCGAACTCAGCGTCTCCAGCATCGACGAGCGCGTGATCCGCGCGATCGACGCCATGTAAGAGGTCGAAAGCGCGATCACCGGCATGATCCAGAAGCGCGGATCGTCGAAGCTCCAGCCGCCGCCGGGCAGCCAGTGCAGCGACAGCGTGAAGATCAGCACGAGGATCGGCGCCATCACGAAGTTCGGCAGCACCTGCGCGCCGATGGAGATACCCACGGCGAGATAGTCGAGCCACGAGTTGCGCTTGATCGCCGCGGTCACGCCAAGGGTGACGCCGACCAGAACGGCGGCGATGAAGCTCAGGAAGCCATAGGTCAGCGTAACCGGGAAGCCCTGCGCGATGATGTCGTTCACCGAGCGGTCCTTATACGAGAACGAAGGCCCGAAATCGAAATGGGCGACCACGTTCCACAGATAGGTCGCGATCTGCTTCCACAGCGGCTGGTCGAGCCCGTATTTCGCGTTGAGATTGGCGAGCACCTCGGGCGGCACGGCACGTTCGGAGGTGAACGGCCCGCCGGGCGCCGTGTGCATCAGCAAGAAGCTCGCGATGATGAGCACCAGAAGCGTCGGAATCGCGATGGCGAGACGCTTGAGAATGTAGACGATCATAAGAATGTCCCGAAATAGGTCGGGCGGGCCGATTGCGCGGCCCGCCCGTTATCGTTTCAGCCGGCTTACTTCGCGACCTTGTACATGTTCTTCGCGTACCAGTTCAGCTGGACGTTATCGAACGGGTAGCCCTTGATCTGCGGGTTCAGCAGCATCGGCAGCGAATAGGCGTAGATCGGCGCAAGGGGCATGTCCTCGGCGAGGATCTTCTCCGCCTTGGTGTAGTCCTCCTGCGGATCGGCCGCCGTCTTCGAGTCCTTCATCAGCTTGTCGTAATCGGCGTTCTTCCACTGACCCGAGTTCTGATCCGACCACGAGGTGTTCACGTCGAGATAGGTCGAGGCCTCGTTGTAGTCGGCACACCAAGCGGTACGCGCCACGTCGAAGTCATGCTGACCGTTGAGCTTGTCGAGATAGACCTTCCACTCGTAGTTCTCGAGGGTCGATTGCACGCCGATCTGCTTCCAGAACTGCTGCACCGCGATCGCGATTTTCTTGTGGTCGGCCGAGGTGTTGTACATGATCCGCAGGTTCAGCGGGTGATCGGGACCGTAGCCAGCTTCCTTCAGAAGCTCCTTGGCTTTGTCCATCCGCTCCTGCTGCGTCATGTCGGCATAAGCGACGTCCGGTGCCTTGAAGTTCGCGGTCGCCCAGTGGGTCCAGGTGTAGGCCGGTTTCTGGCCGCCCTTGAGGATCTTGTCGACGATGATGTCGCGGTTGATCGCATAGGACAGCGCCTTGCGGACCTTCACGTCCTTGAGCGCCTCGGGGCCGTTCGGGCCGACGTTGAAGCGGTAGGCATAGACACAGGAGCGCGGCGGAGCGTGGGCCGCATCCGGGTATTCCTTCTTCAGGCGCGGATATTGACCGGCCGGGGTCTGCACGAAGTCCAATTCGCCCGCCTCGTAGCGCGTCAGCGCCTGGTCGTTATCCTGCATCGGGATGAACTTCAGATCGGTCAGCGTGACGTTCGCGGCGTCGTAATAGGCGTCGTTCTTCGTCAGCTCGATCGAGTTGCCGATCTTCCAGCTTTTCAGCTTGTAGGGACCGTTGACGACCATGTTCTCGGGCTTGGTCCAGTCGGAACCGTATTCCTCGACGACCTTCTGCGGCACCGGGAAGGTCGAGGACAACACAAGCATCTGGCGGAAATAGGGGATCGCGCTGTCGAGCGTCACCTGCAGCGTGTGGTCGTCGAGCGCCTTCACGCCCAGTTCGCTCGGCTTCTTGTCGCCCGCGATCACGTCATGGGCGTTCTTCACCTGCATCAGCTCGATATACCACGAGTATTGCGAGGCGGTCGCCGGATCAGCGAGACGACGCCATGCATAGACGAAGTCCTGCGCGGTGACGGGATCGCCGTTCGACCACTTCTCGTTACGCAGGTGGAACGTGTAGGTCTTCTTGTCGTCGGACACCTCGTAGCTCGTCGCGAGCGCGGGCACGAGTTTACCGTGATCGTCCTGCTGGTAGAGACCTTCGAACATCTGCTGAAGAACGTCGTTGCCGTCCTTCGAGGTGCTCAGATCGGGATCGAGCGTCTTGAGATCGTCCTGCATCCAGTAGGTGAAGGTCTGGTCAGCGGCGAGCTTGGTGCCTTCGGGCACTTTGCTCGACTGAGCGAGAACGGGTGCGGCGCTGCCCAGCATCAGGGCAAAAGCGGAAATCGCGGCAATCGACTTCAAGGGATACCTCCAGTTTTCCGGGGTCCGGTCGCGCGCAACGCAGGGGTGAGCGCGGGGCCCCGATTTTTCGTTGATGGGGCATCAAGGGCAGGATCGGGGTGCGGCGCAAGTCTGACGTCACGGTGCTCACACCCATGTGAGAGCGCATTTCTCGGAGCTCGGCGAAATCTTTCTGAAACTTGCGTGGTGCCCTTGAAATTTGCAACGAACGCCAAGCTCCGTCGCGTGAGCCAAAGCCCCATCCCGGCCCTCCGCGACCGAATCTCTGCGCCCGCGATACATCCGCTTGCGCGCCTTTCTTCCTATGTATTTTGACACATCCAGAAGTTGTTCCGCGCGGGCTCGCCTTCGGGCGTGCTATTGACCAGCCTCGCCCCCCTGCTAGCTACCCTTGGCGTTACAGCCCCGACAGAACGGACCCCGAATGGCCGAGACCGACCAGAAGACCCCACTTTCGCCCGCACGCCGCTGGGCGGCTGCAGCCGTCCTGCTGCTGGCGAATTTCATGAACCTGATCGACATCACGATCGTCAATGTCGCCCTGCCTTCGATGAAGAACGAGCTGGCAGCCCCGCCGAACCTGATCGAGTGGATCGTCGCGGGCTACACCTTCTCTTTCGCGATCCTGCTGCTGCCGGCGGGACGGATGGGCGACCTCTTGGGGCGGCGCAAGCTGTTCGTCTCGGGCATCGCGCTGTTCACCGCCGCCTCGCTGGTCTGCGGCATCGCGCCGGGGATCGGGACGCTGGTGAGCGCGCGCATCGTGCAGGGCGTGGGCGCTGCGATCATGACGCCGCAGACGCTGGCGCTGGTACCGCGCCTGTTCCCGCCGGAGCAACGCGGCGCGGCCTTTGGTCTCTTCGCGCTGACTGCGGGGCTGGCTTCGGTCGCGGGGCCGATCGTGGGCGGGGTGCTGTTGACCGCCGATATCTACGGGCTGGGCTGGCGTCCGATCTTCCTCGTGAACATTCCGCTGGGCATCGCGGCCTTCATCGCGGCGCTGATGCTGGTGCCCAAGGGCGAGGGCAACCGCAAGCTGGGCATCGACAAGGTGGGCATCGCGATCGCCGCCGTGGCAACGCTGGCGCTTCTGTTCCCGCTGGTCGAAGCCCCGTCGATCGGCTGGCAGGTCTGGATGTATCCGATGGTCATCGCCGCCCCGATCCTCGGCTGGGTCTTCATCCGCTGGCAGCGGCATCAGGAAGAACGCAACGCGCCCCAGCTTCTGCCGATGCGGCTGCTGCGCTCGGGCTCCTTCCTGTCGGGCAGCCTTCTGAACGCGGCGCTGTTCACCGCGGTGCCCAGCTATTTCTTCACCATGGCGCTCTATCTTCAGGCGGGCTACGGGCTCACGCCCTTGCAATCGGGGCTGACGACGACGCCCTTCCCGCTGGGCGTTCTGCTGGCCTCGGCCACGACCGGTTGGTTCGGGTCGCGCTGGGTGCGCTGGCGCGTGATGGGCGGCGGCATCCTCATCGCGACGGGCTTCGCAGGGCAGCTCTGGGCGATCTGGACGATGGGCGACACGATCAGCTGGTGGCGCATGGCACCTTGGTTCTTCTTTGGCGGCTTCGGCCTGGGCAACACCGTATCGCCGCTGTTTCAGGTCTCGCTGTCGGCGGCGGATAGCAACGACAGCGGCTCGGCCTCGGGCGCGGTGCAGGCGATCCGGCAGGTCGGCATCTCCTTCGGCATCGCGATCATGGGCGGAATCTTTTTCGGCATGCTGGGCGGCGCGGAGCCGGGCGACCACGAAGCCTATCGCGGCGCGATGATGTCGGCGATCGGCTACGCAATGGTCATCGCGAGCGTGGTGATCCTCACACCGTGGTTCACGCCGATGAAGATCGAGCGCGCCAAAGACTGAGCGGGCGGCGCCCCCGCGCGATCCCCTTCCTTCCTCGCACGCGATGACACGATCGTGCGCCGCAAGTATGACGCGACCCTCGCCCCGAGCGCCGCGCGCCCCATCTACCCAACCCAGAGGGGCCGTCCGAACCTGGCCCCGCAAAAGATGCGAAAGGAGCGATCCATGCGTTACAGACCTCTTGGCCCCAGCGGCCTTCTCGTCTCGGAACTTTGCCTCGGCACGATGACCTTCGGCGGCTCGGAGGGCATGTGGGGCCAGATCGGCCAGCTACGTCAGGATGATGCCGACGGCCTCGTGAAAACTGCGGTGGACGCGGGCATCAACTTCATCGACACCGCGAATGTCTATGCGGGCGGCGAGAGCGAGCGCATCCTCGGCCAGAGCCTGCGCAATCTCGGCATCGCGCGCGACGAGGTGGTCATCGCGACCAAGGTGCTCGGTCCAATGGGCGAAGGCATCAACCAGCGCGGCGCCTCGCGCTATCACATCATGGAGCAGTGCAAGCAGAGCCTCGAGCGGCTGCAGCTCGACCATATCGACCTCTACCAGATCCACGGCTTCGACCCGATGACGCCGATCTCGGAGACGCTGGAGGCGCTGACCACGCTCGTGCAGCACGGCCATGTCCGCTATATCGGCCTGTCGAACTGGGCCGCGTGGCAGGTGATGAAAGCAGTGGGCATCGCCGAGGCGCGCAAGCTCGCCCCGATCCTGTCGCTGCAGGCCTATTACACGATCGCCGGGCGCGATCTGGAGCGCGAAGTGGTGCCGATGCTGCGCGACACCGGCATGGGCCTGATGGTCTGGAGCCCGCTGGCGGGCGGTCTGCTCTCGGGCAAATACGACCGTGACGGCAAGGGCTCCGACGGGCGGCGCGCCAATTTCGACTTCCCGCCGGTCGAGAAGGACCGCGCCCATGACGCGATCGACGCGATGCGCCCGATGGCCGAGAAGCGCGATGCGAGTGTCGCGCAGATCGCGCTGGCATGGCTTCTGCATCAGGAGGTCGTCACCAGCGTCATCGTCGGTGCGAAGCGCAAGGACCAGCTGACCGACAATATCGCCGCGACCGAGATCACGCTCGACGCGGAAGAGCTGGAAACCCTCGACAAGGTCAGCGCCCTGCCCGCCGAATATCCGGGCTGGATGCTGGAGCGTCAGGGCGGCTACCGCCAGCGCTAAGCACGAAGCGAGCCGATCGGCGCGCCCGGGCGGGTGTTGGCTTGGCCAACCCTGCCTTGGCGCGCCTTTTCATGTCTGCGACCGGAGCCGCAATCGATGCGCGCTTACGCTGCGGCCTCAAATCGGTTCACTTTTTCATGGACCTCAAAAGACACAGAGCGCGTTGAGCGGGAAAGCACTTACCAAGGAGAGTTCCTTTGGCACATTCCCGCTCAGCATCACGGCCACGCAGCATCCTGATTGTTCTGGGGGCGTTGATCGGCGCCGCCATCGCGATCTGGAATTACGTCACCCCCCTGACCGGCGTGACCGGCACTTTCGGTGCAGGGCTGGTAATCGCCTCCTCCGTGCTGATCGCACTCGCAGGGATCGTGATTCAGATGACCGAACCCGGAGCGATCCGCACGATCCTGCGCGTCCTCGTCGCGCTCGGCCTGCTGGGAACCGCAGCGGCTGGCTATTTCCTCCATGAATGGTGGCTGATCGCGGCGATGGGCGTCGTGCTGATCGGCCTCATCTACGACATCGCCTCGAGCCGGGGCGCGCGTTCGAAAGGAGCCTACGCATGAACCGCAAGACCGTCTCGCTCGCCTTCGCCCTCGCCTTCTTTGCTGCCGCCGGGTACGCGCAGGACACGACCGCGACCGACAGCACCGCAACCGACAACACGACCCAACCCGCAGCCGATAGCGGCACCGCGACCTCGACCGACAGCAGCTCGACCGATACCGGCAGCACCAGCGACACCGGCAACCAGTCGGACAGCCAGACCAGCACCGATCAGCAGACCGACAATCCGGCGGCCAACGAGGCCACGCCGCCCGGCCCCGACGCCAACGCCGAACAGCCCAAGCCCGTCGCCGATAGCGTCGCCCAGCCGATGATCGCCAGCGGCTCGCGCGAGCGTAACGGCACCCCGCTGGTGCCCGAGCAGCCCGTCTGGAACAGCTTCCACGGCCAGCTTTCCGCACAGAAATATTCGCCGCTGACCCAGATCAATCCCGACAACGTGGGCGATTTGGAGAAGGTCTGGCAGGTCCATACTGGCGACGTCTCGGATGGCTCGGGCGACAAGCCCGCCACCGTCTGGTCAGCCACGCCGATCTTCGCCAATGACACGCTCTATATCGGCACGCCCTTCTACCGCGTGCTGGCGCTCGACCCGGCCACGGGCGAGCAGAAATGGGCCTTCGACACGAAATCGAAGCTGGAGGCGCTGACCCAGCCCGCGCTGAAGAACCGCGGCGTCGCCTATTGGCAGGCCGAGAACCCGGTCGCAGGCAAGGTGTGCCAGAAGATCGTCTATATCGGCACGATGGATGCGCAGCTCTTCGCGCTCGACGCCGATACCGGCAAGCCCTGCACCGATTTCGGCGATAATGGCGTGCTGAACGTGGACAAGTGGAACACGGTCAATGACAGCTTCCCGCTTTCCGTGCTGCAGCCGCCGACGGTTGCGGGCAATCACCTGATCCTCGGCTGGGCCGGTCAGGACTGGGAGTCGGCAGAGGCTCCTCCGGGCGCGGTCTTCTCGGTCGATGCGCAGACCGGGGAGCTGCAATGGTCCTTCGAGACCCTGCCCGAAAACATCCGCCGCAAGACCGGTACCGCGAACGTCTGGACCGCGATGTCCGTCGATCCGGGCCTGAACATGGTCTATCTGCCGGTGGCCTCGCCCTCGCCGAACTATTGGGGCGGCAACCGGACCGAGCAGATCCCCTACGCCACCTCGACCACCGCGCTCGATCTCGACACGGGCAAGGTCGTCTGGTCGCGCCAATGGGTGCACCACGACATCTGGGACTATGACATCAACTCCGCGCCAACGCTGATGGACATCACGGTCGACGGCAAGGAAATCCCGGCGCTTATGCAGGGCACGAAGATGGGCTTCCTGTTCGTCGTGAACCGCGAGACCGGCGAGGATGTCTGGCCGATCGAGGAACGCCCGGTTCCGCAAGGCGACGGCACCGTGAAAGGCGAAGTCTATGCCAAGACCCAGCCCTTCCCGACCAAACCCGCGCCGCTTCTCGATCAGTCGAAGAAGCCAGAGGTCTGGGGCATCGCCGATCTCGTCTCGGGCGGCGCTTGCTCGAAACTGTTCGACAACCTCACCTATGAGGGGATGTATACCCCGCCGACCACCAAGGGCGAAGGCACGCTGGCCTATCCCGACAGTGCGGGTGGCGTGCAATGGGGCGGCGTGGCCTTCGATCCCAACGCGCAGATCGCGGTCGTGAACACGAGCCACATCGTTCAGTACATCAAGCTCTGGGAGCGTCAGGACTACGAGAAGAACGCCGGTGGTTCGGGCAACGAGAACGGCTTCTACCCGCAGAAAGGCGCGCCTTACGGCATGAGCTTGGGCAATGCGCTGAACTCGCTCGGGATGCCGTGCTGGAAACCGCCGTTTGGCGAGCTGGTCGCGATCGACATGCATACCGGCGACGTGAAATGGCGCAAGCCGCTGGGCAGCTCGCAGAAATACGGGTTCTTCATGCCCGAGAGCATGGGCTCGCCCACGATCGGCGGTCCGGCGGTGACCAAGTCGGGGCTGATCTTCATCGGGGCCACGATGGATGCCAAGGCGCGCGCCTATGACATCCAGACCGGCAAGGAGCTGTGGTCTTCGCAGCTCGAAGCTCCGGTCGTCGCGAACCCGGCGATCTACGAGTATAAGGGGCGCGAATACGTGGCCTTCATCTCGGGCGGCAACTCGATCCTGAAGCCCACAGTGGGCGATATGGTGGCCGTCTACGCGCTGCCGGAGAACTGATCGCGGCATGGATCACATCGCAGGGGGCTTGGCACCGACCACGCCCCCTGCCCCGACGCAAGGAGCGTCCGCAAAGCCCTCACCGCAACGTGAGGGTTTTCTCGCAGGAACCGTTCCGCGCGCGCGGTGTTCCCCACTAAGCTGGTTTGAACGTCTGCTTCCCCAGACGGCTGCGCCAAACCTGAATTCCGGACAAGGGGGACCCCATGAAGGTTTCATTTCACGTCAATGGCGAGGCCCGCGCGCTTGACCTCGACCCGCGGGTGACGCTGCTCGACGCACTGCGCGACCATCTCGAACTCACCGGCTCGAAAAAGGGCTGCGATCATGGCCAATGCGGCGCCTGCACGGTGCTCGTCGACGGGCGGCGGGTGAACTCCTGCCTCAGCCTCGCGGTGATGCATGAAGGCTCCGAGATCACCACCATCGAAGGGCTCGGCACGCCCGAAAATCTCAACCCGCTGCAACAGGAATTCGTCTCCTGCGACGGCTACCAGTGCGGCTATTGCACGCCGGGGCAGATCATGTCGGCGACGGGGATGCTGGCCGAAGCCGCCGAAGGCGCGCCCAGCCATGTCAGCGACAGCCTCACCGGAAAGGCCGAGTTGAGCGACGCCGAGATTGCCGAGCGGATGAGCGGCAATCTCTGCCGCTGCTCGGCCTATCCCTTCATCCGCGAGGCCATCTCGCGCGTGGCCGAAGCGGAGGAGAAGTAATGAGACCTTTCGACTATCTTCGCGCAAACGCACTCGATGACGCGGCCTCCAAGGCGGGTGACGGCGCGCAGTTCATCGCGGGCGGGACCAACCTGCTGGACCTGATGAAACTGCAGGTGATGACCCCCGAGACGGTCATCGACATCAACAATATCGACGGGCTGGACAAGATCGAGCCGCATGAAGGCGGGCTGAAGATCGGGGCGCTGGTGCGCAATGCCGATCTCGCCGCCGATCCGCAGGTGCGCCGCGCTTATCCGGTGCTGTCGCGCGCGCTGCTGGCCGGTGCCTCGGGCCAGATCCGCAACAAGGCGACCACGGGCGGCAACCTGCTGCAACGCACCCGCTGCCCCTATTTCTACGACCCGGCGATGGCCTGCAACAAGCGCGACCCCGGTGCGGGTTGTGCCGCCAAGGGCGGTGTCAGCCGGATGCTCGCAATCCTGGGCACCTCGGCCGCCTGCAGTGCCGCGCACCCCTCCGATATGGCGGTAGCGATGCGCGCGCTCGATGCGCAGGTGGAAATCCGTGGCACCGATGGAGCAACCCGCACCGTGGCGATGGACGAACTCTATCAACTGCCCGGCGAGACGCCCGAGATCGAGACCAGCCTGAAGCCGGGCGAGATCATCACCGCCGTGATCCTCCCTGCCCCGCAGCCGAACGCCACGCAGAGCTATCGCAAGATCCGCGACCGGGCGTCTTACGCCTTCGCGCTCGTCTCGGTCGCTGCCGTGGTCGAGATGGAGGGCGAGACGATCAAGCAGGCCTCGCTTGCGTTCGGCGGCATCGGGCCGCGCCCCTGGGCGGATGCGCAGGTCAATGCGATGCTCGAAGGCGAGACCCCGTCGGAGGAGCTGTTCGGCAAGGCCGCCGATACGCTTCTGGCCGAAGCGGTCACCGACGAGGGCAACGATTTCAAACGCGAAATGACCCGCCGCGCGTTGGTCGCGGTGATGCGCGAGGCGACGGGCATGGCCCCGGCCTCGACCGGAACGGACAAGGTGGAGGCGCTGGCATGAGCGACACGTTCACGATGGATGAAGCGCAGCCGCGGCTGCTCGACGAAACCAAACAGGGTCTGGTGGGCGCGCCTCTCGACCGCCCCGAGGGCAAGCTGAAAGTGACCGGCACCGCGACCTATGCGGCCGAATTCAAGCCTGAAGGCATGGTGCATGGCGTGATGCTGCGCGCCACGATCACGCGCGGCAAGGTCACCGGCTTTGATGAGACGGAGGCGAAGAAGCTCCCCGGCTATCTGGGCCTGTTCCACGGCCCGGAATTCGTGCGCAACCCGGCGCAGGGCATGGCAGGCGCCGCGCCGGTGCAGCCCGGCGACCGCGTCGATTATCACGGTCAGCCCATCGGGCTCGTGGTCGCGGAAAGTTTCGAGACCGCGCGCGACGCCGCCGCCCGGATTAAGACCAGCTACGAGCAGAACCCCGGCGCACCGGTCGATCCGGCAGGCGTTGAACTCGAGCTGAACGAGAAGCGCGAAAGCATCCAGGGCGATCTCGACGCCGCGATGGAGAAGGCCGCGCAATCGGTCGATCTCGAATACACCACCGCCGGTCATGTCGCTGCTGCGATGGAGCCACATGCGGGTATCGCCGAGTGGAAGGACGGTCGCCTCGTTCTACATGGCTCGCTGCAAATGGTCCGTTTCAACAAAGAGGAGTTGGCCGATGCGGTTGGCATCGAGTCCGACAAGGTCCACATCCTCGCGCCCTATGTGGGCGGCGGGTTCGGCTCCAAGCTGGGCATTTCCTCCGAGCATGTCGCGGCGGCGCTTGCCGCGCGCGAACTCGACCGTCCGGTGCGTATCGTGCTGAGCCGTCAGACCGTCTTCGATGCCGTGCTGCGCCGCACCGAAACGTGGCAGCGCCTGCGCCTTTCGGCGGACGCGAGCGGCAAGCTGACCGGGATCGGGCACGAGGATCGTGTCTCCAATCTCGAAGAGGAAGCCTTCTCCGAACCGGTCAACGCCGCGAGCCGCTTCATGTATGGTGCGCCCAACCGGGTGATGCGTCAGCACATCTCGCGCAACCACCGCACGCCTACGGGCTCGGTCCGCGCGCCGGGCGAGGCGGTTGGCACCTTCGCGCTGGAAACCGCGATGGATGAGCTGGCCGAGAAGCTGGGCCTCTGCCCGGTGGAACTGCGCCTGCGCAACATTCCCGAAAAGCACCCCGACACCGGTCAGGCCTATTCGGCCCGCGCGCTGGAAGACAGCCTGCGCGAAGGCGCGAAACGCTTCGGCTGGGATCAACGCCCCGAGACCGGAACGCGCCGCGAAGGCGAATGGCTGATCGGCATGGGCGTCGCGGCTGCGGGGCGGGCGAACTTCCTTGTACCCTCGGCGGCGCGCGTGACGCTCAGCGCGGACGGTGCACTGGTCGAGACCGACATGACCGATATCGGCACCGGCAGCTACGCCATCCTCGGCCAGATCGCGGGCGAGATGCTTGGCCTGCCGATCGACAAGGTCTCGGTCCATCTGGCCGATAGCGACCTGCCGGGGGCCTCCGGGTCCGGCGGCTCCTTCGGGGCGTCGTCGTCGGGCTCCTCGGTGTTCCTCGCCGCACGCAAAATCCGCGAGCAGCTTGCAGACAAGCTCGGCTGCAAGTTCGAAGAGTTGAGCCTTGGCAATGGCGAGGTTTCGGGCGGCGGCAAGACCGCGAAACTGGTCGATCTGCTAAGCGATCCGATCAGCGCCGAGGGCAAAATCGAAGGCGGCAAGACCGCCAAGAGCCACTTCTCGGCTGGGTTCGGCGCACATTTCGCCGAAGTCGCGGTAAACGAGGTCTCGGGCGAGGTGCGCGTACGCCGGATGCTCGGCGTGCTCGGCATCGGTCGCGTGCTCAACGAGAAGACCGCGCGCAGCCAGGCCGTAGGCGGCATGGTCTGGGGTGTCGGCTCGGCACTGCACGAGGAGCTTGGCCACGATCCGCGGACCGGCCATATCGTCACGCGCGATCTGGCGAATTATCACGTCCCGTCGCACGCGGATATCCCGCGCGAGATGGAGGTGGTCTTCCTGCCCGAGCGCGATGACGAGGCGAACCCGATCCAGTCCAAAGGCGTGGGGGAGCTTGGCATCTCGGGCGCAGGGGCCGCGGTGATCAACGCGATCCACAATGCGACGGGCGTACGGCTGCGCCACTATCCGGCCACGCCCGACAAAGTTCTCGAGGGGTTTGCCAATGGACGGTAGTCCGCTTCGCCAGCGTGCGCGCGCTGAAACCCGGTTGGGCATGGCGGAAATGCCACTACCCGCGCCGGGACGGCTCGCCGCGCTGGCTATTCTGACACGGATCGAGGGGGCGGGCTATCGCCCCCTCGGTGCTGCGATGAGCCTAGATGATCGGGGCGACATTCGCGGCCATCTCTCAGCGGGTTGCATCGATGCCGATATCGAACACCACCTGAACAAGGTCGCGCAGGACGGCTGCACCCGGCATCTGCGCTATGGCGAGGGCTCGCCCTTCATCGACCTCGTACTGCCCTGTGGCGGGGCGCTCGACATCACGGTGATCCCTGCCCCGCCCGTGGCCGATCAGGAGCGCATGGCCGAAGCGATTGACGCTCGGATGCCTTTGTCGCTGCACCTCTCGGGCACGCAGGGCACCCTGACGCTCGAGCCCCAACCCGAGACCGATCTGAGCCTGCACCTCGTACCCGAGCCGCGTTTCGTGATTTTCGGCACCGGCGTCGAGGCGGAAACCTTTGCGCAGCTCGCCACGGGCGCAGGCTATCAGGCCGATCTCATAATGCCCGATCCCGTGAGCTTGCCCGGCGTGACGAGCCACGAATTCCGGCGCAGCAATCCGCTTGGCGACATCTCGCCCGACCCGCGCATGGCGGCGCTGTTGTTCTTCCACGATCACGACCGGGAAATCCCGATCCTCGCCCAGCTTCTGGAGAGCGACGCGTTCTTCATCGGCGCGCAGGGCAGCCGCCGCACGGCGCGCCAGCGCGCGGTGGCGCTGCGTCGCAAGGGGCTGTCGGAGGCCGCGATTTCGCGGCTGCGCGGTCCGGTCGGCCTGATCGAACAGGCGCGCGAGCCGCGCTTGCTGGCGGTCTCGGTGCTGGCCGAAGTGCTGCAACTCGCGCGGGTCTGAGACTTGGCGCGCAAGATCATGGGCGTGGTCCTGGCGGCAGGCGCGTCGCGGCGCTTCGGCGCGCGGGATAAGCTGGCCGCGCGCGCGGGCGGAGAGGCCGCGCTTGTGCTGCGGTCCGTGAAGACGCTTCGGGGCCTTGGCCTCGCGCGACGCGCTGCGATCACCCGCAGCCCCGGGCTTCCCAAAGAGCTGCGTGGCGCGGGCCTCGACCTTCTCTGCATCGGAGCGGGGCGCGCCCAGAGCGCGAGCCTGCACCGCGCGATCCGCGCTGCTCAAGCCAGTGGCGCGAGCCATCTGCTGATCGTTCTCGGCGATATGCCCGAGGTCTCGCGCGCGCATCTGCGCCAGCTTCTCAAGACACCCGGCCCCCATCCGGCGATGGCCACTTCGGACGGTCGCCTCGCGCCCCCGGCGCTGATCCCGCGCAGGCTGTTCGGTGCGGCTTTGCGGCTGACAGGCGACCGGGGCGCCGGGGCGTTGCTCCGCCGCGCCCCTGACCTGCGACGCGTTGCGCTACCGCCCGGCACGCTCCGCGATATCGACCGGCCTGAAGATCTTCGCAACGCCCCACAATAGGCGCGCGGAACGGGAACTGCGCCGATACGCCCGGCGTTTTCGCTCCATGAAAGACCTGCCCGATCTCGTCTATTATCCCGATGACCGCCCCGGCATCACGCGCAGGCGCTGCGGGCGCGGGTTTTCCTATATGGCCCCTGACGGGACGACCATCGCGCGCGGCACAGAGCGCAAACGGATCGAGGCACTGGCCGTGCCGCCCGCCTATGAAGATGTCTGGATTTGCCCGCGGCGGAACGGCCATCTGCAGGCGACGGGCCGCGACGCACGCGCGCGCAAGCAATACCGCTACCATCCCGACTGGACCGAGTTTCGGTCGCAGCGGAAGTTCAACCGGCTCGCGGAATTCGGCACCGTCCTGCCGCGTCTGCGCCGGTCGATCCTGAGCGATCTGCGCGGCCATGACCCCGGGGATCGGGCCTTCGCGCTGGCCGCAGTCCTCGCCCTGCTAGACCGCGCCGCGATCCGCGTCGGCACTGCCGATTACGCGCGCGAGAACCGCAGCTTCGGCGCGACCACGCTGCGCGGCGCGCATATGACGCTCGACGGCGGTACGCTGCGGCTGGCCTTCACCGGCAAGGGCGGCACGAAGATCGAAAGCGAGCTGCGCGACAGGACGTTGGAGTGCGCGCTGACGCAGCTCGACGATCTGCCCGGGGCCGAATTGATCACCTGGATCGACGAGGATGGCGACCCGCATTCGGTGCGCTCGGACGAGGTGAACGCTTTCCTCGCCGACCGTACCGGCGCCGAGGGGCTGACCGCGAAGACCTTCCGCACGTGGAACGGATCGGCGGCGGCGCTGGAGGCCGCGCTGCGTCAGGCGGATGACGGACGGGTGACAATCAAGGCGATGGCAGAGGCCGCCTCTGAGCGACTGCACAACACGCCCACGATCGCGCGTAATTCCTATATCCACCCTCAGGTGATCGCGCTGACCGAGGCGGAGCCGGAGGCGCTTGTCGTTCTTGCGCAAACTGCGCCTGCGGTCGACGGGCTGCGCAAGGCCGAGGCGCAACTGCTGCATCTTCTCGACGGCGGCATGCGCTGAGCGCGCCACTCACGCTACATCACGTTTAAGCGCGAAATTGCGAGCCGTGCGTGATCCGCATCGCCATATCTCCCGTATCCCCTGCACGATCCAAAACCGGATCTGCCCACGATCCAACACAGGGAGAAAGAGAATGCTGAGAAGAACCTTCATGGCCGCAGTGCTCGCCGGTACCGCACTCGTTTCCGCCCCCGCCCATGCCGACAATCATGGCGGAATGGATATCGTCGACACCGCCGTCAACGCTGGCAGCTTCGAGACGCTCGTGGCCGCCGTGCAGGCCGCCGGTCTGGTCGAGACGCTCAAGGGCGAAGGCCCCTTCACCGTCTTCGCCCCCACGGACGAGGCTTTCGCAGCCCTACCCGAAGGCACCGTCGACGACCTGCTCAAACCCGAGAACAAGGACAAGCTGATCTCGATCCTCACCTATCACGTCGTGCCCGGCAAAGTGATGTCCGGCGATCTGAGCGACGGGATGATGGCCAAGACGGTGCAGGGCTCGGAAGTCATGGTGAAAACCGACCCCGCCGTGATGGTCGATGAAGCCAGCGTGACCCAGGCCGATATCGAAGCCAGCAACGGCGTGATCCACGTGATCGACAAGGTGATCATGCCCGAGTGATGGGCTTATGTGAAAAGCCCCAGTGACGGGGAGGTCTGTCGGAAGGTCCCCCTCACGGCAGACCGCTCCCGGACCGTTCGCGCAGCTTCGGATGCGCGGGCGGTTTATTCTTTGAGGTGCCCACGGGGCCGCAGGTCGGGGTCGGTCAGGCGTAAGCGCTCAGAAGGGTGCCGCTCCCGCTCGGATCGCCACCGCCGGGTACGATCTCGCTTTGGCTCGGCAGGTCCTCCTCGTGAATGACCGGCGCATCGGTCATCCGCGACAGGTTCTGCGCGATCGCCTCGATTGCGCTGTGGCACGCGTGATCTCCATTGTGCTTGGGCACGAAAATCCGCGTCAGATTGTGCGCCTGCATGATGTAAGACAGCACATGCGCGATCGAACCATGCTCCTCGGGATCGGACAGCGCCCCATCTTCATAGGTCAGGAAAGACGCACAGATCGGCGTCGCGCCACAGGCACCGAGCCGGGCGATCAACTCGCCACGCCCGCCGCCTTCCTGAGACAGGCAAACGATATGGGCACGGTCGCCCTTGAGAGCTTCGATGAACGCCCCATGGCAATCGAGATCGCAATTTCCGGGGTGGAGCATCAGAACGAGCGCGCCCTCCTCCGACGCGGTCGGCTCCATATTTCGTGACATCATGGTCATATCAGACCTCCTCCTTTGAAATAGAGCGATGCGCGCCGGGGTCGAATTCCCGGCCCTCTTCGCCGCGGAGCCATTCGGCGGCGCGTCCGGTAATGCGCAAAGCGGGTGTGCAGGCGGCGAGCTGATCGAGGAAGCTGCGCGCCCAAGCACCGGTATCGGTCGCGTGGACGACTTCCATGCAGGCGGCGTGGCGCGCGCGGCGTTCCTTCAACGGCATCGTCAGAGCGCGACGGATCGCGGTGGCGGTCTCGTCGACGTCGTGCGGGTTGACCAGCAGGGCCTCGGTCATGTCCTCGGCGGCGCCCGCAAAGCGCGACAGCACCAGCACGCCCGGATCGTCCGGATCCTGCGCTGCGACATATTCCTTCGCCACGAGGTTCATCCCATCGGCAAGCGGGGTCACAAGTGCCGCCCGTGCGCCGCGCAGCAGCCCCGCGATCTCTTCGCGCGGGACCGGGCGGTGCAGGAAACGGATCGGCGCCCAATGGACCTCGCCGAAGCGCCCGTTCACCTGACCCGCGATCTGCTGCAGATCGGCGGTGATCTCCTGATAGGCCCGCACGCTTTCGCGCGAGGGTGGCGCGATCTGCACCAGCGAGGCGCGCGGCCCCGTGTCGTAGGTCTCCAGATAGCGCTCGAACGCGCGGAAGCGTTGCGGCAAGCCCTTGGAGTAGTCGAGCCGGTCAACGCCGATGACATAGGCGTCTCCGAACAATTCGTGCGCGGGCGGCGGCGCGCAGTCCTGCGCCGCCCGGGCGAAGCTCTCAGCTGAAATGCCAATCGGGAAAGACCGGACGGACACCTCCTGCGCGCCGAATTTGATCGCGCCGTTGGGCAGCATTTCTGCCCGTGGATCGGCGCGGAACATCTCGAGGCATCGCGCCACGTCGGCCCGCGTCTGCAGGCCGACCAGGTCGTAATGCGCCAGCCACCGCGCGAAGGCGGGCGGGTCGGGCAACACATCGAGATCGGTGATGTTGGGGAAAGGAATATGCAGGAAGAAGCCGATGCGGTTGGTCACACCCAACCTGCGCAGCTCCTCCGCCAGCGGGAAGAAATGGTAGTCGTGAATCCAGATGTGATCCTCGGGCGAGATCACCTCGGCCATCTGCTCCGCGATCCGACGGTTCACGCGCAGGTAGCCCTCGTCGAAGCTGCGATTGATCTCGACCAGATCGGTGCGGTGATGCGCGATCGGCCAGAGCACGGAATTCGCGAAGCCGAGGTAATAGGCCGCGCGGTCTTCCTCGGTCAGACGGAAGGCGAGCTTGTCATATTGCGTCCCGCCCATATCGATGAGTGCGGGCTCTTCCGGGCCCGTCTCGGGATGCGCACCGATCCAGATGCCGCCTTTCTCGCGCAGCGCCTCGTGGAGCGCCACCACGAGCCCGCCCGAGGGCGTGGCCTCGGAAGGGATACGGTTGGAGACGACGATGAGGCGGGCGGACATGGCGAAAGAGACCTCCGAAATTGGGCGGCTGAATGAATTTGTCCCTGTTGGGATGTTTCGCCCGAGCAACTCCTCCTTACGCATGGCAGTTCCTCTCTCTGAGGGCGAAAACAGCCTCTCAGCCGAAAAAAGTTCATATCTTTAACATAAGACAATCACCGGCTCACCGGGATGCATTTTTTTACACATTTTCAAGCCCTTCCGCGATGTTTTGTGACATTTCTCCCAGCTCGCGCGCATGCGGCGCCGGACACATGGCGGGTGACAATTTCTCCGCCGCGACGCGCTTTGGGTACGGAACCACGGCGCGGGCGACAGGTTGGCCTGTCACACGACACAAGCCGCGACGGAGAGCACCATGTCAGACCCCGGACCGCATCGCGCCGACCACGCGGACCCCAAGCCGGCCGGAATGCGCGCGAAGGCCTCGCGCGAGCGGATTGCCTTCTGGCTGCCGATCGCGATCTCTGCGCTTCTGGTGCTGATCGCGCCCGATATTCTGCTGCTGGTCTTCGCGGGGCTTCTCGTCGCGGTCTTCCTGCGGATGGGCGGCAACGCCATCGCGCGCAGGCTGCATATCCGCGAAGGCTGGGGGCTCGCGCTCTATTCGATCATCTTGGTCTGCCTCGCGGTTCTGTTCTTTCTCTATGCCGCGCAGGGCCTGTCCGATCAGCTCGACCAGCTGACGACCGCCCTGCCCAAGGCGCTGAAACAGGTGCAGGACTTTATCGACTCGCATGGCTGGCTGCATTCGATCACGCGTTCGATCGACCTCGGCTCGATCGCCCCGTCGAGCAAGGGGGCCGCCACGACCGTGATGATGTCGATCGGCGTGATCGGGAACGCGATGCTGATCCTGTTCATCGGTGTGTATGGCGCGGTGGAGCCGCAGCTCTATCGGCGCGGGATCGCCGCACTCTTCCCCTCTTCCAAGCGTGACTGGGTCGTCGCGAGCTTCGCGACCGGCTGGGCGGCGCTGTCGGGCTGGCTGTTTGCGCAGCTGATCTCAATGACGGTGATCGGCCTACTGACCTTTGTCGGGCTGTGGCTGCTGAACGTGCCGCTGGCGGCGATCCTTGCGATCCTTGCAGGACTTCTGACCTTCATTCCGAATATCGGCCCGGTCCTGTCGGCGATCCCCGCCCTCGCGATGGGCCTGACGGTCAGCCCGATGACGATGCTTTGGGTCGTTGTCCTCTACCTCGCGGTGCAGGCGCTCGAGAGCAACCTGATCACGCCGCAGATTCAGGAAAAGGCGATGTCGCTGCCCCCTGCCCTCATCATCGCCTTCCAGCTTTTGATGGGGAGCTTCTTCGGTCTTCTCGGCCTTGCGCTCGCGACCCCGCTGCTGGCCGTTCTGATGATGATGACACGGCGCCACTACTTGCCGCTGATCAGGCCCGAGACCGCCTGACCGCACGCCCCTTTCCAACTTTCGGAGCCTCCCGTGACCATTTTCCTGATCTTCCTCGGCGCCGCCATCGTTGCGATCTCACTTTGGGACATTCTGCTCTGCGCGCTTGGTGCGGGCCAGTCCGGGGCAATCTCGCTGGCCGTCGCGCGGTTTGGCTTCAAGCGCATCCGGAGCTTCGGGCACACGCGGATCGCGCATCGCATCTGCGGCCCGGTGACGATGGCATGGCTCGGCGGCGTCTGGATCATCATGGTCGCGTTCGGCTGGAGCCTGATCTTCTTCGCCACGACCCGGTCTCTGGAGACGACCAAGGGGCTCCCCGCGGCGAGCTTCGGTGACAGCCTCTCTTATGCGGGGCATCTGCTCTCGACGCTGGGTGGGGGCTACGCGACGCCCGCAGGCACCGGCTGGTCGCTGATCTCGGTCATCACAGGGGTAACAGGGATGCTGGTGCTGACGCTCGCGGTGAGCTTCGTTTTCTCCACCACGCAGGCGGCGGCGCAGGGCCGTGCGGTGATGGCGCTGGCCGAGGTCTTCCCGCCCGGCTCCGACGAGTTCACCGGGCAGTTCCTGCCGCAATTATCAAGCTACGTGGCGCAGGTGAAATCCATCCCCTTCGCGCTGTTCTACAGCACCGCGAGACCCGAGCGCCGCCTGCCGCGCGGCATCTATCGGCTTTGGCACGACGACCGGCTCACCGAGGATCAGCGCCGCGCACTGCGGATCGTCCTGCATGAATTTCCCGGGCTCGAAGGCGTCCCGCCCGAGCAGTTCGACGACACGCTCCTGCATTGGGCGAAGCGCCACGATCTGTGTCCACAGGACATGACGCGCCGCGCGTGATGCGGTGCGTACAGATGATCTGACGGCAAACGCGGCTTAGCCGAAGGGCGCGATCTCGAACCCGGCGCCGGTCAAATGCCCGCGCAGCGCACGCGCCATCGCAAGCGCCTCCGCCCCGTCGCCATGCAGGCAGACCGTGTCGATCTTGCAGGGGATTTCCTTGCCGGACGCGGTCACGATCGCACCTTTGCGCAGCATCGTCTCGATCCGCGCGCCGACCTCTTCGGCGTCGTGCAGAACCGCACCAGCTTTCGAGCGCGCCACCAGCGAGGCGTCGTCCTCATAGGCGCGATCGGCGAAAATCTCGCCCGCCCAATTGGCCTGCAAGTCGCGCGCGACCTGCTCCATCGCGGTTTGCGGCAGCACGACGAGGATGATGTCGGGCTGCACCTTCAGCGCCGCTGCATAGCAGGCGCGGGCGATCTCGGCATTCTCCGAGGCCATGTTCGACAGCGCCCCGTGCAGCTTGAAATGCCGCACCGCGCCGCCCGCCGCGCGGGCCATCGCCTGCGCCGCGCCCAGTTGATAGGTCACCAGATTGGTCAGTTCCTCGGCGCTGAGGTTAAGGCGACGACGCCCAAAGCCCTGCAGATCGGCAAAGCCCGGATGCGCGCCGATGCCGACGTCATTGGCCACCGCCGCGCGCATCGTCTGCGCCATCACATCCGGATCGCCCGCGTGGAACCCGCAGGCGACATTGGCCGAGGAGATCACCTCCATCAGCGCCGCGTCGTTGCCCATGACCCACGGGCCGAAGCTTTCGCCGATATCGGCGTTCAGGTCGATCTTAGCCATTCTCTTCCTCCAACTCGCGCCCTACCGTCACGCCACTGATCAATTGGTAGCCGAGCAGGTCATGGATGTCGTGCGGATCGCGGATCAGCGGGCGCAGCTTGGCGCGTTGCGCCTGCAGTTGCGTCTCCCAGCGCGGCGCCAGCGCGTCGGCCTCGTCCAACGTCACGGCTTTGAACCGCAGCTTCGTCCCCGGCGCGGCCTGGGCTACGCGCGGCAGATCGCAGGGCAGCACGGTGCCAATCCGAGGATAGCCGCCGATGGTCTGGCATTCGGCGAGCAGCACATAGGGCGTGCCCGCCCCGGTCATCTGGATATCGCCCTCGAAGATCACGTCCGAGGCGAGCCCCTCGGCCTTGTCCGAGGTCAACGCCGGCGCATCGCTTTCGAGCGCCACGCCCTGACGATTGCCCTGCCGTGCGCGGGTGAATTCGGTCGTGGTGAGCCGCGCGAAGGTATCCTCGTCGAACAGGCCCGTCTGCGGCCCCGGGATGATCCGCAGCGTGCCACCCGAGAAACGGTCGTCCTGTGTGAGAACCATCGCGGGCGCGTCAGGCTCGGGGTCCACGCCCAGCGGCAGGCGCGCACCTGATTCCAGCGCCGACCCGATCCCGGCGGCGAGATGCGCCGAGCGGCTGCCCAGCACTACGGGTGTCTCGATCCCGCCCGCGAAGGTGAGATAGCCGAACATGCCTGTACGCGCGGCACCGATCGACAGCACCTCGCCCGGTTCCATTCTGTGGCTCGCGCCCCAGCGCAGGGGGCGTCCGTCAAGCTCCGCCTGCATCGGCGCCCCGGTCAGCGCGATCCGCGTCGGGGCGGTGACCTCGAACCGCCCGCCGCTCACCGCCATTTCCAGCGCAGAAAGCGGGCTGCGCGATCCCAGTAGCGCCGCCGCCTCGACCAGTGCCAGCGGATCGACTGCACCACCGCGCGAGATGCCTTGCGCCATGCGTCCGGGGCGGCCCATGTCTTGCACGCTCACGCTTGGCCCAAGGGCGCGCAGGATCACTGATCCGCCGCTCATGACCGCACCTCGCAGCGCGCGCCGCCCATCGGATCGCCCGCTTTCAAAAGCGCGTCCATCTCGGTGCCGGAGACCGGCGCGAGGCGAACCTCGTCGCCCGCATGCAGCGGCACCGGGTCGGATTGGTCGGGGCGGAATACGTCGAAGGCGGTCCGCGCGATCTGGTGCCAGCCGGTGGGCGAGGCATTCGCGAACAGAACGAGCTGGCGCACCGCCACGCAGAGCGCGCCTTTCGGAACGCGCGGGTTCAGTTCGGAGCGGCGCGCGAGATTCCAATGCTCGGGCAGCAGGCCGAGATAGGGCTGACCGGGCGCGAAGCCGATGGCGAGGACACTCAGCGGGGTCGCGGTGATCTCGTCGATCGCCGCCTGAGGGGAAAGACCCGCAAGCTTCGCCGCCCCTTCCAGATCGGGGCCGTGGTCGCCCCCGAACGCCACGGGCAGATGCCAGACACGCTGCGCGGGATGCGGCGCCGCACTTTGCCAATCGGCCTCGGACAGCAGGGTCTCCAACCGCTGAGCCATCTCGGTCCGCGTCACGGCCTCCGGATCGAAGCGCAGCAGAACCGATACGAGGCTCGGGACGATCTCGCGCACCCCCGGCAAATCGCTTTCCGTCACGCGCTGATGAAAGCTCTGCGCTGCCGCTATCGCGGTGGGCTCGGCAACCAGCGCGAACCGCACGAGCAGCCCGTTCCCGCCAGCCGGCAAAATCTGCGGCCGATGCGCTTGGGCCGTTCCGGGCCGCAATGCTTCTTCGAGCGTCATGTCAGGGCATCTCCACTGGCTCAGACCGCGATTTAAAAAGTTATCGTTGACTTTGATTTCATTTTACTGACAATTTGTCAACGTTATGAAAAGGAGGCGGACACGAATTCCGCCGCGACCCGACAGGAGAGAGATATGATCAGATTTGCTGCAAGCTTCGCGGTTGCGCTGGGGCTGGGCACGGCCGTTCAGGCGCAGAGCTGGGACATGCCGACGCCTTATGGCGACACCACCTTCCACACCGTGAACATCCGCGATTTCGCCGAGGACGTGTCGAAAGCGACCGACGGCAAGCTGGAGATCAAGGTCCATTCCGCGGGCTCGCTGTTCCCGCATTCCGAGATCAAGAATGCCGTGCGTTCGGGTCAGGTACCGCTCGGGGAATTCTTCCTCTCGACGCTCTCGAACGAGGATCTGGCTTTCGGCGTCGACAGCCAGCCCTTCCTCGCCACCAGCTACGATCAGGCCGAAAAGCTGTGGGAGGCGCAGAAGCCCGTCATCACCAAACTTCTCGACAAGCAAGGCCTGATGCCGCTGTTCTCGGTGCCGTGGCCGGCGCAGGGGCTTTATACCAATGGCGAGATCAAATCCGTAGACGACCTCGCGGGGCTGCGCTTCCGTGCCTATAACCCGGCGCTGGAAGAGTTTGCGACGCTCGCCAAAGCGGCGCCCGTGCAGGTCGAAGCGGTCGACATTCCGCAGGCCTTCTCGACCGGTCAGCTGCAGGCGATGATCACCTCGCCCTCGACCGGTGCGAATTCCAAGGCGTGGGACTTCGTCGACACCTACACCAAGATCGACGCCTGGCTGCCCAAGAACATCGTCGTGGTGAACAAGCGCGCCTTCGACCGCCTGAGCGAAGACGAGCAGAAGGCCGTGATGGATGCCGCCGCCACCGCGCAGACCCGCGGTTGGGAAATGTCGCAGAAAGAGGCCGCCGAGAAGACCGCCGTGATGAAGGAAAACGGTATGGCGATCGTGGATCCGAGCCCCGAGCTGGAAGAAGGGCTGAAGAAGATTGGCGACGAGATGCTGGCGAGCTGGAAAGAGAAAGCCAGCCCCGACGCGCTTGAGGTTCTCAAGACCTATCAGGGCAACTGAGCCCGCCCGATCCGGCCCTTCCGCGTCCCGCGCGGGAGGGCCTTTTTCGATGCTCATCCCCATTTCAAGCGTTCGGAGCTTTCGCCATGCGTCGCCTGCTCGATCAGGTCTATCTTCTGTCCGGAGGGATCGCGGCCGTCTCGATCCTCGCGATCTGCCTGCTGGTCACGGCACAGGTCGGGCTGAACGTGCTCGCCCGTCTGGGCGGGCCCGCCCTCTCCTACACGATCCCGTCCTATGCCGATTTCGCGGGCTACTTCCTCGCGACGGCAAGCTTCATGGCGCTGGCCCATACGCTGCGCCACGGCAGCCATATCCGCGTCAATCTCGTGCTGACCCGCCTGCCCGCGCGCGGCCAATGGGTGGCCGAGATCGTGGCGCTCGCGCTTGGCTTCGTGGCCAGCGTCTACGCTGTGTGGTTCGCGACCTCGCTGATGCTCGAGAGCCTGCATTACGGCGATATGTCCACCGGCATCGTCGCGATCCCGATCTGGATCCCGCAATGCACGATGGTGGTGGGGCTGGGTCTTCTGGCGCTCGCCTTCCTCGACACGCTGATCGAGAGCATCCGCGCCAAGCGCCCCGTGCTCGTCGATGATGTTTCGGAGTAAACCATGTCCGATCCAATGACCTTCGCAATTCTTCTGGGCCTGCTTCTCGTGCTTCTTGCGGGCGGCGTCTGGGTGGCGCTGTCGCTCTTGATCGTGGCGCTGGCGGGGCTGGCCTTCTTCTCCGGCGCGCCGACCGGGCTGGTGATGGCGACCACGCTTTGGGGCCACAGCCATAGCTGGCCGCTGGCCGCGCTGCCCCTGTTCATCCTGATGGGAGAAATCCTGCTCCGCTCACGGCTGTCCGAGGATATGTTCTCCGGCCTCGCCCCGTGGCTTGGGCGCGCGCCGGGCCGCTTGCTGCATGTGAACGTGCTGGGCTGCGCGATCTTCGCCGCCGTTTCGGGCTCGTCGGCGGCAACAGCAGCCACGATCGGGCGGATGTCGGTGCCCGAGCTCACCCGCCGCGGCTATCCCGAGAGCCTGATCCTCGGCACGCTGGCGGGCTCGGCCACGCTGGGCTTCCTGATCCCGCCCTCGGTGATCCTGATCGTCTATGGCGTCGCGACCGAGCAATCCATCGCGCGGCTCTTCATCGCGGGCATCCTGCCGGGGCTGATGCTGGTGAGCATGTTCGGCGGCTATGTCGCGCTGCGGGCGTGGATGAACCCTGCGTCGATCCCGCGCGAGGACATCACCCTGAACCTGCGCGAGAAGCTGCGGGCCTCGCGTCGCCTGATCCCGATCGTGGTTCTGATCGGCGGCGTGATCGGTTCGATCTATACCGGCGTCGCCTCGCCCACCGATGCGGCGGCCGTGGGCGTGGTCTTCTCGGTGATCCTTGCGATGGCGACGGGCAGCTTCCGCTGGCGCGACTTCAAGGAGGCGCTGTTCTCGGCCACCCGCACCAGCGCGATGATCGCCTTCATCCTGCTGGCGGCCTCGGTGCTGTCGGTCTCGATGGGGTTCACCGGCATCCCGCGCAACCTCGCGGCGTGGATCGGCACGTTCGGGCTGTCGCCGATGACGCTTCTAGCGGTGCTGACGGTGTTCTTCATCCTGCTGGGCTGCTTCCTCGACGGGATCTCGGTTGTGGTGCTCACCACCTCGATCATCCTGCCGATGGTGGAGGCCGCCGGGATCGACCCGCTGTGGTTCGGCATCTACCTCGTGCTGGTCGTCGAGATGAGCCAGATCACCCCGCCCGTGGGCTTCAACCTCTTCGTGATCCAGGGGCTGACCGGCTACAACATCCTCAAGGTCGCCCGCGCGGCATTGCCCTTCTTCGGGCTGCTGTTGCTGGCGGTGCTGCTGATCACGCTGGTGCCGGGGATCGTGACCTACCTGCCCTCGCTGATGGGCAACTGACCGAACCGACGCGCGGCCTCAGAGCGAGGAGGCCGCGCGGCTCGCCTGATCGTAATAGCCCGACAGCACGCGCAGGGCCGAGGCGATCTCACGCAGATCCTCGCCCGCCATGCCGCCTTTCTGGATCGGCTCGAGCAGGCATTCCTCGCGCACTTTGCGATAGCGTTCGCACAGCTCGCGCCCGCTTTCCGAGGTGCGGTAGAACACTTCCTTGCCGCGCTTCTCGGAGTCCAGCAGCCCCAGCTTCAACAGCTTGCGCAGCGCATAATTGACCGTATGCGTGTCCTCGATATTGAGCAGGAAGGTGATGTCGTTGAGCCGCTTTTCGCGGTCGCGGTGATTGGTGTTGTGCAGCACGAGGATTTCGAGCGGCGACAGCTCCATCCCCGAAGCCGCCATGCAGCGCTGCATCCATCGCGCGAAGGAGTTGTAGGCGATGATCATCCCGTATTCGAATTCCGAGGCTTCCCAGCCCGGCCCTTCGGCCAGATGGCGGGATGAGACGATGCGGCGTTCTCCTGCGGGCATGAGCGGCGCTCTCCTTTCGTGCGTTTACGCCCTCACCTTATAGACATTTCGCTGACATTCTATCCTTGAGAGAAATTCGGCGCGCGCTTTTGCAGGTTCGCCATCACCATTTCCATCTGCGCGGGACCGCCGATGATCTCGGCCTGCAGCTCGGCTTCCAGCGCCAACCCGTCGCCGGGCGGCATCGTCCATGCCTGCTCCACCAGCGCCTTGCTCGCCGCCAGCGCCTCGGGGGAGCGCAGGGTGAATTCGGTGGCCATGTCGCGCGCCGCCTGCAGAGGGCTCTCGGCCACGCGCGTGATCAGCCCCAGCCGCTGCGCCTCACCGGCCTCCAGCACCCGGCCCGTCATCATCAGCTCTTTCGCGATATCCGCGCGGACTAATTTCGGCAGGCTCTGCGAGATGCCCATATCGGGGATCAGCCCCCATTTCGCTTCCATGATCGACAGCCGCGCATCCGGCGCCGCGATCCGGAAATCCGCGCCCAGAGCCAGCTGCATCCCCGCCCCGAAGGCCACCCCCTCGATCGCGGCGATTACCGGCACGGGCAGCTGCGCCCACCGCGTCACCGGGCGCTGAAATCGGTTCGCACCCTGCGCATCGCGTTCGGCCATCTGCGCCTTCACCCCCGCCAGATCGGCCGCGAAGCTTTGCATCACACTCAGGTCCAGCCCGGCCGAGAAACAGCCGCCCGCGCCGGCCACGATCACCGCGCGCAGGCCTTTTTTCTGCGACAGGTTCTGTGCCGCGTCAGCCAGCGCGTCGAACATCTCCAAGGTCCAGGCGTTCTTCTTTTCGGGGCGATTGAGGGTCACCTCCGCCACGCCTTGCGCGCTTACCGAAATCTGCACCGGGTCGGCCATGTCCATCCTCCTCGCTTGGCTTTGCGCACTATGCAGACCCGCCGCCCCCTCGCAAAGCGGAACGCGGGGTCATAAGTCAGGGATCAACTGCCGCGCAGCGTTGGACAGCTCTGCGCGGCGCGCTAGCTCTGCCCCGACGGAGGTTCCCCATGCAGCAATTCTCACTTCTCGATCTGTCGCCCGTGCCCGAAGGCAAGACCGCAGCCGATGCGCTTGCGGGCACGGCCGATCTGGCCCGGATGGCCGAAGACGCGGGCTATCACCGCTTCTGGCTGGCCGAGCATCACAACATGCCCGGCATCGCGAGCGCCGCGACCTCGGTGCTGATCGGCCATGTCGCCTCGGTGACCAAGACGATGCGCGTCGGCGCGGGCGGCATCATGCTGCCTAACCATGCGCCGCTGGTGATCGCCGAGCAGTTCGGCACGCTCGCCACGCTCTATCCCGACCGGATCGACCTCGGTCTGGGCCGCGCGCCCGGCACCGATGGCGGCACCGCCCGCGCCCTGCGTCGCAACATGTCGCCGGAGGACACCTTCCCCGCAGACGTGCAGGAGCTGCTCGCCTATTTCAGCGACGAGGCAGAGAATTTCCGGGTGCGCGCCATTCCGGGCGCAGGCACCCACGTCCCGATCTGGATCCTCGGCTCGAGCCTCTACGGCGCGCAGCTCGCCGCCTATCTCGGCCTGCCCTACGCCTTCGCGTCGCATTTCGCGCCCGACATGCTGGGCGATGCGCTCGACATCTATCGTCGGAGCTTCCGCCCGTCGGCCCATCTCGACAAGCCTTACGCGATGATGGCCGCCGGGGTCTTCGCCGCCGACACCGACGAGGAAGCGCAATATCTGCGCTCGTCTCAGGTGCTGGCCTTCGCGCGGCTTCGCTCGGGGATGCCGGGCAAGTTGCCCTACCCGGTCAAGGATCTCTCTGAAGTGCCGCCGCAGATGATGGTTCAGGTGCAACGCGCGCTGTCCTGCTCTGCCACCGGCTCCAAGGAGAAGGTGCGCGATGATCTGGCGCGCCTGATCGCGCAATACGAGCCCGACGAGCTGATGGTGACCGGGATGATCCACGACGCCGATGCGCGTCAGAAGTCCTTCAAGATCGCCGCCGAAGTCCTCAGCGAGTTTCGCGAGCAATCCGCGGCGGCCTGAGGCACGGCTCGACACTTGGAAATGCAAAGAGGCGGGCCCGAAAGCCCGCCTCTTTTCGTTTCAATCCGTTCCGATTCAGTGCCCGGTGATCGCCGGGAAAGCCACCAACAGCCCCACCGCGAGGATCTGGATCGCGATGAAGGGCAGCAGCGAGCGGAAGATCTCGCCCAGAGAGATGTCCTTCGGTGCGACCGATTTCAGGTAGAACGCGGCTGGCCCGAAGGGCGGCGACAGGAAGCTCACCTGCATGTTCATCGCGAAGACCACGCCGAACCAGACCGGGTCATAGCCGAGGTCTTTCACGATCGGCACGAAGATCGGCATCGTCAGCAGCGCGATCCCCACCCAATCGAGGAACATGCCGAGGAAGAACAGGATCGCCATCATCGTCAGGATCACGATGATCGGGGTGTCCGAGACGCCTTTCAGAAGCGACGACACGAAATCGATCCCGCCCATCAGGTTGAACACGCCGACCAGAGCCGATGCCCCGATACCGATCCAGACGATCATCCCGCAGGTCGCGAGCGTCTGCAGCGCCGCCCCTTTGAGCATCGAGAGCGTCAGCTCGCCCCGGATGATGGTAGAGAGCATCACGCCCGCCACACCGAGCGCCGAAGCCTCGGTCACCGAGGCGATCCCGCCATAGATCGAGCCCAGCACGAAACCGATCACCAGCACCGGCAGGATCAGGCCTTTGAGGAGCTTGATCTTCTCGGACCACGGACGGTCGTCGGGCTCCGGCATAGGGGCCAGATCGGGGTTCAGCTTCACGCGGATGATCACGAAGATCACGTAGAAAGCCGCGAGCATGAAGCCCGGGATGAAGGCCGAGGTGAAGAGGTCACCGATGGAGACGTTTGCGGTCAGGCCGTAGATGATCAGAACGATCGACGGCGGCACCATCGTGCCCAGCGAGCCGCCCGCGCAGATCACGCCGATGGCGAGCTTGCGGTCATAACCCTGACGGATCATCTGCGGCAGGGCCAGAAGACCCAGCAGCACGATCTCGCCGCCGATGATGCCCGACATCGCCGCGAGGATGACCGAGACGAAGATCGTCTGCACCGCCACCGCGCCGCGCATCCGACCGCCGACGAGTTTCATCGCCTCAAACAGATCGCGTGCGATGCCGGATCGGTCCAGAAGCGCCGCCATCATCACGAACATCGGCACCGAGACGAAGACGAAGCTCGAGACGAAGGAATAGACGCGACTGGTGATCAGCGGCACCGCCATCGGCCCGAACCAGCCAAGCGCGAAGATTAGCGCGACGAGCAGCGTCACGAAGGCCAGCGGCATGCCGGTCAGCAGAAGACCGATGAGCAGCGCGAACAGCAGGACCGTGCCATAGCCGATGCCCAGCGCGGAGAGGTCGAAACTCAGCAGATGTTCGATCATTTACCCGCCTCCGATGCGAAGGCGCCGCGCAGGTAGTTCACCGCCATGACGATGAATTGCACGACCATGAGGCAGAGCACGACGAGAAGGAAAATCTTGAGATAGGCCGGGAATGGCGGATCCCAGGCACTGCCCGAAGTCTCGAAATGGACCTCGCCGCCGGGGCGGAAAATCGCCTTCATCACCATGCCGTAGGCGGCCCAGGCGAAGAAGCCGGCCGCGAAGAGGCAGATCAGCGAGATGATCGCGTCGAGGATGCGCTTCGCCCGGCCGGTGACCATGTCGTAGATCAGCACGACGCGGATATGGCTGTTGCGCACGACGCAGTAGAGCCCGCCATAGACGAAGGCCATCGCGCAGAGGAAGATCGTCGTCTCATGCGCCCAGATCGTCGGACTGTCGAAGCCGTAGCGCAGCACGACCTCGTTCAGAAGGATCAGCGCGGAGGCGATGATGCCGAGCGCGAAGACGATGCCCACCGCGTTGATCGCGCGGCCGAGGATGCCCGCTTCGGGGATGGTCGCCGCCTCGTCCTCGTTTTGCACCGGTTCCGGCGTATGCGGATCATGTGCGGGGTGATCCACCCCGGTCTTATCGGGTTGTGACATTGCAAAAACCGCTGCTGTCAGAAAACTGGAAAAGATGCGGGGCCGCGATCGCAGCCCCGCACCGATAGGAGATCAGAGAAGGTTGTTCTTCTTCAGGTAGTCGGTCAGGACGTCATAGACGTGCTGCGCCTTGTCCGACTTCTTGGCAACCTTTTCCCACTGGGTGATCGCGATGCGGCGGAACTTGGCGCGCTCTTCGTCCGACCAGTCGTGGACGTGGATCTTGCCGCCTTCTTCAGCCTTGGCCACGGCCTTCTTGTCGGCCGCTGCGAGGTCGCTGACTTCCTTGTCCGCGAATTGCTTCACCGACTCTTCGAAGGCTTTCTGCAGCTCGGGCGACAGGCTGTCCCATTCCTTCTTGTTCATCGCAACGCCGACGAGCGGCATCGAGTGGAAGCCCGGATAGACCGGGTTCGGCGCGATGTCGTTGAGGCCCTGCGCCTGGTTGGTCGAGAACACGGTGTAGTCGGCCGCGTCGATCACGCCCTTGTCGAGCGCAGTGTAGACTTCCGAACCCGGCAGGTTCACCGGAGCAGCACCCGCCGCCGCGAAGACGTCCTGCACGAGACCTTCCGGCGCGCGCATCTTCAGACCCTTCAGGTCCGCCACGCCGTCGAGCGGCACTTTCGAGACGAGCGACTCGAGGCCCGTCGTGGTCGAGCCGACGTAGTGCAGGCCATAGGGCTGGAACAGGTCGTTCGCGAGTTGCTGGCCACCGCCATTGTTCATGAAGTCGAGAAGCTGATCGGTGCTCGACCATGCGCCGACCGGGTTACCCAGCAGCGAGAAGGCCGGGTCTTTCCCCGCGAAATAGGAGATGTCGGTCACGATGCCGTCGATGATGCCGGCACCGGTGGCGTCGAGCGTCTCGTTATGCTCGACGACGGAGCCCACGGGCATCATCTCGACCTGAATCTGGTTGTCGGTGCGCTCTGCGAGGTCCTTCGCCCAGTTCTGCTGCAGTTCGAAGTTCGGGTTACCCGCCGGGTCCGAGCTCTGGAACTTGTACTTGTGGGTTTCGGCATTCGCAGCGCTGGCCAGCGCCACGACGGCGACGCTCGCGAGGGCGATTTTACGGATCGGTTTCGTCATGGTGTCCTCCCTTAAAAGACGAAATCAAACTTGAGGAGCCGTGAGGCCCCAGGCGTTCAATATCTGCGCACAAAGCGCCTCGGGCGCTTCGCGGATATCGCAGCTCAGCGGGGCCTCGTCGGGCCCCGGCATTTCCAGATCGGCCAGCTGACTGTCGAGCAGCGCGATCGGCATATAGTGGTTTTCGCGCGCGGCCATCCGCTCGGCGATCAGGTCGCGCGGCCCGGTGAGATGCGCGAGATGCATCACGCCGAGACTCTGGCGCAGGCGGTCCCGGTACGAGTGCTTGAGCGCCGAACAGGCGAAAACAACCGTCCTGCCGTCGCGCCCCGCCTCGATCACGCCCTTCGCCACTAGGTCGAGCCAGTCCCAGCGCATCTCGTCATTGAGCGGCAGACCGGCGGCCATATGCGCAACATTCTCGGGCGGATGGAAATCGTCAGCATCGAGGAACACGCCGTCCACCGCTTGCGCCACGCGCTGCGCCACCGTCGTCTTGCCGGTGCCGCAAACGCCCATCACAAGGACCGGTGTCGCGTTCGCATTGCTGCTGTTTACCATCTTGCCTTACCGGGTTCGCAGGTGTTTCTTGGACACAGAGGCGTAATGTAAGCGGTTACATTCGTCAATCGCCCTTTTAAAAAAGGGGTGCGACCACGGGGAGGGGCAATGAATAAAAACAATGTAAATAAATCAGTTACGATGCGCGACGTCGCCGATCATGTCGGTGTAAGCGTTGCCACTGTTTCGCGCACCCTGCGCAATCCCGAGGTCGTCTCGCCGGCGGTGCGGGACAAAATCGCCGCCGCAATCGAATCGCTCGGCTACCTGCCGGACCCTGCGGCCCGCGCCCTCGCGTCGACACGGTCGGACATTATCGGGGTGATCCTGCCCTCGGTGTCGAACAACGTCTTCGCCGATGTGATGGATGGGATCTATTCCGCGGTCGAGGGCACGCATCATTCGGTCCAGCTCGGCTATTCGCGCTACGCGCCGCTGTCGGAAGAGAACCTGATCCGTGTCTTCCTGCGCCAGCGCCCCGCCGGGCTGATCGTGGCCGGGGTTGACCAGACCGAGGCCGCGCAGGCACTGTTGCGCGAGGCGGGCTGCCCGGTGGTGCAGATCATGGAGACCGGCAGCAACCCCTATGACCGGATGATCGGGTTCTCGCATTACGACGCCGCCCGCGCCGCCACCGCGCATCTGATCGCGCAGGGCTATCGCCGCCCCGGTTTCTTGGGCGCGCGGATGGATCCGCGCACGCAGCGCCGCCTGCACGGGTTCCGCGACGAGCTGCGTGCCCATGGCATCGAGGAAGGTAAGCGCATCCAAACGACCACCCGCCCCTCCTCTGTGACGCTGGGCAGTCATCTCCTGGCGCAGCTGATGGATCTCGCCCCCGAGACCGACGCGATCTTCTGCATCAATGACGACCTAGCCCTTGGGGCGATGTTCGAAGCGCAGCGCCGCAACCTGCGGATTCCGGACGATCTGGGCATCTGCGGGTTCAACGACATGGAGATGATGGCCGCCGCCGAACCGTCGATCTCCTCGGTGCGCACGTTCCGCCGCGAAATGGGCGAAGGCGCGGTGCAATTGATCCTCGATGCGCTGTCGGGGAGTGCGGCGCAGGAAAAGGTCGTCGACCTCGGCTTTCAGATCATCCAGCGTCGATCCACGCGCGGGCGCTGACCGCCGCGACCTCGGATTACGGAATGCTCTGGAGTTCGGTCGTTCTCCTCGCCCTCGTGGCGGTTGCGGCCTATCTCGGAATTGAGCGGGTCGAGCGCGCCGTGCTGCGCCGCTACGGGGCCGAGCAACGCGCCAGATAAGATCGGGAGAGACATGACATGACGCCAGCCGTTTTCGCCATTCCGGGGGATATCACGCAACTGACCGGCGGGTTCATCTACGAGCGCAAGCTGCTCGAGGCGCTGCGGGCCGAGGGTCGCCGCGTGGAGCATCTGGAACTGCCGCCCGGCTTCCCCGATGCGACGCCCGAGGAGACCAAGACCGCGCGCCGCCAACTGACCGCCATTCCCGCGGAGGTGCCGGTGATCATCGACGGGCTGGTCTTCGGCTCGATCGACCCGGAGGTGCTCGACGCGATGTCCGCGCCCGTGGTGGCGATGCTGCACCATCCGCTGGGACTCGAGACCGGGCTGACCGAGGATCGCGCGCGTCATCTCCTGACACGGGAGGCGGAGAACCTGCGCCGCGCCGCCCATGTCGTCGTGCCGAGCCCGCATACCAGCGCCATTCTGCAAAAGGAGTTCGGCGTCACGCCGGAGCGGATCTCTATCGCGCTTCCGGGCTTCGACCGTCCGCCGGCGATGGAGAGCGCGAAACCCACTCCGCCGCTGATCCTCGCGGTCGGGCTATTTGCGCCGCGCAAGGGCCATGACGTGCTGATCGACGCGTTGGCGGAGATCGCCGATCTGGACTGGCGCGCACAGATCGTGGGCAGCGCGCATGACCCGGAAGTCGCCAATGCGCTCGCGGCGCGGATCGCACGGCTCGGACTGAGCGAGCGCGTGCAGCTTGCCGGACGGATGGAGCGCGACGCTCTGAATGCAGCCTATAGCGAGGCTTCGATCTTCGCGCTGGCGACGCGCTATGAGGGCTACGGGATCGTCTTCGGCGAGGCGATGCTGCACGGGCTGCCCATCGTGACCTGTCGCACGGGCGCGGTGCCCGACACGGTGCCGCCCGATGCCGGGATTCTCGTGCCTGTGGACGCGCATCTCGACTTCGCCGAGGCACTGCGACAGCTTCTCCAAGACGCTGCTCTGCGCGAGCGGATGGGCGCGGCCTCGGCGGTGGCGGGCACCGCCCTGCCGGATTGGCGCGATACAGCGGCGATCATGGGTTCGGTGCTCGACAGCCTCTGAGCTGCACCGAAAATCGGGCGATTTCGCCTCTTAACTCCGGGCGCGCGAATTCACGGATCGCGCCTTCGGTTCCGACACGATTTTTTGCCCTATGTGATTGATCCGAAAAGGAACGTTGAGCGTGCGGGGCCGTTTCATTTTCGTAATTTCAAAAGGAGGCATCTCATGAAATCCAAGACCCGCACCCTCACCGCTGGTATCGCCGCAACCTTGATGGGCACGATGGCGCTCGCTGCATCGCCCGCCAATGCGATGGACCACGCGAAAGGCGTCAAGCCGCGTCCGGATCTCGACAAGCACGTCGCTGCAGCACTGCAGCAATGCGCCAGCCTCCAGGAGACCTGCCAGCAAGTCGCGACCAATTCCGCAGCCGTTCTGGTCTTCCCCGAAGTGACCACGGTCGACCTCGGCATTGGCGGTTCGGGCGGCTCCGGCGCGCTGATCGAGAACGGTAAGGTTCAGGGCTATTACGACATCGGCAAGGCCTCGGTCGGCCTCCAGCTCGGCGCCAAGCAGGCAAGCCAAATCTACGTCTTCCCGACCAAGAAATCGGTCAGCGAAGTCGAAAACGGCGGCGAATGGCATGTCGGAGCGGGCGCAGGCATCACCGTCGTCAACGCCAATGCGACCGCGAATGTCGAGACCGGCAAGCCGCGCGTCTATGTCTTCGACAGCTCGGGCCTGAACGGCGGCGCGAAGGTCAGCACGCTGCGCATCTGGAAAGACGGCGACAACAGCTAATCGCAGGCGTCTTCCCCATCTGGGGAAGGCCCGCGATGAGAAAGGCCCCGGGGTTTGCTTCACCCCCGGGGCCTTTTGTTTGTCCGGCGAAGTGGCGCGGCTCAGGCCTGGCGCGCGTCGCTGATCGCCTTGCGCAGGGTGTCGGCATCGACCGCGCCGGGATAGACGTCGCGCCCAACGATATAGGCGGGCGTGCCACGCAGGCCGATCGCTACCGCCTGCGCATCATTGCGCGACAGCAGGGCGTCGATCTCCTTGCGGTTGGCCTTGTAGCCCGCCATCGCCTTGTCCGGGTCGACACCGGCCTCGGAGAGCGTCTTCTCGATCAAGTCGTTCGACAGCTTGCCTTGCGTCGCCATCAGCGCCTCGAGACCCGCTTCGTATTGGCCCATGCTCTGCGCGCCCAGCACGAGCTGCGAGGCGTAGACCGAAGGCGCACCGAAGATCGGCCAGTCCTTCATCACGACGCGCAGATTGCCGTCTTCCTTTGTCACCTTCTCGACCACCGGGTGGTTCGATTTGCAGTAGGGACACTGGTAGTCGAAATACTCGACCAGCGTGATGTCCCCATCCGGGTTACCGAGCGCGGGCGCTTTGGGGTCGTGGAACACCGCTTCGGGCGAAATATCGGCCTGCGCGAGGCTCGCCGTCGGTAGGATCAGTGTGGAGCCTGCGGCGACGCCTGCGAGGGTGAGGAAATTCCGGCGATCGATCATGTGTCGTCTCCTGTGGTTTGGGGGAAATCTTCGGGGGAGTAGGGAACGGGCGGCAGCGGCTGGCCCGGCGGCACCGTGCCCTTGCCGCTCTCGGCACGGGTCAGCACGACGACATGCGTGCCGGAGCGGACGCGGTCGGCGAGGTCGATGATGTCCTGATTGAACAAACGGATGCAGCCCGCCGACGTCGCCTTGCCGATTGAACTGTCATCCATCGTTCCGTGAATGCGGTAGAGCGTGTCCTTGTTCCCGCGATGCAGGTAAAGCGCCCGCGCGCCGAGCGGATTGTCGAGGCCGCCGGCGAGCCCGTCCTTCACCGGGCCGTATAGCTCGGGGTCTTCCTTGATCATGCTCTTGGTCGGCGTCCAGCTCGGCCAGTCGCGCTGATAGGGGATATGCCCCTCCCCGGAAAAGCCGCGCCCGTCCTCGCCCACGGCGACCGTGTAGCGCAGTGCGCGGTTGTTCTTCTGCACGAGGTAGAGCTTGCGCGCCCAAGGATCGACGATGATGGTGCCGGGCGGCTCGTCGGTCCAGTAATCGACCTCCTGACGGGCTTTCTCTTCGCTCAGCAGTTTCGGGTCCACCGCCGGGATCGTGCGACCGTCATCTTCCATCTGGCTGTAAATCGCCTTGACCCGCGCACTCAGTTGCGGCGCTTGCGGCGCGGGCGGCGGGTTCGAGGCAGGTGGCTCGGGCGCGCAGGCTGCGAGGGCGATCAGCGCGAGAGGGGCGAAGCGGGTGAGGGTCATTGAGCGATCTCCGAAAGCGAGGTCGTGAGTTTCGGCGCGGTTACATCCCCGATCAGCCGGGTGCCCTGCGCCTCCGAATGGTCGGGGTCGAGGAAGATCAGCGTCGGCGGGCCGATCACGCCCAACTGCTTGAGAAGCGCCTGCTGCGGCGCGCCGGTCTTGGTCACATCGACCGCGATGGGCGTGACGTGGCGCAGCGCGGCCTGCACCTGCGGGTCGGGGATCACCTCGCGCGCAATGGTGGCGCATTCGGTGCACCACTCGGCCGTGGTGATGAGCATCACCGGCTCGCCTTTCGCTGCGTTCAGTGCGGCATCGAGCGCCTCAGGCGTCTCGACATGGGTGAAGTCATCCTCCGTCAGCACGTCAGACGTGGAGGCCATGACGGTCTGGCCTGCCGTGAAGGGCGCGAGGGGGCGCAGCGGATCGGCAGCCCCGCTCGCCGCACCGACACCCTCGATCGCACCGGCCAGCAGCGCCGCAACGCCAAGCGCGCCGCCCACACGGCGCAGGCCCGAGCTTTCCGGTCCCAACCGGTCGCGACCGCCCAAGGCCACGCCCGCGCCGATCAGCAGCAGCGCCCAGAGCGCGAGGATCGCAGGTCCCGCGACGACGCGGCTCAAGAGCCAGATCGCCACGCCAAGGAAGACGAAGCCGAAGGCGCGGTTCACGCCGACCATCCATTCGCCCATGCGCGGCAGGATCGCCGAGCCGAAAAGACCGACGGCCATCAGCAACACGCCCTGCCCCAGCCCCAGCGCAAACAGCGCCGAAGCTCCGAGCCCCGCATCGCCCGTCTGCGCGATATAGAGGAAGGCCCCGGCCAGCGGGGCCGTCACGCACGGCCCGACGATCAGCGTTGAGGTGAAGCCGAGGATGGCCGCCCCCGCGAGCGTACCGCGCGGCCCCTGCACGGAGCTGACCTTGTTGGTCAGCGCCTGCGGCAGGCGCAGTTCGAACAGGCCGAAGGAGGACAGCGCGAGGACGGCGAACAGCAGCGCCAGCGCGATCACCGTCGCGGGCGCCTGCATCAGGAATTGCAGGTTCTGCCCCGACCACGCCGCCACGATGCCCAGAAGCCCGAAGGCCACCGCCATCGCCAGCACATAGGTCCCGGTCAGCGCCAGCCCGCGCGCGGGTGTCAGGTCTTTCCCTTGCGCGCCAAGCATTCCGGCCACGATCGGCACCATCGGCAGCACGCAAGGGGTGAAAGCCAGAAGCAGACCGAAGCCGAAGAAGGACGCCACGACCAGAGCCCAACCGCCCTTCGCCGCGATCCCCGCGACGAGGCCGTCATCGGAGGATAGGCTCAGGCTGTTTCCGCTCGCTTCGGAGGCGGATGCGGGAGGCGTAGGCTTATCGGCCTCGGAACTCGCAGCAGGCGCGGAAGACGCGTCGCTCTGCGCATAATCCGGCACCCCGGCAGCTTGGTTCGATTGCGCCGCACTGGATGCAGACGCAGTCGCAGCCCCACCCGGCGGCACGATCTCGCGGCTTTGCGGCGGGTAGCACAGCCCCTTTTCCTCGCAGCCCTGCCAATGCAGCGTGAACGGGCCGGTGATGTCACTCACCACGGCCTCGGTGCGATCGTGCCAGACCTCGACCGTGCCGAAATTCGGATCGTCCTTCATCTCGCCCGGCTGCGTCTCGATCACTGGCGCGTCGCCGTCCTCGGCGCTGACCGTCAGGTGGTCGCGATAGAGGTAGTAGCCCGGCGCGATGTCGAAGGAGACCGCAAGCGTCCCGTCATCCTGCCACTCGGTCTCGACCTGAAACGCCTCTTCGGGCGACAGCGGACCGCTGCCTCCCTTGGGCTTCAAAAGATCGAAGCTTTGCGCCGCAGCGAGGCCGGGCAACAGCAATGAGATCAGAAACACGCCCCAGAGGGCGCGCAGCGATAGACGGGAAAGAGCCTTTGCGTTCATGTTGGCCGGATCGCGGGCGAAGCTTAAGTCAGTCTTAAGATTCGTGCGGTGTATCCGCCGCGAAGGAGAAAAGATGCGCATACTCGTCGTCGAAGATGACAGCATATTGGCGGACGGCCTGCGGGTCGGGCTCGGCATGGCCGGGTTCACCGCCGATGTCGTGTCCTGCCTTGAGGACGCCCGCGCGGCACTGGCCGGGGCGGAGTATCGCGCGCTCGTGCTGGATTTGATGCTGCCCGATGGCTCCGGTCTCGAACTGCTGCGCGAATTGCGCGCGGGCCGCGCCGGGCTGCCGGTCTTGCTGCTGACCGCGCGCGATCAGGTCGAGGACCGGGTCGCGGGGTTGGATGCAGGCGCGGATGACTATCTCGGTAAGCCCTTCGATCTGGACGAGCTGGCCGCCCGGCTGCGGGCCCTTTCGCGTCGGTCGGACGGGCGGGCGGTCGCGCAGATTTCCCATGCCGGGCTGGAGCTCGACCCCGGCACCCGCAGCGCCGCCTTCAACGGCCAGCCGCTGAAACTCTCGCGCCGGGAATTCGCGGTGTTGCAGGCGCTGGCCGAACGCCCCGGACGGGTGCTCGCGAAATCGGACCTCGAAGACCGGCTCTACGGCTGGGACGAGGAGGTCGAGAGCAACGCCGTCGAAGTCCATATCCACCATCTGCGCGCCAAGCTCGGGCGCGATTTCATCGAAACCCTGCGCGGCATCGGCTACCGCCTGCGCCCAGAGGAGACCTCGCCATCTCGCTCCGCCTCCGCCTCTTCCTGATCCTCACGGGCGCGACGCTGGCCGTCTGGCTGTCCGCCGTGTTCTGGATCGAGAATTCCACCCGCGCCGAGGTGACGCGGGTACTCGACGCACGTCTGGTGGAGGCCGCGCGCATGGTCTCGTCGCTGGTGTCGAAGAACCAGATCTCTCTGAACCGGGACGGTCCCGCACAGATCACGCTGTCGCATGACGAGAGTTACGAACATCAACAATTCTGCCAGATCTGGTCTTTCACCCAAGGGCTCGTCGGACGCTCGAACGGGGCGCCGAGCGCGCAGCTGGTGCCCGCCGATGCGACCGGCTTCCGCGATGTAACACGCGACGGCAAGGACCTGCGGGTCTACACGATCATCGATCCCGATCTGGGCGGGCAGGTCACGGTGGGCGACAGTCTTGCCATGCGCAACCGGCTGGTGCGCGATGTGATAGAGGGGTTCCTCTGGCCCGCGCTGGTGATCCTGCCGGTGATGTGGGGGCTGATCTGGTTTGCGATCTCGCGCGGTCTGGCGCCGCTCGACCGCTTCGCCCGCGATCTGGACGCGCGACCGAGCGAGGATCTACGCTCCCTACCCGGCACCGCGCGACAGCCCCGCGAGATCCGCCCGCTCGCCGGTGCGCTCGACGACCTTCTCGCACGTCTGGCTGCGGCGCGCGGACGCGAACGCGAATTCATCGCCTATGCCGCGCATGAGATGAAAACGCCGCTCGCCGGGTTGAAAACGCAGGCCCATATCGCGCGCCACGCGCCCGATACCGATACGCGCGAACACGCGCTCGCCGCGATCTCGACCTCGGTGGACCGGACCGATCGGATGGTGCGCCAACTTCTCGATCTGGCGCAGGTGGACAGTCGCGAGGCGCGTGCCACTTCGGTGGAGCTGAACGGGCTTCTGCGGCAGGTGCTGGGCGATCTGGCGGGGCTGGCCACGCGGCGCGGCGTGACGCTGGAACTCGATAGCGCGCCGGACGCGCCGACGGTGGAAGGCGACCCGCTGCTTCTATCGCTCGCCCTGCGCAACCTGATCGAGAACGCCGTTCAGGCGAGCCCGGACGGCGCGGCGATCAAGGTCAGCGTGACCACCTCCGGCGCTGCGCTTCTGGTCGACATTCACGACCACGGACCGGGCCTGCCGCCCGAGATCGCGCAGCAGGCGGGGCAGAAATTCGTCAAGGGCAAGGGCGCGGATGCGAATGGCTCTGGCCTCGGCCTTTCAATCGCGCACGACGCGCTGACCCGTCTGGGCGGCACGCTCAGCTTCGAGATGCGCGCGGACGGGCATCATCATACCCTGGTCGATCTGCCTGCCGCGTGAGGCGCGACGTCAGGCCCTGCGCCGCGTCCGCATCACAGCCCAACCGATCAGCGCCAGCACCAGAAGCACCGCCACGGCGATCGCCGCCCAAGCCAACTGTGCGGCGTTCGCGATGATCCAGCTGACCTGCTGCTTGCCGCTCAGGATATTGGCGACGCTGCCTTGGGTCACCTCGCCGTCGACACCTCCGAAATTCGTGCGCACATAGCTCGCGACCGAGGCGATCTGCGCGTCGCTCATCGTGCGCTGAAATCCGGGCATGGCGACGTGGCGCGCGTCATTGGGCATGTTGATCCCATGCGCGATCACCTGCACGACATTCGCTGCATTCGTAGCGCTCACGTCAGAGATCTTGGACAACGCTGGCGCGGCGGTGCCCTGCCCGTTCATGCCGTGGCAGGTCGCACAGGCGCCCTGATAGAGCGTCGCCCCGTCTGTCGTGTCGTGGCCGACCACGGATTGCCAATCGCCGTTGGGCACCTCCAATGCGGCCAGATCGAGCGTCGCCTGACCGTCGGGTCCGCTGGCCTCGGGTTGCGTGTCGACCGGCTTCACCGCCTTCAGGTATTTCGCAATCGCCGTGAGGTCGTCGCTCGACAGCTTCGAGGTTGAGCGCGAGACCACGAGCCCCATCTCGCCGCCCGCGACGGCGTGCGCATTTCGGCCCTTGCTGAGATAGGCCACGATATCGGCCTCGCTCCAGTCGCCCAGACCACCCTTGTCCGACGGCGTGAGGTTGGGCGCATACCAACCGTTCAGCGCCCCCCCGGCGAGATGTTTGCTGGTGTCCTCCTGCATCAACGTCCCGCGCGGGCTGTGGCAGGAGGAGCAATGCTCCAGCGTCTCCACCAGATAGCGCCCGCGCTGAAGTTGATCGCCCGAGACATCCACCGCGCCAGGCGGATGGCCCTTATCGAGGAACAGCGTGTTCCAGCCCATCATAGCCGGACGCACGAAAGGAAAGCCCAGATCGGTCTCGGGTACGTCGTTCTCGACGGGTTTGACCTGTTTGAAATAGGCCCAGAGCGCTTTCACATCGGCATCGGTCAGGCCGGTGTAATGGGTGTAAGACATCGCGGGATAAAGCCACGTGTCGGACTTGCCACGACGCAGGGCGCCTTCGAATTCCGCCTCGGTCATGTCGCCGATCCCGGTCTTCTCGTCGGGCGTGATGTTGGGCGCATAGATCGCGCCGATCGGGCTTTCGATCTTCTCGCCGCCCGAGAAATTCTCCGCGTGACAGGAGGAGCAATCCCCCGCGATGGCGAGGTATTTTCCGCGCTTCACGAGGTCGCCTCCCGAAGCATCGGAGCCGGATTGCGCGTTGGCTGCGAGCGGGGACATCGCAGCGAAGACGGAGGCCGCTAGGATCAGAACACGCATCTCAAAGCTCCTTCGCGATGGTCTGGCCCGCGCGGATCGCAAGCGCCATGCCGGTCAGCGTCGGGTTCACACCGCCCGCCGTGGGCATCACGCCGGTCGTCACCAGAAACAGGTTCTCGTGGTCGAAACAGCGCAGATCGGCGTCGCAGACCGCCTCTTCGGCCTTGCTGCCCATGACTGTCGTGCCCATCACGTGCTGCTGGCAAATAAACTTCTCGGGCGCGGAGACACGGGTGCCACCAGTCGCCTGCAGAAAGCGCGCGTAATCCTCCATCAGCCGCGGCAGGTTCGCCTTGGTGTAATCCGAGAGCTTGTAGGTCAGTTTGATGCCCGGCAGCCCCACGGCGTCTTTCCAAGAGGAGTTCACCTTGATCCGGTTCGCGGGATCGGGAAGGTCTTCGGTCAGCGCCTCGGCGGTGAAGACGCGCGCCGAATGGTCGCGGATCTTCGCGTCAAGCTCTGGGCCGAGCGTGCCGTCCTTCAACAGCCCCTGTGCAATGCCTTCCTCGGGTGGCGCATTGAGCAGGTCGTAGCGCGTCGATGGCACCTTGTCCCGGTCGGGCAAAGCGCGGCGCTGCATGATCGCGCCGTGGATATTCTGGCCGCGCCCGGTCCAATAAGGCTCGGGCGAAAGCCATGTCATGTCGATCGTCGGGTGGATCATCAGCCGCCGCCCGACCATGTCGGAGCTGTTCGCGAGATCGTTCATCAACAGGAGCTTCGGCGTCTCATAGCCATGCGCGGCGATCACGAACATCTTCGCGGTCAGCCGGGTGCGGTCGCCTTCGGGGTTGATATAGGACAGCGCCGTGATCTTGCCCTTGTCGCCGGTCTCGATCTTGTCGACGATGGCCTGCGTACGGATTTCGACGCCCAGATCGCGGATCTTCTGCACCACGTGGTAGCCCGAATGCTTCGCACCGATCGGGCAATTCCAGTTGCAGATATTGTTGCCGATACAGGCGGGCCGGTTGTCGTAGGGCTGCGACAGCCGTGACGAAGGCGCGATATCGACGCGAAAGCCCATCGACGCCACCTGCTGCTGCAACCTCTGGGTCGCATAGGGTTTTGCCTCGGGCGGTAGCGGATAGGGTTTCGAGCGCGGCGGATAGGTCTCGCCCTTGCCCAGACCGCTCTCGTCGAAGCCTTTCTGCCCGTTCACGCCGATCTCGTATTCCGCCTGCGTGTAGAAGGGCTCCAGATCGTCGTAGCTGATCGGCCAGTCCTCGGCGATCCCGTAGGTCGAGTGCATCGCCATGTCCTCGGGCAAGAGCCGCCACGTCGCTGCCGTCCAGTGCCGCGAGGTGCCACCCAGCACCCGCAGCGTGCCGGGAAACACATCCAGCCCGCCGGTCAGATGCGGATCGACATAGCCGGGCGTGAAGCTGTTGGGCGCATAGGGCACATCGCCGAAGGGGTCGTTGAAGTTGTTCTTGCGCGGTGAGTTGCGCCAGTTCTCGGTGATTTTCCAGTCGGGGATGTCGGGACCTGCCTCCAGCACGATCACCGAATGGCCCGCCTGTGCGATCTGCTGCGCGGCCAGACCGCCGAGCGAGCCCGACCCGACCACAATCACGTCTGCATCGAAATCAGCCATTACTGTGCCTCCTGCTGGGAGTCGGAATTGGATGCGGGGTTGGGCGAGCCACTGGCGCCTGCCTTCGCGCCGGAGCCGGCTCCGCTGTCTGCGCCTTGCGCTTTGCGGGCGGCGTCGACGCTGTCGGCCTCGCCCTTGGCATAGGCCAGCCATGCCGGATCGGGATCTTGCAGCTCGTAGCTGGATTTGGGCTGGTACTCCCAGCTCGTGGCTTCCTCGGGGAGGTCCGAGGCATCGACACCGTCGGGCACCGCTTCCCACCAGCCGGCACCGCCGGAGGGGTAAGTCTGCAGGGGCACGATGTCACTGACTTTGGTCAGGGCCTGCGCCTCGAGGAAGGTCGCGAATTCGGCATCGTCTTTCAGGATGCGTGCTGAGGGGGAGCCGGTGAATCCGAGATACCACGGCTTCGCGATGCTCAGCGCGAGGGTGGTCTGGTCGTCGCTTAGCCCGTCGATCGCGGCGGCGCGGTCCTTGCCGTCGAACGCTTTAGCGAGCCCGTCCAGCTTGCCGGCAAAGTCTGCATCGCTATCGCTCAGCAGCTTTTCGATCCGCGCGGCGGTTTCCTTCGAGAGGCTGTCATTGCCGCAGATCGCGCGGCTCACGGAAAGAAAGGCATCGCTAGGCGCGGCGCTATCGGCAGCGCGGGCGAAACCAGGTGTCAAACTTGCAAGTGGCACGGTGCCTGCCAGGGCGATTAGGAAACGTCTGCGGTCGAGGCTCATGGCATCCTCCTCCCGGGGCTAAAAACGGAGCGTAAGCAACAGCCATGCGCAGTGACCCTCAATCCCCGCGCAAACACGCGGATGGAGCGGTCGGATCGTGGCTGCCTTCGTCATAATCGTGACGCTTTCACGCATTCGGGGTGGCGTAGTTTGACGGTAGGGCCGCAGTCGGGGCCAGCAACCGCCCGCTACCGCACGTTATCGTCAAGGAACAAAGGCCGCGGGATGCGCGTTCGATATCCCCTCACGTATTCCCACCAACGAACGCGGCCGCATCTGAAATCGGCCCGGTCACCGGGATGTGCGCGCCACGCCCGGAACCCCGCGAAGGCACCTCGCATTCGGCCAGCAACACCCTCACGAACAGGAGCAGAGCATGGCAAAAATCGCATTTCTAGGCATGGGCGCGATGGGCTCGCGGATGGCGCGGACCCTTCTGGATGCGGGCCACGATCTGATCGTCTGGAACCGGACGCCCGAGCGCTGCGCGCCGCTCGTCGAGGCCGGTGCCACACAGGCCGACACCCCGCGCGACGCCGCAGCACAGGCCGAGTTCACGATCTCGATGCTGCGCGATACCGAGGTCTCGCGCGAGGTCTGGTGCGACCCGGAAACCGGCGCTTTCGCCGGGCTTCCCGAGGATGCCATCGCGATCGAAAGCTCGACCATCACCCCGGAGGGAGCCGCAGAGCTTGGCAGCTACGCCATCGCGCAGCAGCGGCGTTTTGTCGAAGCGCCGGTTTCCGGCACGCTGCCGCAAGCCGAGAACGGTGTGCTGGTCTATTTCCTCGGCGGCGAGGCCGAGACCGCAGGCCGTGTGCATGACGTGCTGGACCCGCTGGCCAAGGCGCAGCACCATGTCGGCACCTGGGGCATGGGCGCGCGGATGAAGCTCGCCACGAATGCGATGCTGGGCGTTCAGGTCGCCGCCTGGGCGGAGATCATTCCGATGCTGGAGCGCGGCGGCATGGATGTCGATCTTGCGCTGGAGGCGTTGTCCTCCACCCCGATCTGGACGCCGAACGCGCCCTATATCACCGGCACGATGCAGCGCTCGGATTTCACGCCGCAATTCCCGGTCGATCTGATCTCGAAGGACTTCCGCTATGCCATCGCCGAGGGCGGGGACGCACGGATGCCGATGACCGAGGCCGCGAAACGCCTCTTTGCGCGGGCCAGCGAGGCCGGTCATGGCGCAGAGAACATGACCGGCGTCGTGCAGGTGAACCGCGACTGAGGCGCCCTCAGCCTGCCGATTGCGGGATCAGGATGCGGTCGAAGAAATCCGCGACCGTATCCACCGCATCGAGCGGCAAGACCTGCGCGACATATTGATCGGGCCGCAGCACCAGCAAGGCGCCCTGCGCCCGGTCGATGCCGCGCAGGTCGAAGATGTCGGGACCGGGGACGGCGGGGCAGAAGGCTTTCTCGTAATCGACCAGCCCGTAACGCCCCTTCTTGGGACGCAGGAGCGCGGGCAGCGCCTCGATGCGCATCTCGCGATGGGGCGTCTGGAAGACCGCGCGCAGGTCGACGACGCTGTCGATATCCGCGCCCTCGGGCGTAAAGCGGTGAAGTAGTCCCTCCGGCCCATCGAGCCGGTCGCATAGCTGCGCGATCGCCCCACCCGTCTCGCCTGTGTCGCCCGTCGGCGCAAACGCCAAAAGCCGCCAGCGCCCGTCCGCCTTGAACGCATGGCCCACCTGCACCGGCTTCGCATCCGCCAAGCGCACCACCGGCGCGGAGTGGAAACGCTTGCCCACGACCTGCCCGGCGGCCAGCGCCTGATGCGCGGCGTCGCCAATCAGAAGCCCCGGCGCGTATTGCGTCTCGACCCCGGCGGTATAGCGCCCGTGTTTCTGGAAATAGGCCTGAAACTGCGCCTCTTCCTCCTTGGTCTGCGGCTTCGCGCTGAACAGCCGCGCCATGTCGCGGTCGAAATCGATCAGTTCCTGCGCCTTGGCCTGACGTTCCTCGGAATAGCTCTGCAGAAGCTCGGGCCGTGCCTGTCCGCGCAGCACGGCGGCCAGTTTCCAGCCGAGGTTGAACGTGTCGGCCATCGAGACGTTCATCCCCTGCCCCGCCTTCGGGCTATGGGTGTGGCAAGCATCGCCCGCTATGAAGATGCGCGGCTCGGTCGCGCCGTCGCCGTCCCTGTCGCTGTCGTCGAACCCGTCGCAGACACGCTGGCCGATCTCATAGGCCGACCACCACGCGACCTCCTTCACCTCCAGAGAATAGGGCGCGAGGATCGCCTGCGCCTTCTCGATCAGCATCTCGGCGCTGACATTGCGGTCGGCGGCGCGCTCATCGCCATGCAGCGCGTCGAGCTCGATATAGAGCCGCACCAGATAGCCGCCCTCGCGCGGGATGATCAGGATGCTGCCCTCGGTTGCCGACTGGATCGCCGCCTTGAGCCGGATATCGGGGAAGTCGGTGACCGGCAGCACATCCATCACGCCCCAAAGCTGGCGCGCGGATTCGCCGTGCAATTCGTGCCCGATGGATTTGCGCACCGTGCTGCGCGCGCCGTCGCAGCCGACGACATAGCGCGCGCGGATCGTCTCGGTCTCGCCTGGCGCATCGAGGCAGTCGAATGTCGCGACCAGCGGGTAATCGGGGTCGTCGGTGCGGGTGAGCGTGGTCAGCGCGCGGTCGTAGTCGGGGGTCAGACGGCGCGCGCCGTTGCGCATCGTCTCGAGGTAGAAATCATGGACCCGCGCCTGATTGAGAATGACATGCGGCATCTCTGAGAGGTCATCGGCCACGTCCTGAATCCGGTCGGCGCGTTGCAGCCCCTCGCCTTGCGCACCGGGCCGCCAGAAGGCGACCTCGTTCACCCAATAGCCTTCCTTCATCACCTTTTCGGCGAAGCCGAAAGCCGCGAACATCTCGACCGAGCGGCAGGCGATGCCGTCCGCCTGCCCGACTTCGAGCGGGCCGGGTTTGCGCTCGTTGATGCGCACGGAAATCTCGGGGAAGGCCGCGAGCTGCGCCGCAAGCGTCAGCCCCGCCGGGCCGCAGCCGACGATGAGCACATCGACCGTGTCGAGCGTCTCCCCCGCCTGCGGATGACGCGGCGCGATGGCCGGATCGCCGGTAGTGAACCCGTTCAGATGAAACTGCATAGCGCGCCCTCCCAATTGATATGCATACTTACCATTACCGGAAAGGCTGGCGCGGCGTCAATATAGTAAGTACACTTACCTAAATCACAGAAGACCCGGAGCGCATCCCATGCCGAACGAATTTGAAACCATGCCCGGCCACCTGATCCGGCGGCTGAACCAGCGCTCGACTGCTGTGTTCCAGAAGCGGATCAAGGACGCCCCGGTGGAACTGACCTCGGTGCAATTCGCGGCGCTCGACGCGCTGTCGCGCGAGCCGGGAATGGATCAGGCGCAGCTGGCCGCGCGCATCGCCTATGACCGCGCGACGATCGGCGACGTGGTGAAGCGGCTGGTGCAGAAGGGGCTGGTGGCGCGGGCCGTCAGCGAGACGGATCGGCGCGCCCGCAGCCTGCATCTGACGCCGGAAGGGACCGCGGCACTGGAGGGTGCGCGGCCCGTGGTGACGCGGCTGCAGGCGGAAATCCTGGAAGGGTTGAGCGAGGAAGAGGCAGCGCAGTTCATTGCGCTTGCCCGCAAGGCTGTCGCCCCGCAGGACTGAAAAAGGGAGGCGGATCGCGCCGCCTCCCCCAAGTCTTTCCGTCTGGACGAGCTCAGCCCTTCTTCAGGTCGAGCTTGTCCATCGGCATCGAACGCACGCGCTGCCCGGTCAGCACCGAGACCGCATTCGCGATCGCCGGCGGCACGGCGGGCAGCGGCGGCTCGCCCACGCCGCCCATCTTCGCGCCGCTCTCGATCACCTTCGCATGGATGCGCGGCGCACGCGCGCCCCCGAGGATCGGGTAGTAGTCGAAGTTGCGCGCGGTCGGCTCGCCGTTCTTGTAGGCGACCTCTTCGATCAGCGCCTCGGAGGTGCCGAGCGTGGCCGCCCCCATGATCTGCGCCTTGATGATCGCCGGGTTCACGATGCTGCCCGGATCGAGCACATCCCAGATGTCATGCACGACGATCTGGCCGTCCTGAATCGAGACCTCGGCAATCGCCGCGGCCTCGCTGCCGAAGGGCGACGCCATCGCGACACCGCGCGCCCGGCGGGTGCCGTCCTCGGCGTCGAAGGGGCCACGCTTCCAGCCGCCCGAGAGATCGCCCACGGCTTTGAGCAGATTGGTCAGGCGCTCGTTCCCTTCGAGCAGCTTCATCCGCAGTTCATAGGGATCCTGACCGCCCGCATCGGCCATCTCGTCGAGGAAGGCCTCATAGAAGAAGTCGTTCATCGAATGGCCGACCGAGCGCCAATAGGCGAGCGAGGTCGGGTTCTCGACATAGTTCTGCGCGATGCGGCGATTGGGGATCGCGTAGCTCTTGCCGGTGAGCCCCTCGACGGCCATTGCATCGACCTTGTCGGGGTTATGGCCGTTGAGCGCCTCGGTCGGACCTTCACAGGCAGAGATCGCCTCGAGCGCCACGGGCATGCCCTGATCGTCCAGCGCACCACGGAAACGCACCGCCGCCATCGGACGCAGCGGATCGCGCAGGAATTCCTGCTCGCGCGTCCAGATCACCTTGATCGGCTTGCCGACCTCTTTCGCAAGCTGGACCGCCTGCGGGAAGGGGTTCGCCGCCGGATACAGGAAGTGCCGCCCGAAGAAACCACCGAGCATCGGCGAGTTGACCTTTACCTGTTCGGGCTTGATGCCAGCCGCATCCGCGATCTGGGCCTGGAACTGCTCGGGCGCCTGATTTGGCAGCCAGATGTCGAGCGAACCATCCTCATTGAACCGCGCCAGCGTCGAGGCAGGCTCGATCTGGGCGTGGTGCAGGTATTGGCTCTGATAGGTCGCATCGACCGTCTTCGCAGCCCCGTCGAAGCCCGACGCGATGTCGCCTTCGCTCTCGGCCTCGGTGCCGTCGCCTTTGGTATTGGCCAGTTGCTTGGCGAACTCCTCGGTCGAGAAATCGGCGGGCATGTAGCGGATCTTGGACTTCTCGTCCTCGCTCGGCTCCTGCCAGTCGACCTTGGCGGCTTCGACCGCCGTCTTCGCATCCCAGAAGCGCTCGGCCACGACCGCGACAGCCCCGTCGAGCTTATGCACCGACATGACGCCGGCCATGCCCTTCACCTCGTCGAGGTTGCTGATGTCGCCGGGCTTGAGACCCAGACGCGGCGCGTGCTGGACGGCGGCGTGCAGCATACCGTCGACCTTGGCATCCATCGCATAGATCGCCTTGCCGGTCGATTTCTCGTAGACGTCGACGCGCTTCACGGGCTCGCCGATCCACTTGAAGTCTTTCGGATCTTTCAGCGTCACGGAGTCGGGGCTCGGCACCTCTTGGTCGAGCGCGTCGCCCGCCAGCTCGCCATAGCCCAGCGACTTGCCGGAGGCCTTGTGGACCACCTTGCCCGGCTCGGTCGACAGGTCAGACACCGGCGCGTCGAGCTTCTTCGCCGCCGCTTCCAGCATCATCTGACGCGCCGCCGCGCCCAGCTTTCGCATCGTGTCATAGCTGGTGCGCACCGACATCGAGCCGCCGGTGATCCTCATCTTGCCATAGACCACGAGGTAATCGCTGCCCGCGGGCGCGTTCTCGACAATGAAGCTATCGGGGGCCACGTCCATTTCCTCGCCCACGATCTGCGCCATCGCGGTAAAGACACCTTGCCCGCCTTCGTTGAACGGGCTCAGCAAACGGACCTTGCCGTCTTTGCGCAACTCGAGGAAGGCCGGGACGTTGGCGCCGGGCGGCATCTTCTGCGCGGCGGCGGCTGCCTTGTTGGGCGCGACGCTCAGGCCGAAGCCCAGCACGAGCGAGCCCGCGGTGATGCCAGCCGAAGCCAGCAGGAAGCGGCGGCGCGAGACATTCTCGGGCGCGCCGGTCGGGTAGCCGGGATCGGAGATTTTGGGATCGTGGTCGTTCATTGCGCATCCCCCGCTTTCGCTGCATCGGTACCGGCAATCGAGGCGATCGTGTCGTTGATCGCGTTATAGGTGCCGCAGCGGCACAGGTTGGTCATAGCTGCCGTGATGTCATCTTCGGTGGGCTTGTCGTTCGACTTCAGCAGCGAGGTCGCCGCCATCACCTGACCGGACTGGCAATAGCCGCATTGCGGCACTTCCTTGTCGACCCAGGCCTCGACGACACGCTTGCCGACGGGGTCGTTCTCGATCTCTTCGATCGTGGTGACTTCGCTGTCGCCGACGGCACTGACGGGCAGGACACAGCTGCGCTGAACCGTGCCATCAAGCAGCACCGAACAGGCGCCGCATTGTGCGATCCCGCAACCGAATTTCGTGCCGGTCATGCCGAGCTCATCGCGGATCACCCAAAGGAGCGGGGTATCCGGGCCGGACTGCACGTCGACGGACTTGCCGTTGATTTTCAATTTCATGAATTCCTCCTCGCCGTTTCATCGGTGAGCGCTCGCGCGGCGCTGGTTGGCCGCTCTCCACCTAGGGCACGAGTGGCGCGAGGCACTAAATTTTCGTGAAAACTTCGCGAGAAGATGGAACCAGTGGGGGTGCCGGCGCGTCAGCGCGGCGCGGCGCCCTACCCTCGTGTCGATCCCGTGAAGGCAGGGAAACCGCGCGCCGCGCCGGAGGTCTTTGGAAGGCCTGCGCTCAGCCGCGCCAGGTGCGAACCGGGCCGCAATCGACATGCACGAAATGCTCGCTCGGATAGTAGCCGACACCGCCGCCACGGATGCGCAGGGCCACTTTGTGCAGCATGCTGGTCGAGACATTCGGATGCGTCAGATCGAGCGCCTCACCCCGCATGTGATAGCTATGCGTTGCACCATGCACGAGGCGGTTCGTCTTGGGGGTGCGGTAGCCCGACACCAGCATCAGCGGCGTGCTCTGCTCGAGCATGTTCTGCATGTTGTAGGCGATGTTGACCGTGCGGTTGTCGATCTTCACCTCTTTTTCCTGACGCCAGTCGCGGGCGATCCGGTAGAACTCGCGCATCGCGTCGTCGTCATACTGGCCCTTCGCGAAATAGACCGCGTCGAAATTCTCGTTGGTATGCGGATTGTGGAAGCGCAGGCGGCGCTCGTCCGTCTGGCCTGCCTGTGCCGGGGTGACGATGTAGGGGGTTGCGAGGGCGCCCGCCGCGCCCAGGAGAAACTCGCGACGGAGCAGCCCTGTTGCCTTTGCCATGATAGATGTCCCTTCGAATGCGTGTCGAAGGGCGCAAATTCGAAATTTCGGGGACGAACAAAAGGGCCGCACTGGGTTCCATCGATGGAACCGGCAGCCAAATGCCGAGAGCTCAGCAGGGAGTTGCCGACAGACGCCCTCACCTCAAGGTCATCTGAACGGATGTTACCTCTTGAAACCCGCGCAGCCCTTGCAGGTCACGCAGGCGCGAGGGAGCGCGAGGACAGCCTCACACGGGGGAGAGGCCGGATTTTGGCGTCCGGACACGTGACCGCACCTGAAACCACCACCCGATTCGCCCCGTGGAGACTTGGACCCCACGAAGACGCAGCAGCTTCGCGGCGCGCCTTTCGGTCACCTGTAAGTCTCGTCCAACGCCGAATGTCGACATGGGTTCCCGAAAAAATCGGCGCGCGTGTGGGATTGGTCGCAACCGCAAGCGGGGAACAGCGCGCAGCCGTGGGCGTTCGTCCCTGCGCGCCCGCCGCGCCCGCCCCTCTTCCTCCGACCGCCGAAAGGATCGCATCCATGCCCGAGCACCCCACCCCGACCGAACGCGAGGCGATGGCCCGCTTGATCGCCAAGGCGAAAGAGGCCGCACAGGAGCCGGGCAAGGCGGGGATCGCCGCCGCGATCCTGCGCGACGGGGAGATCATCGCCGAGGGGGAGAACGAGGTGCATCTGAACTGCGACCCGACCCGCCACGCCGAAATCGTGGCGATCGCGAAAGCGACACGGGCGCAGGACGACCCGTCGCTCGACGGCTGCGTGCTGCTGACTACCCTGCAACCTTGCGAGATGTGCCTCTCGGCGGCACGCTTCGCCGGGATCAAGCGGATCATCTTCGGCGCGCAGAAGGAGAATGTCGCGGGGAAGTATTTCGTCTTTCCCGATTTGACGCTGACCGAATTCCGCGACGCAGGCGAAGCCTTCGAAGCAATCGGCGGCGTGCTGGAGGAGGATGTCGTCGCGCTCTACGCCGATGGCGAGGAGTGACGCCTCTCTAAGCTAAGCGGATAGCAAAAAGGCGGGGCCGAGCCCCGCCTTTTCCTTTGGTCTGTCTGACGTTCAGCTTAGCCGCTGATGCTTTTCGCCGAGGCCATGCCCGGCGCTTTCGATTCACCGCCCAGCTTGTCGCGGACCGCTTTCTCGATGCGCGCGCCGATATCGCCGTCGATGTTGCGCCAGTACTCGAACGCACGCTGCAAAATTTTCTCGCTCACACCGTCGCAGAGGTGACCAGTGACGTTGTTCACGAGACGCTCGCGCGCCGCATCATCCATCACGTCCCGCACGAGCGCACCCGCTTGGCTCCAGTCGTCGTCATCCTCGCGCAGTGTATAGGCCTGACGGACCATCTCGCCATCGGAGTACCACAGACCGGCTTCGGATTTCTGCGGATGCGCTTCCGGGCCGCCATAGGAGTTCGGGAAATAGACCGGATCCTCGGACTTGTTCACCCGCAGCGCGCCGTCCTTTGTGTAGGCGTTGGTCTCGGCCTGCGGCTTGTTCACCGGGATCTGCTTGTAGTTCACCCCGAGCCGAGCACGGTGCGCATCGGCATAGGAGAAGCCACGCGCCAGCAGCATCTTGTCGGGCGAAAGACCGACGCCGGGGACCATGTTGTTGGGCTCGAAGGCCGCCTGCTCGATTTCGGTGTGGAAATCGGTCGGGTTGCGGTCGAGCACCATCTTGCCGACCTCGATCAGCGGATAATCCTTGTGCGGCCAGACCTTCGTCAGGTCGAACGGGTTGATGCGATAGGTCTTTGCATCCTCGAAAGGCATGATCTGGAAATAGAGCGTCCAGCTCGGAGCGTTGCCCTCGGAGATCGCGTTGAACAGGTCGCGACGGTGATAGTCGCTATCGGCGCCCGCCATCTCGTCCGCTTCTTCCTGCGTGAAATGCGCGTTGCCGTCGCCCTGATCGGTCTTGAAGTGGAACTTCACCCAGAACATCTCGCCCGCGTCATTGACGAGCGAATAGGTGTGGCTCGAATAGCCGTTCATCTCACGCCAGGTCCGCGGGATGCCGCGATCGCCCATCAGATAGGTGACCTGATGCGCGCTCTCGGGCGAGAGGGTCCAGAAGTCCCACTGCATGTCGTGATCGCGCAGGCCGTTATCGGCACGGCGCTTCTGGCTGCGGATGAAGCTCTGGAACTTCAGCGGATCGCGCACGAAGAAGATGGGGGTGTTGTTGCCCACCATGTCGAAGTTGCCTTCCTCGGTATACATCTTCACCGAGAAGCCGCGCGGGTCGCGCCATGTGTCGGGGCTGCCGCGCTCGCCTGCGACGGTCGAGAAGCGCGCGACGATGTCGGTCTTCGCGCCCGGCTGGAACACTTTCGCCTTGGTGTATTTCGAGACGTCGCCCGTCACGGTGAAATGGCCGAAGGCGCCCGAGCCCTTGGCGTGGGGCTGGCGCTCCGGGATGCGCTCCCGGTTGAAATTCGCCATCTGCTCGATGAGGTAGTGATCGTTCAGAACGATCGGACCGTCGGAACCGACCGTGAGCGAATGTTCGAGACTTTGGACGGGGGCGCCCCCGTCTGTGGTGGCGGGGCGTCCGCGCTTGTCGTTCGTCATGTCGGAACCTCAGATTTTGGAAAATATCGGTTCGGAAACGCAGGGGGCGTGGCGCAGTTCCTTGAAGTTTCCACGACTGAATTCACGGCTCCGATATGTTGGTCGAAATGCGTGCGCCCGTCCCGATCCGGCCCTTAGCGGCTTACGCTTGGGAACCGATTACACTGCGGCGCATTGATCCCGTTGGCGCGTCGCCGTTTCTTCCGCACATGGAGCCTCCCCTATGACCCCCAGTTCGCTGCGTTTCGATCCGTATGCGGGGCGACCCGACACTCTTGGCGCGCGCGTCACCGGAGACGGTGTGAATTTCGCGATTTTCTCCGAAGAGGCCGAGAAGGTGGAGCTGTGCCTTTTCGACCATGAGGGCCAGGAGGAACTCGCGCGGCTGGAAATGCCGCAGCAGGAAGGCGGGATCTGGTTCGGCCATTTGCCCGGCGCGCAGGAAGGCCTCGCCTATGGCTACCGTGTCCACGGGCGGTTTGCGCCCGAAGAAGGGCTGCGCTTCAACCCGAACAAGCTGCTCCTCGACCCCTATGCGATGGCGATGCGGGGTTATCTGAAATGGGATGATGCGCTGTTCGGCTATCCCATCGGTGGCTCCGATCTGAAGCAGGACACCCGCGACTCCGCCCCGTTCATGCCGAAAGCCATCGTCGTCGACACGCAGTTCGACTGGGATCAGGATCAGGTGCTGCACCGCCCGTGGTCCGAAACGGTGATCTACGAGGCCCATGTGAAGGGCCTGACGATGCGCCATCCCGGCGTCGTTCAGGCCGATCGCGGGACCTTCCGCGCGCTCGCCTCTCCGCAGATCATCGACCACCTGCTGACGCTCGGCGTGACCACGATCGAACTCCTGCCGATCCATGCCATCGTGCAGGATCGCCACTTGGTCGAGAACGGCCTGTCGAACTACTGGGGATACAACTCCATCGGGTTCTTCGCGCCCAATCGCAGCTATCTGGCTGGAGAGGACGTGCGCGAGGTGCGCGCCGCAGTGAAACGCTTCCACGAGGCCGGGATCGAAGTGATCCTCGACGTGGTCTACAATCACACCGCCGAGGGAAACGAGCTCGGCCCGACGCTCAGCTTCAAGGGCATCGACAATCGCAGCTACTACCTGCTGTCGCCGGAAAACAAACGCCACGGCTTCGACACGACCGGCACCGGCAACACGCTCAACGTCGCCCATCCGATGGTGCTGCGCCTCGTGATGGACAGCCTGCGCTACTGGGTGGAGGCGGTGCATGTCGATGGCTTCCGGTTCGACCTTGCTTCGACGCTTGGCCGCGAACCCGACGGCTTCGAGCGCGAGGGCGCCTTCTTCAACGCGATCCGGCAGGACCCGGTGCTCTCCGGCGTAAAGCTGATCGCCGAGCCGTGGGATATCGGTGAAGGCGGCTATCAGGTGGGCGGCTTTCCCTGGCCCTTCCGCGAATGGAACGACAAGTTCCGCGATGACACCCGCGCGTTCTGGCGCCGCGATCCGGGGCTCTTGCCGAAAATTTCCCAGCGGCTGATGGGCTCGCCGGTGCAGTTCGACCACACGCACCGCCCCGCGACGTCTTCGATCAACTTCCTTGCTGCCCATGACGGGTTCACGCTGTGGGATACGCTCAGCTACAACCACAAGCACAACGAGGCCAATGGCGAGGGCAATCGCGACGGCCACGACCATAACCTGTCCGACAATATGGGCGTCGAAGGGCCGAGCGACGATCCCGAGATCAACGCCGCCCGCCTGCGTCGGGCGCGCGCGATGCTGGGCTCGCTGATGGTCAGCCACGGCGTGCCGATGATCCTCGCAGGCGACGAAATGGGTCAGAGCCAGAACGGCAACAACAACGCCTATTGTCAGGACAACGAGACGACATGGATCGACTGGGAGGGCGCACGGACCGATCTGCGCGACAGCCTCAGCGCGATGGTCGCGTTCCGGCGGGACTGGCGCTACCACCTCGCCCCGCCCGCCTTCACCCCTAACGCCGCGACCCCGGTCAGCGATTGGTGGCACGCGTCGGGGCGACAGATGAAGGACGACGACTGGCAGGAAGCGGGGCAGTGCTGCGTCGGATTGCGGCATCGGCTTGAGGGCTATCCCGAGCTGCTGATCGTCGCGAATGCCGGGGACGCCTGCGAGTTCACCCTGCCCGGCGACGGCTGGCGTCACATCCTCGACACGACGCTGGATCATCCGCGCTGCGACGAGGCCGTGGACGGGGTTCAATCTCTGCCGTGGCAATCGCTGCACGCGTTCTGTCGTGAGGGTGAAGCTGCGAGCGACGAGGGCGACGCGTGACGGCGGCAGGCGATCGGCAGCCCCTTCGCTGGGGCGCGCATCCGGGGACGGATGGCGATTGGGACTTCGCCATCTGGGCCCCTGCCGCAAAGCGCGCAGAGCTGGTGTTGGTCGGATCGGCGCACGAGATGGGGCCAGTGGGCGATGGCGGCTGGCAGGCCTCAGTCGCTGCCCGCGACGGACTGCCCTACGCATTCCGCCTCGACGGAACCGACTACCCCGACCCGGCCGCACGCCGCCAGCAGGGCGATGTTCACGGGCCGTCGCTGACCGTTGATCCGGCCACTTTCGATTGGGGCGACCCATGGCAAGGACGACCGTTGGACGAGGCGGTGATCCTCGAAATCCACATCGGCACCTTCACCCCCGAGGGCACGTTCACCGCTGCTTCGGAACGCTTGCCCGAACTGGCAGGTCTCGGCATCACGGCTGTCGAGATCATGCCGGTCTCGCAATTTCATGGCGCGCATGGCTGGGGCTATGACGGGGTTTTGCTCCGCGCGCCGCATCCCGCCTATGGCAGCCCCGACGAGATGCGCGCCTTCATCCGCACAGCGCAAAGCCACGGGATCATGGTGATCCTCGATCTGGTGCTGAACCATTTCGGCCCCTTCGGGAACTACCTGCACGCCTATGCGCCCCAGACCTTCGGCGGGGAGGCAACGCCTTGGGGCGATGCGATCGACTTCACCCGGCCCGAGCTGCGCGCCCTGCTACGCGACACGGCGACGGGATGGATCGACGAGTATCGGCTCGACGGGCTGCGACTGGATGCAGTCCACGCGATCCGCGACCCGTCCGAGCCGCATTTCCTGATCGAGCTTTTGCAAACAATCCGCGCACAGGATCGAGGCCGTCCGATCCACCTAATCCTCGAAGACGAGCGCAACCTCCCCGATCTGCGTGACGCCGGTTACGACGCGCAGTGGAACGACGATTGGCATAACGCGCTGCATGTCGCCCTGACCGGCGAGACACAGGGTTATTACGCGGCCCATGCCGCCGATCCGTTCGGCGATCTGGCGCGGGCGATGGTGCAGGGCCAGGTCGAGGAAGGCCAGACCCGTTCCGATGGCACCAAGGCACGCGGCGCGCCCGCCGCCCATTTGCCATGGTCCGCTTTCGTGAACGCCAACCTCACCCATGACCAAGCGGGCAACCGCCCCGAGGGCGAGCGCCTCCTGAGGCTGATCGGCGATGAGGCGGGTGCGGTGATCCATGCGCTGGTGCTGCTGATGCCCTTCACGCCGATGCTGTTCATGGGCGAAGAGGTCGGCGCGACCGCGCCCTTCCCCTTCTTCGCCGATCCACCGCCGGACGCCGTCACCGCACTGCGCGCGGGCCGGACGAAAGAGCTGCAAGCCATCGGCTACGACACGACCGCGATGATCGACCCCGCCTCTCCCGACACGCCGCGCCTGTGCTACCCTTACGGTGACACCGGGCCCCGCGCGCAGGAGTGGCTGCGGCTGACGCGCGAACTTCTGAGCCTGCGCCGGACGCATGTGCTGCCGCTTTTGCGCAGCGGCAAGTCCGGGCCCGGAGAGGTCACGCGCCACGGGGCGAAGGCCTTCCACGCGCGCTGGCCTTTCGCGGCGGGGACGCTTGATATTCTCGTCAGCCTCGGGGCACCCGCCTCCAATGCGCCGCGGCGGGAGCCTGCGCTATTCTCGATGGGCGACCCGTGCCGGGACGCCTTCGCCATCGACGTGAGGATTGAGTGATGCCGTCCGATCTGCCCGCGGCCACCGCCCACCCCATGATCGCGACCTACCGGCTGCAATTGCGCAACGGCATCGATTTCGCGGCTGCGAAAACCTTCCTGCCCTATCTCGCCGACCTTGGCGTGAGCCATCTCTACCTGTCGCCGATCTTCACTGCGACAGAAGGTTCGACCCACGGCTACGACGTTGCCAATCCGCAGGAGATCGACCCGGCGCTTGGCGGCGAGGACGGGTTTCGAGGCCTCTCCGAGGCCGCGCAGGCGCTGGGGCTCGGCATCGCGCTCGACCTCGTGCCGAACCACACCGCACTCTCGCTCGACAATCCGTGGATGCGTGATGCGATGCGCCATGGCCCCGACAGCGCCTATGCCGATTACTTCGCGATCGATTGGTCGCAAAAACTGATCCTGCCTTTCCTGCCGGAGCCGCTCGACGACATGCTGGCGAGGGGCGAGCTGCGACTGACTGAGGATCACGGTGGCGCGGTGGAATGGGAAGGCGGCTGGCTGCCGCTCGCGCCCGGCACGGCGGCGCTGGGAGATATCGCTGCGGTCCTGACGCACCAGCACTGGCAGCTGCGCGACTGGACGCGCGAACGCGGCGCGCTCTCGCATCGGCGCTTCTTCAACGTCACCGGGCTGATCGGGATGCGCATCGAGGATCCGGCGGTATTCGCCGCGATGACGGAACTGCCTGCGCGACTGGTGCGCGAGGGGCTCGCCCACGCGCTACGGATCGATCACATCGACGGGCTGGCCGATCCCGCCACCTATCTGGAGCGGCTGCGCCAGACGGTCGGCGATGCGGTCCCGGTCTGGGTCGAGAAGATTCTGACCGACGATGAGGCGATGCCCGCCGGGTGGCAGACCGACGGCACGACCGGATACGAGGCCGGACGGCAGATTTGCTGTCTGCTGACCGAACCCGAAGGCTTCGCGCGGCTCGACGCATTTTGGCGCGACCGCACCGGCGGCTGCGACGATTACGAGACGATGTGCCGCGAGGCGCGCGCGCAGGTGATCCCCGAAGACCTCGCGGCCGAGTTGCACCAACTGATCGACCTCGCGCAGGCGGCACTCGTGGTGGATCGGCTCGACCCGCCGGATGCCGAGACGCTGCGCGAGGCGATGCTGGCGCTGCTGATTTTCTTCCCGCGCTATCGCAGCTATATCACCACGCCGCCCGCGACACCCGAGGACCGCGCCATCATCGAAGAGACGGTGGACGCCGCAGCAGAGACCTTGCCGCAACGCGAGGCGCTCGATTTGCTCGCCGGGCTGCTGCTCGACGGGACGGACAAGCCGAGCCTCAAGTTCCGCATCCGGTTCCAGCAGGTCACGGGCGCGGTGGTGGCCAAGGCGCAGGAGGACACGGCCTTCTTCCGCCACACCCGTTACCTCGCCGCCAATGAGGTCGGCGCGGAACCCGATACGCCGCTGCTGGATGCGCAGGGGCTGAACGCGTGGTTCTCCAGTGCGCAGGGCCAGCGGGACACGGCGCTGACGCTCACCTCCAGCCATGACACGAAACGCGCCGAGGATACACGGATGCGGATCGCTGCGATCTCGCACCATCCCGAGACCTTTGCCGCTTTGTTCGATACCGCGATGCAGGACGCCGCACGCTCGGATGCCGGATTCGTCTGGTATGCCACGCAAAGCCTTCTGGGCATCTGGGACGATCCCGCGCCCGGTCCGGACCTGTGCGAGCGCCTGACCGAACATCTGCGCAAAGCCCTTCGCGAGGGAGGGGAGATCACGCGCTGGTCCTTCCCCGACATCGAGGCCGAGGACGCCACGCTGGACTCCGCGCGGCGCATCTGCGCGGCGTGGGAGGCGCAGCCGCCAGCCGAACTCGCGCCCCTGATCGCGACGGGACAGCGGCTGTCGCTGCTGCAACTGGCGCTGAAGATGATGCTGCCCGGCATGCCCGACATCTACCAGCGCGGGGAGCGCGCCCTCTACGAATTGACCGATCCCGACAATCGCCGCCCTTTCGCTTTGCCGGAAACCCCGACGTCCTTCGAGCAGGCGAAATCGGACGCCACCCGGCGCCTTCTGAAGCTGCGACGACAGGCGGAGGACGTGTTCCGCGCAGGCACCGCCGAGGCGGCAGAGCGTGACGGTATCTTTACGCTGACCCGTCGCGCGGGCGGGCGCGAAATCACCCTGCGCTTCCGTCGTGACCTGCGCGATCTCAGCGATGGCGCGCTCTTCGAGATTCGCGATTCGGCAGCAGAAGACACTGCCGCCCGCCTCGCATTTCCGCCGCCTGCCTAATTGATCGGCGGATTGGCGCGACCTGTTTTTTGACGCATCGCACGAGACCGCCCCCTAGACTCAAAGGGTTATCGGGAAGCTCTCGAAATGGTCAAAAAACACACGCGAAAATCTTACCGCGAACCGGCGGAAATCCGGGAACCGCGGACCCGTTTCATGGCTTTCATTTTTGAAAAGCGTTAAGCTTATTCACGTCGCAGCGTCACGGTGGAGGAGCTCTGATGCTGGCTCAGAAACGACCCGATTTATTGAACGGCTATCTTCCAGTTGTCTTGGCCGGTGGGCGCGGAAAGCGTCTCTACGAGCTTACCGAAGAGAGTTGCAAACCTGCCCTGCCCTTCGGAGCTGGCGGCCAGCGATTGGTGGATTTCACCCTTGCTTCGCTGCGTGCTGCCGGGTTCACGCGGGCGATCATCGCGACGCAATATCGTCCCGCGCCGCTGATCCGGCACCTGCGCGACAGATGGGCGGATGCCTTCCCCGACGGGCTGCTCATCCGCGATGCGACGCGGCTCTCGCGCGGCGGCTATCGCGGCACGGCCCATGCGCTTCTCGCCAATCTCGACCTGCTCGAGCGCGAAGGCGTGAGCGACGTTCTGGTGATGCCCGCCGATCAGATTTGCGACATCGATCTGCGTCCGTTCATCCAGCGCCATCGCCTGAGTAACGCGCCCGCGACGCTGGTCGCCGCAACGCTCTCATCCTCGGATGCCGAGCATCATTCGGTGCTGGAAGTCGCGCGGGACGGGCATGTCAGCGCGCTCACCCATCGCCCGAGTGCGCCCGCCGAGATCGGCGAAAACTCAGGGCGCAGTTTGGTCGCGACGGGGATCTACCTCTTCAAGACAGCGTGGCTGCGCAAGGAACTGCCCGAACTGTCTCGGGGCCGGTTCGATATTTCGATCGAGGCCGACCTGCTGGAAGCCGCGCTGCGCGAGAAAGCTCTGCAAGCCTACCGTCTGCCGCGCAGCGACACCGGCCGCGAAGCCTATTGGCGCGATATCGACACGCTCGACGACTATCGCTCTGCGCTTCTGGATTTCGCGGCGCCGCAAGGTGGCACGACACGGGGAAGCCCGCCGCTGAGCTGCCTCCATCTCGAGGCGCAGCCGGGCGTCATCGGGGTCGGACGGCGCTCCGCGTTGACGGCAAAAGGGGCCGTCTCGCGCGATTGCCACCTGACCGATACGCTGCTGGCACCCGATGTCTCGTTGCCAGCCGGAACGATCGTGGAAGGGATCGGGCGCACGAATATGCGCTGGTTCCGCCGCAGCGGCGACACCAACCTGATCACGCAGGCGATGGTCGATCGCTCCAGAGAGCGGCTGCACTAGGTACCATTTCCGAGACGCTTTCGGGCGCGGACCTTCAGCGGTCCGCGCCTTTTTCAGTCCCGTGCTATTCCACTGCCAGCCTGACACCGACCTCTCCCGGCGGCAGGTCGTCCGGGGCGAAATCGACCTCGGGCGCTGGCTCCGAGAGCCCCGCCATGCACATGCGATAGAGCTCTTCGTAACGGTCGACCATCCGCTCCACACCGAAGCGGGCGACCGCCCGGTCGCGCACGAATTGTCGGTCGCAGGTCATCGCCTTGCGCGCGGCACTGGCAAGCGCGGACACGTCGCCTGTGGGAACAATCACGCCCGCCTCGCCCACGACTTCGCGCACCGCGCCGGAATCAAAAGCGGCGACGGGCACGCCGCAGGACATCGCCTCGGCTGCGGCGAGCCCGAAGGGCTCATCCCAGACCGGCGTGAAGAAGCAGACCGACGCCCTGGCGACCTCGGCGCTCAGGTCCTCCGCCGTCAGATTGCCACCATAGGTGATCTGCGACCCGAGATAGGGGGCGATGGTGTCGTCGAAATACGCACGATCCTCGATTGGCCCGTAAATCCGCAGCGGCAGCTCCGCGATCCGCGCGGCCTTCACGGCCTCCGCGGTGCCCTTGTTGGGAGTGATGCGCCCGAACCAGACCGCCGAGCCATCGGCATGAGGGCAGAAGCCCCAGACACCGGTGTCGATCCCGTTTGGCACGACATGGAAGGACAGGTCGCAGTCGGGCTTGGCCCAACGCTCTCGTTGCGCCCCCGTGCAGACGGTGAAACGACACCATGGCGCGCGGGCTTCGTGGACGGCGTCGCGCAGCGTCTCGAGGGGCGGCACATGCAGGGAGGTCAGCATCGCGATCCGCTCCCGCCGTGCCAGCCGCGGCGGATAGCGGTGCAGCGAATTGTTGTGAATGATATCGAAGCCACCCGTCTCCAACTTCTGCAGGATGCCCGCGAAGGCGCTGTCGAGATGGGTATCGGGCACATCGGACTCGCGGCCCCCTTTCGACGGATAGGCGCTGTCGACATGGTGCTCCGTGACCGGATACAGCTCCACCCCTTCAGGCGGCTGACTGTCGCCCGACGCAAACAGTGTCACCTCATGCCCTCGCGCGACGAGGGCGCCTGCGAGCGCGTAGGAATGGGCCTCCATCCCACCCATGAAGGGCGCCGAAATGGGGTGACGAATTGGGGAAATGATAGCGATGCGCATGTGCCTCCCTTCCCGGAAACGCATGGGCTCCGGGCGATGAACGGGCTGTTTCGGTAATGGGACTTCAATCGTATCGTGTAGGGGAACCAATGGGTGCGACGCTTGTTCCTGCATCGCCGAGCCGATCGTGCAGAAAGTCTCGGCTGTTGCCCGATTTCCCCCCGGGGGTCGCGCGCGTCAGTACCCGTCGAGCGGCAGCTTCATGTCGATGATGAGCCAGCCATCCTCATAGCGGCGCTCTTTCTCGGCGCGCAGTTGCATCGCCGAGGCGAGGATCAGGCGTGAGCCGAAGCCCTGTTCGGCGGCCGCGTCGTAATCCGGGACCTGCTCTTTCCAGGTGAGGTGAACACCGTTCTCATAGGGCTCCCACGTCACATTGATCTGGCCGTCCACAGATCTCAGCGCGCCGTATTTAGCGGAGTTCGTTACCCATTCATGCAAGATCAAGGCCAGCGAGGTCAGCGCCCGCGCGGGGATCATCACCTCTGCGCCAGACAGCAGAATGGTTTGCTCTGCGCGCGCCGGCGCAAGCACCCGCTCCAACAGCCCGCCGAGCGCAACCGGCTGGGTGCTGTCCGTTCGCAACATCATGGAATGCGCGCGGTCGAGGGCGGTCACGCGGCCGCGCAACTCGTCCAGCATCTCCTCCTTGGTTTCGCTCGCGCGGGCCGCGCTGGAAATCATTGCGGAGACGAGCGCGAACAGGTTCTTGATGCGGTGGTTCATCTCGGCGAGGTGCAGCTCGCGCTCGGCCAGCAACTCCTGCTCGGAGGTGATGTCGAAGCTGACCCCGATGACTTTGCGCTGGTCCGCCTGCTCGCGGTATTTTCCGACGCCACGGATCCAGCGCTGCTCGCCGGAGGGAAGGGTGATCCGGAAGACCTCGTCATAAATGTCGCCATCGCTCACAGCACTGTCGAGCGCCTCGAAAACGCGCGCGCGATCTTCTTCGACCACCCGCGTCCGCACTGCGTCCTGCAGGTCCATCTCTCCCTCGGAGATGTCGAAGAGCAGACGACACGGCTCGTCGATTACCAATCGGCGCGCCTCGACCGAGAATTCCCAGCGGCCGATCCCGGCAATGCCGAATGCGTCCTCGAGGCCGATGGGGGGAAGCGACATGCTGGGGAAACCTCGGTACTGACGATGTGCGGGGGAGGATGAGCGGGGCGCGGAGCCGAATGGCCCGGCCCGACACAGTGACCTTTCCCCCGACTGAGTCAACTGCTGTAAACCGCCAGCCCCCGGTACCTATGCCCCCGGCACGGCTCAGACTTCCTGAAGTTCCTTGGTTTCGCCGCGACGACGGCGCGCAAGGGCCTCAACGCCGGATCCGCCCCGGAGGCTTAGACCGCTGCGAAAAGCGGCGCCCCGATATAGGAGCCTTTCGGCGCGGCAGGCGGCACCCAGAACAGTCCCGACCCGGTGTGGGAGATGTATTCATTCAGCAGATCCGACGCGCCGAGCCGCCGTTGCAGCGCCTCGAAATGCGCTGGATCGTTCTGGTAGCTGATAAAGAACAGCCCCGCATCGAGCCGTCCGACCGCATTCAGCCCGCCGGTGAAGTTGTAGCCGCGCCGCAGGATGCGGATGCCGTCATTGGTTTCATGCGCCGACAGCCGAATATGCGCATGCGTCGGGATCACCGGCTCGCCTTGCGCGTTCTTCGCCTTGAAATCGGGCGTATCGAATTCGTCCGTGCCGGTCAGCGGCGCGCCGGTGAGCTTGTGCCGCCCGAAGACGTCATTCTGGTGGCTGACCTGCGCGTTGTCCCAGTTCTCGATATGCATCTCGATCCGGCGCATCACCTGATAGGTCCCGCCATGCTGCCAGTCGGGACCGTCATTGGCCCAGACATGCTGCGCGAGCTGCTCGGGCGTGGTGATGTTGCGGGTGCCGTCGCGATAGCCAAAGAGGTTGCGCGGCGTTTCCTGCCCTGCCCCAGCCGAGGCGCGCCCGAAGCCGAGTTGCGTCCAGCGCACCGTAGCGGCCCCGGTGCGTTTCGCGATCCGCGCGAGGATGCGCACCGCGTGATAGGCGACCTGCGGATCGTCGGCGCAGGCCTGCAGCGAGAGATCGCCACCGCTGATCTCGGGGCGCAGCGCGTCCGAGGGCAGATCGGCCAGTGGGCGCAGATGCGGCGGGGCTTTCGCCGCCAGCCCCATCTCCTTGGAGAAGACGCGCAGGCCAAGGCCCACGGTCACCGTCAGACCCGCCGGGCCAAGCCCCAGCGCCTCGCCGGTCTCGAGCGCGGTGGCTGTCTCGCGGTCGGGCTCTGCCGGACCGACCGGCTGCCCTTCCATCATCAGCCCGATCGAGGCCGACCAGCGCGCGAGCAGCACCTGCAGCGCGCGCGGATCGGACCCGGTCAGGTCGAAGGCCATGGCCATCAGATGCTGCTGCGGCGGCGTGGCGATCCCGGCCTGCGGCCCGGTCCCGTAAAAGGCGTAGCGCCTCTGGTCCGGGTCGGGCATGGCGTCGGGCGCAACCTTGCCGGTCTCCGCCGCCTGCCCCGCCGTGGCGATAGTGCCGCCAAGCGCTGCCGCGCCCAGAAACAGCCCACGCCGCGACAGTCCTGCCGGTTTATCGTCTTGCCCGCGCATCATGGCCTCCTTCGTCTTCAGCTTGCCGTGGCGACTTTTTCAGCGATCCGCGACAGCGGCTCCTGCAGCATCTGGATCGCACGGCTCAGCTTCACCGCGTCGGATTTGCGCAGTTCGGCATCGTAGATCTTGTAGCCGCCCAGAGCGTCGGGATCGCGGTAGTCTTCGAGCATCGTCTGCACATCCGCAAAGCGCTGCGCGATGGTTTCGGCCACGTCCGGGTCGATCCGCTTCAGCCCCGGCTCGAGGAAGGCGAAGGCCTGATGCGCGCCTTCGATATTGGCCGCGAAGTCCACGAGGTCGATATGGCTATAGGCCTCTTCCTCACCGCTGATCTTGCCGCTTTGGACTTCTTCCAGAAGGGCCGCCGCACCATTCGCGAGATCTTCAGGGCGATACTCGATCCCGCCCGACAGATCGGCGAGCATCTTGACGTTCTTCACCAGCTCCGCGGCATGCGCCTTGGTCTCGTCGGTGATCTCACCACTCTCGAACAGGTCGCGCTCCACCGCGTGGAAGCCGTGCCAGCCGACCGCCGGGTCGAGGTTCGAGGCGCGCATGTCGATCAGGTAATCGAGGTTGCCCGAGTTATCGGTCGGGTCGGTGCCGGGAAGGACGAAGCCTTCGACGTCGGGTTCGATCCGCTCGTAGAACGGACGCGCCTGCGCATAGGCCGCCTTCGCGCCCTCCACGTCGCCTGCGTCCACTTTCGCGGCGAGGCGTTCGCTTGCCGTGACCATCGCGCCGACCATGCCTTCGACGTAATTGGCGTAGCCTGCGGTGCCTTCGTCCAGCAGATCGCCGATCGCGCTTTGTGCGCGCTGCTTGCTCTCACCGGTCACGGTGAAGGCCACGGTGTCTTCCGCAGCGCCCGGGCAGTAGATGCGATAGTCGCCACCGTCGAGCGTGACGGTGAAGCTCGATGCGGGCAGGCCGGGCGCGAGGTTCTCTTTCTCGCCGAGGATGCGGCTGTCCGACAGCAGCTCCAGCTCGGAGATCGCCGGGGCGGATTCATTCGTCACCCTGAAGGTGATCGGCCCTGCCGCCGCGCTGTCGTGATCGAGCACGCATGCGCCGCCATTCTCGCCCGTAAGCGTGATCGCGACCTGCGCAGCCCCGTTATTCGTGGGCGCATCGGCCAGCGCGGGCTGCGCGAAGAACGCGGTTGCGGCGAGAAGGGGGACAGCGCGGCGGCGCGCGCGGGACGACATGTTCATTGTCAGGCTCCTGTATTTGCTCTGCGGTTTTGGCTTGGTCAGAGGGACCTGGCGGGGAAAAACGGTGCGGGGCGCGCACGGGCGAGCGCAGAAGCTGCCAGTGCAAGCGCGATGAGGAAGAGGATCACGGGCAACTCTCGGGCCCAGAACTGATGCTCGATGCGGGCACGGCGCACGGCGCGCAGCGCATCGGCGGCCTCTTGCGCGGCGGCGGGGGCCATGACCCAGGCGCCGGTCGCCATGCCACCGGGGGCCATGTCGACGCGCAATGTGCGTGCCGTGGTCAGCCCACCACCCGAGAGGCGCAGCGTAACGGCACTACGGCCCTGCGCATCGAGAAGCGCATCGCCTGCGGTCCAGACGGTCACCTGTTCGAGTCGCGTCCACTCGGCCACGAAAGGCCCGGGGTTGCGCGCGGGACTGACGCCCACCGGCAGCCGCCCACCTGCAAGCTGCGCAAGCGTTGCGAGATCGATCTGACCCGGGGCGCCCGCAATTTCGGTTTGGGTCTGCACTTCGCGATGCAGGCTTGGCAGGCCCAGATGCCGCTCCGACGTGGCCTCGGCGCCCGTCAGATCGACGCGGGTCGCACCCATCTCCAGCACCTGTCCCCGCAAGCGCAGATCGGGCCCTGCGGAGGTGTCGACATCGCCTTCCAGCACACGCGGCGCATGATCAGGCAGCGTCACCTGCGGCTGAGGCCAAAGCGCCGCGATACCGACGGCCAATGCCGCGAAGGCGACCGCCAGCCCACCGCGCAGCCATTGCGCCGTGCGGGGATCGGGGCGCAGTGCACGCGGCCAATAGGTCAGCGCCGCGACCGGGATCAGATAGGCGATCCAGCCCAGCACCTCGATCAGGCGCGGATCGGCGGGAATGCCCAGAACGCCGGTGATCAGAGCCGAGCGCACCGTGCCGGGGGCCACGAGCCAGCTCAGATCGGCGATGCGCTGCTGACCCGCCAGCAACCAGCCCGCCTCATGGGCCGAGCGCAGCGTCTGCAGCACCAGCCCCGCCGCGACGAGGATCAGGAACACGCCGGTCCAACGGAAGAAACGCCCCAGATTGAGCCGCATCCCGCCCTGCGCAATCGCCCAGCCAAGCGCGACCGATGCCGCGAGGCCAAGCGCCGCGCCGAGGCCCGCCCAATGTCCGGTCTGCGCCCCCGAGATCGTGGCGAGCAGAAAGACGGCGGTCTCGAAGCCTTCGCGCAGCACGGCGAGGAAGGCCATCGCCGCCAGCGCGACCCGGCTCCCCTGCCCCAGCGCCGCATCGGCGTCGCGCTCGATCTGGCCCTTCAGACCTGCGGCGTGGCGCGTCATCCAGAGCACCATCAGCGTCACGAAGACGACCGCAACGGCCGCGATCACGCATTCGAGCTTTTCCTGCGCGCTATGCGGCAAAGCGGCCTCGACCAGCGCGAGCCCCGCGCCAACGCCGACGGCCAGCGCCACGGCGGCAGCGACGCCCAGCCACATCTCGGTCAAACGCTCGCCCCGGGCGCGCAGGAAGGCCGCAATGATCCCGACGATCAGCGCCGCCTCGAGCCCTTCGCGCAGGCCGATGATGAATGTTGCCAACATGCTGTGGGCACCCCGTCGATTCCCGAGTAAATTGATTGGGTATTCGTTAGTGGCGCAGATCGGCGGGCGCAACCCCTTTTCCGAGTAAATTGCTCGGATTCTTGAAGTCGCATTTCTTCGCCCCTACCGTTGCGGGCGATTTGCAACTTCCGCCATCTTGGGGCAATTCGTGCGGGTCGCCCTCGCAGCGCCGCGCAATCAGGCGGTCCGGCGCAGCGAAAGAGACACGATCCGGGCGCCTGAAGTGGCCCGCATGCAACAATTTCGGAGGCCGTATCTTGGCACAATCGCAAATCGGGCTGATCGGCCTTGGCACCATGGGCGGGATGCTCGCCCTCAATATCGCGGAAAAAGGCTTCGACATTTCGGTGTTCAACCGCACCACCAGCGTCACCAAGTCCTTCCATGAAAACGCGGGCGAGCTGGCATCGAAGATCACGCCCTGCGAAAATCTCGAAGACCTCGTGGCCTCGATCGCGAAACCGCGCGCGATCATCCTGATGGTCCCCGCAGGCGACCCGGTCGATCAGCAGATCGCGGCGCTGCGCGCCCATCTCGACGCTGACGATCTGATCATCGACGCGGGCAATGCGAATTTCCACGACACCGAGCGCCGCGCGGAAGAAGCGGCAAAGGCGGGGCCGCGTTTCCTCGGCATCGGGGTTTCGGGCGGCGAAGAAGGCGCGCGCCACGGGCCCGCGATCATGGGCGGCGGCGAGCAACAGGACTGGGACCGCGTGGCCCCGATCCTCAACGCGATCGCGGCCAAGTTCGACGGCACGCCCTGCGCCGGCTTCATGGGCAAGGGTGGCTCGGGCCATTTCGTCAAAGCCGTGCATAACGGGATCGAATATGCCGACATGCAGATGATCGCCGAGACCTATGGCGTGATGCGCGACGGCATGGGGCTGAACTCGCAGGCCTGCGGCGAGATCTTCGCGAAATGGGACGAAGGCGCGCTGAAATCCTACCTGATCGAGATTTCCGGCAAGGTCGCCCGCGCCACCGATCCCGAAAGCGGCGAGCCGATGCTCGACATCATCCTCGACCGCGCGGGCCAGAAAGGCACCGGCCGCTGGACCGTGATCGAGGCGCAGCATCTGGCGGCCCCCGTGCCGGTGATCGAAGCGGCCGTGATGGCGCGCAACCTGTCGTCGCGGCTCGATGCGCGCAAGCAGGGCGAGGACATGTTCGGCGCCGCTCCCGAGGCGCTGCCCGAGGGCGCGCTGAGCGCGGAGGATCTGGAGAACGCACTGATCGCGGGCAAGATCCTGTGCTACGCGCAAGGCTTCGAGCTGCTGCGCTCGGCCAATGCGCCTTTCGACTGGGACCTGCCGCTGCCCGACATCGCGCTGGTCTGGCGCGACGGCTGCATCATCCGCTCGGCGATGCTCGACGATATGGCGAGCGCGCTCAGCGAGTCGCCCGATCGCAACCTGATGTATGCGCCCTATTTCGCGGATCTGCTGAAGGCGCATCACGGCGCGCTGCGCAAGGTCGTCAGCATTGCCGCGGCCCACGGCCTGGCGGTTCCGGCCCTGTCGATGGCGCTGAGCTATTTCGACACGATGCGCACCGCGCGCGGCACCGCGAACATGATCCAGGGCCAGCGCGATTTCTTCGGCGCGCATGGGTTCGAGCGCACCGACCGCGAGGGTGGCGACTTCCACGGCCCCTGGGCGATGTAAGCGCGCCCGTTTGCTGAAAGATCACCGCCCGCGGCTCGCGCAGAGTCGCGGGCGGTTTCCGTTTCGCGGGGCGTCAGACGCCACGAACCATGCACCGCAATCACGAGTTCGTGTACGCCCCAACCGCGTCCGCCCCGCTTGATCCCCATCAAAGTCCTAAAGCACCGAGATCGTTACCCTCTGCGCATCCAAAACGGAGGCCGGGACTGCTATGACACGGGATTTCGAAGGTAAATCAGCTATCGTTACGGGCGCGGGATCAGGGATCGGCGCGGCAATCGCCACGGAATTGGCGGCACGCGGCGCCTCGGTCCTGCTGGCCGATCAGAATGCGGACGCGGCCAAGTCCGTGGCCGAGGAAATTCGCAAGGCGGGCGGCACCGCCGAGCCGATGGCGGTCGACGTCACCTCCGCCACAGAGGTCGAAGCGATGGTCGAGAAGGCCGTCGCGACCTTCGGCAAGCTGGATCTGGCCGTGAACAATGCGGGTATCGGCGGACCGCAAGTGCCGTTCGGGGAGTATCCGCTCGACGGCTGGAAGCAGGTGATCGACGTCAACCTGAACGGGGTTTTCTACGGGATGCGCTTCGCGATCGCCGCGATGCTGAAATCGGGCGGCGGCGCGATCGTGAACATGTCCTCGATCCTCGGCTCGGTCGCGTTCCCGAGCGCCTGCGCCTATGTCGCGGCGAAACACGCGCTTCTGGGGCTGACCCGGGCGGCGGCGATCGATCACGCAGCACAGGGCATCCGGGTCAATGCGGTCGGTCCCGCCTTCATCGAGACGCCGCTTCTGTCGGGGCTGGCGCCCGAGGTGAAGGACTCGCTGGTCGCGCTGCATCCGGCAGGACGGCTCGGCACGCCCGAGGAGGTCGCGGCGCTGACCTGCTTCCTGCTGTCGGATGCCGCGAGCTTCGTGAACGGCAGCTATCACCTCGTCGACGGCGGATATACCTCGCGATGAGCACGACGGAAGGGCGGATCATCGCGGTGCGCGGGCCGGTCATCGACGCAAGTTTCGATGGCCCGCTGCCGCCGATCCATTCGATCCTGACACTGACGGATGACGACATGCCGGGCAGCTTCGAGGTGCATGGCCATCTCGACGCGCATCGGGTGCGCGCCATCGCGCTGCAATCGACGCTCGGCCTGTCACGCGGGCGCAAGCTGCGCGCCACGGGCAAACCACTTGAAGTGCCCGTCGGCGAGGCCGTTCTGGGGCGGCTGATGGATGTGACGGGGGCGATGCGCGACGGCGGCGATCCGCTGCCCAAGGGCACACCACGCCGCCCGATCCACGGCACGCCGCCGCGCCTGTCGGGCAGCGGCGCGGTCACCGCCTTCGAGACCGGCATCAAGGTGATCGACCTGATGCTGCCGCTGGCTCGCGGCGGCAAGGCTGCGATGTTCGGCGGCGCGGGCGTGGGCAAGACGGTGCTGGTGATGGAACTCATCAACACGATGGTCGAGAAATATCAGGGCATCGCGATCTTCGCGGGCGTGGGGGAGCGCTCGCGCGAGGGTCACGAGATGCTCGCCGACATGACCGAGTCGGGCGTTCTGGCCCGCACGGCGCTGGTCTATGGCCAGATGAACGAGCCGCCCGGCGCGCGTTGGCGGGTGCCGCTGACCGCAGTCTCCATCGCCGAGGATTTCCGCGACCGCGATCACCGCAACGTCCTTCTGATGATGGATAACGTCTTCCGCTTCGTGCAGGCGGGCAGCGAGGTCTCGGGGCTTCTGGGCCGCCTGCCCTCGCGCGTGGGCTACCAGCCCACCCTCGCGTCTGAGGTCGCGGAACTGGAGGAGCGCATCGCCTCCGCCGCCGGGGCGTCGGTCACGGCAATTCAGGCGGTCTACGTGCCGGCTGACGATTTCACCGATCCGGCGGTGACCGCGATTTCGGGGCATATGGACAGCTCCATCGTGCTGTCGCGTCAGTTGGCCTCGGAGGGGATCTACCCCGCGATCGACCCGCTCGCCTCGTCCTCGCAACTGCTCGACCCCGAGATCGTCGGGGCGGACCATTTCCAGCTGGCGGGCGAAGCGCGGGCGCTGTTGGCGCGGTTCCGCGAATTGCAGGACATCATCGCGCTTCTCGGCGTCGAGGAGCTCGGCGCGGCCGACCGGCTGGCGGTGCGCCGCGCGCGCAAGCTGCAACGCTTCCTCACCCAGCCCTTTGTCGTGACCGAGGCCTTTACCGGCCAGACCGGGCGCTCGGTGCCGCTGGCCGATACGCTAGAGGGCTGCCGCGCGATCCTCGCGGGCGAGGCGGACGACTGGTCGGATCAGTCGCTCTACATGATCGGCGGGATCGACGAGGCCCGCCAGCGAGAGGAGGCCGCGGCATGAGGCTCACCATCGCCACGCCCCTCGAAATCGTCGTCGATGCCAAGGACGTCACCGCGATCCGCGCCGAGGACGAGAGCGGCGGCTTCGGCATCCTGCCCGGCCATGCCGAGTTCCTCACCAGCCTCAGCATCTCGGTCATCTCCTGGGTGGTCGAGGGCCAACGGCACTATTGCGCGGTGAAGGGCGGTGTTCTTATGGTCGAGAATGGAAGCGATGTCTCGGTCTCGACCCGCGCCGCGGTGACCGGCGATCTGTCCGAGCTGGGCGACACGATCCTGAAACGGTTTCAGGCCGAAGATGACGCCGCGAAGACCAAACAGGCCGACTCCACCCGGCTGCATCTGCTCGCGATCCGACAGCTGGTGGCGAGCCTCGACGGCGCGCAGGCTCGGAAGGATTGGACATGACCCAGCCGCCGGAAGACCCGGAACAGACGGAGGAGCCGATGGAGAGCGCCGCGCGCCGCCACGCCGCTCGGATCGAGAAAGCCCGAGAGGAGGGTGACATCCCGCTGGCAAGACGGCTGGGCCAGATCGGTGTGCTCGGGTGGATCGTCGTGCTGCCGATGCTCGCGGGGGCCGCGGGTGGCAGATGGATCGACCGGAGCGCCCAGTCGGGAATCTTCTGGACCGCCGCGCTGATGATGGTGGGGCTTGTCGTGGGGTGCTGGCTGGGCTGGCGCTGGGTGCAACAGCAATGAGCGGGACGATGGTTCTTCTCGGTCTGGCGAGCCTCGCCCTCGGCATCGGCGTGGGCCTCTTGCATTTCACCCTGCTGCGGGCGGGCACGGATGCGATGCTGCTCGAAAGCAAGGCGCTGAAGGCGATCGCGCTGACCGCGCTGCGCTTTGGGCTGACGATCGGGGCTCTCGTGGGCTGCGCGCTTCTGGGCGCGGTGCCGCTGCTGGCGGCGGCGCTCGGGATCGGCATCGGGCGGATGCTCACCCTGCGACGCGCGAGGTCCGCATGAATTCGCCGCTCGAGACCACCGTCCTGTTCTGGATCGGCCCCGTGCCGATCACGCAACCCGTCGTCACGACATGGGTGATGATGGTGGTGATCGTGGCAGGATGCTACGCGCTGACCCGAAACCTGAGCCTCAAGCCCGGACGGCGCCAAGCGGCGCTGGAGCTGCTGGTGACGGTGCTCGACACTCAGATCCGCGAGACGATGAGCGTAGAGCCCGGCCGCTACCGAACCTTCCTCGGCGGGCTGTTCCTGTTCATCCTGATCGCGAACTGGTCCTCGCTGATCCCGGGCGTTGAACCCCCGACCGCCAACCTCGAAACCGACGCAGCACTGGCGCTGCTCGTCTTCGTTGCGGTGATCGTCTACGGCATCCGCGCGGGCGGCGTGCGCGGCTACCTGCGCAGCTTCGCGATGCCGACGCCGCTGATGATCCCGCTGAACCTCGTCGAGACGCTGACGCGCAGCTTCTCTCTGCTGATCCGCCTGTTCGGCAATATCATGAGCGGGGTCTTCGTGATCGGGATCGTGCTCTCGCTTGCGGGGCTGTTCGTGCCGATCCCCTTCATGGCGCTCGACCTGCTGACCGGTCTTGTTCAAGCCTACATCTTTACCGTCCTCGCCATGGTCTTCATCGCGGCGGCAGTGGCGGAATCCCAAACCTCCCACGGATCCGGAAAGGACTGATCATGGAATATATTGAAGTGGCGAGCGTCATCTCGGCCGCCGCGGCGGTGGCCTTCGGGGCGCTCGGCCCCGCGCTTGGCGAAGGGCGCTCGGTCGCGGCTGCGATGGACGCGATCGCCCGCCAGCCGGAGGCCGCGAACGCGATCTCGCGCACGCTCTTCGTCGGGCTCGCGATGATCGAGACGACGGCGATCTACTGCCTCGTGATCGCGCTTCTGCTGCTGTTCGCCAACCCGTTCATCGGCTGATCATGACACTGGACTGGTGGACGCTCGGGCTGCAGACACTCAACGCGGCGGTGCTGATCTGGCTTCTGAGCCGGGTGCTTTGGCGCCCGATCGTGACTGCTATCCAGGCCCGTCAGGCCGAGGCGGACAAGCAATTGAGCGACGCGAGCGAGACCGCGCGCAAAGCCGATGACGCGAAGGCGCAGGCCGAGGCGGCGCTCGATCAGGTCGGCACGCGCAAGTCCGAGATGCTGGCGCAGGCCCAGACCGAGGCCGAAGCCGCGCGCAAGGCGCTTCTGGACCATGCCCGCGCAGAGGCCGCTGATATGGCCCGCACCGCAGAGGCCGAACGCGCTGCCCGCGCGGAGGAGGCCGAGAAACGCTATGCCGCGCGCGCCGCCGATCTGGCGCAGCGCATGGCCGAGCGGATCGGCGCGCGCCTTTCGAGGCCCGCACTGCTCGAAGCCTATGCGACGGATCTTCTGGCGCAGGTCGCGGCCCTCGACACCGAGGATCGCGCCGCGCTCGGCTCGGAGAAACTCATGCTGCGGATCAGCGAGGCGACAGAGGCCGGTTACGGAGAGGCTTTCGCCGACCGCCTCGGGAAGACCTTGGGCGAAGAGATCAGCCCAGCGATCAAAACGGATGCGGAGCTGATCTGCGGCCTCGCGCTGGAGACCAAGCACCTGCATCTCGAAAGTTCATGGGCCGCCGATCTCGCCCGGATGCGCAAGGAGGTGGCCAATGACACCCAATGATCCCGACGAGTGGCTGGACCGCAGCCTCGAGGCCATCGCGCGCGCGCCGCTCGGCCCCGTCGTGCGCCGCAGCGGGCGGGTGGAGCGCGTGTCCGACGGCGTCGCGATGGTGTCGGGCCTGCCCGAGGCCCGCGCCGGGGAGCGGTTGGTCTTCGAGGGCGGACAATCGGGCTTCGTGCATGTGCTCGACGAAGAGACCCTCGCGGCGGTGCTGCTCGACGATATCGCGGGTGTCGCGCAGGGCGATGCGGTCACCGGCACGGGCGATGTGATGCGGGTGCCGGTCGGGCCCGAACTGCTCGGCCGGATCGTCGATCCGCTCGGGCGACCCCTCGACGGGCTCGGGCCCATCACCACCACGGCCAAGCATCCGGTCGAACGCCCCGCCCCGGCGATCATCGACCGCGCGGCGGTGGTGGAGCCGATGCAGACCGGCACGCTCGTGGTGGATGCACTCTTCGCGCTTGGCCGGGGCCAGCGCGAATTGATCGTAGGCGACCGCGCGACCGGCAAGACGACCATCGCGCTCGACACGATCCTGAACCAGAAGGACGGCGACGTGACCTCGGTCTATGTCGCGATCGGGCAGAAAACCTCCTCGGTGGAGCGCGTGATCGAGACGCTTCGGCGCAACGGCGCGCTGGCGCGCACCATTGTCGTGGTCGCCGGGCCGTCGACACCGCCGGGGATGCAATGGCTCGCCCCCTTCGCAGGCATGACCATGGCCGAGGAGCTGCGCGACACCGGCGGCCACGCGCTGATCGTGCTCGACGACCTCACACGCCACGCCGCCTCGCATCGCGAGCTTGCGCTGCTGACCCGGCAGACACCAGGGCGCGAGGCCTATCCAGGCGATATCTTCTATCTTCACGCCCGGCTTCTGGAACGCGCCGCGCGGCTGTCGGACGCATTGGGCAGCGGCACGCTGACCGCGCTGCCGATTGCGGAGACCGATGCAGGCAATCTCGCTGCCTTCATCCCGACCAACCTGATCTCGATCACCGATGGGCAGATCGCGCTGGACGCCAAGCTGTTCAACCGCGGCCAGAAACCCGCCGTGGATGTCGGCACGTCGGTCAGCCGGGTCGGCGGCAAGACGCAGGCGCGCAGCCTGCGCGACGCGGCGGAGTCGATGCGGCTCGATTATGCGCAGTTCCTTGAACTGGAGATTTTCACGCGTTTCGCGGGGATGCCCGATACGCGGGTGAAGGCACAGCTTGCACGCGGGCGGGCGGTGCGCGCGGTGCTGGCGCAGATCCAGCACGCGCCGCTGCGCCTCGCGGATGAGGTGGCGCTGGTTCTGGCCGTGCAGACGGGGCTTCTCGACGGGTTGGAGCCCGCGCAGATCGACGCGCTGCGCGCGGCGCTGCCCGATGCGCTCGATGCGGCGGGGCTGTCGGGGGCGGATTTCTCCGCCACGCTGAGCGAGAGCCTGCATGACCAGATCGTGGAGTGCCTGAAAGGGCTTTTGCCGGAGCCTTCAAAATGAGCGAGCAGCTTGCCGAGATCGAAGCGCGGATCGGCAGTATCCGCACGCTCGCCTCGGTGATCCGGGCGATGCGCGCCATCGCGGGCGCGCGCGTGCGTCAGACAGAGGGAGAGCTTGCCTCGGTAGATCTGCATGCGGCGACGGTGAGCCGTGCGCTCGACCGGGTTCTGTCGCTCGCACCGACGCCGCCCAAACCCGAAGGGCCGCCGCTCACCGTTCTGTTTCTGGCCGAGCAGGGCTTTGCGGGCTCGTTCAACGCCCGGCTTCTGAGCGAGCTGGGCACGCCGCCCGGCGGTCTCGTCGTGATCGGCACGCGGGGCGCGGCGCTGGCCGCCGAACAGGGGCTGAACGCGCTTGCGCAGTTCGCCCTGCCCTCGCACGGCCCGGCGGTTCCGCCCTTCGCCGACCGGCTGGCCGAGACGCTGCTGCAACTGGCGGGCCGCGCCCCGATCGACGCATTCTACGCCCAGACGGAGGATGGCAGCTGGAAAGCCCGCCGCCGCCGTATCTTCCCCCGCCCGACCCGGTCGACTCCGCCGCCAAGCCAGCCGCCGCTGCTGACGCTACCGCCCGCGCAGCTTTGCGCGTCGCTCTTTGCCGAGCTGCTGCATGCGGAGCTGTGCCGCGTGGCGTTGCATGCCACGGCGGCGGAAAACACCGCCCGGATGCTCGCCATGGCGTCCGCCCAGGGAATGACCGAACGCAAGCTCGACGCGCTGCAACAGACCGCGCGGATTTCGCGCCAGGAGTCGGTGACGACGGAAATTCTGGAGCTTTCGGCAGGCGTCACGTCCAGCTGAGCTGAGCCCCCCACAACCCCGCTACGCACACGCATCGCTTGAAAAGCGCGCCCGCATGCAACAAGACTTGGGCTCGAGCAGAAACGAGGCCGATGTGACGCAAGAGATGTCCCCCGAGGCGCAACCCGGGTCGGGAGATGACCCGATCGACATGCGGATCATGGCGATCTTTCCCGAACTGACCCCCAGCGAGAAACGCCTTGCCGAAGTCGTGCTCGAAGCGCAGTCGACGCTGTCGAGCTACACCGCTGCGGAACTCGCCGAGAGCGCGGGGATTTCCTCGGCCACGGCGGCGCGCTTCTTCAAGCGGCTGGGCTATCGCAATTACAACGAGGCGCGGCTGCATTCGCGGCGCAACGGGAGCTGGGGCTCGCCGCTGAGCGAGTTGAGCGACGGCACCACGCCGGGGCAACTGGCCGATCACTTCGCGCAGGATATGCAGAACCTGACCCGCAGCACCGAGATCCTGTCCGAAGAGGCGGTCGCCGATGCGGTCGAGCATCTCGCCTCGGCCCGCCGGATCTGGGTGCTGGGCTATCGGAATTCGCGGGCGCTCGCGATCTATGCCCGCGCCTTGCTGCTCAATCTGAAATCGGACGTGCAGCTTCTGCCTTATGAGGGCGCGTCGCTCGCCGAGGATGTCGCGGGGTTCGCGCCGGGCGATGTGCTGCTGGCGATCGGGCTGCGGCGCAGGCCGCGCGCGCTCGGCGAAGTGATGACCGTCGCGCGCGAAGCGGGCATCCCGACGATCCTGATCGGCGACCCCACCGTGGCGCAGACCGCGCGCCACGCGACGATCACCCTGCGCTGCCACAATCGCGGGCAAGGCATCTTCGACAGCACGGTCGTCGCGATGAGCCTGATCAACTTCCTCTGCTCGAGCCTGGTGGACTCGCTGGGCCCCGAAGCGCGCGCCCGACTCGCCCGGATCGAGGACCTTCATGCGCGTTTCGACGACCTCGGACCGCCCCCGGAGAGCCTTGAGGCGCTCACCAAGGCTGCAAAACAGGACAAATAGCGCCTAAAAACTGCGCATGGCCCGAATGAAAGCGTATTTTCATTTTTAGCATTTTGTGAAATAATTCTTTCCTGCGAAGGTGACCTCGCCATCTCATGCAGCGAAAGGATATGCCATGGATCGCCGACTATTCCTGAAATCTGCGCTTGCGGGCACCGCTCTCGGGGCGTTCGGCCCGGCGGGACGAGCGCTGGCCGCGACCGATCTTCTTTGGATGACCTGGGAGAACCTCGCGAAAGACGACTATCTCGCGCCCTTCCTCGACAGCCATGACGTCGACCTGACCAAAACCTTCATCGGTACCGATGACGAGCAATTCGCGAAACTGCGCGCGGGCGGGGCCTCCTCGGTCGACCTGATCACGCCCGGCCTCGACAAGGTGTCCTACTACACCGCCTCGGACCTTCTGCAGCCGATCGACTTCGACAAGGTGCCGAACGCGAAGCTCCTCTACGACACGTTCAAGAAGACCGATCTGGGCAAGACGGACGGCCAGACCTACGGCATCCCCTTCTATTGGGGCATCAACCCGATCGTCTATCGCGCCGACCTGATGGATGAAGAGCCCGACTGGTCGGTCTTCTTCGAGGGCGACAAATACAACGGCAAGCTCGCGATGCGCGACTACGCGCTCGAAGGGATCATGATCGCCGCGATGTATCTGGGCATTCCGCGCGACGAGATGTTCACGATGGACGACAAGCAGCTCGCCGAAGTGAAAAAGGTGCTGATGATCCAGAAGAGCAAGCTGCGCACCTACTGGAACTCCATCGGCGACCTGACCAACCTCTTCGCGACCGGCGAAGTGGTCTGCGCCTTCTCCTGGGTGCCGCCCTATTACGACCTGAAGGAAAAGGGTCTCGAGATGGGCATGGCCAAACCCAAGCAGGGCGTCATCGGCTGGTGCGACACGATCGCCGTACCCAAGGGCGTTGAGGGCGCGCGTCGGGACTCGGTCTTCGAGCTGGTGAACTACCTGCTCGGCCCGACCTACGGCAAAATGCTCGCCTATGGCGGCCCCTATGCGCAATCGACTTCGGCTGCGCGCGACGAGATCGATCCCGAGCAGCAGGAGAAGATCTTCATCAAGGACCTGTCGGTGATGGATAACTTCGTCTGGAAGCAAAATCCGCCGCGCTACAACGACTGGGTCGCACTCTGGAACGAAGTGAAGGCCAGCTAAGAATGACCGAGGCAGGTTCCGGGCCGACGGGTGGGCAGGGGCAGACAATGCCCCTGCTCCGCGCGCGTGCCCTTTGTAAGACTTATGGCACCGTGCAGGCCGTGCGCGGTGTGAATTTCCGGCTCGACGAGAATTCCTACGTCACGCTGCTGGGGCCTTCGGGCTGCGGCAAGACCTCGATCCTGCGCATGATCGGCGGGTTCGAGGAGGTGAGCGAGGGGATGCTTGAGCTTGACGGCAAGAAGATCAACGACGTGTCCGCAAGCGCCCGCCCGATCAACACCGTCTTCCAGAGCTATGCCCTCTTCCCGCATCTGAGCGTGCTGGAAAACGTGGGCTTCGGCCTGCGCTACAAGGGGCTGAGCCGCAAGGAAGAACGCGAAAAGGCCCGCGCGGCGCTGGAAACCGTCCAGATGTCCGCGATGGCCGACCGCCGCCCGCGCCAGCTTTCGGGCGGACAGCAACAGCGCGTGGCGCTGGCCCGCGCGATTGCCAACGAGCCGCGCCTTCTGCTGCTGGACGAGCCGCTCTCCGCGCTCGACCGGCGGATGCGCAAGGACATGCAGATCGAACTGAAAGACCTGCAGCGGCGACTGAAAATGACCTTTCTCCATGTCACCCACGATCAGGAAGAGGCCTTCGCGCTCTCGGATTGGATCATCGTGATGCGTGACGGGATCATCGAACAACAAGGCGCGCCGGATACGATCTATCGCCGCCCCGAGACCGCTTATGTGGCCGATTTCATCGGCGGCGCGGCCTGCGTGCCGGGCAAGATCACCGACACCGCCATCGGCGCCTATGAGATCGAGACCCCCTTGGGCCAGTTCGCGACACCCGGCGTGCGCGGTCTCAAAGCCGGATCTCCCGCCGTGCTCTGCCTGCGCCCCGAGCAACTGTTCCTCGACCCGCAGGGCCGGATTTCCGCCCGCGTGACCCATGCCGTCTATCGCGGCGCGGAGTGGCTGGTGGAAGCCGAGGCCGCGGGCATCACGCTGGCGCTGACCGTCGGCCATGACGACGTGCCCGAGATCGGCGCGGAGATCCGCATCGGTTTCGATCCGGCACAGGTCTGGATCGCGCGGACCGAGGCCGAACGGAGGGCGGACCGGGCCACGGAGGCCAAGCCATGAGCCTGCGCGTCGGCACGCTCCTCGCCGCCCCGGTGACGGCCTTCCTGCTGGCGCTTTGCGTGGCGCCGCTGCTGATCCTCTTCGCCTACAGCTTCTTCCGCGTCGATTTCGTCGCGATCTCCTACGATCCGTCTTTCGCCAATTACGCAAAGATCGCAGGCTCTGCGACCTATCGCGGGCTGATCCTGAAGGCCTTCGGCTCGGGCGCGCTCGTGGTCGCGATCACCGCCGTGATCGGCTACCCGGTCGCGTGGTTCCTCGCCAAACGCGCGGGCGCGATGAAATCCGCGCTGCTAACGCTGCTGCTGGTGCCGCTTTATTCCGGCGATCTGGTGCGGGTGTTCGCGTGGCGCGTGCTTCTGGGCGCCGAGGGCGTCATCAACCGCTCGCTGATCTGGGCAGGTGTCACCGACGCGCCCATTCAGGGGCTGCTGTTCTCGCCGCTCGCGACCCATATCGCGCTGACCTACAACTACCTGCCCTTCATGGTGATCGGGCTGTGGCTCGCCTTCGAGAGCCTCGACGACGCGTGGCTTGAAGCCGCCGCCGATCTGGGCGCGCGCAGCCCCAGCCGGTTCGCCCGCGTGACCCTGCCGCTGACCTTCCCCGGCCTTGTCGCCGGTGGGCTGATGGTCTTCGTGATGGTGGTCGGCGATTACCTCACACCGCAGCTGCTGGGCGGGGCCTCGGGGATCACCGTGATCTCGGCGATCAACGACCTCTTCGGCACCGCCTTCGACTGGCCGCTGGGCTCGGCCATCGCCTGGACGATGCTCGCGATCCTGATGGCTTTCTTTGCCATGGGCGCGATGCTGATCCGCCGCTCGAGCCTTGTGGGAGGGTCCTGACATGTCGCGACTCTCCACGCTTTGGGTCTGGGCGGTCTTCGCCTTCATGTATTTGCCGATCGCGATGATCGCGCTGTTTTCGGTCAATGATTCCAAGATCATGTCGCTGCCGTTTTCGGGCTTCACCCTGAAATGGTATGCCGAGGTGATGGGCGACGGACGTCTGGGCGGGGGCTTCCTGACCACGCTGAGCGTCGCCTTCCCCGTCGCGATCTGCGCGACGCTTCTGGGCGGGCTCGCCGCTTTGGCGATCAGCTTCTACCCGATGCGCGGACGCGGCATCTTCGCGGTCCTGCTGCTCGCGCCCTTCCTGATCCCGAAGCTGATCCTCGCCGTGGCGCAGCTGATCATGTTCAACGAGACCGGGGTGGAGCGCAGCCTGCTGACGGTGATCGCCGCGCAGACGGTGATCGTGCTGCCCTTCTCGACGCTGGTGATCGCCTCGGTGCTGATCCGGATCGACCGTGGACTGCTGGAAGCCGCCGCCGATCTGGGCGCTTCCGGCCTCTCCGCCTTCCGCCGGGTGGTGCTGCCGCTGATGGCGAACGGGCTGATGGCGTCGTGGGTCGTGGCCTTCGTGCTGTCCTCGGCCGAATACGTCCTGACCGCTTTCGTCTCCGGCCGCGCGCAACCGCTTTCGGTGCTCGTCGCCTCCGACTTCCGCTTCGCGCTCTCTCCCTCACTCAACGCGCTCGCCGTGATGATCGTGTTCGGCAACATTGCCCTCGTGGCGCTGGCCGAGCTGATCCGCCGCCGCGCCTCCAAGACGGGGGCCTGAGCGCGATGACCAACCACAAGGACCCCACCATGATTTTCGAAAATGCCCTCGGAGAGGGGCAATCCAACGAGCTCATTCTGAACCCCCATTACGACACCGCGAAAGGCTACGGGCCCAAGCAAGAGGCCGTTCTGAACGACGCGGCTTTCGATCTGGCCAAGCGCACGATTTCTTCGTGGGAGGGCTACGCGCCGACGCCCCTCGTCTTGCTGCCCGCAATGGCGGCAAAGACGGGTGTGGCCGAGATTCAGTTCAAGGATGAGGGCGGGCGCTTCGGCCTCGGCAGCTTCAAGGCCTTGGGCGGCGCCTATGCGGTGCTGCGGCTTCTGGCCCGCGAGATCGCGAAGGCGAAAGACATCCCCGAACCCAGCGCCGAAGACATCGTCGCGGGCAAATATGCCGATATCGTTTCGCAACTGACCGTCTGCTGCGCCACGGACGGCAATCACGGGCGCTCGGTCGCGTGGGGCGCGCAACGCTTCGGCTGCCGCTGTGTGATCTTTATCCACGCCACGGTCTCGGAGGGCCGCAAGGAGGCCATCGAGGCTTACGGCGCCGAGGTCCGCCGCTGCGCAGGCAATTACGACGACAGCGTCCGCGAGGCGCAGGAGACCGCAACCCGCGAAGGCTGGTTCGTCGTCTCCGACACCTCCTATCCGGGCTATACCGAGATCCCGAAAGACGTGATGCAGGGCTACGAACTGATGGCGGCGGAAGCGGCCGATACGCTTGGCACCCCGCCCACCCATATCTTCATCCAGACCGGCGTCGGCGGGCTGGCGGCGGCGGTCGCGGCACAATTCGCGCGCCGTTACGGCCCCGATGCTCCGCGCGTGATCCTTGCCGATCCCGACCAATCGGCCTGCTGGCTCGAGACGATCCGCGAAAGCAAGCCCACCGCCGTCGAGGGCGATCTGGACACGCTGATGGCAGGTCTGGCCTGTGGCGAGGTCTCGCTGCTGGCGTGGGACGTGCTCGAGCCGCTGACCTTCGCGGTAATGTCCGTGACCGACCCCGATGCCGTTGCGGTGATGCGCGCGCTGGCCAACCCCGAGGGGGGCGATCCGCCGGTGGCCGCCGGAGAATCCGCCGTGGCGGGGCTCGCCGCCTTCCTCGCCGCCGCCGAGAACGATGAGGCGCGCGCAGCCCTCGGGATCGACGCGAATTCCCGCATCCTGTGTTTCGGCACGGAAGGCGACACCGACGCCGCGCTGTTCAAAACCCTCGTCGGTCGCAGCGCCGCTGAAGTTCGGGGCGCGGCATGAGTATCGCGATCGACATCGAGCGCCTGATGGCGCGATTGGAACGGCTGGGACAGATCGGCGCCCTGCCCGGTGGCGGCGTGAAGCGCCTCGCACTTTCCCCTGAAGACGCCGAAGGCCGCGCACTCGTGATGCGCTGGATGTGCGACCTCGGGCTCGAGATCACCACGGATGTCATCGGCAATTGCTGGGGTATCCGCGCGGGCGAGGAAGACGGCCCACCGGTTCTGATGGGCTCGCATATCGATACGGTTGCGACGGGCGGTCTCTATGACGGCAGCCTCGGCGTGTTGGCCGGGCTGGAGGTGATCGAGGCGCTCAATGCGGCTGACGCGCGCACCCGCCGCCCCGTTGCGGTCGCGTTTTTCACCAATGAGGAAGGCGCGCGCTTCGCCCCGGACATGATGGGCTCGGGCGTGGCGCAAGGCGCGCTGCCGCTCGAAGAGATGCTGGAGGTGGAAGGCATCGACGGGGTGCGCCTGCGCGATGCGCTCGCCGCCATCGATGCCGCAGGCCCTGCCCCGGTCGGCGCGCTGAAACCGCATAGCTATCTGGAGCTTCATATCGAACAGGGCCCGGTGCTGGAGACCGAAGAGCTGCAGATTGGCGTCGTCACCGGCGTGCAGGGCATTTCCTGGACCGAGATCACCGTCACAGGCGCCTCCGCCCATGCGGGCACGACGCCGATGGCGCTGCGCCATGATGCAGGCGCCGTGGCGGCCCGGATCGCGGTCGAAGCGCAGCAGATCGCCGCCGATCACGGCCCGCCGCAGGTCGCGACCGTGGGGCGCCTACGCGTCTCGCCCGATCTGGTGAACGTGGTGCCGCAGGAAGCGGTGATGACCGTCGATCTGCGCCATACCGACGAGGCCACGCTGCAAAAGGCCGAGACCCGGCTCTGGCGCGCCGCGCAGGATTTCGCACGCACGGGGGGCTGCGCGATCACGCGCCGAACGCTGGCCCGCTTCGAGCCGGTGGAGTTCGACCCCGCGCTGGTGGACAGCGTGGAAGCAGCCGCCCATGCGCGCGGGCTGGGCCATCGCCGGATGCCCTCGGGCGCGGGCCATGACGCGCAGATGTTCGCGCCCAATTGCCCTTCGGCCATGATCTTCGTGCCCTCGCAGGACGGGGTCAGCCACAACATTCACGAATATACCGCCCCCTCGGACATCGCGGGCGGGGCACAGGTGCTGATGGATGTCGTCTGCCAGCAGGCGGAGCTTCAGGACGCGCCCGAATTTCAAACGACCGAGACAGGACAATTGCCATGACCCGCAAATTCATTGCCGCCGCAGCCCAGCTTGGACCGATTGCGCGTGACGAGCCGCGTGCCTCTGCCGTGGCTCGGATGCAGAAGCTCTTGATCGACGCCCATCGGCGCGGCGCGGAACTGGTCGTCTTTCCCGAACTCGCGTTGACCACCTTCTTTCCGCGCTGGCTGATCGAGGACGAGGCCGAGCTCGACGCATTCTACGAGACCGAGATGCCGAATGCGGAGGTGCAGCCGCTGTTCGACACTGCCCGTGACCTCGGTGTCGGCTTCTATCTCGGCTATGCGGAGATCGCCTACGAGCACGGCCAGAAGCGCCGGTTCAACACGTCGATCACCGTCGACAAGACCGGCCAGATCATCGGCAAATATCGCAAGATCCACCTGCCCGGCCATCCTGAATACGAGGACTGGCGCCCCTTCCAGCATCTGGAGAAGCGCTATTTCGAGCACGGCAATCTGGGCTTTGGCGTCTTCGACGGGTTCGGCGGCAAGCTGGGCATGTGCCTGTGCAACGACCGCCGCTGGCCCGAGACCTTCCGCGTGCTGGGTCTGCGCGGGGCGGAACTGGTGATGCTGGGTTACAATACGCCGGTGCATTATCCGCTCGCGCCCGAGCATGACCATCTGCAGGACTTCCACAACCACCTGTCGATGCAGGCGGGTGCCTATGCGAACGGGTGCTGGGTGATCGGCACCGCGAAAGCGGGGCGCGAAGAGGGCTGCGATCTGATCGGCGGCACATGCATCATCGCACCCACCGGCGAGATCATCGCCAAGACCCAAGGCTTCGGCGATGAGCTGGCGATGGCCGAAATCGACCTCGACCGCTGCCGCGAGCTGCGTGAGAACGTCTTCAACTTCGCGCTTCACCGCGAGCCGGACGACTACCGCGACATCTGCGCGGGATAAGAAAGTCGATGAGGGTGAAGACTACCGATCAGTGCAGCGGCGCATTCGAGGCCGCGAGCTGTTCTGCATAGGCGCCCCGAACCTTGAGCGACGAGAGCATCGGCTGGGACTGCATGATGTATCCCTCGAGGAAGGTGACGAGGGCGATGCGCCACCGGCGTTCGATCTCGATATAGGGATCGGAGGTGGCGAAAGAACTCACGTTGACGGAGACCGAGAATTTCTGCGGATCGAAAGTCGCGCGTTGGTCGAGCAATTCGGAGCGCAAGGCCGGGGTGAACACCTTTTCCGGCTGCGCCAGCGTCGCCAGACCTTTCAAGTTGATCGAGTCGCCGAGAGCGTCACGGGTGCCGTCCTGGAAATTAAGGGAGAATTTGCCCACTTCAGCCACACCGCGCTCATCAAGCTTAACCAACAATTCAAGCGACACGTGTTTAACATTCATAATCAATACCTCCGTTGGACGCGAGTGGCTCCGAATGGACCTGTGCGGCTCGCCGACGAGGGCTGGATCACATGCAAGAGCGGCGATGTTGTGACTTGAATTGGGCAACTATGTCAAAGTTAGTTTCTGACGCTGCGTGATCTTTCGAGCTGACGATTAGGCCTCCATCTGCGGGGCCTGCCATCGAGAAATACCCTTGCGGCAATCTCCCGCTCATGTGCGCCGGGAAATCCTCTGCGTGGCGCCGCTGCGTCAGTGGCACTAAATACATCCACAGCAAAAGAAAAATATTGTCGCGCCCCACGGTGCGCCTCAAATAATTGAACTGGTCCGTTCACTTTGAGGACCCGAGTCGTTTTGAAAGGAACCCGACATGCAAAGCCCGATGAAGAAAAAGGCCGTACTCGCTCTGGTCGCATGCTGCGCCATGGGCATTCTGGCCGCCTGCGCCCAAACCGAGGGCACGGCGACCGCTGCAAACGTTCCGAACATGAAGGCGAACATCGAAAACCCGATGTAAGCGAGCGGAGCTGTCTTACGGCACCAAAGCCGACCCGCTACTGACGCGCCCTCTCGACATCCGCGAGGAGCGCGTCAGGAGCGATCCCGCGTTTCTCCGCACTGGCGCGGACGGCTTGCTGCAGTGATTTGCTACGGCTCAGCAGACGACGGAAGCGGGCTTCGTCCAATTCCAGAAGGGTCGACGGGGTGATCGCGCGCACTTCGGTCCTGCGCGTCCGTCTCATCAGGATCGACAGCTGACCGAACATCTCGCCGCGACCCAGCCGCCACGTCTGGTTGGCCGCCTCGACCTCGACGGCCCCGGAGGCGATGAAGAACACGCTTTTCGCGACGCTGTCGCGGCCGAGAATGACCTCCCCCGCATTGGCGTGCCGCGCCTTGAGCAAACGGCTCAAGCGTTTCTGGTCCCGGGCATCGAGACCGGAGAACAGCGGAAATTGCCGCACGAGCTCGATGCGCCGCAGCGCGATATCGAGCTTGGGGCGATCCTCCGCGCGCGACCGCTTCTGCGCGAGGCCTGCCCGGAGCTTGGTGTAGACCTCATCGCCGATCAGGCCGTCTTCGCGCATCGTCTCGTATTCACGCTCCTCCAGCCGCAGCGCGGTCCGACGAATGATGCGTCGTTCGAGCTCTTCGGCGTAGCCGGGATATTGCAGACGCAGCCCCTGCAGCGCGGTTTCGACGATTTCGATGCGGCGCGACAGCAGGTCAGAGAGCAGGTCGCTCACGCGCTTGCCATGAATGCGGCGGATGCGGCCGCTGATGAAGCCGCCGAGATCGCGCAGCACCAGACGCTGCGACAGGAGCATCTCGAACCGGTCCGCCGTCATCCGCGCGAGGGGGCGCGACAGGTGGAGGCGGCGATGCAGGATATTCGCGACGCGGAACCCGAAGCCATATTTGACGCTGCGCCGCGCGATCCGGTTATAGCCGTGCCGCCCGTCCGCGCGCGCGCCCTCGATGAGGCGGTCGGCGTTCGACAGTACCTGTTCGGCGATGCGAGAGGCGATCGTCCGCTCCCGCACCCGCATCAGGATGGTGTCGCGTTCATGGCCGGCGAGCGCGATGAGCCCCAAGGTAATGCGGTCGCGGTCGTGGATGTCCTGACTGTCGTCGGCGGCCTTGACCGCGCCCTCCAGCCGCTCCCCGAACCGCTTGGCTTCGGAGCGGACGACGTCTCGGCTGAGTTCGTAATTCTCGGTGGTTCGTGCGAGGTCTTCGCGCACTTTCTGCAGCGAGACGGCGACGACCTGGCGCGATAGCGCATCGTCGATCGGCGACAGCCGGTCCAGCCCCAGCCGACCGATGATCCAGCGCAGCGTGGTGCCCTGCCCGATCAGTGTGAACAGCGTGAAGCCGGTGGCGAGGATGCCGACCATGCGCTGAACCTCGTCGGGGACGCGGAAACTCTCGGTCACCGCCAGCGCCAGCGCGAGCGTCACCGCCCCGCGCAACCCGCCCCAGAGGATGGCGACCCGGTAGGGCCGCTCGACCGTGGGCGAGACCCGCAGCGCCGTGAGAAGAGGCAGCAGCCCGAAGAGGATCACCGCGCGCGCGAAAATGGACGCGAGGACCACGACACCGACGAGGGCGATATCCCCGATCCGGATCTCCTCCAGAAGTCGCGGGATCAACAGCGCCGCCAGAACGAAGATGAGCGCCCCCGCCCAATGCGCCAGAACACCCCAGAGCTCGCGCAGATTGATCCATGTCTGCGGTTGCAGACGTCCGGGCCCCGTCAGGTTCAGCGTCAGACCGGCGGCGACCACCGCGATGACACCCGAGGCGCCGATGCTTTGCTCCGCGCCGATATAGGCCAGGTAAGGCAGTGCCACCGAGATCGAGAGCTGGGCAAGCTCATGGCGCCGGAAGAACGACATCATCCCGACGGCGATCCGCGCGACCAGCCAGCCCGTGAACGCGCCGCCGAGGATGAGATACGGAAACCGGGCGAGCGCATCGCCGAGCTTCGGATCGGGCACGCCCATCATCACGAAGCCCATGAACAGCCCGAACAGCGCGATGGCCGCGGCATCGTTGAGCAGGCTTTCCCCTTCGATGATCCGCGACAGCCGGCGCGGGGCAGAGATCGAGCGGAAGATCGAGACGACGGCGGACGGGTCGGTCGTGGACACGATCGCGCCGATGAGCAGGCACGCGGTGAGCGGGATCGAAGAGACCCAGGACAGAGCGTAACCGACGCTGAGGGTGGCCGCGACGACCGCCACCACCGCAAGCATCAGGATGGGAACCCAGTCGTCCAGCATCCTGCGCAGGTCCATCCCCAACGTCGCCTGAAACAGCAGCGTGGGCAGGAACACGTAGAGAAACACGTTCGAGCGGATCGGAAGGTTCAGGATCGCTTCCGCGACCGGATTGAGCGCGTCGGTCAGCTCGGTCCGGAGGAAGAACACAGCCGCCACACCGATGAGGATACCGATGCCCGCAAGGATCACGCTGAAGGGCAGACGCAGCCGCGCAGCCAATGGCTCCGCCACCCCGATGACGAGGAAAAGCGACGCGACAATCGTGGTGATGACGACGATATCCATTCAGTCGAAATACCACGCTGATCGGCGGACGCACGGGGAATTGAAAGGTTTGGACACTTTGCGATCGGGAGACAAGCACGCCCCCGCCGAGAGAGGTGGGGGCGCTTAATGGACGTTAAGTCAGATCAGGCGACGAGTTTCGCCGTCATCTCGACGAGGCGTTTCGCCTGATGGGCGATCGCGGCCTTGCCAGCCTCGTCGACGCTCCCGGCATTGGTCGAGAAGCCATAGGGGTTGCCGCCCGCGTTGAAGATCGCCTCGTCGGTATAGCCCGGCGGAACGATGACGCAGCCCCAATGCATGGCCGTGGTGTAGAGGCCGAGGATGGTCGCCTCCTGCCCGCCATGCGCGTTCTGCGCGCTGGTCGTCGCGGTGAAGGTCTTGTTGGCGAGCTTGCCCGCGCCCCAGAGACCGCCCAGCGTGTCGATGAAGGCGCGCATCTGGCTTGCGGAGACGCCGTAGCGGGTCGGCCCGGAGAAGAAATAGCCCTCGGCCCATTCCATGTCGTCGGCGGTCACTTCCGGAATATCGCTCATCTTCTCGAGCTGGTTCTTCCAGGCGTCCTGCCCTTCGACGACGGCTTTCGGGGCCGTCTCGGGAATACGACGCAGGCGCACTTCGGCCCCGGCAGCCTCAGCGGCTTCCGCTGCCGCCAGCGCGACGGCATGGTTGGTGCCATAGGTGGAATAAAAGACGATTGCGATCTTCGGTTGTGCCATTTCTAACTCCTGTGTTGGGAAGGGTCTGAGGGGCAACGGCGCCCTCACCCGTGTTTGATGAACGTGCCGTTGTTGAGTTCAGTGAGCGCCTGACGCAGTTCGTCTTGCGTGTTCATGACGATGGGGCCGTGCCATGCGACAGGCTCCTGGATCGGGCGACCGGTCATCAGCAGGAAGCGGAGACCTTCGTCCCCGGCCTGCACCGTGATCTCGTCGCCCGCGCCGAAGCGGACCAGCGTGCGGTTGCCGGTCATGTCGCGGATATTCAGCTCCTGCCCGCGATACTCCTTCTCGACCTTGATGCCGACGGGATCGCTGGCGTCGCGGAAGGTGCCGGAACCTGCAAACACATAGGCGAGCGCATTGGAGTGCGTGTCGACCGGCAGCACCTTGCGGCGTCCTGCGGGGATCGACACGTCGAGCAGCATCGGATTGGCGGCGATTCCGTCGACCGGACCGGTCTTGCCCCAGAACGAGCCGATGATGACCTTGACGGTCGTGCCGTCATCGTCGCCTTCGATCGGGATGTCGCTGCCGGTGATGTCCTGATAGCGCGGCGCCGTCATCTTGAGCGCGCCGGGCAGGTTCGCCCAAAGCTGGAACCCGTGCATCTGCCCCTTCGCATTGCCCGAGGGCATCTCCTGATGGACGATGCCGGAGCCAGCCGTCATCCATTGCACGCTGCCCGCGCCGAGAAGCCCGCGATTGCCGAGCGAATCCGCGTGCTCCACCTGGCCGTCGAGCACATAGGTGATCGTCTCGATGCCCCGATGCGGGTGCCACGGGAAGCCCTTGGAATAAAGGCGCGGATCGTCGTTGCGGAAATCGTCCATCATCAGGAACGGATCGGTCAGCGACGGGTCGCCGAAGCCGAACACGCGATGCAGATGAACGCCAGCGCCTTCGAGCGCGGGTTGCGCTTGGCTGGTGGCCGAGACAGGTCGAAAGGTCATGGGAGCCTCCAAATATCGTTGGTGATAGTGTGGGGCTTCCTCGGAAAATTTGAATTAGCGAAGGTCCCGCATGTCCTGTGCGCAAGCGCGCAGACGGGCAAAGGTTCCGCAAAAAGAACCGGGCCACCCTAGGGCAGCCCGGTCGTCTTTTACCTTAGCTGATCCTCTCGAGATCAGATGTTACCCTTGGACAGCTCCCCGGCGATGAAATCCGCCTGCCGGATCGCGAGGGCCACGATGGTCAGCGTCGGGTTCTCCGCAGCCCCCGTCGTGAATTGCGAGCCGTCCGAGATGAACAGGTTCGGCACGTCATGGGTCTGGCCGTGCTTGTTCACCACCCCGTCGCGCGGGTTCTCGGACATCCGGTTGGTGCCGAGGTTATGCGTCGAGGGATAGGGCGGCGTCGGGAAGGTCCGGGTCGCCCCCACCGCATCGTAGATCGCAGCGCCACGGGCATAGGCGTGATCGCGCATCGCCCGGTCGTTCGGGTGATCGGTGTAGTTCACATTCGCGACCGGCAGCCCGTAGGCATCCTCGACCTCGTGGTTGAGGGTGATGCGGTTGGTCTCCTGCGGCATGTCCTCGCCCACGATCCACATCCCGGCCATGTTCTCGTAGCTGTCGAGCGCCGAGGTGAACTCGCGCCCCCAGCCGCCCGGATCGAGGAAGGCCGCCATGAAGGGCAGACCGAGGCTGAGCGTCTCCAGCTCATACCCGCCGACGAAGCCGCGCGAGGGATCGTGACGCGCCTCATCGCGGACAATGCCCGCCATCGTCGTGCCGCGCCACATCTTCACCGGCTTGTCGAAGACGCCATAGACCGAGCCCGTGGTGTGACGCATGTAGTTGCGCCCCACCTGCCCCGAGGAATTCGCAAGCCCGTCGGGGAACATCGCCGAATGCGAATTCAGGAGCACGCGCGGGCTCTCGATGGAGTTGCCCGCGACGCAGACGATCTTGGCCTTCTGCATCTGCAGATTGCCCTCCTTGTCGAAATACTCGACGCCGGAGGCCATGCCCTGATCGTCATGCAGGATGCGGGCGACGTGGCAGTGATCGCGCACCTCCAGATTGCCGGTCGCCTCGCCGCGCGGAATATCCGTATAGGCCGAGGACCACTTGGCGCCCCATTTGCAGCCCTGGAAACAGAAGCCCGTCTGCTGGCACGACATCCGGTCGTCATAGTCGATCGAGTTGATCGCCATATGACCGGTATTCACTTCCTCGTAGCCAAGCGCCTTCGCGCCTTTCTCCAACACTTTGAAGTTATTGTTGCCCGGCAGGCCCGGACGGTCGCCGGTGCGGGTCACACCGAGCTTGGCCTCCGCCTTGTCGTAATAGGGCGCAAGCTCGGCCGGATCGATCGGCCAGTCGAGCAGGTTCGCCCCGTCGACATTGCCGTAATGGGTCTTCGTCTTGAACTCGTGGTCCTGAAAGCGAAGGCTCGCGCCCGCCCAGTGGATCGAGGTGCCGCCGACCGCTTTCACGATCCATGCGGGCAGCCCCGAGAAGTCCTTCGCCACCCGCCAGTCGCCGCTCGTGGTGCGCGGCTCGGTCCAGGCGAGCTGGCCGAAGCTTTCCCACTCGTCGTTGATGTAATCCTCGGGCAGATAGCGACCGCCCGCCTCGAGCGCCACGACCTTGACGCCCTTCTGCGCTAGCTCGTTTGCCAGCACGCCGCCGCCTGCGCCGGTGCCGATGATGACAACGACGCTGTCGTCGCTCAGATCAAATTTCGCAACCATGTCTGCCTCCCTTACAGCCAGTCGATGTCGTCAAAACCGCGGTTGATGTAGCCGCCCTTGGAATAGGACTCGCCCTCGTAGCCGAAGATCGGCCAGACCGCTTTCTGGTTGTAGAGACCTGTCACCAGTCCGCCCCGGATCTTCTGGAAGAAGGGGCTCTCCTCCATGCCCCGCAGGATCGCGACGCGATCCTTCTCCCAGCCCGTCTCGAGGTAATTCGCGAAGCCTTTGCCACGTGCCGCCGCATCGAGCGCGGCAATCCCCGCCTCGATCTCATCGGCCGTATCGGCAGTGTCGTAGCCCTTCACCGCGATGACATAATACTGGTCGTCGATCTTGTCGTGCGGGTAGATATCGCGCGCCATCTGCACGAGCGTCGCGAAGGTCGTGGGCTTGAGCGCCGAGAGCTCGGTGGCCCAGGCGGCATTGCGCGCCGCCATGAACCCCGAACCCACGACGAAGCTCGCCCCCGCCACGGTTGCCCGCGCCAGCAGCTGCCGTCTGGTCAGCCCTTTCGAGCTTGCCTTGGTTGCCATTGTCGTCTCCTCCCTGATGTCTCCCTTAGGAAAATCTCACTTGAAGCGGCCTTCGCGCGCGAGCACCTCGATCTGGTATCCGTCCGGATCGGCCACGAAAAAGAACTTCGCGACGACCTCCCCTGCCGGCGCGAATTCCACGAGTTTGCGGGGCGCGAGGCCCTCCGCCTCGAAGCGTTTGTGTTCGGCTTCGAGATCATCGACCGAGACCGCGAAATGGCCGTAGCCATCGCCGAGGTCATAGGGCTCGGTCCGGCCCTTGTTGACGGTGAGTTCCAGTTCGAACTCGCTTTCGGGATTGCTCAGATAGACGAGCGTGAAATCCGGAAAGTCGAGACGGTCGGCGACCTTGAGGCCGAAAGCCTTGTCGTAAAACGCGACCGAGCGGTCCTCGTCGAGGACACGGATCATGGAATGAATGGATTTTGCCACCGGTTGCTCCCGCTGTAGTGCTGTCAGTTGTCCTGAGAGCCTAGCAGCGGGCCGCGGTGGGGCGGGTAGTAGGTCTATACTACCCCTGAAGAATGTTTGACGTCAGGCTTGCGCTTACTCTGCCGCGACCGCGAGCGGGGCGCGATCGTTCGAGATTTCCATGAATTTCAGGCACGCACAGCGCAGCAGCGACGTGAAGTTCGACGGCTCCCCGCGCAGCTCCAGCACTTCCGCATGCAGCGTCGAGATAAAGGTCGGCGTGGACACCCCATCGCGCGCGGCGATCTCGTCGAGAATGTCCCAGAATGCGTTCTCGAGCCGGATGCTCGTGCTCTGGCCGTTGAGCCGCAGCCTGCGCGTCTCGCTGGAATAGCGCTCCGGGTCCTGACCCGCAAAAACATGGCACATATCGTCTCTCCTCCCTCAGATCCGATTGCCGAGGCGAACCAAGATTCACCCGAGACTCAAGAATATGGTCAATCCGGGGCGGGTCAATCGTGTTGTGACAGGGGGGCTGGGCGCGTCGGGCTATCGGGTCGCCCCGAACCCTCCCACGAGGTCACGCACCACGCGCTCCGCCGCCGCCAGCGCGCCTTCCATGTAGCCGCCCATCTCGGGCGCGGTTTCCGAAGACGCGAAATGCACACGGCCCTCACGGAGCCCGCGCAGCACCGACGGCAGGCCGTAATCGGGGTGGAACCTGAGCGGTTCGAGATCGGCCTCCGTCGCCGTTTCGGGCGCGACGGCCCAATCTTCGAGCGCATAGGTCAGCGGCTTGGCCGCCTCCGGCCCGAATATCCGGCCAAGCTGCTCAAGGGCGGCAGCTTTGACCACTTCTTCCTGCCCGATCCGCGCCCGCGCCGGCACGCCCAGAAAGCCGAACAGCGCAGCGGGCGCGCCGTCTGGCCCGGACGCATCATGGATTTCCGCCAGAGGGCCGCGCTGGCTCATCGCATCGCCCGACAGCCCGGCCTCGCGCCAGAACGGTCGCTCGTAGAGAGCGACGAATTTCGCGTGCCCCGCCATCCATGTCGGGATCGCGCGGAGCGCCTGCATCTGCGCCTCGCTCAGCTGCGGCGCGAAAGACATCTGCGCCGCAACGCGGGGCGGCACGGCCAGCACGACATGCTCCGCCTCGCAGGCCCGACCGTCCTCAAGCGTGACCGAGGGCCCTGCCCCGATTTCGACAACGCGCGATCCGGGATGAAGCTGCGCGGCGGGAAGGGCGGCGGCAAGCGCATTCGTCAGCGCGACCATGCCGCCTTCGAGACGCCACGACCCCGCCATGCTGGCAAAGCCCATATTGCGGTGAACCTCGCCGCTCGCATCTTCCAGCGACACCGCGCCGCGCGCGAACTGCTCGAACTTGCGCAGGTTCAGCGCCTCGGTGAGCGCGGCGATCCGGGGCTGGCCGGGCCAGAACCATGACGGGCCGAGATCGACCCTGCCCGTTGCGGTCTCAAGCGCCTTGATCCGACCGCCAAAGCGCGGTCGCGCCTCGAACAGCTCGAAAGAAACCCCGCGCGCGTGCAGATGCCGCGCGAGCGCCAAGCCCGCGAGCCCGCCGCCCACGATCGCGACCTGCGTTTTCATCGAACACCCGTCATGTTGAGAAATCGTTTCCCGTCACTGATCCGGCGCAGCAACGAAGCGCAGGTGCCCCGTCTTGATCCAGAACTCGGCGCCGCCCGGCCCGGCCTGAACCTGCAGTGGCTGCCCGTCAGGCAAGCGCAGCCACGATCCCTCGCGCAGGTCATCGCCACCCTCGGACAGCGTCCCGCCCAGCATGAGCAACTCCATCCCACCCGGATCATCGAGCGACAGGCTCGCATCCGGCGCGAGCCGGAAATAGCGGACGATCTCACGTGCGTCGCGATGAAGTTCAGCGCACTCGACGCCCTCGCCGGTCTGGGTCAGATCGGCCCGCATATCCTTGTGAAACTGATTGCGGTCGTCCGGGTCGAACTGCCAGAGCTTCACGAAGATCGTGCAGCCACCTTCCGATCCCGGCCGGTGCCGGGTCTGCGGCGGATTGCGCACGTAAGTCCCCGCCGGATAATCGCCGCCCTCATCCTGGAACACGCCTTCGAGCACGAGATATTCCTCGCCGCCGCCATGCGTATGCGCCGAGAAACTGTGCCCCGGGGCGAAGCGCACGATGCTCGTCGCCCGCGCCACCTCGTCGCCGATCCGGTCGAGCATCCGCCGCTCGACACCCGCCGACGGCGAGCCGTGCCAGTCGAGCGTGTCGGAATGAACGAGCACGCGCTCCGAGAATTCCGCGTTGATTTCCATCTGTCCTCCGAAATATCTGCCCCAACCCGGGTTGGACTGTCGCGCCGCCCCTAAGCGGCGCGTAATTCCGAGCTATGCTCGGAAGGCAGAATTTCAAATGCTGCGGAGCCGCGAAGCCCCTCGGTTATTCGACGCTGCGCAGATCATCGAGCTGTACCGAGATGACCTCGCTTGGATATTCCGCGGATTTCGGCAGCTCGGCAATCAACGTCGTCGGCCCGCTTCCTGCCTGCGCCACCGCCTGCCCGTCTGGGCCCGCGATGATGGACTTGCCACCGAAATCGATGTCCCGATCGGGACCGGCGTAATTCGCATAGACCACGACGGCCGCGTTCTCATTCGCGCGCGCCCGCACGAGCAGGTCGGGGACGTGATCGTAGCCAACCGGGTTCGCCGTCGGCACGAGGATCAACGCGGCCTTCGCTCTCGCCAAGGTACGTGCGTGTTCCGGGAACTCGATGTCGTAGCAGATCAGCAGGCCGGTCCGGATCCCATTCAGCTCGAAGACGGGCGGCGCCTCCGTCCCGAAGGCGAAGCTCGCCCGCTCCATCTCGCCAAAAAGCTGAATCTTGCGATAGTGCCCGACCCGCTCGCCGGTCTTGTCGAGCACAGACGCCGCGTTGAACACGTCATCGCCCAGCCGTTCGGCCCAGCCATAACAGATCGCGCAGTCGTATTTGCGCGCGATATCGCCCATCGTAGCGCACCACTCTCCCCCGAGCGGCTGCGCCTGCGCGCGATGATCCTCGGGCCGGTTGTAGCCGGGCAAGATCAGCTCGGGCAGCACGACAAAATCGACGCCGAGCCTCGACAGACCGCTCACCCAAGTCTCGATATGCGCAAAAATCTGCGCCGGGTCAGAAGAAAGCGGCAGCGGCTGGACGAGCGCGATTCTCATGTTTGTCTCCATTCTCGACAAACAAGCGTATCGCTTGCGTCGCAGCCCGTCACCCTGAGCAAAGCCGGAAAACTCTGCCTAGGGGCGATAGACGTCTGGAGAGCGGGTCAGAACGAAAACAGCCCCGACAGCCTGTCCAGTTCAATCAAGACAGGAGTTTCGCCTTGGCCTCCCGCAGGGCACGCGCCAGTTCGAGATAGCCTGCATTGCCGTTATTGAGATGCATCAGCTCATAGTGGTCTGCCCAGTGGTCGATCCGCGCACGCGGCACCCGGTCCGACCACGCACCTCGGCGCACCCGGATGGCCCCGTCTTCCAAGCACTCCACTTCGATACGCGGTTCGATCATAACGATCTCCATCTCTAACTCGTCAAGGGCGCAAGAGGCTCACGATACAGCCGGGGCCCTCTGGAAAATTACTTTTTGCGAATAGACAATTGCTGCGAATAACCCACTGGTAACAAAGGAATGGGAACCCGCGCATTGCGGAATTCCTCAGTTTTTTCCGCGGTAACAGTGAATTGACTCACGGCGTGCCGAAATACCCCCTGAGTTGAATGCTCAGCGGGTGGTCCGGCTGGGTCAATTCGGAGTGCCTAGCCTCCGAGCGAGAAACGCCGCAGCAAGATCCGGTGTGGCGATCTGGGGGTAATCCGCCTCGGCAATCGCGACGCCGAAGCGCTGGTTGAGCGCGATCACGAGGTTCAGGATATCCATCGAGTCGAGCTCGAGATCGTCCTGAAGATGGTCCGATCCCGCGATTTCGGCAGGGTCGAGATCGGGGGCGACACGCACAAGCTCCTCGATATAGGCGCTGCGGATTTCGTCTTCGGTCATAGCTCCTCCGGGGTTTGCAGCTTCGCGTCGATCGCGGTCAGGAATTTCGAGCCCAGCCGCCCGTCGCTCACGCGGTGATCCGCGGCGAGGGTCAGCGTGACGGCCTGCGCGGCGATCACCTTGCCGTCGCGCACCAGCGGTTGCGGGCCGGGCGCACCGGCGGTCACGATGGCGACCTGCGGCGGCACGATGATCCCGGCCATCGCCTCGACCCCGCTTTCGCCAAGCGCCGAGAAGGTCAGCGTCGCCATGCTCATCTCCGAGCTTTTGAGCCGCCCGGCACGGGCGCGCATCGTGAGGTCGCGCATCGCCTCCATCAAATCCTGCAGGCTCTTCTTGTCGGCATCGAGGATTGCGGGGGCCACGAGCCCGCCGCCTCTGAGCGCGATGGCCAGCCCGAGATGGATCGCCGCGGAGGGCGTAAACCCATCCTCGCCATAATGCCCGTTCACCGCCTTTTCCTCGTGTGCCGCCAGCGCCATCGCCTTCATCAAGAGCGCGCCCATCAGGATGCGCTCTTCGGGCGGGCGGTCCGCATTGGCGGCGCTCAGCCAATCGCTCGCAGCAGTGACGTCGACCGTGTGAGTGACGTAGTAATGCGGGATCTCGCGTTTGGACCGGGCCATCGCGGCGGCGATCGCCTTGCGCATCTCGGCGAGATAAGCGCCGCGATCTTGCGCCGGGCTCGGTGTCGCGGCGGGTTTCGTCGTCTCGACATCGGCGAGGACGATTGCGCCCCCCGGCCCGCTCCCGGTGAGGCTCTCCAGCGCGATCCCGAGTTCCGCCGCGCGTGCTTTGGCGGCGGGTGATGCGGCGATGCCTGCTGCTGTGGCGGCAGGCGGAGCACTTGGCGGCGCCGCTTCCGCAACGGGCGCGACGGGTTCGGTCGCAGTCTTCGGTGCAACTGGCGGCGCTTCCTCCGTGGGTTCCGCCAGCGCCTCCCCCGGTGCCTGAATAACGGCGAGCGGCGCGCCGACGGGCAAGTCTTGCCCAAGCTCTGCCACCAGCTTCTCGACCACGCCGTCCTCGAAGACCTCGATCTCGATCGCACCCTTCTGGGTCTCGACCACCGCGACGATATCGCCGTGCTTGACCTTATCGCCGGGCTTCACCAGCCATTCGACCAGCTTGCCCGCCTCCATATCCGCGCCGAGCGAGGGCATCTTGAAAACGGCCATCGCGTCACCCTTTCCCGAGCGTCGATTTCACGGCGGCCACGATGGCGGGCACCTGCGGAATGGCGGCGTCCTCGAGATGTTTGGGATAGGGGATCGGCACCTCGGCCGAGCAAACCCGCCCCACCGGCGCATCGAGATGCCAGAAGGATTTCTCGCCGATCCGGGCCGCAATCTCGGCCGAGAGCGAACCGGACCGCCAGCCCTCATCCACGATCACCGCACGGCGCGTGCGCGCCAGCGAGGCCATGATCGTCTCGTCATCGAGCGGCCGCAGGGAGCGCAGGTCGATCACCTCGGCCTCGATCCCCTCGCCTGTCAGCGCTTCGGCCGCCTCCAGCGTCTTCCAGAGCGACCCACCATAGGTGATGAGGCTGACATCCTTGCCCGCGCGCCGGATCGCGGCTTTGTCGATATCGACCGGCCCCGCATTCACCGCGATCTGCCCGGTCATGTTGTAGAGCATGACGTTCTCGAAAATCAGCACCGGATCGGGATCCTCAATCGCGGTCCACAGCATCCCGCGCGCGTCCTCCAACGTGGCGGGCGCGAGAATGCGCAACCCCGGAATATGCGCGTACCACCCTTCGAGCGAATGGGAATGCTGCGCCGCCAGCTGCTTGCCCGCGCCGGTCGCGAGACGGATCACCACGGGCGCGCCGAACTGCCCACCCGACATGTGCCGGATCGTGGCGGCGGTGTTCATGATCTGGTCGAGCGCGAGCAGCGAGAAATTCACCGTCATCACCTCGACGATGGGGCGCATCCCTGCCGCTGCCGCGCCAATTCCGGCCCCGGTGAAGCCGGACTCCGACAGTGGCGTGTCGCGGATGCGATCCTCGCCGAATTCGTCCATCAACCCTTTGGAGACCGCGTAGCAGCCGCCGTATGCGCCCACATCCTCGCCCATCAGGAAGACCCGCTCGTCGCGGCTCATCGCGTCGCGGATGCCCTGCTTGACCGCCTCTCGATAGGTCATCTCGACGGTCTCGGCGCTGGGTTCGGGCGGCGCGGGCGGCGCGGGGCGGTCCTCGGCCATGACGTGCCGGGTGAGCGTCTCGAGTGGCTCCCACTCGCTCGCCTCGGCATAGGCCACGGCGGCTGCGATCTCATCCTCGACGTCCGCCTCGATCTGCGCGACCTCCTCGGGATGCATCAGCCCGCTCTTGTAGAGCCATGACTGGAACCGCACGATCGGCCCCTTCTCGCGCCACGCGGCCACCTCGTCCTTGTCGCGATAGAGCTGGGCGTCGAACATCGAATGCGCGCGGAAGCGATAGGTCAGACATTCGAGGAAATAAGGCTTGCCAGTCTCGCGGATCGCGGCGAGCGCGCGGCGGGTGGCCGCCTCGACCGCGACCACATCCATCCCGTCCACCTGTTCCGTCACCGTGCCGTAGGCCGCCGCCTTGCGCCGGATGTCGGTCTCGGCCTCGGTCCGCGCCAGGGCCGAGCCCATCGCGTAGCCGTTATTCTCGCAGACAAACAGCACCGGCAGCGACCAGAGCTGCGCGAGGTTCATCGACTCGTGGAATTCGCCCTCGGCCACGGCGCCTTCGCCGAAGAAACAGGCGGTGACATTGGGCGCGCCCATCATCCGGTCGCGCAGCGCGAGCCCCACGGCCAGCGGCAGCCCGCCCCCCACGATCGCGTTGCCGCCGTAGAAATTCCGCTCGGCGTCGAAGATATGCATCGAGCCGCCCCGCCCGCCCGAGGCGCCGGTGGCCTTGCCATACATCTCGGCCATCACGCGCTCCATCGGAACGCCACGCACCAGCGCATGGCCGTGCTCGCGATAGGTGGCCACGACGCGATCCTCGGGGCCAAGCCGCGGGATCACGCCAGAGGCCACCGCCTCCTCACCATCGTAGAGATGGAGGAAGCCACGGATCTTTTCCTGCGTGTAAAGCTCGGCGCATTTATCCTCGAAATGGCGCACACGGATCATCGCCGTGAGCAATTCGCGGATGTGGTCATGGGTCAGATGCGGTTTGTCGGCAGTCATGTCTCGTCACTCTCCAGCGTCGAAATATCGCCTTCCGGCAGGCCCAGCTCGCGCGCTTTCAGCAGACGGCGCATGATCTTGCCCGAACGGGTCTTCGGCAGGGTTTTGCGGAACACAACCTCGCGCGGGGCGACCGCCGCGCCGAGCTTCTTGCGCGCAAGGCCCCGGATATCGCGTTCGAGGTCTTCGGACGGCTCGAAGCCCGGATTGAGCGCGACATAGGCCTTCACGACCTCGCCCGCGGTCTCGTCCGGCAGGCCGATCACGGCAGCCTCGGCCACTGCCGGATGCTCGATCAGCGCGCTCTCGACCTCGAAGGGGCCGATCAGGTGACCGGAAGATTTAATGAGGTCGTCGGCACGGCCGACGAACCAGAAATAGCCCTCCGCGTCGCGCATCGCGAGATCGCCCGAAAGATACCAGCCATCCACGAAACACTTCTTGTAGCGCGCCTCTTCGTGCAGATAGGCGCGCATCATCGAGGGCCAGCCGGGGCGCAGCGCCAGTTCGCCGATCTCGCCGGGCTTGCAGTCGCGCAGCCCATCATCGACACGCTCCACGATCCCCGCTTCGATTCCGGGCAGCGGCTTGCCCATCGAGCCGGGATTCACATCCATCGCGCGGGTATTGGCGATCATGATGCCGCCGGTCTCGGTCTGCCACCAATTGTCGTGGAAAGGTTTGCCGAAGACCTCGTTGCCCCAGACCACGGCCTCGGGGTTGAGCGGCTCGCCCACCGAAGCCATGAACCGCAGCGTCGAGAAATCGTAAGGCGCGGCTGCCTCCTTGCCCGCGCGCATCATCATGCGGATCGCGGTCGGCGCGGTGTACCAGACCTCGATCTGCTCGCGCTCAAGGATGCCGTACCAGCGATCGAGATCGAAATCGGCCTCGTCGACGACCATCCGCACCCGGTTCACCAGAGGCGAGATGATCCCGAAGGAGGTGCCGGTCACCCAGCCCGGATCGGCGGTGCACCAGTAGCGCGTGCCCGGCGTCAGCTCGAGCGCGTAGCGGCCTGCGGCGGCATGCATCACCACCGCGTTGTGCACATGAACCGCGCCTTTCGGGCGGCCCGTGGTGCCGGAGGTGAAATGGATCAGCGCGGGATCCTCGGGGGCCGTGCGGACCGTCTCGAATTCTTCGGACGCCGCCGCCATCGCGGGGCCGAGCGCGACGCAATCGTCGGGCGCCTCGTCGCCGATGATAAGCACCAGTTTCAGGGAGGCAATCTCGTCACGCCAGGCGGCAATCTTGCGGCGATAGATCGAGGCGGTCGTGATCAGCGCATTGGCCTCGCCGATCTCGAGCCGCGTGCGCAGGGGTTCAGGCCCGAAGGCGGAAAAGAGCGGCGAGAAGATCATCCCCGCTTTCAGCGTGCCCAGCGCCGCGACGTAGAGATCGGGCACGCGCCCCGCGAGACCGAAAAGCCGGTCGCCCGGTTCCAGCCCGTGGCTTGTCAGCACATTGGCGAAGCGCGCGGTCCGGGCGGCGAGGTCGCCATAGCTCAGGCTTTCTCGCGCGCCGTCCTTGCCCAGCCACAGGATCGCCTCATCCGTCCCATGGCCCGATGCGACATGGCGATCCACCGCCTCGTAGGCGATGTTCAACCCGCCGTCGGGAAAGCCGTCGAGCATCGCCCGCGCGGTGTCCCATGTGAACGCCTCGCGGACCTCATCGGTCAGCGTGGCGGCTGCCCGTTCGGCATCCGACTTCTGGATAATCGCCCAAGTCATCACGCCTCCTCCCAAGGTGATGCCAGTCGATGGGCCGCCCCCTGTCACGAACGGCCATGATCTTCCTTAGGCGAAGACAGGAGGCAGTTTCATTGATGTGGCTCAACGCGAATGTGGAAATTATCTGCGGGTTGCGCGCGATACGACCAGATGCCCCAGCAGCGGCGGCAGCAGGCTCATCGCCCCGGCGAGCGTCAGCCCCGCGATACCGGGCGACGGAAGCTGCAGCACATCCGATAGCCCCGGCAGCCACAACGCCCCGGCGATCAGCACGAGACACAGGACAAGCGCCCCCCAGACATAGGGGTTGCGCGTCACATCGTTGCGCAGGGCGTGGGTGTCGGCCTCGCGCATGTTGAACACGTTCCACAGCTGGCCCAGCGCCAGCGTGACGAAGGCCACGGTGACGGCGGCGGCGGGCGCAAGCTGCAAACCATAGAGCGCGCCTCCGAAAGCCAGCATCGTCGCCAGCGTCACGATGACCCCGAGCGCAATGATGCGCCCCCATTCCCTGCGCGCGAGGATCGGCTCGGTGCGGTCACGGGGCGGACGGCGCATCTCATGACCGTCCCCATGCCCCAAGCCGAGCGCCAGCGCGGGGAAGACATCGGTGACGAGATTGAGAAACAGGATCTGCAGCGGCAGGAGCGGTGAAGGAAGCCCCACTCCCACGGCAATCCCGACCACAAGGATCTCCGAGAGATTGCACGACATCAGGTAGACGATGAATTTGCGGATATTGCCGAAGATCACCCTGCCCTGGCGCACTGCCTCGACGATGGTCGCGAAATCGTCGTCCTTGAGCACCATATGCGCGGCCTCGCGGGCGACCTGCGTGCCGCGCTGTCCCATCGCGATGCCGATATCGGCTTTCTTCAGCGCCGGCGCGTCATTCACCCCGTCGCCCGTCATCGCGACAGTCTCGCCCTCGCGCTGATAGAAGCTGACGAGGTCGAGCTTCGTCGCCGGAGCCACGCGGGCGAAGACGCTGGCTTTGCGCAGGCGGTCGAGCGTTTCCTCCGGGGCGTTTTCCAGATCGAGCCCCGTGAGGTCTCGCCCCTCGATCGCGACCGCACCGTTTCCGCTGATCCCGGCATCCTTCGCAATGCGCGCGGCGGTCTCGGCATGATCGCCCGTCAGCATGATCACCCGGACCCCCGCGCTCTGGCAGGCCGCGATCGCGGGGGGCACGTCCTTGCGCAACGGATCGGCAAGGCAGGCAATCGCGACAAGCGTCAGCCCCTCATAGGGCGCGTCCTCCGCCCCGTCCGTCCGCTTCATCGCGAGGCCGATCCCACGCAGCCCCTCGCTCGCGGCATCCGCGCTCCGCGCGATCCAGTCGGCCTTGTCTTCGGCGCTCAGAGGGCGCGCGCCTACCGGTCCCAGAACCTCGGAGCAAGAGGCGATCACCGCCTCGGGCGCGCCCTTTACCGCATAGAGCGCGCCCCCGTCCGGCAACGCATGGACGGTCGCCATCATCAGGCTGTCGCTCTCGAACGCATGTTGGAGCAGGCGTGGCTCCGCTTCGTCCTCTGTCACCCCCGCCTGTCGCGCCGCACTCAGCAAAGCCAGTTCGGTCGGATCGCCGATCCGGCCCTCATCGCCATCGCCCAACTCGGCATTGTTGCACAGCATACCGATCTTCAACGCGGCGCGCAGACGGTCCTCCGCGACACCGGTCTCCGGCCCGTCCAGATCCACACTCCCCCCATCGAGCAAGACCTGCACCACGCTCATCCGGTTCTCGGTCAGTGTCCCGGTCTTGTCCGTCAGGATCAGCGTCGTCGCCCCGAGCGTCTCGACCGAGGACAGGCGACTGATCAGGGCATTGCGCTGCACCATGCGCCACATCCCGCGCGCAAGCGACAAGGTGGCCACGACGGGGATGCCTTCGGGGATCGCGGCCACGGCAAGGGCGACCCCGGTCTGGATCATACTGGTGAGCGGGTGGCCCTGCGCGAGCCCCGTGACGATGATCGCGACGGCAAGAACGATCGTCAGCCAGACCAGTCGCTGCCCGAGCCGCGTCAATTGATGTTCGAGCGGTGTGGGTTCCGTGCTGGCCGCCATCGCGAGCTGGCTGATCTTGCCGATCTCGGTCTCCATGCCGGTCCGCACCACCACGCCGGTTCCGGCCCCCCGCGTGACGGCCGCTCCCTTGAACCCCATATTGGTGCGATCCCCCAGCACGACGTCGGATGGCAGCGGTTTGGTGGTCTTGAGCACCGGAAGGGACTCGCCGGTCAGCACGGATTCATCGCAATGAAGCCCCGACGCCTCGACGAGCCGCAAATCGGCGGTCACCACATCGCCCGCTTCGAGCATCACGAGATCGCCCGGCACGAGATCGCGGGCATCCACCTCGACCAGCATCCCATCCCGACGGACGCGGGTGCGAACCTCGGCGACGCTGAACAGCGCCTCCATCGAGCGGGTGGCGCGCAACTCGGTGAAAAACCCGATCGCGCCGTTCAAGAGCAGCACGACGAGGATCGCCAGCGCCTCGACGATATCGTTAATGACCAGCGAGAACACCGTTGCCATAACGAGAAGCGCGACGATCACCCCCTGAAACTGATGCAGCAGGATGCGCAATGCGCTTCGGGGTTTGGGACGACGCAGAGCGTTCGGGCCGTGGCGCGCGAGGCGCGTGGCGGCTTCGTTAGCGCTCAGCCCGTTCGGAAAAGGGACGGACAGACGCGCGATCACCGCCTCGGCGGTTTCGGCAAAAGCTGGCGCGGCGTCGGTATCCTGCATCACGAGGCCTTCAGTCATCCCGCGGCGATGGTAAGCCTTTCGGCAGGCAGCGCAATCGCCCGGACTTGGGTAGGGGTGCCACGGGTCACACTCGCCTCTGCCCCCGTCCGCCTCACCCGTGATTCACAAATCGTTGATCGAGATCAATGACGTTCTGCGCCTGTCGTCTCAGCCTAAATCTCGTGTCGGGCTGCGATCATGGACCGCAAACTCGACCGGGAGGAGGAGGAAAACATGCACATTTGTAAAGCCATGATGGCGGCCGTGAGTGTCGCCGGCGCGCTCTCAGCGAGCGCGGCACGGGCGGATGGCACGGTCGAGGTCCTGCACTGGTGGACTTCGGGCGGCGAGGCCAAGGCCGTCGGAGAACTGAAGAAAGCCTTCGAGGCCGAGGGCGGCGAATGGATCGACTCGCCGATCGCAGGCGGTGGCGGCGATGCCGCGATGACGGCGCTGCGCGCCCGCGTCGTGGCCGGCAATCCGCCGACGGCCGTGCAGCTCAAGGGGCCGGGCATTCAGGAATGGGCCGAGCAAGGCGCGCTGAACGACGTCCAATCCGTCGCGGACGAAGGCAACTGGGATGCGGTCCTGCCGCCGGCGCTGGCCGAGATCATGAAATATCAGGGCAAATACGTCGCCGCGCCAGTCAACATCCACCGCGTCGACTGGATGTGGGCCAACCCCGAGGCGCTGAAAAAGGCAGGCGTCGAGGAGATGCCCACGACATGGGACGAGTTCAACGCGGCCGCCGACAAGCTGCAGGCGGCGGGCATCGTACCGCTCGCCCATGGCGGTCAGCCGTGGCAGGACGCGACACTGTTCGAAGACGTGGTGCTGGGGATCGGCGGCGCCGATTTCTTCCGCAAGGCGCTGGTGGAGCTCGATCCCGAGGCTTTGACCTCGGACATGATGGTCAAGTCCTTCGACCAACTGCGCAAGCTGCGCGGCTATGTCGATCCGAACTTCTCGGGGCGCGACTGGAACCTCGCGACCGCGATGGTGATGCGTGGCGAGGCCGGTTTCCAGATCATGGGCGACTGGGCGAAGGGCGAATTCCTTGCCGCCGGCAAAGTGCCGGAACAGGATTTCCTGTGCTGGCCCACGCCGGGCAAGGGCTTCGTGCTGAATTCGGACAGCTTCACCTTCTTCAAGGTGGAGGGCGAGGACCGCATCGAAGGCCAGAAAGTGCTCGCACGGTTGATCATGTCGCCCGAGTTCCAGAAGGTGTTCAACCTCGCCAAGGGGTCGATCCCGGCGCGCACGGACGTGCCGCTCGACGATTTCGACGCCTGTGCCAAGCGCTCGCATGCCGATCTGCTGGCGGCGATCGAGAACGACACGCTGGTGCCTTCGATGGCGCATGAGATGGCGGTGCCGCGCTCGGTGCGGGGTGAGTTCCTCGATCTCGTGACCGCTTTCTTCAACTCTGACATGAGTTCCGAGGACGCGGTCAAGCAACTTGCGGCCGCGATCAAGCGCGCGCAGGAAAACTAGGGCCTGCAATGCCCGGAGGCACGGGGCCCATGGCAAGGTTCGGGCGGGCGCTGGAACGGCGCCTGCCCGCGATCGTGGTCTCGCCGCTTTTCGCGGCGAGCCTGTTCTTCGTTTACGGCTTCATCCTCTGGACGGCCTATATCTCTCTGACCCGGTCGGGAGTGATGCCCAACTACGAGTTCGACGGGTTGAGCCAATATGTCCGGCTCTGGGAGACGCCACGCTGGTATGTGGCGATCCGTAACCTCTTCGTCTTCTCGGGCCTGTTCATCTCGATCTCGATGGCGATCGGCATCCTTCTGGCGATCCTGCTCGACCAAAAAGTGCGCATCGAGGGGGTGATCCGCACGATCTACCTCTACCCGATGGCGCTGAGCTTCATCGTCACCGGCACGGTCTGGAAATGGATGCTGAACCCCGGCCTCGGGCTGGAGCGGCTGATGCATCAGGCCGGGTTCGAGAATTTCAGCTTCGACTGGCTGGTGAACTCTCATTACGCGATCTACACGGTGGTGATCGCAGCCGTCTGGCAAAGCTCCGGCTACGCGATGGCGCTGTTTCTGGCGGGGCTCCGCTCGGTCGATGACGAGGTCCTGAAAGCGGCGGCGATCGACGGCGCGGGGCTGTGGCGCACCTATACCGGCATCGTGCTGCCGATGCTGCGGCCGGTGTTCCTGTCCACCGTCATCATCCTCGCCCATCTCGCGATCAAGAGCTTCGATCTGGTGATCGCGCTGACCGGCGGGGGGCCGGGCTATGCCACCGACATGCCCGCCACCTTCATGTATTCCTTCGCCTTCCAGCGCAGCGAGCTGGGTGTAGCGGCGGCGAGCGCCACGATGATGCTGATGACGGTCATCGCGATCATCGTGCCCTATCTCTACTCGGAACTGAGGAAGACAAGCGGATGAGCGGGCGCAACACAAGCGGGATCGTCCAGCGCCGGGGGCTGCATCACAGCCTGATGCGCGCCGTGCTGTTCGCCGTGCTCGGGGTGTTCTGCATCTACTACCTGATCCCGCTTCTGGTGATGATCTCGACCTCTCTGAAATCGCTGACCGAGATCCGGGAGGGCTCGCTGATCAGCCTGCCGAAAGAGTTCGACTTCAGCGCCTGGGAGAAAGCCTGGAACAGCGCCTGCGTGGGCGTGCGCTGCAACGGACTGGCACCCTATATGTGGAACTCGGTGATGATGACCGTGCCGGCGGTGGCGATCTCGACGATACTCGGCGCGCTCAACGGCTATGCGCTGACCAAGTGGCGCTTTCGCGGCGCCGACACGATCTTCGCGCTGATGTTGTTCGGCGCCTTCATCCCGTTTCAGGTGATCTTGCTGCCGATGGCGCGGGTGCTGGGCCAGCTCGGCCTTGCGGGCACGATCCCGGGGCTGATCCTCGTACACACGGTCTATGGCCTCGCCTTCACCACGCTGTTCTTCCGCAACTTCTTCATCGGGGTTTCCAGCGGCATCATTCAGGCGGCGAAGGTCGACGGGGCGGGCTTCTTCGGCATCTTCTTCCGGCTCGTGCTGCCAATGTCGCTGCCCGCCATCGTGGTCACCGTGATCTGGCAGTTCACCCAGATCTGGAACGATTTCCTGTTCGGCGTGGCCTTCACCATCGGCGACAGCAACCCGGTGACGGTGGCGCTGAACAACGTGGTGAACACCTCGACGGGGGTGAAGGAATACAATGTCGACATGGCCGCGGCGATCATCGCGGCGCTGCCGACGCTGGCGGTCTATGTCGTCGCCGGAGCCTGGTTCGTGCGCGGGCTCTCGGCCGGAGCGGTGAAAGGGTAGCAATGGCAGCGGGAATTTCCCTTCAGGGCGTGCGCAAACGCTTCGGAACGAACGAGGTGATCAAGGGTATCGACCTTGAGATCGAAGCGGGCGAATTCATCGTCCTCGTCGGGCCCTCGGGCTGCGGCAAGTCCACCCTGCTCAACCTGATCGCCGGGCTCGAGACGCTGAGCGACGGCCATATCGAGATCGCCGGGCGGCTGGTCGACGACACCCCGCCGCGCGACCGCGATATCGCGATGGTGTTCCAGTCCTACGCGCTCTACCCGACCAAGACGGTGCGCGAGAACATCACCTTCGGGATGCAGACCCGCCACGTCCCGCGCGCCGAACAGGCCACCGCGGTCGAAGAGTTCAGCACGCTTTTGCAGATCCATCCCTATCTGGACCGCAAGCCCGGTCAGCTTTCGGGCGGCCAGCGCCAGCGCGTCGCGATGGGCCGCGCGCTAGTGCGCAAGCCCGAGGTCTTCCTGTTCGACGAACCCTTGTCGAACCTTGACGCCAAGCTTCGGATCGAGATGCGCACCGAGATCAAGAAGCTGCACCAGCGGTTGGGCAAGACCGTCGTCTATGTCACCCACGACCAGATCGAGGCGATGACGCTGGCGACCCGGATCGCGGTGATGGACAACGGCCATATCCGTCAGGTAGCCGAACCAGGAGAGATCTACGACGATCCGGTGGACCTCTTCGTCGCGAGCTTCATGGGCTCGCCGTCGATGAACATGCTGCCCGGTGCCCTGCGGCGCGATGGGCAGACCGGCGCGCTGTCGGTCGAGGTGGTCGAGGGCACGGCGGGGGCGCTTCGCTTTCCCCTGCCTGCGAGGTTCACCGAGCGGGTCACCGCACCCGATGGACACAAGGTCGTTCTGGGGCTCCGGCCGGAGGCGATCTTCATGGCCGGGACCGAACTGCCCGGCCCCGACCGTTTCGTCTTCGAACGCCCGGTCGATCTGGTCGAGCCGACAGGCCCCGACACGATGATCGTCTTCGCCCTTGGCGAGATCGAGGTGATCGCCCGGGTCCGCCCGGAGGATGCCCTGCCCCCGGGCGCGCCCTTCAGCTTCGAGGTCGATATGGGCAAGGCCAAGGTCTTCGATGCCGAGACCGGCCTGCGGCTATAAGGCGGGCCTTCCTCTCGCCGATTGGCGCAACGCGGCGTTCGGCTATCGTCTTCGCAAGAGGAAACCCGGTGGAGCGTCAAAGCTTAGAGCAGGCCGCGACTTGCGGCGATGCTCGCAGCTTCTCTCAATGTCTTGGCACCGAGGCGGTCCGCAGCGCCCCTTAGACGGGCCTTTACCCCGCCGACGGAGAGCTGCAATTCGTGAGCGACCTGCTTGTGCAGATAGCCCTTGGAATAGAGTTGAAGGGCCTGCATCTGCGCCTCTGTCGGCATCTCGGGCTCGGCTGCATGGATGCGCGACAGCACCGTCTCGATCTCTTCCATCTCGGAGACGTGCAGCTCCCGGTCAGCGCGCGCGAAGATCCCAAGGCTCCGCTTCGGCATCTCCTCCGTCCCATGGATCGACACGACACTTCCGAATTCGAAGCCAAATTTCCGATAGTCGCGCATGAAGTCCGTGCCGACGAAGCTGTCGATGTCCTTCCATCGCGCATAGCCCGAATTTTCCTGACACCAACGCAACAGCGGGTCGGCCAGCGCCAGTCCAGAAAAGGTATAATGATTGATCCAGTCAGCCGGAAACAGATTCAACTCGGCCTCAGGCGCGAAGAAACCCGCCCGCAAAGCGATGTAGCAACCGGCTGGCGCGCGTTCGGCGAAAAGACTTTGAAAATCACTTAGCATCGTGTCGTTTCGATCTTCCATTCCCTCCGAGGGATTTATAGTCACCAAAGAGGAGAGCTCAATTAGGCCAAGCTAGTGCCGCGGCGTTTTGGTCAAGAAATTCTGTCAAGTTTATACAAGGATAGCTGCATGATCGACGTGCATGAAATGCGCCAGAGCTTGCAACGTCTGGGTGAAGTATCTGATTGGAAATTCGCCCTAGGGCTGCACATTCGCTTTGCCAACCCTACGCTGCTCTACCAGACATATCCACAAGAATGGATGAATTTCTACACCGCAAACGGCCTCGTATTCGTCGATCCGACGGTCAAATGGGCGATGACCCACACAGGTATTTGCGATTGGTCCGAGCTCGCGGATCAAGACGAGAGCAATGTGTTCGGTCAGGCCGCCGAATTCGGACTGCGCTTCGGGAAGGCCATCGCGATCGGGGAGACCTCCCGGTCCGCTGGATTTTTTACACACCCTTCGCGGAAGATCGAAGACGCTGAGGCCGAGGAAGCCCGAGCGCTCCTGGAAGAGCTTCACGAGATGACGAAGGGTGTCGAGTCGTTGCCCGAGGGCGAGTTAGAGCGGCTCCGGTCTGAACTCCGTTTCTGAGACGATCCGAATAGCCGGATCGTCCCTGAGAAAGCGCAGCAAGCCCGTGCTGTGTTCGCCCGAGCTTCGCTGCACGCATTGCGATCAGCCGTTCAGTCGCACCGCGGGCTCGGGTCGCCCTGCAATCCCGGCGGGGGCGCAATAGACCCGGCCCTGCGCGACGTCGGGCGCCTCGATCCCTTCCTGCGCGGTGGTCACGAAAAGCGTCGTGAACTCCGGCCCGCCGAAAGCGGGACAGGAACTGTGCCGTCCGCCCACCGCGATCGCCCGGTCGAAGCGCCCGTCGGGCAGGTAGCGCGCCACGCGCCCTGCCCCCCATTGCGCGCTCCAGAGTGCGCCCTCGGCATCGGTCTGCGCGCCATCAGGGTTCAGGCCTTCCGCACTCAGATCGACGAATATCTCCGGCGCTCCCTCAGGCCAGCCCTGCGCATCGAGCGCGACGGTCATGATCTTTCCGGTCGGGGTGTCGGCGAAATAGGCGCGTCGCCCATCGAGAGCGAAGCAGATCGAGTTGGGGATCGTGATCTCAGGAAAAAGCCGCTCCACCGTGCCCTCGAAATAGCGGTAGATCGCCCCCGCGCCGGTCTCCGCGTTTTTGCCCATCGTAGAGGCCCAGAAGCCCCCCATCGGATCGGCCCGGCCATCGTTGCAACGTGTGTCGGTGCGGTCGGCCTCGATCGCGGCGAGCGGCTCATGCGCACCCGAGGCAATGTCGAAACGGCGCAGTCCGGTCTCGGTCGAGATCACCAGCGTCTCGGCATCGACCCAGCCCGCGGCGGACGCCATCTGACCGAGCGCCCATTCGCGCGGCCCGGTCGCGTCGCGACTGAGAATCCGGCCCGCGAGGATATCGAACCAGAACAACTGGCTACGTTCGGGATGCCAGAACGGCCCCTCGCCAAGGAAACAGGCGCGGTCGTCGTAAATCTCGAAGCTCATGCCGTGCAGGCCTCGTCATAGCTGGCGACCAGCGCGCGGGCTTTCTCGGTAACGGTCTCCACGCTGTCGCCGGGTTTGTAGATCGACGAGCCGATGCCGTAGCCTGCCGCGCCCGCCTTGTGCCACTCGGCCATATTCGCGGCCGAAACACCGCCCACCGCATAAAGCGGCACCTCGGGCGGCAGCACAGCGCGCATCGCCTTGAGACCAATCGGCCCGATCAGCTCGCCCGGAAACAGCTTGAGCCCATCCGCCCCAGCGGCAAGCGCCGCGAAGGCCTCAGTCGGGGTCATCACACCCGGGAAGCTCTGCAGCCCTGCGGCTTTGGAGGCAGCGATCACCTCGGTGTTGCAATTGGGCGAGACGATCAGCTTCGCGCCGGTCGCAGCAACGGCGGCGACCTGATCCGTGGTCAGGACCGTTCCCGCCCCGATCAGCGCGTCGGAGCCGAAGCGCTCCGCCATCGCGGCGATACTGTCGAGCGGATCGGGCGAGTTCAGCGGCACCTCGATCCGGGTCACGCCCGCGGCGATCAGCGCCTCGCAGACGGGAAGGGCTTCAGCGGGGGTGATCCCGCGCAGGATGGCGATGATGGGTCGGCTCATGTGTCAGCTCCGATGGTCTGGCGCGCGGCATAGAGCCCCGCGAGGGTCACGTCTTCGGCGTCATGGCTGGCAGCTTGGATGCCGCAACCGGCCAGCGCCCGGGTATAAAGCGGGCTGAGAACAGGGCTTCCGATCAGCGCGACGGGCTGGCCCTGCCAGAGATCGCGCGTGGCGGACAACTCCCAGCCGATCAGCAGCCCGGAGAGGCGGCAGGCGGCGGTTTCGGGCGATTGCGCACCCAGTAGCGCCCCGGCGCGCAGCGCGAACAGCGCGCCATAGGCTGCCGCCGGATCGGCTAGCGCCTCCGCCACCGCCGCGTCGAAAGCTGCCATGTCGTGACAGCCTTCCCCGATCGTGTGGCGCAGCACCGAGCGATGCGCGAGCAGGTCGTAAATCTCGCCAGTCATGCAGCTCCGGAACCGCTCGATCCGGCCCGCGCGCAGCGCCACCCATTTTGTATGGGTTCCCGGCAGACAGATCGTGCCCTCGAAGCCGGGATTGCGCAGCAGAAAGCCCGCTATCTGGGTCTCTTCGCCGCGCATCACGTCGGGCGGGCTGTCCTGACGCAGGCCGCAGGCGATATAGACCGGGCGCGCCGCGTGATCCGGCACCCGCACGAGGCGCGGTTGGGCGGCGCAGGGCACCGGCGCATAGGGCGCCTCGGCCCAGCCCTGACGCGAACCGACCATGCCGCAGGTCACGACCGGGGCCGCGCCCCAGCCCGCAACGGCGTCTTCCAGCACCGGGCCGAACTCGGGGGGGGTAAGCTTGCCCATCCCCTGCTCCGAGCTCCGTCGGTCGAGCACCTCGCGCCCGCGCATCGCCCAGACGCGCAGATGCGTCGTGCCCCAATCGGCGGCGATCCAGTCGGGAGCCGCGTCACTCATAGTCTTTCTCCTTCAATCACGTGAATGCGCTCGGGGAAGGTCCAGGGCAGGGTAAGCCCCTGCCCCATCAGCGCTTGCCCGCTGAGCGTAATCGGTCCGGTCTTAAGCGCGGGTGTCCCACGCGACAACCGGGGCAGATCTTCCGCGGTGATCAGCCGCAACCGGTAGCGCGCTGCCCGGTCCAACCCGGTCAGCCGCAGCGGGCGCGGCAGGATCTGCGCAGAGGTTGCCGCCTGACCTGCGAAGGCCACGAAACGGCTGCCATCCTCGGCCAGCTGCAACTCGGCGATCACGGCCGGGTCGGCGCTGTCGAGCCGCAGGATATCCGCGCGCATCCGCCAGTCGCGGTTGCCCTTCCACCAGCGGGTGACGGAGGTCAGAACCTCTGCCTCCTCCGCGGTCAACTCGCGCGGGTCCATCTCGAAACCCATGTGTCGTTGCGCCGCGACCCAGGCCCGGGTGCGAATGTCGATCACCCTCCCCGATGTGTGGCAATGGCGCGGGCCGACATGAGAGCCGGTGACGCAGCTCGGCAGGAACAGCGCTGCATCATGCTGGATGCGCAGACGTTCGAGCGCGTCGTTGCTGTCCGAGAGCCAGACCCGGCCCGTGCGTTCGAGGATGCCGAAATCAATCCGCCCGCCGCCCGAAGCACAGCTTTCGAACTCCACGTCTGGATGGGCCGCGCGGAGCCGGTCGAGCAGATCGTAAAGGCCGCGCGCCTGCGCGGCGTCTGGATGCGGCAGCACCCGGTTATGGTCCCATTTGACGTAAGAGATCGCATAGGCCGAGAGCACCGCGTCGATCGCCGCGAAAAGATGATCGCGCACCGCCGGGTTCGCCATGTCGAGCACGCGCTGCTGGCGGCCTTCGATCTGATCGTGCGGGCCCAGCAGCCAGTCGGGATGGGCGCGGGCCAGATCGCTGTCGCGGTTGACCATCTCGGGCTCGAACCAGAGGCCGAACTCCATCCCGAGGCTTTGCACATGATCGACCAGCGGCGTCAGCCCGTCGGGATATTTGCGCGGATCGACCGTCCAGTCGCCCAGCGACGTGGTGTCGTCGTCGCGCTTGCCGAACCAGCCATCGTCGAGCACGAAACGCTCTGCGCCAAGTGCGGCGGCGCGCTCTGCGATGGCTTTCAGCTCGGCCAGATCATGTTTGAAATAGACCGCTTCCCAGCAGTTGTAATGCACCGGGCGCGCCTTGGCCCAAGGGGCGCGTTTGCGCAGGTGGCGCTGGAAGGCGACCGCGCAGCCATTCGACCCCGCTTCTGAGAAAGCGGCATACAGCGTCGCGGTCTCGAACCGCGTCGCCGGTTCCGGCTCGGAGCCGCTGGCATGGCCGAACTGGATTTGCCTGCGCCCGTCGGGCAGTTCTTCGGCGACCATCCGATGCCCGCCGGACCAGCCGTAATGGAAGGCGCGGGTTTCGCCTTGGGTCTTGGTCGCCCCGCGCGCGGGCAGGATCAACCCGGGGAAATGCTCGTGCCCGGTACGGCCCGTATGGTTGTCGCGCACGCGCTGGCCGGGGCGCCACGGGGTCGGCTCGATCTGGAATTCCCCGATCCAGCGACCGGAGAACTCATGCATCTCGTCGGCCAGTTGCGGGCCGGGAAAGACAGGCGCGGCGAGCCAATGGAGCGTGATCGGCGCATCGCTCTCCAGCTCGGCGCGGGCCGAGATCAGACCGGTGTCGGGGTCGAGCGTGAAATGCGCACTATAGCGCAGCCCGAGCGCCGCATCGCGATAGGTAAGCGTCAATTCGCTGCCGGTCTGCGTCTCGCTCTCGAAGCGGAAGGCGGGCCGCAGAGGCCGCCCTGCCCCGTCGCGCGCAATCAGACCCGGCTCGCCCGGGAAGCTCTGGCTCGCTTCGGGGCAGATCGAGACCTCCGGCGCGCGGTCGAGCATCCCGCCGGTAACATCCGGCACGCTCGCCGCGGCCAAGCTTGCGAGGTCTTCCCCCTCGGGCAGCGCCGCGCCCCAATAGACGATCTCGGGAAGCCGGTCGTCGTGACCCGCCAGAACGAGGCTCTGGCGGGCGTCTTGCAAATGCCACGTGCGGATCATTTCACCGCCCCGAGCGTCAGCCCTGCGATGAAGTGTTTCTGCATCAGGAAGAACATCGCCACCGGCGGCAGCGCGGCGAGGATCGAGCCTGCCGACACCAGTTGCCACGCCGCGACCCATTGGCCGTTGAGCGATTGCAGCCCGGCTGTGATCGGCTGGGTATCCGCCCCCGTGGTCAGCACCGTCGCCCAGAAATAGTCGTTCCAGATGAAGGTGAAGATCAGCACCGACAGCGCCGCGATTGCGGGCCGAACCAAGGGCAGCACGATATGCCAGAAGATCTGCCATTCGCCAACGCCCTCGACCCGGGCGGCCTCGATCAGCTCTTTCGGCAGTGCCTTGATGAAGTTGCGCATGAAGAGCGTGCAGAAGCCGGTCTGGAAGGCGACATGGAACAGCGCGAGCCCCGTGATCGTGTCGTAAAGCCCCATCTTCACCGTCAGGTCGCGCACCGGCACCATCAGGATCTGGAAGGGCACGAAGTTCCCCGCCACGAAGATGAAGAAGATCAGCAGGTTGCCCTTGAACTTGTAGACGGCGAGCGCAAAGCCCGTGAGGCAGGACAGTGCGACCGCCCCGATCACCGTCGGGATCGTCACCTTGAACGAGTTCAGCATGTAGCTGGCAAAGGGCGAGTTCTTGAACACGTCGAGATAGTTCGAAAACGCCAGATAGGACGGTATGCCGAAGTAGTTGCCCTGCGCGAGATCGCTGGAGGGCCGGATCGAGGTAACGGCGACGCCCAGAAGCGGCAGCAGCCAGACCACCAGCATCACCGGAAGGGCTATCTGATAGGTCAGCCGGGCGGCGGGGCTCATGGATTGAATGGGTTTGGGAAACATCTCACAGGCCCCTTTCGTCGCGCCACATCTTCCAGATGAAGCCCGAAATGAAGATCATCATGATCGCGAACAGCACCACCGCGATCGCCGCGCCGTAGCCCATGCGATAGCCGTATTCCGAGAGCGCCTGCTCATACATGTAGTAGGACAGCACCCGCGAAGAGCCGAACGGCCCGCCATCGGTCATGATCGAGACGAGATCGAAGCTGCGCAGCGCACCGATCACGGTGACGACGACCGCGATGAAGGTGGCCGGGCGCAATTGCGGCAGCACGACATACCAGAGCATCTTGATGCCCTTAGCCCCGTCGAGACGCGCCGCCTCGATCTGGTCGGGCGCGACCGCGTTCAGACCGGTCAGATAGAGGATCATGCAATAGGCGATCTGCGGCCACAGACCGGCGGCGATGATCCCGTAGGTCACCGTGTTCGGGTTGGCGAGGATCGCGATCCCGGTCCCGTCGAGCCATTTCGTCAGCTCGAAGAACAGCCCGAAGCCGGGTGCGTAGAACCACGAGAAGATCAGGCCGACCACGACCTGAGAGATCACGAAGGGGAAGAAGAACAGCGATTTGTAGATCCGGATGCCGCGCACGGTCTGGTTCAGGAAAAGCGCGATGAACAGCCCGAACGGGATCGCCAGCATATAGAGCACCAGCCAGATCAGGTTGTTCTTGAGGCTGGTGTAGAAAGCATCGTCATCGAGCAGCTCGAGATAGTTCTCGATCCCGATCCAGTGCTTCGCGCTCAGCCCGTCCCATTGGAAGAACGAGATCCACATCGACTCTCCGATCGGGATCAGCACGTAGATCAGGAACATCAGCACGCCGGGGGCGAGAAACAGCCAGGGCGCAAGTTTGCGGTTCAACCGGCGGCGGCGCGGTGCGGGCATGCCGGTCTCCGCGCGCGGCTCGGACATAGCGGGTGAGACGGTCATCGTCGCACTCCTCGGATCTGGAAAAACAGGAAGGGGCGGCACCCTGCAACAGGCACCGCCCCTCGGGGAGGATCAGTTCTTGTAGACGCGCTGACGCACCTTCTCGAGACGCTCGAGGATTGCGTCGAGATGGTCGGGATAGGCCATGAATTCCTGGAAGCCTTCCATGCCCGCCTTCGCCATCTGCGCCGGTGCGTCACGATCGAAGAACTGCGCGATGCCGCCATCGGCCGTGGACAGGATCTTGAAGCCCGCCTGCAAATAGGGATCGTCGCCCACCGAAGAGTTCTTGTTGATCGGCAGCTGACCGAGTTCTTCGTTCATCTTGGTCTGCACATCGGCCTTTGCGACATAGGCGAGGAACTTCTTGGCGTCCGCCTTGTTCTTCGCGCCTGCCGGGATGTGGATCGTATCGGTCGGCGCTTCTTCGGCGCGCGGGATATCCGGGTTGATCGTCGGGAAGTCCATGAAGCCCAGCGTGTCATTGGTCATCCCGCCATCCTTGAAGGTGGCGACGGCGAAGTTGCCCATGACGTAGTTCGCGGCCTTGCCCTGCACGATATTCGACACCGCATCCTGCCAGTCGATCGCGGCGACGTTCTTGGTGGTGTAGGGCAGAACCTTCTTCCACTCCGCGAAGACGGCCTTCACCCGGTCATCGGTCCACGGAATCTCGCCGCTGGTGAGCTTCATGTGGAAGTCGTAGCCGTTGGTGCGCAGGTCGAGATAGTCGAAAATCCCTGCCGCCGGCCACAGCGCCTTGGTGCCCGTGGTCAGGCAGTCGACGCCCATCTCCTTGAACTTCTTGCAGTTCGAGATGAACTCGTCCCAAGTCTTGGGCACCTCCACCCCGGCCTTCTTGTAGACGTCTTTGTTATAGTAGATGCCCCACTGGTAGTAGGTATAGGGCACGCCCCATTGCTTGCCGTCGATGGTCATCGACTTGAGCGCGGAGCCGAGGCTGTCCTTGAGCCCGTTCTCCTCCCAGACATCGGACACATCGGTGAACTGCCCGGCATTGACGAAGGGTGCCATGCGGTTGCCCGCATACCAGTTCGCCAGATCGGGGCTGTCGGCGGTCAGGAAGTTGCGGATCGCGGTCTTGTAGCCCTCGTGATCGAAGGTGTTCACCTCGACTTTCACATCCGGATTTTCGGCCTCGAAGCCTTTCACGAGCTGTTCGAACGCGGCTTTCGGCGCCGGATCGGACGCGTCGGTGAAGAGCTTGAGCACACGCTGCTCGGCCATCGCCGGAATGGCGATAGAGCCCATCAGCGCCACAAGCGCGGTGGTTTTCAGGAAATTCATTCGGTTCTCCTCCCGTTTCAGTAGCACATGGCTCAAAGATTTTAGTTTCAAATATTGGAACCATGTTTTACATATTGAAATGCTGCCGCGAATCTCTCATCCTGTCAACAGCCCTGAGGAGGAGCCTATGAACGACGCCACGCCAAAGCCGGAGAAATCCGACGGCACGGTTGGACGCACGCTGGCCGTGCTCGACCGCGTTGCCGAATTCGGCCGCCCCGTGCGTTTCGCCGAGTTGCTGCCGGTCTGCGATCTGCCCAAGGCGACCCTGTATCGCTTCCTGCAGACGCTCACGAACCAGGGCATGCTCGCCTTCGACGAGGATCGTCAGACCTATAGGCCGGGCCTGCGCCTCGTGCGCCTCGCCCATGCAGCTTGGGCGCAAAGTTCGCTTGCGCCGATTGCGGCGCCCTACCTCGACCAACTGTCGAAGGAGACCGGCCAGACGTTGCACCTCGCGCAGCTCGATCAGGGCATGGTGCTCTATGTCGACAAGCGCAACGCCTCGCGCCCGGTCGAGATGTTCTCGCAATCGGGCAAGGTCGGTCCGGCCTATTGCACGGGCGTGGGCAAGGCGATGCTCGCCTATCTGCCGGAGGACGCGCTGCAGAATGCGCTGACGCGGCAGAGCTTTCATCGCTTCACGGAACACACCCTGACCGACGCGACGAGCCTGCGCGCCGAGCTTGAAAACATCCGCAAGCGCGGTTTTGCCTGGGACGACGAGGAGCACGAGCCCGGCATCCGCTGCATCGCCGCTCCGATCCTGTCGCCGCAGGGCCGCGTTCTGGGCGCGCTCTCGATCACCTCGGGTCAGCCCGACGGTCAAAAACAACTCGAAACCTATGCCCCGCTGATCCTCGAGACGGCGGAGAAGATCGCGAAAGCGGCCAGTGACTGGCGCTTTCCGGAACAGAAACGCGCCGACTGAACCCCGGCGCGTAAAAACAGGGAGGAGACCCCGTGAGCGGAGTCGCATTGGAGAAGATCGTCAAACGGTTTGGCGATGCGGAGGTGATCCACGGCGTCGATCTGACGGTCGACCCGGGGGAATTCTGTGTTTTCGTCGGGCCGTCCGGCTGTGGCAAGTCGACGCTTTTGCGGATGATCGCGGGGTTGGAGGAGACCTCGGACGGTGCGATCCGCATCGGTGGGCGCGAAGTCACGAAGGCCGAACCCGCCGAGCGCGGCATCGCGATGGTGTTTCAGACCTACGCGCTCTACCCGCATATGACGGTGGGCGAGAATATGGGCTTCGGGCTGAAGATGAACGGCCATCCGAAGGCCCAGATTAGCGACAAGGTGCAGGAAGCCGCGCGAATCCTGAAGCTGGAACCGCTTCTGGACCGAAAGCCTGCCGCACTCTCGGGCGGTCAGCGCCAGCGTGTGGCCATCGGCCGCGCGATCACCCGTGGCCCGGAGGTGTTCCTCTTCGACGAACCGCTCTCGAACCTCGATGCCGAATTGCGCGTCGAGATGCGCGCCGAGATCGCGCGTCTGCACCGTGAGATCGGGGCAACGATGATCTACGTTACCCACGATCAGGTCGAAGCGATGACGATGGCCGACAAGATCGTCGTGCTGCGCGCGGGAAATATCGAACAGGTCGGAAGCCCGATGGAGCTTTACGACGATCCCGACAATCGCTTCGTTGCGGGCTTCATGGGCTCGCCTTCGATGAACTTCCTCGCCGCGACCGTGGTGGAGGGCCAGCTCGACGTGCCCGCTTTGGGGCAGCGCGTCGACAGTCCCGTCGCCTTGCCCGCGGACGGCACGAAGCTGGAAATCGGCATCCGCCCCAACGCGCTGCGCCTGAGCGGCTCGGACGGCAACTTCACCATCGAGATGGCCGAGAACCTTGGCGGCGTCAGCTATGCGCATCTCGACGCGGCCTCCGGCGAGCGCGTCGTGGTCGAGACCGATCAGCGCCTCCACGGCGCGGTGGGCGGCAAGACCGGGCTCAGCTTCGATCCGGCTTCGGTCTATGTGTTCGACACCAGCACGGGCGCACGGGTGCGCGGATGAGCCTTGCTATCGGCCTCGTGGGGCTGGGAGCGATCGCCCGCGCCCAGCACCTTCCCGCGATTGCGGAGACGGACGGCGTGCATCTCGCCGCCATCGCGAGCCGCAATGCCACCCTGCCCGACCTGCCAAGCTATCCCGACCTGCGCGCCATGCTGGACGCCGAACCCGAGATCGGCGCCGTCTCACTCTGCACACCGCCGCAGGGGCGGTTCGATCAGGCGATGGCAGTGCTGCGCGCGGGTCGTCACCTGATGCTCGAAAAGCCGCCCGGCATGACGCTGAGCGAGGTCGAGGCGCTGCGCGAGACCGCAGCCAAGGCGGGGCTGACGATCTTCGCGACCTGGCATTCGCGCGAGGCGGCAGCCGTGGACGCGGCGCGCCAATGGCTCGCCGGGCGCGAGATTTCCGAAATCCGGATCGACTGGCGCGAGGATGTGCGCAAATGGCATCCCGGGCAGGAGTGGATCTGGCAGCCGGGCGGGCTCGGGGTCTTCGATCCCGGCATCAACGCGCTCTCGATCCTGACCCGCATCCTGCGCCAGCCGGTGCGGCTAACAGCAGCCGCGCTTAGCATCCCGCAGGGCCGCCAGACCCCGATCGCCGCTGATCTGGAGATGTGCGCGGGCGCGACCCCGATCACTGCCGCGTTCGACTGGCGGGAAACGGGTGACGAGCTGTGGCGCATCACCCTTCAGACCGAACGCGGCACGGCCATGCTCGACAAGGGCGGCGCGGAGTTCAGCGTCGATGGCGAGGTGATCGCCACGGGCGAGAACCGCGAATACGCCAATCTCTACGCCCGGATGCGCGATCTGGTGCGCGCCGGCCAAAGCGATCTCGACCTCGCGCCGATGCGCCTCGTCGCAGACGCCTTCATCAACGCACGTTTCGCGATCACCGATCCTTTCGACGCCTGATCGCGCCCACTAACCCTGAGGACCGTCATGAAAATTACCGCCATCGAAACCTTCATCGTGCCGCCGCGCTGGTGTTTCGTGAAAATCTCCACCGACGAGGGCATCTCCGGCTGGGGCGAACCGGTGCTGGAGGGCCGTGCGGCCTCTGTCGCCGCCTGCGTCGAGGAACTGTCGGACTACCTGATCGGCAGGGACCCCGGCCATATTCAGGACCACTGGACGGTGATGTATCGCGGCGGGTTCTATCGCGGCGGCGGCATCCACATGTCGGCGATCGCCGGGCTCGATCAGGCGCTGTGGGACATCAAGGGCAAGGCGCTTGGCGTGCCGGTCCATGCGCTTCTGGGCGGCCAGCAACGCGACCGCATCCGGGTCTATAGCTGGATCGGCGGCGACCGGCCCGGCGACACGGCGCGGATGGCGCGCGAGTGCGGCGACCGGGGTTTCACGGCGGTGAAGATGAACGGCACCGAGGAGCTGCAATTCATCGACTCCCACGACAAGATCGACGCCGTGCTGGCGCGCGTGCAGGCGATCCGCGAGGAGATGGGCCCCGATTTCGGCATCGGCGTCGATTTCCACGGTCGCGTCCATCGCCCGATGGCCAAGCAGCTCGCGAAGGAACTCGAGCCCTTCAACCTGATGTTCATCGAGGAGCCGGTGCTGAGCGAGAATGCCGAGGCGCTGCGCGAGATCGCGAACCATTGCTCCACCCCGATCGCACTAGGCGAGCGGCTCTATACCCGCTGGGATTTCAAATCGATCCTGCAGGGCGGTTACGTCGATATCGTCCAGCCCGACCCCTCGCATTCTGGCGGCATCACCGAGACCTACCGCATCGCGGCGATGGCCGAAGCGCATGACGTGGCGCTGGCGCTGCATTGCCCGCTGGGGCCGATCGCGCTGGCGGCGAACCTGCAGCTCGATGCGGTCTGCTACAACGCCTTCATTCAGGAACAGTCGCTGGGCATCCATTACAACAAGGGCTCGGACCTGCTCGACTATCTGAGCAACCCGTCGGTCTTCGAATATGACGACGGCTTCGTTGCGATCCCGCAGGGCCCCGGTCTCGGCGTCGAGGTCAACGAGGAGAAAGTCCGTCAGGCGGCTGCCGAGGGCCACCGCTGGCGCAACCCGATCTGGCGCCATGCAGATGGCAGCTTCGCGGAGTGGTAAGCATGAGAGAGATCAGCAAACTGAACGAAGGCTGGAGTTTCGCGGACGGCTTCGACGCGGCGAAGGTCGCGGAGCCGCTGCAGGGCGAGACTGTCACCCTGCCCCATAACGCCGCCGACCTGCCGATGAGCTATTTCGACGAAGGCGACTTCCAGCGCCCCTTCACCTATCAGCGCGAGATTGCGTGGGACGATGCGTGGGCGGGCAAGCTGATGCGTCTGCGGTTCGACGGAGCGATGGCCGATGCCGTGGTCTATGTGAACGGCTCGGAAATGCTGCGCCACCGCGACGGTTACACACCCTTCACCGTCGATCTGACGGACCGGTTCGAAGGCGGCACGGCGCTGGTGACGGTGCATATCGACGGCTCGGAAAACCCCGAGATTCCGCCCTTCGGTGGCCGGATCGACTACCTCACCTATGCCGGGATCTATCGCGACGCGTGGCTGGAAGTGCTGCCCGAGGCCCATATCGCAAGCGTGAAGATCGAGACGCCCGACGTGCTGGCCGAGACCAAGCGCGTTCTGATCAAGCTCGACGCGCCGGGCACGGTGGAGGCGGTTCTGTCGGACGCCGACGGCCACGAGATCGCGCGCGGCGAGGGCACCGGCGAGATCACGTTCGAGGGCCTCAGCGGCATCACGCTCTGGTCGGTCGAGACGCCCGCGCTCTACACCCTCACCCTGATCCTAACTGAGAGCGGCGACCGCCTCACCCAGCGCTTCGGTTTCCGTCACGCCGAATTCACGCCCGAGGGGTTCTTCCTCAATGGCAAGCGCGTGGTCCTGCGCGGCCTCAACCGACACCAGAGCTTCCCCTATTCGGGTTACGCTCAGGGAAAGCGCAGTCAGGAGCGCGACGCGGAAATCCTGCGTTACGATCTGGGCTGCAACATCGCGCGCACCTCGCATTACCCGCAAAGCCCCTATTTCCTCGACCGCTGCGACGAGATCGGCCTCATGGTCTTCGAGGAAATTCCCGGTTGGCAGCATATCGGCGGCGATGTCTGGCAGGACGAGTCCGTCGCCAATGTCGAGCGGATGATCCGGCGCGACTGGAACCACCCCTCGATCATCATCTGGGGCGTGCGGATCAACGAGAGCCCTGATGCGGAAGCGTTCTACAAGCGCACCAATGCCTTGGCGCATGAGCTGGATGCGACGCGCCCCACCGGCGGCGTGCGCTGCATCACCGACAGCCAACTGCTCGAAGACGTCTACACGATGAACGATTTCATCCTCGGCGACTTCGAACTGCCCTTCTCGAACCGCCCGCGTACGAGTTTGCGTGACCAGCAGGAGGTGACGGGGCTGCCCAAGCGCGTGCCTTATCTGGTGACCGAATATAACGGGCACATGTATCCCACCAAGGCGGGCGACCCCGAGCATCGCCAGCACGAGCATGTGCTGCGTCATCTCGACGTGCTCAACGCAGCTCACGATCCCGATGCCGGGCTTGCGGGCTGTATCGGCTGGTGCATGTTCGACTACAACACGCACAAGGATTTCGGCGCGGGCGACCGGATCTGCCATCACGGTGTGATGTCGATCTTCCGCGAGCCGAAATTCGCAGCCTACGCCTATGCCAGCCAGCGCGAACCCGACGAGGCGATCGTGATGGAGCCGGTCACCGTCTGGTCACGCGGCGAGCGCAATATCGGCGGGGTGATCCCGCTGATCGTGCTGACCAATTGCGACGAGGTGGAGCTGTCCTACGCCGATGTGGTCAAACGCGTCGGTCCCGACCGCACCCGCTTCCCGCATCTGCCCCATGCGCCGGTGATCATCGATTACGACCATTTCACCTCCGACGAGGTGACCGCCTGGGGCGAGAGCTGGCATGCGGGTCGCCTGCGCGGCTATCGCAACGGCGAGCTGGTGATCGAGCGCGACTTCCCCGCCGATGCGATGTTCGACCGGCTCGAAGTAGCGCCCGATGTCACCGAGGCCGAGGCCGATCCGAGCGAGGAAATCCGCGTGATGATCCGCGCCCGCGATCAGGCGGGCAACAAGCTGCATTTCCTCAACGAGCCCGTTCACCTGACCGTCGAAGGCCCGGCGAAGCTGATCGGCTCCGACTGTCCGGTGCTCGCCGACGGTGCGACCGGTTGCTGGATTCGCCTGACGGGGACGCGCGGCACGATCAAGGTGACCGCGCGGCTTCGTGAGACGGTCGAGACAATCGAGATCGCGGTGGAATAAGCGGCAAAGGCAACGACTCTCGATCAAGGCCATGGGGCGCCCCGTTCGCGACATTACATGTCGTTGAACGGGCGCCCGCTTTGGCCGGTTCGAACCTGTCGGGGTCGCATGACGCCAGTGCTCGGATTCCGCTGACAAAATGCCGATGCATAATTTTACATTATATGTCTTATTACAATTTCCAAATTTTTATTTATCACACTGCCTGCTATGAGCATTGGGCAAGGTAGGGACCCACGTGCCGTAGCCCCTATTCGGACAAGCTGCGGCATGTCAGACTTTAACCGGTCTCCCCGATCAACCCCGTGCTCAGCAGGAGGAAGCACAGATGGACGGAAATGACGTGAACACGGGCGGCAAGTGCCCGGTGATGCATGGCGGCAATACCGAGCTTGGCTCGAACGTGATGAATTGGTGGCCGCAGGCGCTCAATCTCGACATCCTGCACCAGCATGACACCAAGACGGACCCGCTGGGACGCAGCTTCGACTATGCCGAAGAGGTCGAGAAGCTCGACTACGACGCGCTGAAAGCCGATCTGCATGCGCTGCTGACCGAAAGCCAAGAGTGGTGGCCGGCTGACTGGGGCCATTACGGCGGTTTGATGATCCGCCTCGCCTGGCACTCGGCGGGCTCCTACCGTCTTGCGGATGGGCGCGGCGGCGCGGGCACCGGCAATATCCGCTTCGCCCCGCTCAACTCGTGGCCCGACAATGCGAGCCTCGACAAGGCCCGTCGTCTGCTCTGGCCGCTGAAGAAGAAATACGGCAACCGGCTCAGCTGGGCGGATCTGATCATCCTCGCTGGCACCGTCGCCTATGAAAGCATGGGTCTGAAGACCTTCGGCTTCGCCTTTGGCCGCGAGGACATTTGGCATCCCGAGAAAGACACCTATTGGGGCGCCGAGAAGGAATGGCTCGCGCCGTCGGACGAGCGTTACGCCAATGTCGACAAGCCCGACACGATGGAAAACCCGCTTGCCGCCGTGCAGATGGGCCTGATCTACGTGAATCCCGAGGGCGTCAACGGCCAGCCCGACCCGATGAAGACCGCGGCGCAGGTCCGTGAGACCTTCGCGCGTATGGCGATGAATGACGAGGAAACCGCCGCGCTGACCGCGGGCGGCCACACCGTCGGCAAATGCCACGGCAATGGCGACGCATCCGCGCTCGGCGCGGAGCCCGAAGCGGCCGATGTCGAGCAGCAGGGTCTCGGCTGGTTCAACCCGAACCTGAAGGGGCAAGCGAGCAACTCGATCACTGGCGGGCCTGAAGGTGCCTGGACGACGAACCCGCTCGAATTCGACATGGGCTATTTCGAGATGCTCTTCGGCCATGAATGGGAAGTCACCCAGAGCCCCGCTGGCGCGAAACAGTGGAAGCCGGTGGACATCGCAGAAGAGGACATGCCGCTCGACACTTCGGACCCGAGCCAGCGCCGGATGCCGATGATGACCGATGCCGACATGGCGATGAAGGTCGACCCGATCTACAACGAGATCTGCCAGAAATTCATGGCCGATCCGGAGTATTTCAAGGAGACCTTCGCCCGCGCCTGGTTCAAGCTGACCCACCGCGATATGGGCCCGAAGGTTCGCTACAAGGGCCCGTGGGTACCCTCGGAAGATCTGGTCTGGCAAGACCCGGTCCCCGCTGGGTCGACCGATTGGGACGTGGAGGCTGTGAAGGCGAAGATCGCGGCCTCGGACCTGTCGGTGGCCGAGCTGGTCTCGACCGCCTGGGACAGCGCGCGCACCTATCGCGGCTCGGACATGCGCGGCGGCGCCAATGGCGCGCGCATCCGTCTCGCCCCGCAGAAGGACTGGGAGGGCAACGAGCCCGCCCGTCTGCAGAAGGTGCTCTCGGTGCTCGAGCCGATCGCGGCAGAAGCCGGTGCCTCGGTGGCCGATGTGATCGTGCTGGCGGGCAATGTCGGCGTCGAGAAGGCGATCAAGGCGGCCGGTCATGGCGCGACGGTGCCCTTCGCGCCGGGTCGTGGCGACGCGAGTGACGAGATGACCGATGCCGACAGCTTCGACGTGCTCGAACCGCTCGCCGACGGGTTCCGCAACTGGCTCAAGAAGGACTACGTCGTCTCGCCCGAGGAGATGCTTCTGGATCGCGCCCAGCTAATGGGGCTGACCGCGCATGAAATGACCGTCCTGATCGGCGGCATGCGGACGATCGGCACCAACTATGGCGGCACCAAGCACGGTGTCTTCACCGACCGCGAAGGCCAGCTGACGACCGACTTCTTCGTCAACCTAACCGATATGGGCTACAGCTGGCATCCGGTGGGCGACGGCGCCTACGAGATCCGCGACCGCAAGACCGGCGCGGTTAAGTGGACCGCGAGCCGCGTCGATCTGGTCTTCGGCTCGAACGCGATCCTGCGCGCCTATGCCGAGGTCTATGCTCAGGACGACGCAAGCGAGAAGTTCGTGGAGGACTTCGTAGCCGCCTGGACCAAAGTGATGAACGCCGATCGCTTCGATCTGGCCTGATCACCTGTCTTACAGAAAACCGCGCCCTTCGCAGGATGACCTGCGGGGGGCGTTTTCGTTTGGGACAGGAGAGAGCCCACTCCAAGTTCAGACCGACGCCCGGGGCGACCAGCCCCGGGCAGCGCCCGACCTCCCCCCGGGAGGGCGCTTTTGCAGCGGCACCGCGCGCTCAACAGTTGGTCGGATGTGGCCCGATTCAGCGCAGACCACCCACCTCGTGCCTGCGCCCGCCCGAGGTCGGGCGCCGCCCTTCTTTCAAAGCCGCTCGTGCTGCCCGGGCCGCTGACGCGGCTGATCCGGGCGGGGCACCGTTCCGCCTTACAGCGCCGCCGTCGTCACGTAGCGCAGCGCGCGGGCCACCTGTTCGGGCGTGCGCGCGACCGCATTGGCCGCCGCGTCGACCTCCTTGAGCGCATGATCGTGCTCGGGTGGCTGAAGCACGATGATCGGCTTGCCGAGCGCCGCCGCATAGCCCGCATCAAAAGCCGCGTTCCACTGCTTGTATTTCTCGCCGAAGCAGACAACGAGCACGTCGCAGCGCTCGATCCCGGTGCGGATACGGATCGCGTTGAGCGACGCGCCCTTGCGGTCATGCCAGAACTTGTCCTCTTCCGCGCCGAATATCTCGACCCCACAATCATCCGAGGCCCCGTGATCCGTCACCGGCCCCGACCATTCGATATCCAGCCCTTCGCAGGCCGATTTCACCGCCTCGCGCCAATCGGTGTGAATTTCGCCGGCCAGATAGACATTCAGTTTCATCGCATCCTCTTTTCGCTGTCGCGTGGGCCCCGCTTCGGGCCGCTTCGCTTTTCCGGCGCGATCCTTGAGGATCGGGACCAGCTTGGCAACCTCTCCGGTCGTCCAGCCCCCTCCGATCCGCTTCCGAGGCGCTTGATCCGCCAGCAGGCATAGCGACATGTCATTGACGCCGGTCAGTGCGCGAATTCGATCACCTGATTTGCTGGGAAGTGTTCGAAATCCTGGGAGGAGGAGAAAGCAATGAACGGTGTGGTGATTTCAAGCATGGCAGCGCTCCTGCTGCTGACAACAAACGCTCTGGCGCAGGAGGATGCCGGTCGCGAGGAATACATGGTCGCCTGCGCTGGATGTCATGGCGAGTCAGCGAAAGGGAATGGCCCGCTGGCAGGGCTGCTGGATATTCAGACACCCGACCTCACAAGCCTTGCGGCGAAGAAGGGCAACGGCGAATTCCCGTTCGACTACGCGCTTCGCATGATAGATGGGCGAAACGAGATGCGGGCGCATGGCAGCAAGATGCCGGTCTGGGGGGACCGTTACGCGGCCTCGGCGACCAGCGAGCGCGGAGAAACGGCGGACATGGTGGCCCGGGGGCGCATCCTGTCTCTCATCTATTATCTGGCCTCGATACAGCAGTAGCGCCCTCGCGCACAGATGGTGTTGGGCCTCGGCATCTGTGCCGGCACTTTGATCGGCGGGCGCGCGGCCTGTCGCTACCGCTTTGGCGCGATGAAGATGGCGGCCTTCAAACTCGCCAATGCCCTCGGCGCGGCGACGGGCGGGCGGGCGGAAGGGGTTGATGATCATCGACGGCGCCGATCACGTCGACCTCTACGGCCAGACGGGCATCATTCCCGTCGACAAGCTGCAGAGCGTCTTCGAAGGCCAGCTGGCCTGATCACACACGAGGCAGGAAGCCGGGCCGCGCGTCCGGCTTCTTGATGTCCGCGGTCATGCCAGACGAAACCCACGATGTGGCTTAGTCCACATCAATCGGCCGAACAGCATGGAGGGCGCGACCCTTCGAGTGGAAATCCTTCCGCCGCACGGTGAACATGCCGCAGCTTCTCGGGGTTTCGGACAATCCATATTGCTTTGATCTTGCCGGAATGAACCGCGAAGGCCGTGGTTTGCAGGACGCCATTTTCCCGCACCACATATCCTGTTGCTCCGTTGATCAACTGCGGTCTCGGTACAGGCCCAGACGTCAGCTTGCCCTTCCGGGCCAAGCCTTCGAAGAAGCGCGCGGCGTTCCGGCTCCCTCTCAGCACGTTGATCGCCGCCGGAACCTTGCCGCCGCCATCCGTATGCACCTCGATATCTTCAGCGAAGATTTCCAGCAGCCGATCCATGTCGCCCTCGCGGCTTGCGGCCCAGAATGCCGCGACAAGCGGGTGGGTCTCCTCTGCCCGTTCCGGCGTGCTCTGATCGGCACCGGCAAGCTTGCGTCTTGCCCGCGAGACCAGCTGCCGACAATTTGCGGAAGACTGGCCGACGACCGCCGAGATCTCGTCGAAACTGTAATCGAACCCGTCGCGAAGAATGAACGCTGCGCGCATCTCGGGCGATAGTCGATCGAGCGTGAGCAGGAGTGCGATCCCCACATCTTCGGTCAGGATCCAATCGCTTTCGGCATCCGCCGCATGGTCGGTGACAATCGGCTCGGGCAGCCACGCCCCCACATAGGTTTCCCGCCTCTTCTGCGCCGATCGCAGATGGTCGAGGCAAAGGCGCGTGACGACGGTCGACAGCCATTGCGCCGGACGTTCGATGCCGGAGAGTCCGACGGTTTGCAGTTTCAGCGCCGCATCCTGGAGGATGTCTTCCGTCTCCGAGACTGAGCCGGTCATTCGATAGGCGAGCCCCGCCAAGCGGCGGCGCTCCCTTTCGAAAACCTGCTGTGTCTCAGGCAACGGCATGATCGCGCTCTCTGATCTTGTGGGTCGACCGGAACCCGATCGCGAAACGGTTCCACGCGTTAATCAACGTAACAGCGAAAGTCAGGTCCACGCATTCGCGCTCCGTGAAAACATTTCTGAGGCGCTGGAAGACTTCCTCCGAGGCGCCCTGTTGCTCGATCCTTGTCAGGGCTTCGGCCCAATCGAGTGCGGCGCATTCGCGTTCGTCAAACGCAGGGCTTTCCCGCCAGGCCGCCAGCACATCGAGCTTTTGCTGCGACACACCCGCCTCCCGCGCTGCAGGCGCATGCATATCGAGGCAATAAGCGCATCCGTTGATTTGCGACACGCGCATCTTGATAAGCTCCCGCAGCATAAGCGAAATCGAAAGCTCCTTCGTCGCCTCCTCGGCCGCCCTCATGGCCTTCATCGTCTCGGGGGCTGCTTCGTAGTAGTTCATTCGGGGCGTCATCGGCATCTCCTTGGGTTATATACCAGAAGACGAGACAGCCCCCCGCTTTGTGACAGGCGGAAAGAAAATCTCTCTGTTCAGGTCGCCGGGTCTGGAGCCTAAGGGGACCTACGCCTTTTCGCCAAAGCCATGCGCCGGAAAGGACGAACTCGGTCGAAGCTTTGGTCGCGCGGGGCATTTTAACGTAGATGCAATTCGCGGCGGCTTGTTCGGGCCAGCACCCGCGAATTTCAAACGTCGCGCTGCACGTCTTCAAGCACCTCGGCCAGCACCGACACGGCCAGCAGCCGCGGATCGCGCGCGGATTGGATCAGCCCGATCGGCCCATGAACCCGCGCGCGCGTCGCCGCGTCGATACCGCGAGCTTGCAAACCTTCCTGCCGCCGGCTTTGCGTGCGCACGCTGCCTTGTGCCCCGATGTAGAATGCGGGGGTTGCGAGCGCCGCCTCGAGAATATCCAGCTCCCAATCGTGGTCGTGAAACAGAAGGATCACCGCCGTGCGCGCGTCGATGGCCACGTCTGAGGGGATCGCGCTTCGGTCCAACCTGCGCACCGTGCAGCCTGCACCTTCGGCATTGGCGAAAGTGGCATCTTCGGGCGTGAGCAAAAGATGCGGCGCGCCGGTGGCCCGCACCAGATCGGCGAAGAACACCGCCTCAGCGCCGGCGCCGAAGATCACGAAGCGCGGCTCGGGGCGAAAGGCGATACGCAGTTCTCCCGGCGCGTCGGGGGTCTCGTCTTCCTGCATCAAACGCAAGCCACCCGAGGCGCTCAGTCCCAAGGCCGCCTCCGCGCGGCGCGCCCGCCTTGCCGCAAGCTCGCGAAGCAAAGAACGGTCCGGCGCGGGGATCACCGTAACCTCGAGCGCGCCGCCGCAGGGCAGCTTCAGATCGAAAAAGGGCGAACCGGCCCCATAGCGCAGCTTGCGCACCTGCCCGTCGGCCAGCGCCGCGCGCGCATGTTCGACCACATCTTCTTCGATACAACCTGAGCTGAGCGCTCCGAAGCGCCGACCATCCGGCAAGATCGCCATCGCGGTGCCGACATTGCGATAGGCCGGACCTTCGATGGCAGAGATCACCGCGATCGCGCCGGGTACGTCGGACCTTGCCAGTTCGAACCACGGATCTTGCGCGGCGGGATGGGTCACGGCTGGCCCCTCAATCGTTCGACCCAGCCAGCGCGCGATGCGCGACCTCGACGAAGAACTGCACGCCCAGCGGCAGGATCGCATCGTTGAAATCGTAATGTGGGCTATGCAGGTTGCGCCCGCCCTCGGCCGATCCATTGCCGATCCAGCCGTAAGCGCCGGGCACCTTCTCCAGCAGGAAGGCGAAATCCTCGCTCGCCATGCTGGGTGCGTAATCGACCTGCACCGCGTCGCGTCCCACGATGGCCTCGGCGGCGCGGCGTGCGGTTTCGGCGGCCTCGGCATCGTTGATCGTGGCCGGGTAGCGACGCTGATAGATCAGCTCGGCCTTGGCATGAAATGCCTCGGCGATCATTTCGGCGCGGCGCGTCATCTCGGCCTGAACGAAATCGCGCGTCGCGGGGCGCAGGGTGCGCACAGTGCCGTGCAGGGTCACTTCGTCGGGGATCACATTGAGCGTGTGGCCCGCATGGATCTGCGTGACCGAGATCACCGTCGCATCGGTCGGATCCACCGCGCGGCTGACGATGGTCTGCCAGGCCATCTGCAATTGCGCGGCCAGCGTGATCGGGTCGATCCCCTCATGCGGCATCGCGCCGTGCGAGCCCTTGCCCATCACCTTCAGCTCGAACGTGTCGAATGCGGCCATGACGGGGCCCGCGCGCATCGCGATCTTGCCCGCCTCGAGGCCCGGCCAGTTATGCAGCGCAAAGGTGCTGTCGAGCGGGAACTGGTCAAGCAACCCATCCTCGATCATCACCCGCGCGCCGCCTTCGTTTTCCTCGGCGGGCTGGAAGATGAACACCACCGTGCCGGGCCCCGGTGGATCGGCCGCCATTGCCTGCGCGGCGCCCAGCAGCATCGTGGTGTGACCGTCATGACCGCAGGCATGCATCTTGCCGGGGATCTCGGAGGCATAGTCCGCCCCGGTCAGTTCGGAGATCGGCAGCGCATCGATATCGGCGCGCAGGCCGACGGTCGGCCCCTCGCCATTTCGCAGAACGCCGATCACCCCGGTCCCGGCCAGCCCCTCGTGGACCTCAAGTCCGAACGCGCGCAACTCAGCCGCGATGAAGGCGGCGGTCTCGTGTTCTTCGAAGGCCAGTTCGGGGCGGCGATGCAGCGCGTGCCGCCATTCGACCAACTGGTCTTCCATCGCCTTGATCGCCGGGGTGATATTCATCGCGCGTCCTTTCAACCAAAGAGCCAGCAGATCCCAAGCCCGAGGCCAAGACCGACCAGAAGCCACGCCACGCGATCGATCAGCGGGATATGTCCAGCCGCCGCAGTGGCCACCGCGCCCGTCGGGGCGGCGCCTTCGCTTGACGGAGCGGTCTCTTCAGCCTCGCCGGTCACGACCCGCGAGAAGGCGTTGAAGAAATCCTCGGCATTCTTGCGCGCCACGCCCTGGATCAACCGCCCGCCGACCGCGGCCAGTTTACCGCCAACCTCGACATCGGCGACATAGGACAAACGCGTGCCCTCGCCTTCGGGCGCGAGCTTGATTTCCGCGCCGCCCTTGGCGAAGCCCGCAGGCCCGCCCTGCCCGCGCCCGGTGATCCGGTAGGACACGGGCGGAACCAGATCGCTCAGCTCCACCTTGCCGCGAAAGCTGGCCGAGACGGGGCCGACCCGCGCCACGACCGTGGCGGTATATTCGGCCTCACCCGTCTGCTCCATCGCTTCGCAACCCGGGATCGCGCGGCGCAGCACCTCGGGGTCGTTGAGCCCGCGCCAGACCGTTTCGGGATCGGCCGGGATCAGGTGATCGCCTTCGAACCGCATCACCCGGCCTCCGCATGGATCGCGTTATAGGCACGGTAGAGCGCCTGCGTGCCCTCTTCGCCGAAGCCGTCATCCACCAGCTTGCCATAGAGGCTGCGCGCCAGCGACAGGCCCGGCAGTTCGAGGCCCAGTCTTTCGGCTTCGCTCAGCGCGATGGACATGTCCTTGACGAAGTGGTGGACGAAGAAGCCGGGCGCGAAATCCTCGTCCACCATCTTCGGTCCAAGCCCGTTGAGCAGGAAGCTCGACGCGGCTCCGGTTCCGATGACTTTGAGAACCTGCATCGGATCCAGACCGGCGGCGCGCGCGTAGCTGATGCTTTCCGCGACCGCGAGCATGGTCGAGGCGATGGCGATCTGGTTGGCCATCTTGGTGTGCTGCCCAGCGCCCGCCTTGCCCATCAGCGCGATATTCCCGCCCATCAGCTCCAGCACCGGCAGGACCCGTTCGAACGCCCGCGCATCGCCGCCCAGCATGATCGCGAGCTTGCCCGCCTTCGCGCCGACATCGCCGCCGGAGACCGGGGCGTCGAGCGCAGAGAGGCCGCGCGCGAGAGCCGCCTGCGCGATTTTCCCGGCCAGGGCGGGGCTCGAGGTGGTCATGTCGATCAGCACCGAGCCCGGGCGCGCCTTGCCGATGATCCCCTCCTCACCGAGGTAGACCTGTTCGACATCGGCGGGGTAGCCCACGATGGTGATCGTGATATCGCTGGCCTCGGCCACGGCGCCCGGGCTGTCACACCACGTCGCCCCCTTCGCGACGAGGGCGTCGCCCTTGGCGCGGGTGCGGTTGTAGATGTTGAGCGGATGCCCCGCGGCGAGGATATGCCCCGCCATGTGCTGGCCCATGATTCCGAGTCCGATGAAGCCGACGCTGAGTTTCTCTTCTGTCACGGCTGGGTCCTTTTCGTTGAGCTGGGCGCGGCCTCCCGCAGGAGCGCGCGAATGGATTGGGGGGTCAGCGGAAGACGCTCGATCGTCACGCCGCGCGGCGCGAGCGCATCGCTCACCGCGTTGGCGAGCACGCCGATCGCGCCCATCACGCCGCCTTCGGCCATGCCCTTGATCCCCGCGGGGGTCCGGCGGTTCGGCGTGTTGTGATGCAGGATTTCGAATTTCGGCAGTTCGTTCGGGGAGGCCACGAGGTAATCGGCGAGCGTCGCGGAGAGGTTCTGCCCCGTGCCGTCGTAGATCACCTGTTCGAGCAGCGCGCCGCTCAGCCCCATCGCGATCGCGCCCTGCTGCTGGCCGCGCACGACGATCGGGTTGAGAACGGTGCCGGAATCCTCGGCAACGAGATAGCGGTCGATGGTGATAGCCCCGGTCTGCGGGTCGACCTCGACCTCGCAGGCATGGGTCGAGTTGGAATAGGTCATCGCGGGCGGGTCGTAGCTATGCGAGAAATCGAGCCCCGGCGCGATCCCTTCGGGAAGCGCCAGCGGATCGAGATAGGCACGCCGCGCGATATCGACCAGCGCCAGGCCAGTGCCCTGCCAGTCGTCGCCGATCATCCGTTCGATCTGGCCTGCGCGCATGCGCAGCCCGCCAGCATCGTTGAGATCGAGCATCGAGGCAGCAATCGCGAGCACCCGCTCGCGCGCCTTGAGCGCACAGAGATAAAGCGTCCCGCCCCCGGCAGTCGCGCCGCGTCCGCCGCGGCTGCCCATGCCGTAGGGTGCGATATCGGTGTTGCCCATATGGACCGTGACATCTTCCGAGCGCACGCCGAGCCCTTCGGCCACCGCCTGCGAAAGCGGGCTCTCGTAGCCCTGCCCAGTGCCCATCAGCCCGACGGAGGCGTTGACCGCCCCGCTCGGTTCGATCCGCACCCAAGCCGATTCATGGCCCGATCCTGGGATGCCGGCGGATTTGTAGAATTCCGAGCCATAGGTCGTGCTCTCGATCACCGTGCACAGCCCGAGCCCCAGATAGCGCCCCTCAGCGCGCGCCTGCGCCTGCCGCGCGCGGAAAGCCGCGACATCAATCACATCCACGGCGATCTCGAGCGTTTCCCGTGGGCTGACATCTTCGAGAAGTTCGCCCGTGGGCATCTTGTAGGGCAGATCCTCCGGGCCGAGCGCGTTGATACGGCGCACCTCGACCGGGTCGAGACCGAGGTCGCGGGCGATGGCGTCGATCGTGCCCTCCATCACCCAGCTCGTGATCGCCATGGGCGCGCGCATCGGGCCTGCGCCGCATTTATTGGTCAGCGCGACGCGGACCTCATAGGCGTAGTCCTGAATCCGGTAGGGACCGGTCATGATCAGGGCGATGACGCGGGCCATATAGTTGGCCGGGTAGAAGCAGTAGCCGCCGAAATCCTCGTCGATCTCCAACTCGAGACCGAGAATCCGTCCGGTTTCGCTGACCGAGGCTCGGGTGCGACACTCGTATTCCCGCGCATGGGCGGCGGACATCAGGTTTTCCATCCGATCCTCGCGCCACCGAACCGGGCGGCGCAGGTGTCGAGACAGAGCCGCGACCGTGAGTTCCTCGCGATAGAGCGCGATCTTCTGACCGAAGGCGCCGCCCACATCGGGGCTCATCACCGTAACCTGGCTTTCCGACAGACCCAGCCGCGCAGCAAGCTGGCTGCGCAACGGGTGCGGGACCTGATTGCCGATATGCATGTTCAGATGCGCGCGCCCGTCATCCCAATCGGCGACGCAGCCGCGCGTCTCCAGCGGGACATGGGTGTGGCGATGGAGCGAGAAACGGGCCTCGACGACGCGATGCGCCTCGGCCCGGCGCGCGGCAGGATCGCCTACGCACAGGCTTTGATGCGAGACCATGTTGCTGGTCAGGCTGTCGTCGACCAGAGCGGCATCGGGTGCGAAGGCCTCGGTGATCGAGGTCACCGCCGGAAGCTGGTCATATTCGACACTGACACATTCCGCGGCATCCTCGGCGAGGTAACGATCGGTCGCGACGACGCAGACCACCGGATCGCCGTGGAAGCGGACCTTGTCGATCGGAAGCGTCGTCAGTTCGGTCGGCTGCAGCCCCTCGATCGGCGGTGCGAGGCGCAGCCGCGTCGTCATCTGATCGAGATCGCGCCCGGTGAAAATCCCCACGACCCCCGGCATTTCAGCGGCTTCGGCGCTGTCGATGTCGAGGATGCGCGCATGGGCGTGGGGCGAACGCACGAAGCTCACATGCAGCGCGCCGGGAAAGGCGAGGTCGTCGAGATAACGCCCGCGACCGGAGACGAGGCGCCGATCTTCCTTGCGCGGCAGGGCGCGACCGATCTCGGTGAAATCGCCGCTCATGCCGCCTCTCCACGCATCCGGGCCGCAGCTTTTAGCACGGCGGCGACGATATTCTGATAGCCCGTGCAGCGGCACAGATTGCCCGACAGGACATCGCGCACCTCTTCTGCGGTGGGGTCCGGGTTCTCGCGCAGGTAATGCTCGAAGGTCACCACAATACCGGGCGTGCAGAAACCGCATTGCAGCCCATGTTCCTCGTGCAGCGCCTGCTGAAGCGCCGAGAGCGCATCAGGCCGTCCCGTGGCCTCGACCGTCGTGACCTCGTGGCCCTCCATCTGGGCGGCGAAGGTCAGGCAGGCGCGCGCGGGGCGGCCGTCGATCAGCACGGTGCAGGCGCCGCAGACGCCGTGTTCGCAGCCGACATGGGTACCGGTCAGGCCGAGGTCGTCGCGCAGCACATCCGAGAGCAGCTTGCGCGCGGGCACCCGAACGTCGTGGGTTTCGCCGTTCACGCTCAGCGAAAGCGTCAGGGGGTCGTGTGTCGGAGCGGTCATGCACCCTCCTCCCGGGTCAGAGCGGACTGGAACGCGCGAATGACAAGCGTTTCGGCAAGTTCCCGGCGATAGACCGCGGGCACCTGTTCGCTGTCTTCGGGCGCGATCGCCGCAGCAGTCGCGGCAGCGAGGTCGCGAATGGTGTCTTCGTCGGCCAGCCTGCCCTGCGCGCGCGCCTCGATCTCGGGCAGGCGCAGCGGGACGGTGTCGACGCCGCCGAGCCCGAGCCGCAGCGCATCGATCTTGCCCTCCGCGTCGCGCGCGAAACTGAGCGCGACGCTGACCAGCGCGAAATCGCCGTGACGGCGCGAGAAAGCCTCGAAGGCCCACCGATCGCCGACGGGGAGCGGAAAGCGCAGCGCGGTGATGAGTTCGCCATCGCGCAGATCTACCGTCATGATCGATTGCAGGAAATCGGCGGCGGCGACTTCGCGCGTGCCTGCCGGTCCCGAAATCACCAGCGTCGCACCCAGCGTGACCGCGATCAGCGGCAACTGGGCAGCGGGGTCCGCATGGGCGAGGCTGCCGCCGATCGTACCGCGCTGACGGATCGCGTAATGCCCGATCGAGGCGGCAGCGGCACCGAGGAGCGGCAAGCTCCGCTGCACTTCCGGCGCATTGGCCAGCCGGTGATGGCGCGTCAGCGCGCCGATCTCCAGCATGTCCTCCTTCACCCGCACGCGGTCCAACTCGATCAGATCGTTGAGATCGATCAGATGGCCCGGGCGCGCCAGCCGCATATTCAGCATCGGCCCTAGGCTTTGCCCTCCGGCGATCGGCTTGGCCGCCGGCCCATGCGTGCGCAACAGCGCCAATGCCTCGGCAAGGCTCGCAGGCCGGTGGTAGGTGAAAGGGGCGGGTTTCATCGTGTCAGGCCGCGTTCCAGATCAGCGACTGACCGGTTTCGCGGTCGAAGACATGCAGGCGGTTGAGGTCCACCGCGAGGGTGATGCTCTCGCCGAACGCATGGCGCAGATCCTTGCCGACGCGGAAGAACAGCTCCTCGCCGCCGAAATCCATGCCGAGATACTGATCCGAGCCAACCGGAAGCACTGAGTTCACGGTGCCGCTGAGGGCATTGTATCCCGGCTCGGCAGTGCCTTCTGCGACATCCTCGGCCCGGATACCCAGTCGCACCGCGCGCCCCTCCTGCCCTTTCAGGCGCGCCGCGTGATCTGCCGGCAGCACGAGACGCAACCCATCGCGAACGAAGGCCATCTCGTCATCCGGCCCGGCCTCGAGCACGCCGTCGAAATAGTTGATCGGCGGGCTGCCGAGGAACGACGCCACGAAGGTGTTCGCCGGGCGCTCGTAGATGTCGTCGGGCGTGCCGATCTGCTGCACGACCCCGTCATTCATCACGACGATACGATCCGCGAGCGTGAGCGCCTCGGCCTGATCGTGGGTCACGTAGACGAAGGTGGTCTCCATCGCGCGGTGGAGTTCCTTGATCTCTGCCCGCATCGAGATCCGCAGCGCCGCGTCGAGGTTCGACAGCGGCTCATCCATCAGGAAGACCGACGGGTCACGGACCATCGCCCGCCCCAGCGCCACACGCTGACGCTGGCCGCCCGACAGCTGCGACGGACGGCGGTCGAGCAGGTGCGAAATCTCGAGCTTCTTCGCGGCGTCTTGCACGCGCTCGTCGATCTCTTCCTTCGACGCGTTGCGCATTTTCAGCCCGAAGCCGATATTGTCGTAGACGGTCTTGTGCGGGTAGAGCGCGTAGCTCTGGAACACCATCGCGACGTCGCGCTTGTGCGGGGGGACGTAGTTCACGACCTGCTCGTCGAAGATCAGATCGCCGTCCGAGACCTCCTCGAGCCCTGCAATCATGTTGAGGGTCGTGGATTTGCCGCAGCCCGAGGGGCCGAGCAGGACGATGAACTCGCGATCCTCGATATCGAGGTTGAGATCGCGCACGGCATGGAAGCCGTTGGCGTATTTCTTGTTTACGTTGGTGAAGCGGATCCGGGCCAAGACTTTGTCCTTTCTAACCTTTGACAGCCCCGGCGGTCAGACCGGAAACGATGTAGCGTTCGAAGACGATGGCGACGATCACCGGCGGCACGACCGCCAGGACGCCAGCGGCGTTGAGGAAGGAGAAGCTCACCGTGAAATCGGAGGTGAACGAGGCCAGCAGGATCGGCAGGGTCTGCGACGCGGAGGTCTGCGTGAACATCAGCGCGAGCAGGAATTCGTTCCAGCTGGTAAGGAAGGTAAAGAGGACCACGGCGACGAGCGAGGGCAGCGAGAGCGGCAGGAACACCTTGATCAGCGCCTGGAGCCGCGAACAGCCATCGACCCGCGCGGCCTTGTCCAGCTCGTCCGGGAGGCCCTCGAAATACTGGATCAGGATGAAGACCGTGAAGGGCACCGTGATCGCGAGATAGGTGATCACCAGCGATCCGAGCGTATCGAGCATCCCGAGTTTGCGGATCACCAGGAAGAACGGCACGACCAGCGCGATATCGGGGATCACCCGCGTGATCAGGATGAAATAGACCGACGCGTTGCGTCCCCAGAACCGGATTTTCGCGATCGCATAGGCGGCCGGCACCCCGACGAGCAGGTTCAGGATCACCACCAGGATCGAGACGATCAGGCTGTTGGCCATCGACGGCAGGAGATTCTCTGCGGTGGAGGGGATGAAGTCACCGGCAGCCGGATCGGCGCCCGAGCGCGTCTCGTAGGTGACGGGCTCGTCGTTCCCGGCGGAGAAGATCGCCTCGAAATTGCGCAGGGTCGGTTCTTCGGGAATCCAGTGCGGCGGGATCGAGACGATCTCGGTCTCGGTCTGGAACGCCGAGGAGACGAGCCAGGACACCGGGGCGAGAATGTAGGCCGCAAGGACGATCGCGGAAACCACGATCACCAAGCGCTGCACGATGCGCCCGATTTTCTGGCGGCGGCGGTAGTCGATCGTGTCGACAGGCGGGGTGATAGGCATATCGCTCATGTCAGATCTTGCGCCCCAGCGTTCGGATGAAGAGGTAGGAGAGTGCGAAAGTCGCGATTGCGAGGAGGTAGGACATCGCAGCACCGCTCCCGAAGGACAGGTTGCGGAAGGTCTCGACATAGATGTGCCACGAAAGCACATGCGACGCGCTGCCGGGCCCGCCCTCGGTCAGGATGAAGAACAGGTCGAAATGGCGGATCGCCATCATCGTCTCGTAGATCATCACCAGCATGAAACCGGGCTTCATCGCCGGCAGGGTGACATGCACGAAGCGCTGCCAGACCGTCGCTCCATCGACGCGCGCCGCCGCATAGAGATCGGACGGGATCGACTTGAGCGAGACCAGCAGAAGGATCGTCGCCAGCGGCACTTCCTTCCAGACGAAGGCATTGGCAATCAGGAACAGCGTTTTGTCCTGATCCCCCAGCCAGACCATGTATTTGTCGATGAAATCGAGCTGGTAGAGCAGGCCGTTCAGCGCGCCATAGCTGGAATCGTAGATCCATTTCCACATCAGCGCGTTCGCGACATAGGGGATCGCCCACGGCACCAGAAGGATCGTCGACAGGATACGACGCCCGCGGAATTCTTGGTTCAGCAGCAGCGAGACAAGCAAGGCTATGAAAGCAATCGCGGTGACCGAGACGAGCGAGAAACTCACCGTGCGCCAGACCGCGCCCCAGAACGCCTCATCGCCGAGAAGATCGGTATAGTTCTTCAGCCCGACGAAGGGGGTCCGGTTCGGACGCGTCAGTTTGATGCTGAAGAAGCTGATATAAAGCGAATAGGCGATCGGGAAGACCGCAACCGCGCCCAGAACGGCCATGACAGGAGCAAGAAACAGCATGGCGCTGCGCTCCTCGTATCCCACTCGCCATTTCGGGCGTGTCGCCCGTGTCATTGCATTCGCCACGTCATGCTCTCCCGTTGCCCTGCCCGACAGTCGGCGGGCCTTTTAGAAAGGCCCGCCGCACCTGCTCAGTAGCTGTCCTTCAGCTCGTTCCACAGATCGGCAGATTTCTTGACCGCTCCGGCGGGATCGACATTGCCGAGGATCGCCGATTGCCAGGCCGACCCATTGGTGTCGTTCCACTCGCCGAACCAAGGGGTCACCGTGTCCTTCTTGCGAGCGAGCGCCTGCTGAGCCTGGATCATGTCGACATCGCCATAGGAGTCGTAGGCCGCGCGGATCTCGGGATCCTCGAACAGCGGCTTCACGCCGAACCCGGCGCCGATATCGAGGAACAGGAGTTTCTGGAACGTGTAGGCGCCATCCGCCTTGCCGCCGAACCATTCGATCAGCTTCGCGGCATTCTCGGCGCGTTCTTTGTCTTGTGCAGCCTGCGCCGACATGCCGTGGAAACGCATCCAGCCGACCGTCGCGTGAGAGCCGTTCGGGCCTTGCGGCATCATCGCCTGCTTCACATTGCCCGCGATCTGCGACTGCTCGGGATCGTTGAGCATCCGCAGACGGTATTTCGCGACCATCGCGAAGGCGTGGTTGCCCGCTGCGAAGGATTTCAGGCCAGCCAGTTCGCCGGTCTCGACACAGGCGGGCGAGACGATCTCGTGCTTGTTGACCGCATCGACGACCCAGCTCAGCGCCTCGACGGCCCCCTCTTTGGGGTCCTGCATCACGGCCATGCCGTTGTCGTCGACCAGACGGCCACCATGCGAGTAGACCAGCGTCGAGATGAACTCGATCAGCCAGCTTTCCTGCGCCATCGCGAGCATCATCGGATAGTCGGCAATGCCCTTCTCTTTCATGACGAGCGACTGCTCGACCAGCTCATCCCAGGTTTCCGGCGGCGCGTCGAAGCCGGCTTCCTTGAGCTTCGCCTCGTCATAGAAGAAGGCCATGTAGTCGGTGTAATAAGTCAGGCCGTACTGACGACCGCCATAGGTCATGGAGTCGGTGCAGAAATCCTCGGCCTCGGCGTTGTATTTCATCAGGCTGTCGAACTCGTCGACCGGGGCGATCCAGCCGGCTTCGGCCCATTCGGGCAGCCAGGAATCCGACACCCACATCGCGTCGAGCGGCGCACCGCCCACGAATTTCGCGACCATGCCCTCGCGGTATTGGGCCCAGGGCGAGTTACCGTAATTGACCGGAATCCCGGTTTCCTTGGTGAAGGCGCTGAGGTGGCTCTGCACGGTGTCGACCGCGGCCGACCAGGTGTGCATCGTCAGCGCGGCCGTTTCGGCCTTGGCCGGACGAACCAGACCCGGCGCCATCAGCGCCCCTGCGCCCGCCGCCGAGTAGCGGAGGAAATCCCGGCGCCCGAGACGGCGCGTCTTATCCTTGAGCATCTTTCGATTCCTTTTGCATGGCCGCCTCAGCCCGAGCCCGTTCAAAGCCCAACCTGCAGCAAGCCGTCCCTGTTGATCTTGTTTATGGGAACCGACGCTATTGGCGATTTATTTATTCGTCAACTGACGACAAACGAAAAAGTGAGGATTTCCCTTCCGCAACGGAAATCGCACAAAATTTCAGCGCCCGCGGAAGCCTCCGCAGGCGAAATCAGGGAAAATGTAGTGGATTGCAGCGCTCAGCGGCCGCTGCACACCTCGACCATGTCCTCGAATCCCGCGAGGAACACGCGAACATGCATCGTTACCACCTGGTCTTCGGAGAGCGACAGGCTGCTTTGATAGATATGGCGTCGAATCGCGTAGTGAGAGATCGCACCGTGCAACGTCCACGCCATTTCGCGGAGCAATGCGGGATCTTCCGGCAGCTCTACGCCCCGCTCATGCGCAACTTCGCGCATCACAGTCTCCAGCAACTGCATGACAATCGCCGCGATGTAGTCAGGCGCCATATTCGCCTCGGCCAGCGAGGCATAAAGGAACAGTCGCAACCACTTCCGGGTCAAGGTAGACTGAAGATAGTCGCGATAGAATGCGTCGAGGCGCACGGCCATGGGCTGCGAACGATCCTGAAGCTCAACGAACCAGACGGCCTTGAAAGCACCAAGAATCTCTCGGTTATAGACCTCTTTGAGCAGGTCTTCCTTGGTCGGGAAGAAGCGATAGAGAAGACGCTGGGAGATGCCGCATTTCTCCGCCAATTGGCGCGTCTGCCCCGCAAGCCCGTTCTCCGCAAAGAACTCGGTGGCGACGTCCAAGATCTGAGCGCGACGCTCATTGAACGGCATGCGCACAGCGCCTTGCGGCGAGCCGGGCTTATTTCCGGCGCCGTTCGTTTTGGACGAACCTTCAGTCATTTTGGGCTTGGTCTGCACGTTTTCCTCTTGGCATCCTTTGTTGTTCATTCCGACGCCGGACGCAACGACTTCAGGTTCATACATTAGCCCATTCCGCGCGAAGGCAAAGTATCTTTTCGTCACTTGACGACTTATGTGTTGCGAAAACCCAAAGTTTGGTCGTAGCTTCGGCGCGTGACGGGACGTCAGTGCCCGCGATTTTCTGCCATTCACGCCGGAGTCCAACATGATCTACGAACAAAGAACCTACCGCATCACCCCCGGGAAGGCGCCCGAGTTCCTCAAGCTCTATGAAGCCGAGGGCCTGCACATCATCACCCAATACGCGAAGCTTGCCGGATGCTGGGTCAGCGACAGCGGCGTACTCAACGCGGTCACCTTCCTCTGGGCCTATGAAGATTACGGCCACCGCAGCGCGCAACGCGCCAAGCTGGGCGCTGACCCGGAATGGCAGGCTTTCGTGCCCAAGATCCTGCCCTATCTCGTGCATCAAGAGAGCATCTTCCTGCAGCCCGCGGCCTTCTCGCCGCTCGACTGATCCGGGCCCGGGCCACCATGCGCACGCTTGGCATCCTCCTCGCCGCCGGCGCCTCGCGTCGGTTCGGCGCTCGGGACAAGCTTCTTGCAGATTGGAACGGCGCCCCTTTGGTGCTGGCAGCGGCGCGCGCGCTCGAGGCGTCGGGATGCGATGCGCTCGTGGCGATCGTCTCTTCCGAGAGGGTCGCCGTTTCTCTCCCGCCGTCGTTCAAGGTGCATCACGTGGCACCGGGCCTGCCGCTCTCCGAGAGCTGGCGAGCGGCGCGCGGCGTCGCAACGAGCCGCCGGGCAGAACGTGCGCTGTTCGTGCTGGGCGACATGCCTTTCGTTTCAACCGACACGCTCCGCGCCTTGGTAAATAGCGATGGCGGCAGCCGCGCCTGCACCTTCGACGGTATCCCGATGCCGCCGGCGCTTCTGACCGCGCAGGACTCGAGACACGCACCCGATCAGGACGGAGATCACGGCGCCCGGGAGCTGTTGCGCGCCCTGCCGCCCAAGTCGCTCATCCCCCTTTCAGCCGAAGAGGCGAGTGACATCGACACGCCCGAAGACCTCCGCCATCATCGGGTTAACGTCAGGCGTGAGGATCGTGCCTGACACGTTCTCCAGGGCGCGTATTGTCGGGAAACTGATCCTGGCGCGGACGCGAGTTCGGCTTGCGTGAGCCCACTCCCCATGCGCTCGGCTCTCAAGACCGACAAGAGACGACAGCGTCCAACGCCCGTCCGTAATTTTCAGCTTTTCGTCCCGATCTCATCGAGTGCGCGGCAGAGCCGTTCCGTAACCTGCTCGGTGCTGGCTGTGCCGCCGAGGTCGCGCGGGCGACTCTCGGGATCGGCTGTCACGACCTCGATCGCGCGCATCATTTGCGCCTCGGCCTCGGTCTCTCCCAGATGCCCCAGCATCATTGCAGCACTCCAGAAGGTGCCGATGGGATTGGCGACGCCCTTGCCGGTGATATCGAAGGCCGAGCCGTGGATCGGCTCGAACATCGACGGCGCGGCGCGTTCGGGGTTGAGATTGGCCGTGGGGGCGATGCCGATGGAGCCCGCGAGCGCCGCTGCCAGATCCGAGAGGATGTCGGCGTGGAGGTTCGTGGCGACGATCGTGTCGAGCGAACGCGGGCCGAGCGTCATGCGCACGGTCATCGCGTCGACCAGCATCCGGTCCCATGTCACGTCGGGAAACTCGGTCGCGACCTCGGCGGCGATCTCGTCCCACAGCACCAACCCGTAGCGCTGCGCGTTGGATTTCGTCACCACCGTCAGACGCTTACGCGGGCGCGCCTGAGCCTGCGAGAAGGCCACGCGCATGATGCGCTCGACGCCGGTGCGGGTGAAGATGGCGGTCTCGGTAGCGACCTCATGCGGCTGGCCGCGATGGCTGCGCCCGCCCTGCCCCGCATATTCGCCCTCGGAGTTCTCGCGCACGATCAGCCAGTCCAGATCTTCCGGACCGACACCCGCAAGCGGGCTCGACAGGCCCGGCAGGATACGGGTGGGCCGCAGGTTCGCATATTGATCGAGCCCCTGACAGATCGCGAGGCGCAGCCCCCAGAGCGTCAGGTGATCGGGCACGTCCGGAGCGCCGACCGCGCCGAATAGGATCGAGTCATAGGCTCGCAGTGCATCGACCCCATCTGCGGGCATGAATGTGCCCTCGCGCTGAAAGCGTTTCGAGCCCCAGTCGAAGCGGTCGACCTCGAGCCGGAACGCGTTGGTCTGGCGGCTCAGGTGGTCAAGCGCCGTCAATGCCGCGTCGACCACCTCCGGCCCGATCCCGTCGCCGGGGATGGCCGCGATACGATGAACCCGGGTCGTCATGGCCGCATCACTTCTTCAACCACGCCTTGAAGGCGTCACCGTAATCGGGATGCCAGCGCGACAAGGGCGGGCGGTTCTCGGTGATGTCGCCCGCCGCCCAGAGGATGCGCTTCACGTCGGTAGCGCGATCCACGTCGTTATCGGGGCACAGAATGTAGAAATCGCCGCGCTCGATCGAGTCGAAGAGAAACTCCACGACCTGCTCGGGCGTCCATGCATCGGCGGGTTTCTCGGTGCGCCCGCCTGCGGTGAGCGGCGTGTAGACGAAGCCCGGGATGAACAGCCGCGCCTCGACCTTGCAGTCCTCACGATTGCGCAGCTCGTGCTGCAAGGCCTCGGTGAAGGCCTTCACGCCAGCCTTCGACACGTTATAGGCCGGATCGCCCGGAGGCGTGGTGATGCCCTGCTTGGAGCCGGTATTGACGATCAGGCCCGGCGCGCCCGAGGCGATCATGCGCGGCGCGAAGATCTGGCTGCCACGGATGATCCCGCCCATGTTCACGTCGAGGATGCGGTCCCAGTTGCCTTCCGCATCGAAGATCGAGCTGCCGGGCTGCATGCCCGCATTGTTCATCAGCAGATTGACCGGCCCGAAATGCGCCCAGACCTCGTCGGCGAGCGCCGTGAGCTGCGCCCGGTCCGAGACATCGGTGGCCTGCGTCATCACGTCGGCCGCCGCCGCGCCCGCAGCGATCAGGGCGTCGTAGGCGGCTTCGAGCGCAGCCCCCGGCAGATCGGCGATGCAGACACGCATCCCCAGCCCGGCGAGGTGGCGGGCGGCGGCGAGGCCGATACCCGAGGCCCCTCCGGTGACGACTGCGACATTGCCTTTGGCGAGAGCGGGATGCATGGGATTTCTCCTTTTTTCGTTCGGTGTCCGAGATCGGCGCGCCTCAGGCGGTTGCGCCGGCGAAGACCTCGAAATCAGTGTCGATGATGGTGGGTGTCGACGGGCGCTCGGGCGAGGCCAGAACCTCCTCGATCGCCTTCTTGCCGATGAGATAACGGTTCGAGCGGACGGTCGAGAGCGGCTGGGGCAGCTCCTTGCCGATATCGAGACCGTTGAAGCCGAATATGGCGAATTGGTCAGGCAGGCTGATACCTTCGGCAAGGCAGTGGAAGACGCCGCCCACGGCCATGTCGTCGTTGGAATAGACCGCGACGTCGATCTTCGGGGCCGACGCACGCAGGCGCGCGGTCTGCTCCCGGCCCGTCCCGACCGAGCTGGGTCCGTCGTCGATCGCATGCGCTTCGATCGAGAGTCCCGCTTCGGACAGCGCCTCGCACAACCCGTCATAGCGCAGCCGCGCCCGGCGGTCGGCGTTCCAGTCATGGCCGACATAGCCGAAATGGCGGTAGCCGCGCGAGATCAGGTGGCGACCGATCGCGTGGCCCGCGCGGCGATGCGAGGTACCCACCGCGATGTCGATCGGCGTGCTGTCGATATCCATCATCTCGACGACGCGGATGTCGCTTTGCTCGAGCATCTTGCGGGTGGCGTCGGTGTGGTCGAACCCGGCGAGCAGGATCGCGGCGGGTTTCCAGCTGAGAATGCCGCGCACGACGGCCTCTTCGCGGTCGACATTGTAATCCGTGGTCGAGATCACCGGCTGCAGGTCGCTTCCGTCGAGCCCGGCATGGACGCCCTGCAGAACCTCCGGGAACACGATGTTGGAGAGCGAGGGGATGACGACGCCCACGAGGAAGGAGTCGAGCGAGGCCAGCGAGCCCGCGATGCGGTTGGGGACGTAGCCCATCGCGCGGACCGTCTCCATCACCTTCTCGCGGGTGGACTCGGCGACGAGCCCCTTGTTGCGCATGATCCGCGATACCGTCGACTCGCTGACATTGGCACGGCGCGCGACCTCGCGCACCGTGATCTTGCTTTTGCGGTCAGGCAATCGCTGCTTGGTCCCCATGACGCTTTCCTCCAATTCCTTTCGGGCAAGCCCGAGTCAATGACCCAGAAATGCACCTAGCGGCAGCGTTTTCATAGGCCATACGTGCATGGGCGCTAAAAACATCGCGGGGACCGTGGCGATCATACCTCCACGTATTTGCGCCACGGATGCGCTTCCTTGAAGCCCAGAACCTCGCGCGCCTTGCGGTTCGAAATCGGCGCCTCGTCGGCGCCCATCTCGCGGGTGATCGGCGTGTTCGGGCAATATTTTTTCAAGAACTCGGTGGTCGGCATATCGGCGGTGATCGTGTCGTTGACCGCGTTGAACACCTGATAGCCCAGCCCGTCCTTCTCGATGCACAGATGCACGATCTCACCCAGATCGCGGGCGTCGATATAGCTCCAGGCGTTGCGCTTGCGGCTCATCGGGTCCTTAAGGAAGCCTTTGAACATGCCGTATTCATCCGGCTCGATCACGTTACCGATGCGCAGCGCATAGATATCCGCGCCGTAGCGGGCGGCGAAAGCGCGGGCGGTCTTTTCGTTGCAGACCTTGGAGAGGCCGTAGCTGTCCATCGGATCGCTGTCGTAATCTTCCTCGAGCGGGAAGGAGTGGAAATCCTTGTCGCCCTCGGCGAAGCACACGCCGTAGGTCGTCTCGGACGAAGCGATGATCACCTTGCGCACGCCGAGCTTCATTGCCGCCTCGAGCACATTGTAGGTGCTCATGACATTGGCCTGATAGGTCACGTTGTCGGGCTCGATCAGCACGCGCGGGATCGCGGCGAAATGCACGATCGCATCGGGCGGCGACGGCGGCGCGCCTTTCTCGAACCCGCCGAAATCGTGGTGGGTGGTGAGCGCGTTGAACACGGCGCCGCTGTCGGTCACATCGGTGATCAGCGTGTTGACGCCGGGCAGGTCGAGCGGCTTGAGGTCGACGTTGAGCACATCGTAGCCCTTGCTTAGCAGATGCGGCACCGCATGACGCCCAGCCTTGCCGGTTCCGCCTGTAAATACTACGCGCTTGGTCATTTCAGTCTCCGTTTCGTTCATTCACATTTGGTTCGACGGGACGGCCTCAGCCGGTCGCCGCCAGCATCACGCTCTCCTGCGTGGCGTTCTCTCGGGTCAGTTCACCGCTGATCTTCCCCTCCTTCAGCACGATCACACGGTCGCTGATCGCAAGGATCTCCGGCAGGTCCGAAGAGACCACGATGATCGACATGCCCTCCTCGGCCATCTTGCCCAGCAACGTGTGGACCTCGGCCTTCGCGCCAATGTCGATCCCGCGCGTCGGTTCGTCGACGATCAGGATCTGCGGGCGGCGCGCAGCCCATTTCGCCAAGACGACCTTCTGCTGGTTGCCGCCCGACAGGTTGAGCACCTTCTGCTCGGGCGACGGTGTCTTGATGCCCAGCGCGCGGATGTAATCCGCACAGGCCGCGGTTTCCTTGCGACGGTTCACGAAGTCGAGGCTGCAATAGTCACTCAGATGCGTCAGCGAGAAATTCTCGCGCACCGACATGCCGAGAACAAGCCCGCGCGACTGCCGATCCTCGGTCACAAATCCGAGCCCATGCTCGATCGCGTCCGAGGGAGAGGAAATCCGCGTCGGTTTGCCATTGATCGAAATCTCGCCGCTATGGGGGCGGCTGCCGAAGATCATCTCCATCACTTCGGTCCGCCCGGCGCCGACCAGACCGAAGAAGCCCAGCACCTCGCCGCGACGCAGGTCGAAATCGACGTCGCGCACGAAGACGCCTTCGTCCTTCACGCGCTTCTCGGTGAGATTGCGGACCGACATCAGAACCTCGTCGGTCGCGTGGGAGATGTGATGGCCGAACAGCTGGTCGAGTTCGCGATCCACCATCAGGCGCACCAGCAGGTCGCTCGTCATCTCGGACACGGGCCGGGTATCCACGGTGCGCCCGTCGCGCAGCACGGTGACGCGGTCGGCGATCTCGAAGATTTCCTCGAGCTTGTGCGAGATGAAGACGATGCCGACACCCTGCGCGGCCAGCTTGCGCGACATGCGCAACAGCGTCGATGCCTCGTGGTGGCTGAGCGACGCGGTCGGCTCGTCCATGATGATGAGTTTGGAATTGTAGGAGATGGCGCGGGCGATCTCGATCAGCTGTCTCTGGCCGATCGAAAGCGTGCCGACCATCGCTTCGGGATCGATTTCCACGCCAAGCTCGTGCAGCACCGCGCGGGTGTCCGCATTCATCTTGGCGCGGTCGATCAGGCCCGTGGGCAATAGCGGCTCGCGCGCGAGAAAGACGTTCTCGGCGACGGTGAGATTATTCACCACCGCGAGTTCCTGGTAGATGATCGAGATGCCGAGCGACCGGGCATGGACCGGGTTCTTGATGACGACGGGTTCGCCCTCGACCCGGATCTCGCCGCCCGGATCCGCGCGCAGCACGCCGGTCATGATCTTCATCAGGGTGCTCTTGCCGGCGCCGTTCTCGCCCGCCAGCACATGCACCTCTCCGGAATTGAGATGCAGGTCGACGTGGTCCAGCGCCTTCACCCCGGGAAAGGTCTTGGAAATGCCGATCATTTCGAGAAACGGTTTCATCGCGGCCTCTGGCTGAAGAATGTCGGGCGGGGCCGCGTTTGGCCCCGCCCAGGTCTTGTCGGAGATTACTTGGTGTAGCTGTCGAGGTTGTCGGCAGTCACAACGGTCACACCGGTGTCGATGTTCTGCGGGTCGGTCTCTTCACCCTTGATCTGGGCCACGAGATGCTCGACCGCCAGCTTGCCCATCGTGATCGGGCGCTGCACCATGATGCCGTCGATGAAGCCTTCCTTCACGCCTTTGATCGTGTCGGGCAGATCGTCGAAGGCAAAGACCTTCAGCTGGCCTTTCTTATCCGCGAATTCCTGCTGTGCGAGAACCTTCGCCACGGCCGGGCCACCGACCTGGCTGATGCCGAAGATGCCCGAGAGGTTCGGGTTGGCGCGCAGGAGCGCCTCGGTCACCGACACGGCGCGGGCGAGGTCATCCTCGGTGCCTTCGGTCGCGACCAGCTTGATGTCGGGATAGTCCGCCAGCGCTTCCTTCACGCCGTCGATCCGCTCGTTCAGGTTCGAGGCGCCGAGCTGACCGGTGACGATCGCCACTTCACCCTTGCCGCCGAGCGCTTCCGCCATGGATTTGCCCATGGTCACGCCAGCCTGCTTGTTGATCGTGCCGATATACATGCTGCGCGAGCTGTTGGCGCTGTCACTGTCGAAGGTGACGACCTTGATGCCCGCATCGGTGGCCTGCTTGATGATCCCTTCGACCGATTTCGGCTCGTTGACCGAGATCCCGATCCCGTCGACATGGCGCGCCATCAGGTCCTCGATGATCTTGACCTGCGTCGAACCCTGCGTGTTCGCGGGCACAACCCACTGATACTTCACGCCCAGTTCATTGGCCGCTTCCGCGCCACCGGTGTTGCAGTCGTCGAAGAACGGAACGGCCACTTTCGGCACGAGCGCCACGGTGATGTCCTGAGCATAGGACGCTGCGGTCCCCATACCGGTTGCCAGGGCCAGAACCGCAGCGGCGGCTTTCATTGCAATACGCATCTTGTCTCCTCCTCCGGACCCAACCAACCGCGGCGGGCCCCTGTTGTTGATGCAGTTTCGGTTTCACGCCCCGCACCGGGGCATTCTTCGTCCGGATCTCGCGCCGCTCTCTCCTCTTCGAGACGCGGTCCGGCTTCTTGATCTTGTTCCTTCCCGGACGGCGCGGCTCAGCCGCGCCCGCCCATCCGATTGCGCAGCACGTCGAGGCTGACCGCGATCAGGATCACGCCGCCGGTAATGGCCTGCTGGGCATAGGTGTTGATGTTGAGCAGCACGACGCCGTTGGCGATCTCACCGATCAGGGCAGCCCCGATGACCGCACCGAGCACCGAGCCGATACCGCCCGCGAGGCTCGCCCCGCCGATTGCGGCCGCGGCGATCACTTCAAGTTCCGAGCCAAAGCCGGACGCCGGTTCCGCCGAAAGATAACGCGAGAAGGCGATGACGCCGGCCAGCGCGGAAATCGTCGAAGACAGGACGTAGACCGCGAGCTTGACGCGCTGAACCTTCACCCCGCTCAGACGCGCCGCGTTCTCGTTGCCGCCCGTGGCGTAGACGTGCCGACCGAAGCGGGTCCGGGTCATGATGACCGTGAAGATGAGCGTCAGCACGAGCAGGATGACCACCGGCACCGGCACCGGGCCGACATAGCCCTGCCCCAGAAAGCTGAAGCTCTCGGGCGTCTCCGGGGTCAGCGGCACGCCGTGGGTGATCATGTACATAAGGCCGCGACCGATGCTCAGCGTGCCGAGCGTGGCGATGAACGGCGGCAGGCCGATCGCAGTGATCAGCAGCCCGTTGGTCAGCCCGAAGGCAAGCCCGACACCGAGCCCCGCAGCCACCGCCGCATATTGCGAATAGCCCGCGTCGAAACAGAGCGCCGTGATCAGACCGGCAAGCCCCATCGCGGAGCCAACCGACAGGTCGATCCCGCCCGTGATGATGACCATCACCATGCCGATGCTCATGATCGCCGTCAGCGAGAATGCCCGCGACACGCCCATCAGGTTCGACACGGTCAGGAAATACGGTGTGAACAGGCTGATCAGCAGCCCCATCAGGATCAACGCGATCAGAACGTTGAATTCACGCATGTGACGCAGTTGAAGCAATTGATGCAGGACTCGCATGGATTTCCTTTCCGATGGCGTGACCGAATTTTCCGACAGTGCCAAAACGCCCCTCCCTTCTCCGCATCCCCGACGTTCCACTCGCTCATCCCGGAACCGATCTCGTCGGTGAGGGGCTGGCGGGTCGAACGGGGATACGCCCGAAAATGCTAGCGCTGCCATTTCTCCGGTGACAGCGCTGTCATATTGCGAACTGCAAAGACGACTTGTCAATCAGCAAATAACAAAAACTTGTCTCAGGACAGGTGTCGGAACGACGCGCCCTCCCCGGCGGAACGTAGTTCCGAGCCCCGCCAAAGCGTTTCAAACAAGGGTCTTGAGACATTCCGGCTTGTCATCGAGCCGGGTCCGTGGTGATACTCGCAAAACATGACAGCGCTGTCATAGCCACCGGGGCGAGAGCACCCCGACCGCAACAAAGGAGCCCGCCGATGACCGACGAAAGCTACGAATCACCCCGCCCCCTGGCGATGATCCACACCGTCGCCGGGCTGATCCCGGAACTCGAAGGTCTGGCGCAGGAGCACCTGCCCGACTGGAAAGTGTTCAACATGCTCGACGAGAGCCTTCTGCGCCTCACGATCCGCGAGGGATCGGTCAGCCCGATGACGGCGCGACGCCTGACGGGCATGATCTGGTCGGCGGTCGATGCGGGGGCCGAAGCCGTGCTCGTGACCTGCTCCAGCCTCGGCGGCGCAGTCGAACGTATCGCACCGCTCTGCCCCGTCCCGCTCATCCGTATCGACGAGGGAATGGCGCAGGAGGCCGTCGCAAAAGGCCGCCGCATCGGCGTGCTCGCAACCCTGCAATCGACCCTGACACCCACCGTCGAGCTGGTCGAACGCGTCAGCCGCGAGGCCGGGGCGGACAGCACCATCACGAGCGAGGTCGTCGAGGGCGCCTTCGAGACGCTGCAATCGGGCGACCGGGAAGGACATGACGCGCGGGTGGCCGAAGGCATCGCCCGGCTCGCCCGCGAAAACGACGTGGTGGTTCTGGCACAGGCCTCGATGGCACGCGCGCTCGAACGGCTCGAACCGAGCGAGGATGACCCGCCGGTTCTGACCAGCCCGACGCTGGGCATCGCCCATGCCGCAAGACGTCTGGCGCGCTGATCGCGCCTGAGGAAACGATACTCAAGAGGAGGAGATATCCATGAAATACAGAACCCTAGGACGATCGGGGCTCAAGGTCTCGGTGCTCACGATGGGCACGTTCACCTTCGGCGGTGCAGGCGCTTTCAAGGCCGTCGGCGCCCAAGGCGTCAGCGAAGCGCGCAAGCTGGTCGACACCTGCATCGACGCCGGTATCAACCTTTACGACACCGCGAACATGTACTCGACCGGCCTCTCGGAAGAGATCCTTGGCGAAGTGCTCGACGGTCGGCGCGACGACGTGCTGATCTCCTCCAAGGCGCGGATGCGGATCGCCGACGGCCCCAACGACGAGGGTTTCTCGCGCTATCACCTGATCCGCGAATGCGAACGCTCGCTCAAGCGGCTGCGCACCGACCACATCGACATCTACCACATGCATGAATGGGACGGCGTGACCCCGATGGAGGAGATGGTCTCGGCGCTCGACACGCTCGTGCAACAGGGCAAGGTCCGCTACATCGCCTGCTCGAACTTCTCGGGCTGGCACATCATGAAGGCGCTCGGCGTCAGCGACCGGAGCCTGCGCGAGCGTTTCGTGGCCCAGCAGATCCACTACACGCTCGAGGCCCGCGAGGCAGAATACGAATTGCTCCCGATCTCGGTCGATCAGGGGCTGGGCGTGTTGGTCTGGAGCCCGCTCGCCGCCGGCCTCCTGTCGGGCAAGCATCGCCGCGGCAAGGACACTCCGGAAGGCTCGCGTCAGTTCGCAGGCTGGACCGAGCCGCCGATCCGCGACGAAGAGAAGCTGTGGAACATCGTCGACACGCTGGTCGAGATCGGCGACGCGCATGGGGTCTCTGCCGCGCAGGTCGCGCTGGCATGGCTGCTGACGCGTCCTGCAGTCAGCTCGCTCGTCATCGGCGGACGCAACGAACAGCAGTTCCGCGACAATTTCCGCGCCGTGGATCTGGAGCTGAGCGAGGACGAGCTGAAGCGCCTGCACGAGGTCAGCAAGCTGCCCGTGATCTACCCCTACTGGCACCAGCAGCAATTCGCCTCGGACCGGTTCAGCCCGGGCGACTGGGCGCTGCATCGCGATTACATCGAAAGCTGATCAGGGGCGCGCCTTCGTCTCAGGCGAAGGCGCGCATCCAGCCGAGGCCGCCCTCGGTCCGACCCGCCGGGCGATATTCGCAGCCCACGAACCCCTCATAGCCCAGCGCGTCCAGCTCACGCAGGATGCGCGTATCGTCGAGCTCGCCGGTTCCGGGCTCATGCCGATCCGGTACCGCAGCGATCTGCACATGCCCGATGATCGGCGCCATCTCCCGCAGCCCCATCAGCACGTCACCGTGCAGGATCTGGCGGTGATAGATGTCGAATTGCAGCTTGAGATTGGGCAGCCCCAACGCCGCGATCAGATCGGCGGCGAAGCTGAAATCATCCAGAAAATAGCCCGGCATGTCGCGTGTGTTGATCGGCTCGATCACCACGTCGCGCCCCTGCGCCCCGGCCGCCTCGCAGACCCGCCGCAGCGAGTCGCGGTAGGCGCTCAACGCCGCCGCGTCTTTGCGTGAAGCCAGCCCGCTCATCACATGGACCCGCCCTACCCCGGTCGCCTCTGCGTAGCGCAGCGCGGTATCGATCGAGGCCCGGAATTCCTCTCCGCGCTCCGGCAGAGCCGCCAGCCCGCGATCGCCTGCCTCCCAGTTGCCGGGCGGCAGATTGAAGAGCGCCTGCGTCAGCCCGTGCTCATGCAGCCGCTCCGCGATCGCCTCGGGCGGATGATCATAGGGAAAGAGATATTCGACCGCATCGAAGCCTGCCTTTTTCGCCGCAGCGAAGCGGTCGAGAAAATCGTGCTCGGTGAACATCATCGTCAGGTTGGCGGCAAATCTGGGCATCGTTCAGCCCTCACTTGCAGGCGTGGCGGACGGCAATTCGAGACCTGCGATATCTGCCAGCATCCGCGCCACCGAGGCGTCATCGTCGCGCCCCATCCCGGCGGCTGCCGTCATGACGAACATCTGCATCGCTGTGCTTGCAATCGGGGTCGGGAATTTCATGTCCCGCCCGATATCCGCCACGATCCCCAGGTCCTTGGTGAAGATATCCACCGCACTGCGCGGGCTGTAATCGCCCTCGAGCACATGCGGCACCCGGTTCTCGAACATCCAGGAATTGCCCGCCGAGGCGGTGATCACCTCGTAGACCTTCTCCAGATCCAGATCCATCGCCTTGGCGAAGGTGATCGCCTCGCAGGCCGCCGCGATATGCACCCCGGCCAGAAGCTGATTGACCACCTTGAAGGCCGCGCCCGTGCCCGCTTCCTCGCCCAGCTCGTAGACCTTGGCCGCGACGCTATCGAGCGCCGGACGGATGCGCGCAAAGGTAGCGGACGGCCCCGAGCCCATGATCGTCAATTCACCGCTGGCCGCACGCACGGCGCCCCCGCTGATCGGCGTGTCGAGATATTCCACGCCCACCTCGGCGCAGCGCTTGGCGAAGACGCGCGCCAGATCGGGCGCCATCGTGGCGCAGGACATCACGACGCCGCCTTTGGACATGGTCGCAACGGCGCCGCCCGGTCCGAAAAGCACCTGCCCTGTCTGATCGGCATTGACGACCACGGCGATCACCAGATCCGCATCTTGCGCACCCGTCGCAGGGTCGGCCGCAACCGCGCCGCCAAGTGCGGAGAAGCGCGCCATCGCCTCGGCATTCACATCGACGCCCGTCACCGCGAACCCGTCTCGCAGCAAGCTCTCGGCCATGCCGAAGCCCATCGATCCCAGACCGATGACACAGACCTTCGTCTCTTGGGGTGACTTCATGCGGAATACCTCTCAATCGCCGATTTCTAGTCTCACTCCGCCCCCTCCCAGCGTCCATCTTGCGCTTGCATTGCTGGAATGATAGCGTTGTCATTACATCGTTAGCCCGAGCCGCAACGGCTTGGCAAGGGCTATGTGAAATCGCCGTCCCGAGCCGTCGGGGCGATCGGCGATCTGTGGACCGAGGGAGGAATTTCCATGCTGATCGGAGCGGTCGCCGACGATATTACCGGCGCCACTGACCTGTGCCTGATGCTGTCACGCAGCGGGTTGAAGACGCGGCAGGTCATCGGCCTGCCGGGGCCGCAAATGGACCTGTCGGGCGCCGATGCGGTGGTGGTCGCGCTGAAGTCGCGCACCGTTCCGGCGGACGAAGCGGTCGAGATGTCGCTGCAGGCCGCGAAAGCCCTGCGCACAGCCGGGGCGCAGCGCCTGATGTTCAAGTATTGCTCGACCTTCGACTCCACCGACGAAGGCAATATCGGGCCCGTCACCGAAGCCCTTATGGAGTTCACCGGCGCGACCCTGACCATCGCCTGCCCCGCCTTCCCGGCGACCGGGCGCACGGTCTACAAGGGCCACCTCTTCGTAGGCGACCGCCTGCTGTCGGAAAGCCCCCTGAAAGATCACCCTCTCACCCCGATGCGCGACCCCGATCTGGTGCGGGTTCTGGGACGACAGACGGCGCTGAAAGTGGGCTCCATCGACGTCACGACGATCCGGCAGGGAGAGGCCGCGCTGCGCGAGGCGCTCGAGGTCGCACGTGCCGCAGGCACCCGCATCGTCGTCACCGACACGATCGACGAATCGGATCTGATGACGCTCGGCGCGGCCTGCGCGGAGATGCCGCTGATCACCGGCGGCTCGGGCATCGGTCTGGGTCTGGCCGCAGCACTTCGCGACCAGAGCGACGCGTACAGCGCCCCGGATCGGATGGCAGCCCCGGAGGGCCGCTGCGCGATCCTCGCGGGCTCCTGCTCGGTCGCGACCCGTGGCCAGATCGCGGCGGCGCAAGCGGCGGGCCTGCCGAGCCGCGCGCTCGACGTGGAAGCGCTGACCGAAGGCAGACAGAGCGCGGATGAGATCGCCGACTGGGCCATCGCGCAGCCCGCCGACAGCACGCCCCTGATCTATTCCAGCGCCGATCCCGCGCAGCTCAGCAAGATCCAGTCCCGTCTGGGCCGAGACGCCTCCGGCGCGCTGGTCGAAGACACGCTGGCGGCGGTCGCCGAACGCCTGCGCGACGCCGGGTTCACCCGGATGCTGATCGCGGGCGGCGAGACGTCGGGCGCGGTGACGACGGCGCTCGGCGTGCGCCTGCTCGACATCGGTCCCGAGATCGACCCCGGCGTGCCGTGGACGATGAGCCTGTCCGGCCCGCGCCTCGCGCTCGCGCTCAAATCGGGCAATTTCGGCGCCGAGGATTTCTTCCTCAAGGCGTGGGACCTGCTGGAGTCGGAGGTCGAACATGTCTGACGAAACGCGTCTGCGCGACCAGATCTGCACCATCGGGCGCTCGCTCTTCGATCGCGGCCTGACCGCAGGGTCTTCGGGCAATATCTCGGCGCGGCTGCCCGATGGCGGTTGGTTGATGACGCCCACCAACGCCTCGCTCGGCACGCTCGACCCGGCCCGGATATCGCTCTTCGACCGGGATGGAAATTTCGTCTCGGGCGACAAGCCGACCAAGGAATCCTTCCTGCATTTCGCGATGTATGACGAGCGTCAGGAGGCGGGCGCGGTGATCCACCTGCACTCGACCCATTCGACGGCCGTCTCGATCCTGCGCGATATCGACCCCGAGGACGTGCTGCCGCCGCTGACCGCCTATCACGTGATGCGCGTGGGCAAGCTGCCGCTTGTCCCCTACTACGCGCCGGGCGATCCCGAACTGGCCGAGGCCGTGCGCTCGCTGGCCAGCGCGCATCATTCGGTGCTGCTCGCCAATCACGGCCCCGTCGTCGCAGGCACCAGTCTGTCGAACGCGCAATACGCCGCCGAAGAGCTGGAGGAGACCTCCAAGCTGTTCCTCGCGCTGCAAGGGCACGCGATCCGCCCGCTCACCCAGTCGCAGGTCGCGGACCTGCGCAAGCGTTTCAATCTCTGACCCGAATTTCACGACCTACCGACCCAAGCGGAGTACCCAATGACTAAAACCCAGGAAACCATCGGCTTCATCGGCACCGGCCTGATGGGCCACGGCATGGCCAAGAACATCGTCGAGAAAGGCTATCCGCTGACCGTGATCGCCCACCGCAACCGCAAGCCGATCGAGGACCTGGTCTCGCGCGGGGCGACCGAGGCATCGTCCTACGAAGACCTCGCGTCACGCTCCTCAATCATCTTCCTGTGCCTCACCGGCGCGCCCGAGGCCGCCGAGGCGGTCGCGAAGCTGACCCCGGGCCTGAAAGAAGGCAGCGTGATCATTGATTGCTCGACCGGCGAACCGACCATGACGATGAAGCTCGCACAGGACATGGAGGCAATCGGCGTCGCCTATGCCGATGCACCGCTCAGCCGCACCCCGAAAGAGGCCTGGGAAGGTACGCTCGATTGCATGGTCGGCGCGGATGAAGAGCTGTTCGCACGCATCGAACCGGTCATCGACACCTGGGCGGGCAAGATCGTGCGCGTGGGCAGTCTGGGCGACGGCCACCGAATGAAGCTGCTCAACAACTTCATCTCTCTCGGCTATGCCGCGCTTTATTCCGAAGCCCTCGCGCTGTCGCGCAAGGTCGGCATTCCGGTCGAGCAGTTCGACAAGGTGATCCGGGGCGGCCGGATGGATTGCGGCTTCTACCAGACCTTCATGGGCTACGCGCTCGAGGGTAACCGCGAGGCGCACAAGTTCACGCTCGCCAATGCCTACAAGGACCTGCGCTACGTCGAGACGATGGCCAATGCCGTCACGGTCGCGACCCCGCTCGCCAGCACCGCCAAGAATGCCTTCGCGATGGCGATGGCAACCGGTGGCGACGGCTCTGAAGATTACGTGCCGCATCTCGCGGATTTCGTTGCACGCGCGAACGGGCTCGACTAAGCCCACGCACCTCCCGAAAGCGACGTCTCAGCCCGGCCAGAAATGGTCGGGCTGAGCATTTACCGGCTCCACCTGAGGCGGCCGTTTTGCGTGTTCGTGCATGGCCGGCCTCAGGTCCTTCGGGAGGATATTTTCGGGGCTGATGAGCGCCACCCCTCACTCGTCGGGGTGGAACAGATGCGTCCGGGCGGGGTCGAAAGCCAGATCGATCCGTTCGCCACGTTCGAATTGCTTGTCCTCGCTGAAGGCGGCGATCAGGCTCGTGCCATCCTCCATCGCCAGATCGACGACCGTTTCACTGCCCAGCCGTTCGACCAGAGACACCTGACCGTGCAGGACACCCTCATCGGGCGTACTGGGGGTGACGTATTGCGGGCGCAGGCCCAGCAGGGCGGTGTCGCCGGGGGCGAATTTGCGACCGCGCACGGGCACGACGATCGGGTCCATGGAGTGGCGCGCGACCTTGGCGTTTTCGCTATCGGCTTCCAGGACTTCGACCTCGAGGAAATTCATCGACGGCGCGCCGAGGAAGCCTGCGACGAAGCGGTTGGCTGGGTTGTGATAGAGCTCCATCGGCGAGCCCGACTGCATCACCAGCCCGTCGCGCAGCACCACGATCTTGTCGGCGAGCGTCATCGCCTCGACCTGATCGTGGGTGACGTAGATCATCGTCGCGCCCAGCTGCTTGTGGAGCTTGCCGATCTGCATGCGCATGTCCATCCGAAGCGCCGCATCGAGGTTCGAGAGCGGCTCGTCGAAGAGGAAGACCGAGGGGTTGCGGGTGATCGCGCGCCCGATCGCGACGCGCTGGCGCTGGCCGCCCGAGAGCTGGCTGGGGCGGCGGTCGAGCAGATGCTCCATCTGCAGGATCTCGGCGGCGCGCTGCACTTTCTCCGCCTTCTCGGCTTTCGACGCGCCCGAGATGGTGAGGCCGAAGGCCATGTTTTCGCGCACGCTCATATGCGGGAAGATCGCGTAGCTCTGGAACACCATCGCCACGCCGCGTTCGCGGGGCTGAACGTCATTGACGCGCTCGCCGTCGATCTCCAGCGTGCCGCCCGAGATGTCCTCGAGCCCTGCAATCATCCGCAGCAGCGTGGATTTCCCGCAGCCCGAGGGGCCTACGAAGACGCAGAACTCGCCATCGGCGATGTCGATATCGACTCCGCGGATGACCTCATGGGCGCCATAGCTCTTTCGCAGGCCGCGCAGCTTGATGTCTGCCATGTCATTTCCCTCCCTGCTCGGCATCCGCGTCGATGTGCAGATAACCCTCTGCGTCCACGAGAACGGGCTCCGGGTCGCGGATCTGGCCGACGAAATGGTCGTGGCCGTTGTCGTCGAACCCCATGATCACCAGCCCCTCGGCGGTCTCGAGGATGCGTGCGGCATAGCGCCGGCACGGGTTCGCGCCATCGAGGAAGCCGGGGGCGATCCGCCACGGCCCGCGCGGGTCGTCTGCGATCAGGTAGTGGTTGCCGGTCACCGGGGTCATGCCGGTTTCCGCGATCCGCGCGCGGCTCCAGTGCTCGGCGGCGGTGCAGAACAGGCAATACCAGCGCCCGTTCTCCTCGAAGACCTGCGGCACTTCGAGCTGACCGAACCCGCCGACGAAGACCGGCGGCTGGAGGTCCCAGTGGATCAGGTCGGGCGAGGTGGCGAAGCCGATGGCCCCGGCCGCGTTCGCCTCTTCGATGCCGGGGGCGCGGGCGGTGAAATACATCAGCCAGCCATCGCCTGCGGGGTCGCGCATCACCCAAGGGTCGCGCATCGCCCGGTCGTGCCAGTGACCGACCATGTGTTCGGCCTCGTACTGCGCGGCATTGGGGCCGGTCAGGTCGAGGCAGAGCCCGTCGCCCACGCGGTCCCAATTGTGCATGTCGTGCGAGGTCGCGTGACCGATGCGCTGATAGAGCCCGTCTTCGGACTGCCGACCGCCCGTGTAGAACAGGTGCCACAGCCCGTCATCGTCGCACAGCACCGACCCGGTCCAGGTGACCAGATCGTCCCAGGCCGGGGCCGGCGCCGGGGCGAGCGACGTTCCCAGATGCTGCCAGCTTATCAGGTCGTCCGAGACCGCGTGGCCCTGGCTCACGTTGAAGTGGCGCAGGTCCGGATCGCCGAGCGACTTGTCGGCCTTGAGGAACCAGGCATGCCAGCGTTCGCCATCATGGGCATACCAGCTGTCCCAGACCCATTGCTTATCGAGTGCGAGAACCATGTCGGATTATCCTTTCACGCCGGTAGAGGCGATGGAGGCGATGAACGCCTTTTGAAGCACGAGATAGAAGGCGAGAACTGGCACCGTGATCAGCGTCAGGTAAGCCATGATCTCCCCCCAAGCGGGGTTGAGTTGGAAGAAATACTGCAGGCCGACCATCACCGGGCGATACTGCTCTTGCTGGACCACGATCAGCGGCCAGAGATACTGGTTGTACATGATCAGGAATTTCAGGATCGCGGCGGTCGCGATGACAGGCCCCGAGAGCGGGATCACCACGCGGCGATAGATCTGGAACCAGCTTGCGCCCTCGACGCGGGCCGCTTCGATCAGCTCACCGGGCAGGCCTTTGAAATACTGCACGAAGAGGAAGATCGTCAGCCCGTCCGCGATCCACGGGATGATCTGCACGCGGTAGCTGTCGAGCCAGCCCCAACTGAGCCCGTCGAGCCCCAGCCACGGCAGTTTCGACACTTCCAGCAGAAGCGGGATCGCGATCGTCTCGAAGGGCACGATGAAGGTCGCGAGAATGATCGAGAGCATCACGTCGCGCCCGCGCCATTGCAGGAAGACGAAGGAGAACCCGGCGAGCGAACAGATCACCAGCGACAGTAGCACCGTCGTCCCGGTCACGAAGATCGAGTTGAAGACGAAGAGCCCGACCGGGGCGCGCTCGAAGGCGCCGGTGTAATTGTCGAGGCTGAGCTGGCCCACCGGCAGGAAGGCGCGCAGGCTCGACGTGTCGCGCAGCAGCTCGTCGCTGGGCTTGAAGCTGGACATCACCATGAACAGCAGCGGCAGGACGAAGATCAGCGCGATCAGGATCAGCACGAGATAGCGCACACCCAGCCGCAGATTGCGGTTATCGGAACCAATGACACTCATTTCAGCGCTCCCTCGTCAGCCAGCGTTGGATCATCGAAATCACCAGAACGATCAGGAACAGGATCACCGAGATCGCCGAGCCACCCGCGATGTTCTGCATCCCGTAGCCGCGTTGCACGGCCTGGAAGACAAGCGTCTGGGTGGAGTCGAGCGGGCCGCCCTTCGTCATGACGTCGATCTGGGCGAAGATCGCGAAGGCCTGCATGGTGATCACGATCAGCACCAGCACCGCGGTGTGGCGCAGCCCCGGCCAGGTGACATAGCGGAAGGTCTGCCATTTCGACGAGCCTTCGATCGCTGCGGCCTCGTAAAGCGTGGGCGGGATCGTCTGCAGCCCGGAGAGCCAGATCACCATGTGGAAGCCCACCGCCTGCCAGATCGACATCGTGATGATCGCGCCAAGCGCGGTATGTGGGTTGCCCAGCCAGTCGACGGGCTGGAAATGCGCGAAACTCAGGAAGGACAGCATGTTGTTCAAGAGCCCGTTCTGTCCCGAATAGATGAAACGCCAGAGCAGCGAGACGACGACGATCGAGACGACGACGGGCATGAAATAGATGGTGCGGAAGATCGTGATCCCGCGCAGTTTCTGATTGATCAGTAGCGCGAGACCCAGCGCGATCGCGGCCTGGATCGGTGCGACCATCAGCACGAAGATGCAGGTGTTGAGCAGCGCTTTCCAGAAGACGACGTCGCTTGCGATCACCACATGCGCCGTGTCGCCCGAGACCCAGCGGAACCATTCCTGCATACCGTGATATTGCGGCGTGTCAGGGTTGCGCGTGATGGAGCGCAGGCGGGGAAATTCGGCCTGTCCATCGGCATCGGTGACGGTCTTGCCCGCGCTATCGGTCTTTGCCTGAAGGTCGACCACCGCGATGTTGAGCATTTCCCGGTAGTTCTCGAGACCGACAAAACGCGTGGCATTGGGCGAGATCAGCCGCTGGTTGGTCAGCGAGAAGCCGACGCCCAGAAAGAAAGGTGTGATGATGAAGGCGAGGATCAGCACGATGCCCGGCAGGGCAAAGGCCCATCCCGCCCGATTGGCGGAAGTCAGTGACGAGCGCATGGCGCGGTCTCCCGGTCTGAAGTTGGAGGTGGGGGGCGCGGCAATCGCGCGCCCCCGCGGCACAGCGCCTCAGTTCTTCTTGTAGCCGTCGTTGCGCTTGATATCGGCGTTGATCTGGTCGGTGGCGGAATCGAGCGTGTCGATCACGTCAGCCCCGTCCGCGATATCCGCGGCGGCCTTCTGGAACACCTTGGAGTCGACGACGTAGCCGGGCGTCACCGGACGTTTCTCGGCTTGCGCCTCGGACAGGCCGTAGAACACTGCAAGCGGACCGCCCGTCTTGTAGTTCTTGGTCATCTGCGCGGCCGACTTGGTGGCCGGGATCAGGCCGAGCGCATCCGAGAACTCCGCCAGGTACTTGTCCTGCGTCGCGAACTTGATGAACTCCGCCGCACCCTCGGGAGCCGTGGAGCTGGCCGAGATGCCGAACTGCCAGGACGCGCCGCCGATCTTGGAACCGTTGCCGAAATCAGGCGCGGGCAGGAACTCGACATCGTCGACCTTGTCCATCGTCTTGACCGCATTCCAGTTGCCGTTCCACGAGAAGGCATATTTGCCGTCGATGAAGCCGGTTTCATGGGCTGCCGGGTCCTGGCTCGTGCCGGGCGCCAGCTTGTCGGCAAACAGCGACTGCCACCAGTTGCCCCAGGCGATCGCAGCATCGCCGTTGAGCACGCCCTCTGCGGTGTCATAGGTCTCGCGGTTGACCAGCCCGCCGCCGAAGCTCTGCAGGAAGGGCAGGAACGCATAGGGATACCACTCGCCCTTGTCCGACATGCCTAGATCGATTGCGTAGTCGAACTTGCCGCTCTTCTTCGCGGCCTCGAGCGCGCTCATGAACTCGTCTTTGGTCCAGGGTTTGTCGAGCGTGGGCGTGCGCAGCCCGAGCTCTTTCATCGTGGACTTGCGCGCATAAAGCGCGACCGCCGCGTCCCACAGCCCGATCGAGTAGAGCTTGCCGTCATAGACGCCTTTGGTACCGGGCAGGAAATCCTTGAAGTGATCTTCCGGGATCGGCAGCGGCTGCAGATAGCCCGACCACGTCCAGTTCGGCATGATCGGCCCGTCCATGTCGAGAATGTCGGGCAGGTTGCCTGCGAGGGCTGCTGCCGTCACCGAGTCATTGTAGCTGTTCTGCGGGAAGCTCTGCAGCGCGACCTTGTAGTCCGACTGGCTCTTGTTGAAGTCGTCGATGATCTGGTTGACGATCTTGCTCTCCACCTTGTTGCCTGCGCCGTGATACCACATCGTCAGATCGGTGGTCGCGAAGGCAGCACTGCAGAACCCGGTGGCGGCAATGACCGCCCCGGCCGTCACATTCAATAGTTTCATGTCATCCTCCCTTGGATGTCTGGCTTTCGAGTTCGAGGTCGGTCACGGAGGAGCGCCAGAATACGCGTCCCGCCACCCGCACAGGGTCGTGCGGACGGGATGCCTCCTCCGAGATCAAGGAAAGCAAAAGCTCGGCCGCCTGCCTGCCCATCTCGGCATAGGGCAGTTCGACCGTGCTCAGCGGCGGGTAGAGGGTCTCTGCAATCGCGCGGTAATTATCGAAACCGGCGATGGAGATATCCTCCGGGACACGGATGCCGCGGGTGCGCAGCAATCCGTAAAGCTGCATCGCCATCTCGTCATTGCCGCAGCAGATCACGGTTGGCGGTTCCGGCAGCGCGAGGATCCGGTCGAGCGCCTCGTCGAGCCACCGGTGCAGAAATTCGGTGTTGATCGGGTAGCCTGTCGATACGAGCGCGGGGTCGTAGGCGATCCCCGCAGCCTCAAGCGCTTCGCGATACCCCTCGATGCGAAGCGGCACCGCATCCATCGCGGGATCGAATGTCAGATAGGCAATGCGCCTGTGGCCATGCGCGGTCAGACGCTCGACGAGCCGTTTCTCACAGGCCTTGTCGTCGGGCACGATCGCCGGGGTGCCATGGGCGTCGTAGCAGTTTGCGAGCACCAGCGGGCAAGCCGGTGTCGCGGTCTCGAAGGCCACCCGCTTGTGATAGTCGGCGACATAGATCAGCCCCTCGACCCGATGCTCCTGAAACGTGCGCAGGAGTGCGGGAACCTTGTCGATCTGTCCGGCCGTATCCGCGATCATCAAGGTCAGATCGCGCTCGGCGACGACCTGCTGAATGCCCTGAAGGATGAACAGATCGGGCAGACCCTTGGGGTCGGACAGCTCGGCCGTGCGCGAAATCGCCCCCGTCACGACGCCGATCAGCCCCGACCGGTTCGAGCGCATCATGCGTGCCGCGCTCGAGGGGACATATTTCAACTCGCGAATGGCGGTTTCCACCTTCTCGCGGGTCTTTTTGCCGACCGGCGCATCCCCGTTCACGACGCGAGAGACCGTTTTCGGCGAAACGCCAGCCAGCTTTGCTACATCGTAAATCGTCGACACGACGGCCCCCCTCCAACGCAGAGAAAACTCCGCGACTCCCAAAAGACATCGATGTCATAATCAGAAATGTCATCGATGTCAAATTGAGTTGGAAGGCGACCCTTAGGCCCTGCCCCGTGCGCCTTGGAAGTGCGATCTCCCGAACTGGAGCTCTCCCAGAGCCCTCAGCACCACCACGAAGTCCGGGTGATCGATAAGCGGTTCAATATCTTCGGAATGCATATTCCGCGCAAGTGAAGCGCAGGGCCCGCACGCACGCGATGTTCTCGGGCCGATTGTAGCCGCGCAGCACGACAAGATCGACGCCGAGCGACGACAGGCCGCTCCCCCATGCCTTGAGGATCACATGCGCCGCAGCCCGGCAGTCAGCGGGCGGCCCGCAAGATCTGCTCGACCCCTTCCGCGTCCAAACGGATCGGATTGCCTCCGGCACAGGGATCGCGCAACGCATCGGCGATCAGAGCGGGAATATCACCGTCATCAACCTTGACGCCCATCTCGCTCAGCGTCGAAGGCATGTCGATGCGCGCCTGCAACGCCTCCAACCACGCAAGAACCGCCGCGCCGGGATCGTCGCCCTCGAGCCGCAATTCATGCGCGAGCGTCGCCATCTGCTCTCTCACGGCAGGCAGGTTGAAGCGAAGCACATGGGGCATCAGCACCGCATTGAGCATTCCGTGATGCGCATCGTAACGCGCGCCCAACGGATGCGCCAAGGCATGCACCGCGCCGAGCCCCTTTTGCAGGGCCGTGCAGGCCATCGCGGAGGCGACGATCATGTTCGAGCGCGCCTCCAGATTTTCGGGCTCCCAATAGGCTGTCGCGAGGGCTCCGTCGATCATCTTCAATGCCGTCAGGGCCAAGCCATCGGCCATCGGGTGCCAGCCCGGCGCACAGAGCGCCTCGAGCGCATGCGAAAGCGCATCCATACCGGTTGCGGCCGTCAAAGTCGGCGGCAGGCCAACGGTCAGCTCGGGATCGAGGATGACCAGCTCCGGCAGCATCTCGGGGTGGAAGATGATGACCTTGCGATGGGTCTGGGTATCGGTGATCACCGACGATCTGCCGAATTCGGAGCCCGTCCCTGCCGTTGTCGGGATCGCGATGACAGGCACCATTCCCTCGGTCTGAACGCGCCGGAAGTTGTCACCGACATCCTCGAAATCCATCAGCGGGCGCGACTGCCCCGCCATCATCGCGACCGCCTTGGCAGCATCCATCGCGGAGCCCCCGCCAAGCGCAATGACGCAATCATGGCCGCCTTTGCGCAAGACCTCCCGTCCCGCCATGACATTTTCCACGGTGGGGTTCGGCTGCACATCGCGGAAGAATCCGGGCTCCATGCCGGCAGCTTTCACGATCTCCAGCGCCTGCGTTGCGATCGAAGACGTGGCGAGACCTCTGTCGGTGATCAGCAGCGGTGCCTTTGCGCCGATCTCTGTCAAGCCTGCGGGAAGATCGGACAGGCGCCAGGCTCCGAACCAGACTTGCGTCGGGAAGCTCCAGCGCGCGTGGAGGCTCGCAAAATCGAATTCACTCATGGGAAGGTCCTGTCGAAGTGATCAGCTCTCGGCAATCGCGCTCAGGCGGCGACGGGCGGCGCGTTTGCGCAACCTGTCGACGGCGAAGATCAATACCAAGGCGGGGATGAAGGTCAGCGTTGCGAGGGCCGGGTAGATCGGGGACGACCCCACAGCGATCCCCGAGAAGACGAAGGTCGGGAGCGTGCGCGTCGAGCCCGAGAGGCTGTAGGTGATGTAGAAATTCCCCCACGACAGCAGGAAGGCGAAGATCGCGGCCGAGAAGATCCCCGGCCAGATCAGGGGAAGCGTGATCTCCCGCAGGATCTGCCAGCGGGTCGCCCCTGCATCCTCGGCGGCATAGTCGAGCGTGTTGTCATAGCCCTGCATCTGCACCGAGATGATCACGATGCAGAACGGCGTGATGTAGATGACATGCCCGATCACCGCAGACCAAAGCCCGGGCGACATGTTCAGCCAGCCGGCCAGCACCGAGAACCACAAGAGCATCACGACGCCCAGCAGAAGCTGCGGGAACAGAAGCGGCGCGAAGGTCAGGATGCGAAAGCCCCATTGGAAGCGGAACTTGTAGCGGCTCCAGGCGAAGGCGCCCCCGATGCCGAGAAGCGTCGCGAAGACCGTCGCGAGCACCGCGAGAAGCGCCGAATTGCCAAGCGCGGACCAGAAATCGCGATCCGCCAGCAACTCGCCATACCAGCGGGTCGAGAATTCGGGGATCGGCCAGGACAGGAAGCGGCTCTTGGTGAAGGAGAACAGCACCAGCGTAGCAATCGGGATGTAGAAGAAAATCAGCGCGGCGAACACGGAGCCGTAAAGCAGGACATCCGCAATTCGCTTTTCCATGCGATCAGTCATTTACCACCCTCCGCGCCTGCCAGAGCGCGACCGCTCCGGCCACCGTCAAAGCCGCCGCCCCGATCACGATCAGCACGAGCGTCAGCGCCGCGCCCAGGGGCCAGTTCACGCGGGTCTCGAAACTCTGTCGGATCAGTTCCGCCGCGAGCGGAGAGGTCCCGCCCCCCATCACCTTCGGCTCGAGAAAGACGCCGAGGCTGAGGACGAACACCAGAACCGCCCCCGCCCAGATACCGGGCTTGGCAAGCGGCAAGGTCACCTCGATGAAGGCGCGCAGCCGGGACGCACCCGCGTCACGTGCCGCGAGCACCAGATCTCCGTCGATCCGCGCCATGGAGAGCGCGATGGTGAAGATCGTGTAGGGCAGCAGGTTGTAGACCATGCCGATCATCGTCGCGTTCGGCGTGAAGAGCACGTTCACCGCGGCCGGTGGGAACCCGATCGCCTCGAGCGTGCCATTCAGCACGCCGGAACGGTCGAGAAACAACACCCAGCCGAAGGTCTTCAGGACTGCATCGGTGAGAAAGGCGAAGACCATCAGCAGCGTGATATGGTCGGACCAGCGCGACAGTCGATGCAGCATGCCATAGGCGATCGGGATCGCGAGGATGGTGCAGAGCACCGTGCAGACCAGCGCCATCATCAAGGTGCGCCACATGATCGTCCAGTAATGGACTTGGCTGAACACGTCGGTCCAGACCTTCAGATCCCATGTCCAGACAAGCCGGTAGTATTGCGTGCCCTGAAAGCTCAGGAGCGCCGTCATGATCAGCGGGATCACGAAGAACAGCCCCATCAGCAGCAAGAGAGGCAAGGTCGACAGGCGCAATGCCCCGTCCCGCCAGGATTTCTGTATCTCGGCCATCGCTTACGCCTCCACGGCGAACAGGTCGCCCAGCGCGAGACCGAGCTTCACCGGATCGCCCTGCTTCGCCGGCAATGTGGAGGTGCCAGGAATATCCATCACGATCTCGGTTTCTGCCGCCGCGATCCGATACTGGATTGATGCGCCGCGGATGAAGAACTCGTTCACCGTCCCGCTGATGGTGCAGTCGGCGCTTTCGCCCTGCGCAAGCAGGCGCAGCATTTCCGGACGGATCATCAGCGCCGCATCGGCCCCCGCCGCGACACCGGGCGCGACCTGATCGGCGGCAATGATCGGGTTTGCGCAGTCGAGGACGTCGCAGGCGAACCGGAATGCATCGCCCTCTCGCGTGACCTTGGCGGGCAGCAGGTTGGTATCCCCGATGAACCCGGCCACGAAGGCATTCGCGGGGCGGTAATAAATCTCGGACGGCTCGCCCAGTTGCACGATCTTCCCCGCGCGCATGACACAAATCCGGTCGGCGAGCATCATTGCCTCTTCGAGGTCATGCGTGACGTGGACGAAGCTCGTCCCGACATGGCGATGCAGGTGCTTGAGTTCAGCCTGCAGGGATTTCTTCAGCTTTGCATCGAGCGCGCTCATCGGTTCGTCCAGCAGCAGCACCGGCGGCTGCGACACCATCGACCGCGCGAGCGCCACGCGCTGTTGCTCCCCGCCCGACAGCTCATGCGGATAGCGGTTGAGATAGCTCTCCTTGAGATGCATCAGCTCCAGCATCCGGCGCACGGCGGCGTCGATCTCGGGCTTCGGGCGTTTGGCCAGATGAAGCGGGAAGCCGATATTCTGCGCGACGGTTTTGTGCGGGAAAAGCGCGAGCTTCTGGAACACCATCCGCGTCGGTCGGGCCGAGGCGGGGATCTCCGTCATATCCTCCCCGTCGATCACGAGGCTGCCTGCCGACAGGTCCTCGAAACCGGCCAAGATCTTGAGCAACGTGGTTTTGCCGCAGCCCGAAGGCCCGACGAGGGCCAGAAACTCCCCGTTGGCGACTTCCAATGAGATATCGGTCAGCGCGCGATAGGTGCCGTAGTATTTATCGATTCCGGTGGCTTTGATGATGGGAGAAACCAAGGGGGACTTCCTGTCTCAGAAAGGGAGCAAGGGCGGCGAAACCGCCCTTGCAAATCGGGAGATCAACGCGCGGCGGCCAGTTCCTGAGACCAGATCTCAAGCATCTGGTCGATATTCGGCGCCACGTTGTGGAAGTGGGATTTGTCCCAGGCCTCCCACATGTAATCCATCTGCAGCACGTCCTTCTGCTCGTCGGTGAACAGAGCTTCGGCTTCCTGCGAGGGCACGAGGTTGCAGGTCGCTTCCGTCCAGGCGAGCTTGACGGCCACTTCCGGCGAGGTCAGGTCGCGAAGAAGCGCCTTGGCCTTGGCGTCGTCCACCGGGTCTTTCACGACCCCGCCCGCTTCCATCCAGATGATACCCTGGTTCAGGCCGTCTTTCGGCTCGGGCACGATCGACATGATCTCTTTCTGACCATCCTTGCGCAGCGCCGAGGTGCAGTATGTGCCGCCGCCGATCAAGGTTCTGAACGAGCCGTCCATCAGGCCTTTCTGCGCGACCGACAGGTCACCGACGATCGCCCGCGTGTTCTTAAAGAGCGCGCGCAGCACGAGGCGGATTTCGTTGAGCTCGGCGTCGTCGAGCTCTTTGTAGGGATCGATCCCGGCATAGAGCGCCATCGGCATGATCGGCCAGTCGCCCCAGTCGAGCACACAGATCTTGTCCTTGTAGGCCGGATCGAAACAGGGCGCGTAGCTGCTCCAGTTCTCGAGCTTGTCATACTTCGTATTGACGGTCGGCCCGACCCAGCCCCAGCGCGTCGGCAGGCCCGTCGTCTTCCCGTCGAAATCCAGCGGCGCGAAGGGGGCGCGGAACTGCGGATAGAAGCTCTCGTAGACATCGGCGAACTCGGCATCGTCGAGGAATTCCCCGATATCGGCCGGCCCCATGCGCTGCACCCACGGGCTGTCGGTGGCCACGACGTCGAAATCGCGCCATGCGCCGGCTGCGAGCTTGGCGAAACCGCCGGGGCTGTCGGTGATGAGGTCGATCGAGATCGAAACGTCGTTCGCCTCCTCGAAGGGCTTGATGATGTCGGGGCTGTCATAGCCCTCCCAGCACATGAATTTCATGGAAGTGGCAGCATGAGCCTTTCGCGGCATCAACCCTGCCCCCGCGAGCCCTGCCGCGCCCATGCCTTGCAGGAACGTGCGGCGATTGGGTGAAAACATCGGTATTCCCTTGGACTTTGTCATCTCTCTTTACTCCCGGTTGGTTGGATCAAGGCCAGCTTTGTTTTCTTGTTTCAGACGACCTCTAGGTATCTTTCGCGTTCCCAAGTGCTCACATGGCGAAGGAAAGAAGCGTATTCGTGGCGCCGCGCGCGCACGAAACTGTCGATGAACACGTCGCCGAAAATCGCCCGAGCGACTTTGCTTTCGTTCAGCCGCTCGGCGGCCATGCCAAGATCGCTCGGGAAACGGGTGTCGGGCGACGGTTCCAGAAGATACTGATCGCCCGAGGCAGGCGGGCCCGGGTCGAGCTCGTTCTCGATCCCCCACAAGCCGGCCCCGAGGCACATCGCCAGGGCCAGATGCGGGTTCGTATCTGCTGACGGCACACGGAACTCCACACGGGTCGCGTCGGGGCTGTCATTCATGACCCGCGCCGCGACCGTGCGGTTCTGGATCGCCCATGAGGCCGCCGTGGGCGCCCACATGCCCGGAACCATCCGGCGATAGGCATTCACCGTCTGGCTGCACAGCGCGAGCATCTCCGGCATCAGAGCGACCAGCCCGGCGATGAAATGCCGGGCGGTCTGGCTCAATCCATCTGCATCGCCGGGATCGACGAAGGCGGGGCTGTTGTCGGTCAGGTTGCGCAGCGAGACATGCAGGTGCCCGGACTGCCCCGAGAGGTTCTCACTCAGCTTCGACATGAAACAGGCGGTGAGCCCGTGGCGGCGGAAATAGGTTTTCGCGAAGTTCTTGAACAAGGCCGCATCGTCGGCGGCTTTCACACCGGGCGCATGGGTCAGCGGCACTTCGAGACAGCCGGGACCAAGCTCCGTATGCAGCGCGTCGAGACCGATCCCGAGGCTCTCCATCATCGCCACGAGCCCATCGAGCAGACCGTGCTCATTCGCCAGCGTCTCGAGCGAGTAGGTCTTGTTGCCCAGCGCGTAATGCTTGGGCTCGGCAAACCCGCCTTCGCGCAGGCTCGCCGCGTCCTCGTCCAGCAGGTTGAACTCGAACTCAAAAGCCGAATGGACCGAGAAGCCCATGTCCCGCGCTTTCTCGAGCTGGCGGATCAACTGATTTCGCCCCGACCGCTCTCCGAAGGGCATCGCGTAATCGGCGATGCAGATCGCCTGATCGCCCTCGAAGGGCCACGCGCGCACCGTCTCGGGGAAAAGCTGCGCTGGCACGTCGGTATAGTCGCCGCTCCCATAGGTTTCCTCGGCGCTGTCCCAATTGTAGAGCACATCGCAGAACGGGTAGCCGCCCTTGGCCAGCTTCTCCGCCTTGGCACGCGCGACCCGTTTGACGCGGAACATCCCGTCCTGATCGAAAATCCCGATATGCACATGTTGTGCGCCGATCCGATCGAGCATTTCGTGCATATCGACATGATGGGGGGTATCAGCTTGCATTCCGCAGCATTCCATTTTTTCCTGATCCGGTTCAGCTTAGAGCCTTGGCTGAGCCTACCAATACCCCCCGAGGGGTATGCCGCGTTCCCCGCAACGGGCGCCGCGGATCAAAGCGAGACCGGGAACGATGTCAGGATGGAATGAGCGCATCGCGGATGCGATCACTGCGATGGGAACCGAAGAGTTCGCCCGAACGCTCGACCGGGCGACGGAGACGCTGTTTCCCTACAAGATTTGCATGGTCTTTGCCTATGAGGGCAACGCGACGCCGCAATCTCTCTACCACAATCTGCCGCCGGATGCGGCGCGGATCGTGATCTGGGATTACTGCACCGGTCCGTATCTGCTCGACCCGTTCTACGCCGAGACCGAACGGCGGCGCTCGGGGATGGCCGGTCTTCGACAGATGGCACCGGACAAGTTTTTCCAGTCGGAATATTACGCCAAGCATTACAGCCGCACCGGCATTCGCGACGAGATCGGCATCTTCGCCGCGATCGGGCCGGAGCGGGTCGCGGTGATCAGCTTCGCCCGGGAACGCGGCCAGCCGGTTTTCAGTGCGCGCGAGCGGACACGGCTCGCTGAGGTGGGCCCCGTCATCGAAGCCCTGATGCGCGGCCATTGGGGCGTCACGGCAGCGCGCGAGGCGCGCGACGATGCGGCGGAGACCGCCCTGCCCCCTCTGCAGGTCCTGCTCGACCGAATTGCCGGAGGGGTGCTGACCCCACGCGAGACAGAGGTGATCGCGATGGTGCTGCGTGGGTATTCGACGACCGCGATCGGCGCAAATCTCGAGATCAGCGACGAAACGGTGAAAGTCCATCGCAAGAACGCCTACCGGAAGCTGTCGATCTCGTCCCAGGCGCAGCTTTTCTCGCTGTTCCTGAAGGCTTTGGACGAAAGTTCGGTGGCAGGTCAGTTGCAGCAGCGTCGATCCGGGTAGCCCTGCGCCCAGCGCCGACGTCTCCGAGACGGCTAGAAAACCATGCTCCCGAGGTCTGCGCGCTTCGCTTCGCGCGCCGCCTCTGGCGCGGCGCGCGCCATCGACTGGTAGGCCATCAGTTCGACCGTGTCGCGAATGGCCACGAAATGCCCCTCCCCGACTTCACGCAGCGCGATGCGCTCGGGGTCTGTGGCGCGCGGCAGAAGAAGCTTCTGCGTTTTCAGGTCGGCTGCGCGCTCGCGCTGGAGCGGTCTGCGCTGCGGGTCCGGATGCGGCACCGCCGACAGCAGTCGTCGGGTATAGGGATGCAACGGGTTCTTCAGCACGGTGTCGGTCGGCCCGGTTTCGACGACCTGCCCCGCCCACATCACGGCGATGCGGTGGCTGACGCGTTCGACGACTGCAATGTCATGGGAGATGAAGAGGAACGAGACGCCCTCCTCCCGCTGCAGCTTGGCGATCAGATCGGTAATCTGGCGCGCGACCGATACGTCGAGGGCCGAAACCGCCTCATCCGCGACGATGATCGCCGGTTTGACCGAGAGCGCGCGGCAGATGCAAAGCCGCTGACGCTGCCCGCCGGAGAACTGGTGCGGGTAGCGATCCATCGCGGCGGCTTCCAGCCCGACCCGCTCCAGAAGGTCACCCGCCATCACCCGCCGCGCGGCGCGCGTCATCGGGTTGCGGATATGGGCTGGCTCGGTGATCAGATCATAGACCGGAAGCCGCGGATTGAGGCTGGCATAGGGGTCCTGAAAGACCATCTGCATCTTTCCGCGCAGCGGGCGCAGCTCTTGCGCCGTCAGGCCGGTCAGGGTCTGCCCGCTCAGCCGGACACGCCCGCCGGAGGCTGCCTCAAGACCTAGCAAGGTCCGCGCCAGAGTGGATTTGCCGCAACCGGATTCCCCCACCAGCCCGAGCGTTTCTCCGCGCCCGAGGGTCAGCGAGACCTCGTTGACCGCGTGATAATCGAGCGCAGGCCGTCCCGGAGCAGCGCGGCGCACCGGGAAACGCACAGACAGCCGCTCGACGTCGAGGAGCGGCGCATCGGCGCTGAGCGGTCGTTTCGGAGCCCCCGCGCCCAGCATCGGCGTCGCCGCCATCAGGTTGCGGGTATATTCGGCCTGCGGTGCCGCGAAGATCTGCCCGACCGGACCGGTTTCGACCTGTTCGCCCCGACACAGCACGACGACGCGGTCGGCGATCTCGGCCACCACCCCCATGTCGTGCGTGATGAACAGCACGGCCATTCCGCTCTCTTCCTGCAGCTCTTTGATCAGCGACAGGATTTCCGCCTGCGTCGTCACGTCGAGCGCGGTCGTCGGTTCATCGGCGATCAGCAGATCGGGCTGGCAGGCCAGCGCCATCGCGATCATGACGCGCTGCCGCAACCCGCCCGACAGCTCGTGCGGATATTGCACCAGCCGCCGTTCGGGTTCGGGGATCTTGACCCGCGCGAATGCGGCACGGGCCGCCGCCAGCGCTGCCTTGCGGTCCAGCCCCTGATGCAGGCACAAGACTTCTGCCACCTGTTCGCCAAGCGGCATAACCGGGTTGAGCGCGGTCATCGGCTCCTGAAAGATCATCGAGATCCGGTTGCCGCGCACCTGCTGCATCTCGCGTTCCTCGAGCGCGGTGATCTCAACCGGCGTGTCGCCATCCAGATCGATGCGCCCGCCGGTCAGGCGCCCACCCTCGCGTTCGATCAGGCGCATCAGCGCCAGCGCGGTGGCGGATTTGCCCGAGCCGGACTCCCCCACCAGCGCGACGGTCTCGCCGCGTGCGATGTCGAAGCTGAGCCCCGACAACGCGGTGTGGGAGCCGAAAGCGAGGCTCAGGTTCTGGACTGACAGAAGCGGTGCGCGGCTCATGGATCAACTCGCGGCTGCGGCAGCGCGGCGGACGCGTGCCTCGGGGTGGTCGGCGAAGGACGGCAGCGGGGGCGTCCAGCGGCGATGGCGGGGGGTGGTCTCGAAGGAGAAGGGATCGTCGCCCACGACCTCCCAGCGGAAACTGTCGCCCAGTTCGATCATCCCCATCGCGCCGGCGGGCTCGCCCTCGGTGGTGAAGCTCTCGGTCAGCGATTGCTGGGTCAGATGGGTGATGCCGTCGACCGTGGTGACGGTGTTCCAATGCACGTGACCGGCAAGACAGACGACCGGCACCTTCGCGCGAGACAGGGCGGCACGGGCGCGCTCGGCCATCGGATAGGTCGAACTGGCCGGGTTGTTCTCGAAATAGTAGTTGCCCAGCTGCGAATGGCCCGAGATCGGCACGTGGCTGACCACGAGCGTCGGACGGTCGCTCGCCTGCATGGTGCGCGAGAGCCAGACCACATCGGGCTCGGTCAGCACGAAGCCGGAATAGTCGGGCATCCGGCGGATACGCGTATCGGCGCGCCACAGGACGATGCGCCAGCCGCCGATATCGACGACCCCGTGATCGAGCGTCTCGCCGAGGATCCCTTCGTTATCCGAGACCTCCAGATGATCGCGGTCATGGTTGCCGTTGAGATGCAGGATCGGGGCCTCGACGGCGCGGAACGCCTCGGCCACTTCGGCTTCCAGACGCAGGTCGGTGTCGCGGTTCTCATCCGAGATCCGGTCCCCGAGATCGAGCACCAGATCGGCGCCGCCGTCGCGAACGTAACGGGCGAAGTCTTCCATCAGGGGCAGCGCCATGTCGCCGCGCTTCGCGGTCGAGGGCTTGCCATGGTGGATATCAGTGACGATGGCGATACGGGTGGACATGCTGAAACTTTCCAAAGAGTTGGGGGAAGGTGCCCGCCGCCGCGCATAAGCGGCGACGGGCGGGGAGCGTTAGTTGGAGGCGAAGGAGATCGCCCCGGCGCGGAAGTCGAGCACATAGGGGATGTGGCCGGGCTTCGGCGCCCAGGCGATATCCTTGCGCATCGCCCAGCTCTCATAGGGGCGATAGAGCGGCAGCACCGGCGGGTCCTGCTTGATGCGATCCATCAGCTCGGCATAGGCGGCGCGACGATCCGCGACATCCTTGGAGAAGCGGAACTTGTCCCAGGTCTTGCGATAGGCTTCGTCGGTGGTGAAACGGCCTTCCGATTCCGAGGCCGCATCCGGGGCCCACATGACGCCGAACGAGCCGAAGGGGTCCGCGAAATACATCGGGTTCGACCAGTTTCGGGTCATCATGTCCTTGCTGTTGCCGGTCCATTTCTCGGCGACGTTCACCTTGCCCTTGATGCCGACCTGCGCCCACATCTCGACGATGGCCTGCGCGGCCAGAAGGCCGTTGGTGTAATAGACCGGGTCGGTGTCATAGGTGATCTCGAACCCGTCATAGCCAGCTTCCTTCAGCAGTTCGCGGGCCTTCTCGGGATTGTATTCGAAGGTCTTCAGCTCCGGCATGTAGAGATCGCCGTATTCCTTCATCGTGTGGGTCGAGGGAACGACGGCCTTGCCGAGCCAGAGCGCCTCGTTCAGCGCGTCGCGGTCGATCGCGAGGCTGAGCGCCTGACGGATGCGCGGATCGCGCAGCTTGGGATGGTTGGTGTTCATGATCATGACGTGGAACAGCGGCGTGACGCTGCCCGCGGCCTTGATGCTCGGGTCGGCCTCGATCAGCGACAGCTGGTCGGGCGCGACATTGGTGATCATATCCACTTCGCCGGTCTTGAGCGCGGTAATGCGCGAGGCGGTTTCCGGGATATGGATCACGGAGACCTTTTCCAGCGGCGCCTTGTCGCCCCAGAAATTGTCGAAGCGGGTATAGACCACGCGCTCGCCGGGGCTGAACTCGCTGATCGCATAGGGGCCGGTGCCGACCGGAGCCATCGAGAAGGCTTCGTAATCGCTGTCCTCGGCCACGTTCGGATCGCCGGTCAGGCCCTTGGTGTAGTCTTCGGGGATGATCATGACCTGCTGCAGGTTCACGAGCGTTTCCCAAAGCGGCTCTTCGCGCTTCACCGTGATGCGGACGGTATAATCGTCGACCTTCTCGGCTTTCTCGAAGTTGTTCAGACGGTCCTTCGAGCGCACCATGTAGGGCGGGAACGTGGCCTGATACATGCGGTTGAGCGAGAAGACCACGTCATCGGCGGTCATCGCTTCGCCGTTCTGGAAGGTCACGCCCTGGCGGAGCTTGAACTCCATGACCTTGGGCGAAACGAGGTTCCATTCGGTCGCCAGACCGGGGCGCCATTCGCCGCCGATCTTCTCGTGATCCTTGTCGATCAGCGTGTCGAAAGTGTTGTAGTAGAACTGCGAGCCGACATTCGAGTGGTCGCGGCCGGGATCGAGATATTTGGCGACGTTGGCAGCGCCGACTTTCAGTTCGCGGGCCTGAGCCCCCGTGATGCCAGCGGCAGCGATGCCGGCGGCAAGAGCGGTGGAAACGAGCAGTCTGAGCATTGGTATCTCCATTGCAGGGTTTGACGACGGGCGCTTGCGGCCTTCTGTTCTTGTTGCGGGGTGTCAGCGTGCGCGCAGGCGCACGTCGACGCTGTCGCGTAACCAGTCACCGACCACCTGGACGGCGAAGGTCAGCAACACGATCAGCGCGGCGGGGACGATGACGATCCAGGGGGCGGTCGGCATGTAGTCGCGACCGATACCGACCATCGAACCAAGCGTCGCGGTGGGCGGCTGCACGCCGAGGCCGAGGAAGGACAGCGTGCTTTCGAGCAGCACGATATTCGACAGCGACAGCGTGAACTGGACCACCAGCGGCGAGACGATATTGGGCAGCAGGTGGGTGAAGGCGATGCGCCGCGGACTGGCACCTGCGGCACGGGCGGCCTCGATGAAGGGCAGATGCATCAGGCGGCGCACATCGCCGCGCACGATCCGGGCATATTGCTCCCAGCCGGCGAGGCCGAGGACGATGACCATCACCTGAAGCGAGCTGCCGAAGATCGCGAGCGTAAACAGCGCGATCAGCGTGAAGGGCACCGCGATCTGGGTGTCGACCGCCGACATGATCGCGGCATCGGTGCGTCCGCCGACCACGCCTGCCAACAGCCCGAGAAGCCCGCCCACGAGAAGCCCCAGCAGCGCGCCGAGGATCGCCAGCATCAGCGTCAGGCGCAGACCGTGCAGGCTGCGCGAGAGGACATCGCGGCCCAGCTCGTCCGTGCCCAGCGGATAGGCGACCTTCGCCCGGTCGAAGCCGATCGGCGGGCGCAGCCGCGAGAGCAGGCTTTGCGCATTGGGATCGTGCGGTGCGATCAGTGGGCCGAGGAAAGCCATGAGCAAGAGGGCCAGCCCGACCGCGAAGGCGACTTTCTGGATCACGTTGGTGCCGGTCCAAAGGCGGCTCAAAGCCGAAGGCGCGGGAGTGTTGAGGGCCATGGTCATCGGATCACCCTTTGAGTTGATGGCGCAGGCGCGGATCGGCCCATGCGTAGGCAAGGTCGATGGCGGCGTTGATGAGGATGACGGCGATGGCGACGGTGATGACCCCGAACTGGAGCACCGGGTAGTCGCGCCGGATTGCCGAGGAGACGAGCAGGTCGCCGATGCCGGGCCAGGCGAAGATCGATTCCACCACCACCGAGCCGGAGGCGGCGAGCCCCGCGATCTGAAGACCGATCACCGACAGCAGCGTGATCGAGGCGTTGCGCAATCCGTGGCGCAGGATCACCGCGCGCTCGGGCAGGCCCTTGGCGCGGGCGGTGCGCATGAAGTCTTGCCCCAGCACGTCGAGCATGGCGTTGCGGGTGAAGCGCGTGAGCGCGGCGATCAGCACGCCCGACATCGCCAGCGTCGGCATGATGAAATGCAGCGGCGTTCCGTTGCCCACCACCGGCAACCAGTTCAGCCAGTAGGCGAAGACCAGGACCATCACCACGGCGAGGATGAAGTTGGGCACCGCATAGCCGAGGAAGGCCACGACCATCGCCGCGCTGCCCAGCCAGTGCTTGCGCCAGATCGCGGCGATCATGCCCAGCGGGAGCGACACGACGAGCGTGAGCCCGATCGCCGACAGGAGAAGCTGCGCCGAGGGCCACAACCGCTCCGTCACGATCTGGATGACCGGTCGGCGCTCGATGAAGGACAGGCCGAAATTCCCGTCGAGGAAGGCGCGCAGGAAGGCGAAGTATTGATCCCAGAGCGACCGGTCGAGCTCGTAGTAGCGGATCAGGATCTCGCGGTCCTCTTGGGTCATGCCCTCGCCCGCGAGGAAATCTATGGCGTTCCCCGACAGGCGCGTGGCGAAGAACACAAGCGTGACGATGACGAAGAAGGTCAGCGCCATCCGGACGAGGGTGCGCAGGGTGTAGCTCAGCATGTCACGATCTCCTGGGCGAGGGTCACGCCGCCCGGCCGGGCGAGCAGGACGAACTCGACCCCGGCGGCGGCGGCCGCGCGGCCATCCGTTTCGGGCGTGTCGCCAAGGAAGACCGCCGCACCCGGCGCGACCCCGGCGCGCGACAGCGCGGCGTGGACCAGATCGGGGGCGGGCTTGGCGAGGCTCGATGCGGTGGCGGCGGGCACTGCGGCGCGCGCCGCGGCCCAGAGTGCGCCGGTCTCGGGTCGGGGCGTGCCGTCAGGGCCGGGATGAAACGTGTCGGGATTGCTCAGCAGCACGGGCAGGCCCCGCGCGGCCATCGCGGTGAGTTCCGTCAGGTCGGCGAAGTTGAAACCGGTGTCGCGCGCCAGAAGCACCAGTTCGGGCTGCGCCCGGTCGGGCACCAGCCCCAGCTTGCGCGCCAGCGTGACAAGCGGCGGCGCGGCGAAAAGTGCAACCCGCGCACCGGGGCGACGGCGCTGCAGATTGCGGAGCGTTTCCTCCCCCGCCAGCACCATGCGCTCGGCAGCTACCGCGAGCCCCATCATGCCGAGCCGGGCCGAGAGGTGCTCGGCGGTGTCGGTGGAATTGTTCGAGACGACCCAAAGCCGCTCGCCGCAGCGCTCGATCAGCTCGGGCACGCCGGGCAGCACGCGGTCCCCAGCGATCAGACAGCCATCGAGATCGGCCAGAACCGCTGCACGTTCGGGGAGCGGCCCTGACAGGAACTCGGACAATCCGACAGGCTGGGTCATGGGCAAATCCTCTCCGTTCGGGGCCTCGGCCCCGTTCGCGCGATGCGCGTCTGTTCATGCGGTGATGGGGCGTCGCCCCGGACTGCTCACGGTTTGACGAGTTTCTGTGACGTGGATGTTACATCTGCAAGCTAAGCCGTCAGATGATGAAAGCTTCGGTTGGATCTTTGGCGAGCGCCCTGTCGCTTTCCCGCCTGCGCTCGGTGACTGCGGTCGCCGAGGAGGGCTCTTTTTCGGCTGCTGCGCGCCGATTGGGGGTGTCGCATTCCGCAGTCGCGCAGCAGATTCGCGATCTCGAGACCGCCTTCGGCGTGCGGCTGTTCGACAAGCTCAACGGAACCCTCAGTGCCACGCCACTATGCGAGCAGCTTTGCGACATCGCCGCCCGGATGCGCGAGGCCGAGCATGACGCGCTGCGTATTCTCGAACGCCGGGGCCCGACCGGCAGGCGCAGACTGCGCGTCGGTCTGGGCAATTCCATGCCGGGCATCGCGATCGTCCACCAGCTTCTGCGCCAACACCCCTCGCTGACGGTCTCGGTGGAAAGCGGCTCGCATCAGGACATTCTCGCGGCCCTGCTGCGGCGCGAGGTCGATGTCGCGGTGCTGCCCGATCTGCCGAACGATCGCCGGTTCCGCACCGCGCGCGTGCTGTCGCAGGAGGTGGTGGGGATCGTCTCCGCCGACAGCCCAACCGGATTGCGCGACGAGGTCAGTCTGGAAGACCTGGCACGGCTGCCGCTGATCTTCCGCTCGCAGGGGTCCTCGACCCAGAAGGTCGTCGACCGCGCCTTTCGTGCGATCGGCCTGTCCCCCGAGCCGCAGCTGATCGCCGACACCCGCGACGCTGTCTATGAGGCGGTGGCCTTGGGGATCGGTGTCGGCTTCATGTGGCGCTTTGGCACTTACCGAACCGATACGGTGCGCAGGCTGTTGATCCGCGACATCCGGTCGACGGTGGACGAGGTCGTGTTCGCCCTGAAGGACGAACGGAACGAGTTGATCGAACTGTTCTTCAACGCCGCCAGCCAGATCGATCCGGCCGGGGCCGCTGGCGCGGAGATCATTCGAGACTAAGTGCGCCGACGCCCAAGCGACGTGGCCTAGACCGTCGCCACGACGCTCTCGGGAAACAGATCGCCTGTCCCGAAGCTTTTCACGCACCCGTCGTCCTCGCGCATCAGGAACAGGGCGTCGAGCCCGCGTTTTCTCGCAACCTCCAATCCCTTCTCCGGGCCAAGCACCATAAGCGCGGTGGCCCAGCCGTCGGCCTCGGCGCAACTGCGCGCAACCACCGTCACGGAGGCGGGCGACGCCAGCAAGGGCGCGCCACGCGCGCGATCCATCGTATGCGAGAGCCTGCGCGCGCCGAGGTCGATCCAATGACGATAATCGCCGGAGGTCGCGACGGACGCATTCTCGAGCGCGAGGATCGAATGCGGCGTGCGGCGCAGCGGATCGGGGCTCTCGACCGCGATCGTCCACGGGGTACCATCGGGCCTGAGCCCCGTGGCCCGCATTTCGCCGTCGATCCCGACGAGGCTGGCCTCGATCCCCTGCGCGGCCAGCGTCTCGGCGAGGCGATCCACGCCATAGCCTTTCGCGATCCCGTTCAGGTCCAGCACCACGGGTCCGCTCTTGCGTACCCGGTCATGGTCGAGCTCGAGCCATTGATATGCGGGCTCCCGCGGCACGCTCATCGCGGCGCGGATCGCCTCGGGTGTCGCATCGTCGGGACCGAAGCCCCAAGCCGTGACCGCATCTCCGAGCCCGATATCAAACGCGCCGCCCGAGGCTTTGCCGATCTCGAGCCCGAGACGAAGCACTTCGGCCAAACGCCCGGGCACCTTCACCCATTCGCCTTCCGCAGCCGCGTTGAGCCGCATCAGGTCGCTGTCCGGTTTCCACGTGGACATCTGCGCATCGACTTCGGCAACCGCCGCCTGAAGCGCGGCTTGGATCGGCGCGGGATCGCGCTCGGGCGGCGCGAAGAACAGGGCGGTCCAGCGGGTGCCCATGGTCGCGCCGTGCAGAGCGTGGCGCAGCAGATCAGAAGATGTCTTCGACATACCGTCCCTCCGTTTTCAGTTTGGTCGCACTCAGGCCCGAAGCCGCGAGGATGTCATGCAGGGCATCGGCGACACCCGCCGCCATGTCCCGCCCGCCGCACACCATGATCCGCGCGCCGCTCTGCACCAACCGGACCAGTTCGGGAGCATCGGCGCGCATCGCATCCTGAACGTAGCGCGGTCGCTGGCCGCGCGAGACCGAGGTCACGAGCCGCGACAGACGCCCTTCGTTCTTCCAGCCGCCCAACTCCTGCGCATAGAGGAAATCGCTTTGCGGATCGCGCATCCCGAAGAAGAGGTGGATTGGGCGCCGTTGCTCGTTTTCGCGCACGAAGCCCACGAGAGGGCCGATCCCCGTGCCCGCACCGATCAGGATCAACGGCGCGCGCGAGCGGTCCGGACGGAAGGCGGGATTGCGTCGGACGAAGGCGCGGACGCTCTCTCCCGGCTCGAGCGCCGTCAGTTGGCCGGAACACAACCCGCCAGGGTGTTTCTTGACCACGATCTCCAGAAAGCCGTCGCGGCGCGACGACGCGAGCGAATAGAGGCGCGGTGTGGGCGCCCCTTCGGGCAGGATCCCGATCAGATCTCCTGCGGCAAACCGCGTAATGCCCGCCCCCGTCAGCCGCTGCCAGAACGTAGCGCGCGGCAGGGAAAAGCGCAGGATCGACGTCGGAGCCTGCACGTCGGCCCCATAATCGCGCCGCGACTGGAGCGTGAGTTCGGTCGTGGCAGGGGGCGTCGGTTGGTGGTGCAGTTCGAGCGCGATCCCGAGCGCCGCACCCAGCGCCTGCCCCCAGCGCGCAAACGCCTGCGGCGACTGCCGGTCGATCGTGTCATAGGGCAGAAGAACCGGCCAACCCTTCGCGTCCACGGTGTCGGCGATCGTCTGGGCGTAGGCGCAATAGGCAGGGAAACTCCGGTCCCCGAAACCAAGCACGGCAATCGGAATATCCAGCGCATCGGAGCAGGCGTCGAGTTTGGTCAGGAAGCCTTTCGCGGAACTGGGCTCCGCCCCGTCGCCATAAGTGGCCGCGAGCACGATGATCCGATCGGCATGGGCGTAGCGCTCGGGGACGAAGGAGGACATCGGCGCGATGTGAACACTCTGGCCCGCCGCACGCAGCGCCGCGTGCAGGGTCGCGGCAAAACCCCAGGTGCTGCCGCTTTCACTGCCGACAAGGAGGATCGTCTCCGCGCGCGCGGCTGGTTGGTTAGCCCGGATGCGCGGGCGGCCGCGCCGACCCGCGAGCCAGATCGTCAGGCCAGTGAGACCCATCACCGGCACGCCCAGCGCCATGAGACCCAGCACCGCGCCAAGCAGCGCAGCGCCCTGCCCCGTGTGCAGCATGTAGATGGTCTCAGTAATGCGTTGCCATGCGGTCAGGTCCGCCCAGGCAAGCACCGCGCCGGTACCCTGATCGAGATAGCCGGTGCCGCGATCGGTCTTCAGGGTGAAAACATCGGTGGCATCGCCGTCATAGGGGAAGCTCAGGCTCCGCAGTTGCGTGACGGGCGTGTCGCCGAGCATCGCAAGACCGGCAAGCGGCGCGTCTGTTTGACCGCTCACCTCGGCGGGGATGCCGAGCGAAGGCCCACCATCGGGGATAAGCTCGAAGGTCGAGGCCGTCATCCACAAAGACGTGGCGGAGGATAGAAGCAGGCCGACCACCGCGATGCGCGCGATCTCGACGTGGAGCCGACCGGCGAGCGGCCCGCGCAAACGCGAGAACCAGTTCCGCCAGCCGCCGACACGCCGTGCGACGAGCAGGACGCCGGAGACCGAGAGCACCAGCATCGCGACGGAGCCCAGCGCGCTCGCGACGCGGCCGGGATCGCCGAGGAAGAGGGAGCGGTGAAGGTTGGTCAACCAACGCTGAAAGGCATTCGGATCAGCCGATGCGACGCCGCGGCCCGTGGTGGGATCGATCACCGCCGCGCCGGGCTGTCCGGCTTCGAACCAATAGGCCGTGATCTGCCCCGACGGTGCGCGCCGGATCTGTTCGAGACCCGGATAGATCGTCTGGATGCGCTCGGCGAGGGTCGCGACGCTGAGCTCCGCCCCCGCCTGCGGTGCTGCGACCCGCTCCGCAACCGGAAAGACCGCGAGCACCGCGCCGCTGAGCGCCAGCACCGTGACAAGCGCCAGGGCAATCAGCCCCGGCCAGCGATGAAACGCGCGGATCATGGCCTGTCACCTCACATATCGTAGGTGAAATCGGCGACGTAGCGACGCCCCGGAACCGGCGTGCCTGCGCCCTCGGTCGTCAGCGGCACGGCGACCTCGTTGGGGCTGTCGCGCATGTCCTCGACCGCGGCGTCGATATGCAGCGTGTAGCCCGCATCAAAAAGCGCATCCGCAAGATCGAGCGTGATCTCGAGCGTCCGGCCCGCGCCGACGCTTGCGCCGGTGATACCGTTGATCTGCGCCGGGTCGCCGCCGGTCGCGCGATACCAGTCGTTGAGATGCTCGTAATATTTGGACTTGCCGCCCGCCATCCAGAGGCTGCCCGCATAGGCGCCCGACGGGTCGGTGACATAGAGCGCGAGATAAGCGCCGTCGCCGCCATAGTTGTTCAGCGTGGTCTTGAGCGAAACGGGCTGCGCGGAGGCGAGCGCGGGAATGGTCAGAGCCGTGCTCAGCGCCAAAGTTGCAAGAAGAGACTTCATTTCGGGAATCCTTGTTTTGGGGAGGAAAGCGGCGGCGGCTCAGTTCACCTGAACCTTGGGCGGAGCGCCGTCACCGAAGAGGCCGTTTTTCGGCGGGGCGACCGTGCCGGCGGGGGCCGGGTTGCGCGCCGATGCGCCGTAGTCGTCATCATCATCATCGTCGTCCTCGTCATCGTCGTCATAGTCCGACGTGACGAGGCGCTGCGTCGCCGGATCGATCTTGGCTTCGATTTTCCGCCCGTCGCGGTCGCGGCCCTCGATCTCGTATCGGCCGTCTTCCATCTCGATTTCGTGGACAGTCCAGCCGTTCTCGCGCGCGATCTGCATCACCGCGTCGCGGGACATTCCTTCGCCGCGCGAAGACTTTCTGTAGTCGTCGTCGGCCAGAGCCATCCCCGCAGGCAGCAGGGCGATGAGGGGAAGTGCGATCAGGATCTTTCGCATGGCAGGGTCTCCTTTTTCATCTGCTAGCGACAATCTGGGCAGGGGACCTGAGCGCTTCCTGACGGGCGGACAGTTTCCGCTTCAGCTTCGCGTCAGGAAAAAGGCCCCGCCTTTGAGGGCGGGGCCAGGTGAGGCCGCGGGACAAACGGCCTTGGCGATGTGATCGGGAACGGTCAGGCGATATCGCCGGGCTCAGGCCCACGCTTGTCGCCGGTCAGCATCGACCGCGCGAGGTTTTCGCGATGCCGGAAGGAGGCCAGAACCACACCGGCGACATGAAGCGCCACGAGCAGCAGGACCAGATTGGCGAGAACCTCGTGCAGTTCTTCCAGCGCCTCGCTGCCTTCGCCTTCCGCGCCCTCGCCATATTCACCGTATTCGCCATCCTCGTCCGCGAAGGCCGGTGTCACGATCTGCGGCAGCGCGGGAAGCATCGCCACGCGCGTGGGTTCCGCCATCAGCCAGCCGGTAAAGGCGGTGCCCGACAGCGAGATCAGCAGCGCCACGATCATCAGCGCCCCGGCAGGGTTGTGGCCGAGATAGCGACGCTCTTTGCCGCGCAGCATGTCGCCAAGATAGGACAGCGTCTGCCCCGGCCCTCTGAGGAACTGGGTGAACCGGGCATAGCGCCCGCCCACGAGCCCCCAGAACAGCCGGAACGCGACCAGCCCGGCGACGGTGTAGCCTGCGATCTCATGCACCGGCTGCAATTCGTCGGCCGTGAACCAAGCCGTGGCAAAAGCCGCAACGAGGCCCCAGTGGAAAATCCGCACCAGCGGATCCCAGACCCGCACTCTGCCCCCGGAGCTACCGCCGGAATTCGTCGTGTCGTGAAATGCTGCGTCAGTCATGTTTGTCTCCTTCACGATCTTCGCGGGACCGACCATGTTCATCGCCGTCATATTCGACTTCGAGAATCTGGAGCGTCGACGGATGAACCGTCACTTCGAGCTGGCGACCCTGCGCGTCGGTGCCGTCGATCTCGTAGCAGCCGTCATCGATCTTGATGCGGCGCACCGTCCAACCGTTCTCTTCGGCGAGTTGGGCCACGGCATCGCGCGGCTGCCAATCCGCCATCGGCACGAAACAGTCGTCATCGGCCAGAGCCATTCCAGCCGGAAGCACCGCGAGAAAGGCGAGAATTGTCACTGTCTTCTTCATGGGCCAAACTCCTGTTCGCGGCCAACTCTGCACCTTTCATGGGCGATCAATCTGACGGGAACCTGAAGCCGCATGGCGCGCAGCGTCAGCTTGGTGTCAGCCGGGCAGGTAAAGACTGGGCATCGGAGAAGAGATGGGACCAACATGCGCATCCTGCTGATCGAGGACGACACTATTCTGGGCACCGCCGTGCGCGACCAGATCGCGAGCGATGGCCACCCGGTGGACTGGGTCACGCGTCTCGACGAGGCGGGCGCGTCGGTCCGCAGCACCGGCTATGATCTTGTCCTGCTCGATCTCATGCTTCCCGACGGCCGCGGCATCGGCTTTCTGAAGTCGCTGCGCAGCCGGGGCGATGTGACCCCCGTGATTATCATGACCGCGCTCGATCAGGTCTCGGACCGGATCGAGGGGCTGAACGCGGGCGCCGACGACTATCTGGTGAAGCCCTTCGACCTCGCGGAGCTCTCCGCGCGCATCGGGTCGGTCGCGCGGCGCTACAGCGGCAATCCGAACCCCATCGTGACCCATGCCGGACTCGAGATCGACCTCGCCGCACGCAGCATCCTGCGCGACGGCAAGCCCGTGCAGCTGACCGCGCGCGAATGGGCCCTGTTCGAGGCGTTCCTATCGCGCCCCGGCCAATTGCTGTCCAAAGCCCAGCTCGAAGAGAAGCTCTACGCCTTCGATGCGGAGGTGGAGAGCAACACGATCGAGGTCCATGTCAGCCGCCTGCGCAAGAAACTCGGCGCCCATGTGATCGAGACCGAACGCGGCCTCGGCTACAGGTTGGGCAAGGCATGAGATTGCCAAGAAGCCTTCAGGCCCGTCTGGGGCTTTCGCTCGGGGTCGTTCTGGCGCTGATGTGGATCGCGGCGGCGACCGTCACCGCGCTGATCGTGCGCAAGGAGATGAGCGAGGTCTTCGACTCCACGCTTCAGGAAACGGCGCAGAGGATCCTGCCCCTCGCGGTCATGGACATCGTGAACCGCGACGGCAACAACACGACGCAGCGCCTTGCAAGGCTGCGCAACCACGAGGAATTCTTCACCTATATCGTGCGGGACGCGGAGGGGCATATACTTCTGCAGTCTCACGCGGCCGATCCGTCCGTCTTCCCCGCCTATGACGGCCGGGGGTTCAGCCAGACGGCCACCCACCGGCTCTATAGCGATGCCGCCCTTCAGGACACGATCCGGATCACCGTCGCGGAACCGCTCGCGCATCGTGCGAAGGTCGCGCGAGAGGTAGAGCTTGGCCTTGGTCTGCCTCTGCTGATCGTGATCCCGCTCGCCTTCGCGGCGGTCGTTCTGGCGGTGCGGACCAATCTCGGGCCGCTGCGGCGGTTCCGAACCAGTCTCGAGGCGCGCAACGCTCGCGATCTCACCCCCATTCCGACCGACGACCTGCAGTCCGAGATTTCTCCGGTCGCCGCCACGCTCAACAATCTTCTGGGGCGGTTGCGCGAAGGGTTCGAGGCCGAGCGAAGCTTCGCCTCCAACGCCGCGCATGAATTGCGCACGCCCCTTGCGGGCGCCATCGCGCAGACACAGCGGCTGAGCGCGGAAACCAGCGATCCTGTCGCGAAGACACGCGCCGCCGATATCGAGGCGACGCTGAAACGTCTCACGCGGCTCTCGGAACGGCTGCTGCAACTCGCCCGCGCGGAAGGCGGGCCTTTGCGGCTTGAGCGCAGCTCGGATCTGCGCGTCGCCGCCCGCCTGATCGTCGAAGACCTCGCGCGCGGCTTCGATCCCGGGCGTATCGCTCTGGAGCTGCCGGAGACGCCTGTCATCTCGGATCTCGACCCCGATGCTTTCGGTATCCTGTGCCGAAACCTGATCGAGAACGCGCTGAAGCATGGGGCGCAGGACGAACCGGTCACGGTGCGCCTGACTGCGAAAGGCGTTTTCACCGTTACGAATGCCGGACCGGTCATTCCGCAGGAGACGCTCGCGCGGCTGACCGCGCGGTTCGAGCGCGCCGGCAGCACGAATGACGGCAGCGGATTGGGCCTCGCCATCGTCGCCGTCATCGCAGAGCGGATCGGAAGCTCGCTCTCGCTGACATCGCCGCCGAGCGGTCGCGACTCTGGCCTTGAGGTCAGCTTGCAGCTGCCGCTGAGTGCAGCGACCTCGTGACGAGCCGCGCGCGGTTCCGAAACCCGTCTTGTTCAGCGTCACTTGCCGGACCTCGTTCGGCTGATAGTCTGGGAAAATGACCGACGCGGAAACGATGACTGCGGTGCTTTGCGACCGCTATGGGGCGCCTGACACGCTTTGGCTCGACGAGGTCCCCATCCCGGCGCCCGCACCGGGTGAAATCCGGGTGCGCGTGCATGCCGGAACGGTGAACCGGACCGATACGGCCACGCTGCGCGGCCATCCCTTCTTCGCGCGGGCGATGACGGGGCTCTTGCGGCCGAAGATGCCCACGCTCGGGATGGATTTCGCCGGCGTGGTCGACGCCCTGGGCGATGGCGTGAGCGCCTTCCGGCCCGGAGACCGGGTCTTCGGCCTGTCGCCCGAGCGGTTCGGCGCCCATGCCCAATATCTCTGCCTGCCCGCCGATGGACCGTTGGCGCGGATCCCGGGCGATCTCGCCTTCGACGAAGCTGTGGTGGGCGAAGGCGCCTGGTATGCCGACGCGACCACCAGCCTGCTGTCCGAGGGCGCCCGCTGCCTGATCTACGGTGCCTCCGGCGCCATCGGCTCGGCGGCGGTTCAGCTTGCCAAGGTGCGCGGGGCGCATGTCACGGCGGTCGTCGGAACCCGTCACTTCGAATTGGCCCAGAGCCTCGGGGCCGACAGGGTGGTGAATTACGAGACCGAGGATTTCACCGCGATCGGCGAGCACTTCGACCTCGTCATGGACGCGGTGGGCAAGACCTCGTGGCGCGCCTGCCGCCCGCTGCTGACGCCCGACGGCATCTTCACGGCGACCGATCTGGGCCCCGGCTGGTCGCACCTTTTCCTCTCCGGCTGGTGCGCGCTCACCGGCAGCAAACGCGTGCGGCTCCCCTTTCCCGAGAATGCCCCCGGCTTCGTGCGACGCCTCGCCGGGCTGATGGCCGAGGGGCGCTTCCGGGGCGTCTTCGACCGGCGCTATCGGCTGGACGAGATCGTCGAGGCCTTCCGCTATGTCGAGACCGGGCAGAAGACCGGGATCGTGAGGATCGACATTCCCTAGGATCAGGACGGGCGGCTCAGGACGGGCGGATCACGATCTTGCCCCTGACCTCGCCATGACCGGTGCGCGCGAGTGCCTCCGGCAGCTCGGCCAGCGGCAGCTCCGCCTCGAGATGCGGCGCGATCCGCCCCGCCTGTGCCAGCGCCGCCACGCGCGCGGTCAGTTCGCGCCCAGAGGGCACCATCAGCATTCCGATCGACTTGTGCCGCCCCCGGTAGATCGCCCCACCGAGCAGGAGCGACAAGAGCACGCGCACCTCGCCGCCGACCGCCCGGTAGATGCCACCCGGCGCGAGCGCCTTCGCGATGCGGCGAGGCCCGCGCGTCGCCACCATGTCGAGGATGCGATCCCAGGTGGCCCCGGTCTCGGCGAAGTCCTGCGCGCGATAGTCGATCACCTCGTCGGCGCCGAGCGCGCGCAGCCAGTCGACCTTGCCGCCATTGTCGACCGCACACACGAAAGCCCCTGCCTGCTTCGCCAGTTGCAGCGCCATGGTGCCCGAACCACCCCCGGCCCCGTTGATCAGCAGCCTGTCCCCTGCCGTGACATTTTCGGTTCCGGCGACGGCGATGCCGCCCGCCTGCGGCAGACAGGCGGCGACCGCGTCGGACAGGCCCTCGGGCACCTTCACCATCAGCTCGGAGGGCACGCAGACATATTCGGCGAAGCCGCCGCGGGTCATGACGACGTCCCCCATGACCCGGTCGCCGATCGCGAAGCCGGGAGTGTCGGGACCGAGCTTGTCGACGATCCCCACGACATCCGAGCCAAGCACCGGTTGCTTCGGCCGCCAGTACCCGCCGACCATTCGCGCATAGAACGGCGCGCCCGTGAGATATTCCCAATCCGACAGGTTCACAGCGCAGGCGCTTACCCGGAGCCGAAGCTGGCCTTTGCCCGGTTCGGGCACCGGCAGGTCCGCAAGCCGCAGCTGCTCGGCCCCGCCGTAGCGGTGATAGGTCATGGCTTTCATTTGCCGGGCCCGGGGGGATCGGTGAATACACGGACCAGCATCGTGCCGACGATCCAGACCCCCAAGGTCCAGACGATGGTGGCGCCGGGGCTCAGGTAGCCGCCGACAAATCCGGCAATCGCGATCACCACGCCGATTGCGCCGACCAGTCCGACCAGTTCTTTTCTCTTTTGTCGCAAGCCCATCGGTCTCTCCCCCTCTTCATGCAAATCCTAGTCGATTCGCGCGCGACGCCCAAAGATCACGGCACCCAAGCCGAACGGCCCGACAAGCCCGACCGACAATCAGCCGAGCCAGTCGCCGATGCGCCCGTAGAGCGCCCTGATCCCTTTCATGGGCACGTCGACCGTCATAGCGGATTGTCGTTTGCATGATCATGCTCCCCCGGTTTGTCATCGTTGATTGAGCTGCGCGCGCACGGCTTTGATGCCTTGCCGCGATACGCGATAAGGCTGGCCGTTCTGCGAGCGGATGAAGCGCCGTTTTCTCAGGCGCATAAACACGTCGAGCGTGCAGTCCGAAAGGACGTAACCGTCGCGCGTGTAACAGGTGATGGCGCGTATCTTGCCGCCCTCGCCTCTTTCGTGGTGGATTGCTCCGCCAAGGGCGAGTTCATGCAAAACACGCTGTTCGTGCTTTGAGATATTCAAGGGATTGGTCTCGATTTTATGAGAGTGCAGAAACAGAGGCACTCAGCGTTGCGCGTGAGTGTTCTTTTGGTTCTGGCGTTCCCGCATCACTTGATCGGGAACGGGCTTATGCCCGGGGCTCTTGCATAAAATCTCCATCGCATGAGGTCTCTGCCTCATACCTGTTGGATAGGTAGGCACGGACAAAGAGCACAACAAGTCCCCTGCGACATATCTGCGCGATCAAAGGAGTGGCGTTGCAGAAAAGCGGGCGTTCATGTCCCTTCGCGAAAGCTCTGGCACCCAGCGTTCTGAGAAAGAGAGGCCACGACGGCGCCAGTTGCATTGTCCTCAGCGACTATCTACGCCATCACATACACCAGCCCAGATTGGACAGCGGTAATGCCGATATTCCTGATCCTCATGGTCATTGTCGCAGGCGCCGTTGGAGCGTTCTTCTGGCTCAAGCGGCACAAGCGAGCCCAACTCCTGACGACCGCGCTGCCGGAGCGTCAGCGTCGCATCGTGAAGCAACAGGTTCCGCTGATCCGAAGACTGCCGAGCGACCTGCAAGCCCGGCTCGACGGCAAGATCAGCCTGTTTCTGGATCAGGTCGAATTCCTCGGCTGCAATGGCTTGGAAGTGACCGAGGAAATGCGGCTCTCCATCGCCGCCCAAGCCTGTCTTCTCGTCGTGAATTCGGACAGCTGGTACGATCACCTTCGCACCATCCTGATCTATCCCGGGGCCTTCAAGTCCAGACAAGCTCAGCGCAGCGGCTATGTTCTGACAGAACGCGAAACCATCCGGACCGGGGAGAGCTGGGCGCGCGGCCCGGTCGTTCTGTCTTGGAAGCACACCCGGTGGGGCGCCTCCAACGATCATGACGGCCACAACGTCGTCCTGCATGAGTTCGCCCACCAACTCGACGATCTTTCAGGTCACACGGACGGCATTCCGGTGCTGAGCAAAGAGCAGAGCTTCGCGGGCTGGGCAATGCCATTCGCCGAGGCCTACGAGCGTCATGTTCAGCACGTCAGACACGGGCGGCGCACCGTGATCGACGCCTATGGCGCCGAGGGGCCGGAGGAGTTCTTCGCGGTCCTTGTCGAGGCCTTCTTCGAGCGACCGGCAGAGCTGAAACACGCCGAACCTGCGGTCTATGAACAGCTGTCGATACTCTTCCAGCTTGAGCCATCGACATGGGGCTGATGGACCGGGGCGCAGGCTCGTCCCCGTGACCTTCCGGCCTGCACCAGAAGATCCGGCATCCACCGGCTCATCCCGCTCTCATCGAGGCTTTCAGCACAGCGCGGCATACACTCCAGAACGAGGCCGCCGTCATCACAGCCCGGCACAGGCGTCGGTGTGAATCCATCTGCGACGGACCCCACATTTGCGCAACATCTTCAGAAACCCGGAGACCATGGTGCTCGCGCCGGAAACATAGACGCGCCGTTCGTCCAGATCGGGAACGCATTCGCGCAAGTTCGTCTCGTCCATCCGGCCCTGCACCAGCGTCACATCGTCATATATGGCGGAGCCGAGTTCTCCGGACACCGCATAGACCACCTTCATCCCCAACTCGTTGCGCGCGCGTGTCAGAAGCTCTCGATAGGCGATCTCGTCTGCTGACCTGTTCGCATAGACCAGAACAATATCGCGTTTCTCGCCGCGCTCGAGGAGGTCGGCGATCATGCTGCGAAACGGGGTAATGCCGATCCCGCCCGCGATGAACAGAAGCTTCTTCTCGCGCTGCCGCGGCAGGACGAATGTGCCCGCGATCTGCGAGCCATAGATCGTGTCGCCTTCCTGCATCCGCAAAAGCCCCCGCTTGAACGCGCTGCCCTGAGGGTTGAACTTGACGCCGACCCGCACGGCTGAGGCCCCGGGCGCGGAGGCGATGGTGAAGGGCCTGCGGTTGCCGCGCTTGTCAGACCCCGACAGCCCCAGCGTCCAGTCGAGATACTGACCCGCCCGGAATTTCAGGGCGCGATCCGACTGAAAGACGAATTCGTAGCAATTCGCGGCGATCTCCTCGACACCGATCAGCTTCATCTTGAACCGACCTTTGGGGCTGGCGGCCCAGGCGTAGATATTCGCCACGAGGAAGGCCATTTCGGGGGAGAAGTACATCGTCCCGATATGGATATTCGAGGAGGACAGAACCCCGACAATGGCGGCGTAGACATGCCGCGACCAGCGACCATGCGCGGCCGTCAGCGGCTCCGTCAGCATCGCGAAACCCGCAAAGAACAGCGGCGAATAGAGGAGCGTCTGTTGCAGCGCCATTCCCATCATGCCCGGAGGCGTCGTTACCAGAACGGCGGCGAGGTTGGACAGGATGTAGACAGCGATCATGCCGATGCGTTCGATCTTGTAGACGACGAGCAGCCCGCCGAGGATCACCAGAGGCAAGAGCTGTGGCGTGCCGCCGACCCACCACAGGGCCGGGGTATTGAGCCCGATCCCCGCGGCGACGGCGCCGATCGCCACCGGGTTGAAGATGTGTTTGTGCCCGATCGTCAGGATGAATTTCGACGCGATCGCGACGACCGATGCGAGCACGATCGCGGCCAGTGTCATCGGATCGGCGAAATCCGCCGGCGGCATGATGAGTGCGAGGATCAGGGCCGTGATATAGACGGACTCCGCGTTCGTCGGCAGCTTCAGAAAAAAGCTGAAAAGCCGGTTCGTCACCCAGGCGCTCGCGACAGAGAGCACGAGCGACACGACAAGCCCGACAGGGTCGAGGAAGGCCGCACCCATCATGCCGACCGCAATCCCGCCCAGAAACAGGATCCCGAGATAATAGACCATCAATCGATACATCGTGACGCCATTCAGCGAACGCCTGATCAGTTTCATCATGAGAAGACAAACTCCTTGAAACCGGTCGTTTGCACGGCCGTTCCATCCTGGTGGATTTGGTAGGCTTCGAGGCCATCAAGGGCTTCGATGTAGTAGATGCCCTTGTCGCCCATCGCGAAGGCCGCCGTGGCGTGTAGGTCCGCGACGAGAACGTCATGCCCGATCACGGTGATGCTGACGGGGCCTTCGATGCGGCTGGTTCGGTCATGCGGGTCATAGATATGGTCGCCACGGACGTAGTTGCCCGACGTCGCCACGCCCTGCCCTCTTGGCGCGATCGCCTTGACGATCTGGCGCGGATCGAAGGGATTGCGAATACCGATCGACCACTCGCGGTCGCGCGCATCGCGCCCGCCGACTTGAATGTCTCCGCCCGCGTCGATGCAGAAATTCTCGAACCCGTCTCTCTCGAGCAGTCGGGCCGCACCGAGGATCGCCCATCCTTTCACGACACCGGAAGGATCGATGGTTCCATCCTCGCGCCGAATGTCGAAATACCCGTCCGTGATCTCTTGCATGTCATGGGCGATCTTCAGGACGTCGCGCATCTGGGAACTGAGTGCGGGCTCATCGATCTCGCCCGAATTGAAGCGCGAAACTTCGCTGTCAGGGCGGAAGGGGCTGAAGCGTTTATCCGCGTCATTGAAGACGTCGAACACCCTTTCGTGAATGTCTGCGCCCTCGGAATTCGGGATGTCGAGCGTGATCGGCATTCCCATGATGATCCGCGTCTCGACGGTCATGGCCGGACTATTTCAGCGATTTCAGCAGCGCATCATTTGCCGAATTCAGGAACGCCTGGCTGGTGAGCGTTGCGCCGGAAATGTAAGAGACGTTGGTATTCTGCGCCATGACGATCTCGCGCTCGAGCATCGGCAGCGCCTTGCTGTTGATATAGCGGCTCGTCCTGCGATCCGTCGGCGATCTCAGGATGTCGATGGAGGCGATTTTCCCATTTTTCACATGGGCTTGCACCTGCACATAGCCGTAATACTGGCGGACCGGAGACCCGGTCCAAGTGCCATCCTGAAATTGAGCGTTCGCGGGAATTTGGCGAGGCTGCGAAAAGCTCGAGAAAAAGCCTGCCGATGCCGCGGTCGAACTGAGCAGCACAGCGAGAACGGTGCCTGAAAGTGCGCTTGTAAACTTCCTGCTCGTCATTGGGGACCTCCTGATATTCCTTGCGGGCTCCCGGCCCAGTGACTTCGATTTGACGGTCGCTCGCCTGCCCCCAGACCACTTATAAAGATACGTGTTCCGCATCGACATTGAAGTCGCGCCCGTTCCCCTTTGCGTGAAGCAATTGCGAGCGAAGGGAGCGACCCTATCAAGAACGCAGTCGCGCCCAACCCCATATCAGCTTGAGGTGTCGCCTTTCCTTCGCGGATCTTTCACCTTGCCAGCACTTGCGCTCCGTCAGCCTCACCGCCGCCGGAACAGCAACCTGAGGGAGAACGCAGTCTCTGCGAGGATTGTCAGCCCATATGCGGGGCGAAAGCCGACGAGAGGTCGGGCACGGAAGCTATTGGCAACGCGCGGACGGTTCGTTCGCTGCCTGGCCCAGACCGACACGAGAACGATAGCCGCGCCGGGCTCGAGACGGGCGACGCGCCCCGACCGTATTGCGCCCGGCCTTCAAACGACCAGCTACGCTGGCACGATAATTTGACGCAATTTCTCAAGCTCCTCCTCGGACATGTCCAGCGCATCGCGGGTCACATCGTGAAGCTCCTGCATCAATGTTTGAGCCTGCTCGATCTCCTCCTGCGTGATCGGACGAGACGGATGGGCAAAGAAGCCGAGCGAGCGGTCCAGCTCCCCAAGCGCAATGACTTTTCCGAAGCGCAATCCGAAACGCGCGGCGGCGCCGAACACGTCACTCTGGTCACCGTCGGCGAGATCTTCCCAGTCACAAATGCCCTGATTGGAGATCGCCCAGCGGACGGTCGGATCCACAAAAACGAGCTCTTTTTCAGTGTAGTAATCGACCCACTCTTTTGGGTAGGTGAGATAGCTAAGGGTCGGACTAGCAAAGCGAACATGCAGGCCCAACGCGAATGTCCAATCGCAGACCCGGTTCAGACGTTGCAATAGGTCCTCGATCTTATGCAGATTATCCATGTCTCGCCTCCTGACCACATCTTGCAACTCTTCGCCGATGCTTTTGGCGTATTTAGGGCAGTTTCTTGAAAACTTCGATTTGTAAATTCGGGAAACAAGCTGAGACCGATGAAACCCGTGCTGTGCCTGAGGACTCTGGACCATCCGCAGCGGGAGTTTTCGGGTCGAGAGTGCCTTTGGGGAGAAAGCGCGATAGCGCCGTTCCGATGAGACCGGCATCCTGAAACGACACCTCGCAACCAGAGAAGCGAAAGAATGTGCGCTTTCGGAGGATCAGGCAAGAATACCCCCGGAATGATATACCTGTCTCCGGCCTTCGGGACTTATTTCGAGTGCAACGCCGCTACGCAGATTGGCGCGTCGATCTCGAAAGGACACATGATGGAACTCACGCAAGACTGGGACAAAACCTTCCCGAAAAGCGACAAGGTCGACCACAGCAAGGTCACCTTCACCAACCGCTACGGCATCACGCTGGCGGGCGATCTCTACGCTCCCAAGGGCGACGGCCCCTTCGCCGCAATCGCGATCAGCGGCCCGTTCGGCGCCGTGAAAGAGCAATCCTCCGGCTTCCACGCGCAGACGCTCGCCGAGCGTGGCTTCGTGACCCTGGCATTCGACCCGTCCTTCACCGGGGAAAGCGGCGGCAGCCCGCGCAATGTCGCCTCGCCCGACATCAACACCGAGGATTTCAGCGCCGCGGTCGACTATCTCGGCCTGCTGGCGTCGGTCGATCGCGAGCGCATCGGCATCCTCGGGATTTGCGGCTTCGGCGGTATGGGCCTGAACGCAGCCGCGGTGGACAAGCGGGTCAAGGCCGTGGCGGTCACCACGATGTATGACATCAGCCGCATGATGGCCAAAGGCTACTTCGACAGCAACACGCCCGAGCAGCGCGCGGAAACTCTCGAGGCGCTCGGTCAGCAGCGCTGGGTCGACGCGGAAAACGGCGCTCCGGCCTATGGCCCGGTCTCGCTCGAACTTCAGGGCGGCGAGCCGCAATTCGTCGTGGAATACGCCGGCTACTACAAGTCCGAAGAGCGCGGCTTCCACCCCCGGTCGGTCAACTCGAACGCGTCCTGGACGCTGACGACGCCCCTGTCGTTCATGAACATGCCGCTCCTGACCTATATCGACGAGATTTCGCCGCGTCCGAGCCTGTTCGTTCACGGCGACAAGGCGCATTCGCTCTATTTTAGCGAGACGGCTTACGCCGCCGCGGCCGAACCGAAAGAGCTGTTCATCGTCGAAGATGCGAACCACACCGATCTCTACGATCAGGTCGACAAGATCCCCTTCGACAAATTCACCAGCTTCTTCACCGAGAACCTGTGATAAAACGCTCGGTGTTGCCTGCGGGCGGCTCCGACCTGCAGACGGGGCATGATGCCGATGAATGAGCAGACCATCCGATATGGACATTCGCACGAAGCCCTCGCCGCGATGATCGCGAAATGGGCCGAGGGTTCGGAAGATGTCTCGACCCCTCTCCCCGATCTGAGCTTCTTCCGGCGCACGCGCCCGACCGAGCCGGATGTCTGCCTGGTCGAACCCGCGCTTCTGGTCGTGGCGCAAGGGGCCAAACAGATGTTCGTGGGCGGCGCACCGCATCGATACGACCCGTCCGGCTTTCTGATCACTTCGCTGGAAATCCCCGGGCAGACGCAGATCATCGAGGCGAGCGAAGAACGGCCCTGCCTCGGGCTGGTCCTGAAGCTCGATCAGCGGATGCTGGCCGAGATGGTCGCGCGCAACGTGACGCCACCGCCCTCTCACGCAAAGGAGCGCAGCAGTGTCGCGGTGGGCACCATGACCTCTGACCTTCTCGCCCCGCTGGAGCGGCTCGTGGCGCTTCTGGACGACCCCGAGGCCCTCCCCGTTCTTGCGCCACTGATCCGGCAGGAAATCCACTTCCGGCTCCTGCGCAGCGATCAGGGAGACCGCCTGTGGTCCTTCGTCGCCGCCGGTAGCCCGAACCAACGCATTCTCGCCCTGCTCAACTGGATAAAGCTCAACTATGCCGAACCCCTCCGGGTGGACGACCTCGCGGCCCGCGCACAGATGAGCGCCTCGACCTTTCACCAGCATTTCCGCGAGCTCACCACGATGAGCCCGCTCAAATACCAGAAATGGCTCCGTCTGAACGAGGCGCGCCAATTGATGCTCAACGACCATCTCGATGCAGCCAGCGCGGCCTTCCAAGTTGGCTATGAAAGCCCCTCGCAGTTCAGCCGGGAATACTCCCGGCTGTTCGGAAATCCTCCCAAGAAGGATATCGACCAGCTGCGGCTCGATGTAGCGATATAAGACGCTCACGTCTCTCCAAGGTGGGGCGTCTTGCGCTGCATGAATTCGAGCTTCAAAGCCACAGGCGGGAATGTCGTCTCAGGCGAAGCCGCGTCGCGACATCAGCTTCAGCAACGAAGGTCCGGATTGGGCCGGGATCTTTCTTCCGCACTCTCATTTTGGATGGAAGGGCCGGCGAAAAGAGGCCACCCTGCCCGCCGCGCGCTCGGGGCCAACGTGAGCTTGGCGGCTCACCACGCGCACCGTAGGATACGGGGCATGGGGTATGTGACGTCTCTCTTCGCACGCAAGATCGTCGCCGCAGCGGGCGGTGGCGTTGACGCTGCCGCGATGCTGGCCAGCGTCGGGATTGCTCCTGACGATCCCTGGAACGCCGGGCGGATGGTTTCCGCCGAGCGTTATTACGACATGCTCGAGGAAATTGCCGATCAGATCGACGTGACGGATCTTCCGCTGCGCACGGGCGCCTCGATGCGGCTTGATGAATACGGTGCGCTTGGACTGGCCTTCAAGGCCGCAACGACGCTCCGAGCGTCCTACGCGCGGGTTGAACGCTATGCGCGCCTCTGGACCAGCGTCGTCGAATACGAGCTGCGGCCGGAGGCCGGGGGCACCCTCTTCATCCTGCACCGTGAAGGCGAGCGGCGCCTCGGGATGCGACTGTCGAACGAGGCGACCCTTGCGAGCGCCGTGTCCATCGCAAGGCAGGTCGCACCAGTGCCCCTCGCACCCGTGGAGGTGCTTGTCCGGCATCCCGCTCCGCGCTCGATTACCGCACACGAGGACTGGTTCGGCTGTCCGGTGCGCTTCGGGGCCGATCTCGACGCGATCTTCTATGACAACGAGACGCTGGCCCGGCCCAATATTCTCGGCGACGAGGGTATTTCGAAATATCTAACAAAGCATCTCGACGCGGAAATGGCCGAGATCACGCAAGAGCCCGCGCTCGTCTCGCAGGCGAAAACCGCAATCGCCCAAGCCCTCAGCGAGGGCGCACCCAAGATGGCCGAGATCGCTCGTAGTCTCGGGCTCAGTGCGCGGTCCTTTCACCGGCGCCTCTCCGAGCATGGGGTGAACTTTCAGAGCCTCACCGAAGAAACCCGCCGCGACCTTGCCGAAGGGCTTTTGCGCGACGAGAGCCATTCCCTGGCCGAGATCGCGTTCCTCACCGGCTTCTCCGAGCAGAGCGCCTTTACCCGCGCGTTCAAGCGCTGGGTCGGCACGACGCCGGCGAGCTACCGCAAGGATATGACCCACCGCTGACGGGCGCGTTGGCGACGGCGGTCAAAAGGCTGGCCTCACCGGTCAAGACCGCGCAGCCTCCCCGCGCTTATCCCTTGGTTATCGAAACCGAAGCCAGGGAGACAGCCCATGCAAGACCGGGAGATTCTCGTCATCGGCGCAACCGGCAAGACCGGCCGCCGTGTCGCCAACCGCCTCGAGGCGCGGGGCCTTCCCGTGCGCCGCGGCTCGCGCAGTTCTGCAACGCCCTTCGATTGGGACGCCCCCGAAACCTGGGCACCAGCCCTGCGCGGGGCGCGCGCAGCCTACGTCACCTACTTTCCTGACCTTGCTTTCCCCGGAGCGGTGGAAAAGCTGGAGTCCCTCTGCGAGACGGCCCGCGACGTTGGCGTCGAACACCTCGTGCTGCTCTCCGGTCGCGGCGAACACCACGCCCGGCTGGGCGAAGAGGTGGTGCGCAAGTCCGGCATCGACTTCACGATCGTCCGGGCCGCCTGGTTCGCGCAGAACTTCTCCGAGGGCTACCTTCGCGACCCGGTCCTCTCCGGCGTTCTTCCGATGCCCGGCGGCGATGTCGTCGAGCCCATCATCGACATCGACGACATTGCCGAGGTCGTCGTCGCCGCGCTGACCGAAGACGGCCATAAGGGCGAACTCTACGAGCTGACGGGACCGCGGCTGATGACATTTGCCGACATGGCGGGCGAGCTATCGCGGGCCACCGGGCGCGAGATCCGGCACATCCCGATCAGCTTCGAGGCATTCCACGAGGCCGTCGCGCAGGCTGGCGGCGATTTCGTCGCCGACGTCTTCACGGCCATCGCGCGCGAAACGCTGGACGGGCGCAACGCCCACACCGCGGACGGCGTTATGCGCGCGCTCGGCCGTGCGCCCCGCGACTTTGCAGATTTCGCCCGGGCCGCTGCCCGCACCGGCGCCTGGACAAGCGCTGCCTGATACCGCCCCACGAAAGGAACGTGACATGAGACCCACCCTGTTCGAGAAGATCGCGCTCGGCCTCTCCGGCATCACCGCGCTCACCATCGGCGCGTCCATCCTGTTCGTGCCGCACGCCTTCTACGCCACCTACGGCATCACGTTGGGCGACGACGCCAATCTGCTGAGCGAACTGCGCGCACCCGGCGCAGGTCTCGCGGGGTTCGGTCTTCTGATGCTCCTCGGCATCTGGCGGCAGGCAGCCCTGCCCGTCTCCATGGCTGCGGCCCTGACGGTCTTCATCGCCTTTCCGGTCGGACGGCTGGTCGGACTGATCGCGGACGGGATGCCCTCGGGCAAGGTGATCGGTGCCCTCGTCGTGGAACTGATCCTTGCCGCGCTCTGCCTCGCCGCGTTCCGCCGCCGCCTTTGGCAGCGGGCACCCGGCCTCTCGGCGGCGCAGCCCGCGCGCTGAACCTGCCGCGGCGGTGGGGCCCTTCCGGGCGTGATCGATATGACCGGGAAAGTCTGCCGTGCAGGGCATCCAAAAGGCTGATTTTCATCGCTCGCTGCCACATTCACAGCGCCGCCGGCACCTCCAACCGAACGCTCCAAAAGGAGACACCCCGATGATACAACAACTCTTCGAAATCAGCCTCGTCGCCGCAACGCTTGCCACGGGCCTCGTCGCAGGTGTGTTTCTCTCCTTCTCCGATTTCGTGATGCGCGCGCTTGGACGGGCCGAACCCGCAGCCGGGATCGAAGCGATGCAGATGATAAACCGTGAGGTCTATCGATCGCTATTCGCCACGCTCCTGCTCGGGCTGGCCTTCGTCTCGATCCTGCTCGCGGTCGTCGGGATATACCTTGCGGGACCTGACGTGGCGCTCTGGCTCGCCGCGGCCGCCGGGTTCTACATCCTCGGCGTCGTGGCGGTCACCGCCCGCAAGAACGTGCCGATGAATCAGCGTCTTGACCGCATGGAGCACCAGAGCCCCGACGCATATGCCTATTGGGCCAGTTACACGCGCGACTGGACCCGCCGGAACCATCTGCGCTGGGTGGCCGCACTGGCCGCCTCGATCGGCTACCTCGGCGCGACCGTCACGGTGGCCGGACAGGTGTGACGGGGTTCGGGCTGGAGCCGACGCGCTCGGATCTGCCGCGCATTAGAGAGGACAAGACCATGATCGATATACCTCTGACCATTCGCCCGGCTCGCGAGACCGATCTGCTCGTGATCGTCGAGATGCTCGCTGACGATCCGCTGGGGGCCATGCGCGAGGATTTGCGCGCGCCCCTGCCAGAGCCCTACCGCGCGGCCTTTTCCGCAATCGAAAGCGACCCGAACCAGCTGCTGGTCGTTGCCGAGCGCAAGGGAGCGGTCGTCGGAACATTGCAGCTCAGCTTCCTGCCCGGCCTCGCCAGACAGGGCGCCTGGCGCGGACAGATCGAGGCGGTGCGGATCGCGCGCGATTATCGGGGCGGCAAGCTTGGGGAAGCGATGTTTGCCCGGGCGATCAGCGAATGCCGGGCGCGCGGGTGTTCGCTGGTTCAGCTCACCACGGACAAGGCCCGTCCGGACGCGCATCGCTTCTATGACCGTTTGGGATTTGAACCGACCCATGTCGGATACAAGCTGAAGCTCTGAGAAAGGGGCGACTAATCTCGCAGGCGAACTCCAAAGAACCATGTCGCGCTTTCCGCGCTCCCTCCGACAGTGTAGGTCTGGCTCGTTTGACCCCTCCTCGTAGGGCTGGTCCAATCAGGGAGGCAACGATGAGCTCTGCGGTTTCCAACGCGCCGAGACCTTACACGCAGGGCATCTTCCTGATGTGCGTGGGCGTGGCCTGTCTGAGCGCCAATGACGCCTTCGCGAAAGCACTGACCGCCGGCTATTCCCCCCTGCAGATCCTATTCCTGCGCAACGTGATCGCCCTGCCGGCCACCATCGTGATCGCGCTGCTCTTCGGTGGCCCCAAAGCCTTGCGGTCGCACCGGCCGCTTGCGCATTTGCTGCGCGGTGCGCTCTGGGTTGGGGCCGCAATGATGTTCTTCACCAGCTTCATCCATCTCGGTCTGGCAGAGGCGACCGCGCTTATCTTCGTCGCCCCCTTCTTCATCACCGTGATTTCAGCCGCTTTCCTCGGGGAAGAGGTCGGTTGGCGGCGCTGGCTCGCCGTGCTGGTCGGGTTTCTCGGGGTTCTCGTGATCATCCGCCCGGGCGGCGCGACGTTTCAGCTGGTGTCACTGCTGCCAGTCGCGACGGCACTTGTCTATGCCCTGCTGATGCTCAGTGCCCGTTGGGTGGACAGCCGCGAGAGCGTGTGGACGTTGCTTGTTTATCTGACGGGCGCAGGCGCGCTGCTGAGTGCGCTGATCGTGCCATTCGTCTGGGTGCCGGTGCGGTCCGAGGATCTCTGGCTTTTCGCGGGGCTCGCGATATTCGGTACCGCCGGGATGACGATGATCACGCAGGCCTTCCGTTTCGCGCCTGCGGTCGTCGTGGCGCCTCTGGACTACACCGGTTTGCTCTGGGCGACGCTCTTTGGCTGGCTCATCTGGCGTGAGAGCCCCGATGCGATGACGGTCGTGGGCGCGGCGATCATCATCGCGAGCGGCGTTTTCACGATCTTCCGCGAGCATAAACAGGCCAGCGACTGAAGCGAGTTTTGTCACCGAGAAAGAGGATATCGGGCCATCCGGGCTAACCGCAGCGAAACCCTGCGATCCGACCGGGAAGATACCGCCTTGGCGAGAAATGCCCGTATCACGTATCGGTGATAATAACGTTAGTGATTTGACAGCCACGAACTTATCCACCTGATTGAAAACAGGGATGAGACGCACGTTACGTCAACGCGCCGAAAATCAATAAATTCAGGCCTGTGGGGGCCAAACGGGGACAATTTCAAATGGAAGCTTTCAACAAGCTTGCGCGCCTGTTCGCGCGTCTTGTCGCATGTCGTGAACCTGCCGCTACGGCAACCTCCAAATCCACTCAGAGCGACAATCCAGCCAGCCGCTTGGATCAAAAAATGCGCACGGCGCTGCGTGCCCTCGGGATCGCAACGGCGTTGATCTTCTTCGGGCAGGCCGCCGCCGCCGTCACCTTCGTGGGCACGCCGACCGCATCTCCGACGACCTTCTCCGGCGCGGGCCAGACCATCGATCTGAGCGTCACCTTCAACACGGACTCTTACGCCTACAATTCCGCTTCGATCACCTTTCAGGCGTTTCCCGCCGGCTCGGTTCAGACAATTTGCCCGGCAGGCACGAACCAGACGAACGCAACGGTCACCTGCACGGCGCGCTATGTAACGACGTCGAGCGACACGTCGAATTTGGAGATCATCCCGATCGTCACGGTCAATGGGCTCGATACGGCAACCTATAACGGCGGCATTATCACCGTGGCCTACAACGGCTCGGGGCCCGCAGCCCCGGTGGCCGGTGCGGTCTCGCAGACGGTTGCCTATGGCAGCAGCGCAAACAGCATTCCGCTCGACTTTTCCGGCGGCGGCACCCCGACATCGGTTGCGGTGACCTCGCAGCCCTCCCACGGGACGACCAGCGTCAGCGGGACCTCGATCACCTACACGCCCACCGCCGGCTATGCCGGGGCGGACAGCTTTTCCTATACCGGCACCAATTCCACCGGAACTTCGAACGCGGCGACCGCCTCGATCACCGTGAGCAATCCCACCCTGAGCATCGCCGCCAGCGGGTCGTTCAGCGCAACCGTCGGACAGAGCTACAGCCAGACCTTCACCTTCTCGGGTGGCACGGCCCCCTATATCGGCTATTCGATCCTCGGCATCCCCGCTGGTCTTAGCGTCACAGCCTTCAACAGCACATCCATCACGATTTCCGGCACACCCACGGTCAGCGGCACTTTCCAATTAACTGTCGCAGGCACCGATTCCAGCACCGGGAACGGACCCTTCAAGGTGACGAAGTCCTTCACGCTGACGATCGCCTCAGCGACGATAAGCATTACCTCGCCAGCCTCTCTTACCAATGCGACGGTGGGGAGCCCCTATAGTCAGGTGATCAAGGCCGGTGGCGGCATCGCACCCTACACGTTTACAGTTCAATCGGGATCCCTACCTGCGGGGGTGAACCTCACGACCTCCGGGACCCTCAAGGGCACACCGACTGCGGGCGGCACTTTTTCCTTCACAGTGAAGGCAATCGATAGCAGCACCGGCACAGGATCACCGGCGAGCGCCACGAAAACCTACACGCTGACCGTAAACCAACCGACGATCTCCGTGGCGCCAACGACCTTGCCCGATGCGGCGCAGAATACGGCATACAGCCAGACGATCACAGCGAGTGGCGGCACCTCCCCCTACACCTATTCCGTTTCTGGCACCTTGCCCACTGGCATGACCCTCTCGTCAGGCGGCGTGCTTTCCGGAACGCCGACGGGCTATGGCAGCTTCAACTTTTCCATCACCGCCACTGACAGCTCGACCGGCACGGGACCCTATACCGGAACGCAAAACTACGCGTTCAACGTGACGGCTGCCGCGCCGGTGATCTCCACCACGAGCCTGCCCGGCGCAATGGTCGGCACGCCCTACAACCAGACGATCACCGCCACGAGCGGCAACGCGCCTTACACGTTCTCGATCGCCTCGGGCACCCTTCCGTCCAATATCAGCCTGAGCAGTGGTGGTGTCCTGAGCGGAACGCCGACAACGGCCGGGTCCTATGATTTCACGGTGCAGGTGAAGGATGGCGCGGGGAATACCGATCAGCAAAGCTACGCGGGCTTTACCGTCTCGAAAGCCGCGACCGGAGTATCGCTGACCCTTTCGTCGAGCAGCGCACTGCAAGGCGTTCCGGTCACGATGACGGCGAGTGTGACGAGCGGTGCCTCGCCGACCGGCAACATCATCTTCCGCGACGGTGGCACCGCGATTGCGACGGTCGCGCTATCCGGCTCGACGGCGAGCTATACCACGCGCACGCTCTCGACGGGTTCGCATTCGATCACCGCGGATTACTCCGGGGATGCCGCCAATGCGCCCGCAAGCTCGGCGGCACAGCCTCTGGCCGTCAACGGTCGCCCTGCCCCTGAGCTCGATCCGACCGTGCGGAGCATGATCGTCTCGCAGGTTTCGACATCGCATCGTTTCGCGCAAACCCAGATCGACAACACGCATCGGCGTCTCGACACGCTTCATGGCATGCTGCGCTCGGGCGGGAACCGCACCGGTTGGGGAACGACATCCCAAGCCTTTGCGGGGACAGGCGGTGCGCCGGAGGCGTCGGCAGCCCAAGGGGCGACCACGCCGAGCACGAACTACCTGCTCGATCCGGCCGCCACCAATTCGGAGAGCTCCTCGGAGCCGGAGCAGGTCATCGATCTCGTCTCCCGCGCTTTGCAGCCCGCTCAGAACGGCTCTGATCTGCCCTACCGCATTTGGGCGACAGGCACGCTCGATTTCGGCAGGGATCAGGTCGATGGCGGCTATACCAACAAGCTCTCGACGCAAGGGATCACGCTCGGGGTCGACCGGGTCTTCGGCAGCGACATGGCCGCGGGGGCCGCGCTTGGGTTCGGGTATAACCGGACGACCTTCGGGCCGGATGGAAGCAAGTCGCGCTCGCGGGCGAAAACCGTCTCGCTCTACGCCACATGGCAGATGAAGCCCGATCTCTTCCTCGATGCGACAGGCGGTTATGGCAAGCTGGACTTCCGGGAAAACCGTTACTCGACCGACGGCGGCGTGATGCTTTCGGGCGAGCGCGGCGGCCATATGCTCTTCGGCTCGCTCGGCCTATCGCAACTCGGGCAATTGGGACGATGGAGCACGTCGAGCTATGGCCGCCTCGACGTGGTGAAACTGTCGCTGGACAGCTACTCGGAAACCGGCTCGTCGGTTTGGGCGCTAGACTACGGAAAGCTCGAAAACACGACAGCTTCGAGCGTCATCGGGATCACGGCCGAATATGACATGCGTCGCGACTGGGGGACCCTGACACCCGGCGCGCAGCTGGAATACCGGCATGCTTTCAATGGTGGCTTCACGCAAACTCTCGGTTACGCCGATCTCGGAACGATGGATTACTCCTTGGCCGGGGACACGCAATCGCAGGATGCCCTGACCCTCGGGCTGTCGCTGCGCGGCACGGTCGATCAGAACATGGACTTCGAGCTGGGCTATCAGTTCACTTCCGACCTCGCCTCCGCACATAGCCAACAAGTGAGAGCGTCGATGCATATCTCCTTCTGACCTAGAAGCTCAGATCGGCACAAAATCAGAAAGTCCTCTGAACTTTTGCGACCTCGAAACACGACAACCATGGGCTGATTTTGATGTCGGCCCATGGGCATGGGTCAGAGCGCATAATCAGCAGTTGACGATTACGCCCGCGATAGTAGCTCTGCTCGGACGCCCATCAGGGCCGCTGCCTCCGCTCGGGTCAAGTCTCGAGATCAGCGGACGCTCACGACGGTCACGGGAGACAGATGCTGGACCTTTTGAGAAACGCTTCCAACAATCAGCGCCTTGAGGTCCGATAGCCCCCGCGCGCCCATCACGATCATATCTGCGCCGGTGTCCTCGGCAGCTTCAACGATCCGGCGGGCGGCATCGCCATCCGCGGTCAGACTTTCCACGCGCTCCACGCCATTATCTTGCAACGTGCGTTCGGCGACGTCGAGGATGCGCTTTGCCACGGCGCGCAGCAACTCGTCCTCGGTCCGGGCGTTCCTCGGTATGAGATCTGCGAGGGGGAAGCGGGCATGGGGCAGCGCCGAAACCGCTTCGAAGAGGGTCCGACCACCCTCCGCGGGTTCGTATTCCACTTCGGCCATGTGCCGCAGCCCCTCCGAGAGGTGATCGCGCAAAAGAACATGGAGCAGCACGACCGGCACGCTGAAGCGCGCGGCGATATCCGCTCCGAGCTCCACCGCGCGATTTGACGCGTCCGAACCGTCGGTTGCGATGAGAATTTTGTTGACCATGTCATACTCCCTCGGTGCTCACGCTTCAGCATCACAGCGATAGCGCATCGCGACATTGATTGCGCTCAACGCCGAACGAATGGCCCTGCAATCTGGCCGTGTGGGCGATTGGGGGCATCCGAAAGGCATTGCCAACGAAGGACTGCTCGCTTCAAATTGATCGCGTAAGCAGTTTTCAAAAGGATACAGACAGGTGGCTGGAAAATTCGAACTCTATAAGGACAAGGCGGGCGAATACCGCTTTCGACTGAAAGCCGGGAACGGTGAGACCATCCTTGCCAGCGAGGGTTATAAGCAAAAGGCAAGCGCCGAACAGGGCATCGCATCCGTGCGCAAGAACGCGCCGCAGGACGAGCGCTATGAGCGCAAGGCCACGACGTCGGGCAAACCGATGTTCAACCTCAAGGCCACCAACGGCCAGGTTATCGGGACCAGCGAAGCCTATAGCAGCGAAGCCGCCCGCGAGAATGGCATCACATCGGTGAAAAATAATGCACCAGATGCCAAGCTCGACGATCTGACAGCTTGAAGAGGCGCCGTTCCGTCGGCGTGACGCGCCCCGAATGAGCGGTCCATGGAGGATGCGATGGCCCTACTGAGCTTGGAAAATCCGGTCTTTGCGACTTACGTGATTTCAGCCGCTCTGATGGTGCTCAAAGTGATGGGCCAGGGCTGGATGACGGTCTACCGGATGCAGAAAACCAACTCCGGGCTTGCGAGCCCGGAGGACGTTCAAACTGGCCTTCTCAATAAGGCGCCCGACCCGGCGCAGCTTGAGATCAACGACTATGTTGATCGGTCTCGGCGCATGCATCGAAACGACCTGGAGAACATTCCAGCCTTCTGGGTCGCGGGTTTCCTGTTCGTCATGGTCGACCCCGCACTTTGGCTCGCGCAGGCTCTGATGTATGGGTTCGTTGCCACACGGCTTGCGCATTTCTTGGCTTATGCCACGCGCCAAACCCACGAAGTCCGGGCGACCTTCTACACGATCGGTTCTTTGGTCGTGATCTACATGGCCGTTCATGTTCTCTGGGTGGCGATTGCGTAGGCCCGAGCAAAAGGGAGGGGCCCGCGCCTTTCAGCACAGCTAGGCGCCGGGACGGTCGGCTCGCCGGTCTAGACGCCGGGACGGCCGGCTCGCTGGTCTAGACGCATGCGCTCCGTAGTCACAGCGACCAGCGTTACCGCCGCAACCGCAGCTTCAACGGCATAGGCATCAAACCGCCAGCCCCATTCTTTCCCACGAAAAAGCTGAACTCACACTCGACGCCCCTTCGGATACAGTCGGACCCGAGGCTTCTTACCTTCGACAGCGCCACCCATGTTCTGCATCGGATATCCGATCGAAACATTCACGACCCGCGTCTTCCCGACAAGGAGCTCAGTTCGGTGATGCGTATGCCCGAAATACCACTCGGCTGGCTGATATTCGTGAATGAGATCCGTCAGGTCACTCGCATAACACCAGCTGAGCTTCTGTCCTCCTGGGAGAACATCAAAGGTCGGCGCGTGATGGGTAACCACCGCGGTTTCCCCATCAAAACCCTCGGCCAGCTTTGAGCGCAGCCATGAGAGATGCTCGCGGTGTTTCGCGATCGTATCCGCCGACCGAGCCTTTCTGTATGCGGCTGACGCCACGCGAATGTAGCGGTAATCGTTCATCTTCGCCCGGGCATCATGATCCCGACTCTCGAGAGTTCCAGGTCCCTTTTGGAAGTCCGTCCAGAGCGTGCAGCAAAGGTATCGCTTGCTCCCTAGGATGATCTCTCGCTTCTGCGCGAAGTTTGCCCCAGCGTCGCGCGCGATCTGCTCGAGCCGGTCATCACCGTCAAGCGCGTGATGATAATAGTCGTGGTTTCCAGGCACGACATACACGCGCTCGAGATCGACCTGCTGCCCGATCCTCTCGAACGCCTGCTTCCATCTGACCTTCGGCTTGTTCGTGAGATCCCCGGCGACAATCATCAGGTCCACTTTGCGGAAATCGAGATCCGCAAGCGCATCTCGACCGGCTTCTGACCACATATCCAAGTGAAGATCCGCCACGATCAGAGCTTTCGTCATTCTTTCCGCTCCTCGCTTCCCGATGAAATTGGCGGCAATCACATCAACATGTCGCGTCTGGTTGCGCGCAGAGTTTTCGCAAGACGCCCGATCTGCCGCAGGCTCGGAGGACGCCCGGCATCGCACATCTCCTCGATGAATGCGCCCACGCGTTCCAGCTCTCCCGGCTCGGCATCGTCTCCGGCCGCACGGTTGAAGAACGCCACGAGGTGCTCAGGCTTGCTCACATCGACACGAAACACCTGACACCGGTCGAGAAGCGGCGCGGGAATCTGGTGCTCGTAATTAGCGGTCAGGATCCAGTTCACATGGCTAAGGTCGAAGCGCGTGCGCAAGAACGGGCAGACGAAGTGCTCTGCGCTCGACCGCTCAAGGACCTGTAGCAGCGATGTTGTCAGAGACGTTGCCGACCTGTCTGCAGAGTGCATGGCGCCGCCCGCCTTGCAGACCTCGTCTACAACGATCACCGGGTTCGCAACCGCGGTTTCCGAGATCAACTCGACCGGGACTCCTGACCTGGCAGAGGACCAGCCATGTTCAACGCCTGCGATCCGGAACCCGGCACCCCCGGCCCCCACGTCGATGATTGCGCGCGGCGTGCGCGCAAATTCAGCAACAAGCCGCGCGAAATGGGTCTTCCCGCATCCTGGCGATCCGACGAGGATCATCGGGTCGAAGCGCAACCCGACGCCTCCAGCCACAATATGCGCGAGCCCCTGGTTCATGATCGAGGTCGACACCTCTGCAAGCCAAGGCGCCTGCGCATGCAACACCGCCGCGAGATCATAAACGGACTCCGCGGCTTCCGGCCCCGCAAGTCTAGCGCCAAGCGTATAAAGGTGATGCATCCGTTTGACGGACGTGTCGCTGATATTCTTGTCGACCTCGAAAGTGCTCCTGAATTTCTGATCGACAAGTCGCTCTACAGCGCGAAAAATCCGATGATTTTCACGCTTATTTCGCTCACGCCACTCTTTCGACGGACCGTCGAAAATGTCACCGCAATCATCTCGAGACTCGTCGCTCGGGAACATGCGACCCCACCGCTTTACGAAAGCGGTATTTGTTTTGCCCGTGACCGTCGACCGGGCCAGGCTTGCTGAAAGGGGCTTTTTATGGAGAACTTGAACGCGCTTCTGCGTCATGGCGACCACCATCGCTTGAAAATGACCTGATTGAAATCTCGACACCGATAGGCACCCGGTTACGGGCGCAGCTCACGATATCGAGCAGGTAATCTCCAACGTGGTGGTTTTCGTGTTCATGGTGAGACGGTAGTCCGGGATAGGGGGAATGCGTCAAGCGCGCCACATCCGGAGAGGTCAAACCTGTCGGGGATGGGGCTCGGATAGCGAACGATAAGGGGGGCGTGGAGGCATTTTGCGCATTTCTCAAAGCAAATCGCTCCAGCCCCCTGCCGAAACTGCGAGCGATCGACGGTCTGGATGAGACGATCCCATCCAGCAGACATGCGGGGTGAACCTCTCGAGACCCCTTGTCATGAACGAAGCACTGCCACGAACATAGAAGCCCCCTACTTGAAGAGCTTCAGCAGACCTTTCGCGGCCTCCTCCTTGAGCTTCTGCTTTGCGGCATCCTCGGTGCTCTGGCCCTCCTGCGGCGTGATCCCGAGCTTCTTGGCGATCTCGGCCTCCGCTTTCGCCTTCAGGTCTTGCTTCGCGGCATCGACCTTGTCGCCCGAGAGCGCCTTCATATCGAGGCCGAATTTCGGCTTCGCCCAGGGCCCCGTGATCGAGAGCGGCACCTTCACCCCACCCGTGCCATCGGCCTTGCTGAGCGCGGTCGGCGTGACGGTGTAATCGAGGCTCTGCGCCCCGATGTCGACCCGCCCCTTGCCCGCAGCACTCAGAAGCGGTGCTTTCAGCGCAAGGTCGTCATTCGACAGCACCCCTTTGGCGATGGTGAAGCTCGCGGTGATCTGATCGAAAATCGTCTTCGCCCCCTCACCCACGTAGTTCAGATCGAGCGTGCGCAGCATCCCCACCAGATCGAGCCCCTCCAGCGCCCCCTTGCCGAAGGCGACATTGCCCGAGCCCGAAAGCGAGCGCGCCAGCGCGGCCTCGCTGTTGCCCGAGGCCAGGAGCTTCACCGCCAGATCCGCCTTCGCATCGAGACGCGTGTAATCAGCCAGATCGCTCAGAAGCGGCTGCATCGAGACGCCCTTTGCCACCAGATCGGCCGACGCCGAGAACCCGCTGCGCGCATTGGCCACCACCTGCCCGGTGACGCTGCCGCCATAGGCCGAGACCTGACGCAGATCCGCAACCGCCCGGCCGTTGTCGATCGTGATCTGCGCTTTGGTCGGGCCCAGCTTGGCAGTGCCGAAATCGATGGAACTCGCATCGAGGGCGATCTTTCCATCCAGCGCTCTCAGGCCCGAGGCGTCGATGGGCGTGGTCGACCAGCCACTGGCACCAGAGCCTGAGCCGGAGGAGGACCCGCCTGCGCCAGCCTTGCCCGACGCCCCGGTCAGCGCCGAGAGATCAAGCGCGCCCGCGTCGATCTGGGCATCGATCCGCGGCTTGCCTTTCGCGAAGGACAGATCGCCCGCCACGCTCAGCGCATTGCCGTCGAGCGTGAGTTTGCCACCGCGCAGTTGCATCGCGCCATCCGCGCCCAGTGTCACATCGCCCTTCGCGGTAATCGTGTCACTCCCCAGCCCCTTCGGCAGATCTCGCGCGGTCTGTCCGAAGATCGCAGCCAGCGCGGTTGGATCCTTGACGCTTGCGGTGAGCGCCCCTTTTGCCGCCAAGGGTGCCGTCCCAAACGTGCCTTTGAAGCCGATCGACGACGCGTCGAGGGTCAGCGCAAGATCGGTGGGGGCCGGATCGCCCGCAAGGAAGGACGCGAAACTTTCGAGCGTGCCATTGACCTTCAGCGCCTTGCCCTCGACCTGCCCTGTCAGGTCAAGGCGCGCTGGACCGTCGAAGGACGGAAGCGCGAGGCTCGCATCGAGGTGGCTGAGCGCAAGGCGCTGGCCACTCGCATGATCGATCCACCTCACCGATCCGTCGCTGATCTCCGCCTTGTCGAGACTGAAAGCCGTCATCCCGCCGCCCTCGCCCGGGCCCGGGCGCGCGGTCTGGGTGCTGGTGGCCGCGTCCGGTGGCGTGACCTCCCAGTTCCCGGTCCCGTCCTTGCGCCGCTCGAGAAGGATGTTCGGCGAGAGCACGTCGACCTTGGAGACGCGAACCTCACCGCCGATCAGCGCGCTTGGATCGACACCGATCTGGAGCCCCTTGGCCGAGAGCATCGGCCCGTCCTTGGACCAATCCGCATTCGCGATCTCGACCGGCCCCGTGCGCACGCCAAGCTGTGGCCAGATCGTCGCATGGACCGACCCGCTCAGCGTCATCTTGCGCCCGGTTGCGGCCTCGAACCGTGCCTCCGCGATCTGGGCGATCTTCTTCGACGGGATCAGCAGGAGCGCCCCCCCGAGGCTCAGGGCGATCAGAACGACGAGAGCGAGAGCGCGAAAGAGCCAGCGCATGGGGCCTCCGGAGGTTATGTGTTGGCTCTCAAGCTACGCGCCCGTCTGAAGGCCTTTCAAGTCGGAACAGCTGCGCCGCGGACAACGTGATCGAGTTGCCTCCTGCTCCGCCCCCTACTTGTCGCGCCGGATCATATCGCGGGTGTGTTCGCCGACGTTCGCACAGGAGCCGCCAACATCGACATCGGCCGAGCCAAAATCACCGAGAGGGCCACCAAGCCGGACGGCCCGCGTGGTCGGTCGGGATATCGCACCGCAGCTCTCACTTCTCGTGCATTCAAATTTTCAAAGGCAATCGCAAAACGATTGCAGCTTGGCGCGACCTTGTTGGAGTTAGAAGTAAAAAGCTCCGCATCGGCACACCATTCTCTAAGATCAATTTCTATTCCGGTCTGAAGCGCAGTCTGTGCTATCGTCCCTTCTGGGAGGCGACGCGCCATGAGAGATGCAGGGCATGTCGAGGAGATCGGACGGGTGCTGGACGGCAGCCAGACCGGGCGAGACAGTTTCGTTTCGGCCTCGTGGCGGCGTTGTGTCGAGCTTTACGGCATGGATCCGACGCGCTCCGACCCGGCCTATATCGTGACCGAGGCAGAGCTGCGCGATCACCGCAAGCAGGCGGAATGGATGATCGCGGCGGCGCGTTCCGGGTTGCAGTCGCTTTTCCGGCAGGTGGCAGGACAAAATTACGTCTTGCTGCTCACCGACGCCAAAGGGGTCTGTGTCGATTTCTTCGGCGACGATCTCTTCACCGAAGACCTGCGCAGCGCGGGGCTCTATCTAGGATCGAACTGGTCCGAGGACCTGGCCGGAACCTGTGGTGTCGGGGCTTGCATCGTGACGCAAGAGCCTGTGACCGTGCATCAGGACGATCATTTCGGAAACGCCCATACTGTTTTGTCCTGCACCGCCGCGCCGATCTTCGACAGTCTCGGACAACTGGCAGCGGTGCTCGACATTTCGCTTTTGCGCTCGCCCACGCCCAAGAGCAGCCAGAACCTCGCGATGAATCTCGTGACGTCAGCGGCACGACGGGTCGAGATGGCCAACCTGATGGCCGAGAGCCCGCGCGACTGGGTGCTGCGCCTGTCCTCCAGCCCGGAATTCCTCGATGTCGATCCCGAAGCGGCGGTGCGGCTCGATGGCTCCGGTCGCGTGCTGGGCTATACCCGCGCCGCGCGGCGATTGTTTCCCGAAGGCGCCCCGATCCTCGGGCGCGGGATCGATGAGGTGCTCAGCATCGACGTCGATGACCTGCCCGACCTGATGCGTGACCGCCCGACCGAGGAGCGGGTGATCGAGATGCGCGATGGCGGGGCGTTGTTTGGCCATGCGATCGCACCCAAAGCGCCACGTCACCCTCATCAGGGAATGCGTCGTGGCGGGCCGCTCGCGGGGCTGACCGGGGGCGATCCGGAGATGAACCGTTTGATCGGACAGGCTGAGCGGCTGGCCCCGGGCAATGTGCCCCTGTTGATCTGTGGTGAGACCGGCACCGGAAAGACGAAACTCGCCCGTGCGATCCACATGAGCAGCAAGGCGCAAGGGTTCATCAGCCTCGAATGCGCGGGGCTCGACCCGCAGACGCTGATGCAAAACTGCGCCGAGGCGATCGGGCCGACGACACTCCTGCTGCGCCGGATCGAAGAGATCGCTCCGGAGACGGCGATCGCGCTCGGCGGGCTACTCGACCGGCGCCCCGAATTGCGCACGCTGGCGACGAGTTGCTTTGAGCCCAGCCAGATCGCGCTGCCGCGTCCGCTTTTCCATCGGCTCGCGGGGTGCGCGCTCAGCGTCCCGCCCCTGCGGATGCGGCGTGATCTCGATTGGCTGATGTCGCGTCATCTGCGCCGCCACGCGGGCGACGCGGTCCGGCTGTCGCCCTCGGCACGGGCCGAATTGCTGGGACGTAGCTGGCCCGGCAATATCCGCGAGCTCGAACAGGTTCTCGACGTGGCGGCGGCGCTCTGTGTCGGCTCGGTGATCGACCTCCTCGATCTGCCCAGCCCCGTCGAAATCACTCCACATATCGAAAAGGCCCTGCCTGCACCGAGCGACCCTTGGGACATGCTCGAGGAGATTCTGGACGCCTGCGAGTGGAACATGGCGCGCGCCGCCCGGCGGCTCGGGGTCAACCGCTCGACTATCCTGCGCCGGATTCGCAAGGCCGGGTTGCGTCCGCCCGAGTGATATGTTGCGCCCTTGTTGCGCACGCAACATGCCGCGCCGCAGCAGTCGCTTTTCCTCCCTTTGCACGCGTCGCGACCATGGATCGCTCAGCGATCACGCGCCGATACTCCTCCTAGAGACACGCGCAGAGGAGGAGACGCGATGCTTGATACCACCATTAACACACAGACCCAGGACATGCTGGACAGCCTGAACGCCGCGCTGGAGAGCGGCGATATCGACCGCGCGGCCGCGCTGTTTGCGACCGACAGCTACTGGCGCGACCTCGTTGCGGTCAGCTGGAACCTGAAAACCGTGGAAGGGCCGGACGGCGTCGCCGACATGCTGAGAAACCAGCTCGAGCACACCCGCCCCGGCAAGTTCGAGATCCAGTCGGGCGAGATCCCTGCCGAGGAGGGCGGCGTGATCACCGCCTGGGTCACTTTCGAGACGAAGTCGGGCCGCGGCTGGGGCCTGATGCGGATCCGAGATGGCCGCATCTGGACGCTGCTGACCGCGCTTCAGGAGCTCAAGGGTTTCGAGGAAAACCGCGGCACGCGCCGTCCGATGGGCGCTGAACATGGCGCGCGCAAGAACCGGACCTCGTGGAAGGAGCACCGCGAGGCGGAAGAGGCGGATCTGGGCTATGGCACGCAGCCCTATGTGCTGATCGTCGGCGGCGGCCAAGGGGGCATCGCGCTGGGAGCGCGGCTGCGCCAGCTTGGTGTGCCTGCGATCGTTCTGGATAAGCATGACCGGCCCGGCGACCAGTGGCGGAGCCGTTACAAGTCGCTCTGCCTGCATGACCCGATCTGGTATGACCATCTGCCCTACATCAAGTTCCCCGACAATTGGCCGGTCTTCACGCCCAAGGACAAAGTCGGCGATTGGCTCGAGATGTATACCAAGGTGATGGAGATCAATTACTGGACGCGGTCCGAAGTGACCGGTGCCAGCTACGATGACGCCTCCGGAAAATGGACGGTCGAGGTCAATCGTGACGGAGAGACGGTGACACTTGAGCCGACGCAGCTTGTGCTCGCGACCGGAATGTCGGGCAAGCCGAACATGCCGCGTTTCCCGGGCATGGAAGACTTCAAGGGCACGATCCAGCACTCGTCGCAGCATGAGGGCCCCGATCCGTGGATTGGCAAGAAAGTGGTCGTGATCGGTTCGAACAACTCCGCGCACGACATTTGCGCGGCACTCTGGGAAGGCGATGCGGATGTCACCATGGTGCAGCGATCCTCCACCCATATCGTGCGCTCGGACTCGCTGATGGAGATCGGGCTCGGCGCGCTCTATTCGGAAGAGGCGCTCGCGAACGGGGTCACAACCGAGAAGGCGGACATGATCTTCGCCTCCCTGCCCTACAAGATCATGCACGAGTTCCAGATCCCGCTTTATGACCAGATGCGCGAGCGCGATGCGGAGTTCTACGCAGGGCTGGAAAAGGCGGGCTTCGATCTGGACTGGGGCGATGACGGCTCTGGGCTGTTCATGAAATACCTGCGCCGCGGCTCGGGCTATTACATCGACGTGGGCGCCAGCCAGCTGATCATCGATCGCGAGGTGAAGCTGGCCAAGGGTCAGGTCGACCATTTCGAGGAGGACGCTGTGGTGCTCGCCGACGGCACGCGCTTGCCCGCCGATCTGGTGGTCTTCGCAACCGGCTACGGCTCGATGAACGGCTGGGCCGCCGATCTGATCAGCCAGGAGGTCGCCGACAAGGTTGGCAAGGTCTGGGGGCTTGGCTCGGACACCACAAAAGACCCCGGCCCGTGGGAAGGCGAGCAGCGCAATATGTGGAAGCCGACCCAACAGGAGCATCTGTGGTTCATGGGCGGCAACCTGCACCAATCGCGGCATTACTCGCTCTATCTCGCGCTGCAACTGAAAGCGCGACTGGAGGGGCTGGAGACCCCGGTCTACGGGCTCCAGGAAGTCCACCACCTCTCCTGATCCCATCCCTCTCCCGGCCCCACACGGGCCGGGAGAACTTCCCCCATTGAACGGAGACATTCCATGAAAGCTGCACGTTGGCATGGCGTGAAAGACATTCGCGTCGAGGAAATAGATACCCCTACCCCCGGCCCCGGCGAGGTCGCGATCAAGGTCGCATGGACCGGGATCTGCGGTTCCGATCTGCACGAATATCTGGCGGGACCGATCTTCGTCCCGGTCGAGCAGGATCATCCGCTCAGCCACGACAAGGCGCCGATCACCATGGGCCACGAATATTGTGGGACCGTGGCGGAGTTGGGAGAAGGCGTCACGGGACTGAGCATCGGCGACCGTGTCGCAATCGAGCCGATCTTCGCCTGCGGCACCTGCCCCGCCTGCCTTGAGGGCAAATACAATCTCTGTGACAGCCTCGGTTTTGTCGGGCTCTCCGGGGGACATGGCGGATTTGCTGCAACCTCGGTTGTGCCTGCCCGGATGGTTCACAAGATGCCCGACGCGCTGTCGATGGAACAGGGTGCGTTAGTCGAGCCCGCCGCTGTCGCGCTGCATGCGGTGCGCATGTCGAAGATCAAGGCCGGGGACACGGCTGCTGTCTTCGGCGCGGGGCCGATCGGGCTTTTGGTCGTCGAGGCGCTGCGCGTCGCGGGCGCGGCCCAGATCCATGTCGTAGAACCCTCAGTTGAACGCCGCGAGAAAGCGCTCGAACTCGGCGCCACCAGCGCCATAGACCCGATGGCGGAAGACCCCGTCGCGAAAATTCGTGCGGCCACCGGCGGTGTTCACGTTGCTTTCGAGGTGACAGGCGTGCCGCGCGTTCTGCCGCAATGCATCGACAGCACCCGCCACGAAGGTCAGACGCTGATCGTGTCGATCTGGGAGGGAGACGCTTCCTTCCAACCCAATACGGCCGTTCTGAAAGAGCGCCAACTGCAGGGCACCATCGCATACCGCAATGTCTACCCGGCAGTGATGGAGCTGATGGTGCAGGGCTATTTCAGCGCCGACAAGCTGGTTACCAAGCGGATCAAGATCGATCAGATCGTGGAGCAAGGCTTCGAGGCCCTTGTCGCGGAGAAATCCCAGGTGAAGATCCTGGTCGAAGCGCCAGACTGAAGAAGCCAGAACCTCTTCGCGCTGCGCGCGCAAAACCCCTAACGCGCGCGCAGCGCCCCAGAGCGGGAGATTGCTCTATTCGTCCGCGGAACCTTTGGGGTCGACAGATAACGCTTCACACTGTGAATGCATATTCTCGAGCAACGCTTCTGTGAAAGCTTATCCTTGCGAGGATACGGGCCACCTTGGACGGTCGCTGACCCCGAGATCGTGCTTTTCGATGTGCCGATCGGAGCCGGGATCGGCCGCTATGATCCCTCAAAATAAGCGGGCGTGCCCCGGGCTTCCACGGATTCAGCGATCCGCCGCAGGCCGTGGATATAGGCGGCATCGCGCATCGACAGCTCCATTTCGTTGTGCAAGGTCCAGATCGATTGCGTCTCGGTCTCCATCGTCGTCTTCAGATGATCCCGGACGCGCGAGCTGTCCCAATAAAAACCCGATCTGTTCTGGACCCATTCCAGATGGGACACCGTAACCCCGCCGGAATTCGCTAGGATATCGGGCACGATGATCTGCCCGGCTTCCGTCAGCTTCTTGTCGGCCTCGGGCGAGACCGGCCCGTTCGCCATTTCCAGAATGATGCGGGCGTTGATCCTGTCGCAATTTTCGAGCGTGATCTGCCGCTCCAGCGCGGCAGGCACCAGCACGTCGCAATCAAGCTCCAACAGCTCGGCGTTTGAAATCTCTTTCGTCTTGCCTTGTCCCTTCGCGCCTTTCACGCCGCCGGTTTCATGCTTGTGTTGCATGACGGCGAGCGGATCCAATCCGCTTGGGTCGTAGATGCCGCCGGCGGAATCCGAAATGGCGACAATTTTATACCCGTCCGCATGCAGAAGCTTGGCGCAGTGGAAGCCGACATTCCCGAACCCCTGGATCGCCACCGTGGCGGTGTTCGGGTCGAGGGCGAGCGCGGTTTCCAGATAGCGCAGCGCATAGTATCCGCCGCGCGCCGTGGCATCGACCCGCCCGTTCGTGCCCCCGAAAGCAAGAGGTTTTCCGGTGATCGCGCTCGGGGAGGCCTGCCCTGATATCCAGCTATATTGGTCCGCCATCCACGCGATGACGATCCCGTTCGTATACATGTCCGGCGCCAGAATATCGCGATCGGGGCCGATGAACGGCGCGAAGGCTTCGACATAGGCCCGGCTCAAGCGCTCCAATTCGTTGGCAGAGAGCGTCTTCGTGTCCACGCAGACCCCGCCCTTCCCGCCGCCGAACGGTAGGTTGGCCACGGCGCATTTGAACGTCATCCAGAAGGAAAGCGTCTCGATCTCGTCGAGCGAGACGTTCGGATGGAAACGAACGCCACCCTTGGTCGGACCTCGCCGGTCGTTATAACGGCACCGCCACGACTGGAACGCGCGTCGGCTCCCGTCATCCATCCGGATCAAGAGCGTGGCGGCCAGAGTTTCACGGGGCCCTTTGAGCTCTTCGAAAACGTCGGGATGAATGTTGAGCCGCTCGCAGGCTGCCCGCAGCGTCTCGCGAGACTTCGCCAGCATTCCCGTCGTCGGGGGCGTATTCTCCTCGACGTCTTTTTTCTTAGTCGGCATGAGCTCGATACTCCGTGGCGAGGTCTTCAAGGACGGTTTCTTCAGGACTATTTCTGACAGTCAGCCGACAGGGCGGGCGGCGTCATTGATTTGTCTCAAAATATGCGAGCCGGCGTCCAAGGCTTCGACTGCGCTCCAAGTCGCGGCTTGGAGGCACAGCCTGACTGCAGACTGACGCCCCAGATTTGCGGCCGGCATCGTTGACGATGGGAAATTTCGATCGACTTGGCTCAGCTATTCAACGTCAGCGAGCTGTCGAAGGTCAGCCGGAAGTAGTCGTAGAGCGCGACCGCGCCCGGAGACAGCTCGGCCCCTCGGCGCCAGGCCAGACCGACATCCATCGTCGGAACCGGCGGATCGGTTTCGACCGTCACGATCCGTTTGCCCTCGAGAGACCAGGGCCGATAGACCATGTCGGAGAGCACGGTCACCCCCTGCCCGTTTGCCACGATCGAGCGCACGGCCTCGATCGAGGAGGTGCGCAGCTTCACGCGCGGCTGGGTCGAACCGAAGTTCCAGTATTTCATCGTCGTGTTCGCCGCCTCGTCGACGGTGAGCATGATATAGTCCTCGTCGGCGATCTCCTTGAAATCGACGCTGCGCAGGTTCGCCAGCCGATGGCCCTGCGGCAGCCAGAGCCTCCGCGGCGAGCGCATCAGCGTCTCGCTTTCCAGTTCCGGGTTCATCACGTTCGAGGTCAGCACGATCGCGATGTCGAAGCGGTTCGACAGCAGTCCTTCCTCCACCGCCTCGCGGTTCAGCTCGTGGAGCTGAATATCGAGATTGGGGTGCAGCCGCGCCAGCCGCCCCAGATGATAGGGCAGGAAATACCCGATCACCGTGTAGGTGGTCGCGACGAGAACCCGCCCGGTCACGCCGCTGCTGCGCTCGCGGATATTCACCGCCTCGTCGAGCTTGGTGAGGATATCGTAGGACAGGCCCAGCAACTCGCGCCCCGACTGGGTCAGCTCCATCCCGTGCGAGGTCCGGGTGAAAAGCTCGGTATCCATCTCGGCCTCAAGCTCGCGGATCGCGGTCGTCACCGAGGACTGGGAAATCGAGAGTTCGTTGGCCGCCCGGCTGACCTGACCGGTCTCGGCGGTAGCCACGAAATACTTGAGCTGACGGAAGTTCATGCCGCCTCCTTTCGGATTTTCCGATAATGCCGACAACGGGATTCAGATATCATAGGTTCGCAATCTGCACAGATCGAAGTCATATCCATATTTTTCAGCGATTTGCACCGGACAGTGTCTAATCACATTATCGATTATCACGATAATGCCCTCACTGACATTAGAATTTTACATGTCGTTCACATTGTCGAAAGCTGATCTTGCAACAGAGATCTGGGAAGAGACATGCCGAAACTCATCGACCTGAACTGTGACCTCGGAGAAGGCTTCGGCCATTGGGCCATGGCTGGCGCGCCGGATGATCAGCTGATGCCGCTGATCTCCTCGGCCAATGTCGCGAACGGTTTTCACGCCGGCGACCCGATGCAGATGAACCGGGTCGCGAAGCTCTGCCATCAGCATTCCGTCGGTCTCGGCGCGCATCCCGGCTATCGCGATCTCGTCGGCTTCGGGCGCCGCCATATCAACGCGAGCTCCGAGGAGCTGGTGAACGACATCATCTACCAGGTGGGGGCGATGCGCGAATTCGGCCGCCGCTACGGGGTGCCGCTGCAGCACGTCAAACCGCACGGCGCGCTCTACATGGAGGCCGCGCGCAACGAGGACCTCTCGCGCCATCTGGTCGAGACGCTGCAACGCTACGCGCCGGGGCTGATCCTGTTCTGCATGGATATCTCGAAGACATACGCGGTCGCCAAGCGCCTCGGTCAGCCGGTCGTGCGCGAGTTCTATGCCGACCGTGATTATGACGACAGCGGCTCGATCGTCTTCGCCCGCCACGTCTCCGCGCCCGACCCCAAGAAGCTCGCGGCGAAATGCGTGCGCGCCTGCCTCGAGAACACCGTCGAGACGGTCACCGGAAAGACGATTACGGTGGAGTTCGAGTCGATCTGCTTCCACTCGGACACGCCCGGTGCGCTGGAAATCGGCCACGCGATCAAGACTGCACTGCAAGAAAACGGCGTCACCATTGCCCCCGCGGCGATGGTTCTCGCTGAAAATGAAAAGACCTGACAGGAGAGAGCCATGACGGATATCGTTTCCCCGCTTCCCGGAACTTTCTACCACAAGCCCGACCCGAATTCGGCCCCGTTCAAATCCGCGGGCGACGCGGTCGCGGTCGGCGACACGATCGGGCTGATCGAGGTGATGAAAACCTTCATCGAGGTGAAAGCCGAGGCCGCGGGCACCTTCTCGGACTATGTCGCGGCGGATGCGACGCCGGTTTCGGCAGGCGATGTACTCGCGAAGATGGGCTGATCCGATGGCGATCGAAACTCTCTTCATTGCAAACCGGGGCGAGATCGCCGTGCGGATCATCCGCGCCGCGCAATCGCTCGGCATCAAGACGGTGCAGGCCTATTCCGAGGCCGATGCCGAGATGCTGGCGGTCCGGCTCGCCGACGAGGCGGTCTGTGTCGGGCCAGCGCCTGCCGCGAAATCCTACCTGAACATCTCTGCCGTCGTGGCGGCCGCGAAAGACGCGGGCGCCGATGCGGTCCATCCGGGCTACGGGTTTCTGGCCGAGAACGCCGATTTCGCCCGCGCCGTGGAAGATGCCGGGATGATCTTCGTCGGCCCCAAACCCGAGACGATCGAGCGGATGGGCGACAAGGTCGCTGCCCGGATCGCCGCGAAAGAGGCTGGCGTGCCGACGGTGCCCGGTTCTGACGGGCGTATCACGGCAGACGAGGCGCTGAGCGTGGCGGACGAGATCGGCTACCCGGTGATGATCAAGGCCGCCGCCGGTGGCGGTGGGCGCGGCATCCGGATCGCGCAGGACGCGGCCGAGCTGGCCCGTCTCGCCCCGCAAGCCCGCGCCGAGGCCGAAGCGGCTTTCGGCGACGGTGGCCTCTATCTGGAAAAGGTGATCGTCAATCCGCGCCATATCGAGGTGCAGATCCTCGGCGACGGCACGGGGGCCGCGGTCCATTGCTACGAGCGCGAATGCTCGCTGCAGCGCCGCCGCCAGAAGGTCTGGGAAGAAGCCCCGGCCTTCGGCCTGCCGGACGCCACCCGCGAGGCGATGTGCAACGCGGCGGTCGCTCTGGCCGAGGCCGTGAACTACCGCGGCGCGGGCACGATCGAATATCTCTACGATGCGGTCGCCGATGAGTTCTACTTCATCGAGATGAACACCCGTATTCAGGTCGAACATCCCGTGACCGAGATGATCACCGGGCTCGATCTGGTCGCCATGATGCTGCGCATCGCGGGCGGCGAGACGCTGCCCGTCACGCAAGATCAGATCACCTGCACGGGCCACGCGATCGAGGTGCGCCTCAATGCCGAGGATCCGCTGATGCAGTTCCTGCCCTTCCCCGGCAAGGTGGCCTCGCTGTCGATCCCCGAAGGCAACGGTCTGCGCTTCGATCACTTCCTCTATGAGGGCTATCAGATCCCGCCCTTCTATGACTCGCTTCTGGGCAAGATGATCGTTCATGCGCCGACCCGCGAGGCCGCGATCGACCTGATGGCCGAGACGCTGAAAGACCTGGAAATCGGCGGTCTGAAGACCACCACGCCCCTGCATCTGGCGCTCGCCGCCGATCCGGGCGTGCGCGCCGGCGACTTCCATACGCAATGGCTCGAGCCGTGGCTCGATGCCGGCAACCTCACCTCAACCGACGCAGCATAGGAGATCCCCATGAAGACAAGGTATTCCTTTGGCGGCGACGAGCACGTCTATGTCGAGGTCGACGAGGAGATGTCGCTCGAAGCCTTCTTCGTAGCACTGTCGCTGCGCAACGCCGTGGCCGAGGCGAACATTCCCGGCGTGACCGAGATTTGCCCCGCCAATGCCAGCTTTGAAGTGCGCTTCAACCCCGACGTGATCTCGCCCGACGAGATGATGGCGCGGATCAAGGAGCTCGAGCACAAGGCCGAGGCTGGCGAGAAGCGCCTTGATACACGGATCGTCGAGGTCCCGGTCTATTTCCAGGACCCCTGGACCCACGAGACCCTGATGCGGTTCCGCGAACGCCATCAGGATCCGGAGGCGTCCGATCTCGAATATGCCGCGCGGATCAACGGCTATGACAGCGTGGAGGCTTTCATCGAGGCCTATCACTCGCAGCCGTGGTTCGTCTCGATGGTGGGTTTCGTGGCGGGTTTGCCCTTCCTTTACCAACTCGTCGAGCGCGAGAAGCAGATCGAGGTACCGAAATACCTGCGCCCCCGGACCGATACGCCCAAGCACACGGTCGGTATCGGCGGCTGCTTCGGCTGCATCTACTCGGTGCGCGGCGCGGGCGGCTACCAGATGTTCGGCATCACCCCGATGACGATCTTCGATCCGACCCAGACCGTCTCCTATCTGCAAGACTTCATGGTCTTCTTCAAACCCGGCGACATCGTGAAGTGGAAACCGATCGACCGCGCCGAGTTCGACCGGATCGAGGCTGCCGTGAAAGACGGCACCTATACCCCCCGCATTGCCGAAGTGACCTTCGATCTCGAAGCGTTCAACGCCGATATGGCGGGCACCAATGCGAAACTGATGGAGGCCCTCAATGGCGTTTAAGGTTGTCAAACCCGGCCTGTCGACGACGATCCAGGATCTTGGTCGTCCGGGCTATTTCCATCTCGGCATTCCCGAAGGCGGCGCTATGGATCGCTTCGCGATGCGGGTCGCCAACATGCTGGTCGGCAATGACGAGGCCGAGGCCGGTCTGGAAGCCGTCTTCATGGGCCCGGAACTGACGTTCGAGGATGACACGCTCGTGGCCGTCACCGGGGGCGAGATGCCGATCATGGTAGATGGCGAGCCGCGCGAGAGCTGGTCCTCCTTCGTCGTGAAGGCCGGTCAGACGCTGAGCTTCGGGTTCCTGAAATCCGGCGCACGCATCTACATCGCCTTCGGCGGCGGGATCGACACGCCGAGCGCGCTCGGCTCGCGCTCGACCTATCCGATCGGCGCGCTTGGCGGGGTCGAGGGCCGCGCCATTGCGGCGGATGACGTGATCCCGGTCGGCAAGTCCAAGGGCATGACCGAGCGCACGCTCGACAAGGCGCTGCTCGCCCCGGTCGATACCCCGGTCAGCCTGCGGGTCCTCCCGGGCCTCTACTGGCACCGGCTGACCCCGGCCTCGCAGGCGCAGTTCTTCGCCGATGAATGGACCGTCGCCCCCGAGGCGGACCGGATGGGCTATCGCTTCCGCGGTGGCGCGCCGATGGAATTCGTCGAGCGTGAACAGCCCTTCGGCGCGGGCTCCGACCCGTCCAACATCGTCGATGGCTGCTATTCCTACGGCTCGATCCAGGTGCCGGGCGGACAGGAGCCCATCGTGCTCCATCGCGATGCGGTCTCGGGCGGGGGCTACTTCACCCTCGGCGCGGTGATCTCGGCCGATATGGACCTGATCGGGCAGCTGCAACCCAACACCAAGGTGCGCTTCGTCGAAGTGACCATGGAACAGGCACTGGCCGCGCGCACCGCACGCCGCGAACGGCTCGACAAGATCCGCGCCGCGCTCGGGTAAATCCCGGGCGCCCCGCGCCGACGCTATTCCACAAGCGGGGACAACCCGCGATCAAACCAAGCAACAGAGAGGTCTCTGAACAATGAAACATGTCCTGACATCCGTCGCGCTTCTGGGCGCTACGTGTGCCGCGCTCCCGGCCATGGCCGAGGATGCGTGGTTCCCCTACCCCGCCGAAGAGGTCGTCCCGGCCTTCTCCGCCGATGGCACCGCCCAGCCCATCGAATATGAGGCGCTGGCCAAGGCCGACAAGGATTACAAGATCTGCGTCTCCTTCCCGCATATGAAAGACGCCTATTGGCTCGGCGTCGATTACGGTGTGACCGAAGAGGCCAAGCGCGAAGGCGTCAGCCTGAACGTGGTCGAGGCCGGTGGCTACACCAACCTCGCCAAGCAGATCAGCCAGATCGAGGACTGTGCCGCCGGTGGCGCGCAGGCGGTCATCATCGGGGCGATCTCCTATGACGGTCTGAACTCGGTCGTGAAGGAACTGGCCGACAAGGACATCCCGGTCATCGACCTCGTCAACGGCATGTCCTCGCCCGACCTCGCGGCCAAGTCGCTCGTCTCCTTCGAGACGATGGGCAAAGAAATCGGCTCCTACCTCGCGCAGAAGCACCCCGAGGGCAGCGACGAAGTGACCGTCGGCTGGTTCCCGGGCCCGGCAGGCGCCGGTTGGGTCGAAGCCGCGAACAAGGGCTTCATGGAAGCCGTGAAAGGCTCGGCCGTGAAAGTGCTCGAGCCGCGCTACGGCGATACCGGCAAGGAAGCCCAGCTCAAGCTCGTCGAAGACGTGCTGCAGGCGAACCCGGAAGTGAGCTACATCGCGGGCACCGCGGTGACTGCGGAAGTAGCACAGGGCCTGCTGCGCGAGCGCGGCCTGACCGACAAGGTCGGCAACCTCGCCTTCTACCTGACGCCCGGTGTCTATAGCGGCATCCAGCGCGGCTTCATCGAGGCAGCCCCGGCGGACTCGATGGTCATCCAGGGCCGGATCGCGGTCGATCAGGCGGTGCGGATCCTCGAAGGCAAGGACTATGTCAAACATGTCGGTCCGAAGATTTTCGTCATCACCAAGGACAATATCGAAGACACGCCGCGTTCCGCGGTGCTGCCCCCGGACGGCTTCCAGCCGGTCTTCTCGGTGAACTGACGACCCGCGGCGCCGGCCCTCCCCCTTCCGCCGGCGCCGCCAATTCCTGCCCTGGGAGACAGCAAATGACGAGCAAACCGCTTCTACAGGCGCATGGGCTGAGCAAGGCCTATCCGGGTGTCCTCGCCCTCGATGCCGTCGATTTCGACCTCTATGCGGGTGAGCTGCATGTGCTGTTCGGTGAGAACGGCGCGGGGAAATCGACGATGATCTCGCTGCTGGCGGGCGCGAATACTCCGACTTCCGGCACGATCGAGATGCGCGGCGAGCCAGTCCAGTTCGCCTCGGTGGCCGATGCGCAGGCCAAAGGCATCCATACCGTTTTTCAAGAATTCTCGCTGATCCCGACGATGAGCGTGGCGCAGAACATGTTTCTGGGCCACGAGCCGGGTGTCGGCCCCTTCCTGTCGCCGCGCGCGATGCGCCAACGGGCAAAGCAGATCCTGACCGATCTGAACTTCGACATCGACCCGGACCTGACCGTGGCGCGCCTGTCGCGGGCGCAACAGCAGATGGTCGAGATCGCGAAGGCGATGCAGGGCGATCTGTCGGTCCTGATCCTCGACGAGCCCACCGCCTCGCTGACCGATCGCGAGGTCGATCAGCTCTTCGAGGTGATCGGGCGGCTCAAATCCGAGGGTGTGGGGATCATCTATATCTCGCACCGCGTGCATGAATTCGAGCGCATCGGAGAGCGCGTGACCGTGCTGCGCGACGGCGCGCATATCGGCACCGCGCCGATGGCCGAGATGACCGAGCAGTCGCTCGTGGACATGATGGCCGGGCGCGAGATCCGCGACATCTACCCGAGCATCGCCCATACGCCCGGCGAAGTCGTCCTCGACGTGCAAAACCTCAGCGCTCCCGGTATCGATCATGCCTCCTTCGAGGTGCGCCGGGGCGAGGTGCTGGGCGTCGCGGGCCTCGTGGGCTCGGGCAAGTCGCGGCTGTTCCGCTCGGTGATGGGGCTCAACCCGACCCATGCCGGGCAGGTCCGCTTCAAGGGCCGGGACGTCACCGGCGCGCAGACCCGCAAGCTGGTGAAGGCGGGCGCGTGGTATCTCTCGCCCGACCGCAAGCATGAGGGCCTGATCCTCGCCGAGACGCCGCGCGGCAATCTGGTGATGGATCTGATGGCCGAGGGCGGCCCGCTGCTGCGCTCGCGTCAGCTGAGCACCCGCGCGGCGGAAATCTTCGGCCATGTCGAACTGCATGAGAGCTACCGCAGCCGCGTCGTCGGCAAGCTCTCGGGCGGCAATCAGCAGAAGGTGCTGTTCGGCAAGGCCTTCGGGCATAAGGCCGATCTCTACATCTTCGACGAGCCGACCGTGGGCGTCGACATGGGCACCCGCGCGGCGCTCTACCGGCTGATCGCGGAACTGGCCGAGGCCGGAAAGGCCGTGGTGGTGATCTCGTCGGATCTGCCAGAGGTGATGAACCTCGCCCACCGCGCCATCGTGCTCGCCAATGGCAAGATCACCGCCGAGCTGCCGCGCGAGGATCTGCGCGAGGACATCGTCCTGCGCTATTTCTTCGACCAGCCCGGCGCCTCCCAACAGACACAAAAAGACACAGAAGGAAGCCCCGCATGATGCAGGCCAATTCCAAGCCTTCGCTGGCGGCGCTGCCGCTGCGTATCTTCATCAAGCTCGGCGTGCTGCCGTTCTTCCTCATCGCGGCCGTCGTGATCTTCACCCTCGCCGCGCCGAACTTCCTGTCGCCGCAGAACCTGATCAACGTGGCGCGACAATCGGTCTATCTGGTGCTGGTTTCGCTGGGCCAGATGCTGGTGCTGATCTCGGGGGGCTTCGACCTCTCGGTGGGCACGGTGATCGCGCTCAGCTCCGTCGTCTCGGCGCTGGCGATGACATGGGCCGCACAGATTTTCCCCGATGCGATCTGGCTCGTGATCCTGATCGGCGCCTTTGCAGGCTTCGCGGTCGCGCTGATCGTGGGCGCGGTGAACGGGATCGGCGTCGCGCTGTTCGACGTCTCGCCCTTCATCATGACGCTGGGTGTCTCGTCTGTCGGGACCGGGCTTGCGCTGTTCCTGACCGGGGGCGTGCCGGTTTCGGGCCTGCCCTTCGCCTTTGGCGACACCTTCGGCTTCGGCCGGGTGTTCGGAGTTCCCGTGCCCGTGGTGATCGCCGTGATCGCCATCATCGTGATGTGGGTGCTGATGGCCCGCACCCGCGTCGGCGCCCGCATCTATGCCGTCGGCGGCAACATCAAGGCGGCCCATTTGTCGGCGATCAACACCCGCGGCACGCTGATCCTCGTCTATGGGCTTTGCGCCGTGATCGCGGCCCTGACCGGTCTGTTGCTGACCGCGCGCGTCGAGAGCGGCGATGCGAACCTTGGCGGCACGATCGCAATGGAGAGCATCGCAGCCTGCGTCATCGCCGGGGTCTCGCTGCGCGGCGGGATCGGCCGGGTGGAGAATGTCGTGCTCGGCGCGTTCTTCATCATCCTGATGCAAAACGGGATGAACCTCGCGCAGGTCAGCTCCTACATGCAGATGGTGCTCATCGGTCTGTTGCTCATCTGCGCCGTGATCTTCGACCAGCTGCGCTACCGGATGATCGTGAAGGGCTAAGAGACCAACCTGGCCGGGTGCGCGCGTCTTGCGCCACCCGGCTTTTGTCTTTTCGTTCGGTCGAAGCGATATGGAACGAAGCCGACATTCGTTGCGCGCTGCCGGTCGAACACGACCGAGGCCTAGGGTCAGGATTCATTGATTTGTGTTGCGTCGCGTGATTCACGGCTCCGAAAACGGAGAGAAAAAAGACCGTGATGATCGACGCAACCTACCTGAAGGCATACCGCACCGCGACCAGCCTGGCCGCGAAAAAGGGGGCGCGGTCGCCTGATCGGGCGAACCAAGGAGTTTGAGGGAAAAAGAAACTGTCCGGGGGACAGTTTCGCCCGAAAACGGAATACCAAACTGGATGCCATCTGCGACAGCCAAGGGCGACCGCTCAGCCTGTTCGTCACCGCTGGGCAGGTCGGCGACTACATCGGTGCGCGGGCGCTGCTGAGCAGCCTACCCAAGGTCGACTGGTTCCTCGGGGACCGCGGCTTATGCCGACTGGTTCCGAGACGCGTTTCAGGACAAAGGGATACGCGCCTGCATCCCGGGCCGGAAGCAACGCAAGACGCCCATCAAATATGACAAACGCCGTAACCGGATTGAGATAATGTTCGGCAGTCTCAAAGACCGGAGGCGTGTGGCGACTCGCTATGACCGATCTCCGAAGGTCTTCCTCTCCGCCATCGCCCTGGCGGCTCTCGTCATCTACTGGTTATGAATTCTAAGCCTAGAAAATGACAGACCCGCGCCACGAGGCGCGGGTTCGCTCTTCATCGGGAGCAAAGGCTCAGTTCAGCTCGGTCGCACGCTCTGCATCGACGGTCTTCGATGCCTGATCGACGGCTGATTGCAGATCATCGAATACTTCGCCACCGTTCTGGACGTTGTCCTTGAACCAGCCATAGACCGGCTTCGCCGCGTCCTGGAACTGCTGCTTTTCCTCGGGCGTCGGCACGTATATCTCGCCGCCGTCCTTCTTGAACTCCTCGTAAGCCGCGATCGACTTGCGCTTCGGCGAGGCGAACGTCGCCTGCTGGAGCGCCGCGAACCCGTCCACGATCACACGCTGCATGTCGGGCGACATCTCCTTGAACTTTTGGTTGTTCATCCACCACAGCGCCGCCATGTAGGCATGCCCGTCGAGCGTCAGATGCTTCAGCCCGGCCTCGGGGAATTTCATGTTCATGATGTCGGTGATGCCGTTCTTGGTGCCGTCCACAACGCCGGTCTGCATCGCGGTGAACAGCTCCGGCCACGGGATCGGGGTCGGCGAAGCACCCATCGCCTTCACCAACTCTTGCGGCAGGTCGGCGACGATGGTGCGGATCTTCATCCCCTTCAGATCTGCGGGCGTCTTCACCGTCTTCTTGGTGTTGGCGAAGTTGCGCCAGCCGCCGGTATTCCCGATCGTCATCAGGCGGATCATGTCGTCGCTATCCGCCAGCGCCATCTTGCGCAGCTCCGAGGTGAAGTCGGTATGGGTCAGCGCTTCCTCGGCCACCCGGTCGTTCGGCATCAGATACGGCAGGTCGAGGACCTGCACGTAAGGAAAGATCCCCGCGGCGCCGCCCGAGGTCGAGATGTAGATATCGAGCGAGCCATCCGCGATGCCCTGCAGGCACTCCGCCCCGTTCGAGCAGAGCTGCGTGCCGATGAAGAGGTCGACCTTGATCTTCCCGTTCGAGGCATTCTCGACATAGTTCTTGAACACGACGAGACCGTCGTAATCCTCGTCATTGGTGTTGGAGTTGGCGACCGCGCGCAGCGTGATCGTATCGTCCTGAGCCTGCGCGGCCATGCCGAGCCCCGAGGCCAGCACGGCCCCCAGCGCAAGCGATTTCACAAAAGTTCTGAGCATCGTTTCCTCCCTATATGCTTCAGTCTTGTCTTAGTTGGCGAACCCCGTCAGGCGGGGGATGGTCATCGAAATCGCGGGAAAATAGGTAATCAGGAAGATCACGGCCACTTCGACCGCGAGGAACGGCAGGATCGCGCGGGCGATGGTCTCGACCCGCTCTTTCGAGACGGCGGCGGCGACGAACAGCACCAGCCCCATCGGCGGCGTCGCGAGGCCCACGGTCAGGTTCACGCTCATGATGATCGCGAAATGGATCGGATCGACGCCGAGCCCGGTGAAGATCGGCGCGAGGATCGGTCCCAGCACGATGATCGCCGGGCCCGCGTCGAGGAACATGCCCACGATGAACAGCAGGATATTGATCAAGAACAGCAGGATCAGCGGGTTCTGCGACAGGCCGAGGATGAATTCCGCCAGCGCCTCGGGGGCGTGCGCAAGGCTGACGACGGTCTTGAACGCCATCGCCGCGCCCACCAGCAAAAGCACCACCGAAGAGGTCAGCCCCGCCCGCATCAGGATATGCGGCAGGTCGCCCCAGCGCAGCGTGCGCAGGATGAAGAGACCGACGATCAGCGCATAGGCCACGGCGATTGCCGCCGCCTCGGTCGGCGTGAAGACACCGCCCAAGATACCGCCTAGAATGATCACCGGCGTCATCAGCGGGAAAAACGCGCGCAAGGATGCCTGCCCGCGCTCGGGCCAGGTGTGTTTCTTCGAGGCGGGGGGAAACCCGTGTTTGTTGGCCATGAACTTGACCATCAGCATCAGCCCGATACCGACGAGCGCCCCTGGCACGATCCCCGCGAGGAACAGCGCCGCGACCGACTGGCCCATGACATAGGCGTAGATGATCATGATGCCCGAAGGCGGGATGATCGGGCCAATCACCGAGCTGGCCGCGGTGATGGCGGCGGCGAATTTGCGGGTGTAGCCCTGCTGTTCCATCGCCGGGATCAGCATCGAACCCAGTGCCGAAGTGTCGGCCACCGCCGAGCCCGAAAGCCCCGCGAACAGCATCGAGGACAGGACATTCACATGCGCGAGCCCGCCGCGCAGATGGCCCATCATCGCTTCCGAGAACTCCACCAGACGGCGCGTGATGCCGCCCGAATTCATCATCTCGCCCGCCAGCATGAAGAACGGGATCGCGAGCAGCGGGAAGCTGTCCATCCCGTTGTAAAGGTTGCGGTAAAGCAGCGCGAAATCGCGCTCTTGCCCGTTCAGGAGCAGCATCGCGCCGGGCGCTGCCAGAAGCGCGAAGAAGATCGGGAAGCCGATCAGGATCAGGACGAGGAAAAGGGGCAGGAACCAGACCAGCATCACTCGGCCCCTCCGGCGACGGACCAGACCGGCGGCAGCGGATCGTCTCCGGTGCGGAAGGCGAGCAGATTGCGCAGGATCAGCTCGATATTGACCAGCACGAGAAGCGCGAAGCCCACCACTAGCGAGGCCATCATCCAGCTCCGCGGCACGCGAATCCAAGCGTCGAAGGCCAGATTTTCCGGCACCCAGAGCGAGGCGGTTGCGAATTTCCCGCCAAAGCCGGTGATCCCGGCCCAGCCGAGTTTCAAAGCCGCGACCGAGACCAGCAGCGAGAACATCAGCAGCACCAGTGTCAGCGTGCGCCCCACCAGCTTGGGCAGCATCACCGCCAGCATGTCGATCGCCACGAAGCCGCCAGAGCGAAACGCCGAGGGCGCCATCAGCCCCGCCATCCACAACATGCAGAACCGCGCCGCCTCATCGGGCCAGGGTAGCGCGCTATTGAGCACATAGCGGAACCAAATCTGGATCAGGATCGCGATGACCATCGCCGCCACGGCAAAGACACCCGCCCACCGTCCGATGGCGAGCAGGATGTCGTTCAGCCGGACGAGCGGTCTCACCAGAATTGTCAGCAGGGTCATGCGCGCGTTTCCTCCCTCGCGATCCCTTGGAGGCCCGGCGCCACGCTCCTCCTGCGCGGTCCGGGCCGGATATGTCAGCGCCTCAGTTCATCTCGATCCGCCGCACCTGCCCACGGTAGAAGGCCAGCGCGTCACCATCGTCGCGCATCACCGCGCGCTCGACTTGACCCAGCACCAGCAGGTGATCGCCGCCCTCGTGGCAGGCTACGCGATGACATTCGAAGCGCGCGAGACAGCCGTCGATCAGCGGCACGCCATGATCGTTGAGGTGATAGGCGTGATCGAGCAGCGCATGGGCATTCTTTGTCGTGGCAAAGCACAGATCGTCCTGATCGGCGGCGAGCACGTGGATCGCGTAATGCTCCGCGTTCTCGAAATGCACGAAGCGGCGCGAGTTGCGATCCGGGGCCCAGATCACCAGCGGCGGATCGAGCGAGACCGAAGAGAAACTGTTCGCCGTGATCGCGACAGGGCCGTTCTCGCTGGCGGCGGTCACGATGGTGATGCCCGTGGCAAACCGCCCGAAGGCGTCGCGCAGCAAGCGGGTATTCTCTGGGCCCGGCACGAAAGTGCGCGGGGTGAACTGGCGGGTTGCGTTCATCATGGGACCTCCTGACCGAGCCCGGCCTCGTAGAGGCGGAACCACGTCTCCCTGTCGATCTGCACCTTCATCGCATCGGAAAGCTTCGCGATCCGCTCGAGATTGTTCGTCCCCATCACCGGGATGATCCGCGCCGGATGCGCCAGCAGGAAAGCGGTCGCGACAGCTGCACGATCTACGCCTTGCGCCTGCGCGATCTCATCAAGAACGCTTTGCACGCGACCCTCTCCCGTCATCAGCGCGCCGCCGCCCAGTGGCGACCACGCCATCGGGGGTTGGGACTGACGCTGGTGGAAGGCCAGATCGCCATTGGTGAAGGGCTGCAGGCAACCGAGGCTAATCTCGATCTGGTTGGTCACCAGCGGCGTCTTCATCCCCGATTGCAGCAACTCCCAGTCCCACGGGCGGAAGTTCGACACGCCGACCGCGCGCACCTTGCCCGAGGCGACCAGATCATCCAGCACAGCCCCAGTCTCGTGGTGATCAATCAGCGGATCGGGGCGGTGGATCAGCAGCAGGTCGATCCGGTCGGTGGCCAGCTCCCGCAGCGAGGCCTCGACCGAGGCTTCGATATGCGCGCGCGAGGTGTCGTAATGCTTCACCTTGCGATGCGAATGACGGCCCGCCGCGACGATGATGTCGCATTTCGTGACGATCTCCATCTGATCGCGCAGCGACGGATCCTCGCGCATCGCCGCGCCGAAGACCCCCTCCGCCGTGTAGCCGCCATAGATATCGGCATGGTCGAACGTGGTGATCCCCTGCGCCAGACAGGCGTCGATCTTGGCGCGCACATGGGCGGGCGAGGTATCGGCATCGTCGGCGAGCCGCCACATGCCATAGACGATCCGGCTGAGCGCGACATCCGAGGTAAGGTCGATCTTTTCCATTAGCGGCGTTCCCCTTCTGCGAGCGGTGTTGCCGGCGGCCCCATCGGGACGCGACCATAGATTTCGGGCAGCGAGACCGTGTCGAGATGCGGCATCACAAGACGGCCGAACTGGCGAGCCTCGTCGATATGCGGATAGCCCGACAGGATGAAGGCGCGAATGCCCATCTTGCGATATTCCTCGAGCTTCGTGAGCACCTGATCGGCCGAGCCCACCAGCGCCGCGCCGCAGCCCGAACGCGCGCGCCCCACCCCGGTCCAGAGGTTCGGCTCGACATAGCCGCTCTCATCCGCGATCTCGCGGTTGCGCGCCTGCTTCGACACGCCGAGCGAGCCCGCATCATGCGCCCGCTCGCGGATTTTCCGGCCTTCCTCGTCATCGAGCTTCGAGACAAGTTCCTGCGCGTATTCCTTCGCCTCGGCCTCGGTGTCGCGCACGATCACATGGACTCGCAGCCCGTAGTCGAGAACGCGCCCGTGCCGCTCGGCGGCCTCGTTGACCACCTTCATCCGGCCTTCCAGCTCTTCCTTCGTCTCGGGCCACATCAGGTAGACGTCGCAATGCTCTGCGCACAGCTCGACCGCCGCCGGGGAATAGCCGCCGAAATAGAGAAGCGGGCCGCCCTGCTGATAGGGCTTCGCCGGGTCGGTCGTGAGGCCTTTGAAATTGTAGACCTGACCTTCGTAATTGATCTCGTCTTGGGTCCAGGCCTGCTTGAGGATCTCGACCACTTCACGCGAGCGCTGGTAGCGGAATTCGCTCTCTTCCTTCTCGCCCGGGAAATCCGACGAGATGATATTCACCGTCAGACGCCCTTCGAGCATATGGTCGAGCGTCGCGATGGTGCGCGCCAGCATGATCGGCTGCATCTCGCCGCAGCGCACGGCGGCGAGGAAATTCATCCGGTTGGTGATCTGGCTGGCGCCGGCCACAAAGCTCAGCGTGTCTTGGCCCACCTGATAGCTCGACGGGCACAGAATGTTGCGGAAGCCCTGCCGCTCGGCCTCTCGCACGATGTCGGAACAATGCGCCCAGCTGGAGCGGAGATCGCCCTCGGGCTGGCCGAGATAGCGGTAATCATCCGAACACAGGGCAGAAAACCAGGACACCTCCGCGGCATCGAGATCACCCGATCTCACCGGCACAACAGTCATGCGTTCCTCCCTCGCGATTCCCGTTCGATTTCCCTTCACTTAGCAGCCGCCTTGATATAGATCAATACTGTATCAATTTTTGAGGCGACCAAGTGACACAGGCAAATCAAGGATCAGAGCGCACCGGACTGCCGATCTACAAGCAGGTTTCCGAAGTGCTGATTCGAGATATCGCGGCGGGCCGGCTGACCGACGGGGAGCGCCTGCCCCCCGAACGGACGATGGCCGCGCAGCTGAAGATCGCAGTGGGCACGCTGCGCCGCGCGCTGGAGGATCTGGAAGAAAAAGGCCTGCTGGAGCGCGTGCAGGGCTCCGGCAATTACATCCGCACCCGCAACCTGCGCGACCATTTCTACTCCATGCTGCGGATCGAGCTCCTGTCGGGCGGCGGCTTTCCGAATGCGCGCATCCTCTCGGTCGATGTGATGGACAAGCCCCCCGACCTGCCGGAGTTTGGCACGTCCAAGCGCGCGAGCCGGGTGCGCCGCCTCCGCTTCCTCGACGAGACGCCGGTCGCGGCGGAGGAAATCTGGCTCGACGCCTCGAAAGGCGAGGTGAAGGCCGAGGATCTCGAAGACTCGCTTTACGCCTATTACCAACGCGCGCTCGGCTTCTGGATCGCGAGCGCCGAGGATCGTGTGAGCTTCGCACCGATGCCGGACTGGGGGCCGTCGGAACTGGCCTGCCGCCCCGGTGAGACCGCTGGCTATATCGAGCGCTTCAGCTGGGCCGACGGCCCTGCCCCGGTCGAATTTTCGCGCACATGGTTCGACACCAGCCGCGCACATTACGTTCAACGCATGAGATGAGGAGGCTCGGATGAGCGTCACCAAGACGGGACCCGTTCGCTACGGCATGATCGGCTGCGGCATGATGGGACAGGAACACCTGCGCAATATTGCGCTGCTGGACGGGGCGGAGGTCGCGGCGATCTTCGAGCCTGACGCGAAGATGGCGCAGGCGGCGCAGACGCTCGCCCCAGGGGCGCAGATGGTGGGATCGATGGCCGATTTACTGGCGGTGGAGGCGCTCGACTGCCTCGTGATCACCAGTCCAAATTTCCGACATCTCGAACAGCTTGAAGAAATCGCCGCGACCCGCCCGCTGCCGGTGCTCGTGGAAAAGCCGCTTTTTACCGATCCGACCCATGCCGAGCGGCTGCAAGCCTTCCGCGACAACTACCCCGCCCCGGTCTGGGTGGCGATGGAATATCGCTACATGCCGCCGATCGCGGCCTTCCTCGACGAGGCCGAGGCTGCGACGGGCGGGATCACCATGCTCACCGTGCGCGAACACCGTTTCCCCTTCCTGTTCAAGGTCGGCAACTGGAATCGCTTCAACCGCTACACGGGCGGCACCTTCGTCGAGAAATGCTGCCATTTCTTCGACCTGATGCGGCTTGCCCTGAAATCCGAGCCGGTGCGCGTCATGGCCTCCGCCCCGCCCCCGGTGAACCACGTCACCGAGGCCGACGCGCCCGATATCCTCGATGCGGGATATGCCATCATCGAATTCGCAAGCGGCGCACGGGCGATGTTGGAGCTGTGCATGTATGCCGAGGGCGCGCGCTATCAGGAGGAGGTCACCGCCGTCGGACCCAAGGGCAAGATCGAGGCGCTGGTGCCCGGCCCGACCCGGTTCTGGCCCGCGCATCTGGGCGCGCCGCCGGTGCCGAAACTGGTGATCTCGCCGCGCGATCCGAAAGGCCCGGTGGAGCGCGAGCTGCCGGTGCCCGAGGAACTGCTCGCCGCGGGCGATCACAACGGGTCCACCTATCACCAGCATGTAGGCTTCATCGCCCTCGTGCGCGGGGAGCGCAGCGCGCCTGAGGTCACGCTGGAAGATGGCTGGGCTGCCGTCGCTATCGGCCAAGCGGTGCAGCGCTCGATCGAGACCAGCGAGGTGGTGCGCCTCGCCGACCAGCCTTGGCAGCGCGTGAGCCAAGACGCCTGAACGCCACAAGCGACGCTCCCCGAAGACGAAAACCGCTGTGCCCTCCCTCGAGAAGGCACAGCGGAGAAGTCTTGCTACATCGGACCGAGGCCACCCCTCGAGCTCGCGGTCATTTGGTTAGCCGCACTGCGAGCTCAGGCCGCGCCACAACATCGGCAAGCGCGGAATAGACCCGATCTGATCACCGGAAACTTGCCCGTTCGAAGCGGGGGGCCGATTGGTGGGGCTCTGCTGAACAAATCCTGTGAGGGATTCATCTCGTGAATCTGACCAGCCACTGGCGGTTCACCCAGTCGCGATTGAAGACAAGTTAACGTTTGATCCGCCCCCCTTCACGGCTCCAGGCGCATCCGATGAGACGGCGAGAAGGCTTGCCGCGCATAGGTAATCGGTTGCGCATCGAGCCAGGTCACCCGGAGCATCGTGAGCACCGGATCGTCGGGCGCGCAGACAAGAGGTTTTGCAGCCGCCCCGGCAGATTCCGCCAGGAATTCCATCCTGCCGGGAGTATAGGGTGTCTGCCGGACGAGCCAGCCATTCGGGTGCTTCTTCGATAGGTCCACTTCTTCGATCTTGGGGCTCAAGGGCCCGAATTTTTGCGAGCGTTTGAATTTAATACATTTGTTGCGCCCACAGCAAAGCCACCGGTCGCAGAGGCAATAAAACATTTGACTTCAATGGCTTAGATCCGCGGACCCCGCGCCAACCGATTAACGCACGGCCTCCTTGCCTCAAAATTAGCGAAGAAGACGTCTACGATACACGGGGCCATTCAAGCGAGCTGGTGCCTGGGCCTGAAGATATTCGACAGCGACATCGCTGTGCTTTGAGGACACTCGGATCGCGCCTCAGCTTTTCGCGGCCGGGGCGGCAACAGTGCTGCGCTCGACAAGTTCGCAGTCGAGGATCCGACGGGCGCACTGCCCCGGCCCGTTTTCGAGCATGTCGATCACCATCTCGGCCGCGACTGCTCCCATTTGCTGCCGCGGCTGGCGAATTGTAGTGAGCGGCGGGTCGGAGATCTCGGCCAGCATCGTGTCATCGAAGCCGATGACGGAGAGGTCGCGCGGCACGTCCAGACCGACTTGCTGTGCAGCACGGATCGCACCCAGGGCGGATTCGTCATTGGCGCAGAAGATTGCGGTTGGCGGATCCGGCAAGGCAAGCAGGGCGCGGGTTGCGCGCCGTCCGGTCTCGAAGCTGAAATCCCCCGGCGCTTCGAGGGCGGGATCCGCTGGCAGTCCTGCCTGCGAGAGGGCGCGCCGATACCCCTCGCGTCGTTCGCGGCTGATGATCCGCGCCATCGGGCCGCACAGATGCGCGATCCGGCGATGTCCCAGCGCATGAAGATGGGCCACCGCCTGCGCGGCCCAACCGACATTGTCCACCAGCACCGCGCAGAGCGCGAGTTCGGGATTATCCTCTGACACCAGCACGACCGGGCCCTGCTCGGCCATCTTGCGCGAGAGGCCCGCGGGCAGATGGCCGGTCAGCAGGATCAGGCCGTCCACGCGCCGCCCCAGATACTGTTCGGCGTAGAGACGTTCGACGTCTTCGAGCCCATCCGTTCCGCCCACCACCACCGAAAACTGACGCTCCCGCGCGACATACTCCGCGCCCTTGATCAGCTCGGCGTAGAACGGGTTTTCAAGGTCCTGAACGAGGATCAGTAGCGAATTGGCCGCCTGGGCGCGCAATTGACGCCCGATCAGGTTGGGGCGGAAACCGAGCTCCTCGGCGATCTCATGCACCAGTTCGCGAGTCTTGGGGCTGACTTGGTCGGGACGGGTGAGCGCTCGCGACACCGTAGCGGTCGAGACGCCGGCGCGGCGCGCCACGTCGGCCATCGTGTGGCGCGGGCCACTCGCCCCTGCCCCCGCCATTCCGCCCTCACCCGACTCACCGCTCACATTCGTCCCTTTCGCTTCATTCTCTATAGGCCCTGCCGGTCCGCGTTCACCAGTGGCAGAGCGCTACACCTCCTGTATTTACTCGGAAATTTCATGATTGCAATCGATTACATGCGCGATTAGCGTAAAATGTAATCGATTGCATACGGGATAGATCCCCGATGACGTCGAGACGCGCGATTGAGGAGTCGCGATCAATTCTGGGAGGAATTCATGCAAGCTCATAAAGGACGGCACGCCCTCGGCATCGCCGCATCTCTGGCACTCGGTCTCGCCGCAGCACAGGCGCAGGCGGCCGAAAAGGCAGAGGTGATCCACTGGTGGACCTCGGGCGGCGAACATGCCGCGGTCAAGGAATTCGAGAAGGCGTTCGACGCGCAGGGCGGCAAATGGGTCGATGCCGCGGTTGCCGGGGGCGGCGGCGATTCCGCGCGCGCCGACGGGATCAACCGCATCATCGGGGGCAATCCGCCTGCCGCCATGCAGTTCAACACCGGCAAGCAGTTCGACGAGCTGGTCTCGAACGGGCTGTTACGCAACCTAGATCCGCTGGCGAAGGAATATGGCTGGAAGGACAAGATCAACCCGGTGCTGCTGAACGCGGTGAGCCAAGATGGGCACATGTATGCCGTGCCGGTCGATATCCACTCCAACATCTGGCTCTGGTATTCGCCCGAACTGCTGAAGAAAGCGGGCGTCGAGCCACCCAAGACCTGGGACGACCTGTTCACCGATCTCGACGCGCTCAAGAAGCAGGGCGTGATCCCGCTCGCGCAGGCGGGCAGCGCCTGGACGCAAGCCCTGACGTTCTTCAACGTCATGATCGGCGAGGGAGGCAAGGACCTTTACATGAAGGTGCTCAAGGATCGCGACGTCGCGGCGGTGAAATCCCCGGAGTTCCTCAAGGTCGCTCAGACGTTCGGCAAACTGCGTGACTACGTGGATAGCGGGATGCAGGGTCGGCAGTGGAACCAGGCGACCGCGCTGGTGATCAACGACAAGGCCGGCTTCAACTTCATGGGCGACTGGGCCAAGGGCGAGATGGAACTCCAGAACAAAGTGCCCGGCAAGGACGTAGGCTGCATTCCGGCACTGGGGCACAATACCTACTGGGTCGGCGGCGATGTCTTCGTCTTCCCCAAGCTGAACGACAAGGCCGAGATCAAGGCACAGGACCTGCTTGCCAAGGTGCTGCTCGAACCCAAGGTGCAGCTGGCCTTCAATGAGAAGAAAGGCGCGGTGCCCGTGCTCAAGGACGTGCCGAGTCAGGATATGGACCAATGCGCGCAGCAAGGGCTCGCGCTGCTCAAGAAGGGCGACTACGTGCCCAGTTCGGACATCCTGATCTCGCCCGACATGAGCGGCTCCATAACCGATCTCGTGGCTTCGTTCTTCACCGACAAGAGCCAGACGCCCGAGAACTTCGTGAACCGCTTCGCCCAGATCATCGGCGGCTAAGCGGACGGGGCCGCGATCCGTCCCTTGGGGTCGCGGCCCCGGCGCGCCCAGCCTCCCCGGGCGCGCGCCCCCTCCCGAGACCGTCACGAGACAGGACATCACGACATGAAGCCGCTTCGACTGCGCCGCCTGAGCGCACAAGTTGCGCTCGTCCCGACATGGATCATCGTCATCTTCGCCTATATCGGCACGATCCTCTGGACGATCCGCATCTCCTTCACCAGTTCCGGCATCCTGCCCAAATACGACTTCGTCGGATTCAAGCAATATGACCGGCTATTCCAATCTTCCCGCTGGACGATCTCAGTCGAGAACCTCGCCATCTTCGGCCTGATCTTCGTCATCGGCTGTCTCGTGCTCGGCTTCCTGATGGCGGTGTTCCTCGATCAGAGGATCAAGGGGGAAGGGATTTTCCGCACGATCTTCCTCTACCCCTACGCGATGTCCTTCATCGTCACAGGCCTCGTCTGGGCCTGGATTCTGAACCCGACGCTGGGCATCCAGCAGGCGGTTCAGAACTGGGGTTGGCACGGCTTCACCTTCGACTGGCTGTCACGCGGTGACCGGGCGATCTATCTCGTGGGATTTGCCGGCATGTGGCAATCGGCGGGTCTTGTGATGGCGATCCTGCTGGCCGGTTTGCGTGGCGTGGATGAAGACATCTGGAAGGCCGCCCGTGTCGACGGCATCCCGCCGTGGCGCGTCTACCTCTCGATTGTGATCCCGATGCTCTCGAGCATGTTCGTCACCGCGGTGGTGCTGCTCGCGATCGCGGTGGTCAAAGTCTACGACATCGTGGTCGCGATGACCGGAGGCGGTCCCGGCATCTCGACGGAGGTGCCCGCCAAATTCGTCATCGATTACCTCTTCAACCGACAGAACATCGCGCTCGCGACCGCGGCCGCCTCAGTGATGTTCGTGGCCGTGCTCGTGGTGCTGGGGCCGTGGCTCTACAACCAGTATTTCCGCCAGGACCGGAGGGCGTCATGACCGCTGAGACCCAACCGCGCGGGCGCAAGCCCCGGCGGCTCACCGCCAGCCGGATCGGCATCTATGCCTTTCTCGTGTTCGCAGCCGCGTTCTTCCTGCTGCCCTTCTACGTGATGATCGTGACATCGTTCAAAACGATGCCCGAGATCCAGCAGGGCAATATCTTCGGCCTGCCCACGGACTTCACCCTCAAGCCCTGGTCCACGGCCTGGGCCCATGCCTGCACGGGCGTGAACTGCGAGGGCATCCGGGTGGGTGTGCTGAACTCCTTCGAGATCATGATCCCGGCTGCGACGCTCTCGATCCTGCTGGGCGCGATCAACGGCTACGCGCTGTCATTCTGGCGCCCGCGCGGGGGCAACCTGATCTTTGCGGTGCTGCTGCTGGGTGCGTTCATTCCTTACCAGGTCTACCTTTACCCGTTGGTGCGGATGCTCTCGAAAGTGTCGCTCTACAACACGCTGCCGGGCATCATCACCGTGCATGTGATCTTCGGCCTGCCGGTAATGACGCTGCTGTTTCGCAATTACTACGTCGCCGTGCCCGTGGACCTGTTTAAGGCTGCGCGGATCGACGGGGGCGGCTTCTGGACGATCTTCTTCCAACTGATGATCCCGATGTCCGGTCCGATCCTCGTCGTCGCCGCGATCCTGCAGGTCACAGGCATCTGGAACGACTTCCTCTTCGGCCTGATCTTCGCCGGGCGCGATCACCTGCCGATGACCGTCGAGCTCAACAACATCGTCAACACAACCACCGGCACCAAGGCCTACAACGTCAACATGGCCGCGACGATCCTGACGGCGCTGGTGCCGCTGATCGTCTACTTCGTCTCGGGCCGCTGGTTCGTCCGCGGCATCGCCGCCGGCGCCGTGAAAGGATAATGCAATGGAACCTTCCGTAAGTGTCCGCGACCTGCGCATCAGCTACGGCGCGCTGGACGTCATCGACAATCTGCAACTGGACATCACGCCGGGGGAATTCCTCGTGCTGCTGGGGCCCTCAGGCTGTGGCAAGTCCACCCTTCTCAACGCGATCGCAGGCCTGATCGACATCTCCGACGGCGAGGTCTGGATTTCGGGCAAGAACGTCACATGGGACGAACCCAAGGATCGCGGGATCGGCATGGTGTTCCAATCCTACGCGCTCTATCCGCAGATGTCGGTGGAGAAGAATCTAAGCTTCGGGCTGCGCGTCGCGCGGCATTCCAAGAAGGACATCGCGGAGCGCGTCTCGCGCGCAGCCGAGATCCTGCAGATCGAGCCACTTTTGAAGCGTCGCCCCTCGAACCTGTCGGGCGGGCAGCGCCAGCGGGTCGCGATCGGGCGGGCGCTGGTGCGCGACGCAGATGTCTTCCTGTTCGACGAGCCGCTGTCCAACCTCGACGCCAAGCTGCGCGTCGACCTGCGGGTGGAAATCAAGCGGCTCCACCAACGACTACGCTCGACGATGATCTACGTCACCCACGATCAGATCGAGGCGCTCACGCTGGCTGACCGGATCGCGGTGATGCATGGCGGCGAGATCCAGCAGCTCGACGAGCCTCTCACGATCTACAACCGACCATGCAACATGTTCGTTGCGGGCTTCATCGGGTCACCAGCCATGAACTTTTTCGATGGGCGTCTGGTCGCCGGACAAGACGGCCCGATCTTCGAAGGGCAAGGCTTTGCCACGGGTCTCGCGGGCTATGACGGCAACGGCCCCCTGCCGGTTAATCGCGACGTGATCCTTGGCGTGCGCCCGGAACACGTGCTGTTCGACCGGGATGCGGCAGGCCAACCGGCAGAGGTCGAGGCCGTCGTGGAACTGGAAGAGCCGATGGGCGCGGACAGCCTCGTCTGGCTGACCTATGGCGAGGCCAAGCTCTCGGTGCGCTGCGCCTCCGGCAAACGCTACCGCCCCGGTGACCGTGTCCCCATCGCCTTCGACATTACGCGCGCGTCGATCTTCGACACGCAAAGCGAAAAGCGCCTCTAGGTGCGCACCTGATTTTTCCTAGGAGGAGAGAAACATGACCGATTTCAGTTACCAGCTTTACAGTTCGCGCAATGCGGGTCCACTCGACCAGACGCTCGGGATGCTGGCACAGGCAGGCTATGCAAGCGTCGAGGGGTTCGGCGGGCTCTATGAGGGGCTTGATGCGGATGGGCTCGCGGCGTTCCGCGCACAGCTCGACGCGGCGGGGCTGAAGATGCCGACGGGGCATTTCAGCCTCGATGTCGTGGAGACCGACCCGGACCGCGCCGTCGCCATCGCCCGCGCACTGGGAATGGAGGCGCTCTACGTGCCCTTCCTAATGCCCGAGGACCGGCCCACCGATGCGAAAGGCTGGGAGGCGTTCGGCATTCGGCTCGCCCGCGCTGGCGCCCCGATCCGCGCCGCCGGGTTCGGGTTCGGCTGGCACAACCACGACTTCGAGTTCAAGCCGCTCGCCGACGGCACGCTGCCGATGGAGCATATCCTCGCTGCGGGCGACCTCGACTGGGAGGCCGATATCGCCTGGATCACGCGCGGAGGGGCCGACCCGCTCGACTGGATCGCGCGGCATGGCAACCGGATCACCGCCGCCCATGTGAAGGATATCGCCCCCGAAGGCGAGAAAGCCGAGGAGGACGGCTGGGCCGACGTGGGCACCGGCGTCATGGACTGGGCCCGGCTGCTCGAGGCCCTGCGCCGCGACAGCAAGGCCGCCCATTTCGTGATGGAGCATGACAACCCGTCCGACGATGCGCGCTTCGCTCGCGGCTCGATCGACAACGCGCGCAAGCTCTGAAGGGAGGGTAGCATGAGCACTGAACTCGGCATCGGCATCATCGGCTGCGGCAATATCTCGACCACCTATCTCGGCTTCGCGCCGCTCTTTCGCGGCATCAAACTCATCGCCTGCGCTGACCTGAACCCGGCAGCTGCCAAGGCTCGCGCGGAGGAATACGGCGTCGAGACGCAAAGCGTGGAGGCCCTCCTCGCGAACCCTGCGATTGATGTCATCATCAACCTCACCGTCCCTGCGGCGCATTTCGAGGTCGCGAAAGCGGCGCTTGAGGCAGGCAAGCATGTCTACAGCGAAAAGCCCTTCGTTCTCTCGGCCGAAGACGGAAAGGCGCTGCGCGAGCTTGCGCAGGCCAAGGGGCTCTCGGTGGGCAGTTCGCCCGACACCTTCCTTGGCGGCGCGCATCAGCAGGCACGCGCGCTGATCGACGAGGGTCGCCTCGGCACGATCACGGCGGGCACGGCCCATGTGATGAGCCACGGCATGGAGCATTGGCACCCGAACCCGGATTTCTTCTTCAAGCCGGGCGGCGGTCCGATGCTCGATCTCGGGCCCTATTACCTTGCGAACCTTATCAACCTGATCGGCCCGGTGAAACGGGTGGCGGCACTGACCTCCACTGCGACGCCCACGCGCAGGATTACGTCTGAGCCGCGCAATGGCGAGACGATCGATGTCGAGACGCCCACCAACATCCATGCGTTGCTCGAATTTGCGCAAGGGGCCACCGTCACCCTGTCCACGAGCTGGGATGTCTGGGCGCACCGTCACGGCCCGATGGAGCTCTACGGGACCGAGGGCTCGCTCTTTCTGCCGGATCCGAACTTCTTCGGCGGCCCGGTGGAGATCGCGGGGCGCGACGGGAAGATCGCGCCCGTGGAGCCCTGGGCCCACCCGTTCGGCAAGCCCAACCAGGAGCACCCGCATGGCATGGTCGCCAACTACCGCGCGGCGGGCCTTGCCGATATGGCGCTCTCTGTGATCGAGGGCCGCGAGGCGCGGTGTTCCATCGACCGCGCGCTGCACGGGATCGAGATCATGAAGGCGATCCTGCGCTCGGGCGAGGAAGGTGGCTTCGTGGAGATGACCACGACCTGCACTCGCGCCCCGGCGCTCGACCCAGAGGGCGCGCGGGCGCTCTTGCGCAAACCAGACTGAACCCGGCCAAGCGCGGGGGACGTCCCCTCGCGCTTGGCCTGCAAGGACCCGACAGGAGTATTCCCAGATGAAGACGATCAAGGGGCCTGCCCTCTTTCTCGCGCAATTCGTGGGCGATGATGCGCCCTTCAACAGTCTCGACGCGATCTGCGGCTGGGCGGCCGGGCTCGGCTACAAGGGCGTGCAGATCCCGACATGGGACCGCCGCCTGATCGATCTCGAGCGCGCCGCCAGCTCGCAGGATTACTGCGATGAGATCATCGGCACGGTCGCCGCCCACGGAATGGAGGTGACGGAGCTTTCGACGCATCTGCACGGCCAGCTCGTAGCTGCACACTCGGTCTATGACGAGCTGCTCGACGGCTTCGCCCCACCCGAGCTGCACGGCAAGCCCGCGGCCCGGCAGGCATGGGCCTGCGAGCAGGTCCGGCTTGCCGCGCGCGCGTCTCGCCGGATGGGGCTCTCGGCGATGCCCACCTTCTCGGGGGCGCTGGCCTGGCCGTTCCTCTATCCGTTCCCGCAACGTCCGCCAGGGCTGATCGAGAGCGCCTTCGACGAGTTGGCCGCGCGCTGGCGCCCCCTGCTCGATGCCTGCGAAGAAAACGGCGTCGATGCCTGTTTCGAGCTGCATCCCGGTGAGGATCTGCATGACGGGGTCAGCTACGAGATGTTCCTCGACCGAGTGGACAATCACACCCGCGCCAACCTGCTCTACGATCCCTCGCATTTCGTTCTGCAGCAGCTCGATTATCTCGAGCATCTCGAGATCTACCGCGACCGTATCCGGGCCTTCCACGTCAAGGACGCGGAATTCGTGCCGTCGGGGCGCCAGGGCGTCTATGGTGGCTACCAGTCCTGGGTGGACCGCGCGGGGCGGTTCCGGTCGCTTGGCGACGGGCAGGTGGATTTCCGGCGGATCTTCTCGCAGATGGCGGCGCATGACTTCGACGGCTGGGCCGTGCTTGAATGGGAATGCGCGCTCAAGCATCCCGAGGACGGCGCGCGCGAGGGGGCGGAGTTCATCGCCCGCCACATCATCCGCGTGACCGATCACGCGTTCGACGATTTCGCAGGCGCGGGCACCGACGAAGGTGCCAATCGCCGTATTCTCGGGCTGGAGGGCGAGACATGAACGAGACGGACGGACATCGCAAACTGCGCCTCGGCATGGTCGGCGGCGGCGAAGGCGCCTTCATCGGTGGCGTTCACCGCATTGCGGCGCGGCTCGACGACCGGTTCGAGCTGGTCGCGGGGGCGCTTGCTTCCGAGCCTGCGCGCGCGCATCGCTCTGCGGCGGCACTGGAGTTGGACCCCACGCGCAGCTACGCGGATTTCGAGGTGATGGCGCGAGAAGAAGCGGCGCGGCCCGACGGGATCGAGGTGGTGTCGATCGTGACCCCCAATCATATGCATGCGCCTGTCGCGACCGCCTTCCTGCGCGCGGGCATTCACGTGATCTGTGACAAGCCGATGACGCGCACGCTCGAAGAGGCGGAGGCGCTGGCCGAAGAGGTGCGCGCCTCAAACGCGCTCTTCGTGCTCACCCACAACTACACCGGCTACGCGATGGTGCGGCAGGCCCGCGCGATGGTGGAAGCCGGCCAGCTCGGGCGCATCCGGGTCGTTCAGGTCGAGTATCCGCAGGACTGGCTCACCGAGCCGGTGGGAACGGATGGCGTGAAACAGGCCGTCTGGCGGACCGATCCCGCGCGGGCCGGTGCAGCGGGTTCGCTTGGCGATATCGGCACCCACGCAATGAACCTCGCGAGCTTTGTCTCGGGGCTCGAGCCGCGCGAGATCTGCGCCGAACTCACCAGTTTCGTGGCAGGGCGCGCGGTCGATGACGACGTGCAGATGTTGATCCGTTATGCGAGCGGGGCGAAGGGTATGCTCTGGGCCAGCCAGGTCTCCCCGGGCAACGAGAATGGTCTGAAGCTGCGAATCTATGGCGAGACGGCGGGGCTCGAATGGCTGCAAACCGCGCCTGACAGTTTGCGCGTGTCCCCCTTCGGAGAGCCCCCATATCTCCTGTCTCGGGGCGGACCGGGCCTCACGCCCGAGGTTGCCGAGATGGGCCGTGTTCCGGCCGGCCACCCGGAGGGGTTCCTCGAGGCCTTCGGCAACCTCTATAGCGCGGCGGCTGACGCGATCCTGGCCCATGAGCGCGGCGAGCCCAGGCCGCTTGGATTGCTGCCGGGTGTGGCGGATGGCCTAGCCGGGATGCGCTTCATCTCGGCGGCGTTGCGATCTTCGCAGGCAGGCGGGGTCTGGACAGCGCTTTGAGGTATGAATGAATAGCCCCGTGTATCATGGACGCCTTCTTCGCTAATTTTGAGGCAAGGAGGCCGTGATGACAGCGCCACAAATCACCTTGTTCGCGATTCTCGGCGGAACCCTTTCGTTGTTCTTGTGGGGGAGGTTTCGCCACGACCTGGTTGCCTTGGCCTCGCTGATGGCCTGCGTCTTGACCGGATTGGTTCCGGCGGATGCGGCGTTTGCGGGGTTTGGTCATCCCGCCGTGATTACCGTGGTCTGCGTGCTCATACTAAGTCAGGGTTTACAAAATACCGGGGCGGTGGACTGGCTGGCGCGGGCAGTCCTACCATCCGAGGCGAACCGTCTGACCAGCATGACGGCGCTTGTGGCTCTTTCGGCTGTTCTTTCTGGCTTCATGAACAACGTCGGAGCGCTGGCGCTTCTCATGCCGATCGCGATCCGGCTCGCCGGGCGGCTGGACCTGACACCTGGGCAGATGCTGATGCCCCTGGCCTTTGGCACGATCCTCGGCGGCATGACCACGCTGGTCGGCACACCGCCTAACCTGATCGTCTCGGGTTTTCGCGCCGAAGCCGGATTGGGGCAGTTCGGTATGTTCGATTATGCCCCCGTAGGTGTGGCGGTCGCCTTCGTCGGCGTGGCTTTCATCGCGCTTCTGGGATGGCGCATCGTGCCTGCGCGCAAACCGATGAGCACGGCGGGTTTCGACACTGGCAGCTATCTGACCGAGGTTCGCGTGCCGGATAAAAGTAAGGCCGTGGGACTGACCCTGCGCAAGTTCGAACGCGGGATTGAAAAAAGCGGCGCGCAGATCATCGGACTAATCCGCAACGAGGTGCGGATGACCGCGCCACATGGCGGGCGGCGCATACAGGCGGATGACATTCTGATCCTGGAGGCCGAGGCTCAAGAGCTGGCCGAAGTGTTGTCGGCCTTCGGCATCACGCTTGAAGAGGAGGAGAGCGGATCGGCGCGAGCGGAAAGGAAAGCCGGAGAGACAACACCGCAGACTGAAAACGACGAAGCCGAGAGCAACAAGTCCGCCGAGGACACCGATGCAGCGACGAAGCCTTCGGACCGCGACGAGGATATCGTGTTACGCGAATTCGCGGTGCTGCCGGGCTCAACGATCGTCGGGCAGTCCGCGACAGACCTGCGGCTGCGGACTCGCTACGGGCTCAACCTTCTGGCTGTGTCACGCGAAGGACGTTCGCCGCGCGTGCGGCTGCGCACATTGAAACTGAAATCCGGCGATCTGCTGATGATGCAGGGCCCCGCTGAGATCATGGCAGATTTCATGAATGAGACCGGATGCGTGCCCCTGGGAGAGCGCGAATTGCATCTTCCCAACGCGCGGATGGCGATCATCGCCAGCGCGCTCTTGCTTGGCTCTATCGGAATTGCCACCTTCGGCCTGCTGCCGGCATCCGTGGCCTTTACCTTGGGAGTTCTGGGCTCGATGCTGCTGCGAACCGTGCCGCCCAGGCAGGTCTACACAGCCATCGACTGGCCTGTCATCGTCCTGCTGGGATCGCTGATCCCGGTGGCTGGCGCGATGCAGACCACCGGTGCGGCAGATGTTCTGGCGCGTTTCTTGGTCGAAACTGTTGCGCGCGGGAACGCCATCGCGGCTCTGGCGGCAATCCTGATCACTACGATGTTCCTCTCCGATTTGATGAATAATGCGGCCACGGCAGCAGTTCTCAGTCCAATTGCCCTTGGCATTGCAGCGTCGCTACAAGTGAACCCTGACAGTTTCCTGATGGCCGTGGCGATCGGCGCGTCTTGTGCTTTCCTCACGCCAATCGGGCATCAGAACAACACACTCATCCTCGGGTCGGGCGGTTTTCGCTTCGGCGACTACTGGAAGCTTGGGCTGCCGCTCGAGGTGATCGTCGTTGCCGTAAGCTTGCCGCTGCTGCTGATCGTTTGGCCGCTTTAGGCTCCAGCGAAGGCACGCCCTGACCGGCAGGCCTCCAGAACATCGCCATCGGCCCGACACTGTCGGCCAGCCGACACACTCAGGCTCATTGCGCCCGGCGGGCACACTTCTGGCTTTTACACGGGTGGCCGCAACAGTGTCTTCGTTGTGTTAACGGGCTATTTACTCTCAACTTGTTAGCGTGCCCACTCGTGCAGTTGCTAGGAGAATGCAATGAAAGACCCGACCCAAGCAGACACGGCAGAAGCCGTTCTGCTCGACTATGTCGAGCGATATGGCTTAACGGACAGGGCACGAAGATACTTCCTCAACCTTGACCAAGAGGAAGTAACCCATGGATCACGCCCCGAAGCTCGACACCCTCGAGACGATCAAAGCTCTTCCTGAAAGACGGGAGCCCTATTGGAACATTCTCGAATATTGCCGTCACATTGGCCTCGAGAAAAAACCAGCCAAGCCCCTTCATTGGGTCGCTCGGATCCGCAAGAAGGATGGCCGCTATAGGCAGCGGCGGCTCGGACCCGCAGTTTCGGAAAACTCACAGGGCCTTTCCTACGAAGCGGCGATTGCGCTCGCGCGCGCCTGGTTCGCCGAGCAGGAATTGCAGGGCATCGCCTCTGCGAGCTATCCGGTGGGAACCACACAGCATCTGCGATATTCGAAGAGCGAAACTGGCTTCACAGTTGGCGACGCCCTGATCGACTACGTGGAGTGGAAACGGATCGCTGCGACCCAAACCACCTTTGAGACACTGGTCGCATTGATCAACTTTCATATCCTACCGCGCCTCGGATCAGTTCAGCTCGATGAACTGACCGGCAACACAATCACCAATTTCTGTCGTGCCATCCTTGAGACGCCACCCAAGCGGGGGAACCAGGCGCTCAAGGCAAGGGTAAAGATTGAAAGCCTCGACCCGGATGCATTGCGCCGCCGGAAAGGAACACTGAACACACTGCTGGGGATCTTGCGAATTGCCATGCAGATGGCATGGGAGAACGGCCACACCGCCTCAGAACGCTCTTGGCGCTGCATCCACCGCGTCCCGAATTTGGAAGTGCCTCGCCAGATTTTCCTTACCCGCGCACAGTGTCGCGAGCTGATCGCCGCATGCCGCCCGGATCTCGCGGACTTGGTGCGCGCAGCCCTTTACACGGGCTGTCGCGTGTCCGAGCTTTCAGCGCTTCGTGTGTGCGATGTCGGCAAAGACATCTTTGGTATTTACGTCTCCTCCCCCAAGGGCTGGCGACCACGCTATGTGTATCTGCCCGAGGAAGGGATGCGATTTTTCTTGGCCAAATGCGCCGGGAAAGCAGACGATGACATCGTCTTTCGCACCGGCGCAGGCCAGATCTGGAAAACCCGTCACAAGCATCTCTTCAAAGCAGCTGTCGAGAAGGCCGGGCTACCACATGAATTCGTGTTCCACGGGTTGCGGCACACTTATGCCAGCCAGCTTGTGCAAGCCGGCGCGCCGCTTGCCATAGTTGCGCGCCAACTCGGCCACGCGAACACGGACACGGTGAGCCGGACTTACGGCCATCTTTCCTGCGAAAGCATCGAGCGTGAACTCGCTCTACGATTTGCCGCGTTAGAAGATCAGCCTCGCGAATATGACGTGCGAATGCGCTCTTTGAGGAAATCTTTGCAAGCCCTGCCCCCCGTGATCCCCGCCTCTTCGTGGCCGCGGAGCAATTTCGCACTGTGCCGAGGTGACGAACTTCAGTTTGTCAGCCGCAGAGGAGCCTGAAGCATTCGCGGTCTTAGTGCGGAGAACGCTTGCTAAAATACTCAGCCGCCATTTTCTGGAAAACGTGACACATGCATTAAAGCCTCACTTAGATCACAGCTCGGACCGAATTTAGAATGGGAAACGACATCCGAAACCCGCCGCGACCAGAAGTTATACCTACTCGAAAGTTCTGTTCGCGAGAGTGAGCAGACCTGCGTTCTATTTCAGCAATTGGGCATCAATCCCGCATGGTCGCTGCGCCGAGGACCGAATGCGCGGCAAACGCTGTGTCGCGATTGCGCTAGAGACGCTGAGGCACGCGACCACCGTTACCCCTTGCGTAAATTTCGCCCCCCCGCGCTATCGCTGAGGCTCTCTCGACGCGAAACGAGAGATAACACCTCGTCGAAATCGTCGCACCCTCGGTCGAAGCACGCCCTCGGTAGCCTCCAGATAAACTGCCAGCCCAAAGACAAGCAACGAGGCGATCAACGCTGTCTCGCGTTGCACCGCGCTCTCCCAAACGTAGGAAAGATCCTCAAAATACATAAGTGTTGCCGCAACGACGAGGACGCCAGACATCACAAAATATCCGTGAGGCGACACGACAAGCATGAACAGCGAGAGCCCGAGAAAACCACCACAGACACCGATCAGATAGCAGACAAATTCCCGAAAAGAAGATCCATCGGGGGCATGAATGAGCCCCCAGGTGAGTAGAGCGCCCAACATCGAAAAACAAAAAATAACTAAACACGCAGCGGCTATGGTCAACTTTCGCCGCAACGCGAGCGCCAAGAGGGAAAGAGTTACGACGAGAAGAACAGCTTCTAAACCGACCATGGGCGGGCTTGTAAGACCTAAACCATTCAAGTTTTCACCCTCTAAGCTTCGCTAACGCAGCGCCGTTCTTGAGACCAACTCACCGCGTGATCAGCACAACCCCTACGAAAATCGCAAAGATCAGCAGGAAGCCCCACACGCCGGACCGGTTCAGGAGAGGCGCGCTCCGACCGCAAGCCCCACATCGGCTTGCTCCGAAACGCATCCGATGCGAACAAGACTCGCATGTAAAAATTCGCAGCGACCGGCCTTTGGCTTTTTGAAATTCACGCATTGATATATCTGAAATGTACGAACGAGGTGTTGTTAGTAGATTTTATGAACGTTGAACGCCTCGAAACGCAGAAACTTTCGCTGTGCGAGAGGCGCCGAAGCAGTCGAAGGTCACTTCCCGAGAGGTTAATGCAGGCTTTCTAAGAAATAGCAAAAGTAATTTAAATTTTCACACCCAGCAACGCGACCTCACCACCTTGAGTTGCATTTCAATAAGCCACACATCGCCGCGCAATTATTGCGTGCATAAAATTTTCGGAACTTGGGTGCTCGGTGTCTGATTATCGCAAATTGCAATTACGTCACATAAATCGATTCGTCTGTGACATGTTTGCGGAAGAGCTTGGCCGCCTCAAAGAGACATTGCGAAGCAGCGCGCGTCGTAGAGCCCCGGCCTTCCACCTGTAGGCATCGTTGCTCTAATCGCTCACAGGACCGACTGCGAGGATCCCCGTTCTCTCCAAGGCCGGAAGCCTCCCGTATCTTGCAGAAAATCCGAGCAGGCGTCGGGTTCACCGGCTACATGACTGGGGAGCCTGCCGGCACGCTCAAGCTCATCGCGCCCGGCGGAGGCGCCTGCGGCTTCCACATGGCGCCGAGCTCTAGATCGACAAGGAACACGCGGCTCGCGCGTATCGCGAATACTCGTCGGGTGATCGAAGCAGTTCGGGAGAGCATCGAAACGACTGCGGCCCGCTGGATACCTGCGAGAGGGGCCCTCCTTAGAGGTCGAAATGCCCCGCTTTTAATGTGATCAGCATCGCTTTCAGGTCGCGCCACTCGAAGGATCATCCCACTCGTCGCCATCTTCATCTGCCTTTTCGCCAAAATAGGCGTCGCCGGACAGAGGCTGCTCGTTGAACCACCGAATATCTTCAGCACTCAGGCTCGCCACATCGGTAATATACCGGCGCTCACGCATCACAATCCAGAAGGCCGCCACAGCGAACACGCCCATCAGGATCATACCGGCTGTCACATTCCAGTCCATACCGCGCTCCTTCCGTCGAAATTAGACCGGATAGGGCTAAATAAGTCAAACTGGCCCGAAATCATTCCTTCACCAGAACCGCCTCTGAGAAGAAGCGTAGGGAGGCCGATGCTTGTCGCAGTTGTCGCCGCAGCGCTGAGGGCAGATCACCTCCCCGTGTCGGCACGTCTGCGACAACCGCGATAGCCGCTCACGAGGAGCGCGCCGGTGCGCATCTCAAATACGCGCAGCCAGCGCCTCCAATCAAACGAGACAAAGCACGGGCTTTCAGGCTATAATAAAGCGTTAAGGAGGGCACCGCATGGAAGATCTTTTCAGGAAACGACAAGAAGAGAAGGCGCGAAGCCGCGCGAAGGATGAAGAGCGCCTGGCGAGAGGCGAGGTCAGCCCCAGCGAGTTGCAGCATCAGAATTTAGTATTCAAGAAAGTCCGAGCCGACCGGGTCGGCTTCGTGAAGAGCCGCGAGCCAAAATCCATCAAGTTCCTCAGCCTTTGAGCCTACTATGTCTATCGATCAGGAACTGGCGGGAGCGAGAGATCAACGCTCAAGGATCCTCGGCGAGCTGGAGGCACTGCTGCGAGCAGGCAATCCAGACCTCAACCTCTTCGTCTCGGCCCGCGCCCATTATGGCGAGGCTGGCTTGGCCCATCTCCATCTCTATGGGGTCGAGGGCGACCGCGAACGTAAATCCCGGCTGATGAAATTTGCGACAGCGTGGCTTCTGGAACGCGGCATATCGATCGAGCTTCAGGAAGGACACGACGTCTACGACATTCGTCCATGGCGCGAGGCCCAGGGGGGCAGATCTCAAGATATGGGATCTCTGGACGAGCTGGACGAGCTGGACGAGATCTGAAAGCGCTCGAACCTAGGTCGGCAGAAGAGAAACTGCGGGTGACACTAGGAAACTTGTGCGCCCCCTCCCTCTCGAAGCTGGGCTACCTTCCAATGCCCGGTATACCCTTTCTTCAAATGGGCCGCGACGATCTGAAAGCCGCTCTGTGGCCAGCTCTTCGGTGTGTCGACGAAGAGCAATTCCGCAATTCCGAATCCGGCCTCTTCGAGATCCCGCAACCGCGCCTTTGTCGTCAGGTTCGTAAGCGGCGCAAGCCAGACGATATTTTCCGAGACTCGCATCGCGTGTCGCGTGAATGTCCGAAGCTCGGACCAGGGTGGGTTTGTGACCACCCACTCAACGCGATCGGACCAAGACAGAAAGTCGCGCCCCTCACTGATCTCGCACCAGTGGCGCTCCACGTGATCCGGGAACTGATCAAAGAACGCCCCTTCCCCGCGCGACGGATCGAGGACTCGCCCGGCCATCGCATGCGAAAAATGATCGATGATTGCCTTGGCCAGATCAGGCGGGGTCATGACACGGTCCTGTTCCGCCTCATTCTTAGGCGGCACCAACCCTCGTCCTTTCGCGAGATCGCTCCGTTCCAGTGGGTTGCGGAGGCGGAGTAGCCGCAAGGCCGCGGCAAGCGTCGCAACCCGTCCGGAAAACTCCGTTTCCAAGGCAATGACCGTTACGCGGCTGCAGCCGATCTTGCGGGCGAGAGCCTGCTGCGAAAAACCGCGCGCACGCCGCCGCTCCGCGAGCGCGCGTCCCATATGCTCACCCGCCTTGGCAACACGCCAGCGCAAGCCAAGGATCGGCAAGATGGCCTCGAGCGAAAGGATCGTGCCCGCCCCGCTCTCGAGAGCGCGCACCGTCGGGATGCTGATATTGGCGCGGGAGGCGAGTTCGGCCTGTGTGAGCCTGCGCTCCGCGCGTTCGGCTCTCAGGAGCTCGGAAAATGACATGTGCGAAAATCTTTCTATCCAAAGCACACAGATAGAAAGAAAAGCTGACCAAGCGCAACCCGCCCGAAACGCAGCGAGAAACGGGTCCGCGTAATTTTCTCTGCCTCACAAAAAATCGAAAACCCGTTTTTTTCAGCCTCGGCACTTAGACTGAACGCATCGCCAGATCCGCGCCGGATCACCCTACCCGTTCCCGCCGAGCCTCGCTCGCGCGGTCTCAGGAGATGCATGCCATGGCCCAGCGTCCTTTTGCGCCAAATAGGCGAAAATCTCATCGCGCAACTGGGTTCACCAAATCCGATGAAGAGCTTCTCGAGCGGCTCGTGAAAGCCCGACAGCGCGTCGCCGAGCTGATGCTCGAAAAACTAGTCTACGCACCGATCTTCGAGAGACTGGAACACGAGATCGCGGCCGTCGAGGCGCGCCGGATCGAAGATCCTCTGGCCCGCGCAAGGGCGATCCTGCGTGGACAGCCAAGTGACGCGACCTCCCCGTCAGACGATCAAGACGATACGCCAGAGCCTTGGTAGGTTTAACTATCTCACCTGTCGATGCAGCAAGAATCCCGAACGCAGCGAACAGCTCAGCCGTCATGCGAAAAGCGAAAGGCAAAAATCCCCAAAAGCCTTCTAGCTAAGAAACATGAAGCGAAAATGCACAAAAATCCAAAAATTCAAAACAAGCATCGTCTGATTCCCCGGCGGCAGCGCCAAGCATGCAGAAAATCGAGAACATCCGCGAACGCGTGCGAAAAAGATTTGCGAAGGCAACATGGCGATGCTCTCGACAGAATGGGACCGGCGTCCCCAGAAACAATGCGAGCCTTCGACAGGCGCAAGCGATCGCCCCAAAGCGACGAGAGGTGCAATGACACTCAGCAACCGCGCTCCGGACGCAAATATCGAAGGCGGGCGGTGCGTATCGAGGCGGTCGGCTCCGTGACCCGCCCGAAAATTCACGCTCGCACCGTGCGAAAAAGCCTGCCCACTATACTCATGCGAAAAACGGGCGGCGAACGGGCGCGGCTTGCCCCCTTGCGCGGGCTATCTTTCTCGCCCTCGCCGGCGCCACAGTTTGCTATCCCCCCCTTGTCACGGTTCAGGCTCCGCGCCGAGCGTCTTTGGAAGTTGCAAGGCGTAATGGCAGGCGAGAGCCCGGCAATCGATGGAGATCAATTGATAACATCCCAGGCTCAACCCGGCTTTTCAGCTGCCGGCCAAGCGGACGGAATCTACTTAAGGTCTTGCGCTGCGAGATGATTGGCTGGCTTGAGGCCCGGTGCGAAAAACGATCGCGACAACAGCGCGGAGATCGGTGGCCGCCGGAGGCGGGCGGTCTACTTGGGCAAGCCATCTTGGGCATAGGCCTCCTGTTTCGGCACCGGCGCATGTCATGTATATTTTTTTGAGCCGAACCACCGGGATCTGATAGCAGTCCAGGGCAGACCTCTGAGCGCCTATGCATCTCGGCCTTAGTGCGCCCATTTCCGCTCGCGAGGGCCTAGAACTCGTTCGGAAATCGCCTGCTATTTGCCAGCGCGAATCAAGGATCGATCGGAGAGAAGCGATCGTGCATTTCCCACGTTTGATGACACGCAATGTCCGGATTTAGAGTTTGGCTCGTGGTATCAGACCCCGCGCCCCAGCATGCGGCTCGAGTGCAGGCGATGCGAAAATCATCGGCCAAATCCCGGCCCAGCGCGAAGATATTCCTATTTTTCAAGGAACAATGCCCACCCCACGGCCAACGACGTGCGGTGCGAAAAAAAGCCTAAAAAATCCGTGCGAAAACAGGCGCTTAATCGAAATCCTCCTAGCCTTCCTCCACGTCATGGGATATGCTTGAACGGGAAAGATTCACTCCCTAGTCGTTAGAGGCAGCCCGATGCAAACAGGCCTAACCACGCCGCTTTAGCGGCCCGCGTCCTCCTCGAAGGACGCGCTCCGAACTAGATATTGAATATTCACACCCGGCACCCGGGTCGACACGCTGTCGGCCTGCGCCCTTCGTTATTGAAACTCACTCGGACAAACGCCTGTCCGGGCACGGCTGACGCATGCCCATGGTCCAGTTGGGCGCTTGGCTCGAAGCAAAGGAAAGAAGCAAATGGTTCACGAAACAAGCCCGCTCCAACCTTATCTTGAGATCATTGAAGGTATTCTCCCGGTCACGCCGATTGCAATGATCGATCTCGGCAGCGCGCAACAACGCATTCGAGAACATCCCGCGCTTGCTCCGCTCCTGCAGACCTATCTCGCCGATCGCGCCCTTGGCGGACAAGGCGGATCGAGCGCAGACGAAACCTTCGACGCCACACTCTTTATAAAATGGGTGATCGCGCTCAGTAACCTGGCACCCGCAATCGGGGATAACCTAGCGAACGGGGAGCAATCAGCCGCGCCTCTCTTAGAGTCGTGGTGCCCGATAGTCGAAGACGACGTGCCCCTGCTTGTCGGGCGGGTCTCCGGCCACCCGCACCTGCGTGAGGGTGCGCGGGTTCGAACTTCGCCTCTCATGAATCTCCAGCCGAAGGCGGGCTGGGCTCGAAGTTGTAACCGCTTCTATCGCTTGGGCTTATACGATCCAAGTTTCCTGAAAACCCTGCAAAAAGATGGACGCCTTTCTGCGAGCGCAAAGCTCCTGCGCGCTGATCGGAGCTCCTGATCATGCCCGACGTGCTAATTCTAGGAGACTTGCATCTCGATCTCTGGATGCAGAAAAACCGCAACCCATTCGACGACCTTGAGCTCGAGCACGCTGAGCTTCTCATCATAGCTGGCGACCTCGCCAACAAGCCTAAGATCCGTTGGAAACGAGCCCTGGCGCTGATCAGCCAACACGTCGACCTCGATCGGGTTCATATCATCCCGGGCAATCATGACTACTACGATTTTCGGCTCGATGGCGACGACCGCCTCGCGGATCTCGCGCATGAAGCCGGCGCGCATCTCGCGCAAAAACGTGTGCTTATCCATGAGCGCACACGATTTCTCTGCGCCACGCTCTGGACTGACTTCGCGCTCGGACCGGGAAGCGTTGCGGAAAAGTCGTCCCGCAGCGACTGGGTGATGAATGACTATCGCTATATTCGCGTCGCAGGAAGCGGCTACCGCAAGGCGCGGCCAGCCGACACCATCGCGAAGCACCATGAACATCTCGATTGGCTGCGAGGGCAATTGGCGACCCCCTTCGATGGCGAAACCGTCGTCGTCACGCATCATGCCCCGCACCCGGCTGCACTCCCTCCGGGCGCGCCGCTGCCTTGGTGCTACGCTTCAGACCTGACTGCGCTCATCGAGGAATACCAGCCCGAGAAATGGCTTTTCGGCCATACCCACCATGCTGCGGAATTTCAGGTTGGGCGCACGCAGCTGAAGAATGTTTCGAAAGGATATCCAAAATGACAGGAACACACGTATTCGATTGGGGCACTTTCTCCGACTCAGAACCGTTCAGCGGCTTTCTACCAGAGAGCGACTACCCCTTACTTTTTCCGGGAGGCATCCATTTCAATTCCACGGGAAGGGTCTACGCAGTTGACGCAAAAAATAAGCATCTTATCCCCCCCAAACCCGGAGTTTATGCCATACGTGAAGTAGAACCATTTGGAAGGGGGTCAATTTACTGTGGCAGAGCAAGAAATCTAAAGCAAAGAGTACCGCAAAGCATTAGAGAACAAGGATTTGGAACGGAGGTGATTTTTTTAAATGAGGATAACGTTTCAATTCGAGAAGAAGGACAATATTACCAACTTTGCATATTGGCAGAAAAGCTGTGCATACGCGCATTAAGTACAATATGCGCCTACAACAACCTACCAATCAAGCTCTCAAATCAGAAACACCGAGACCCTTTACCTTATTTTGCATGGAAAGACCCGAAAAACTCATCCTACAAACTTCCGATTTCCTTTGCCCAACATGTTCTTTCCAAATTCATGACTCTGCAACCAGAACCTCACAAAATAAGCCGGTTTGAATACACCTACCGTCTATGGACAATCAATAGGGGTGAAATTCCGGACATCACCAAAGATAAAAGAAGCATTTGGGCACCAAGCATCGTTAGCGCCTTAACAGAAAATTATCTGGAACCATTCGATGAACCTTCCGCATATCGCCAATACTTCCTAGATCAACTTGCCCGACAACGATCGAGCGCACGATAAATCAGATGGAACTGGCACTCGAAAAACCTGCTGAGTCTTTTCAGTTTGATTGTCGGCGCACAGCTGTCTTTTAGCCATCAGTGCGGCGGCTCTCCGGGCCGCTGGACAAGCTTCCTCCGTCGTTCGATCGGCTTCGTGCTGAGCTGCTCTCCGATCGGTTGAACAGAATCTGGCACAATATAGCCTACTCGTTGCACCTTCTGATCGGGTTGGTTGAGGTCGCTTCTCTGCCCAGACACTAGCGTCGGTGTCTTGCCGCCAACCGGGCTCCCACGCAGATGAGTGAACCTTCAATTGTGAGACACCACGAAAAAAGTGCGAACATCTTTCCTTTCCTCCTAAAGAGGATAGGGTCGTCACATTAATGTGTAAAAGACGGATCCCATCCGGGCATGCATTGGGGCACCGACAAGACAGGTTCAGTATTTCTGGAACGATGTGTGGCAATCGACCTAGAGGTCGACCCATCGACGGCTCGCATATTTTCGCTTGCAGCGGCCAGCGCCGTCATCGGTAGCGAGGCTCTCATCTTGGGGTCCCGACTTGAGTCCGGTTTACCCAGACTCGAGGAATTCTGCGCCGACTTCGACCACGTGATCGGACATAATATCCTGCGCCACGACCTGCCCCATTTGATGGCGGCATCGCCTCGCCTCGCGCGTCTCGCCCAAGCTCCAATAGACACGCTTTGGCTTAACCCGCTCGCTTTTCCACGTAATCCCTACCACCACCTAGTGAAGCATTATCAGGACGGACGATTGCAGAGCGGTCATGTGAATGATCCCGAGTTCGACGCGAGGCTCGTCTTAGAAGTCTTGAGCAATCAAATCGGCGCCTTCGCGGAGATCGGGCGGCGATCTCCAGACGCCTTGGTCGCCTACCACTATCTCTGTAGCCGGATGCCCCGGAGCGATGGGTTCGATCGGCTCTTCACAGCAATTCGAGGCGCGCCGATGCCCGATATAGCAACGGCCCGCAACGCGATCGAACGCCTGCTTGAGGCGTCATCCTGCGCAGCGCAGCGGAAGGAAGTCCTGAACGATCTCGACGATAGCGCGCTCAGCTGGCCCCTGGCTTATGCACTGTCCTGGATCTCGGTTGCCGGCGGTGACTCCGTGATGCCCCCTTGGGTCCGCGCGCAGTTCCGCGACGCCGCGCGGATCGTTCGCACCTTGCGCGACACGAGATGCGGCGACACTGCCTGCCAATATTGCGCGGCTCACAACGACCCCAAGCAAGCACTGAGCCGCTGGTTCGGCTTTGAGAGTTTTCGTCCGGAGCCTGTCGACGAATTCGGGCGCCCCCTTCAGGAACGCATCGTCGAAACTGCAATGCGACGCGAAAGCCTTCTTGGGATACTTCCGACCGGCACGGGAAAATCCATCTGCTATCAGATCCCTGCCCTTTCGCGCTTCGACAAGACCGGGGCGCTGACCGTCGTCATCTCCCCTCTGGTCGCGCTCATGGCGGATCAGGTCCAGGGCCTTGCACGCGCCGGAATTTCCACGGCGGTCACTATAAACGGCCTGCTTTCGCTTCCCGAACGGCAAGACGCCTTGGACAAGGTGCGTCTCGGCGAGGCTGCGATCTTGCTGATTTCGCCCGAGCAGTTGCGCAGCACCTCGGTCCGCTCCGTGCTCGCCCAGCGCGAGGTCGGCCTCTGGGTTCTCGACGAGGCACATTGCGTATCCAAATGGGGGCATGATTTCCGGCCGGACTACCGCTATGTCAGTCGCTTCATCAAGGAAAGTTCGGGCGAAGACATAGCCCCCGTTCTCTGCCTGACCGCCACGGCGAAACCCGACGTCGTCCATGACATTCGCGAGCATTTCAGCACGCGCCTCGGGTGCAAGCTCACTCTGCTGGACGGTGGCGCATCACGGACGAACCTGAGCTTCAGCGTGTTGCCAACTCAGAGGCAGACGAAGCTGGCCGATATCCTTACTGCGCTCGAAGAAGATTTACCGGCAAGCGGGGTTTCAGGGGCTGTTGTTTATTGTGCCACTCGAAACTCCACCGAACGTGTGGCGGAATTTCTGCGACAGCAGGGGCTTGCGGCGGAACGCTATCATGCGGGGCTTACCGCCGATGAGAAGCGTGAAATCCAGGAAGCGTTCCGAGTGGGTGAGTTGCGTGTGATCGCCGCCACCAACGCCTTCGGAATGGGCATCGACAAACCCGACATCCGACTCGTCGTGCATGGCGATGTGCCGGGTTCTCTGGAGAATTACCTGCAAGAAGCCGGGCGTGCGGGACGAGATCGGGATCCTGCGAAATGTGTCCTCCTATTCAATTCGGAAGATGTCGACCGGCAGTTCAATCTGAGCGCTCGCTCTCGCCTCGCCCGTCACGAAATCGGAGCGATCCTGAAAGCTGTCCGAAGGCTCGATGTCCGATCGGGTAAAAAGGGCGAAGTCATCGCCACCCCAGGCGAGATCGTCCACGAGGAAAAGGACCGGGAATTCCAGCGGGACAGCGCAACCGAAGATACCCGCGTAAAAACGGCCGTGGCCTGGCTAGAAGAGGCGACACTTCTCCGGCGGGAAGAAAACCGCGTTCAGGTCTTCCCTGCTTCGCTTCTCGTGCGAAGCGTCGATCAGGTGCGCAGGATCCTCGATGCTGCGGAGATAACCGGAAATCGCAAGAAGCAACTTCTGAGCATCGTTCAGCATATCATCAACGCGCCAGCGGATGAGGGTATCTCGACCGATCAGCTAAGCGGTGCAAGCGGCCTCACAGGGCCGGCACTGCGAAAGGCGATGACAGATCTCGAAGCGCTCGGGATCGCCAACAACGATACGAACATCACGATCCATATACATATTGGCGGCGCATCGTCTTCACGCGCACGCTTCGAAGCTGCAGCGCGGTTGGAGCGCGACCTGATCGCGCAGATGCGCGAAGACGCACCCGATGCCGATAATGGCGAACCATCGGCATTCAATCTTGCCGCGACGAGTCAGGCACTGCGGGAGAAGGGCCACGGCACGGTGCGGCCGGACGTTGTCGAAAGCCTGTTGCGCGGGATGGCGCAAGACGGGCGCGACATGGAAGGCGGGCGGGGCAACCTTCATTTGCGCAAAGCCTCGCGTTCGAGTCTGTTCGTGCGGCTGCAGCGCTCATGGTCCGTGATCGAGAAGACTGCAGAATTACGCAGACTCGGTGCGGAACGCCTTCTCGAGCATCTCGTCGGTCGCGTTCAGAAGGGGTTGCGCGGGAAAGACATCGCCGTCGAAACCACCTTGGGCGCGTTGCTCAGCGCCATCACCGGAGATGCGATGCTGCGCAGCTCCGTCAACGATCCGAACAAGCTGATGGATCGCGCCTTGCTCTGGTTGCACGAGCAGCAGGTCGTGGCTTTGGGCAAAGGGCTATCCGTCTTCCGTCCCGCCATATCCCTGCATCTCAATCCGAAGGGCGGTCAATTCACGACGCAGCACTTCGCCCCACTGGAGGATCATTACACCGAACAGACTATCCAGACGCATGTGATGGCTGCCTATGGCGAGAAAGGTCTCAATGGCATCAATGATGCAGAACGGTTGGCGGCCGATTACTTCGTGCTCGATCGCGACGCGTTCATGCGCCGCTGGATGCCCGGGCGCGGGACCGAATTTCGGCGGCAAGCCACCGGCGAGGTCTGGAAGCAGATCGTTGAAGACCTGGGCAACAGCACGCAGGAAAAAATCGTTCAGGACGAACGCGAACAGACGAATGTGCTGGTTCTTGCCGGACCAGGTTCGGGCAAGACCCGCGTGCTCGTTCATCGCATCGCGTATCTAGTGAAAATCAAACGCGAGGATCCAAGTGGAATTCTCGTTCTCGCCTATAACCGACACGCCGCTGCGGAAATCCGTGAACGGCTTCGTCGCCTCATAGGCGACGATGCGCGTTTCGTGACCGTCTCCACCATTCATGCGCTCGCAATGCGGCTCGTCGGCGCAAGCTTTGCCGGCCGCGCCAGTGCGGAGGGCCAAGACTTCGACACGCTCCTGATGGATGCGGTGCGCTTGCTTCGCGGTGACGGACTGGACAAGGTCGAAGCAGAGGCGCTGCGCGACACGCTCATTCAAGGCTACCGCTGGATACTCGTCGATGAGTATCAGGATGTCGGCCCGGAAGAATATGCACTGATCTCAGCCGTGGCCGGGCGGAGCTTAGAGGACCCGGATCTGCGGATCAGCCTTTTTGCCGTCGGCGATGACGACCAGAACATCTATTCCTTCGCCGGTGCGTCCATCCGTCATATCCGACAATTCGAGCAAGACTACAGCGCCAAGCCATTCTTCCTGACCGAGAACTATCGCTCGAGCCAACATATCATCACGGCCGCGAATGCCGTGATCGAAGCGGCCTCCGAGCGAATGAAGCTCGGCCACGACATCACGGTCGACAAAGACCGGATCAAAGCCCCACCCGGCGGTGTTATGGAGAGCCTGGATCCCGTGGCACAGGGACGTGTGCAGATCCTGAGTTGCCCGGCAGGAAATGACGCACAGGCGATGGCGGCGCTCGAGGAAATGGTGCGCCTGTCGCAATTGATCCCGGACTGGACATGGTCGCGGGCCGCAATCATCTCGCGAGACTGGCGCAAACTCGCGCCAGTGCGCGACTTTGCGGAAGCGCTCGGCATTCCGGTCGAGTTCGCGAACGAAAAGCTGCCCGGACTGTGGCGCATGCGCGAGATGCAGAGCTTCATAGAGGCGCTTCGCGCGGACCATGGGCGCGTCGTCTCGCTGGGCGATCTCACCGAAATTCTCAATGCGATCCCGTCCTCGCGCTGGACCGATCGCATCGGCGAGGGTCTTGGCCTGCTCGCGCGAGAAGTGGATGGCCGAAACCTACCGGCACCGGATGTGATCGAGTGGTTCGCCGAATGGTCACGCGAGGCCTGGGGCGAACAACGCGGTCTCAAGCTCCTGACAGCGCATCGGGCCAAGGGGCTCGAATTCGACGATGTTGTCATTCTCGATGGTGGGTGGGAACGCCCCTCGCGCAACGAAGATCAGGATGCGCCGCGCCGCCTGTTCTACGTCGCCATGACGCGAGCCCGCCGCAACCTGATCGTCATGAGCAACGACAATCATGAATATCTACCCGCCCAGTCGATCTCTATCGTCAGCCGGACAGCAAATCCGGATTTAACAGCTTTCCCGGGCCCGCGGCGCTACTATCAGTCGGCAGAGATGCGGATGGTCGATCTATCCTTCGCGGGCCGACAACGCGCAGGTCACCCCGCCCTGCGTGCAATCCTTGAAGCGAATGTTGGAAACGCGATCTCCCTGACGCTGGAGAATGATCGCTGGTATCTAAAGGATGCTCAGGGCCGCAGCCTCGGTCGAATGTCGAAGAGTTTTGTTCCGCCGCCGAATACCCGTTTTGCCCGAGGCGAAATCGCCGCAATTCTACGCTGGCGGAAGGAACACGGTGACGAGGCCTTTCACCATATGCTGAAGCGCGATGCTTGGGAGGTGGTGATACCGGAACTGGTGTTTGAGGCGAATTAATTCACCGCAACGGCTATACTGCCCCTCAGCAGACAGGGAGGCCATGCTGCCGAGAGGCTATTTCCGGACGCTCTCTCGCCAGAGCCAAAGTCCGGAAAATTTGACTTTTCCGGACTTTCTCTATGAGATTGACGCCTTCAATGGAGGTCGCCATGGGCGCACATGAAATCGTCGGAATGCTCGGGTTCCTCGCTTTTGGCGCGGCGGCGATCATTCCTGTTTTGATTGAACGCGCTCGCGACTACAAGCGTCTCGCGGCTGATTTTGGTGGCCTCACCGAGGAAGAAGTGCAATGGCTCAAGAGCCAACCGATCTCCGACGATGCCTACTTCGAAGTCGGTGATGACGACGCCGGCGAGTAAAGTTTCGCGCGGCAAGGTCAGAGATGGACGGGCATCTGACACCTCAGTTGCCCGAAGTCGCGAGCCGTCGCAATAGCTGCTGTCAGTCGGCTTCGGTGCTCGATAAACGACACATGACACCCGAAATGCATATTATCGAGCAGGCAAAGCACAGCGCGTGCAGGTGCTCGATAAACCGCATAGAGGTGCGCGGTTCGCGCTGTGGATACCATTTATCGAGCACCCCCACTCCGCCGTAAGTCATTGATATGTTTTGAAAGCGGGGTTTATGAAATACAGCAAAACGAGCAGCCCGGGTTTGGCGCAGTCTAGTCACCGGCAAGGTGATCAGCTGGTTGGTTACTCAAAGAACAATGTGGCCGAACGGCATTGTCGTCGTATCGCCGCAGGAAGGCCGCGAGCAGGAGCCCGCAGCCTCGAGAGAAACGATGAATCACCCGGTATCACCACCTGCAACCACCAGAGTGCTGCCGGTGATGTAGGACGCCTCTCGTGACGCAAGGAAGAGAATCGGCGCAACCTGCTCATCGAGTGAACCGTAGCGCCCCATCATGGTCGAGCTTTTAACCTGCTCGACCGCCTCCGCCATCCAGCCTTGCTCAGCCTCGGTATCGCCTTTGGCATTACGCGGGATACGGCGAGGCGGCGCTTCCGTGCCCCCCGGAGCGGAGGCCACGACCCGGATATTTTCGCCCGCGACTTCCATCGCGAGGCTGGCCGTCAGCGCATTCACCCCTCCCTTGGCCGCCGAATAAGGCACGCGATGGATGCCGCGCGTGGCGTTGCTGGAGACATTCACGATGACGCCCCCACCCCGCGCGCGCAGATACGGCAGGACCGCATGGCAGGACCAAAGCGTTGGCATCAAGGACCGCTGAATCTCGGCCTTGATCTGCGCAGGCTCGAACTCTGCGTAAGGCCGCATCCGGATTGCGCCCCCGACACCCGTCACGAGGATGTCGATCCCGCCGAACGCATCTATCGCTCCCTCCATGACCGCCTCGGCGCCCGCATAGGTTTCAAGATCGGCCACCACCGCTTTTGCCCGGCCTGGACCCGCAGCGTTGATTTCAGCCGCAACCTCGGAGACAAACTCCGCCCGGTCCGCAAGAAGCACATCCGCCCCTTCCGCACAGGCTCGGGCGGCCACGCCAAGACCGATGCCTTGCGCCGCTCCGGTCACGACCATGACCTGCCCCGCAAAGCGCCCCGGGAAATGATCCGTTGCGCTCATGCGGCCTCCGAGGTGCTGATATCCGCGGGCGTAAACTTCTCGTAATGGAAGCTCGCCGGCACGATGTCCTTCTCCGCGAGGAAGTTGCGCACCGCCTCCACCATCGCAGGTGGCCCGCAAAGATAGACGTCCAAATCGCCGTCACGCAGATCCGCATCGCTTAGGTGATGGGTGACATAACCTTTCTGCGGATGGACACTGGACTCATCGGCCACACAGCAGGCGAATGTCAGGTTCGGCAAACGCTGAGACAGCGCCTCGAGCCGCGCAACTTCCACCAGATCGTCATCCGTCGTCACACCGTAGACGAGGTGAACCGGTTGCGAGACTTCCCCGGTCTCGGCCATAACTTCGAGCATCGACAAAAGTGGCGCAAGGCCGGTCCCACCGGCCAGCATCAGCACCGGGCGCTGAACCTGCCGCAGGAAGAAGCTCCCATAAGGGCCTGTGAACGACATCTTCTCTCCGAGTGTCACTGTCTCTGTCAGATGCGTGCTCATCGCCCCGCCGGGCACGTTGCGAATGAGGAACGACGCCTCGGACGCACCGGGTGCCGAGCTGAAGGAATAGGAGCGGGTTTGCCCATCCGGGAGAGCGATATTCACGTATTGCCCCGGCAGGAAGTCGAGTGTCCCTGGGTCAGGCAGCGTCAACCCCAGCCGGATCGTCGTCGGCGATACACGGTCGAGCGTGCTCACCTCGACCGCGAACTCCGCAGGGGTCAGCTTGCAGCTCGACGAGGGCACCGGGACCGAGACGATGCAATCCCCCGAGGGCACCATCTGGCAGGAGAGAACATACCCCTCCTGCGCCTCGTCTTCCGACAAGGCTTCCTCGAGGAAATCATCCCCGAGATCGAAAACTCCCTGCTCGCAACGGCACTTGCAGGTGCCGCAAACCCCGTCCGAACAGTCGACCGGCAGATTCACCTTCTGGCGATAGGCTGCGTCCATCACCGTTTCCATCGGCTTGACCTCGATGACACGGGTCACGCCATCTTCGAAATTGAGCGCTACGCGATAGCTCATGATTGCCTCCGATCACACATGATAGACGTCGATGACCTGATGGATGTAATCGTCCTTCAGGATCACTTTCTTGGCGGCAATCAGCGGCGTGTCGCCCGACAGATCCACCGTATAGAAAGACGTTCCGAAAAAGCTCGTCGTCGTCTTGTAGCGGTGGCTCAGCGTGTGCCAGTTGAACCGCAGATCGATCTCCGTTTCGCGCCGCTCGAGAATTTCGACATTGCTGATCATATGATTGGTGCGCGGCTCAGGCATCGTCGCGCCGGAGCGTTCGGTCTTGATCCGAAAAACCCGGTCCTCGAGCCCGGCCCGATCGGGGTAATAGATCAGGGAGACTTGGCTTTGCGGGTCCTCGATCAGCTGATCGTCATCGTCCCAGGACGGCATCCAGAAGCTCGCCTCGGGCGCGTAACATTCGAGCCAGCGATCCCATTCCCGATCATCGAGCAAGCGCGCTTCGCGATAGAGAAACTGCGTAAGTGCGGTCAGATCATTTGCCAAAGGCGCGTTCATGCCAGTTCCTCCACGCGGCTCTGTGCCTTTTCTGCCTCAAGCGCCTTCAGAAGAGTCTCGGCCCAGAATTCGTGCTGACGAACGAAAAGCCCTTCATCTTCGGCACGCTCTGCGCTGAGGATCGGGTTCATTCCCATCGCCTTGGCGTTTTCATCTGGGCCATTCTCCCAGCGGGTGGCTCCGCGGCTCAGGTCGTTCCAAACGCCATCCGCGGCGGCGTAGGCCTCTTGGCACGCGCGGAATTCTTCCAGATCGTCGGGCGTGCCCATTCCTGAAACGTTGAAGAAGTCCTCGTATTGCCGCAGGCGCAGCGCGCGCTCTTCCGGCGGCTCGCCGACGGGGGCGAAGCAGTAGATCGTGATCTCGGTCTTATCGACGGAGATCGGACGCACCACCCGGATCTGGGTCGAGAACTGATCCATAAGGTAGACATTGGGATAGAGGCCGAGATTTCGCGTCTGGTTGACGATGAAGCTCGTCTTCTCCTCGCCCAGGCGTGCGGCCAGCGCGTCCTTGTGATTCCAGATCGGGCGCACTTCCGGATTCAGTGTCCGGGTCCACAAAAGGATATGCCCCTGCTCGAAGCCGTAGACACCACCCGTGGATTTCGACCAACCATTGGCATCGACGGCCTTGGTGCCCTCTTCCTTGCGGTGCCCCATCGTGGCGGAATAGTTCCAGTGAACCGAGCTGACGTGATAGCCGTCTGCGCCGTTCTCCATCTGCAGCTTCCAGTTCCCGTCGAACGTGTAGCTGGAATTTCCGCGCAGAACCTCGAGCCCCTCAGGTGCCTGATCGACGATCTGATCGATGATGACGCGGGTTTCGCCAAGATGCTTTTCCAAGTCCGCCACGTCGGGGTTCAGCGACCCGAAGAGGAAGCCCTTGTAGCTGGCGAATTTCGCAACCTTCTTGAGGTTATGCGAGCCATCCCGGTTGAAGGCTTCGGGATAGGCGCCGGTCTTCCCGTCTTTCACCTTCAGCAGCTTGCCCGCGTTGTTGAAGGTCCAGCCATGAAACTGGCAGGTGAAACTCGACTTGTTGCCATGCTTGCGACGGCAGAGCGTGGCGCCGCGATGCGCGCAGGCGTTGACCACGGCGTGCAACTCACCTTCCTTGTCGCGGGTGATGATGATCGGCACCCGCCCGATCCAGGTGGTAAAGTAGTCGTTGTTCTGCGGAATCTGGCTCTCATGAGCGAGATAAACCCAGTTACCCTCGAAGATATGCTTCATCTCGAGTTCGAACATCTCTTCATCGGTGAAGATGTCGCGGCGACAGCGGTGAATACCGGTCTCTGGGTTCTCGATCACCGCGTTCTCGATACGGGATTTCAGGTCGTTTGCCATAGGTCCTCCTCCAATCTGGCGCGTTCCTGCAACGGCAGGGTCTTGGCTGGATCGTCGGGCCGAGCGGCTGGGAGACCGACCGTCAGGGTGCAAAAGGTAGTTCCCGAAAAACCGGGTTTCGGAGCCATCTCGCGGCTCTTCAGACCTAATAGGTATCGAGCGATACCTCCCGACGGGTAGCGTCCTCCTCTACCCGGCTCAATCAAGCTTCGGCTAAACTGACAAAGTGAGAGGCGTTTGGCCAAGACCAAGTAAGTCTGCCTTTATGCCGGGAGGGTATAGTATGGAAATGCGGCAGCTCCGCTATTTCGTGGCGGTGGCGCGGGAGAGGAGCTTCTCGCGTGCGGCGAACACACTCAACATGGCACAGCCTCCTCTGAGCCGGCAGATTCAGATGCTCGAGGCGGAGATGGGCGCGGAGCTGATCGACCGCTCGGTGCGTCCGTTGCGCCTGAGCCCGGCTGGGCGTCTGTTCCTGAAGCAGGCCGAACAGATACTCGGCCATGCCGAAGCGACGAAGGTGATGATGACGCGAACGATCAAGAGCGCCAAGCGCAGCGTGGTCTTCGGCTTCGTCGCCTCGACGATGTATGGTCGATTTCCAGCACTGATCCGAGGTTTTCGCAAGAAAGCCAGCGATATCGAAGTGCATCTCGTCGAGATGAGCAGCCTTGAACAAATCAACGCCTTGAAGGAAGGAAGGATCGACGCGGGTTTTGGCACCCAGCGGTTCGAGGACACTGACATCCGGCGCGTTCTGCTGCGTGAAGAACAAATGATCGTCGCCCTTCCGATCACGCATAACCTGGCCGGAACCGACGCGCCGCTGCCCCTGTCGCGGGTCGCCGAAGAGCCGCAGATCCTTTACCCGAGCAAGCCGCGCCCGAGCTACGCCGATCAGGTTCTGACCGTCTTCCACGACCACGGATTGACGCCGATGATCGCCCATGAGGCCCGCGAATTGCACATCGCCCTCGGCCTCGTCGCGGCCGAGGAGGGTATCGCGGTCGTGCCTGCTTCTCTGGACAGGCTCCGGATGGAAGGCATCTGCTATCGTCCCATCGAGGAACACCCCACTTCGCCAATCTTCATGAATTACCGGCAAGGAGACACCTCGCCGCCCATCTGCCTGATGAAGGAAGTCATCTGCGAAATGTATCCCGACTGGGGTTACGCCGTGCCGGAGGGCCTGCGCGAGCCCTGACCCCTTGCGGAGCAGTTTCATTCTAAGCGAGCCACGCACTGCGTGGCCCTATGAAGCACGTGTCAGAGGAAGGAACACGACCGTCGGGGCATGACCTTTCTCGCGATACGCTCTTCGTGCCTGAGCGATCTGCCGGATCGAAAACATCCCCGCCGAAGGATACGCGCTGTGGGAAAGATGGGGGGGCCGGATTTACCAAAAATCGAACCGAGTGGGTCGGCAAAAGGACGCAAGCCATACCCCTGGAGGAAAGCTTCTTTGCCGAGACGACCAATTCAGCTCAAAAGCAGGGAAGACCGCTCTCGATCGTCCGCTTGACTAGATATAGGCGCGTGTGGTGAGCAGTCTTCTCTGGCTGAGCGACGAGAAGATGGCACTGCTCGAGCCGTTCGTCAGAAAAACAGTCCAATGGACTGTTTTCTGATCTTCCTCACTTCCGAAGAGCCATGGCCGCCCACGGGTTGATGATCGTCATATTCTGAGCGGGATAATCTTCATAAACCGCAATGGGTTGCACTGGCGCGATGCACCGCAGGAATACGGTCCACCCAAAACACTCTACAACCGCTGGAAGCGTTGGAGCGAGATGGGCTTCGTGCGCCCAGTGATGGAAACCCACCCTCTGGCCTGGACCTTCTTCTTGCCCTTCATAATGGTCACGACCTTCGCAGTGGTGAACCTCCTGGTGGGCCTGATCGTGGATTCTATGCAGGACGCTCATTCAGAAGAGGAGACCACGCGCACCGGTGCCTACCGGGATGAAGTTCTCCTGCGGCTCGACGCGATCAAGTGGCGGATCGGCGATCTTCGGAGAGGCGACCAAACGGGCGAGTGACGCGGGGAGCCGGGGTGCGTATGAGGCAACCTCGACCGGACTTTGAAGGCGTGAGTTGCCATGGGGGGCGCCACTATCTCTCATAGTCCGCCCTATCTGATTGCGGGGCTCTGAGGGCATACATCTCTCGCTGCAAAGACGCGCAGATCCTCGTAGAATTCGGCGAACGCAATTATAAACGCCGCAATCGGACCGAAATCATGGTCGGCACAAGAAAGAAAAACGTCAGACACAAATCCGTCACTTTCCCACCGTCCTCTCGCCACCTTCTCGCTCAAAGGTTGAGTGGTCGTCATTTCAATTTAAGGAACGACACTTTCTCCAAATAGTTATCTTGGAGCCTAAAATGCATATTTTTTGGTCTTTTTCTTACCTTATATCTCTGCTTTGCCCGAGATGTGATCCCGTTTTCTCAGCCCGCCTTGAGACCCTCAAGGCCATCCAGGCTTTTCCACCCTACCGCTATCGACGGCGTGAACCACCCACACCCTTTCAAGCACATCGTCGAGTGACCTGACGCAGTTAGCCCCTCAAGCTGTCAGGTTGGTGGCGGGAGCAGCCGGGCGATCGCCCGGCTGCTTCGCGTTCATCTGAGCCTTCCCCGGCCTTCTTCTATGTCAGCTTCTGAAGCTCAAATTGTCTAATCTTTTCGGTGGCATGCCAAAGCAAAGAGCGATTACGTCGCTTTGAGCCTCCCGGTCGCACGACCCCACCGTTCTATTCAGAAAACGGAGGACGAGAGACATCGAATAAGCGGCACAAGCCGGAAGAGATTGCCATGAAGCTTAGGCAGCTAGGACGTTCGATCGACGACACATCATGCTCAGAACGTATATCGACATGCGGGTGAAGCTCCGGGCTCGCAGGAGCTCGTTCAACAGCAAGAGGGTGCGGTTCTAGGTGCGGCCCGTCGTGTATCGTCCCCTCCCCTTTTCAAGTCACCGGCATCTCTTCAAAGCAGCTCTGGTCACATAGAGCGGCGGCCCGGCGCTCGACGGATAGAGCGCTGGGACGAGGTATCAACCGATCTGCGCGGATGCGGGGCCGAAGAACTCATAGTGAATGCGAGCGTCCGGAACGTTTGCTACCTTCAGACCGGAAACCATCTCCTGCATGAAGCCCGTCGGGCCGCAGATGAAATAGTCCGCCCTGGCCGGATCGCTGATCTGCACGAGCCAGTTCGGATCGACGCGGCCGGTATGGACACCATTCGCGACATCATTCTCTTCCGGCACCTCATAGAAGACGTGGCTCTCATGCGCCTTCGCACGGGAGGTCGCGGCAAGCGCATGGGACTGGCCGTTCCGCGTCGCGTGGACATAGACCATCCGCAGATCGCCGCCGCCATAGCTCTCCAGCATCGAGATCATCGGGGTGAGGCCAACGCCGCCTGACAGCAGAACCACCTCTCGCTTGTCTGCGGGATCGAGGAAGAACTCGCCAGCGGGCGCGGCCACGTCGAACTCGGCGCCGACCTCGACCGCATCATGCAGCCAGTTGGAGATCCGCCCGCCGGGCTCGCGCTTGACGGTGATGCGGTAGGACTGACCATCCGGCGCCGAGGAGATCGAGTAGTTGCGCCGATACTCCTCGCCTTCCGCAGGTGCAAAGCGGAAGCTCAGATACTGACCGGGGCGATGCTTGAGAACAGGCAACCCATCCACGGGATAGAGCGTGAAGGACGCGATCTCGGAGGTTTCGCTGTCCTTCGCGCCAACCTTGAAGCGCCGCCACCCGCGCCAGCCGCCGTCCTGTTCTTCCGCACCGGCGTAGATCTCTTCTTCTCGCTCGATGAGCGTATTGGCAAGGAACCAGTAGGCCTCGCCCCAGGCATTCAGGATCTCGGGGGTCGCGGCCTCGCCCAACACCTCGGCGACAGCGCCCAGCAGCGCTTCGCCGACATGGGGGTAATGCTCGGGGAGGATCTGCAAACCGACATGTTTCTGTGCGATCCGTTCCAGCGCATCGGCCAAGACCCCGGGATTCCGGATATGGGTCGCATAGGCCACCAGCGCCCCCGCGAGCGCTTTGTGCTGCGGCGAGTTGCCATGTTGATGCGACATGTTGAACAGCGCCCGGATTTCGGGAGCGGCGAGCAGCCTGCGATACATGACCGGCACGATCTGATCGACGTGCTCGGCGACGACGGGTGCAGTGGCTTCGATGATCGCGAGTGTGTTTTCCGAGAGCGGCTTGGCCATCATTGTCTCCTGGGTTATAAAACATACCAATGAACCGCATCTATTCTCTCGGGAATTAAGATGCCAATCACAGGTATGTTTTTCTTGTGCGACATTCTGTCCGGCCTCGTGATACGAGACGCGTCGCTTGGGAGCCCGATCAGGAGAGATCTGCGAATGCGCTTGAACGACACTACGGACCTTGCCTTGCGCGTCATGATCTATGCGGCGTCGATGAAAGACCGCCGCTTCACGATCGATCATCTCGTCGCGGCCTATCACGCGCCTCGAAGCACGGTCATGAAGGTCGTCAACGCGCTGACCCGAGGCGAATTTCTGACTGCCCAACGCGGCCGGTCCGGCGGCCTGGGGCTTGCACGTGCCGCCCAAGAGATCGGCGTGGGAACAATTGTGCGCCACATGGAGACGGATTTCGATCTCGTCGAATGTATGCGCAGCGACGGAGATTGCACGATCACAGCATCCTGCCGTTTGATTTCTCCCTTGGCGGAAGCCCGGGCGGCTTTCTTGGCGACGCTCGACAACTACACGATTGCCGATATCGCGATCTCGCCGCGCGATTTCGGGCTGGCAGCATCATGAGGCGGCGATCCTGAGGACTTAAGATCAAAAATCTTGACCGAGGCCGTATCACTCTGAGCAACTAACAATAATCAATCCATAAGACCGAAGAGCTGAGCCGACGACTGGGGTGAAGAATGGAGATTGAAGCCCGATCCCCTCTCGGGTCGCGCCGCGTGCCGCTGGAACCGGCAATCTTGGCCACTCGGGGGATCGCGGCATCGCAAGTTGCAAGACGAGCCCCCTCTTTGGTAGCTACGCAGCTATGATCGCCCCCGGCTGCGCGATCACCTCGAGCGCGCAGGCATGAGCCTGAACAAGGCAGTCCTCGTCTGAAGCGCCCCGAAAATGCGCGGCGAGCCATGCACCGTTGAAACTGTCGCCGGCCGCGGTGGTATCGACCACCTTTTGCGCGGCAGGCAGGTCGAGCGGCTTGGCGGTGGGATCGAGCGATATCGCCCCTCCCGCGCCCATCTTCAACGCGCCTTTGCGCGCGCCCCAGCCGTTGAGCCGCGCGCGCACCGCTTGCGCATCGCGATCACCGAAGAGAGCCATCTCGTCATCCAGCGAAGGCAGCGCGATATCGGCGATGCGCCACGCCGCCTCGGTCACGGCGCGGGCGGTCTCGATATCTTCCCAGAGCCGCGGGCGGTAGTTGGAATCGAAAGCCACCCGGGCGGGATGTGCCTCCAGATGTGCCAAGAGCGACAGGCGCACCGAATGGGGCAGGATCGCCAGCGTGATCGCGCTGAGATAGATCAGATCGACCCCTTCAAGCTGCGCGAATCCATCCTCGAACAGGCAGCGCGCCGCGGATTGGTCGCGCCAGTAGGAAAAGCTGCGCTCGCCCTTTGAATCGAGCGCGATCGCGTAGATGCCGGGCAGGCGCCCGGGGTGGCGGCGGATGCGCGCGCAGCCCACACCTTGGTCGGCGATGAAGGCGCTCATGCGATCGGAGACGGCATCGCGCCCCAGCACGGTCACGAATTCGACCTGCGCTGCCGCCCCAGTCGCGCGCACAAGATAAACCGCAGTGTTGAGCGTATCTCCGGCAAAGCCGATCTGTTGCTCAGGGCGGTCGAAAGACAGCTCGACCATCGCTTCCCCGACGCAGGCGATCACGGGTTTCTTCGTCACATCACCGCTCCGATTTGCCACGGCTGGAATTCGTTATCGCCCAGCCCGAGGTCTTCCGATTTGGTTTTCTCTCCCGATGCGACACGCAGGATCGCCTCGAAGATTTCCGCGCCCTTGTCAGCGATCGACACGCCTTGGCTCAGGATGTCACCACAGCCGATATCCATATCGTCGGGCATGGCCGCCATCAGCCGGTCCGAGGTCGCCAGCTTGATCGTCGGCGCGGGTTTCGAGCCGAAAGCAGAGCCACGCCCGGTGGTAAACACCACGATCTGCGCGCCTGCCGCGATCTGGCCCGTGGCCGAGACCGGATCGTAACCCGGGCTGTCCATGAAGCTCAGCCCTGGCGTGCGAACCTGTTCGGCATAGTCATAGAAGGCCCGCAGCGGCGTCGCCCCGGCCTTCGCGACCGCGCCGAGGGATTTCTCGAGGATTGTGGTGATCCCGCCCTGCTTGTTGCCGGGGCTCGGGTTGTTGTCCATCGAGCCGCCGCTCTGCGCGGCATAGCCCTCCCACCAGTCGAGACAGCCAAGGAGCTTTTCGGCCACCTCGGGCATAGTGCGGCGCAGCAGCAGATCTTCGGCGCCATGGATTTCGGGGGTCTCGGAGAGGATCACGCCCCCGCCCTGCCCCACGATCAGGTCCGAGGCCACACCCAGCGCCGGGTTCGCGGTGATCGCGGAGAACCCGTCCGAGCCGCCGCATTGCAATCCGATCCGCAGCGCGGAAACCGGGCAGGAGCTGCGGCTGGCCTTGTTCACCTCCGGCAGTATTTCACGGAGCTTCGTCTTGATCGCCTCGATCGTGGCGCGGGTGCCGCCGGTCTCCTGAATGGTCAGCGCGTGGAACCGTTCGGTCCCGGCCGACCCGAAATGCGCCTCCATGCGCGCGATCTGCATCACCTCGCAGCCCAAGCCCACGAAGATCGCCGCGCCGACATTCGGGTGGGTCGCATGGCCCCAGAGGACACGCTCGAGGCTGTCCGCCCCGCGCCCGCTCGCCGCCATACCGCAGCCGGTGCCATGGGCGAAGGCGACGACGCCGTCGACATTGTCATAAGGATCGAGCGCGCCCTCAGCCGTAATCTCGGAGGCTGCGCATTTGATCACCGTGGCCGAGCAGTTCACCGTGGCGCAGAGTGCGATGTAATTACGCGTGCCAACCCGACCATCGTCCCGCGCGTAGCCCATGAAGCTGCGGGGCGCGACCTTCGGGATCGCGGCCTCGGCGTTTGCGAGATCCGCGCCGATCTGGTGGGTCTCGTCATGCTCGGAATAGCTGACATTGTGGCTATGAACATGTTCGCCCACCGAAATCGGAGCGCTGGCCCGGCCGATGATCTGGCCGAACTTGATCACCGGATCACCCTCGGCCATCGCCACGCGCGCCAGCTTGTGCCCGGCGGAAACCGGATGTGCGAGCGGCTCGCCGGAGCCAAGCGGGATGCTGCCCGCATCGGCGCGCGCGGCCAGCACGGCTACGGTATCGCGCGGATGAAGTGTAATCGCTTCAGCCATCGCGACGCCCTTTCAACCCGGCAATCACGCCGCGCATTTCGGCCAGCCCGCGCATCCGCCCGATCAGCGGATAGCCAGGGAAAGAGCCGCGGGCGGCGTCATCGAGCAGAACATGACCGTGATCAGGCCGGAACGGGATCTGTGCGTCCGCGCGCCCCTCGGAGGTCCGGAGCGTTTCCTCCGCGAGCAGCGTCTCGGCAACCGCGACCATATCGGTATCGCCGCCCAGATGCGCGGCTTCCTCGAAACTGCCATCGGGGTCTTTGCGCACGTTGCGCAGGTGGGCAAAATGGATACGCGACGCAAAGTGCTCGGCGATCGCAGGTGGATCATTGGCCGGGTTCGCCCCGAGCGAGCCGGTGCAAAGCGTCAGCCCGTTCGCGGGACTATCATGCGCCTGCAGGATCCAGTCGATATCCTCGGCATTGGAGACGATCCGCGGCAGACCGAGAATGTCGCGCGGCGGATCGTCGGGATGGACGCAGAACCGTAGGCCCAGCTCTTCTGCCGTGGGGATCACCTCATCGAGGAAGCGTTTGAAGTTGCGCCGGATCTCGTCGCGGTCGATACCCTCATAGAGGCCAAGCTGGTCCCGCAGACCGGCGATGTCGTAGCGGTCATAGGCGCCCGGCAGCCCCGACATGATCGCGTGCAACAGTGCATCGCGCTCCGACTGCGTCGAGCCCTCGAACCAGGTCTTGGCGCGGGCGCAAACGTCGGGCGTGTAATCGTCCTCGGCCCCTTCGCGCTTCAGCATGTGAATCTCAAAAGCCGCCATGCGATAGGCCTCGAAGCGCAGGCAGCTACCGCCTGTCGTAAGTGGCGCAGTCAGATCGGTGCGGGTCCAGTCCAGCACCGGCATGAAATTGTAGCAGATCGTCGTGATGCCCTCGGCCGCGAGATTGGCCATGGATTGGCGATAGTTGGCGAAAAGCGCGCTCAGATCGCCTTCGCCGCGCTTGATCCGCTCATGGATCGGCAGGCTTTCGACCACATGCCAATGCAGCCCCGCCGCCTCGATCAGTGCCCGTCGTTCCGAGATCGCCTCACGCGACCAGACCTCGCCATAGGCAATCTCGTGCAGTGCCGTGACAACGCCGGATGCGCCCGTTTGCGTGATCTGCGGCAAGGAAATCGTGTCCAGCTCGGGGCCATACCAACGCCAGCTCTCGATCATCGGAGAACCTCCTGCACCGCAGCGCGCGCGCCTTTTTCGACGAGCGCGCGATAGGCCGCAGAGACCGGGGCCTGCAGGGATTGCGCGAGCTCGGGCGGAAAGACCGAGCGCTGCGACAAAAGCGCCGCGACCTTGCCCTCGGCATCGGCTGCGCTGTCGGAGAGCGCGCGCAGCTCGGCGGCCAGCGGGTCTTTCACTTCAATCGGCTGCCCTCTCTCGTCGATGCCGCCGACGTAGCGCATCCAAGCCGCGATCGCGAGCATCAGGCCCGGACAGCTCCGCCCGGCCTTCAACGAGTCCATAACAGTGGCCAGAATGCGCTGGGGTAGCTTCTGGCTGCCATCCATCGCGATCTGCCATGTCCGGTGACGGATCGCGGGATTGGCGTAACGCTCGGCAAGTGCGTCGGCGTAATCCTCAAGTGAAACGCCCGGCGGCGGGGTCAGCGAAGGAATGATTTCGGAGCGCCACAGATAGCGCACGAAACCGGCCATCGCCTTGTCGTTCATCGTGTCGGAAATCGTCTCATGCCCCGCCAGATAGCCAAGATAGGCCAGAGAGCTGTGGGTGCCGTTCAGCATCCGCAGTTTCATATGTTCGAACGGAGTGACGTCGCTGACCATCTCGACACCGACCGCGCCCCAATCGGGACGTTCGTCATCGACGAAATCATCCTCAATCACCCATTGGCGGAACGGCTCGTGCATCACCGGCAAGGCGTCGTGCCAGCCGGCGAGCTCTTCGAGCCGCGCGATGTCCTCGGGCTTCGTCGCGGGCACGATGCGGTCCACCATGGTCGACGGGAACCGTCCCTCAGCCGCGATCCAGTCCGCCAGCTCCGGGTCGATGCGACGCGCCAGATCCAGCACCACGCCGCGCAGCAGCCGGCCGTTTTCGGGCAGGTTGTCACAGCTCATCGCGGTGAAGGGACGCAGGCCGCGCGCGTGGCGCAGCTGCAGCGCACGCACAAGATAGCCGGGCGCAGAGACGGGCAGGTCGTTGGCCATGTCATGCACGATATCGGGATGATCGGGGTCAAGCGCGCCGGTCGCGGGCGAATGGCAATAGCCCTTCTCGGTGATCGTGAGCGAGACAATGCGCACATCCGGATCGGCCATCACGTCGAGCACTGCTTGCGGGTCTTCGCGGGCCACCAGAATGTTGCTGACGATCTCGATGCGTTCGGGCGTTTCGCCCTCGGGGCCAAACTCCAGCCCGCTATAGGCGAAATCCTGCGGCGCCAGCGCGTCGCGCATCCGCGAGGATTGCAGCGACACGCCGGTGATCCCCCAGTCGCCGCCGCTTTTCGCAGCAGCCTCAGCCGTGTAGATCGCCCCATGGGCACGGAAGAACGCGCCGAGGCCGAGATGGACGATACCGGTTTTGAGCTTCGCGCTCTCGCGGGTGAGACGTTCAGCGGGCAAGCCAGCCTCCATCGACATTCAGCACCGCGCCGTGGATGTAGCGCGCGGCGGGGGAACACAGGAAGGCGGCCGTGCCGCCGATATCGGAAGGGTCGCCCCAGCGTCCGGCTGGGATGCGCGCGAGGATCGCCTCGCTGCGGTCCGGATCGGCACGCAGGGCCTCGGTGTTGTTGGTTGCGATATAGCCGGGCGCGATGGCGTTCACATTGATCCCTTTGGCCGCCCATTCGTTGGCGAGGATCTTGGTCAGCCCCGCCACACCATGCTTGGACGCGGTGTAGGACGGCACGCGGATGCCGCCCTGAAAGGACAGCAGCGACGCGATATTGACGACCGCCGCCGGGGTATTCCCCTTCTCCAGCGCGGCGCGGGCGAAGGCTTGCGTGGTGAAGAACAGCGCCTTGAGGTTCACGTCCATCACCGCGTCCCAATCGGCCTCGGTGAAGTCCAGACTGTCCTCGCGGCGGATGATGCCCGCGTTGTTCACAAGGATCGAATAGCCCGCATCCGCGAAGGTGTTCTGCGCGGCCATAGGGTCGGCGAAATCGAGAAGCAGCGCCTCGCCCTGCCCGCCCGCCTCCGCGATCATCGCCAGCGTCTCGGTGCATTCGCGCCGCCCCGCGCAGGTGACATGTGCCCCTTGCGCGGCCAGCGACACGGCGATCGCTTGACCGATGCCGGTATTCGCGCCGGTGACGAGGGCGCGGCGGTTCTCTAGCGAAAACGGGCTCATTTCAGATCCGCCGGCTGCACGAAGTCCATGTCGGTGTAATCGACATTGTCGCCCGCCATCGCCCAGATGAAGGTGTATTCCCCGATCCCGGCCCCGGAGTGGATCGACCACGGCGGCGAGATCACAGCCTCTTCGTCGGCGATCACCATGTGGCGGGTCTCGGTCGGCTCGCCCATCAGGTGCAGCACGCGCGCCTCGGGCGTCATGCCCCAGTAGAGGTAGGCCTCCATTCGGCGGTCATGGACATGCGCGGGCATCGTGTTCCAGACCGACCCTTCGACCAGTTGCGTGTAGCCCAGCACCAGTTGGCAGCTTTCCATCACGGTGGGATGGATGAACTGGTTGATGACGCGCTTGTTGGAGGTCGCCGCTTCGCCCAGCTCGACGCGGTTCGCCTCAGCCAGTTTGATCAGGCGATGCGAACATGCGCGATGCGCGGGAGCGGAGACCAAATAGAACCGACCGTCGCCCTCAAACGTCACCGGGCCTGCGCCCATGCCGAGATACAGCACGTCGCCGCGGCCCATCTCCCAAGTCTCGCCAGCGGCAGAGACGCGTCCCGTGCCGCCGATATTGACGATGCCCAGTTCGCGCCGCTCGAGGAAAGTGGCGGTCCGCGTCTCGTCCACCACGTCGAGCGTAAGCGGCGCACCGTTCGGCACCGCGCCCCCGAGGGTGAAGCGGTCGTAATGCGTGTAGATCAAGCGGATCTCGCCAGGCGCGAACAGCCCGGTGCCCAGAAAATGCTCCCGCAGTTCCTGTGTGCCCATCGTGCGGGCGTGGTCGGGATGGATGGCGTGGCGGGTTTCTACGCTGAGCATTGAATGTCCTTTCACAAAAAGTCGTCGCGGCGCGGGGTGAAGCAGTCGAGCAATTCCCCCGCTTCGACACAGACACAGCCGTGTTCGGCGCCAGACGGTATCATCAGGCTGTCCCCGGCGCGCAGCACGTGCTCCGCGCCGTCCAGGACAAATCGAAATTCCCCGGAATTGCAGTAGGTGGCCTGCACATGGGGATGCGAGTGGAGCGCGCCCTCTGCCCCGGCCTCGAAGCGAACCGAGACCAGCATCATCTGCTCGTTTTCGGTCAGCACCTGACGGGCGATGCCTTCATCGGGATAGGCGATCGGATAGCTCATAGGGAGACTCCTTTCAGTGGAAGACCGACGGCAGCCAGAGCGAAAGCGCGGGGATATAGGTCACCAGCATCAGCGTCGCGAAGGTGGCGAAATAGAACGGCCAGATTGATTTCATCACCGTCGTGATCGGCACCCGGCCGACTGCGCAGCCGACGAACAGCACCGCACCAACCGGCGGCGTGCAGAGCCCGATCCCGAGGTTGAGCACGAGGATCACCCCGAACTGCACCGGATCGACGCCGAAGGCCTGAGCCACGGGCAGGAAGATCGGCGTGGTGATCACGATCAGCGGCGACATGTCCATGAACGTGCCCAGCACCAGCAGCAACAGGTTGATCAGCAGCAGGATGACGATCGGATTATGCGAGAAATTCTCGAGCAGATTGATCAGCTTGGCCGGCACTTGCAGATAGGCCAGCAGCCAGCCGAAGGAGGCCGCGCAGCCGATCACCATCAGCACCATAGCCGTCGTGCGCACCGCGCCCTTGGTCGCTTCGATGAAATCCGACAGCTTCATCGTGCGATACAGGAAGACGGTCACCAGAAGCGCGTAGACCACCGCGATATTGGAGCTTTCAGAGGCGGTGAAAATGCCCGAGCGCACGCCGCCGAAGATGATCAGGATCATGATCAGACCGGGCATCGCATTCCAGAACAACCGCCCGAGGGCCCTGCGACCGGGAAACGGTTCGGTCGGGTAGCCGCGGCGTTTGGCGACGAAATAGGCGGCGGTCATCAGCGACAGCGCAAGCACCAGACCCGGAATGATCCCGGCGGTGAACAGGTCGGCGATCGAGATCTTCCCGCCTGCCGAGATCGAATAGATGATCATGTTATGGCTGGGCGGCAGCATCAGCGCGATGATCGCCGCCGTGACGGTGATGTTCACGCCGTAATCCGCGCCGTAACCTCGTTCGCGCATCTGCGGCACCATCAGGCCGCCCACTGCCGAGGCATCCGCCGCAGCCGAGCCCGACACGCCGCCGAACATCACCGAGGCGAGGATGTTCACCTGCCCCAGCCCGCCGCGCATATGCCCCACCAAGGCGCCCGCCAGCGCGACCAACCGCCGCGCGATATCGCCGCGCACCATCAGGTCACCGGCATAGATGAAGAACGGGATCGCCATCAGCGCAAAGACCGAGACGCCGGAATTCAGACGCTGGAACACCACCACCGGGGGAAGCCCGAGATAGGTGACTGTCGCAAAGGAGGCCACGCCGAGACAGAATGCGACCGGCGTTCCGATCAGCAGAAGGACGGTAAAGGTCCCGAACAAGATCCAGAGTTCCATGAGCTCAGTTCCCTTCGCCAGTTACAGCTTCGCCCTCGAGCTCCGCCGCGTCGTGATCGTCGCCGAACCGCGACGTCGAGAGGCCCGCGAGCCGGCGCAGGATGCGCTCGGCGCAGAAGATCATCAGCAGCGCTCCGCCCGCCGCGACCGGCACGAAGCGGAAGGCCCCGGAAACGCCGAGCCCCGAAATCGTCGTGGCGGCCATCTTGTCAGCCAGCTCCCAACCGTATTTGAGCATCCCGAAACCGAAAGCCGCGACAACGAGGTCCGAGATCGAGAAGAAGGTCAGGCGCACCTTTTCGGGCAGCACGAAAAGCAGCACGTCGAAGCTGAGGTGGTAGCCCTCCCGGATGCCGACAGCCGCGCCGAGAAAGATGAACCAACCCATCAGGATCACACTGGCCGGTTCGGCCCAGAACAGGCTTGAGCCGAGGACGTAGCGGTAAAAGACCTGGGCGAAGACGAAAGCCGTCATCAGCACCAGCCCGATCCCTGATAGCCATAGGGCAGCGCGGCCCAACCAGCCGGTCCAGACGGCCAGTTTTTCCACAACGTTGCGCATCGGTGGGAACTCCACGGAAAGAATGTGCCCCCGCCCCTGCGGGCGGGGGTCGAGGGCTCAGATCACTTCGTCGCTTGAATGCGTGCCACCAGATCCTTCGCCTCGGGCGTGGTCACGTATTTGTCGTAGACCGGCTTCATCGCGTCGATGAAGGGCTGCTTGTCGATGTCCTTCACGACTTTGACGCCAGCCGCTTCGACCTTGTCCTCGGATTTCTTTTCCTGCTCGGCCCAGAGCTTGCGCTCGAGCGTTTCCGAGTTCTTCGCAGCAGCCTTGATGACCTTCTGGTCTTCGGGGCTCAGCTTGTTCCAGGTCGTGAGCGACATCGCCACCAGTTCCGGAACCATGAGGTGCTGGTCCTGCGTGTAATAGGGCGCGACCTCGTAATGGCCCGAGCTGTCATAGGAGGGCCAGTTGTTCTCCGCACCGTCGATGACGCCGGTCTGGATCGAGGAGTAGACCTCGCCATAGGGCATCGGCGTAGCATTGGCCCCGATCGCCTTCATCATGTCGACGAACACGTCGTTCTGCATGACCCGGAACTTCATGCCCTGAAGATCGTCGATCGATTTGATCGGATGCTCGGAGTTGTAGAAGCTACGCGAACCGGCGTCGTAATTGGCCAGCTGCACCAGATCATGTGCCTCGAACGCCTTGCCGACTTCGGCGCCGATCGGGCCGTCGAGAACGTGGTGCTGATGTTCGACCGAACGGAACAGGTAGGGCAGCGAGAACAGCTGCGTTTCCGGAACGATGTCGTTGAACGTGCCGAACGAGGCGCGCACCATGTCGATCACGCCCAGCTGGGTCTGCTCGATCGTATCCTTCTCCTCGCCCAGCTGCGCGGACGGGTAGACCTCGATGCAGATCCGGCCATCGGTCTTCGCCTCGACCTCCTTGGCCATCGATTTCACCGCCTCGACGGTCGGGTAGCCGTCGGGGTGGGTGTCCGACGAGCGCAGGGTCATGTCGCAGGCCGACGCGGTCGTGACGCTGGCGGCCGAAATCAGCAGCGCAGCGATAGGTGTCAGTGTCTTCTTCATTACTTCTCTCCTCCCAGAAAGTGCTCAATCAGAGCTTGTAGGCTTGGCGTGCAAGCCTGTGTGTGAGGTCGTGGATGACCTCAGAAGCTTCCTCCTCCGTCAGCCGCCCGGTGGCGACCAAGTTGGCAAGGAATCCGGCATCGACCCGGCGCGCGACGTCATGGCGCGCGGGGATCGACAAATAGGCACGGGTGTCGTCGTTGAAGCCGACCGTGTTGTAGAAACCCGCGGTTTCGGTGGTCATCTCGCGGTAGCGCCACATGCCCTCGAAACTGTCATGGAACCACCACGCGGGACCAAGGCGCAGACAGGGATAGACACCCGCCAGCGGCGCCAGTTCGCGCGCATAAGTCGTCTCGTCGAGCGTGAACAGAATGACGCGCAGCTCGGGGTCCTGCCCCACCGCATCGAGAAGCGGTTTGAGGGCTGCGACATAATCGGTGCGCGTCGGGATATCGCAGCCCTTGTCGCGCCCGAAGCGGGCTAGGATAGGGTCGGAATGGTTGCGCGACGAGCCGGGATGGATCTGCATCACCAGACCGTCCTCGCAGGACAGCTTCGCCATCTCGGTCAGCATCTGGGCGCGGAATGCCTCGCGCTCCGCCGCGTCCGCTTTCCCCGCGAGCACCTTGTCATAGAGCGCCTCTACCGCGGCGCGATCCAGATTGAGCGTCGCGGCACTCGGGTGACCGTGGTCGGTCGAGGTCGCCCCGAAAGAGGCGAAATAGGCGCGCCGGTCGCGATGGGCGTCCAGATAGGCCGCGAAGGATGTGCCCGACTGCCCGCCAAGCTGACAGAACGTCTCGACATTCTGCGCGAAGCCTTCGAAATCTGGATCCACCACCGGATCGGGGCGATAGGCGGTGATCACGCGCCCGCCCCATCCGCTTTCGCGGATCATCCGATGCCATTTCAGATCGTCGAGCGGGCTTTCCGTCGTCGCGATCACCTCGATATTGAACTTCTCGAACAAAGCGCGCGGGCGCATCTCCGGGCGCTGAAGCGCCTCCGAGATGCGATCGTAATACATGTCCGCGGTGTCGGCGCTGAGCCGCTCGGTGAAGCCGAAGATCGTCTCGAACGCATGGTCCAGCCAGATCCGCGAGGGCGTGGCGCGGAACAGGTGGTAATGCTCCGCGAACAGCCGCCAGATCTTGCGGCCATCGGCTTCCGTCTCACCGCCATCGACGCGCGGCACCCCAAGCGCCTCCAGCGGCACGCCCTGGCTATGCAACATCCGAAACACGTAGTGATCGGGCGTCACGAAAAGCTGGGCGGGATCGGGAAAGGCTTCGTTCTGCGCATACCAGCGCGGATCTGTATGGCCGTGGGGCGAGATGATCGGGGCGTCCTTGATCGTGTCATAGAGATCGCGCGCGAGGGCACGAACCCCCGGATCCGCTGGTAGCAGGCGATCTTTATTCAACAGCGCCATGGTCTATCGCTCCCCCTATAGCTATTTTCTTAGGTGGACTACCACCGAACTAATAAACTAATATGCTAGAATACCCGGACCGTCAACGAGGAGTTCCGATGCCCGCGCCCCTGCCTTTGACCCAGCTTGATCAGAACGCACGCATGTCGGTTTCCGATGTCGTTTTCGAACATTTACGCCAACAAGTTCTGGGGCTATCCCTGCCGCCGGGCACCAAGCTCTCAGAAGTGGAGGTCGCCAAGCAGATGGGGGTTTCGCGCCAGCCGGTGCGCGATGCCTTCTACCGTTTGTCGAAGCTCGGGTTTCTTGTGATTCGACCTCAGCGTGCGACGACGGTCTCGCTGATTTCCCGCGAAGCGGTGCTGCAGGCGCGCTTCATTCGCAACGCGCTCGAGGTTGAAACTGTGCGCGTCGCGGTCGCTGCATTGACCGATGAGGATCTCGCGGCGTTGCGCGATCTGATTGAGCAACAGCGTGCCGCGATGGAAAAGGGTGAGAAGACCAAATTCCACGAACTGGACGATCAGTTTCATCGCGAGATCTGCACCCGTGCCGGGCTCGGCTTCACATGGGAACTGATCGCCGAGAACAAGGGGCACATGGACCGCGTGCGGATGCTGTCGCTGTCTTTCGCCTCGCGCGATGCGTTCGACGATCACGTGAAGATCCTGAGCGCGCTCGAAAGCCGCGACCTTGATCGGGCGACTCAGGCGATGCGCGATCACCTGTCGCGCATCCTCGACCAGATCGACCGCATCCAGGACGATCACACCGAGCTTTTCGAGGTCGCGCGTCACCAGAGCTGAGGTCGGGATGGTGTGATCGCCGAATACTTCGACCTGGGAACTCAAGGTCGACATACGAGACGGCATCGGGCATCTACCCCATCCCCGGCCCTTCGATCTCTTCCGCGCGCGCCGGCTGCATCGCGCCAACCCCGACCTCTCCAGCCCGCACGATAAGATCGAGAACAGCTTGGATCATCCAGTCCTCCTTATTCTCACCGAGTTCCTTGAGAGAGGCAGGCATATCTTCCATCACGATGGCGCCTCCCGAGATTTCGGCACGACCCTCGGCAAGCGCCGCGATGACATCGCGCAGACCCGCCTGCTTTTGCGCAATATCCAGAACTCTTCGGTCGAGCTCCGCGGACGCCCCCTGCATCTGTGCCGCAATCGCTTTGCGCGCGGCATGTTGCTTCGTCGTTAGCCGCGCTTTTCGCGGCCCGTCGCGCAAGAGCCCGCAGTGCTCTCCGACCGCCCGGTGGTAATCGTCCTGGAACTGACGCATGGCCGCACGGTAGGCGACCATTTCCGGAACCTCACCCCGCAGTTTTCGAGCCACTTTCAGATGGGCACGGTTCTCTTCTTTCCACGCCGCGAGCGCCTTGGCATTCTCAACGCGCGCCGCGCGACAGGCCGAGCGCCACGCCTCGAGACGCGCAGCATTATGCGCCTTGTTGCGCGTGATCGTTTCCGGTCGCTTGCCAAGAGCCCGCTTGCGCGGCCTCGGCGGAAGCGGCTTGGGGATAGGCCGCGGGAGCGAGCAAATGGCCGAAGGGGTCTCGCAGGAGGCGCGCACCTCCGCGGCTGCGCGCTTGCCCGCATGCAGCTTATTTGCATCGAGCTTCGGGTCGTCGACGTTGATCGCCAGGATATGGAGGTGGACCTGCGCCTCGTCGAAATGCAGCACGGCCACCCATTGAATTCCCTTGGGCATGCGTGCTTCGAAATGCGTGAGCACCCGTTCCGCCCAGCTGAGAATCTCTGGCTGATAGCGCTTTCGATCACTCTTGAAGGTCTCCACCGAAAGGGGGTGCGAGTGAATTTCTGTGTAAAGCGTCGCCGCATCGCGGCGCAGCCGACGCTGATAGCTCGTGCCTTTCGCACTTTTCACGGTCTCACGGATCGCCCCCACCTTCTCGGTCCAGAGCGCCTCGAGCTTGTTGAGCGTCGTCGTGCCGTCAAGCTTGATCGGCGCTTTCGGTTCGTCGACATGACGCGAATAGCGCGGCACCCGCATCGCCTCGCCGAAGACCTGCTCGGCCGTGTTCACCTGCTCAGGCGCTCCCTTAACCTTGCGTGGGGCCGCCGAATAACATTCGATATGGACAAACTGATAGCTCATGGATCACCTCTTCTCTTCCTTGACTCTCCTCCGAGGATAAGTTGGTGACCTGAAAAAACGGGCAGGAGACCGGTGCGAAAAACGGCGCCGGGGGTCTGTCGGGAAAAGCTAGCTATATGACAGACTATAGCTAGCTTTCCTGAACGGCTGGATTTCGGGCCGGCGCGGCAGCTTCGGCTTATGCTCAAAAAAGGCGGCACGCGGGGGGCACCATAGTTCGCCCCCCCGGGAAGGACTTCGCCCGACCAAAAATCGAAGGCCTCCCAAACGCAGCAACATCCTCAAGAGCGTGTAGCTTAAGCGACCACTTCAGGCTGTTCATCGTTCTGCCTGAAACGAAAGCCGACGAAACTCACGCAAGGTCCGCGGGCAGCACGCCCTCGGGGATGTTCTGGTAGCAGACCGGGCGCAGGAAGCGCCGGATCGAAAGGGTGCCGACCGAGGTCGCGCCGAAGTTCGTGGACGCCGGATAGGGCCCGCCATGGACCATCGCATCGCCGACTTCTACGCCGGTCGGGAAGCCGTTGGCCATCACGCGGCCCGCCTTGCGCTCGAGCACCGGCAGCAGCTTGCGGGCAAGCTCCGCATCGCCGTCATCGAGATGCATCGTGGCGGTCAGCTGACCCTCGAAGCCCTTCGCAAGATCGACCATCTGCGCCGGGTCCGAGACCCGCACGACCAGACCCAGCGGCCCGAAGACTTCCTCGCCAAGCGCATGGTCCTGCAGGTAGTTCTCGGCGCTCGTCTCGTAGAGGTTCGGGGAGGCGTTGCGGCCTTCCTGCTCGGTCGTCAGCACCGGAGTCACGGAGTTGCGGGTATCGAACCGGTCCTTGCCGTCGCGATAGGCCTGCGCGATGCCGTCCGTCAGCATGACCTGCGGGCCGGAGGCCGACAGCGCCTCTTTTGCGGCGGCGACAAAAGCGTCGCCTGCCGGGCCTTCCTCGACCACGGCGATGCCCGGATTGGTGCAGAACTGGCCCGCGCCCATCGTCAGCGAGCCTGCCCAGCCGGTGCCGATCTCGGCGCCGCGCGCCTTCGCCGCCTCGGGCAGCAGGAACATCGGGTTGACCGAGCCCAACTCGCCAAAGAACGGGATCGGCTCGGGGCGCTGCGCACACAGATCGAACAGCGCACGCCCCCCGCCCAAGCTACCGGTGAAGCCCACGGCCTTGATCAGCGGATGCTGCACGAGCCCTTGACCCACGTCACGGCGTCCGCCCTGGATCAGACTGAAGACGCCTTTGGGCATGTTGCATTTCTCGACTGCGGCCTTGATCGCCTCGGCCACGATTTCGCCGGTGCCGGGATGGGCGGAGTGGCCCTTCACCACGACCGGGCACCCCGCGGCCAGCGCGGCGGCGGTGTCACCGCCGGCCGTCGAAAACGCCAACGGGAAGTTCGACGCGCCGAAGACGGCCACGGGGCCGATCGGACGCTGCATCATCCGCAGATCCGGGCGCGGCAGCGGCTGGCGATCGGGGAGTGCCTCGTCATGGCGGCGGTCGAGATAGTCGCCGTTGCGGATGTGGCTGGCAAAGAGACGCAGCTGGCCCACGGTGCGCCCGCGCTCGCCATTCAGACGCGCCTCGGGGAGGCCGGTTTCCTGCGTGCCGATCTCGGTGATCGCCTCGCCGCGTGCATCTATCTCGTCGGCGATAGTCTCGAGGAACTTTGCGCGGGTCTCACGGCTCGAATAGCCGTAGTCCCAGAACGCCTCTTCGGCTGCCTCGCAGGCCGCATCCACCATCTCGACCGTGCCGACGCAGAACTCATGGCTCGGGCCATGCGCGGGATCGGAGGCGAAGGTCTTGTCGGTGCCGATCCAGTCGCCGGCGATCAGGTGTTGTCCGTGCGGGGTGAAGGTCATGATGTCTCCTTGTTAATTCGTCACCGGGCCCGACGCAGAACGGCGTCGCAGAGACCCTTCGTTCAATGCGCGCGGTTTCAAAGAACCGCCGTCATGCCGCCGTCGATGTAGAGGATTTGTCCGTTCACGAAATCCGAGGCCGACGAGGCGAGAAATACCACCGCGCCCTGCAATTCCTCGGGCTTTCCCCAGCGCCCGGCGGGTGTGCGCCCGCGGACCCAGCTGTCGAAATCCTGATCTTCCTGAAGCGGGCGCGTCATGTCGGTCATCATGTAGCCGGGTCCGATGGCGTTCGCTTGAATGTTCGAGCCGGCCCACTCCGCCGCCATCGACCGCGTCAGCATTTTGACGCCCCCTTTGGCGACCGTGTAGGGCGCGACCGTGACGCGGGCGAGGTCGCTCATCAGCGAGCCGATATTGATGATCTTGCCGCCCCCTTTCGCGATCATCCGCGAAGCTGCTTCGCGGCCACAAAGGAATGCAGAGGTCAGGTTGGTATCGAGCACGCGCTGCCAGTCCGCCGCGCTCAGTTCCAACATCGGACGGCGCAACTGGATACCGGCATTGTTCACCAGAATGTCCGGGGTGCGCCCCTCCGCGTCGAGCCTCTCGAACGCCGCGCGCACGGCGGCCTCGTCGGAGACGTCGAAGGCCGCGGCGCTCACGTCGTAGCCTTGTTCGATCATTTCCTTTCGAGTCTGCTCGAGCCGTGCGGCATCAAACCCGTTGAGCACCACGTGCGCGCCCGCGGCCGCCAGCGCCTCCGCGAAGGTTCTGCCCAGACCGCGAGACGAGCCGGTGACCAGTGCGGTTTTGCCTGAGAGATCGAATGTGTTCATCGCCCTATCCTCGTGTCCGTGTCGTGACCAAAAAGGGAGAGGCGGGCCGGAGGACATGGCCCGCCTCTTGATCCGCCCGAGGGAATGGGCGGATCAGCTTGAGACTACATTACGCAGCCTCAGTTGCTGCTCGCTTTCTTCTCGGAGCGAAGCCCGTCGATCGTCTTCTGCACCCGATCGATGACGTCGCCACCGATTTCGTCGCGGTGCTTGTCGTAGACGACCTGCGACTTCTCACGCATGCGAGCCAGCTCTTCAGGCGAGACTTTGTTGAACTTGATCCCGGCCTTTTCCATCTTCTCGAGCGATTTCTTGTTGAGATCCTGGATCACGTTGCGCTCGACCGAGCCGCCCTTGACTGCACAGGTGCGCAGCGCATCCTGTTCGTCGGGATCGAACGTATCAAAGATCGGCTTCGAGAACAGGAAGAGGAAGGGCGTATAAGCGTGCTTCGTCTCGCTGATATATTTCTGCACTTCGTAGAACTTCGAAGTGTCGATCGTGACATAGGGGTTTTCCTGTGCATCGATCGCGCCGGTCTCCAGTGCAGAGAACACTTCACCGAAGGCCATCGGCGTCGCGTTGGCACCGAGATTGTCGAAGGTGTCGAGGAAGATATTGTTCTGCATCACGCGGATCTTGATGCCCTTGAGGTCTTCCCACTTGGTGATCGGACGCTTCGAGTTCGACACGTTACGGAACCCGTTCTCCCAATAGGCGAGGTTGACCAGCCCTTTGTCGGCCAGCTTGTCATTCAGGAACTTGCCGAAATCGCCATCCATGACGGCGTAGGCTTCCTCATTGGTCTGGAACAGGAACGGCAGATCGAACACACCGAGCGCCGGTTCGATCCCGACAAGCGGCGAGGACGAGGTCACCACCGCGTCGAGCGTGCCCGAGCGAAGCGCCTGGGTCGCCTGAAGGTCGCCGCCAAGCGAACCGCTCCAGTAAGCCTGAAGCTTCATCTTGCCGCCGGTCTTGTCGTCAAGACACTGCTGCATCGCATCGACGCCATTATGCACCGGGTGGTTTTCGGCGACACCGTTGGAAATCCGGATCGTGCGGTCGTGGAATTCGGCTGCGGCAGGGCTTGCGACCGCTACCATCGTGCCAAGCAGAAGCGCTGCTTTAATTGCCTTGGTTTTCATTGTTTCCTCCCTTTGGAAATTAACGTTGGCAAATGTTGACCCGTGACCGGTCAGTAGAACCAATGTGCCGGAACGAGCACGATCTGCGGAAAGGCCACGAGAACGAAGAGCACCAGGATCTCGGCCACGAGGAAGGGCCAGACACCGATGATCACACGGCCAAGGGGGATCCTCCCGACCCCGCTGACCACGTTGAGGACGACACCGACAGGCGGCGTCAGAAGTCCGATGCAGCAGTTCATGATGAACATCACACCGAAGTAGATCGGATCGATCCCCGCCTTCTGCACCAGCGGCAAGAGCACCGGGGTCAGGATCAGGATCGTCGGCGTGAGATCGAGGGCGGTGCCGACCATAATAATCAGCACCATGATGAAGGCCATGAGCAGCTTCGGATGCTCGATCAGCGGTTCGATGATGCTGCCGAGCTCGGCGGGGATATTCGCCATCGTGATGAGCCAAGCCGAGACCAGCGCGGCACAGACAAGGAACATGATCGCCGCCGTTGTACGACCTGCCGCGATGAACACGCCCGGCAGGGATTTCAAGGTGAGTTCGCGATAGACGAAGAGCCCGACAAAGAGCGCATAGAAGGTCGCGATCACCGCAGCCTCGGTCGGGGTGACGACACCGAACTTGATACCGCCGAGAATGATCACCGGCATGCCAAGCGCCCAGATTGCGCGCATCCCTGCCCGGCCTTTCTCGCCCCAGCTGGCACGCGGCAACGTCTCGGCCTTGTCCTTCCGGGCAACGAAGAGCCAAGTGACGATCAGCACGGTCCCCATCAGGACACCAGGTGCGATGCCAGCCATGAACAGCTTGGAGATCGAAAGGTTGCTCGCGACGCCGAAGATAATGAAGGCCATCGAGGGCGGGATGACCGGCGCGATCACGCCACCTGCGGCGATCAGGCCGGCAGAACGCGGCACGTCATAGCCGGCGCGGCTCATCATCGGCAGCAAGATCGCAGCGAGTGCGGCACTATCGGCGGCAGCCGAGCCAGAGATCGAGGCGAGGATTACCGCCGCCATGATGGCGACGATGCCCAGACCGCCGCGGATATGCCCGACGCAGGCGATCGCGAAGTCGATGATCCGGCGCGAGAGCCCGCCGGCATTCATCAGTTCGCCTGCGAGAATGAAGAACGGGATCGCGAGAAGGGTGAAGGTATTCGCCCCGATCGCCATATTCTGGGCAATGATCTGGGTGTTGAACATCCCCAGATATTCCATCAGCGCGATGCCGCAGAAGATCAGAGCGAAGGCAACCGGAACCCCGATGGCCATGGCGCCGATGAGCGCGACAAGAAAGACAACGAGGGTCATGATGCACGCCCCTCGATATCTTCAGCGTCATGATGTTGGCCTGCGAAGCGGGCGAACTCGGCGTCGCTCATTCGACCGATCAGCAACCGGAAGAGCCGCTCGAGCGAGATGAGGATGATCCCGGCACCCGTGAACAGCCCGGTGCCGTAGACAAAGCCCATCGGCATCATCGTTACCGGAGCGCCCATCGTCATGTTGATCGGCAGCTGCTTCCATGTGCCGATAAAGAGCACCGCCGAACAGCCGATGATCACGATCTCGCTCAGCCCCATCAGGACCATGCGTCCGCGACGACCGAAGGCCGCGACCACCGTCTCCATGCCCATATGCATATGGTGATGGTGTGCGACGACGGCGCCGATGAAGGTCAGCCAGACGAAGAAGAAGCGCGACATTTCCTCCGAGACGGCAATGCCGCTATCGAACGCGTAGCGCAGGATGACATTGAGAAAGACCATCAGAGCCATCCCGGCGAGCAAAAGCGCCAGCAGGATGTCGAGGCCACGGTAGAAGAGTGCGATAAGTTTTTGCATCCGCTTACACCCTGTCGCCGAGGCCGCGGGCGACCAGGTTGGCAATCAGCGCGCGGCTGCCAAAAACCCATTCGGGACAGGCATCACAGCGAGCGACGCGGTTCACCAGAGCCCCGAGCCGCGGCGAAGCAATCTCGACCTCGTCGCCGGTCTCGTGGGTGAAGCCCTGCCCCGGCGCACGGCGATCCTGCACCGGCGCGAAAAGCGTGCCGAGGAACAGGACCGCGCCGTCGGGATATTGGTGGCTGCGATTGAGCATCTGCCGGGCGAGCTCGGCGGGCGACCGGCTGATCGCCTCCATGCGGCTCTCACCCGCCATCTCGAACCCGTCGGTGCCGCGCACGCGCAGAGTGACGACCGCGGTCTCGACATCGGCGAGCGTGAAATGGTCGTCGAAAATCCGCAGGAACGGCCCGATCGCGCAGGAGGCGTTGTTATCCTTGGCCTTGCCGAGCAGGAGCGCCGAGCGGCCTTCGACGTCGCGCAGGTTCACGTCATTGCCCAACGTCGCACCGAGGATCGTGCCATCCGAGCGGATCGCCAGCACAATCTCGGGCTCGGGATTGTTCCAGTCCGAAATCGGGTGGATGCCGATCTCGGCACCGCATCCGACAGATGACATGGGCTGGGCCTTCGTGAAGATCTCTGCGTCCGGACCAATGCCGACCTCGAGATATTGCGACCAGAGGCCCATCTCCTGCAGCAGTGCCTTCACTTTCGTAGCGGCTTCCGATCCGGCGGAGATATCTCGTAGGCTCTCACCGATCACCGGAGCAAGCTTGGCGCGAATGTCCTGCGCGGCCTGAAGGTCGCCGCCGGCGCGTTCTTCGATCACGCGCTCCAGCATACTTTCAGCGAAGGTGACGCCCGCGGCCTTCACCGCCTGAAGATCGATCGGGGCCAAGAGATGACCGGCCGCCCCGGACAGAAAATCCTTGAGTGAGCCGAGCACCGGCAGATCGTCGCGCCGCAGAATTGCGTGCAAATCGTCGCATTCCAGAAGCCCGGAAACCGTCGCTGCGATATGCGTAAGATCGTGCAGGATTCCGTTGCGCAGAACGGTTACGCAGGGCCCGCCTTCCGCCTTCGACCAGACCCGGCCGACCAGCAGGGCGCGTGCGTCATCCTCGGGCAAAATACGGCCCGTTTCCAAATTGAGCATAGGTGCCAATTCCCCCTCCATGTTGTCGGGCGCAGTATCTCCTCATACCGCACTGACATATGATGTCAGACAACACTACAACCTAAAATACAACCCCTATTTTGCGCCGCCCATGCGGCTCAAGCGTATGTGATGCTGAGCTTACTCGACGAATTCGAACTGCAGGCCGACACGTTCCGCGGAGTTGACCAGATGGCGCTGCATCGCGGCCCGTGCCGCGGCGGGATTGCGCGCTCGAATGGCCTCGCAAATCGCCCCGTGCTCTTCGATCGTCCACGCGATCACATCGTCGAGCTGCCCCTCGGCGCGCGCAATCGTAATGACATGGCTGATCCGCTCCGAGATCGCGGTGACAAATTGCACGAAATAGTCATTGCCCGTCGCCTCGGCGATGATGCGGTGGAAATCGAGGTCGGCGGTGACGCCCGACTTGCCCCAATCACGAATACCCGACAGGCCCATCATCGCGGCGTCGAGCGCCGCCATCTGGGCCTCGGTGTGGTTCACTGCTGCGAGTGCAGCCGCTTCCATCTCCAGCGGCACGCGCACCTGATAGAGATCGTTGAAGGCGTGCCGGTCCATCTTCTTGCCATCCTCGAGACGGATCTGGCGTGCTTTGCGCTCCACCACGAAGGCACCGACACCCTGTCGCGTCTCGACCAGCCCCTCGTTGCGCAGTTGCGCAATCGCTTCGCGCACGACGGTGCGGCTCACGCCGAAGGTCTTGGACATCGCATGCTCTGTCGGCAGCTTGTCACCGGCCTTCAGCACGCCATCATAAATCCGCTTGGCGAACTGCGTGGCGATCCGCGTTGGCAGGTGATCCGTGCGGGCAATCTGCTCGAACTCATTATCCATCACTCATTCCTCATCTCGTCCCAAGTCCGTCAACTTTCGAGGTCGATCAGACACCCGGGGTTCATCGTCAAATTTGGATCGATTGCCCGCTTGATCCGCCCCAGCAGATCATGCTGAACCGAAGATGCGCGCGCGGCGAAGTCGGCCTTCTTGAGACGTCCGACCCCGTGCTCTGCGCTGATCGAACCGTCATAGCGATCCAGGACCCCGTTGAGAACTGTTTTAGCTCGAAAAATCTGCTGATCGAGCGCCTCCATGCCCTCCGGGTCTGGCAGCACGTTCAGATGCACATTGCCATCCCCCACGTGACCGTAGGAGACGCAGACCGCCCCGGGCAAGGCTTCTCCGACCGCCGCCTCGGCCTCAGCAACGAACGCAGCCAGTTCTGAAAGCGGCACCGAGAGATCCGTGCGCAGATGTTTTCCGCGCCGCGCCTGCCCCTCGTTCATCCCCTCACGCACCAGCCAGATATTCCGCGCCTGAGCTTTCGACTGCGCGACCACGCCGTCGCGCACGAGCCCCTCTTCCATCGCCAGTTCGAGGAATTGAGAAAGAAGAGCCTCGATATCGACGAGACCCGAGCCCGAAAGCTCAACCAGCGCATAGGCGCGATGTGCGGGCTCAAGCGGCAGCGAAAGATCGGGAATACCCTCGCGTGCGAGCGTGAATGCCTCGGCGGGCAGGAATTCGAAGGCCGACATGAGGTCACAGCACTGGCGACGCGCGAGACGGTAAAGCTCGATCGCGCCTTCTAGCGAGTCGAGCGCCAGCAACGCGGTCGAGACTTGGTCGGGTGCGGGCATCAGCTTGAAGGACACGGCCGTGACGATGCCCAGCACCCCTTCGGCTCCGATGAAAAGCTGCTTGAGATCGATCCCGCGATTATCCTTGCGCAGCCGACTGAGCCGATCGAGCACGCGACCGTCCGGCAGGACGACCTCAAGCCCGAGCACCAGCTCGCGCGTCATTCCATAGCGCAGGACGTTCACCCCGCCCGCATTGGTCGAGACATTGCCACCGATCTGGCAGGTGCCTTGCGCGCCGAGCGCGAGCGGGAAGTAGAGACCGGCCTCGGCCACTTCTTCCTTGAACGACTCGAGCACGACACCAGCTTCGACAACCGCCGTGAAATCCTGTGCGCTCAGGCTGCGGACCCGGTCCATACGCTCGAGCGACAACACGACCTGAGACTCAGGCGCATCGGGCACCGCGCCCAGAGCAAGTCCGCTACGCCCCCCCTGTGGCACAACGCCGAGCCCGAGCTTTGCACAGGCTCGCACGGCGCGGGATACGTCTTCGGTGCTCCGCGGTCGCAAAAGCGCAATGGCAGAACTGGTGATGTCGCCGTGCCAGTCCTGGCAATGGCGCGCGATCAGCCCGGCATCGGTCGAGACCATGTCGCCGCCTAGCATCGTGCAAAGTTCCTTCGCCGCCTCACCTTTCTGCATGCCTACCTCCCCCACTCTTGTTCTTCGTGCTCACCCGTCGCCCCATCTCGACCAGCTGGACAAAAATGATTTGCATCCCGCATATATCTGGTTATCAGACAACATTACAACATCTTTGATGATGGTAGACTGCGAATTTCTCAGGGAGGAGACACGTTATGCACGCACTCATTGTCGGCGCGGCGGGAATGGTTGGCCGAAAACTCACCGATCGAATCGTCCGAGGAGCGCCGCTTCAGGGCAAAGCGGTCGACCACCTGTCGCTGGTCGACGTAGTCGCCCCGGAAACGCCGGAGGGATACTCAGGCACCACCGATTGCCTGCAAGCCGACCTGTCCGAAGCAGGCACCGCAGAGAAACTGATCGCCGCGCGGCCTGATGTGATCTTCCACCTAGCCGCGATCGTCTCGGGCGAGGCCGAGAAAGATTTCGAAAAGGGCTACCGGATCAATCTCGACGGCAGCCGCGCGCTCTTCGAGGCAATCCGTCACGCGAACCTCGCCGATGGCTATCGTCCGCGGGTGGTCTTCGCCTCTTCCATCGCGGTGGTGGGCGCGCCCCTGCCCTATCCGATCCCCGACGAGTTCCACGCGACGCCCCTGACCAGCTACGGCACCCAGAAGGCGATCTGCGAATTGCTGCTGTCGGACTATTCGCGCCATGGTTTCTTCGACGGGATCGGCATCCGCCTGCCCACGATCTGCATCCGTCCGGGCAAACCGAATGCAGCAGCGTCAGGCTTCTTCTCGAACATCCTGCGCGAACCCTTGGTGGGTCAGGAAGCCGTGCTTCCGGTGCCCGAGACGATCCGGCACTGGCACACCTCGCCGCGCTCGGCAGTGGGTTTCATGCTGCACGCAGCCGATATCGATCTGGATGAGGTCGGGCCGCGCCGCAACCTTTCGATGCCGGGTGTCAGCGCCACAGTCGGCGAACAGATCGAAGCCTTGCGCCGAGTTGCAGGACAAAAGGCTGTCGCCCTGATCCGGCGCGAGCCAGACGCGATGATCACCAAGATGTGCGAGAGCTGGGCCGCAGGCTTCGACGCGACCCGCGCCCGCCAGCTCGGCTTTACCTCGGAAGACAGCTTTGACGCGATCATCCAAGCGCATATCGAGGATGAACTGGAAGGTGCCGCGTGACACAGCCGCTCCCCAATATTGCTTTTCTGGGCACAGGTCTAATGGGGGCGCCGATGGTTCGGCGCCTCCTCGGGGCGGGCTATCCCGTCACCGTCTGGAACCGCGCTGCCGAAAAGGCCCGCGCGCTGGTCGCCGCCGGGGCCGAGCAGGCGGGGAGCCCCGCCGAGGCCGTCGCGAAGGCGGATATCACCTTCACCATGCTTTCTGATGGCGCAGCGGTGGCCGACGTGCTGTTTGCGCAAGGCACAGCCGAAGCCCTGCGCCCGGGCAGCGTGCTGATCGACACCTCGTCGATCGCGCCGGACGTGGCGCGCGATCATGCCGCCCGGCTCGAAGAGCTTGGCGTGACGCAGATCGACTGCCCTGTTTCGGGCGGCACTGCGGGCGCCGAGAGCGGAACGCTCGCTTTGATGGCGGGTGGGCCGAAAGAGACGATCGCGCGGATCGCGCCCGTGCTCGAACCACTTGGGCGAATGACCCATGTCGGCCCTGCGGGCGCCGGTCAGGTCTGCAAACTGGCCAATCAGCAGATCGTCGCGATTACCATCGGCGCGGTCGCCGAGGCGATGGTCCTCGTGAGAGCGGGCGGCGCAGATCCCGCGAGATTCCGCGACGCGATCCGCGGTGGCTTTGCCGAAAGCCGCATCCTCGAACTGCATGGCGCGCGGATGATCGCCCGCGATTTCACCCCAGGCGGGCCGTCGCGACTGCAGCTGAAAGACCTTCGCGGCGTCGAGACGCTTGCGAACGCGAACCATCTCGAGCTCCCGCTGACCGATACCGTGCGTGCGGCCTACGAGGCCTTCGTCGCCGCTGGAAACGGCGACGTCGATCATTCCGGGCTGCTGCTTCATCTTGAGACGCTCAACAGCGTGTCCCTTCTCGAGGAAAGATCATGACCAAAACCGAACGCCGCCTGCGCTCGCAAGACTGGTTCGACAATCCCGATCATGCCGACCTGACTGCGCTTTATCTCGAACGCTTCATGAATTACGGCACGACGCCTGAAGAGTTGCGCGCGGGCAAGCCGATCATCGGGATCGCCCAGTCGGGCAGCGACCTGAACCCATGCAACCGCCACCATCTGGATCTCGCCAAGCGCGTGCGCGACGGGATCCGCGATGCAGGCGGCATCCCGATCGAATTCCCGACGCATACGCTCTTTGAGAATTGCAAGCGTCCGACCGCCGCGCTCGATCGCAACCTCGCCTATCTGGGTCTTGTCGAACTGCTTTACGGCTACCCGTTCGACGGTGTCGTGCTGACCACGGGTTGCGACAAGACCACCCCGTCGGCCCTGATGGCCGCGGCGACGGTCGACCTACCCGCGATCGTTCTGTCCGGCGGGCCAATGCTCGACGGCTGGCACGAGGGAGAACTCGTGGGCTCGGGCACGGTGATCTGGCGTTCACGCCGCAAATACGCCGCGGGCGAAATCACCCGCGACGAGTTTCTCGAAACCGCGCTCGACAGCGCGCCCTCAATTGGCCACTGCAACACGATGGGCACGGCCTCTACCATGAACGCCATCGCGGAGGCGCTGGGTATGTCGCTCACCGGCTGTGCGGCGATACCGGCAGCCTATCGCGCCCGCGGCCAGATGGCCTATCGCACCGGGCGACGTGCCGTTGAACTGGTCCACGAGGACATCCGGCCCTCGAACATCCTTACCCGCGAGGCCTTCCTGAACGCGATCAAACTGAACGCGGCGATCGGCGGCTCGACTAATGCCCAGCCGCATATCATGGCAATGGCGAAACATGCGGGCGTGACGCTCGATCCGTCGGACTGGCAAACGCATGGCTACGACATCCCGCTGCTGGCCAATGTGCAGCCCGCCGGGAAATATCTGGGCGAACGGTTCCACCGCGCGGGCGGTGTCCCTGCGATCCTGTGGGAACTACTGCAGGCGGGACAGCTGAACGGCGATTGTCCCACCGTCACCGGTCACAGCGTGGCGGAGAACTTAGACGGGCACGAGAGCACCGATCGCGACGTGATCTACCGTTTCGAGGAGCCGATGATGGAGCGCGCGGGCTTCTATGTCCTCTCTGGCAATCTCTTCGACTTCGCGATCCTGAAAACCTCGGTGATTTCGCCGGAGTTCCGCGAGCGTTATCTCAGTGAGCCGGGCCGCGAGGGAATTCTCGAGGGCACGGCCTTCGTCTTCGACGGCTCGGAAGACTATCATGCCCGCATCAACGACCCCGCACTCGAGATCGACGAATCCTCGATCCTCGTGATCCGGGGGGCGGGTCCGCTCGGCTGGCCGGGCTCTGCGGAAGTGGTGAACATGCAGCCGCCGGATCGCTTGCTGAAACGCGGCATAACCAGCCTGCCGACGATCGGTGACGGGCGACAATCGGGCACCTCGGACAGCCCCTCGATCCTGAACGCCTCACCCGAGAGCGCGGCGGGCGGCGGGCTGGCATGGCTGCGCACGGGCGATACGATCCGGATCGATCTGAACACCGGGCGCTGCGACATGCTCGTTGCCGACGACGAACTGGCAGCGCGCAAGGCTGGCGACCTGCCGCCGATCCCCGAGGCAGCGACCCCGTGGCAGAAGCTCTACCGCGAGACCGTCACGCAGATGGCCGACGGTGCGACGATCCGCGACGCCGAGCAGTTCCGTCAGCTTGCGAAGAGACTGCCGCGGCACAATCACTGAGGCGCAGGAACGCCCCATGCATGGGCCAATACCGACTCATTTGAAGCCTTTGGCCCATGCAACCGAGCGCGGCGACGCTCAGCCTGCGCGGCGCTGAGATCCGAAGAGAAACGCCGCCAACTGCGAAGTCGGCACTGGCTTGGTGAGCATCTCGACCTGCGCTGCCGCAGCCATCTTGCGCAACTCTTCTGAACGATCCGCAGTAACCAAGCGCATCGGAACGGAGCCGATCTTTTGACGCAAGGCGGCAATCAGCTGCAGTCCATCCATTCCATCGCCGAGTTGATAGTCGATAAGGCAGGCGTCCGGCTCTAGCCCCGTTGCCTCGAGAAGTTCCAGCCCCGCTTCGCCGCTATCGACATCGAGAACCGTCGCTCCCCATTTCTCGAGAAGTTGCGTCATCGCGCGTGAGAGATCCGCGTCGTTCTCGACCAGCAACACGACGATATCGCCACCCTCGGGGTCGCGCACCGGTGTCACCACGTCATTTTCGGCCCGTGCTGCCCCTCCAAGCGCGGGCTTCAGGCCCAAAGTGAAGGTTGAACCGCGCCTCGGTGCCGAGCGCAGCGTCAGCGGGTGCCCCAGGACCGCTGCAGCACGTTCCACGATCGCGAGCCCCAGCCCCATGCCTTCCGACGCGGACGCCTTCGCGTTCAGGCGATGGAATTCGTGGAAGATTTTATCCTGATCATCTTCTGCAATCCCCGGGCCGCTATCGCGCACTTCGATCACAAGCTCATCTCGGCGGTGGCGCAAAGCCATCAATACGCCGCCGGTCTCTGTGTAACGGATCGCATTCGAAATCAGGTTCTGCAGAATTCGCCGTAGATAAGCGCGATCCGAGACAACGACAGCGTCAGTCGACACGATACGGAAATCGAGCCCCTTGAGACGGGCATGCATGGCGAATTCATCGCGCAGCGCCGCGAATATCGGGCCCAGCGCAACGGGCCCCAGATCGACCGAGACGTGGCCCGATTCCAGCCGAGAAATATCGAGCAATGCGCCGAGAATGCCTTCCACCGACAAGAGTGCGTTTTGTGCCTTCTCGACGGTTCTCGCTGCGATATCTGACGTTTTCTCTTCGCCCAGCGATGCGAGATAGAGTTTTGCTGCCGACAAGGGTTGGAGAAGGTCGTGGCTTGCGGCGGCCACGAACCGGGCGCGCGATGCGTTGGCGCGTTCGGCACTGGCAAGCGCATCCTCCAACTCCAGCGTGCGCTCGGTCACGCGCGCCTCCAGCGTCTCGTTCACGCGGCTCAGCCCTTCGATCGCGTGCCGCTCCGCCGAGACATCGGAGAGCGACATGACAAAGCCACCGTCAGGCAATTCCTGCGCAAAGATCTCGAAGACCTTGCCGCCCTCCCGCGTCACCTCGACCTCGAACTGGTCGCGGCGCAGCGCACGCCGCACCCAATCCCCGAGACGATGCGCAGAGAGTCCGTTGGGAAAGGTGAACTGGTCGCGAACCTGTTCCAGGATCGCGTCGAAATGCATCCCTTCGCGCAGCCGGTTGCGCGGCAGAAGAAGAAATTCGCCAAGCCGCGCGTTCCAGCCCAGAAGCTGTAACCGCGAGTCGAAGATGCAGACGCCGAGTTTCAGGTGCTCCAGCGTCGCGCGCAGGATTTTCGCCTGATCGTCGAGGAGTCGCCCCCGTTTCTCCCTTTCGGCGCGGATCAGATCCGTCACCTCCGTCTGCAAGATAACCGTCCCGCCATCATGCGTGCGATGTTCGCTGACCTGCATCCAGCGGTCGTCTCCCATCCGCTGGTTCAAAATGAAGTGATGCTCGGCATGGCGCGCGCGGCGCATTGCGATCCAGTCGCCACGGCTCATCCCGTCGGACATGTGCAGATGCGTCGATCCCGCCACGAGTTCGAGGTAGTCGTCAAACTGCATCCCCGGCACGATCTCGTCACGCACGTCATCAAGAAGCGCGTTGAAACGCGAATTGGCCATCACGAGCACGTCCTGGGCGTCGAATAGCGCAAACCCATCCTGAACGGTCTCGATCGCCGCGGCGAGGTTTTGCCGCGCGGTTTCGGTCTCGCGGTTCGCATCGGCCAATCGCGCATTCGAAACGTTGAGAAGATCGAGCGCCCGTTCCAGATCACGCGTGCGCGCGCGGACCTGTTCTTCGAGCATTGCGGCGCGCTGGAACTGGGCGAAGGCGGCTCCCCGGTCCTCGTTCATCTCCTCGGAATGTTGGATCAGCGCCTCAGCGATGGTCAGAAGTTTCGCGTTCTGACGCTCCAACGTATCGCCGGGATCGAGCAGCGAAGCGGCCAGGGACTGCCTCATGGCTCCATCCCCGATGGTTCAGGCGGGAAGAAAGCCACGCCAGTCATGGTCTGGTTCACATGCATTGCGCCGATCTGTTCGCCATAGGTCGAAAAACCGACCACGCCATGGCGCGCCAGCGTATCGGAAACTGCGCGGGCGCATTGCTTGCCCTCAGCTTCGAAGCGGCGAAAGATGCAATCAAATCCCAGCACGGCCGAAGGTCTGCGACTGGCCGAGAGCGCGTCAAGTTCGCGCGCCAAATGAGCGGAGATATCGTCAGGGCGGCCCAGGGTCAGGACCAAGCCGGCATCGATCGCGGCGAAGAATATCAGCGATTCTCCCGGCCCGACTTGCTGGATCGAACGCGCGTGATAACGCCCGCCGACGCGCACGAGGATCGGGTTCGCGGCAAAGACTGTCGGCGAAAGGTCGGCGACGCTGAGCCCCAGCAGCCTCGCGTATTCGCGGGCTGCCGGTTCGTCATTGATCCGCAGCACCGAACGCGCGCCGGGATCGGCCATTGTCACCACCATTCGCGAGGAGGTGGGCTGCAAGTGGTTAAATGAAAACAGCTTCACCTCGCAGGCGGAACGGACAAGCGTCAGGATTCCTGCATTCTCGAAACGCCGTCCGCGGGCAAACAACTCGGCACGCTCGAACTTGTTGCCGTCCCCCGCCGACCCCCCGAACACTGGCACCGGCCCGAGCCCACCGGACAGTGCGGAAACCAGCTGGTCCTCCTGCCCCGAAAGGCCGTCAACCAACAGGATCGCGAATTCATTCGCCCGCTCGAACGCGAGACGCCCGAGGCTTTGCCGGGCGCGCAACAGCTCGGACACCAGCGCTTTCGTATCAAGCCGGTCTAGATCTTCGATGATCAAAGTCTCAGTCGAAAATCCCTTCACCGGTAGCGCGAAGCCCACTATCTGGCCTTCATCGTAGCCGTTCCCGGTGATCTCTCCGGCAGTGGTGCAGCCTACGATTTCAGCGCCAGGGAAGAGCGCGCGACCTTCTTGCACGAGACTGTCGAGATCGGCGCCGGGATCAACGAAGAGAAAAACCTGAGCAAACGGGCCTTCACCCAGGTCTTCCGCGATCCGGCGCAGTGAATCCGGCGCCTGCGCAGGCGCATAGGCAGAGCGCGGACAGCCTGGGCCGGCGCGCGAGTCGTGAATATCCAGCATATCTCCTCCCTGAACGGAAAGATTAGCCTGCCCTCCAGCCTTCGGGCAATCCCGTCATACTCTGCGCCTCGCGCGCGATCAGGACTGCCTGCGTGCGCGAGCAAACGCCGAGCTTGCGCATGATCGCGGTCACATGCGCTTTCACGGTGGTCTCGGCAATATCGAGGTCGAAGGCGATCTGCTTGTTCATTTTGCCTTCGCAGATCTGCTCGAGGATATTCGCCTGTTGCCGGGTGAGCTGGCTGAGACGTCGGATCGCCTCGTCCTGAGGAGAAATACCGTTGCCCCCGGCCAGCGCCTCGCCACTCGTCTCCGGCACGAAGACCTCACCGCGGCTGATTGCGGCGAAAGCGGCCCTGAACAACTCGCGCCGCGAATGTTTGGGCACGAAACCTGCCGCACCCGCGAGGATCGCCGAGCGGATCACCCGCGGTTCGTCGAGCGAGGAAACGACGACGATCGGTTTGTCCGGGGCAGCCTGTTTGAGCCGCATCAACCCGTCGAGCCCGTTAACGTCCGGCAGGTTCAGGTCGAGCACGATAACGTCCAGTGCGGCCCCCTCTTCAATCATTTGTATCGCGTCGCCCAGACGCTCCGCCTGTGCGACTGTCTCGATTCCCGCAACGGCCTGCAGGGTCATAGCCAGCGCGTCGCAGAATAACGGATGATCTTCGACGATCATCGCCGCATTGAATTCGACCCTCTTCGGACTGACAGCGCGATCCTTCATAATGCGTCCTTCGGCATGGCGTGGCGGAACCTCGCCCGCCTTTTCTTTAGCCTATCGCGCCCCTCTGACCTGTCATACTGGCAAAAAGTCTTATCCCGCCGAAACGCGCGACAGAGTCGGCATGGAACGTGAAAGGGCGCGAAGGTTTCCCTTCGCGCCCAGGTATTTCGTTGATGATCAAGCAATCAGTTAGCCGAGGCCAACTGCTTGGGCAGGCGGAACGTCCAGACCATGCCGCCTTGATTGAGATAGTTCACATGCTTGGCCACCTCGCCACCCCAGAGCGGCACCGCGCCGCCCCAGCCGGACATGACGGAAACATATTGCTCGCCATCTTCTTCCCAGGTGATCGGCTGACCGACAATCCCAGAGCCGGTCTGGAACGACCAAAGCTCTTCGCCGGTCTCGTCGTCGAGAGCCATGAACTTGCCCTCGGGGGTGCCGAAGAACACGAGACCGCCCGCGGTGGCCATCGTGCCACCCCAGAGCGGCGCGTCATTCTTGTATTCCCACTTCACCTCACCGGTCGCGGGGTCCATCGCCTTGAGCGAACCGATGTAATCCTCGAAGAGCGGCTTGATCGTGAAGCCCGCACCCAGATAGGCCGCGCCCTTCTTGTAGGAGATCGGCTCGTTCCAGATATCCATGCCCCATTCGTTCGAGGGCACATAGAACAGGCCGGTCTTCTGGCTGTAGCTCATCGGCATCCAGTTCTTGCCACCGAGGAACGAAGGCACCGCGAAGACCTGCTGACCTTTGCCATCCTCCGAGCTGGTGTTCGGCGCACCGGGGCGCATTTCCTCATTATAGATCGGGCGACCGTTCTCATCGATGCCCTTCGCCCAGTTGATATCCTTCACGAAAGGATAGGCCGCAATAAATTTACCATCGTCGCGGTTCAGCACGTAGAAGAAGCCGTTGCGATCGGCGGTGGCGAAACGCTTGTTGCCGTCCTTGTCCGTGAAGGCCACGACTTCGTTCACGCCGTCGAAATCCCAACCCTCGCGCGGAGTGGTCTGGAAGTGCCATTTGATTTCGCCGGTCTTTGGGTCGATGCCCAGACGCGAAGCCGCATACAGGTTGTCGCCGCTGCCGTCATTCTTCTCGCCAGCATTGCGCAGCCAGGAGTTCCAAGGCGCCGGGTTGCCCGCCCCGAAGATGAGCGTATCGGTGTCGGCGTCATAGGAACCGCCAAGCCAGGTCGCGCCGCCGCCGGTTTTCCACATGTCGCCCGGCCAGGACGCGTTGAGCGTGCCGGTCATGGTGCTCTCTTCACCATTGAGCGTGCCCATGTGGCCTTCGATTGTCGGACGCGTCCAGACCAGCTCGCCGGTCTCGGCGTCTCGTGCCTGCACCTCACCGACGATGCCGAACTCGCCGCCAGAATTGCCGGTGATGACCATTCCGTTAACGATCAAGGGCGCGGCGGTGTAGGAATACCCTTCCTTGTAATCGGCGATCTTCTTGTTCCAGACCGTCTTGCCGGTCTTGCGGTCGAGCGCCACGATGCGCGCGTCGAGCGTGCCGAAATAAATGTTGTCGCCATAGATCGCGGCGCCGCGGTTGATCACGTCACAGCATGGCAGGATGCCTTCGGGGAGGCGCGCGTCATATTGCCAGATCTCCTCGCCGGATTTCAGGTCGATCGCCCACATACGCGAATAGGAACCCGTTACATACATGACCCCGTCATAAACGAGCGGCTGGCTTTCCTGACCGCGCTGCTTCTCGCCGCCAAGGCTGAAGGCCCAGGCCGGAACGAGGTTCTTCACGTTGTCCTTGTTGAGGGTTTCCAACGGCGAATAACGCTGCAGATGGCGCCCCATCCCGTTGGTGAGCACGTTATCGGTGCTGGTCTGGTCATTGGCCAGATCCTCCTCGGTCACACCTGCGCTCACAGCCGTTCCGAGACAGGAAATGGCAACGACGGCTGCCAATACAAATCTGTTCATCATGTCCTCCCTTTGGTCTCCCGCCCGTGGTGCGACGCGGGGGTCACGCGCACTCACGATGCATCACGGCTCAAGTATCGACGGCGGGATCGCGGCGTATATTGTCCATTGGTCTTACGCCCTGTGCGACCCCGCCCGGACCGAACCGGACCGTCAAAGCCACCGCGCGGCCGGGAGGAACGACGACGCGGAAGATATCAATTCAACGATGTCAGATAGGTGACGATGAAATCCTGCACTGTCGGATCCTCGATCCCGACATGGCGCATCTTGGTGCCGGGGACGAATTTGTCATTGTCCTCCATCCAGGCGCGCAGCGCGCCGGGCGTCCAGACAAAGCCCGCAGCCTTCAGCGCCTCGGAATATGGATAGCCTTGATAGGTGCCCGCACGACGACCGACGACACCGTTCAAGAGCGGACCGTAGCTCGCCTTGTCGGCATCGACCGAGTGGCAACGCATGCAGGAGGTCTCGAATAGAGCTCCACCAGCATCTGTCTTGACCTTCTTATAGGTCTCGGCAGCGGCCGGAAGGCTCAGGCAGATCAGGACGGTGGCGGCCAGGACGGGGCGAAACATCGGAGAACCTCTTCTTCATTGCGACTGTCTTTCGCCCCGCACAATGCCCCTGTCTCCGAGCGGCGGGCTTGATCCGCATCAAGCTCACCCCCCTACCTTGGTCGTAGATCACACTGGTTCGGGCAGCCGGGTCGCGTATGGGAAGAGGAAGACCCGGCCGCCGCCCGCATCCGGTCAAGAGACCGGCGCGTATTTCCAATTGTCGGCATCGGGCGTGACTTCATCGAGGTCGTAACCCGCTCCCTGAAGCCGCTGCGCCGTGGGAAGACCTGCCTTTGCCGCGCGATCCACGAGTGCCCGCCCCGCCGCCTCGTCGCGCGCGACGCCGCGTCCGCGCATCAGGTCGAGCCCGCGATTGAACATCCCCACCGGGTCGCCCAGATCGGCGGCGCGCTTGTCCCAGTCAGCGGCTGCGCCCGGATCGAGGGGGCCACCCAGACCGTTGTCGTCGAGCTGGCTCATCCACGTCATCGCCCCTGTCCAACCGTCGCGCGAGCATCGCTCGAAGAGCTGACGCGCTTCGGCATGACGGCCCGACTTGGTGATCAGGTAGCCCATCGCGCAATTGGTCATCGAGGTCTCACCTCGCCCGACGTCGCGCAGCGCCCGGTCGAGCGACAACTCCTCGGGGTTCAGGTCCCCGTGGAGATCTCCGCCCTCATCCGATTGCTGGGCCACGGCACCAAGGGGCACGCTCACCACCAGAATAGCCGTGCAGATCATCGCGCGCATCGCATTCCCCTCCTGCTCCGATGAAACCTTCCTTCGCACGATCCTAGCATAGCCGCGGCGAGTGCGCCCGCAGGTGCGGCTTATACCTTGGTCGTATTGCACCTTGCACCTCCGCTTCGCAGCATGGCGTTGCCGGAGGAGTCCGGCATGGGAGGAAATCTTTGCGAATCCAATGGCTCATCGGGGTTTGTGCCGCGCTGCTCCTTGGCGCGCCTGCGTCATCGGAAACGTTGCGCATCGACTGGCTGGAGCATCAGGTCACGCCGCCGCCGATTCTCTCGAACATAGCGGCGGTTCCCGAGAGTCTGGGTCTCGACGGCACGCGGCTTGCGATCGGCGACATCCGCACGACCGGGCGCTTTACCGGGCAGGATTACGCATTGAACGAAACCGTCATCGCCCCCCAAGACGATTTTCTGGGTGCCGCGAAATCCGTGCTGGCTGACGGCGCGAAGGTGCTCGTCGTCAAAGCCCCTGCCCCGGACCTGCTGGCGTTAGCCGACCTGCCCGAAGCAAAGGACGTGCTTATCCTCGATGCCTCGACGCAGGACGATGCGCTGCGTGGTGATGACTGCCGCAGGAACGTGCTGCACACTGCACCGAGCTATGCGATGCGCGCGGATGCGCTGGCGCAGTTCATCCTTTTCAAGAAATGGCGCAAGCTGGCCCTGATCTCCGGGCAATTGCCCGAGGACCTGGCCTTCACTGCCGCACTGAAACGCGCGCTCACCAAATTCGGCCTGACGCTCGCAGGCGAGAAGGAATGGGCCTTCGATGCCGATATGCGCCGGGCGGCTGCTGCCGAGGTGCCGCTCTTTACGCAAGACCTCCCCGATCACGACCTCCTACTCGTCTCCGACGAGCCGGGAGATTTCGCGCGTTACATCGCCTATAACAGCTGGCTTCCGCGCCCGTTGGCGGGCTCTGAAGGGCTGAAGCCCGTGGGCTGGTCGGGCGTGGTCGAGCAATATGGCGCGGCGCAGCTGCAAAACCGTTTCCGCGAAGCCGCAGGCCGCGAGATGGCGCAGGGCGATTTCGCCGCTTGGGTCGCGGTTGCGGCTCTGGGCGAGGCTTTCACCCGCACGCAATCGACGGACCCTGCGACCCTGCGCCGCTACCTGCTCTCGGACGAATTTCGCCTCGCGGGTTTCCTCGGCCGACCGCTCTCGTTTCGCAACTGGAACGGTCAGCTGCGTCAGCCGATCCCGCTGGTGACCGAGCGTGCGCTGACCGCGCTCGCCCCGCTCGAAGGCTTTCTGCACCAAACCAACGAGCTCGACACACTGGGCATCGACGCCCCCGAATCCACCTGCGCCGCCTTCGGAGACAGCCAATGATCCGCGCCCTTCTTCTGACGACCCTGCTCGCGAGCCCGGCCTTCGCGGACGAAGTCTGGGTCACCAACGAAGCTGACAACACGGTCTCGGTGATCGACGCAAATAGCCTCAAAGTGCTGCACAGTTTCGATACCGGGGAACGTCCACGCGGGATCACATTCAGCCGCGATTTCAAACGAGTCTATATCTGTGCCTCGGACAGCGACGCGGTGCAGGTGATGGACCCCGATACCGGCGAGATCCTGCACGATCTGCCTTCAGGCGAAGACCCCGAGCAGTTCGTGATCGCCCCGGACGACCGGCTTCTCTACATCGCGAACGAGGATGACGCGATCACCACTGTGGTCGACACCCAAACCCGAAAAGTGGTGGCGCAAATCGATGTCGGCGTCGAACCCGAAGGCATGGGTATTTCGCCCGACGGGAAGGTTCAGGTGACGACCTCGGAAACGACGAACATGGCGCATTGGATCGACACCGAAACGCATAAGATCATCGCAAATTCCCTCGTCGATCCGCGCCCGCGCCATGCCGAGTTCAGTCCAGACGGCGCGCAGCTCTGGGTCAGTTCCGAGATCGGCGGCACGGTCGCGATCTTCGATACCTCGGACCACAGTGAGATCGGCAAGATTTCCTTCACGCTTAAGGGCGTGCGCCCTGAGAAGATCCAGCCCGTCGGCATGCGGTTCTCGCCCGACGCCTCGAAGGTTTTCATTGCGCTCGGGCCGGCGAACCATATCGCAGTTGTGGATGCAAAGACGCTCGAGGTCGAAAAATACATCCTCGTCGGACGTCGTGTCTGGCACATGGCGACCTCGCCGGATCAGACGAAACTGTTCACGACGAACGGTGTCTCTGGCGATGTGACGGTGATCGATATCGCCACGCTCGAGCCGATCGACACCGTGAAAGTCGGCCGCTTCCCCTGGGGCGCAGCCGCACGCCCGACCTCCAAATGACGAGGCTTTCCATGTTTTCAGAAATTTTGAAAGTCAGTCTGATAGCCGCGCTCTGCGCCGGTCCCGCCTGGGCCGATGACGATGCGGCCCCGTTGGCGGGCCTTCTGTCGGGTCACAACAAGGAAGAGCTCCCCGAAGTGACCCTCTCGGTGGGCGAGCCGCTGGGCGGTCCCTGGACGCTGCAATCGGGTAGATATTACGAGGTCGAGATCACCGCCGACGGGTCAGGCGAAATCGGGCTCGAAAGCGACGGCTTCTTTCGCGCGATCTGGGTCGACGAGGTGGTGATCCGCGGGCTGGAGGTCCGCCCGATGGGTCTTGCCTCCATCGAGTTCGACCGCGCAGGCACGATGGAGATCGGGTTCATCGCGATCAAGCCGGGGCGCTACGACCTGCACATACCCGGCTCGACCGGTGAGGATCAGCGTCTGGAGATCTTGATTGAGTGACGCGCCTGCCCTGCATGTTGCGGGCCTCAGCCATGACTGGGGTCGCAAACCCGCGCTGCGCGATGTGGGGTTCCGCGTCGAGAAGGGGCGCTTCTGCGCACTGCTTGGCCCCAACGGCGCAGGCAAATCGACGCTGATGTCGGTTTTGACCGGACTGATCCGGCCCGCCCCCGGCGTGGTCACGATCTCCGGTCACGACATGGCACGCGCCCGGCGCAAGGCGCTGGCTGAGATCGGCGTCGTCTTCCAGCAGCCGACGCTCGATCTCGATCGCTCGGTGCGCGCAAATCTACGCTATTTCGCAGCGCTACACGGGCTCGGCAGCAAACTCGCCGATCGTCGCATCTCGGAAGCGCTCGACCGTCTGGGCATGGCCGAACGTGCCGAAGAAAAACTGCGCGCGCTTAATGGCGGGCACCGGCGCCGGATGGAGATCGCCCGCGCGCTGCTTCATCGGCCCCGGCTCCTTTTGCTCGACGAGCCGACGGTAGGTCTCGACGCGCCTGCCCGCAGCGCGATCACCGCCCATGTCCATCAACTCGCCCAAGACGGAATAGCCGTGCTCTGGGCCACCCATCTCGCCGATGAATTACGCCCGGAGGATCTGGTCGTGGTGCTACAGAAAGGTCAGGTGAAAGAGCAAGGCGACGTCCGGGGCTTGAGCAAGAACGGCCTCCTAGCTGACTGGTTCTCCCAGGCGATGGGCGAAACGGCATGAGCGCGCTCTCCGCCGCCTCCGCCATCGCCTCGCGCGAACTCGCTCGCTTCTTCACGCAACGCGAGCGGTTCCTCGCAGCTCTCGTGCGCCCGCTCGTCTGGCTCTTCATCTTCGCGGCGGGCTTTCGGGCGGCACTGGGCTTGTCAATCATTCCCCCCTACCGGACCTATATTTCCTATGAGACCTATATCCTGCCCGGTCTCTGCGCGATGATCTTGCTGTTCTCCGGAATGCAAAGTTCTCTCAGCCTCGTCCACGATCGCGAGAATGGTGCGATGAGGCTGATGCTGACAGCGCCTCTGCCGCGATGGTTCATGCTTGGCGCGAAACTGCTCGCCGGCGCGCTGGTCGGGATGGTGCAGGTCGCGGCCTTCCTTGCAATAGCGGCGCTCTTCGGATTGCGCGCACCGTCGACGGGATATGTGACCGTCGTCCCCGCGCTTTTGCTTGCGGCAATCATGTTGGGAGCGCTTGGCTTGCTCCTGTCCTCGCGCATCAGACAGCTGGAGAATTTCGCAGGGATCATGAACTTCGTGATCTTCCCGATGTTCTTCTGCTCTTCGGCACTCTACCCGATATGGAAAATGCAGGAGAGCTCTCCGCTTCTCGCCAGGTTATGCGAGATCAATCCCTTCACTCAGGCAGTCGAATTGATCCGCTTCGCGCTCTACGGCCAGCTGAACCCCGCAGCTCTCGGTTGGACCGCATTGGCGAGCTTGGTGTTCTTCGCCGTTGCGATCTGGGGTTACGAACCCGCCCGCACCCGCTCTTGAACGAGCCGTGCCGGGCGTCCCTCGACCCGGGCAAACCGTGTGGCCAGCGCATCGAGTTCGCCTGCCGCATGGCTCGCAATCACCACCGCCGCATGGGTTTCCGCGATCAAGCCAGCGGTCAGTTCCAGCAGGCCTTCCACCCTCGCATCGTCAAGCGAGGCAAAGGGCTCGTCCATTAACAGCACATCGGGGCGCATCACGAAGGCCCGGGCCAGCCCCACGCGCCGCGCCTGACCGACCGAAATCTGCCCGGGCCAGTGATCCTCAAGGCCGGCCAGCCCGACCCGATCCAGCATCGCACGCGCCTGTGTCTCGGTGGCTGAAGTCGGGAGCGTCACATTGTCGATCACGCGGCGCCAAGGCATCAGGGTCGGGTTCTGAAACACCATTGCGCGGCGCCCCTCCACCTTGAGGCTTCCCTCGAAACGATGGTCGAGCCCAGCCAGCAGTCGCAACAGGGTTGTCTTGCCTGCACCTGACGCTCCCGATAGCCCCAGCACCTCGCCGCGCGCGACATCGAGCTTCATAGGTCCAAGCACAGGTATGCCACTGAAGGATTTCTCTGTCAGCTCCAGCCGGATCATCTTTGTCTCCAGCGTGAAGCGCGCTGCGCAAGCGGCGCGAGCAGGCCCCATTCCACCGCGAGCATCACGGCGACGAAGGCAAGCGCATTCGCAAGCACGCCCGCGATATCGAACATCTGGAAATCAAGATGAATGCGGAATCCGATCCCGTTGGATCGGCCGAGAAACTCGACGACAAGCACGATCTTCCAGATCAGTGCCAACCCCGCGCGCGCCGAAGCCATGATATGCGGCGCGAGCTGCGGGATCAAAATGTGGCGCAGCCGGGCGAACCAGCCCATGCAGTGAAGTCGCGCCATGTCCGACAGGTCGGTGTCGCGCGCCACCATCCCTTCGCGCAGCATCACCGCGACCATTGGGATCTTGTTCAGCGACACAGCCGCGATGGCCGCCCACTCATTCAGCCCGATCCAGAGATAGCAAAGCACGATGGTCACCAGCGCCGGAATATTCAGCGCGACCGTCAACCAGGGCCCAAACCAGCGATCCGCACGACGGCTGCCGCCAAGTGCGATCCCGATCGCCACGCCGAAGCCCATCGCCAGCCCGAAGGCTGCCGTCACCCGTGTGAGCGTGGCGCTCAGGTCTGGCCAAAGGTCACCGCTCACCAATGCCGTCCAGAGAGTCGGGAAAACTATCTGTGGTCCGGGAGCAAGCTGCGGATCGGCCAACCACCAAGCGAGACAGGCCCAGAGCAGAACGAGCGCCATGAGCGAGGCAACGACCACAGGAAGGTTGGGCCAGAGCCGGGCGCGGTTTCGCAGAGCGAAGCTGCGCCCGGTCTCCACGCCAGATCTCTTCCCTTGCGTGATCAAAATTGCGCCCATCGCTCAGTTCGTCAGGAATGTGCCCTCGGGCAGCGATGTCGCGCCGCCCACCAGCTTCTCACCGCCCAGTTTCGCCATGAGACGCAGCATCTTGTCGGCAGCCGCCTCATCGACCGGGCCGGGTGCCGGGACGCCAGCGAGCCATCCCGCCTTGAGCGCCGCGAATTGGGCGTTGCTTTTGGCATTCATGATCGGGCGAAGCCGCGCAAAGGCCTCGTCTTCGGTGGCGAGTTTTCCTTTGGCCGCACGCGAGGCGGCGACCAAACCCGAGGCTAGCTCCGGTTTCGACTCCACCAAGTCCCCCGACAGAACATAGCCGAGCAGCGGTGTCTCAGGAGAGAGACCAAGCGCGCTCGCGGCATCGCCGACGCTCACCAATTCGCGCATCCCTGCGGCTTCCATCTTCGCACCGAAATGCCAGAAATTGATCGCGCCATCGACTTCGCCCGAGAGCGCCGCCTTCATGATAAGGGGCGGCGCGCCGAAAACCTGCTCGGTCTTGCCCGCCAGATCAAAGCCATCGGCCTGCTCGGCATAGGCCCGCAGTATGAGCCAACTCTTGTCGACCGGCCCGCCTGCGATGCCGATTTTCTTTCCGTCGAGATCGGCCAGCGTTTTTGCCGGACTGTCCTGAGCGACCAAAAGCCCGCCCACCGCTTTCGAATAAGGAATGAAGCGGTAATCTTCGCCAGTTGCGCGCATCCGCGCGACCCAGAACCAGTCGGTCACGATGGCATCGACCGCCCCGCCCTGCAGCATGATATCGGAGCCCGACTTCCCTGCGACGGGGACCACCTCGAGAGTGAAGCCGTTCTCTCGGTCCAGACCGTAGTGCTTGATTGTGTCCAGCTCCCAATTCACGGTTCCGCCTTCGAGCGCGGCCACCTTCAGCACTGGCAGGTCCGCCGCCCATGCGCTTGCACTCATTGCGAGAGCTGCAATCGCCGCGCCCGCTGCGCGGCTCCATCCGTCAAAAGCCATCTGTTCCTCCCATCTGCGCCCCCCGCCGCTCCTCCGGCGATCACGCATTTGCGACCACAGTATCAGGTCGCGACGGCGCGCCTATTCGACCAAAGGACAATGCCCCTCCCCGCCAGCGGGACCGCGATTGATACCAAGGTCGAATGGTGGCCCGACGCAGCCTCGCGTTATCCAGAAGACAAGCGAGATCTTTTTGGGAGGTTTAGATGCTCTACACCCGTAAGGGCCTGATGGCCGCGCTTCTGGCGCTGGCACTTGCGCCGGTTACCGCCTTTTCGCATGGCGACGTGACCCCACAGCCCGTCAACACCGATGCCCTGCCCGACGTTGGCGAGGAATGGCTCAGCGAGAACCCCTATCGCGCCGCGGCGGCCGGTGATGAGGTGTGGGCCAAGGCCGTCCAGATCGGCGACAGCGGCTTCAATCAGAACTGTGCGCGCTGCCACGGGCTGGGTGCGGTTTCGGGCGGTCTGGCGCCGGACCTGCGCTATCTCGAAGCCGAGGAATATGGCGACGAATGGTTTGTTGAACGCTTCCGCCATGGGATGACCCAGAACGGGACCACCAAGATGCCCGCCTTCGGGGAAATCCTCGGTCAGAAAGCAGCCTGGGCAATCCGCACCTATATCGAGACGCGACCTGACGATGGTGCATTGGAGCCCTACTCGGATGAGCTTCACAAGATCCGCGATCAGCTTGCCGCAGGAGAGGCCGACGTCCCCACCGTGATTGCGACGCTCGAGGATATCTCCGGCAAGGTCGATACCGCTTCCGGAGCACCTGTCGCCGACAGCGCTGCGTCCCGCGCAGCACATGAGCTGGAGAAGGATCCGAGCAAGCAGAAGGAAGCGGCGGATATGCTTTCGATCGGCATATCGGCTGCGGAATGATGAGCGTCATCGCACAGGCCCGCGCGGGGCTTGGCGTGCTGGCATTTCTGGGCGGGATGGTCGGAGCCATTCCCGCCTTTGCCGCATGCGAAGGCGTGGCCCCAGAACAGAAATTGCAGAATACCTCGCCCCAGGATATCGGGCGCGATCTCGATAGGATTGCCACGGACGGCTATATCGAATTCGCTGTCTATGACGACTATGCGCCCTGGTCCTTCGAGAACGCCGGAAAAGCCGAAGGGATCGATATCGAGATCGGCAAGATTATCGCGGGAGCTCTGGGCGTCGAGCCGCGCTTCCGGCTCGTCTCCGCAGGTGAAACGCTTGACGCCGATTTGCGCAATTATGTCTACAAGGGCGCCGTCGTAAATGGCCGCGTCTCCGACGTGATGCTGCATGTTCCTTATGATGTGGATTACGCCTGTCGCTTCGATCAGGTCGTTTTCACCGGCATTTACGGCGAGGAACATATCGCCATCGCCTATGACGCCGCGAGCTATCCCGATAAGGGGCCGACCCCGGCGGTCTTCCGTTATGATCCTATCGGTGTCGAGAATGACTCGATTTCCGATTTCTACATGACCGACGTAACCCGTGGACCTTCGGCGGACAAGGTGCATCGCTACCGCAATACCGCGCTCGCGATGAAGGCACTGGCCGATCACGAGGTGATGGCGGTGATGGGCCCGCGTGCCGAGCTGGAAGCCGCGCTTGCGCCCGGCATCGACATCCACGAACCGCCGCTCGGATTGCCGCGCTCGAAATGGGCGATCGGCGTGGCGCTCTCGATGCAGCATCGTCGTCTTGGCTATGCGGTCGATGACGCGATCGCAGCTGCGCTGGAAGACGGGCGGATCGCCAAGGCCTTTGCCGATTACGGCGTGGGATTCACCCCACCGACGCGGTGATCTGCGCGTTCGGGCCGCTTTCGATCTCGCGATCAGAGCGGCCCGTAATTCCCATCGAAATCCACCAGATGGACGGCATCGAGGCCAAGACGGGCCGCGCTACGTGCGATCTCGTCGCGCTCCATGAGCACGAATGCAGTCGAGGCCGCATCTGCGAGCGCCGCGCTCTTTGCCTCGACCGTAACCGTTGACCAGCGCGGGAGCTGCCCTTGGGGCCCCAGGATATGCGAGCCACCCGGCAAAGCGAGCGCTCCCGGCGACGAGGTCGCCATCGCCCGCCCGTCGCGCAGCTGCAGGCGCGCAAGCAATCCAGCGCTTGGATCCAACACCCCAAGATCGAACGGACCGCCGATCGCCGCGAACTCGCCCATGTCGACCAGCACGTCGGAATAGCCCCGCGCAACCAAGAGGTCCCGGACACGGTCAGCCGCATATCCCTGCACGATCCCGTTCAGCGTCAGGGCTTGCCCCGGTCCGAGTCGAATGTCCGCCGCAACTCTTACGGTCTCAAAGCCGATTTTCGCACGCAGCGAAGCGCCGCTATTGCCATTTGCCAAGGCATCCCAAAGCGGCTGCACCGTAGGATCGAACGCGCCCAACGTCGCCAGATGCACCCGTCGCGAGAGCGCGAGAACCTCCGACATCGCAGCAGACGGTCGGCAGCGGCCTGTCGCGTTGAGGCGCGTCAATTCGCTTTCGCGATACAAGGAGAACGTGTTCTCGATCTCTTGAATTTCGTCCCGGATCGCGCGCATGTCCTGCCGGTTCCTGACCCCGCCCCTGAGATCGAGCGCGATCTCGGCACCAAATGCCTGTCCAGTCCAGGTCGCTGCCTGCGCGCGGGCTCCGGCACATAGCGCCGCCGCCGAAATTTGCAGGAAACGGCGCCGTTTCATTCTGCTGCCTCCCTCAGGCCGGGGCCGCGTTTTCCCTTTTTCGCGGCTAGCACGAGAGGCACGCAAAGCTTTGGATCGTCATGAATTTTCACGCAATCGAGGCATTGGAAACACTCTGAATACCGTATCTGGCCGGTCTTCGCGATTGCCCCGTAATTGCATCGCACCTTGCACAGCTGACACGGCGAGCCGCAGTCGGCCCGACGCGGGATCCAGCTTCGCAGTCGTAAGAGGCCGCCGAGCCGCATCGCGGCCCCCAAGGGGCAGACGGAGCGGCAAAACCCCTTGAACCAGACCATCGAGACCGCGATCCACCCCGCCGCCCAGAGCACATAGGGCCAGGGTCTGGCGAAATGGGTGGTGATAGCAGTCTTGAAAGGTTCGACCTCGACGGCTTTCTCGATGTGATCGGGCGTGACAAGTGCAATGCCGGTCAGCACAGCCAACGCCACCGGCCCGGTCCAAAGGAGCGCTTGGGCAAGTGACCGTGGCGGCTCCCATTTCGGCAAGTTCAGGAAGCGTCCGATGTGATGCGCGAATTCCTGAATTGCCCCGTAAGGGCAAAGCCAGCCGCAGAAAAATCCGCGCCCCCACAGGAGGAAACCGAGGATCGCCGCCGCCCAGATCAGAAGCGAGAACGGGTCATAGAGGAGCACCTCGAGCGAGCCGTTCCCGGTGAGCGCCCGGATCACCGCGATGGGCGTCACGATAGAGAGTTGCCCCTGCCCCCAATAACCGACGAAGCCGATCGTGATCGCGAGAATCGCAAGCCGCACCGGGGTAAAAAGCCTGAGCGCCGCAAGCCGCGATTGCAGCAGCAGCGCCCCAAACAGCAGCACGAGGAACCCGCTGAGAACCCACAAATCCGTTGCCCGATTGCGAAGCGCCTCACGCCATGGCGGCAAGGCCTCCGGCACTTGCGGGAAAACGAAGAACCGCTCGGGTGTCTTCATCGTGAGACTGAATTTCGCCTCTCCCGCTTCGGGCTGAAACATCCCATGCAGACGAACCGCCTGCGCGGTCAGCTCCCAATCGCGGGAGGGATCGAAACCGAGACGGCGATCCAGCCGGACCACCATCTTCGTCGCGTCCTCAAGCGTCGCCGGGGCATCTTTGGCCAGTTGCGCCAGAATGTCCGCATCGCGCAGCGCCAGCGGCAATCCATCTTGCTGCGCAGATATCCGATCCGGTGCCGTGTTCCGGACGAAGTCTTCGCTCACCAGCCCCTGTCGGCCGGCCTCGATGAGCAGATAGAGCTCGTCATCCGGCGCACGAGACAGGAAGCGTCGCGTTTCGGCATAGGTCTCGGGAGAAAGCGCAGCTTTTGCAATCGAGCCCGGGCCGAGGTCGATAGCATAGAGATCGAGATAAAGCCCGTTCGGGTCGCTATCGACCGTCGCATCATCGGCGGCCCATTTCGTATTGTCGAACGCCGCGTCTTCCTCTGCGTTCGTGACGCGGAGCCGCCCCACCAGTCCCGCCTCGATAAGGCCTTGCCAGTCAAGCTGCTCGCGATGGTCTGGATCAGGCTTCGGCGGCGGACCGGATTGGATGCCCTTCATCTTCTCACGCGCCACCGCGAGCGTCGCCGCCAAGATTGATTCATGCGCGATCCGCACGCTCGCGGTCGCCTTGGTCACACCATCGAGATAAACGAGATCTGAGCCCGACCCGGCACCGCCATAAGGCGTGCCGACGACGATCGGCTCGTTGATGGAGTGGCCGCGATACTGTTCGAGAAATTCCCGAAATGGCGCTTCTCCCAGCCCAGACACGAAAACCGGTTCGTGTTGACTGATCAGTTTCACGTCTATGAAGCGCCCTTCCAGATCGAGCATGACCAGCATGTTGATCGGTTTGCCGGAAAAACCCGGCAACGGCGCCAATTCGCCGGTCTCAAAGACATAACCCGCCTCGCCGCCCCCGGAATTGCGGAGCTGCCAGACGCCCTTTTCATTGATTTCATCGCCCACCGCATAAGGCGCAACGACGATATCGGCCACCTGCTCGCGCGACAGGCTCGCCGCGAAAGCGGGCAACGCCAGAAAGAACCATAGGATGAGCGCGCGCAACATGCGGCGAGTCTAACGATCAGATGGCGCGGCGATATTCGACCTTCGTAGCGAGACGATGAGGTTCCGGTTGCGCTCGGCGCGGCAAGCTTTGCACGCTTGGCATGGAATGCTGTCGCCCGTCGGCTTCGAGCGACAGCGGGAACTGAGACACGAAGGCGTCTAAGAAAGGCGGGGCTATTCACTTTCGAGAGAGTGCAGGTTTGTGGACGGGTCGACGCGGTCCGAGGATTTGATCGGGCGAGATTGGCGGGTGGGTTTGCGAAATCTTTCATCGGACCCAGTGTCCCTCGCCGACCTGAAAATTCCGGTCGGAAAAATTCAGGAAAATTCCATGCTTCGTATCGGAGAGAGTTTGGAGTGGCAGACCTACTAGGGATAACTTTCCCAGAGAGGCGAATTTCGCACTGCTCCCTTTGGGAAACGAACCGCCACGATCAGTCCGAGCGCTGGCCGCTCTCCGGTCTCACGCAATCGTTCTGGATGCGCCTGCGCGCCGAGTGCGCGCAGGGCTTTGGAGGGGGGCGGCTTTAGGCGCTTAGCCGCCGAAGCGCGGCTCCGGCACGCCTTTCACGCCGAGACCGCGGATCGCGAACAGGCTGCCACGCTGAACACCGTCGTCGGGGAAACGCGGCAGCGGAGGCTTCGCCATCGACGTGACGTAGAGCACATCGAGATCGGGGCCGCCGAACTGGACGCTCGTGACCTTCTTCACTGGCATCGGGATTTCCATGTCGAGTGTGCCGTCCGGTGCGAAGCGGCAGATCCGCCCGTCATAGACCAGCGCCATCCAGTAATAGCCCTCCGCATCGACCGTCGCCCCGTCCGCGGCGCCGCCGTTCGAGGTGTCGGCCTTCGCGAAGGTGCGACGGTTCGAAATGCCGCCGGTCTCGATATCATAGTCATAAGCCCACATCTCACCGGTCCAGGTATCCGTGAAGTAGAAGGTCTTGTCGTCCGGCGAGAAGCAAGGCCCGTTCGAGCAGATGATCCCCTCCTCGAGCTTGGTAACGCTCAGGTCGGGATCGACGCGGTAGAGTGCGCCCAGCGGCCCCTCCTCCTGCATATCCATCGAACCGGCGAAAAACCGACCGCGCCGATCGCATTTGCCGTCGTTGATACGGGTCGTGGCGAGGTTGGCTTCCGGGTCGTGCAGCAACTCGCAATCGCCACTGTCGAAATCGAGCAACCAGAACCCCTTGTCGAGCGAGACGATGGCCCCCTTGCCGTCCTTGCGCACCGCCATCGAGCCGATCTTGCCCGGCACATCCCAGGCGCGCAGTTCCGTGCCGTCCGCGGTGCAGCGAAACACCCGTCCATCCATCGAGTCGATGAAATAGAGCCGCTGGCTTTCGACGTCCCAGACCGGGCCCTCGCCCAGTGTCGTCTTCACGTCGAGCAGAATATCGATCTGCATGTTGGTCTCCTCCCTTGGTATCCGGTTCAGAAGTTCACGGCGTCGCCGCCCTTGAGCGCAAGCATCTCGCGCGCCTCGTCCGGCGTCGCGAGCTCCAGGCCCAGCCCCTCGACGAGGGCGCGCGCCTTGGCGACCTGTTGGGCGTTGCTCTCTGCAAGTTTGCCGCGCGAGATCCAGATGCTGTCCTCGAGACCGACGCGGATATTGCCCCCCATGCTCAGTGCCTGTGTGGCGATGCGGAACTGGTCCTTGCCGGCCCCCAGAACCGACCAGCGGAAATCCTTTCCGAAGAGACGGTCTGCCGTGCGCTTCATGTGCATGACATCCTCGGGATGGGTGCCGATGCCCCCCAGCAGGCCAAAGACGGACTGAACGAAGAACGGCGGCTTCACGAGGCCACGATCCGCGAAATGCGCGAGGTTGTAGAGATGCGAGATATCGTAGCATTCGAACTCGAACCGGGTGCCGTTGTCGTAGCAGGTCTCCAGCACGTATTCGATGTCCTTGAACGAATTGCGGAAGACGAGGTCACGCGACCCCTCGAGATGCTCACGCTCCCATGCGTGTTTGAACTCCTTGTATTTCGCGAGAAGCGGGAAGAAGCCGAAATTCATCGACCCCATGTTGAGCGAGGCGACCTCGGGCGCCCATTGCGCCGCGGGCTTCGTGCGTTCGTCCACCGTCATGTAGGGCGAACCGCCGGTGGTGATATTCACCACCGCATTCGTCGCCTGCTTGATCCGGCCCAGGAACGGCGCGAAGGCCTCGGCCGACTGGTCGGGCTTTCCAGTTTTCGGGTCACGGGCATGCAGGTGCAGGATCGCGGCCCCCGCCTCGGCCGCCCCGATCGCGGCTTCGGCGATCTCGTCGGGCGTGATGGGAAGGTGATCCGACATCGTCGGCGTGTGGATGGCGCCGGTCACGGCGCAGGTGAGGATGACCTTGTCTGGCATTCTATCAATCTCCGATTTCGTCTGTTGCTCGACGCTTGTGAGCGGCGAGCGCCATGAGGCGCCGGTCTCGCCACGCCTGCCGCTGAGCAAGCTCGTCTGCGGGAAGCGCCGCACGGCGCTCCGCCTCGATCCGGTCCAGCACGGGGCCGCGCCAGTCCGCCGCGGGTTGCCCCGCCATGCCGTCATAAATGCCGCCGTAGCGCGTCACATATTGCCGCACGCCCTCGGGCGCGTTGAGGTCGATGGTCTCGAACGGGCCGATGAAGGACCAGCGAAGCGCCAGCCCTTCGCGCAACCCGATATCGACGTCTTCGGTGCTGGCATATCCATAGGCCACGAGCCGGAACGCCTCATGCAGAAGCGCGCCCTGAAGGCGGTTCATCACGAAGCCGTCGATTTCCTTCTGCATGACGATCGGGCGCATGCCGGCGTCGCGCAGAAGATCCGCCGTGCGCTCAAGAAGCGCAGGATCGGTCCAAGGCGCAGGCACCAACTCTGCTGCGGGCACGAGATAGGCGGGATTGATCGGATGATTGACCACGACCCTGTGGCGTCCCGCGAGCCCCTCGGAAATGGCCGAAGGCAGCAGGGCCGACGACGAGGAGGCGAGCACGGTATCGGGGCCGGCAATCGCGTCGAGACGCGCGAAGATTTCGCGCTTCACGCCGATCTCTTCGAAGGTGCTCTCCTGCACGTGCCGCGCGCCCTCGAGCGCCTCTTCGAGCGTGGCGACCGGCTCGATGCGCGCGAGGGCTTCCTCAGCGGTGCCGGGAATGAGGCCCAGGCGCTCCAGTTCCGGCAGCATCTCGGCGGCGAAGTCGCGCGCGGCCTTTGGCGCGGCGGGGACCTCGTCCCACAACCGCACCGGATGACCGGCGCGGGCGAACACGATGGCCCAGGCACGCCCGATAAGCCCCGAACCGACGCAGGCGACAGGCTCTTTCATCACAAGGTCTCCACATTGCCATCGACGGGGAAGCTTTGCCCCGACAGGTTGCGCCCGGTCTCGGCGATCAGGAAGGCGGCCATGTCCGCCACGTCCTCGGGCGGGGTCATCCGGCGCAGCGAGACGTTCGACAGATACCGCTCGGTCATCTCTTCATGGCTGATCCCGGTCTGCTTCGCGCGAGCTGCGATCACGCCTTCGATCCGCGGCCCTTCGATAATGCCGGGCAGGATCGCATTGGCACGGATATTCTCGGGACCGAGCTCTTTCGCGAGGCTCTGGGTGAACCCAATCACCCCCCATTTCGCCGAGGCGTAGGGCGTGCGGAACGCATAGCCGAACTTGCCCGCCGAGGAGGAGATATTGACGATCGCTCCACCCCCTGCCGCGCGCAGCATCGGCACCGCTTTCCGCGTGCATAGGAACTGACCTGTCAGGCCGATATCGAGGCAGCGCCGCCAATCCTCGGGCGAGATTTCGTCGACCGAGCCGGTGGGCCCCGCAATGCCGGCATTGTTGACCAGCGCATCGAGCCCGCCGAGGGTGTTGCCGATCGCTTCGAAGAAAGATGCCACCGCAGCTTCATCCGAGACGTCGGCGCGCAGGGCCACTTCGGCGCCCAGCTCCTGCGCGGCCCGTTCAAGCGCGGCCTCATCGATGTCGCAGATAGCCAGCCGCGCGCCTTGCCGAGCCAGTTCCCGCGCGATGCACAGACCGATGCCGGAAGCGCCCGCCGTGACCGCAACGCGTTTGCCCTCGAGGCCGGGCAATTTCATCCTGGATGTATCACTCATCGAAATCTCCTTGGTTATTTGCGCAATGCGATCACGGCCATCAGGATGACGAGCCCGAAGAACACTGAGCGGAATGCGAAGGGCAGCGCGGTGCCGGCAAGCAGGGTCTGCATCGCGGTCAGCAGCAGTGCGCCGCCCAGCATGCCCGCGTAATGCCCGCGGCCACCGGTGATCAGCGCCCCACCCACGACGACGACCGCGATCGAGGGCAGAAGGTAGTCATCCCCCATCCCGAGGCTCGCCTGTCCGGAAAAGCCCGCCAGCAGAACGCCGACCAGCGCCGCGCAGAGCGCCGAGAGGATGTAGACAGAGATGATGACCCGCCCCGTGCGCACCCCCGAGAGGCGCGCAGCCAGTTCGCTGTTGCCGACCGCGTAGACCCGGCGCCCGAACCCGGTGCGTCCCAAGAGGACGATCGCGAGAGCGACGAAGGCGGCCATGAAGATGATCACCGGGGTCACGCCCATCAGCTTGCCGGTCATCAGCCAACGCAGCGAGGGCGGTGCGAACCCGGCGGGCGTGCCGCCCGACCAGATCAATGCCGCGCCCTGAAGAATGCCGTTCATCGCGAGGGTCACGACGATCGGCGACAGGCCCAGCGCCACGACGCCCAACCCGTTCGCGAGCCCGATCAGCGCAGCCACCGCAAAGACCACCGGCAGCGCCGTGAGCAATCCCATGTCCTGTCCGCCAACAAGCCCGGTCAACATCACGCCCGACAGCGCGATGCTCCAGGGCAGCGACAGGTCCAGCCCCCCGGTCAGGATAACCGCGCCCTGCCCCAGAGCGAGGATCGCGAGGAAGCTCGAGAGCACAAGGAGCGAGTCCCAGTAGCGCCAGCCGCTGAAGACATTGCCCAGCACCAGCTGCGTCGCGATCAGGACCACCACGAGGCAGATCCAGGCGGGCAGAACGTGGCGCAGCGTATGACCGTGACGTTGCAGGAAACTTTGCGAGGGGGCGGTCTCTGCCGGTCGCGTGAAAGCCAACCTGTGATCCTCACCCGAGCGCTGGCCAACAAGCCATCCGCGCCGTCGGGCGCCGATCGCATCGGTGACTTCGCGCAGGCGTTGCGAGAGCGTGCTGTCACGGCGCAGCGAGCCCGCGAGCACCGCGATCAGGAGCACTGCGCTTTCCGCGATGGTCGAATAGTAAGCCGAGACGTTGAGCGACAGCAGAAGGTTCACGACGATCATCAGGATATAGGCCCCGAGGATCGTGCCCAGCACACCGCCTTTGCCACCGCCAAGACGGGTGCCGCCGATCACCACAGCCGCGAAGGTCGGCAGCAGAAGCGAGTTCCCCACCAGCGGGTCGCCGCTGCCGGTCTGGGCGCTGACGAAAACACCGGCGAGCCCGTAAAGCCCACCTGCGAGAACGTAGGTCGCGAAGGTAACGGTGCGCGCGTGAAGTCCCGTCGCGCGAGCAGCCTCGGCATCGCTGCCCACTGCGTAGAGCGTGATCCCGTAGCCCGTGCGCTTGAGCCAGAGCCACAGCGCCACCAGCACGAGCATCAGCGTGATCGGTGCGGGGAGAAGACCAGGGATCGTGTCGCCAAGATAGACAGATGCGAGCGAAGGCGCGACGAATCCGCCCGGCATCGCCATCACAAGGAGCGTCAGCCCCTGCACGATGAACATCACGGCCAATGTGACCACGATGGGCTGCAGGCGCACCACGGCCACGAAAAAGCCGTTCACCGCGCCCACGGCCATGCCGATACCGATCCCGATCGCGGTCCAGAGCGGCACGGAGGCCTGCATGTTCGCCGGGTCCATCGAGGTCGCAAGCACCGCGTTGACCAGCGAGACCACCGCGCCTGCTGACAGGTCGAACCCGCCCGACAGGATAACCAGTGTTTGTCCTGCAGCCGCGATCGCGGAGGTCGCCCCGCCGCTTGCGAGAAATGAGATGTCGAAATAGCTCAGCGGATAGGGGCTCAGCCCCGCGTTCAACGCCATGAGGCCCGCCAGCACCAGCGCCGCGACGATCACGGCTTGTCCGTGACGCAGACTGCGTAGCCAGTTGGAGGACTTGCGCCGCGGCGCGGCCCCGGATGATAGGCTTTGGTCACTCATGCCCGGACCTCCTGTTTCGGATGTGTCGTGTCTCCCTTCAGCGGTGCGTCCCCGCCGAGCGTGGCCTGCATGATCGCGTTCTCGCTCAATTCTTCACCCTCGAGCCAACACGACAGCCGACCCTCGTAGAGGACGCCGACACGGTCGCACAGATACACGAGCTCAGGGATTTCGGTGGAATGGAGCAGGACCGATCCGCCTGCATCCGTATAGGCGCGCAGCAGCGCATAGATCTGCTCTTTCGTCCCGACATCGATGCCGCGCGTCGGATCGAAGAGGAGCAGAATCCGACTTTGCGCCACGAGCCACTTGGCCAACACGATCTTCTGCTGATTACCGCCCGAGAACGCGCCCGCGGGCAGGTAATGCGCGCGTTCGTCCACCTCGACGGCAGCGAAAGCCCCCGCAGCGGCGCGCGCCTCCGCCCCGTCATCGAGAACCGGCCCCCGGTGAAACCGCGAGAGCACGGGCAGGCTGGCATTCTGCCGCCCGCTGAGTTCCAGGAACAAACCTTGCGTCTTGCGTTCCTCGGGCACGAGCCCGATCGCGACCGACGGATGCAGCGCATCGGCCGGGGCCCGCAGATGGAGGGGCGTCCCGTCCAGCTCGATATGGCCCGCGCGCAACCGCTCCTGTCCGAAAAGGGCGGAGAACAGCGCCTCCTGCCCCATGCCTTGCAGCCCGGCAATCCCGAGGATTTCCCCCTTGTGCAGCGCGATCTCGGCATTGCGCAGCTTCGGCCCTGCCGACAGCCCACGGGTGGCGAGGACCGGGACCTGCCCCGCGATTTCCTTCGGGGCACGGCGCGGCGGGAAGGCATTTTCGACCGAGCGGCCCACGATCATCTCGACCACTTCAGCGTCACTGACATCCGCGACCTTCGCCGAGGTCACGGACCGTCCGTTGCGCAAGATGGTGAGCGTGTCGCAGAAGGCGCGCACTTCAGGCAAGCGGTGCGAGATGAACAGCACGGTAATCCCCTGCGCGGCCGCGTCCGCGATGATCCGGCCGAGCCAGTCGACATCGCTGCCAGAGAGCGCCGATGTCGGCTCGTCGAGCAAAAGGATTTCGGGCTGGCGGTAGAGAGCGCGGGCGATCTCGATCTTCTGGCGCACCGCCAGGGTCAGTTCCTCGGCCAACGCATCGAGATCGACGTCGAGGCCCAGCGCTTCGAAATGTGCGGTCACCTCGCGCCGCGCACGGCTGCGGTCCAGCGTGCCGATGATCGTCCGGCGCGACCGGCCCAGCAGCATGTTGTCGAGCACGCTCAGGTCCGGCACCAGCGTCAGCTCCTGAAAGGCGGTCTGAATCCCCGCTGCATGGGCATCGCGCGCATTGCGCAAATTGACGTCGCGGCCGCCTATTCGGATCGTGCCAGAATCTGGCCGCACGAGGCCCGAGAGCAGTTTCATGGTGGTCGACTTGCCGGCGCCGTTTTCGCCGAGCAGGGCGTGGACGCGGCCGCGAGCGACGGAGAAGCTGACCTTGTCATTGGCGACAGTGGGACCGTAGGCCTTCGACAGGTCATGAACTTCCACCGCAGGCGCTGAATCGGCGATGCGTGACATGCAATTCTCCGGAATGCGTATGTATGGTGCGGTCTGCGCCCGGCGACGGAAAGCCCCCGTCGCCGGGCGTGTGACCTCAGTTCTCGGGCTGGCCGACAAGCGCGGCGTTCAGACCAAGCTGCGGCAGATCTTCCGAGAAGATCGAGGCGAACCAGCCGGGGTTCGACACCATCGAGGGCTGGAACACGTTGCACCCCGCCTTCTGTTCATCCCAGCTGCCCGTCTCGCAAAGCTGCACGGTGTCGTTGGTGACGAGGGGCAGCGGCAAGGTGGTATGCTTCGGGATGTCCTTCCCTTCGAGTTTATCGACCGCGAGCTTCAGGGCCAGCGCGCCGGAATAGGGCGGCGAGGCGTAGGAGATCCGGGGTGCGCCCATCGGCGCATAGGGCTTGCTCGCCCCTTCGACCGCTGTATCTGTCGGAAGCATTTGGATGCGCCCGCCATTCGATCCCTCACCTGCACAGGGCAGCAGCTCGGAAGGATCGCGTCCCGCTTCGAGCTGCATGGAATCCGCCGTGTAGCAGCCAACCTGCATCCAGAGCCCGTTGATATCGGACCAGTCGCGGGTGGCCATCAGCTTGTTGAGTTCAGTCCGGGCCACCGCCTGGCTCCACATGCCCACGGCCTCGCCGACGATATTGATGCCGTCATGCTGGGCGAAGACTTCTTTGGCCGCCTTGGTCCGGGCGGTATCCACGGACGTGCCGGGCACACCTGTCACCATCACGACATCGCCCTTGCCGCCCATCTTGTCGACCAGCCATTCCGCCGTCTTTCGACCGGCCTCCTCTTGGTCGATCGTCACGTTATAGGCACAGGGCTCCGTGATCTCCGCATCATAGGCGATGACCGTCACACCACGCGAGCAGGCGCTCTTGACGACGCTGTTCAGCGCGGTGGGCGAGATCGGGTAGACGACGATCGCGTCCGCACCGGCCTGCACCATCGCGTTGATCTGCTGAATCTGGCGCTGGGCGTTCGGCCCGGCGACCTGGACCTCGAGATCCACCTTGTCGGCATAGTCCTTTGAGGCCGCGAGCGCCTTGACCATGTTCGAGGCCTCGGCCTGCCAATCGTTCCCGATATAGCTCATCGAAAGATAGACTTTGTAAGGCCCGTCGCTCTGCGCCTGGGCGGCTCCAGCCACGAGACCAAGGGCGCAGGCGGCGCCCGCGATATAGCGTTTGATCATTTCTTCCTCCCATGTCCGGCGACTCTCCCCGGTCGCCTCACGGATTTCACGATCCGATATCTTTGATCAAAAGTCAAAACGTGTTTTATTCTTTTTCGAGCCGGCGTAGTTTGGGCCGTGAAATGAAAGGTCTGACCATGTTCGAAAGCGTCACGCCGCTAAAGCGCGAAACCCTGCAGACGCTGGTGCATCAGCGGCTTTGCGATCTGATTCTGCAGGGCGAGATCGCACCCGGCGAGTCGATCACTGTCGCCAGCATCGCCAAGGCGCTCGACGTAAGCCCAATGCCGGTGCGCGAAGCAATTTCCCGACTTATGGCCCTCGGAGCCCTGACCATCGTGTCGGGACGATCCATCGGGGTGCCGCGTCTTGGGGCAGACGAACTCGCCGACCTGCGCAAAGTCCGCTCGGAGATCGAGACCACCGCGGTGGCCTGGGCGGTCGAGCGCCGCGATCCCGAGTTCATCGCACAGCTGGAAAAAGTTCTCTACGCGATGGAAGCTGCGGAAGCCGCAGGTCAGGTGCGCGAATTCATTCATGCGAATTACGACTTCCACTTCACGATTTACCGGCAGGCAGGCTCTCCCCTTCTGTTGGAGATCATCGGCAATATCTGGCTGCGGATAAATCCGCAGTTCCACCTGCTGCAACGCCATGGCCACTACCGTGTTTCCAACAAGCAGCACCGCAGGCTGTTCGAGGCCATCCGGGACGGCGACAGTGCAGCGGCCATCGCAGCCCTGCGCGAGGATATCGACAGCGCCTACGAGGTCATCCTCGCCAGCCTCAAGGAGAGCGAAGCCGAGCGCGGGTGAACGGGTTGGCCGGCGATGCTGGAGAGAGCCAGCAAAGCCGACCTGGAAAAACTACCTATATGACAGACTATGGGTAGCTTTCTCGAACGGTTGGATTGCGGGACGGCGCGACAGCGCGCACAAGAGCCCCATGGATACGCTTGTTTTCATCGCCTCCAAGCTCGCAACCTTCCTCCTGCGCGCAGAAACCTGGGAAGCGCTTTTGCTCGCAGGCGCGCTGATCGCGCTCGTGAGCGGGCGCCTACGCGCGGCGCGCAGGATGCTTTCCGTAGCGCTGGCGAGCCTCCTCGCTCTGGGCATCTTTCCGCTTTCATGGACCTGATCTTTCCTGATCAGGTCCACTTTCCTGCTTCATCGTGGCCGGTTTCACGACAGGATCAGTCCCGCCGCCAGAGCCTTCCACTCCACAAGCTGACACCGGACGGACCTTGAGGTCCTCGCTACCGGCCAAATTCTTGAGGTTGATCGCCGCATTGATGTCGCGATCGTGCTGCGCGCCGCAATTGGCGCAGGTCCATGAGCGGACCGAGAGCGGAAGAACCTCCGCTTTGGTATGACATGCCGAACAGGTCTTGCTGGATGCAAAGAACCTGTCGGCGGCAACAAGAGTGCCGCCCAGACGTGCGAGCTTGTAGCTCAGCTGCCGACGGAACTCGAAAAACCCCATATCGGAAATGGCGCGGGAAAGATGCCGGTTCGCCATCATGCCGCGGACATTGAGGTCCTCGATGACCACTGTGCTGGCTTCACGCGACAGCTTGGTCGTAAGCTTGTGCAACCCATCCTGGCGGATGTTGCGGATGCGTGCATGGAGCTTTGCAATCCGGGCACGAGACCGTGCCCGATTTTTCCCGCCCTTTTGTTTTCGCGCATGAGATCTCTGCAGTCGTGCGAGCCGCTTCAGGTTGCGACCCAGGGATTTTGAGCCGGAGAACTTGCGGCCGTCGCTCAAGGTGGCCAGATCCGTAACGCCGAGATCGACGCCGATGACCGCTCCTTCGGGGCGAGGTGTAAAGCTGTGATCGATCTCAACCGCAAGCGCCGCGAACCACCGGCCCGCCTCCCGCGAGATGGTGACGGATTTCAAGGTTGGATTCATTTCGGAACCAAAGCGCAGGGCCTCCCGCATAGACACCCAGCCAATGCGCGGCAGTTTCAGGCGTCGCCCTTCGACACGGAATGTCCCGGGGCCATTGTCCGGCCGAAAGCTCTCACGACAGAGATCTTTTGCTTTGAAGTTGGGATAGCGGGAGCGCCCCTCGAAGAAACCCTTGAACGCGGCACCAAGATTCTTGATCGCCTGCTGTGGAACCGCTTTGGGCGCATGCAGCATCCAGGGGTATTCAGCCCGCTTGATGGCATTGAGTTCGCGTCGCAGCGCAGCCTCGGAAGGCTTGGGCAGGGAATTGTTTTCGCAATGCGCCGTATATTGGGATTTCCATCGGTCGAGAGCCCAGTTCCAGCTGAACCGGGCGATGCCGGCGCATTGCGCAAACAGTGCGTCCTGCGCCTTGTCTACATCGAGGGCGATGCGGTGAACTGTCATGATCCGGGTAGAGATCGCTGCTCCATCAAGCGCCATCATCGCCTCCTTCGGCCGCGGCCTTGATGTCTGCGATCAATTTCGCACTCTTGCGGGAGCGCGCACCGTAGAGCCGTGCGCTGAACACCGTGGTTATCTCGAGCACATCCCGGGCAAGATCCTCTTCGAAGCTGGTGTCTTCGCCCTGGTTCAGGATTACGACCTCGACGTTCTTCGCCTCACAGATCGCGAAGACGAGCTCGGCGCCGAAGCGCAGCAAACGATCCTTGTGAGTGATGACCAGTCGGCCGACGCGATCCTCGACAATGTCTTCGAGTAGGCGCTTGAGGCCCTTCTTGCGATAGTTCATGCCAGAGCCGAGATCGGTGACCACCTCGTAGGTCCAGCCCTGCCCGGCGCAATAGGCCTCGAGAAGCTGCGCCTGGCGCTCCAGGTCAGTTTTCTGGTCATGGGAGGAAACGCGTGCGTAGGCAACCGTGCGCCGGGCAGCGTTATCCTGCTGCCGATGGAGCTCCGGCTGAAGTTTGGCGAGGTCATAGCGGCGGCGCCCACCCTCGGTTACGAGGTCGGGTTTGAGCTTGCCGCTCTCATCCCATCTGCGCAAGGTGAGCGGAGTCACGCCCAGGGCCTTTGCGGCCTCGCCAATACTTACAAGCTTCTTCATCATTTAGATGATATATGATGCGAAAAGAATAAGTCAAATGGAAGATGTTAAAGCCCCTCGGCTATCTCCTGATTAGGCCCTTGGAGCAAGCCTATCCGACCAACCCGCAGCTCGCCCAAGTCGACGGGATCATCATCCTGGGCGGCGCCGAAGTCAGGGACGGCACGGCCCGTCACTATCAGGTTCAGCTCAATGCGGCCGCCGAGCGTGTCACAGCTGGCCTCGCCCTCGCGCATCGCTTTCCAGATGCGAGGATCCTGCTCTCTGGCGGCAGCGGCGTCCTGCGCGACCTTGCGCGAGAGAGCATGCCCGGCGCCGAGGTCATGGCAGCCGCCTTTCGGGAAACAGGTATCGCTCAAGCCCGCCTGCTTCTCGAGAGCCGCTCGCGCAACACCAGTGAGAATGCGCGCCTCAGCCACGATCTCGCGCAACCCAAGCCGACCGACACCTGGCTGCTCGTCACCAGCGCCTTTCATATGAGACGTGCGATGGCGAGCTTTGAGCGCGCCGGATGGGAGGTGGTAGTCCCCTACCCTGTCGATTATCGCGCAGATGGGTTTCTCGAAGATATTGGCTGGGATCTCGCGGGCCATCTCGACACGCTGGATCTCGCGATCAAGGAATGGGTTGGGATCGCGGCTTACGCCGCGAGCGGGAGATAGCTTGTCTGCGAGGCGACGGAAGCACGACTGGTTTCATCCTCCGCTGGGAGCGCCTATAGGAGGGTCGAACAGATTTTTCCCGGGCCGCCATTTTCATGAAGATTACCGTCATCACCGCCGTCTACAATTCCGAAGCCACCGTCGGCGAGGCTATCGAAAGCGTCGGGCGACAAACCCATTCCGATCTTGAGCACCTCATCATCGAGGGGAAATCAAAGGACGGCTCGCTCGCCGCGATCGAACGCGCCGCTCATGACCGGATGGTCCTCGTCAGCGAGCCCGACAAAGGGATCTATGATGCACTCAACAAGGGCGTGACGAAGGCGTCTGGTGACATCGTCGGCTTCGTTCACAGCGACGACTTCCTCGCCCATGACGAGGTCCTCGCCCGCATCGCCACCGCTTTTGAAGATCCGCAGGTCGAAGCGGTCTTCTCCAATCTCGATTATGTCTCGCAACCCGATACGACAAAGGTCGTCCGGCACTGGGCCACAGGCCCTTATAGCCCGGCGAAGCTCAAACGCGGTTGGATGCCGGCCCACCCCACCCTCTATCTCCGGCGCTCGGTCTACGAGCGCCTCGGCGGCTTCGACACCAGCTTCCGGATCGCAGCCGATTACGACTTCATCCTGCGCTATTTCTCGCAAGCGACTGGTCGCTCGGTCTACATCCCTGAGGTGCTCTACAAGATGCGCCTGGGCGGTGTGAGCAATCGCAACCTCGCCCGGATCCGCGAGAAGATGGGCGAAGACTGGCGCGCGATCCGCGGCAACAAAGTGGGCGGCGTGATGACCATTGCGAGCAAGAACTTCTCCAAGCTCGGGCAGTTCGTCGAGCGGCAGAAGGACTGACGCCTCAATGAGACGTCGCACTGGCGTCTAGGCGCCACCTCTTACCTTGCGTCAGGCACAACCCCACAACCTAGAGGTATTTTTCCATTTACTTCAGCGCCTTGCGCGCATAATATGTCTGAGCGATCCGGTTGGTGTTCTCTCTTCGGAAGGGCCTTTGCGCCCTCCCGAAAGGAGGATCGACAACGATTAGACACAATTATTCTTCGAGAATTCGACGAAGTTTTGCGTTTGAGAATTGTGCCCCGAAAGGGGAGTGTCCCCCTGCAAGGGGGGGTCGAAAAGACTATCGGCAACGATGTCGCTCGGCGCAGCTTGAAGATCTTCCGATCTGGGAGATTAACGAGCCGCAAAGTGCAAGACCGGGTCGCACCTTATTCCCCCTGAGCTTCCCCCCTCAAGAGAGGGGCGGGTCGTTTCCGAATACGCCTCATCCAGGCGTTACGAGCGACCTGCCCATCTCCGCCCAACGTTACCACACCCCCTAGCTATTGCGTCTCGTCCCAGCACCGTCTGCCGAGTTGTCCACATAATTCGACCAAACCGAGAGATTATCGAGATTTTTCAAAACCGATTTTTCACCCGCCTCGGCTAAACTGAGATCACTCAGAAAGCAAAGGACAACATCATGCTCGACATCCTCCCCACCTCGGGCCCGCTTCACGAATTCGCGGTCTTCGCAACAAGTCTCGCCTACACCAGTGCCGAAATCGCGGCGGCGTTTGAATATCTCGACCGTAAAGAGCGTCGCACCGACCCTCCGGGAGAGTTCGATCATCGCGGGCGCTTCTTCGCCGCCGAACGCACGCTGGCCGTCACGTTTTGCCGCGCGCCTTCGGCCAGGTGGCCATTCCCCCAAATGCTCGCTGCTCGGACCGCCGATCACTGCGCCGAGCTTTTTGGCGTCGACGTGGCAAAACATGTGAAGCGCCTGGCGCTTGCCTTCGGGCGTTTTCGAGGTGGCGAAACTTTCGAGGACTTGCGCCCCCTGCTGACCCCTGGCATCCGGGCGCGTCAGGCAGCCCACTAAGGCAAGTGGCGGCGCACCTCGAACAAAAAATACGAAGACTACAGGCCGCGGCGCGAACAAGCGACTGGAGACGCTCATGTTGCGGAGCGCTTGGCGATACACTCCCGCTACAACCTGATGGCGCGACGAGCTGCCCTCACGACAGACCGGGCGCCTTTTCCCGTTCGACATCTAAGGCCCCGCCATACTTCACCGGCCGATCTCCGCTGCTTCCAAGCAGCTTACGATCACACGCCCGTGACTCCCCTTGCCGGATGACTGGATTTGCATAAACACCCTTTTAGCGGGTGCAGCAGTCTGTTACCGCTCAACTTTGAACGATGTCGGATTTTCGACCCCAAACTGTGAATGCCCCTCCCCTCAGACTGACCCGAGTCAGCGCTGATGCGGTAGCCTGCCAAGATGGCGCCTCCTGATGGCAGGCCAGCGCAGCAAGGTCCAGGAAGATATCCGCTTTCGCATCTTGCGCCTTCTCGAGGAAAACCCGGAAATGTCGCAGCGTGAGCTGGCTGACGCGGTTGGCGTTAGCACCGGAAGTGCGAACTATGTGCTCAAAGCCCTCGTCGAAAAGGGCTTCGTGAAGCTCGGGAACTTCAAGGCCGCTGAAGATAAGCGGCGCTACGCCTACCTGCTGACGCCGAAAGGCGTGGCGGAGAAGGCGGCGATGACGCGGGGCTTTTTGCAGCGCAAGATCGCCGAATACGAGGCCTTGCGCGCCGAGATCGAGGCGCTCGGCGGCATGGTGCCCGAGGCGCCGCAAGCCGCACCGCACCAGGCAGGCACCATCGGAGGGAACGAGGGATGATCAACAAGTTCAAGCGGCGCGCCGCGCTGGCGATGCAAGGCCGGCGCGATGCCGCGCTCAGCCCCGAACGCTTGCAGGCGGGCGATACCTTTATCGTCGAATTCCCAAAGTCGGGGGTGACCTGGCTGACCATGCTGTTGGCCAATGCCTTTGCCGTCGAGCACGGGCTGGGCGAGCGGGTGACCTTTGGCTCGGTGCGCCGCTTCGTGCCCGATCTGCACGCCAGCCGGGCCGTCGCACCGCGGCTCAGCCCTGGCGGGGTGGGCTTTTACAAGTCGCACGCCGGGTTCAACCGCAATTACGCCACCACGATCTACTTGGTGCGCCATCCAGCCGCGGTGATGAAGTCTTACCACAAGTTCCGCACCACGCTCGACGCCGCGACCCCCGCCGATCTGGCCGTGTTCCTCGACGATCCGCGCTTCGGCATCGCCGCCTGGAAGGCCCATGTCGGCGCCTGGATCATAGCCCCGCGCGACACCTCGCAGCGCCAGCTGCACCTAGTGCGCTACGAAGACCTGGTGGCCGATGCCGGCGCGGTGCTGGCGGCGCTTAATGACAACCTCGGCTGGGCGTTGTCCGAAGCCTCTCTGGCCGAGGCCGTTGCGCGTTCGTCGCGTGACGCGATGCGCGCGCAGGAAGACCTCTACCGCCGTCACAACCCAGCCCACCGGCTCGACTTTGTCGGCAAGGGCGAGGTGGCGGACGATGCTGCCGTGGCCGCAAAGGTGGCGCGCGCCTGTGCTGCCGAGCTGGCGCGGCTCGGCTACACCGAGGACGCGGCATGAGCGACCCGGCCCCCTCTGGAACTCGGCGATGAGGCGCGACTTTCTCAAAGTCGTCGGCCAGAGCACGCTTGTCCGGCTCGGGTCGGCGGGCGTGGCCTTCGCACTGTCGATCCTGCTCGCCCGCTCGCTGGGCCCGCAGGGCTTCGGGACCTATTCCTTTGCTTTTTCGATCCTCAGTCTTGCCGTTCTGATTGCGCAGCTCGGCTTTCCCGACCTCATCGTGCGAGAAGTGGCGCGGTTGGCCACGCTGGGCCGCACCCGGCTGCTCGGTCGCTTCCTGCGCCACGCCACCGTGGTGATCGTCGGGCTCAGCCTAGCCTTCATCCTCGTCATCGCGGTGATGCTCACGCTGTTTGGCCGCTCCGAAGTGTCGTCGTGGAAAGTAATTCTCGCCGGCCTGCCGCTGGCCCTGTTGACGCCGCTTTTGGCGCAGTCGGCGGCGGTGCTGCGCGGCACCGGCAAGGTGGTGCAATCGCTGCTTGGCCAGCAGCTCTACCGCCCGGCGCTGTTCCTCGCGCTGGTCGGCGGGGCGCTGCTTGTCGGGGTAGAGCTGACTGCGGTGACCGCGATGGGGCTACATGCGCTCGCCACCCTGCTCGTGCTGATCGAAGTTCGCCTCCGCGCGAGCCGCGCCCTGCCGCCGCTCGGCCGTCCGGCACGGGTGCCGCCGGCCCGGCTGCTGGCCTGGACGAGCACGGCGGTGATGTTCTCGGGCGTGGCCGTGGTGCGTCTCATCAACACCAAGTTCGATACCGTCGCCATCGGCATGCTGATGAGCGATGCAAACGTCGGCCTCTATGCCGCCGGCGCGCAGCTCAGCCAGAGCGCGGCGGCCATGCTGATGATCACAGCCGGCATCGTCACCCCCGCGATCGCGCGCGCCTCGGCCGCCGGCAATGACCTGGAAGTCGAACGCCAATGCCGTCAGAGCGCGCTGATGTCGTTTAGCGGGGCGGTTCTGACGCTGGCGCTCGCCGCGCTAGCCGGCCGTTGGGTGATCGCCACCGCCTTTGGGCCCGAGTATGTCGGGGTCTGGCCGGCCCTGATGGTGCTGGTTGCGGGCCAAGCGGTAAATGCCTTTGTCGGACCCGTTGGGGTGCTCTTGAACATGCGAGGGCAAGAGCGTTCAACCCTTACCGTGACCCTCGTCGCCTCGCTGGCCAACATTGGGCTCAACTTTGCCCTGATCCCGCACTGGGGTATGGTAGGGGCGGCCAGCGCCACCGTCGCCTCGATGGTGCTCTGGAACGTGGCCCTCTGGGTCCGTGCCTGGCAGCTCTGGGGCATCAACTCGTCAGTCTTGCCCTGGCCGTGGCTGAGGAGGGCCGCATGAGCGCCGCCGGCATCATCTATTCGCGCACCGACAAGGGCCACAAGATCAGCTACGGGCTGACGCTCAGGGCACTTTATGGCTTCGAGGTGCGTCACGGCGAACGCAGCGCGGCCCTTCTGCGCGACCTGGTCGCCGCGCCCAACCTGATCTTCTCGACCCTCGACGACGATTACATCACCTTCTTCCGGGTGGCGCTGGCGCGCTGGCTGCGACGCCGCCCGACCTCGGCGCTGTTCCTGCGCCCGCAGACCTGCCTCGCTCCCCGGTCCGCCGTCCAGCGGCTCAAATGCGCGCTGTTTCGCGCCATTCGCGGGCTGGGCATCGCCAACGTGCTTACCATCGTCTCGTTCGAGGCCGAGCCAGCCTATGCCGGGATGGCCGCCGATTGGGTGGACGACCCCGAGTTCTTTGATCTCGACATGAAGCTGACGGAAGGCACCCTGCCGACGACGCCGCTGTCGGACACGGCGCAGGCGCGCGCCGCCGGGCGCAGCATCGTCGCCATGCCCGGCGCGCTGACCGCCCGCAAGGGGCTGGCGGTGCTGGTCGAGATCCTTGAGGCCGACCCGACCCTCGCCGACCGGGTGCTCTTCGTCTCGGCCGGACGGATCGACGCGGCCTCGGCCGACCTGGCGCAGCGGTTCGTCGCCCTGGGCGGCATGGCGACCGACCGCTTCGTCGAAGATGACGAGCTGTTCAGCCTGTATCGCGTGGCCGATTACATGTGGGCGGCCTATGCGCCCGAATACGACCAGTCGTCCGGGGTCTATGGCCGGGCGCTGCAGACCGGCTGCCCGGTGGTGGTGCGCGCCGACTCGCTGATCGAGCGGCTGGCGGGGGCCGCGGGCCTCGTCACCCTGGCCGTCCCCTTCGACGATCCCGCCGCCGCGCTGGCCGCCTTCGCCGCCGCCGCGCCGCATCCGCGTGGCGTCGAAGCCGCCGCCCGGATCGACACCGACGGCAACGCCGCGCGCCGCGCCCGCTTCGTGGCCTGTATCGATCGGGGCCTGACCCCGGACGCCCGGAAAGGAGGCGCCGATGCCTGACCGCACCCCCAACCTGCTGGTGATTGGCGCAATGAAGGCCGGCACGACGACGCTCTGCGAAGAACTCGCGCGCCATCCCGATGTCTGGTTTCCGGCCGGCAAGGAGCCCAACGGGCTGGCGCGCCACCTCAAGGGCGAGCCGCATGCGCTCGACGACTGGCGGGCACTGTTTTCGGGGCGCCGCGAACGCTGGCTGGGCGATGGGTCGACCGGCAACTCGAAAGTGCCGTTCAACCCCGACACCTCCGGGCTTGCCGCCGGGCTCTGCGGGCCCGACACGAAGATTCTCTACATCACCCGCGACCCGATCGCGCGCACCGAGCGCCACATCGCCCACGAGATCGGCAACGGCACTCTGGCCAGCCCGGAGGGGGGGCTGTTCTCGGCGCCCGAATACCTCGCCAACTCGGCCTATGCGATGCAGCTCAGCTTTTGGCGTCGGCATTTTTGCCCCGAGGCGATCCTCGAGATCACGCTCGAGGATTTGACCGTCGACCGCGCCGGGGTGCTGACGAGGGTGTTCTCCCACCTCGGGCTCGATCCCGCACCGGTGCTAGCGCTGGGCCCAGTCGATGCTAACCGTGGCGATGCCCGCCGCTCGGCGCACAAGTCGTGGCTGCGCCCGCTGCTCCATTCGCGGGCCTATGCCAGGCTGCGCGAGCTGTTGCCCCGGTCGCTGCGCCAGCGCGCCGCCGGGGCGCTGCTGCCGACTGCGACCCAGGCCCGGGTGCGCTTGAGCGATGCCGAACAGACTGCCGCACGGCGCGCGCTCGACGCACTCAACGCGCTCGACGCGCCCGATGCCGCCACCATCACCGCCACCATCCAGGCCGCGCGGGAGGCGATGAAGTGACCGAGCCCCGCCCGCCGCGCACAGCCCTGATCTGGGAGCGGTTCGGCCCCTACCACCATGCCCGCATGCAGGCCGCCGCCCGGTGGCTCGACCTGCACGGCATCGAGGTGGTGGCGCGCGACGCGACCTATGCCTGGGACACCGCCGAGGCCGGGGAGGGCTATGTGATGCACCGGATCGAGAGCGCGCCGCTGACCGACCTACTCGACCGGATCGCGCCCGAGGTGGTGGCCGTACCGGGCTGGAGTGCACCCTACGCTCTCGACGCGCTCGGCTGGGCGCGGGCCCGCGGGGCGCGGGCGGTGATGATGTCAGACAGCAACCCCCATGACGCGCGACGCCGCCCGTTCAAGGAATGGCTGAAGCGCGGGATCGTGTCGCAGGCCCAAGCGGGCTTCGCTGCTGGATCCCATGCGCGCGCTTACTTAGAGCGGCTGGGACTGGGCCCGGCCGGGATCACCACCGGATATGACGTGGTCGACAACGCCCATTTCGCTCGCCCGCGCGGCACCGGGCCGGGGCGCGGATTTCTGGCCGTGGCGCGCTTTGTGGAGAAAAAGAACCTTTGCATGCTGCTCGACGCCTACGCCGCCTACCGGGCCGAAGCGGGCAGCGGGGCCTGGCCCCTGACCCTAGTCGGTGACGGCGATATGCGCCCCACACTCGAAGCACAAATTGACGCACTTGGCCTAACCGATGCCGTCACCCTGCCCGGCTTTGTACAATACCCCGACCTGCCCGTCCTCTACCACGGTGCCGGGGCGCTCGTTGTGCCCTCGCGCGTCGAGCAATGGGGGCTGGTCGTGAACGAGGCGATGGCCGCGGGGCTGCCGGTGCTGGTCAGCGATATGGCCGGCTGTGCGCTCGACCTCGTGGTCGACGGCCGGACCGGCTTCACCTTCGCGCCCACCGATACCGCCGCGCTCACCGCCCGAATGACCGAACTTGCCGCCGACCCAGCCCGCGCTGCCGCGATGGGTGAAGCCGCCGCCACCCATGTGGCCGACTGGGGACTGAACGCCTTTGCCGAGGGGCTGGTGACGGCGGTTCAAAGTTCGCTGGCCGCCCCCCCGGCACCTTCCGGCCCCGCCCTGCGCCTTTGGGCCCTCAGCCAGCGGAGGCGCAGATGAAGATCGTTCAGTCCACGGCGCTGGCCGATACCCGTGGCGGCGGCGTGGCCGAGGTGGTGTTCAACCTCACCTCAGCGCTGGCCGAGCGTGGCCACGCGGTTTCTGTGCTAGGCCGTGTCTCGCCCGACCAGACCGAAGCCTCTGCAGCCCGGGTGCCCGCACTTCTGCCCGCTGAAACCGGGCATGAGGCGGCCGACATACTCGTATGTTCCGCCCCCGAGGTGGTTCATTCTCACGGGCTGTGGGACCCGTATCTTTCGGCCATTCTCGGCGCGGCCGGCAAGCGCCGAGTGCCGACGGTTATCGCCCCGCATGGCATGCTTGACGCTTGGGCGCTGGCCCATGGCCGACTGAAAAAGCGCCTCGCCCTTGCCACGTTCGAGGGCCGCAACCTCAGGCGCGCGGCCTGCATCCATGCTCTCACTGAGGCTGAGCGCGCCGCGGTCAAGTCGCTGTTTCCGCATATGCCTGTTGCCGTCATCCCGAACGGCGTGAGCCTACCTACCACACTGCCGCCGGACGAGGTCGAAGGCGGCGACAAGATGCTTCTGTTCTTGGGGCGGATCCACCCCAAGAAGGGCATCGTCGAGCTGGTCGAGGCATTTGCCGCGCTGGCGCGCATGCCTGCCGCAGCCGGTTGGCGGCTCGAGATCGCTGGCTGGGACGATGGCGGCCATGCCGCCGAGGTCGAGGCGATAATTTCGAGCCACGGGCTTGGCGACCGGGCGCGGCTTGTCGGACCCGTATTCGGCGCCGACAAGGATGCACTGATCGCGGGGGCCGCCGCCTTTGCGCTGACCTCATATTCCGAGGGCCTGCCGATGGCCGTGCTCGAGGCTTGGGCGCAGGCGCGTCCGGTGCTGATAACGCCCGCATGCAACCTGCCCGAGGCCGAAGCGGCCGGAGCAGCCGTGGTATGTGCGCCGGGCAGTGAGGGCGCGCGCGAAGGGTTGGCCCGGCTGCTAGCGCTCGGGGCAACCGAGCGCGCCGCGATGGGACGTGCGGGTCACGCGCTGGTGGCCGCGCGCTATGACTGGGATCAGGTCGCGGAGCGGCTCGAAACTCTCTACGAGTGGATTGGGGGGACGGGCGGGCGCCCGGATTTTGTATCCTGACCAGCTCAAACTCTATGCTTTTGGAGACGAAACGATGAAAAAGCCGCGCCATTTCCTGCGCCGCGTGCGCGCCTGGATCAGCCAGCCCCGGATGGTGGTGCAGGAGCGGATCGTCACCCTCGACGAGGCCGACCGCTGCACCGATCCGATCTTCCTGATCGGGCTGCACCGCTCGGGCACCTCGCTGATGCGCCGCGTGTTCAATGCGCACCCGCAGATCGCCTGTCCGCCCGAGACCTTCTTCATGGCCCATTACGCCGCCATGCTGCGCGATCCCGTGACCGTCTCAGGCTACCGGGCCTTCGGCTATGACGAGACGGGGATGGCGGCCCACATCGGCCGCCAAGCCGGGGCGCTGCATGAGGGGTTGCGCCGCGCCCAGGGCAAACGCCGCTGGGCAGACAAGACGCCGCAATACGTCGCCATCCTGCCCGAGCTGGCGGCAATGTTTGGGCCCTACGCGCGCTTCGTGATGATCTATCGTCATCCGTTCGACGTAGCCTATTCCGTCGACGAGCGCGGCTGGAACATCTCTGGCGCCGCCGGTGTCGGCGCCGAGGGCATGGCACTATTCGAAGCCAATCTAGCCCACATGGCTAGCATGTACGAGGCGCAGATGGCCTTCGCAGCGGCGAACCCCGATGTCTGCGTGCGGGCCGTTTACGAAGACATGGTAGCTCGGCCCGAGCCGGAGCTGACCCGGATCATGGAGGGACTCGGCGAAGCCTTCGACGAGGCGATGCTGCGCCACCACGAGGGCCAGACCAACTTCGGCACCGAAGACCCGATCGTCCGCGGCACCAGGGGTTTCAAGCCAAGCCACGGCAACTGGATCGACTGGGACGCGGCGAAGCTTGCCAAGGCTACCGAAGTGCTAGGGCCAGTGGCCGCGGCGCTTGGCTATTCGCTCGACCCGGACTTGGCCAAAACGGGGGGGCGGGCATAAGCATGAGCTTCATTCCAACCGCCGAACGCCCGATCCTTCTAGTTGGGGCGGGCCGTTCCGGCACCAACCTGATTGCCATGGCGCTGGGCACATCGTCCGAGCTGCACAACGTCTACGAACAACGTTACGTCTGGACCCACGGCATGGGCCGGGTCACCTCGGACATGCGCAGCCCCGAAAGCGCCACGCTGGCAACGGTGGGCTACATTCGGCGCCATTTCGAGCGCCAGGCGCAGGATCTCGCCGAGGGCGTGCGACTGGTCGACAAAACCCCCGCGAACGCTCTCCGGCTCGATTTTTGCCTGCGGGTCTTTCCCGAGGCCAAGGTCATCAACGTGATCCGCAATCCATTCGATAACATCGCCAGCCGGATCGTCGAGCTGCACAAGACAGGTCAGGAGGTCGAGGGCGGCGACACGGGCGGGGCGCGCGACGGGCGCGGCGCGGTGCTGGCGCGCCGGCTCCGCCATTTCCGCGATCTCGTCGGGCGCGGGAACCTGCCGCTTGACCGCATCCCAGCCGCCGTCGCCGACCAGCTACCCGAAAAGGTCCGTATCCTCACCAAAGGGGGCGCGGCCCGCTATGCCGAGCGGGTGCCCGGCCTTCGCGAGGTGGCTGAAGCCGCGGGGCCGGTGGCGGCGCTGTGCTTCCAGTGGCGCGAATTAGTGCGCGCGGCGCGCCAGCAGGGTACGGCCCTCGACCCCGACCGCTACCTAGAGGTGTCTTATGAGAGCCTGGTGCAGGCCCCGGCCGAGACCGGCCAGCGCATCACCGATTTTGTAGGGCTCGCTGCGCCCGGATCGGTAATCGACTATTTCACCGCCAACGCAAGGCCCGAGACGGTAGGCAACTGGCGCCGCCGCCTGACCCCGCGGCAGATCGACGAGATCCGCACCCGACTGGCCCCGGAGATCGCCTGGCTTGGCATCGATGCCCATCCGACCGCCGCCCCGACAAAACCGGAGGCCCCTGCCCCGTGACCGTCACCTCCGTCGCCATCCTGATCGTCTTGACCGTGCTTTTCCTGGTGCTGGCCAAGCAGGGCCGGCGGACCTGGCTTTCGTTCAGCTTTCTCGGGCTGATGGCGGTGCTGGGGCTCTATGGCTACGATTTGTCCCGGATACCGGCGGATGTGCGGTGGTTCTTCATTACCCCCGAAGGCTACGAGATGGTGCTGATCCTCTCGCTCGCCTTCGTGGTGCTGTTCGGGCTGGGCGAGTGGATCGGTTACACCGCCGGCTACCGCAACCCGGTGCCGGTCAATACGGTCACCCATCGCCAGTCCTGGGTGCAGCTGGCGATCGTGCTATTCTTTATCGGCCTCGCCGGCCAGGTCATTTTTGTGCAGAGTTCGGGCGGGTTTGGCGCTTTTTACGGTTCGGCGCACGGCTCGGGCGCCAATTTCTCGTCCGCCTATATCTACCGGCTATTTCACTCGTCTTTCACCGCCGCGGTGATCCTTTTGATCTTTTACCTGCGCGGCGCGACGCTGTCGCGGAAGGCCAAGGCGGTGCTGGTACTTGCGCTGATCGCGCTGGCCTTCGACCTAGTGACCCAAGGCAAGCGCGGCGGGGTAATCCGCTTTGCGCTGCTGGTCGCGGTGCCGCTGATCGGGCTCGAAGCACTCACGCCCAAACGGTTGGTGCTGCTGTTTGGCGGGGTGCTGGCCGCGCTCGCCTTCCTGGTCGTGCTGCCCTACATTCGCTTTGCCCTCAACCTGTCCAACATAGCCGAGCTTGGCACCGCCTTTTCCGAGCTTTCGGCCAAGATGAACAACTATACCGATGGCGACACACTACGCACCGGTGGCAAATACGCGGTCTTTGCCACCCTCGTGGTTCAGGGGGCGCTGGAGGCGACCGACCACAACTTCGGCAGCAGGTGGCTGTTTCCCTTCATCAACCTAATCCCGCGCGCGATCTGGCCAGACAAGCCGCTACGCTATGATTTTGGTATCGATTTCTACGACGTGACCAACTCCACGTCGAACGTCCTCATCCCCAAGGGCTCCTACCCCGGCGGCATCCCCGAGAGCTTCACCGAATGGTCTTGGGCAGTGCTGGTGGTGTGGTTCATCATGGGACTTGTGTTTGGCTGGGTGCGTGGCCATGCGGTGGCGAAAAAGACCATGATGGCGCTGGTGGTTTATTACGCCGTCTCGGTGTCCTTCGTGCAATTCATGCTGCAGGATACCATTCAGGCCATATTCTCGTTCATCTTCCTGGTCGGGCCGTTCCTGGTGCTGGTTGGCATATTCAAGCTGCTGCCGCGGCGCAAAGCGGATGGGGCGGCCCGATGACCCCGCTCACACCACACCACCTTCCGCTGCAAAACAAGATCGCCCGCGCCCTATGGGGGCTGGTGCAGGCCGGGCCATTCCGGTGCTGCCCGCGCACCGCGCATGGCTGGCGGGCGCTGTGGCTGCGGCTGTTCGGCGCCGAGATCGCGCGGGGCTGCCTGGTTTACAAGACAGCCCGGATCTGGGCGCCGTGGAACCTCTACATGGCCGAGGGCGCGGTGATCGGCGATGGCGCCGAGATCTATAACGTCGCCCCGATCCGCCTAGGGCGCGGCGCGGTGGTCAGCCAGCGCGCCTACCTCTGCACCGCCAGTCACGATCCGGCGCGCGAAGATTTCATCCTCGTTGCAGGGGCCATCAGTTTGGGCGAAGGGGCCTGGGTGGCGGCTGAGGCCTTCGTTGCCCCAGGTGTGCAGATCGGCGCCTTCGCCATCCTCGGTGCGCGCGCCGTTGCCACCCGTGACGTGGCCGCGCAGATGATCGCCATGGGCAATCCCGCTAGGGAAAAGGGGCCACGCCCCGCTGTCTCGATCCCACCCGGCCTAGTCCTTGCGGGGCTTGCCAAGCCGGGGGCGGAATAATCTGCCCTCCAACCCAACGGGCCCCCGGCGGCCATACGATTACCCCTACCCCCGCACGGCGCCCAAAGAAAGACAATTTGATATGACCAAGAAAGCTCTCATAACCGGCATCACCGGTCAGGACGGCTCATACCTCGCCGAGTTTTTACTCGAAAAGGGTTACGAGGTCCACGGCATCAAGCGCCGCGCCTCACTGTTCAACACCCAGCGGATCGACCACATCTACGAGGATCCGCACAGCAAGCACGCGCAGATGAAACTGCATTACGGTGATCTGTCGGACACGTCGAACCTCACGCGTCTGATCCGCGATATCGAGCCGGACGAAGTCTATAACCTCGGAGCGCAGTCCCACGTCGCAGTGTCTTTCGAGGCCCCGGAATACACGGCCGATGTCGATGCGATTGGCACGCTCCGCCTGCTCGAAGCCATCCGCTTCCTTGGTCTAGAAAAGAAAACAAGGTTCTATCAGGCTTCGACCTCCGAACTCTACGGCCTAGTCCAGGAAACACCGCAGAAGGAGACCACCCCTTTCCACCCGCGCTCGCCCTATGCGGTCGCCAAGCTCTACGCCTACTGGATCGCGGTGAACTATCGCGAGGCCTATGGGATGTATGCCTGCAACGGGATCCTGTTTAACCACGAGAGTCCCCGCCGTGGCGAAACCTTCGTCACGCGCAAGATCACCCGTGGCCTTTCCAACATCGCTATGGGACTCGAACCGTGTCTCTACATGGGGAACGTCGACAGTTTACGCGATTGGGGTCACGCCAAGGACTACGTTCGCATGCAGTGGATGATGCTCCAGCAAGACGCGCCGGAAGATTTCGTGATCGCCACCGGCAAGCAATATTCCGTGCGCGAGTTCATTACCTGGAGCGCGAGGGAATTGGGGATCGAGCTGGAATTCTCGGGCTCCGGCACCGAGGAGATCGCAACAGTCGCATCTATCGAGGGCGACAAGGCGCCTGCCCTGAAGGTCGGCGACGTCGTGATGCGGATCGACCCGCGCTATTTCCGTCCTGCCGAGGTGGACACGCTCTTGGGTGACCCTTCCAAGGCCAAGGAAAAGCTCGGCTGGGTGCCCGAGATCACCGCGCAGGAAATGTGTGCCGAGATGGTCGCAGAGGACCATAAAGCCGCGCGGCGCTATGCGCTTCTGAAAGAACACGGGCTGGACCTGCCGGTCTCGCTCGAAGGCTGAGGCGAAGACGATGACCAAGATTTATATCGCAGGCCATCGCGGCATGGTGGGCGGCGCGATCCGGCGCCAGCTGGAGGCGCGCAAAGCCAAGGGTGAGGCGCTTGAGCTGATCACCCGCACCCATTCTGAACTCGACCTGACCGATCAGGCGGCAGTGCGCGACTTCATGCAGGCGGAGAAACCCGACGTCGTGATCCTCGCCGCCGCCAAGGTGGGTGGGATCCACGCCAACAACACCTACCCGGCCGACTTCATCTACGAGAACCTCATGATCGAGGCCAACGTGATCCATCAGTCCTATACTGCCGGAGTAACGAAACTCCTGCAGCTCGGCTCATCCTGCATCTATCCGAAAGCCGCACCGCAGCCGATGGCGGAGGATGCGCTGCTGACGGGTCCGCTTGAGCCCACGAACGAACCCTATGCCATCGCCAAGATCGCCGGGATCAAGGTCTGCGAGAGCTACAACCGGCAGCATGGCGTCGACTACCGCTCGGTGATGCCCACGAACCTCTACGGGCCCGGCGACAACTTCCATCCCGAGAATAGCCATGTGCTCCCCGCGCTGATCCGGCGCTTCCATGAAGCGGCGCACGATGGGCTCGAGGAGGTCACGATCTGGGGCACCGGAACGCCGCGGCGCGAATTCCTGCATGTCGATGACATGGCCGAGGCCTCGCTCTTCGTGCTCGACTTGCCGAAGGCCGACTATGACGCGAATACCGATCCTATGCTGAGCCATATCAACGTGGGCTCGGGCGCCGACATCTCGATCCTTGAACTCGCGCAGATGGTCGCGAAGGTGACCGGTTTCGAAGGGCGGATCGCGACCGACACCTCCAAGCCCGATGGCACAATGCGCAAGCTAATGGATGTCGGCCGCCTGTCGAAGATGGGCTGGGAGGCGCGTATCGACCTCGAAGACGGGATCACTGAGACCTATCGCTGGTTCCTCGCAAACTACGACACAGCCAGAACCTGAGAGGGATTTATGAGCAAGACGATCCACCCCGTCCTCCTCTGCGGCGGCTCGGGCACGCGGCTCTGGCCGCTCTCGCGAAAGAGCTACCCCAAGCAATTCGTCAACCTGATGGGCGCGGAAAGCCTGTTCCAGGCCTCGGCCAAACGGCTCGCAGGCGATGGCTTTGCCGCCCCATCGGTGATTACCGGAGCGGATTTCCGCTTCGTCGTGATCGAACAATTGGCTGCACTTGAGATCGCCCCCGCCGATATTCTCATCGAGCCGTCCGCGCGGAACACCGCTGCGGCTATCTGTGCGGGTGCCCTCGTCCTCGAGGCCCGCGAGCCGGGTGCGCTGATGCTCGTGGCGCCCTCTGATCACGTCATCCCCGATCCCGCGCACTTCCGTGCAGCGGTCGAGGCCGCCGCGCCCTCTGCTGAGGCCGGGCAGCTGGTCACCTTCGGCATCCGCCCCGATCGCGCTGAGACCGGCTATGGCTGGCTCGAACTGAGCGAAGCCCCGGACACGGAATTCTCCGCGACCCCGCAGCCGCTGAAATCCTTCGTCGAGAAGCCTGATCTAGCGAAGGCCGAGACGCTGCTCGAGGGCGGCATGCATCTCTGGAATGCGGGCATCTTCCTATTCTCGACCTCGGCGATCCTTGAAGCCTTCGCGAAGCATGCGCCGGAAACCTTGGCGCAGGCCAAGGCTGCCGTCGAAGCTGCGGAGCATGACCTCGCCTTTACCCGGCTCGCGCCCGAGCCTTGGGCGCAACTTGAGGACATCTCGATCGACTACGCGGTGATGGAGCGCGCCGACAACCTGACAGTCGTGCCCTACGGCGGCGCATGGTCGGATCTGGGCGACTGGCAGGCAGTCTGGCGCGAGCAGAACCCGAACGAGCACGGCATTGTCGCAACCGGTCCCGCAACCGCCATCGACTGCCGCGGTACGCTTCTGCATTCGACGGATAACGCACAGGAACTCGTCGGAATCGGGCTTGAGAATATCATCGCGGTCGCCATGCCCGATGCTGTCCTCGTTGCACATAAGGATCGCGCGCAGGACGTTAAGAAAGCTGTCGCCGAGCTGAAGGCCAAGGGAGCCGCCCAAGCAGAGACCCTGCCCCGCGACTTCCGCCCTTGGGGATGGTATGAGAGCCTCGTCGTCGGTCAGCGCTTCCAGGTGAAGCGGATCCATGTCCACCCCGGCGCCGCGCTGAGCCTGCAAAGCCATCACCACCGCGCGGAGCACTGGATCGTCGTGGAAGGCACGGCGAAGGTGACGATTGATGACGAGGTGAAACTCGTGACCGAAAACCAATCCGTCTATATCCCGCTCGGCGCCGTTCACCGCATGGAGAACCCGGGAAAAGTCCCATTGACGCTGATCGAGGTCCAGACCGGCAGCTATCTCGGCGAAGACGACATCATCCGCTACGAAGATGTCTATGCACGGGGGCAAGGCGCGAAAGGGTAAGGGCCTCGCTGCGTCCTAGGGAGGGGCGGCTCCGAAGCCTCGAAATATTTACAGAACGCGAGAGCCACGACACCAAAGTCGTGGCTCTTTTTGTTTGAAGATCTTTCTATCGCGTCGCGACAGAAGGAAAGAAAAACTGACACTCTATCTGTGGATGCAGCCCTACTGCCTTCCTCGCGAGAACACTTACGGGAGTTCGGACGAGTCGAAGGATACGATAGCAGCCCCAACTCGATCGGCACTATCCGCCCCGGACCAATACGCGCGAGCTTCCATCCAATCCGCCTCGGAAACCGGGTCACTGAAACCAGGATCCGAAAGTTGACGAAGCCCGTAGTCCAGATGCACGAGGCGCCCCAAGATTTTCATATCATCGAGATCGATCGCAACCTCCAGCACGTCTCGCCCCACCACGATACCAGAACCTGCGTCGACAACGAGATAACGCCGAATAGCCTTCAGCAGGGCCTCCGTCGGATCGAGATCCGGCTCAGGCCCCTCCGCTTTCGCGAAGAGCCAGCGATGGGCATAACTGCAAGCCTCACCCGTCAACAGGACATACTGCAACTCTTCTTCCTTGAACGGGCCTCGCCGCGCGGTCATCGATCGCGTCTTGAGGAAACCGCGCCCTTTGAGTTTGAGCGCGCCTTCGTAGCTCGTCGCACCATTCTCCAACAGCTCAAGGAGCGGACGCAGCAAGGGGTCCGCCAGCATGTTCTTGATACGGCGATAGACAAACCCATCCCCGAGTGATCCCGCAAGACTGCGATCACGATGAGAATACATCTCTCGATCGGAAATGAGCAGAAAACTGGGGTCGATTTCAGTTGCGTCCATCGAGGTGGTCCCTTTGCAAAGATGTATGAGCGAGCGCACGAATGTCTCTTATAACCGGTAGAGCTAAAACCAACATTGCGCGATTGCAAGGGGGTGAAACGGACGCCGAAAAGCCCTCTGCGCGACACGCTCGCGAGCAACCTCAGATCACTGCGCGCAGAGCGTGGATGGTCACAGGAACGTCTAGCGCTCGAATCTGGCCTCAACAGAACCTATTTGAGCGCCGTTGAGCGTAGCGAGCAGAATATCTCCATCGACAATGTCTGGCGCCTCGCGCAGGCACTCGATATCGACCCCGCTAATCTGCTCAAGATGAAACTGCGGAGCTGATCGCTCACTCGGCTCAGAATGCGATCGGTTCGAGCAGTTTCGAGATCGTCGCCAACCGGCCACCCTCCCCATAGCGCTCGCGCCCCAGGGCATGCCCCATAATGTCGCGCCGGATCCGCTCGTCGATTTCCGCTGCGAGCATGCGATCCTCAAGCGCATGCCGCAGGCTGTAGAGCGAATGCCTCTCGCTTTCCAGGAGACCAGCATCCCGCAGATAGGTATTCACGGTGGCACTCAGCGTGGCCGAGCTCTCGCGATAGCGCGAAAACCCATCCGGGAACGCTCGCATCGCCTCGAGCGACACCCCGTGGGGCGGCATAACGCGCTCGGCATTCTGCGTCTTCAGAACCCGTCCGATCGGCTGCAGGAGCAAATCCGGGATCGGATCCTCGAGCCGGATCTCCTCATGCCTTAGCGCTGCGATCTCGCTCGGCCGGAGCCCAGTATTCACCATCACGTGGAGGATCGCCCGCGCTTGCGGCTCCAAGCCATCGAGCGCACTGCGGGCCGGCAAGCGGCCCCGGATCCACGCGTCGGAGAAGGACGGCCGCCGCGCGGCCTTCCCCTGCGGGAAGCCGAGATCCTCAAGCGGCAAGTTGAGTCCGAGCCGCTTATCGCGATTGACGCGCCTCAAGACCGCACTGAGATGCGTCAGATCCTTGTTCGCGGAATTCGCGGTGAGCCCTTCGGATGCCATCCGCTCTGCCCACCAATCGCGAAAATCGAGGAAATCTTCGATTGTGAGATCGGCAAGCGGCTTGTCACCGACAACCGAGACGAATTTCTGCACCGCCTTGATATGCGGGTAACGCCAGCGCCGCACCTGATCGGCGCTCTTGCCCAAGGTCTTGTCACGCGCAAGCGACCAGAAAAGCTCTAGCGCACGCGATACGGTGATCAACGGCAGTTCTGCCCCACCCAGAAGCGAATCCGCCCCGAGCGGATCGCGCATCTCGTCTCCAGAAGTGAGTTCGATACGCGCGAGCAGCTCCTGCACAGGCAACCGCGCCACCTTGCGCGCATCGAGAAACCGGTAGCCTCGCGCCTTCGCAAACCGCTTGGCCGCAGCGAACCGTGCCTCCGCGTCTTCCGTGTCGCCATCGAGCATCTCCTCTCAGACCTCGACCTGTTCAGCCCAGAGCACCGATGCCTTCTGTCGCGCCACCCTCTCTGACCCCGTCCGAAGGCAGATCACCACCTCACGGCGCGGGTCGACGGCGGCATATGCCTCGGGAACCCGCCCGACGCAGATGCCAGATATCGCCACGCTTGGTGATATTCTTCGCACACCTCAAGGAACGAGCTTTCGAGTAGCACGAAAGCCTCCTCAGCGGGATTGAAATTCACCTATATTATTGATTATTAATATTTTTGTTGCATTTTGGGGCTCAGAAACAGCCGCGAATATGTCGGAGAGGAATTCCGATTATCGCGCTCTTCTCTTGTATCTCCACTCAAGCGTCTCGCGCAGCAGCCTGGTGCGATCTTCGTAATCCAACTCGGCTAACGTTCTACTAAGGAAGGCGCCTCAGACTTCCGGAGAGTAATCAGAGAGGAACGCGGCCAAAGCAGAGACCGCCTGCCCCATATCCCCGGCACTCGCATATTCGGCCGGGTTGTGGCTGATCCCGCCTTTGCAGCGCAAAAACAGCATCGCGATCGGACAGAGATCAGCCATGGCGGAGGCGTCATGCGTCGCTCCCGACGGCAGCTCGGGCGCGGGCGCTCCGATCGTGTCGCGCACGGCTGCGGCGAGCCCTTCTCGCAGCCCTGCATCGCAGGCTTGGGCGGGTTGGGCATAGGTCTTCTCAATCTCGATCTGCGTCGCCGTGGCCTCGGCGATCTGCGCGCAGAGCGGGCTGAGCGCCGCGCCCATCGCGGTGCGGGCCGGGTCTTCGGCGGCGCGGATCTCGATGGTCAGATCGACCCGCGCGGGGATCGCGTTGACCACGTTGGGCGAGACATCGAGCTGCCCGACCGTCGCCCGGATACCTTGATCGCGCGCCATGTCATGCACGCCGCGCACCAGGTCCGAGGCCGCCAGCAGCGCGTCGTGGCGCATCTCCATCGGCACCGTGCCCGCATGTCCCGCCTCGCCGGTGATCGTGACGCGATGCCGCTCGATCCCGGAAATCGCGGTGACGACGCCGAGCGACTTGTCCGCGGCTTCGAGCACCGGGCCTTGCTCGATATGCAGCTCCAGATAACCTGCGACCGTGGCCGGGTAGCGCGCCAACGCCGCCGTGCCTTCTGGATCGCCACCAAAGGCCTTGAGCGCCGCGCCAAGGCTTACGCCCGCCTTGTCCACCATCGCGAAAACGCCTTGGTCGAGCGTGCCCGCCAACGCGCGCGGCCCGATCAGCGCGGTCGGGAAACGCACGCCCTCCTCATCGGCGAAGGCCAGCACCTCGACGGAAAATGGCAGCGCGCGATCGCCAAGCGCTTCGAGCGCGAGGCATCCCAGCGCCACCCCCATGATCCCGTCGAACGCACCGCCATGACGCACGCTGTCCTGATGCGAGCCGATCAGCAGCGTGGGCGCACCCGCAGGCCCCGCGCGCCGCCCGATCAGCGTGCCCGCCGCATCGCGCGTAACCGTGCAGCCCGCCTGATCCATCCAACCCGCGATGATCTCCAGCGCCGCCTTATGCTCGGGACCGAACGGCAACCGGGTCACGCCGGGACCGGGCTCGGAGGCTTTCGCGATCGTCTCCAGCCGCTCTTGTGCAACTGCACCCCAGTCCTGCATGGCATTACCTCTATTTATCATGATAAATAGCTATCTACTCTTTTGATGCGAATTGGTCTAGGAGAAACGCCAGTGAGTTTCCCCTCAAGAGATCCGATGCCCCGCAAACCCGCCACCGAACCCAAGCGCTCTCGCCCCGCCCGCGTGGCCGATCAAATCAAGGACTGGGTGGTCGCGCAGCGCTTGAAGAAGGGCGACCGCCTGCCCGGCGAGGCGGAGATGATAGACCGGTTCGGCATGGCGAAGGGCACGATCCGCGAGGCGATGCGGCTGCTGGAGGCGCAGGGGCTGGTGACCACGCGCACAGGGCCGGGCGGCGGGTCCTTCGTGGGCGAGGTCAGCGAGGAACGCGCCCGGGCGCTGCTGGGAAACTACTTCTATTTCAAGGACCTGACGGTCGCCGACATCTACCAGATCCGCCGCGCGCTGGAGCCCGAAGTGGCTGCGAGCCTTGCCGGAAAGCTCTCGGAGGCGGATCTGGCCGAGCTGGAGGCGCTGGTCTCGCAATATGCCGCCCCCGCCGCCACGCCCGAGGAAGAGCGCGAGCAGCATGTGGATTCCCTGAAATTCCACGCGGTGCTGGCGCGGCATTCCGACAATGCGCTGCTCGCCTTCCTGATCCGCTTCATGGCACAGATCCTGTCGGACCTGACGGTGTATCGCAAACTCTACGCACCCCATAACCATGAGCTGTGGGAGAGCGGGCGTAACCACCAGATCGCCTTGATCGCCGCGCTGCGTGAGGGCCGTGCCGAGGATGCCCGCACGATCATGGCCGACCACATGGCCACCGCCCAGCGCTTCATGGAAGCGCAGGAGGCCGAGGTGATGAAACGCTTCATCGCCGAGTGAGGCGGTCTTTCGCACCGAGGGCCGCGCCCGAGCCTCGGGCGGGCGCTTCGCGACGCGTGTGGCTTAGCGATTTATCTCGCAAACCTGAAAATCGGTGATGCATGCGCCGACGCCGCCAGTGCGCCCTCCCGTGGGGAGGGTCCGGCGCGGCCCGGGGCTGGTCGCCCCGCGCCAAGTTTAAATCTCACTCCGTCCCGGTCTCGGGCAGCGGGAGCGCTTCGGGCTCCACCAGATCGGGGGCGCGATAGGGATCGTCGAGGGTCGGCACGACGCGGGTCCAGCCGTAATAGGGCTCGGCCCGGGCGGCGGCGAGCAGGTCAGACAAATCCTCGAGCGGTTTGGCCGAGCGGTCGATGCGCAAGGTGAGCGGCGTCGTCGCGCGCGAGGCTACCAGCAGCGCCGCCGAGAGAAGCCCACGGCTGTCGCCCCCCGCCTGCGCGCCAGCGACCAGCGCCGCCATCAGCCGGTCGGGCATCGGGCCCTGTGTGGAGAGGTAAGTATCGCGCACCGCCACGATCACCGACCAATCGGCGAGCATATTGCCCGAAACCACGAGGCCCGGCCCCTCCAGCGCGCCACAGACCGGCACCGACATCTCGCCGGTGAAATGCCCCGTGCGCCCGCGCAGGTCGATGGCGGCGAGTTGGCGGTGGGCGCGTCCGGTATCCGAGCCTGTCACCTCGGCCACGGCGTCGGGCGCGGACATCCCCGCCTTCATCTTCCCCAGCACATCCTCGCCCCAGAGCGTCGAAGGCGCGGTGCCCTGACTGGCCGAGAGGCCCGAATCTGCTCCTCCGCGCAGCACCCAGCCGCCGACGCAGAGGCTGCCCGTCATGGCCGCCCCGCCATGGGTGCCTGTTTTTTCGTCATATGCCAGGATTGAAACCGTCACGGCGGAACTCCGTTAATCTGCGCTCTTGCATTTATCATGATAATTTGCCCTCATGCAATCATCACCAATAAAAATCAGCCATGCTGAACAGGAGAGGTACTATGGCAAAACTCACCCTTACGCGGCGCGGTCTTCTGATCTCGGGCGTGGCGACGGGCGTCCTGATGGGAACCGGTCTGCCTTCGATGGCGGCGACCCCGCCCGGCGTTCTGGTCGTCGGCCAGATCGCGGAGCCCAAGGCGCTCGACCCGGCGGCGGTCACCGCCGTGAACGACTTCCGCATTCTGATGAATCTCTATGACGGGCTGGTGCGCTACAAATCCGGCACGCTCGAAGTCGAACCGGCCCTTGCCGAGAGCTGGGACATCTCGGATGACGGCAAGACCTACACCTTCCACCTGCGTCAGGGCGTGAAGTTCCATGACGGGTCCGATTTCGACGCCGAGGCGGTGAAGTTCAACTTCGAGCGGATGCTCGACGAGAACCACCCCTATTATCACACCGGCCCCTTCCCGCTCGCCTTCTTCTTCTCGAGCGTGGACACGATCGACGCAAAAGACCCGCAGACCGTGGTCTTCACCCTGAAAGAACCCTATGCGCCTTTCCTGTCGAACCTCGCCTATCCGACGGGGCTGATCGTCTCGCCGACGGCAGTGAAGAAATTCGACAAGGATTTCGGCCGCAACCCGGTCGGCACCGGTCCCTTCACCTTCAAGGAATGGCGCCCGAACGAGGCCGTCGTGGTCGAGGGCAACCCGGATTACTGGGACACGCCCACCTCACTCAAGGCGGTGATCTTCCGCCCGATCACGGATGCCAATACCCGCGTGGCCGAGATGCTGGCGGGCGGGATCGACCTGATGGTCGAGGTGCCGCCCGTGGCGCTCAAGGAGTTCCAGAACGACAAGTATCACCTTGTCGAGCAGGCCGGGCCGCATCTTTGGTTCCTGATCCTCGATTGCGCCAAGGGGCCGTTCAAGGACAAGAAGGCCCGTCAGGCCGCGAACTACGCGATCAACAAGGAAGCGATCGTCAACGACGTGCTCGAAGGGACGGCGACCGTGGCCAACGGCCCGACGCCCGCCGCCTTCGCCTGGGCGCATGACGATACCCTCGCCCCCTACCCCTACGACCCGGAAAAAGCCAAGGCGCTCCTGAAAGAGGCCGGCGTGGTCGAGGGCACGGAAGTGACCTTCTACGTCACCGATGGCGGCTCGGGGATGCTCGACCCGGTGGCGATGGGCACGGCCATTCAGGCCGACCTGAAAGCCGTGGGGCTGAACGCCAAGATCGAGACCTTCGAGTGGAACACCTTCCTCGGCAAAGTGAACCCGGGACTCGACTCGAACGGACAACATGTCGACATGGCCGAGATGGCGTGGATGACGAACGATCCCGACACCCTGCCCTATCTCGCGCTGCGCACCGATGCCTGGCCCGACAAGGGCGGCTTCAACTCGGGCTATTACTCGAACCCCGAGGTCGACAAGCTGCTCGAAGAGGCGCGCACCGCGACCGATCAGTCCAAGCGCGCCGAGCTCTACAAGAAGATGCAGCAGATCGTGCATGACGACGCGCCTTGGGTCTTCGTGGCGAACTGGAAGCAGAACGCGGTGACCAACGACAAAGTGTCGGACTTCACGCTGCAGCCCTCGTTCTTCCTGCTCCTCAAGGACGTGACGAAGGCCTGATCCTTCCGGGTGCGCGGGCCGCGACAGGCCCGCGCACTCTTTTTTTCATCATTTGCGCGTCACCCAAAGGGAGACCAATGGGCAGCTATATCCTCAAACGGCTCTTGCTGGCGGTGCCGGTGATCTTCGGGATCACGGTGATCGTCTTTCTGATCATGGCGATGATCCCGGGCGACCCGGCGACCGCGATCTTGGGCAGCTATGCCACGCCCGAGAACGTGGCGCGTCTGAACCGCGATCTAGGTCTCGATCAGCCCTTGGTGGCGCGCTATTTCATCTGGCTGGGGAACATGCTCCACGGCGATTTCGGCCAGAGCTTCTCGCTCAACCGCCCCGTGATCGACGAGGTGCTGGAGCGGTTCAACAACACCCTGATCCTTGCGGGCACCTCCTTCGTTCTCTGCACGGTGTTCGGCATTCTCGCAGGCGTGGTTTCGGCCGCGCGTCAATATGGCTTCGCCGACAAGGCGATCACCTTCGTGGTGCTGCTGGGCATTTCGATCCCGTCCTTCTTCCTCGGGATGATGATGATCCTGATCTTCGCGGTGGACCTGCAATGGCTGCCGGTCTCGGGTATGTATGCGATCTATGGCGGCGGCGACCTGCCCGACCTGCTCCATCACCTGACGATGCCCGCGCTGGCGTTGGCGGTGGTGGCGACCGGCGTGGTGGCGCGGCTGTCGCGCTCGGCCATGCTGGAGGTGCTACGACAGGATTTCATCCGCACCGCGCGGGCCAAGGGCGTGAAAGAGGGCCGCGTGATCTGGGGCCATGCCCTGCGCGCGGCGATGGTCTCGATCATCCCGGTGCTCGGCATTCAGGCGGGCTTCGTGCTGTCGGGTGCGGTCTATATCGAGATCGTCTTCCAGTGGCCCGGCATCGGGCGGATGCTGGTCGATGCGATCTTGCAGCGTGACATCCTGCTGGTGCAGGGCGGCGTGGTCTTCGTGGCCGCCTGCTACGTCATTTTCAACATCATCGTCGATGTCGCCCAGAGCCTTCTGGACCCGAGGATCAAGACATGAGCGCGTTCTTCAAACTACTCGCGCGCAACCGGCTGGCGCTGGGTGGGCTGATCGTGATGGGGCTGGTGGTGGCTCTGGCGCTGATCACGCCGCTGCTGCCGCTCGTCGATCCGGATGCGACGAACACCGCGAACCGCTTCCTGCCGCCGTTTTCCGACGGCGCGTTGCTGGGCACCGATGCGCTGGGGCGCGATCTGCTGTCGCGGCTCTTGTGGGGCACGCGGCTGTCGCTCGCCGTGGGCTTTGCCGCCGCGCTCTTCGCGGCTGTCGCGGGCGCGGCAGTCGGCATCATTGCGGGCTTCTATGGCGGGCGCACCGACAACATCATCATGCGCGCCGTCGATATGCTGATGGCCTTCCCCTATATCCTGCTGGCGCTCGCGATCGTCGCGGCTCTCGGTCCCGGCCTCGTGAACGCGCTGATCGCGGTCTCGGTCGTGAACATCCCCTTCTTCGCACGCAACATTCGCGGCATCACGGTGGGGCTTGCCAATAAGGAATTCGTGGATGCGGCGAAGCTTGCGGGCATGTCCAATGCGCGCATCATCACCTCGGAAATCCTGCCCAACGTGGTGCCCGTCATCGTGATCGCGATGTCCACCACGATCGGCTGGATGATCCTCGAGACGGCGGGCCTGAGCTTCCTCGGCCTCGGCTCGCAGCCACCGCAGGCCGATCTCGGGAGCATGCTGGGCGAGGCGCGCTCGGCGCTGATCACCAACCCGCATACCTCGGTCATCCCCGGCATCATGATCCTGATCATCGTGATGAGCATCAACCTGCTGGGCGACGGCGTGCGCGACGCGCTCGACCCGCGGCTGAAATCAGGCGCACTGAGCCGTCCGATGGCCGCGACCCGCGTGGACCGCAAACACACCCCCGCGCCGGAAGCCCGGACAGAGGGAATCTTGAGCCTCGAGAACCTGCGCACCGAATTCCACGTCAAAGACCGCATTTACAAGGCGGTGTCCGGTGTCTCGCTCTCGGTCAAACCCGGCGAATGCCTCGGCGTGATCGGCGAGTCCGGCTCGGGCAAATCGGTCACGGCGCTGTCGATCATGGGGCTCGTCGCCTCGCCCCCCGGCGTCATCACCGGCGGGGCCGCGCGGCTTGAGGGGCGCGACATGATTGGCGCGCGCTATGGCGATCTGAGAACCCTGCGCGGCCGCCGCGTCGCCTATATCTTTCAGGATCCGCTGGCGACGCTGCACCCGCTCTACAAGGTCGGCGATCAACTGGTGGAGGCAATCTCCAGCCATCGCGCGATCTCGAAATCCGAAGGTCGTGCAAAGGCCATCGAGCTGCTGAAATCCGTGCGCATTCCCAATGCCGAGGAGCGCGTTGACAGCTACCCGCACGAGATGTCGGGCGGGATGCGCCAGCGCGTCGGCATCGCGATGGCGCTGGCCAACGACCCAGACGTGATCATCGCGGACGAGCCCACCACCGCGCTCGACGTGACGGTGCAGGCGCAGATCCTCTCGCTGCTCGACGATCTGCGGCGCGAGCGCGGCCTCGCCATCGTCTTCATCACCCATGATTTCGGCGTGGTGGCGCAGCTGTGCGACCGCGTAGCGGTGATGTATGCCGGCCGGATCGTCGAGGAAGGCCCGACGATGGAGATCCTGCGCGCGCCCGCCCACCCCTACACGGCGCGGCTGATCGCCTGCGTGCCCGAACTCGGCGCGGGCAAACGCAAGCTGGAGGCGATCCCGGGCCTGCCGCCCTCGGTCGATGCGCTGCCCGCAGGCTGCGCTTTCGCCGATCGCTGCCTTAAGGCGCAACCGTCGTGCAAAGAAGGCGAGATACTGCTCGAAGGGACCGGATCGCGCGCCGTGCGCTGCCTCTACCCCGAGCTCTCTCTCTCGAAGGAAACCGCATGAGCATCGCCCTGCAAATCACCGACCTGTCGAAAACCTTTCCCGTCGGCAAGAAGCTGTTCGGCGGCGCGACCGGCGGGGTGAAAGCCGTGCATCCGATGACGCTCTCGGTCCAGACGGGCGAGACGCTGGGGATCGTGGGCGAGTCCGGCTGCGGCAAGTCCACGCTGGCGCGGATGCTGGTGGGCCTCCTGCCCGCGACGACCGGCACGATCGAAATAGAGGGCTCGGCGCTTGATAACGCCGATCCGGCCGAGTTCGGCAAGCGCATCCAATATGTCTTTCAGGACCCGATCTCGAGCCTCAACCCGCGCAAGACGATCCGGCAGATCATGGATGCGCCCTTGAAGCTGCTGCACGGGATGGACCGCAAGGCGCGCGAGAAGCGTATCCTCGAGATTTTCGACAGCGTGAACCTGCGCGCCGATTTCCTCGACCGCTACCCGCATGAGTTCTCGGGTGGTCAGGCGCAGCGCATCGGCATCGCGCGGGCGCTGGCGGCGCAGGCGCGCATCCTGATCCTCGATGAACCCGTCTCGGCGCTCGACGTGTCGGTGCAGGCGCAGGTGCTGAACCTGCTGGCCGATCTGAAACGCGAATTCGGCCTGACGTACCTTTTCATCAGTCACGATCTCGCGGTGGTCGAGGCGGTCAGCGACCGCATCGCGGTGCTGTATTTCGGCTCGGTGGTCGAGGAAGGGCGGGCCGAGGAAATCTTCGCCCATCCGCGCCACCCCTACACGAAGCTACTGGCCGAAAGCGCGCCGGTCGTGGGGCGTGCGCTGTCCGACCCCGAAGACGGGCACGCGGAATTGCCGAACCCGCTCGACCCGCCACCCGGGTGCGCATTCGCGATGCGGTGCCCCTACGCGACCGACAAATGCCGGGACGCGGCTCCCGAGCTCGAACAGATCGGTGACGATCAACGGGTCGCCTGCTTCCACCCCTTGCCTGCCGGGCCCCTCTGACAATTGCCCGGAGCTTGGTGCGGCTACGGCGAAAGCCCGACTCCCGGCTCGAAGCCTCAAACTGTTCGAACGGCTGCGGGTAGGCGGAGGGCGGAGCAATCCGCCTACCCGCGACCTTGCCCCTTTTCCCCGCCCGAGCAGGCGGCTATTGCTGGCAACCCGACCGCATCAGGAGACAGCCTTGGCCCAAACCGATTCCGCCCCCGTTCAAGCCCGCATCGCGCAGACCATCGCCACGGATATTGCGGCGACGCCCACACAGGTGACCGCGGCGATCGGACTTCTCGATGGCGGGGCGACCGTGCCCTTCGTGGCGCGCTACCGCAAAGAGGTCACGGGTGGGCTCGACGATACGCAGTTGCGGCAGCTCTCGGATCGGCTGGGCTATCTGCGTGAGATGGAGGCGCGGCGCGAGACGATCCTCAATTCGATCCGCGAGCAGGGCAAGCTGACCGACGATCTGGCACGGTCCATCGCGCGGGCCGAAAGCAAGGCCACGCTCGAAGACATCTACCTCCCCTTCAAACCCAAGCGCCGCACCAAGGCGATGATCGCGCGCGAGAACGGGCTGGAGCCGCTCTTGCGCGCCATTCAGGAGGACCGGAACGCCACGCCCGAGGCGCTGGCCGAGGGTTACGTGACCGAGGCCGTGCCCACGGCGAAGGACGCTCTGAACGGTGCGCGCGACATCCTGACCGAGGAACTGTCGGAAAACGCCGACCTGCTTGGCACCCTGCGCGAATTCATGCGCGCCGAGGCCGTCATCGCCGCGCGTGTCGTGCCCGGCAAGGAAGAGGCGGGCGCGAAGTTCTCCGACTATTTCGACCATCGCGAGAAATGGGCCGACATTCCCGGCCACCGGGCGCTCGCCATTCTGCGCGCCGCGAAGGAAGAGATCGTGACGATGGAGATCGCGCCCGATCCCGAGACCGGCGAGGACCGCGCGATCGGCCAGATCGCAGCGACCCTCGACACGCAGGCCGGGCGTCCCGGCGACCTGTGGCTGCGCGATGTGGCGCGGTGGGCCTGGCGCGTGAAATTCTCGGTCTCGCTTTATGTCGATTTGCTGGGTGAGCTGCGTCAGCGTGCCCATGACGAAGCGATCAAGGTCTTCGCGCGCAACCTGCATGACCTGCTGCTGGCAGCCCCCGCCGGTCCGCGCGCCACGCTGGGCCTCGATCCCGGCATCCGCACCGGGGTGAAGGCCGCCGTGGTGGACGCGACTGGCAAGGTCTTGGAGACCGCGACCCTCTACCCCTTCCAGCCGAAGATGGACCTGCGCGGAGCCGAGACGAAGATCATCGACATGGTCAAGCGCCACGGCGTCGAGCTGATCGCCATCGGCAACGGCACCGCCAGCCGCGAGACCGAACGCATGGTCGCCGACACGCTGAAGCTACTGCCGCCGGGGGTGCGCGCGCCGACGAAAGTGGTCGTCTCCGAAGCGGGCGCCTCGGTCTATTCGGCCTCGGAACTGGCCGCGCGCGAATTCCCCGATCTGGACGTATCCTTGCGCGGGGCGGTCTCGATCGCGCGGCGCCTGCAGGATCCGCTGGCGGAACTGGTGAAGATCGAGCCGCAGAGCATCGGCGTCGGCCAATACCAACACGACGTGGATCAGCGCCGCCTGTCGCAGGCGCTGGAGGCGGTCGTCGAGGATGCGGTGAACGCGGTGGGCGTCGATCTGAACATGGCCTCCGCACCGCTTCTGGCGCAGGTGGCGGGGCTTGGTCCCGCGCTGGCGCAGGCCATCGTCGCGCACCGAGATGCGCATGGCGCCTTCCCCTCGCGCCGCGCGTTGATGGAGGTGGCAGGGCTCGGCCCGAAGGCCTTCGAGCAATGCGCGGGCTTCCTGCGTATTCGTGATGGCGAAGAACCGCTCGATGCCTCTTCCGTCCACCCCGAAGCCTACGCGGTCGCGCGCAAGATCGTGCAAAGCTGCGGCCGCGACATCCGCGAGATCATGGGTCAGCCGACCGCGCTGAAAGACCTGCGCGCGGAGCAATTCGTGACCGGCGATTTCGGTCTTCCCACCATTCGCGACATCTTCGCGGAACTGGAAAAACCCGGCCGCGACCCGCGCCCCACCTTCAAGACCGCGCAGTTCACCGATGGCGTGGAGGATATCAAGGACCTCAAGCCGGGGATGAGCCTCGAGGGCACCGTGACCAACGTCGCAGCCTTCGGCGCTTTCGTGGATATCGGCGTGCATCAGGATGGTCTGGTGCATGTCAGCCAGCTCGCCGATCGCTTCGTAAAGGATCCGCATGAGGTTGTGAAAGCGGGCGATGTGGTGCGCGTGCGCGTGACCGAGGTCGACATCCCGCGCAAACGGATCGGCCTGTCGATGCGCAAGCAATCCGAGGGCGGCACTCCTGCGCGGGGCAAAGGCCCGGCAGGACAGGACCGGGGCAAACCCGGCCCGCAAGGTCCCCGTGGCAAAGGGCCCGGCAAGGGCCAAGGCAAAGCGCCGGCGAAGGACAGCAGCAATGGCGCGTTCGGCGCAGCGCTTCGCGATGCGATGAACCGGCGCTGAAGCCAGCCAAGCGGGTTGAACGATCGGGGATCTACCAGAGGTGAGCTGCGACACAGGAACAGCGCCACAACTTGCCTTCCCCGGCCCCCGCCGATAGCGTCACGCGAAACCACATAGGCGGGGGAGGCGGACCATGGCGCTTTGCAGCGATGCGGCGATGGTGCTGTTCTATGACATCGACGGTGACACCGCCGACCACGACCACTGGCACAGCCATGAGCACCTGCATGAGCGCCTCTCGGTTCCCGGCTTTCTACGGGCGACGCGCTGGATCGCGACCGAGAGCGGGCCACGCTACATGGTCACTTATGAAGTCTGCGGGACCGACGTGGCGACGTCGCAGGGCTACCTCGACCGCCTGAACGACCCCACATCCTGGACCGGTGCGGTCATGCCGCGGTTTCGCGGCATGATGCGCGGTTTCTGCACGATTTCGGCGAGCGAGGGCTATGGCTTGGGCGGTTTCGCCACCGCCTTCCGCTTTCAACCCGGCACCGGACACGAAGACGCTGCGGCGTCCTGGATCGCGCAGGAGGTGCTGCAGGAGATCGCCTATCGCCCGGGTGTCGCCAGCGTTCAGCTGCTCCGCCCGACTGCACCGCCGCCGATGACGCGCGAGCAAGCACTGCGCGGCGCCGACACGCCACTTCCTTGGCTACTCATCGCCACCGGCTATGACGCTGCACTGCTGGGTCAGGCAGTGGAGCGCGATTTCGATCCGGCTTCGGAAGCTGCTGTCGGGCTGATCGGCGACGTCGTCGCGACGCATTACGTGCTGAATCACACCGCGACTGCTGACGAGGTCGCGCGCACGCCCAAGCCGCAGTTTCCGCGCTAGGTTATTCCTTCGGGGGCGGAGGACGGGCGCTCGCCGACGCGGAACCGTTCAAAGCCACGCTAAAGACAGAGCGAAGCCGGGCCAAAACATATTGTCTTTTCGAGGATTTTAGTGGTGCCCGGAGGCGGACTCGAACCACCGACACGCGAATTTTCAATCCGCTGCTCTACCAACTGAGCTATCCGGGCACTGCGACCTTTCGGTCTTGGTGGAGCGGTTACTAGACGAGGGCGCGGGGGGTGTCCAGAGGGATTTCGCAGAAATTTACGCGAACTTGCGAAACGTCTCAGTGCGGCTTGCCGGGGGGCGTATCATCGCCTGCGGGACCGGTCGGCGCACGCTCTTCTTCCTCGGCGATATCGCCGGGAATGACGTAGGATCCGTTCAACCAGCGCGCCAGATCGACGTCGGCGCAACGCTTGGAACAGAAGGGGCGATATTTCGGGTCGGCATCCTTGCCGCAGATCGGACAGCTCATTTCGCCTCCCTGTTTTGGCCCCGCAGCAGGCGCACGAGCGGGACGCGGTCGCGCTTGCGTTGCATCTCGAAATTACCCAGCGGTGTCCAGCCGGCGAGCGACGTCTCGGGCTCGCCTTTGACGGCGCGGCGCAGCTGCTGCTCGAGGGCCTGACGGTCGCGCTTGGGCATCGGGGCGAAGTCGATCACGACCTGCCCTCCGAGGCCGCGCAGGCGCAGCTGACGAGGCAATTCGCGGGCCGCGGCGATATTCGCCTTCAGCGCCGCAGCAGGCGTCGTGTCGTTGCCGGTATTGACGTCGACCGCGATCAGGGCGCGGGTCGGCTCGATCATCAGATGAGCCCCGCCCGGCAGGTCGACCCGCGGGTGCAGAAGCGCTTCGATCGCGTCGGTGACGCCGTGATCATCGAACCCGCCTTCGATCACCTCGTCGGGCAGGGGTTCGGCCCAGTCGCGCCAGGCTTCTTCATGCGGATCGGGCGCGTCGACGAGCAGTTCCGGCCCGCCCTCAACGTCGCTAGTCACGGCCTCGGCCAGCTCGCGCATTGCGGCGACATCCTCAGCCACTTCTTCGAGCGGCACATGGGCCGCGGCAGAGCGCAGGATCACGCCCATATCCGAGCCTTCCATCACCGACTCGGCTGCTGCCTGCAGATCGGCGCGCAGATCCTCTTCATGGATCCGGCGCGAAACGTTGATGCCCGGCGCGCCGGGGGTGACGATGGCGTAGCGCGACTTGAACAGCACGCGCAGCGTCACAGGCAGCGCCTTGCCGGGCTCGGTGCCGCCCGAGACCATGCAGATCACGGTCTGGCCGGGGGCGAGCCCCTTCACCTCTTTCAGAAAGCCACGCGTGCCTTCGGGCAGATCGACGAAGACGCCGCCCTGCCCTTTCATCTGGCGGCCGATGGTGCCGCGCAGGATCGCGCCGGGGGCGAAGCTGATCTCTTCGGAGGTGTCGATAATCAGGTCTTCAATTTGGCCGTCGACCATCAGCGCCGCCGCTTCGCGACCGGCGATCTCGTCCAGCAGAACCAACCGCCCCTGCATTATACGTCTCCTCGAATGCCCGCGCTTGCGAGCAGCGTTGCGGTTTCGGCGAGCGGCAATCCCACGACTGCGGTGAAGGACCCTTGAATCCACGGGACGAAAGCGCCGCCACGTCCCTGGATCGCGTAGCCGCCCGCCTTGCCGTGCCATTCACCCGAGGCGAGATAGCCGTTCACGTCCTCGTCGCTGAGCGGCTTGAACTTCACCACCGTATCGACGAGCCGTTCGCGCAGGCCCTGCGCCGTGCGCACAGCCACAGCGGTAAACACATGGTGCCTACGCCCGGAGAGCAGCCAGAGAAACTCCGCCGCTTCCTTCTCGTCTTCGGGCTTACCCAAGATACGGCGCCCGCAGGTCACCGTGGTATCGGCGCTCAGCAGCACCTCGTCATCGGCCACATCGAGCGCCATCGCTTTCTCGCGGGCCATACGGGCGACATAGTCGCGCGCGGCCTCGCCCTTCAGCGGCGTCTCGTCGATATCGGCGGGGCGCACGTCAAAAGGCTCCAGCCCGAGCTGGGCCAGAAGCTCTCGCCGTCGCGGGCTCGCCGAGCCGAGGATCAGCTTCACTTGAAGCGGTAGTTGATACGACCCTTCGTGAGGTCGTAGGTGTTCATTTCCACCTGAACCTTGTCGCCTGCCAGAACACGGATGCGGTTCTTACGCATCTTGCCTGCCATATGCGCGATGATCTCATGGCCGTTTTCCAGCTCGACCCGAAACGTCGCGTTAGGCAGGAGTTCCTTCACGACACCGGGAAATTCGAGCATTTCTTCCTTGGCCATGGTCACTCCATAAATGGTTACCCGCGTCATCTGCGGGCGAGCGTTTAAATGCGCCCCTAGGCCGCGAAATTCAAGTGGAATGTCAAGGCTGGGCGGGGTTTTCCGAGGCGATCCGGATTATTTGGGCCGCTTCGGACTGCTCGGACCAATGTTTGTAGGGCAAAACGGTTCCTGCGGTGCGGCTTTGCGCGACGCGATCCAAGTCCACCGTCGCGAAGGTCCAGCCGGGTGAGTCGGCCGCCCCTTCGGCCACGATCCCGCTTTCCGGCCAGAGCCCGTCGGCTGGGGCGAAAATCGCAGCCGTGCCGCGGTTCTCATCGACTGCCGGACACCAGAGCGCGTCGCCAACGGTCGGCGCCTGCACGGTCACGCATTGGTTTTCGAGCGCGCGCGCCATCGCACCGATCCGCACCCGGTTATAGCCCGCGACGGTGTCGGTGCAGGAGGGCACGAGGATGATCTCCGCCCCCGCCTCGGCCAGCGCGCGGGCCAGCAGGGGGAATTCGCTGTCGTAGCAGATCGTGACGCCGATCTTGCCGAGCGCGGTGTCGAAGAGCACCAGCCCCTCGCCCGCATCGACATGCCAGATCTCGCGCTCGAACCGCGTCATGATTGCCTTGTCCTGATGCCCGATCAGCCCGCCGGGACCGAACAGGCTCGCCCGGTTCACGCGTTTGGTGCCGTCGATGACGGGTCCGGAGGGGGCGAGAATATGCACGTCATGCTCCGCCGCGAGACCTGCGAACAGCCGCTCCATATCCGCCCTCAAGCCCGCTACATGGATCAGCGCGGCTTCCAGATCGCCCGCGACCTCTGCGCCGCCGAGGCTCGCCAGTTCCATCGCCCCGTATTCAGGAAAGACCAGAAGCTGCGCACCCTGCCCTGCGGCCTCAGCCACCCAAGCGGATACCTTCGCCGCGTAGCCCGCCCAGTCCTCGAACCAGTCGAGCGGATAGGCGGCTGCCGCGATTACGACCTCGCGGCTCACAGCTTGCGCCCCCAGAATTGCAGCGCCTTCTCGGTCTGCTCATCCTCACCCAGATCGGTCCATTTGAACCGCGCGATTACGCCCTCCATCGGGGCATAGCCCCGTTTGCGCCAGAACCCGTCGAGCAGGCGATACTCGGCGGGCCTCAAGGGATGATCGTCGGGCCGGATCACAGAGCAGAAGACCGAATGGCTGCGCCCCAGCTCGCGCGCATGGGCCTCACGATGATCGAAGAAGGCGTGACCCAGTCCCTGCCCGCGATAGTCGGGCAGAAGGACCGACTCGGCACAGTAGAACACGTCCTGAAGCTTCAGCCCGGTGCCTGCGAAAGGCGCCGCGAAATCACCGGCGTGATCTTCCAACGGCGTGCCGGTCGCAGCGCCGACCAGCGTCGCCCCGTCGAACGCGCCGACAACCACCGCAGCATCGCTCTCCCGGTAGCTTTGGATGTAGCGCCGCTCATACTCAAGCGACCCGTCATAGATATACGGCCAGTCCCGGAACACCGCGATCCGCAGCCGGGCCACGTCGTCGAGCGCTGCATCCAGCGCCTCTCCGGTCAGCCGCCGCACCTCCATTACGAAACCTGCGCGATCCAGTCGGCGAGGTTGTAATAGGTAACGACGCGCGTGATCTTGCCCTCGTCGAGGGTGAAGAACGCCCCCGCAGGCAGCACATAGCTCTGCCCATGCGCCTCCGGCAGCCCGTCATCGGTCTCCAGATAGACGCCATTGACGATGAACTCCGCCGCCGCCCGCGTGCCTGAGTCATTGGCCATGATGACCATGTCGGTCAGTTGCTCGCGATAGCAGCGGCTCATATGCTTGTTGAATTCGCGGAACGCCTCGATCCCGTGGCGGATCTTCCCTTCGTTCACGTGATGCGCGAAGGGCTCGCCCAGCTGGGCCTCCATCCCTGCCGTATCGCCTGCGTTGAAGGCATCGTAATAGCGGCTGATCGTGTCGAGAGTGCGGGCGCGCGGCATGGCCATTCTCCGTAATGCTGTCTGGCCTTGAGTGCCACGCGCCACACGCCGCGTCAAACGCGGTCACAGGCGCCGTCGCGGGTCACCCCAATGCGGCGCGCACGATCTCGGTCAGCGGCGTGGTCGGGTGGCCGATCAGCCGCGACAGATCGTGGCTGTCGTCGAACAGCGCGCCACTGGCGGCCTGCGCATCCGAATCCGCGATGATCGCGGCGAAGGGGGCGGGCAGGCCCATCGTCTCGAGCAACGCGCGATACTCGGCCTCGGCGAGGTGCGAGACCTCGACCGCGCGACCGGCCTGTGCGGCGATCTCGGCGGCCAGCTCGTCGAGGGTGAAACCCGCATCGCCTGCCAGCTCATAGGTTTTGCCCTGCAAGCCGGGATCGAGCGCCACGGCGGCCAGCGCCTCGGCATAATCCGCGCGCGCGGCTGCCGCGATCCGGCCTGCGCCCGACGCCCCGGCGATTGTACCCGATTGCGCAGCATAGGCGATCGCGCTGTCGTAATTCTCGCCATACCAGCCATTGCGCAGAAGCGTATGGCTCAGTCCCGATGCGGCCAGCGCCGACTCGGTCGCCACGTGCTCTTCGGCCAGTTGCATCTTCGAACGGTCGGCATGCAGCAGCGACGTGTAAAGGATATGGCCGACCCCATGCGCCTTGGCGGCCTCGATCACGTTGCGATGCTGAGGCGCGCGCTGGCCGACCTCGCTCGACGAGATCAGGATCAGCGTGTCGACACCTGCCAGCGCGTCGAAGCTGCTCGGGTCGGAATAGTCGAAACGCCGCGCGGCGCCCGTCAGTTTCTCAGGGCTGCGTGCCAGCCCGATCACGTCGGTCGCGCCGCGCGCGGCCAGTGCGGCAAGGGTGAGTTGGCCAAGATGGCCGGTGGCTCCGGTAACGGCGATGGTCATGGCGACCTCCTTTTGTCTTTCGCTGACGGGAAGCTGCGCTCTTTACTGCGCAAAAGGAAGTACCTACATTTTGGTAAGTGTTCAGCAGCCCCGCACAGGAGCCTCCGCATTATGCAACAGACCGATCCCCCGCTGCCCGTCGCCGATGTGTTCAACGCCGACTGCCCCTCGCGCATGATCCTGTCGCATGTCAGTTCGCGCTGGGGCGGGCTGGTTCTGGTCGCGCTGCGCGACGGGCGGCTGCGCTTTTCCGAGTTGCGTCGCAGGATCGGCGGCATTTCCGAGCGGATGCTGGCCCAGACCTTGCAGGTGCTCGAAGCGGATGGGCTGATCTCGCGGCGCGATCATGGCGAGGTGCCGCCGCGCGTGGACTATTGCCTGACCGAGGCAGGAGAGGCGATCGCGATCCGCTATTTCGAGCTTGCGCATTGGATCGAGGCGAACCTGGGCCGACTTGGCACGCAGCCTGCACAGTCTGGCGGCTGATCAGACGGTCGGCTCTCCGAAACGTTCGATGAGATGGCGGCGGATCTGGTCGCGGGTGTCGCGATAGGCGGCAAGCTTGGCCTCGCGCGTCTCGCCGATCCCGGTCGGATCGAGGATCGGCCAATATTCCACGTCGAGATGAAAGAACCGCGTCAGCTCCAGCGCCTGACGCTGCGAGGCTGGCGACAGCGCGATCACCAAATCGAAGGCCGACAGATCGTCGCCCCATTCCTGCAATTCGGTGAAAGACCGCGCGCGGTGACGCTCCAGATTGACACCGATCTCGGCCATCACCGCGATAGTGAAGCCGTCGATCTCCAGATCGGCCTTCACGCCCACCGACTGCACGTAGCATTCGGTGCCGTAGAATTTCTTCATCATCCCCTCGGCCATCGGGGAGCGCGTGGAATTATGATCGCACGCAAAAAGAACGGAGTTGGGGATCTCGCCCATCCGTTTACCTCGGGGCGAGAACGGCAACGAGGGTGAAGAGGCGCCGCGCCGTGTCGATGTCGATCTCGGCCTTGCCTTCAAGGCGTTCCTGCAGAATGCGCGCGCCTTCGTTATGGATACCGCGCCGGGCCATGTCGATCGCCTCGATCTGGCTGGGCGGCAGTTTCTTGACCGCCTCGAAATAGCTCTCGCAGATCTGGAAATAATCCTTCACCGCCTGCCGGAACGGGCCGAAGGACAGATGGAACTCCGCCACTTTCGCTCCGCTCTCGGTTTCGGTGTCGAAAACCAGCCGCCGGTCGCGCACGCCAAGCGTCAGCGCGAACGGCCCTTCGGGTGCAGGTTGCCCGTCGCGGCCCGGAATATTGAAGCTGTTATCCTCGAGCAGATCGTAGATCGCGACCTTGCGTTCCTGCTCGATTTCAGGCGACGGCGCGGGCAGCCCGCCCGTGTCCAGCTGGATATGCGAAATCCGGGCCATCACCCCTCCCCTTCGTCATTGAGCGCATCGAGCCGCGCACGCACCGACAGCCCATGCGCCTCTAGGCTTTCCGATTTCGCCAGAACCTCGGCCGAAGGGCCGATCGCCTTCAGCGCGCCGGGCGTCATCTTCGCCAGCGTCGTGCGCTTGATGAAATCCATCACCGAGAGGCCCGAGGAGAACCGTGCCGAGCGCGCCGTAGGCAGAACGTGGTTCGGCCCGCCAATATAGTCGCCGATCGCTTCGGGCGTGTAGGCGCCAAGGAAGATCGCGCCCGCATGGGTGATCGCCTCCGCCAACCAGTCGGGATCGGCGACGCAAAGCTCCAGATGCTCGGGGGCGACCCTGTTCGACAGCTCGGCCGCCTCCATCAGATCGCGCGCGACGATCACCGCCCCGAAGTCGCGCCAGCTCGCACCTGCAATCGCACGGCGCTCCAGCGTCTCGAGGCGCTTCTCGACTGCTGCTACCACCGCCTTGCCGAAAGCCTCGTCGGTGGTGATCAGGATCGCCTGCGCGCTCTCGTCATGCTCGGCCTGGCTCATCAAGTCGAGCGCGATCCAGTCCGGGTCGCCCGTGCCATCCGCAATCACGAGGATTTCCGACGGGCCCGCAATCATGTCGATGCCGACGCGCCCGAAGACCCGCCGCTTGGCCGCCGCCACGAAAGCGTTGCCCGGCCCGGTGATCTTGTCGACCGCCGTGATCGTCTCGGTCCCGTAGGCCATCGCGGCAATCGCCTGCGCGCCCCCCATCCGATAGACCGTATCGACGCCCGCCAATTGCGCGGCCAGCAACACCAGCGGGTTCACCGCCCCGCCCGGCGTCGGACAGGCCACGACCAGACGCTCCACACCCGCGACCTTCGCCGGGATCGCATTCATCAGCACCGAAGAGGGATAGCTCGCCAGCCCGCCCGGAACATAGAGCCCTGCGGCGGAAACCGGCCCCCAGCGCCAGCCAAGTTCCGCCCCGCTCGCGTCGATCCAACGCGCGTCATGCGGCATCTGGCGCTCGTGATAGGCGCGGATGCGCTCGGCCGCCAGTTCCAGCGCCGCGCGCTCCTCGGCGGGCACTTTCGCGACCTCGGCCTCGATTTCCTCGGGCGAGAAGGCCAGCGTCTCGGGCGTCAGTTCCAGTCGGTCGAATTTGGCGGTCAGCTCGATCAGCGCCGCATCGCCCCGCTTGCGGATATCCGCGATGATCCCGGCCACGACAGCATCCACATCGGGGCTGTCCTCGCGCTTCATCCCCAGAAGTTCGACAAACCGGGCCTCAAAGCCCTCTTCGCGCGTGTCCAGAAAGTGCGGCATCGACAGTCTCCTATTCCGCTCTTCGGATTAGAGACTCCCGCCCTGCCCCGCAAGCACGACACTGCCCCCAAGGGCAATTCCACTTCGACTTGGCGTAAATATCCCCGCCGGAGGCATCCCCCGCAGCAAAACGCGGCTTACTCGGGATGATGCGGCACCTTGCCGGAGGGCGCACGATAGGGACGTTCGACGTCGCGCAGATCGACATCGAGACATTCGACATCGGCTGCCAGCGCGCCGTCGCCCGCCAGCGTCAGGGTCACGCGACCCGCGCCGTCTTCGGTCTCTTCAAAGGTGATATCGAGGATCGAGAGCACCACGTCGCGATCCGAACGATCGATCCCCATGCTCGCCACATGGGTGACATCCGAGATCACCAGCAGCGACCGCACGCGCTCATAGGGGCGCTTCTCGGCCTCGGCCTGCGCCTTGTCTTCCCAGCGGAAGCGGTTGATCAGCAGCGCGAGACGACGGGATTTCGCCTCCCAGGCAATCTCGGTGATCGGGAGCACGGCGTCCTGCACCAGCGCCGCGATCACGGGAAGATCGTCGCGGGTCTCGGCGCGCAGCGCGATCGCGCCTTCGCCACCATCTTCGAATTTCGCATCACGGGTCATTGGGTCACCTCTGCATTCGATATGGGGAAGACGGCGGGAATTGCCAGCCGATCAACTCGCTTTCACGCGCTCGATATGCGCACCGACGCCCGCCAGTTTCTCCTCGACGCGCTCGTAGCCACGATCGAGGTGATAGACACGGCTGACGACGGTCTCACCCTCAGCGGCCAGCCCTGCAAGGATCAGCGACACGGAGGCCCGCAGATCGGTCGCCATCACGGGCGCCCCTTTGAGCTTCTCGACGCCGTGGACCGTCGCATGACCGCCATGGACGTCTATATTCGCGCCCATCCGCACCAGTTCGGGCGCGTGCATGAAGCGATTCTCGAAAATCTTCTCTTCCAGAACGCTGGTGCCCTCGGCGGTGCAAAGAAGCGCCATCATCTGCGCCTGAAGATCGGTCGGGAAGCCGGGGAACGGCTCGGTCGTCACGTCGACCGCGCGGATGCGGCCATTCTTGCGCGCCACCTTGAGGCCGGCATGGGTCTGCTCGACCGAGATGCCCGCCGCGTCGAGCTTCTCGCAGAAGCTCTCCAGCAGATCGATTCGACCGCCCAGGCACTCCACCTCGCCGCCGCAGATCGCGGGTGCGAGCATATAGGTGCCGAGCTCGATCCGGTCGGCGACCACCGGGTGAGTCGCGCCGTGCAGACGGTCCTTGCCCTCGATCACGATCTCGGAGGTGCCGTCGCCCTCGATCTGCGCGCCCATCGCACGCAGGCATTTCGCCAGATCGACGATTTCCGGCTCGCGGGCTGCGTTCTTCAGCACCGAGGTGCCCTTCGCCAGCGAAGCCGCCATCAGGAAGTTCTCGGTCGCGCCAACGGAAGCGAAGCGCATTTCGTGGGTGGCGCCTTTCAGCCCGCCCTTCGCTTCGGCATGCAGATAGCCATCCTTCAGTTCGATCTCTGCCCCGAGAGCCGCGAGCGCATCGACATGGATATCCATCGGGCGCGCGCCGATCGCACAGCCGCCCGGCAGCGACACGACCGCATGGCCCAAGCGCGCCAGCAGCGGCCCGAGCACCAGATTCGAGGCGCGCATCTTGCGCACGATTTCATAATCCGCGACCGGGTTGATCTCGCCGTGACACGAGGTCGCCAGAACCTTGCCCTCCTGCAGCGCGGTCACTTCCGCGCCGAGGCTCGCCAGCAATTCGGTCATCGTCCGGATGTCCGACAGGCGCGGCGCGTTGGTCAGGGTCAGCGGCTCATCGCTGAGAAGCGTGGCCGGCATCAGCGCGAGACAGGCGTTTTTCGCCCCCGCGATCGGGATTTGGCCGGAAAGTGGCCCGTTGCCGCGTACGACGATGCTGTCCATTTCAACTGCCCTCAGATTCGTTGTTATTCGGCGGCTTGGATTCGGATTTGCGGGCGCGCGCCTGCGCCTTGCGCCGCTGCAGATTCGCGCGCAGCGCCTGCGCCCGACGCTCTTCGCGGCTCAATTCCGCATCGCGGGACGTGCCCGATCCATCTTTCTTTCCGCCTGTCATGGCGCCTCGTTTAACCCGCCTGTGAAATCCTGTCGAGAGAGAGCAAGATTTACCCTTGCACCCCTTCGCGATTGCGTCTAAATCCCCGCCACGGTCGAAGCGACGGACCGAAACCGGCGCTGCTGTAGCTCAGCGGTAGAGCACTCCCTTGGTAAGGGAGAGGTCGAGAGTTCAAGTCTCTCCAGCAGCACCACTTCCCCTTTTCAATCTCGATAGTCTGGCGTCGACCACGGGTCGCCGACGAATGTGTTGGCCCACCTTCCGTCGATTGATCAGAGGGACTGTTTCAGAGTCTCTTTCGGTGGGTGACCGTAAAGCCACAGACCCTCGATCGTTCACAAACACCTCTCGAGAGCGCGAGCGCTATTTTCCCAAGCAACCTTGGCAGCAACACAGTCAATCTAAGGTTTACCATAGGTTGTAGGAAATTCCTCAATTTCGCCACTTACCGACTGCGCGCCAACTTCGGCTCGCATGGGAAATTAGGGAAAATTAATGTCTTATAAACTTTCGATTACCGCGACCGCCGTGTGTTTTGCACTTGCAGGCTGCATGGGCAGCGGGGACGGCAGCAATTCCTACAGCGCAGCTGAGGTGTCGCAGAACCAAGCCACCTACGACAGCCTTGCAACCCGCGTCACCGACGGCGACCTTTTGGTCGCTCAAGATCCGACCGGTACCGCGAGCCTTACAGGGCAGCTTAAACTTGACCCGGCCAGTGCATCTGACAACCCGGTCGCGGGCCGCTTGGCGATGGACGTTGACTTCGACAATAGCAAAGTCACTGGCACCGTGAGCCAATTCGCTGCCTACACGCCGGACTTGAGCGAAAAAATGATGGACCTGAAAGGCTCGCTTTCCGTTAACGGGACGATTGATAGCAAGAGCGCAATCGTGGCGAATGCCAACGGGACCGTGAGCGACGATGAAGGCAGCATAACTGCCGATCTTCAGCTGGCCGGCTCTGTCTATGACGATAACGGAAAATATGTCGCGCTGGGCGATGTAACCGGCACCGGCGTCAGCCCCGATGGCTCCGAACAACTTACCGGCACATTCTACGCGCAGCAGCAGTAAACTTCGGACATAGGCGCTGGGGGCCCAATGGCCTCCAGCGTTTCGATTTTCCAACGATGAGTTTTTCATGAGCTTTTCTAAAAAGCTGCTGACCGCGACGGTGGCTTTTCTTGCGTGTGCCACCCCTCTCTCCGCCGCACCCCAAGAGCACAGCCTCGCGGATTGGACGCAGATCGGCACGCGCCTCAGCGCCGAGGGCGACACGCTCACCGCGATCACCATTCTCGGGACGATCGCAGCGAAGGCGCCCAGCTACTCGCCGGCGCAAATCGCGCTCGAGCAAAGCCTCGACCAGATTGGCTCCCCGAAACGCGCGGATCGGGTGTTGCGCTATGTGTCGGATCGCGCGCCAGACCGCGAGCTGGCTTTCAACGCGGCTTTGCGGCGGCTCGACCAGTCGCACCCCTGGCGGATCTCGGGGCAGGTCTCGCTTCTGCCGACGAGCAATCTAGGTCACGTCTCCTCGCAGACGGTGTTCGTCACCAAGGCGGGGCGCTTCCAGATCACGGATGGCGGCCGTGAGAGTTCGGGGTTGGGGCTCGGTGCCAGCGCGAGTGTCGACTATTACATCCACCCCGCGCTCGATTGGCGGCTTCGGCTGCGCGGCGCGGTCTCGGGTAACTGGTATTCGCCGAAGGAACTGCGCTTCGTGAAGCCGAGCCTTTCGGTGCGCTACGAACGTCTCATCGCAGGGGCGCCCTGGGGCGCGATCATCGAGGTCGGGCGCAGCTTCTATGCCGCGGCACCGGGGCAGACGCGATCTGATGCGACCGATACGAGCCTCAGTCTCGACCGCCACTGGCGACTCGCACATGACGCCAACCTCACGGTCATCGGCTCCGCCACGCAAAGCCGTTTCGAAGAAAAGCGCTACCTTAACGGGCCGCGCTACGCACTCAATCTGGGCTACGACCGGGCCATTTGGCGAAGGTCGCGCATCGACCTCGGGTTACGGCTCGAGCGCGCGGATGTGCGCAGCGACTATCAAAGCTACACGCGCGCGGCCCTGACCGTCGGAGCCAGCCGTCGCCTCACGAAAACGCTGAGCGCGAAGCTCTCCGCGACCGTGGGCGTGCGCGATTTCGATGGCGACTTTCCGTTGTTCGGGAAGCCGCGCATGGATCGCGATATCTCCCTCACCGCCTCGGTCGGTCTGGACCGCTTCAAGGTGATGGGCACGACTCCGCAATTAAGTTGCACCGCGCGCCGCAACCGGTCGAACGTCTCGCTTTACAGCTATCGCTCGCTCGATTGCGGCGTGCATTTCATAAGTCGGTTCTGAGAGGGTATTCTTCGCAGAGACCCAACTCCACGACCCGTGCGACGACGGCATTGGTCGTGCGAAGGCCGAACTTCTCGCGCAGGTTCCGCAGATGCATATCCACCGTCGAGACCGAAAGACCCAATGCGAAGGCGACTTGTTCCCGGCGCTCGCCACGCACGGCGCGGGCGAGAATCTGGCGTTCGCGGCATGTTATGTGTGGCGTATCTTCTTCCCAAACGGTCTCTGGCGCGTTCAAAAACAAGATACAGCGCGCGCGTCCGGGAGCGAGCGGCAGCAGATTGATCTGTCGCAGGCTCGGCAGGCGCTTGAGTCGAGGCCGCAGCACGGCGGCTTGCGCCTCCCAACGCGCGGTCGCCGAGAGGACCGGCGCCCTAAGAAGGCGTCCGCCCGGCACCATTGACAGGCTGAGCGGCTCGCGCGCGGTGATCCCGAGGTCTCGTTTTATGAAGCGCTGCATCGGGATATTGGGGCCGGCGACGACCCCGGATGAAAAAATATCGCAGGCGGCCTCCAGCGCAGCGCACTGGCTAACCCCTGCGCCGTTTTGAAACGGATAGGTCATGAAATCTCTGAATGAATACAAGTATCTATATATGATTCATTCGTAGCCGATTTCTGACTCCGATCACAATCGAATTCACTAATACTCACAAAAAAATATTGTTGTGAGGGAAGAAAAACTCAATCTAAATCTAATCGCCCTTCGCCCCGTCGCAGGGTGCGATGTGGATCGGGGCTTCGCGGTCGGCGCCGATGGTTTCGCAGCCTTTCGAGCAGAGCGTCCAGCCCGAGATCGTGGCGCCGGAAGCCGCGAGGTTCAGCGCGGGGACGTCCGGCCCGTCTGCCGTCCAGACCCACCAGCCATCCTCGAAATGACCGCCCGGGCCCGGCTCCATCCCCGCGCCCGAGCCTTTGACCGCCGCACCCACGAGGCGCAGCGTGTCATGGTCGGTCACCTGCCAATGTTCGCGCCAGCCTTCGTGCTCGACCGAATGCATCCATTGCAGCGAGAACTGACCGTTGCTCGCCAGCGCCATCATCGTAGCGCCGACCATCAGGCAGGACGCGCTCATGCCGTGGCTCGCTTGCGGCCCAGCCAGAGCGCCGCGCCGAAGGCTGCGACGAGCGCGAAGCCGATCTCGTCGGTCAGCGGCAGCGCCGCGATCAGGGTGAAGCCCGCGACCATGGCCAATGCCCGCTCCCAAAGCGCCAGCGGACGGCCCAGCCAGCCGATCACCGCGACACCCCAGAGCGACAGTGCCAGCAGCGCCTTGATCACGATATAGGCTACGGCTGGCCAGTAGCCGATCGCGGCCGCCAGCGGCCCGCCATCCTGCAGCATCAGCGCGGGCGTGTAGACCGCCATGAAGGGCACGACGAAACCCGCGGCGGCGACCTTGATCGCCTCGAAACTGATCTTCAGCCCGCTTTCCTTCGCGATGGGCGCGGCGGCGAAACAGGCCAGAGCCACAGGCGGCGTCAGGTCCGCAAGGATTCCGAAATAGAAGACGAACATGTGGCTGACGATCAGCGGCACGCCGAGGTCCAGAAGCGCCGGGCCCGCAATCGAGGAGGTGATGATGTAGTTCGGGATCGTCGGGATCCCCATCCCCAGCACGATGCAGGTAATCATGGTCAGGATCAGCGAGAGGAACAGGCTCGACTTGCCGACACCGACGATGAACTGGCCGAAGGTGGTCGCGGCCCCGGTCAGGGTCATCACGCCAATGATCACGCCGACCAGCGCGCAGGCGATCCCCACGGGAAGCGCGGTGCGTGCGCCATCGGCGAGGCTGTCCCGGCACAGCGCGAGCGTCTCGCGCCCGCCCTTCGAGAAGACGTTGATCGCGATCAGCACCGCGATGGCAAGCAGCACGGCCCAGATGCCGAACTCGAAAAACGCCGCCGCGACCAGAGCCAGAACGACCCAGAAGATCACGCGCAGCACCTGATTGGGCAGCCCCAGCGCGACCGACCCACCGAGGATCAACAGCCCCGTCAGCGACAGGCCCACGGTGCCAGCGAAAAGCGGCGTGTAGCCGGTGAACAGCAGGTAGACGAGCACGGCGAGCGGAAGCAGCAGATACCAGCCCTCTTTCAGCGCCTTGCGTGGGGAGGGCAGCTCGGACTTGGCAAGGCCGCGCAGGTCGCGTTTGCCCGCCTCCAGATGCACCATCCAGAAGGCGCCCGCGAAATAGAGGATCGCCGGGATCAGCGCGGCTTTCACCACCTCGACGTAATCGACGCCCAGCGTCTCTGCCATGATGAAGGCCACGGCCCCCATGACCGGCGGCATGATCTGCCCGCCCATCGACGAGGTCGCTTCGACGCCGCCCGCGAAGGCGGAGCGATAGCCGAAGCTCTTCATCAGAGGGATCGTGAATTGCCCGGTGGTCACGACATTGGCCACACCCGAGCCCGAGATCGTGCCCATCAGACCCGAAGACAGAACCGAGACCTTCGCGGCCCCGCCCATCTTGTGCCCGACCATCCCGAGCGAGACATCCGTGAACAGTTTGATCATCCCGGCCTTCTCGAGGAAGGCGCCGAAGAGGATGAACAGGAAGATATAGGTGGCCGACACATAGGTCGGGATGCCGTAGATGCCCTCGGTGCCAAAGCTCATCTGTTCGATCACCTGCTCGAAAGCGTAGCCGCGGTGGTTCAGCGGTGACGGCAGATGCTCACCGAACATGGCATAAAGGAAGAAAGTGCCCGCGATGATCGGCAGCGCCGGGCCCATCAGCATCCAGGCGGCCACGAAGACCGTGACCAGCAGCACGCAGCCCACCACCAAATCGAGCGTGTTCGGATCGCCCGCGCGCAGCAGAAGCGGCGTGTATTCGATCCATTGATAGGCGGCGACAGCGACTCCGGCTGCGGCCAGCAGATAGGCGAGCGCGCGCCCGAGCGGGCCGTAACCTTTGGCGATGGCAAGCAGCGGAAAGCCGAGCGCGAGCAGGAAGCCCACATGGACTGCCCGCGCAATCTGGCTCGAGGGGTTGATGACATGGGCGGCGAAAGCGATTTGCCAGACCGAGAAAGCGACCGCGAGCCAGAACAACGCGCGCCCTTCGCGCGACTTCGGAAAGCCCCCCGCCAGCGGATCGTGCACTGCCGCGTCGACCGCAGCTTCTTCCTTGGTGTCCATGCCTGTCTCCTCCCCCCGGTATGGGCGCGTTGGCCCGATTGATCAGGGGCGACCCGAATTGCGCGCCGCCCCTGACCTGAACTCTAGCGGCTTATTTCAGCACGCCCTGTTCCTTGTAGTACTTCTCCGCACCCGGATGCAGCGGGATCGGCAGCCCCTGCACCGCCGCCTCGAGCGAAATACCGTTCGCGGCCGAATGCGCGGCCTTGAGCGTGTCGAGATGCTCGAAGAGCTGCTTGGTCATCTCGTAGGCTTCCTCATCCGAGACACCTTCGCGCGTGACGAGGATGTTCGTGATCGCGACCGTCGGCACATCCGCGTCCTGACCCGGATAGGTGCCCGCCGGGATCACGCCCGCCTTGTAGGGCGCGCCAAGCTTTTCGGCGATGTCGGCGGGGATCTGAACGAAAGTCACGTCCTGCGTGGTCGAGAGATCCTTCAGTGCCGCGTTCCCCAGCCCCGAGGACTGGAAGGTCGCGTCGAGCTGACGGTTCTTCATCAGTTCGACCGATTCCGAGAAGGGCAGATACTCGACCTTGCCGAGATCGTCATAGCTCATGCCCGCCGCGTCGAAGATCTTGCGCGCGTTCAGCTCGGTCCCCGACTTGGCCGCACCGACCGACAGGCTCTTGCCCTTCAGATCGGTGATCGTCGTCGCACCGGCATCCTTGAGCGCGGCGAGCTGGATATAGTTCGGGTAGATCGCGGCAATCGCGCGCAGCTTGCCGAGCTTGGCCTTGAAGCCCGCATCCGCATTGCCTTCCCACGCATCCTTCACCGAGTCGCCCAGTGCGAAGGCCAGCTCCCCCCGGCCCTGCTGCAGCAGGTTCAGGTTCTCGACCGACGCCTTCGTCGACTGAACCTGAACGCGCACGTCATTCATGTTCTCGCCATAGACTTCGGACAGCGCAACGCCGAGCGGATAATACACGCCCGAGGTGCCCCCGGTCAGGATGTTAATGAAGGTTTCGGCCTTGGCGACGGGTGCGCTCAATGCAATCGCCCCGGCGACGAGCGCGCCGAGCTTGATGTGTTGGAACATCGTAATCCTCCCATATGTCATTGCCCGCAAAGAGATGCGGGACCGCCTCCAACCTGACGCGTTTTGCGCAAGGATCAATTCAATTCACGTCGATGAAACCAGAAAGCGAAGAATTCTCCGTTTGACGTGAAGGCGGGCGCTCCTGCCCGAAATTTGCTTTACTGCGCGGAAGTTGCGGATTTTGCTATGTGCTTGACGTTACGAGCCCTATCTGCTCGGAAGCACCTGATTTCCGTCTTCAAAGCCCCCTATGCGCTCATTGCCTCCCTTCCGATATGCCCCCGACCGCTGGCCCCCTGCATTGCGCTGGGCGGTCCTGCTCGCGGGCTCTGCGCTTCTGGCCTTTGCACTGAGCCTCGCGCATCTCTCGGCGGCGCTTCTGCTGGGGCCGATGGCGGTCGCGATCGCGCTTGCCGCGAGCGGCGGGGCGGTGCGGTTGCCCCCTCTGGGCTTCATCGCGGCGCAGGGTGTGGTGGGGGTGATGATCGCCTCAAAGCTTCCCGCCTCGATCCTGCCCGAGATCGCCCGCGACTGGCCGATCTTCCTTGCCGGGACGCTCTCGACGGTGCTGGGGGCGAGCGCGCTCGGCTGGGTGATGGCACGGGCAGGCGGCTTGCCCGGCACGACGGCGATCTGGGGCTCCTCCCCCGGCGCGGCGACCGCGATGACGCTGATGTCGGACGATTACGGCGCCGACATGCGCCTTGTCGCCGTCATGCAATATACCCGCGTCGCCTGCTGTGCGATCGCCGCAACTGCCGTCGTGCAGATCTTCGGCGTGGCGCAGGCTAGGGATGTCGGCGCGGCACTCGCCGAGCAAGGCCCGACGGATCTCGTCGCCGCGGGCGCGACGCTTGCGCTCGGGATCGGGGCGGCCTTTCTGGGCGTGCGGCTGCGCATTCCGGGCGGCGGGCTGCTGCTGCCGATGGCCTTCGGACTGATCGCGAGCGCCTCCGGCTTGCTGACGATCACCCTGCCCCAGACCGTGCTCGCGATCAGCTATGCGGTGGTTGGCTGGGGGATCGGGATGCGCTTCACACGCGCCGTGTTGCGCCATGCCGCAAGGCTGCTGCCGCGCATCCTCGGCTCGATCATCGCATTGATCGCGCTCTGCGCGGCCTTCGCGATGGGATTGGTCTATTTCGCCGGGATCGAGCCTGTGACCGCCTATCTCGCCACCAGCCCCGGCGGTGCGGATTCGGTGGCGATCATCGCGGCGGGCACGCAGGTCGATGTGCCCTTCGTCATGGCGATGCAGATCGCCCGCTTCCTGCTGGTGCTGGTCGCGGGCCCCGCACTCGCCCGCGCATTGTCACGCAGGCGAGGCGATGTCTGAAGGCCCGTTCACTCTCTGAACTGGGTGTCCCCGTGATTATAGGGCTGCTGCTGGATCATCAGCACGCCGGAATTGTCGTCGGGATCGTTGTCGTAGTGATCCTTTTCCGTCACGCCCGGCAACTGCCCGAACGCCTTCGACAACTTCAGCGGCGAGAAGGTGAAGGGCACCTTGTCGTGCAGCCACGGCATGTCACGCAGCGCGCTCGACACCGAATCCGCGCACATCATCTTGTTGACCGAGCCGTTGCGCTCCACGCGGGCCATCAGCTGATCGGCCTGCGCCATCGTGATCGGAAGCTTCTGGGCCCGCACATACCAGCTCTCGCGGGCATGGTAGTCGATGTAGAATTTCCGCATCTTCTCGGTAATGCCGAAATGCACATCGTGGCGCTCGGGCGCCCAGGGATGGTTCCAGGTGCCTGCCGGATCGAAGATGATCCGCTCACGCCCGTTGATCAGCAACGACGAGTGACCGCCCGACCCGGTATTGGTCGAGATCACGGTATAGAGCGTAACCGAGGGCGGTTCGTCGGAAACATAGCGATATTTGGCGACCTCGGCATCCGAGGCATAGATGTTATCCGCCCCGCAGCCAGCCAGCAAAAGCGGCAGCATCAGGCAGACAAGAAGCACGCGCATCATCTGCCCGATCTCCCGTTCCCAAGCGTGTCTTTTTCAGCCGCCGCCGGTCGCGTCAGCCGCCTACGAGAGCGAGAAACACCAGAAAGCAGATGATCACAATCACCGAAACCGTAACGAAGCGAACAAATCCGTTGAATGTTCTCTCCTGGTCACGAATGTCCATGTTGCCCGGTTTATACTCGGCCATTGCGCGTTCTCCCTTTTGCGCTGTCTCCCAGAGGGGAAACTAGCCGAGCCGCGACAAGCTGTCACGCCTCGTCTTGAGGGTTCGCGTCGTCAGACGCATTTTCTTCCTCCAGCGCGCGGGCGAGCCGGAAGCCGATCCGGCGCGGCGCTTCGTCCGCGACCGGTTTCGGCTGGGCGATCAGCATCACGTTGAGCTGATTCACATGCTGAATGAGCTGCGTGCGCGCGCCGTATTCGTCGGTGCCGTAGAAAGTGAGGATGTCGGGGTCGAAAAAGCCGATCCCCTCGATCTGCAGCACGCCCGCCTCGCCGCCGGTGAGACCAAGCACGACCTCCTCGTCTTCCTGCAACTGCTCTTCGAAGTTCTGGATATAGAGCAGAACCCGCTCATAGGCCCATTGCGCCGGGCTCTTATCCTCGGGCCGTCCGCGGGCCAGCTCGGGCGGAAGCGGTTTGACCTCGGCGGTCTTCGGCGCGTTCTCCGAGGTATGCACCACCTTCGCATTCGGAAGGGCGGCTTCCTCATGGGCTTCGGCGGTGGTGCGTATCTCGGTCATTTCAGGCTCCAGAGCCAGGCGCCGTCCTCTCGCAAGGTGCGGCTCACCTCCCCTTTGTGCCAAAGATGGTTGAGATGCGCCATCGCTTCGACCATCGCGAGCCCGTGGGTGCTCTCGTCGATCTGGCGTTTGAACAGCGGCGGGAAGCACTCGCAGGCGGTGCGCGGGGTGTCGAGGTGCTTGCGCAGACGTTTCAGCGCGCCCTCGTGGTTCTCGATCATCTGGCGCAGCCGCAGCGGCAGCCCGGTGAACGGCAGCTTGTGGCCGGGCAGCACGAGGTGGCGATCCTCCGCGATCTCGGCAAACCGCGCGCAGGAGGCCAGCCAATCGGCCAGCGGATCGGCCTCGGGTTCGGTCGCATAAACGCCGAGATTGGCCGAGATCGACGGCAGCAGCTGATCGCCGCCCAGCACCAGATCGTCGTCCAAGCTCCACAGCGTCGCATGTTCGGGCGCGTGCCCGTCGCCCATCTTCACCGCCCAGCGCCGCCCGCCGAGGGCGATCTCGTCGCCCTCCACGATCCGGGTGAAGCCAAGCGGCAGCGCATGGACACAATCGGCGAAATTGAAGGGGCGTTCGTTGGCGCGTTTCTCAAGAAGCGCCGGGTCCATCCCGGCGCGCCGGTAGTAATCAAGCGTCTCGGCCACGGGCCGATCCTGCGGATCGAGCTGCAGCATCCGCGCGAACAGCCACGAGGTGCGCGTCGTGATCAGCTCCGCGCCCTGCTCCTGCAGCCAGCCCGCCAGCCCGATGTGATCCGGGTGGTAATGCGTTACCAAGACCTTCGTGACCGGCTTGCCACCCAGCGGCCCATCGAGCGCCGCCTGCAGCGCCGCCCGGCATTTGCGGGTGTCGATCCCGGGATCGACCAGTGTCCAGCCATCGCCCTCATCGAGCGCGAAGCAATTGACGTGATCGAGCGCCATCGGCAGTGGCAGGCGCACCCACATCACGCCGGGCGCGACCTCGATCGCCCCGCCCGGCTCGGGCGGTTCCCCCCAAGGATAGCGGATGCCATTCATCGACACGCGGGCGTCCTCGCCCCTCATGCCTCGAGGTCTTCGACGCTCAGCGCGTAAAGCCCTTCCGCCCCTTCCTTCGCCTCGGCCAACGAGGCCGCATAGGCGGGCATCAGGCGGCGGATATAGACGGCGGCCAGATGCCCGCGCGCGGAATCGCGCCCCTCGGCCATCGCGGCGCGCAGGTGGTAATAGCCGCCCAGAACCCGTGCGAAGGCGTCGAGATAGGGCACAGCCCCCGCAAAGCGGTCCTGCATGCCTTGGCTGACCATCCACTCGGTATGCTCGCGCAGCTCCTCGGCGGCCTGCCAGACGTCTTCGGCCAGCACCGGGAAGTCGCCGCGCGCGCCCTGCGCCTCGTCCTCGATCTCCTGCAGCAGACGGAAAGCGGCCTTGCCCTCGTCCATCATCTTGCGGCCCACAAGGTCCATCGCCTGAATGCCGTTGGTGCCCTCGTAGATCGTGGTGATCCGCACATCGCGCAGATATTGCGCTGCACCGGTTTCCTCGATGAAGCCCATGCCGCCATGCACCTGCACGCCGGTCGACGCCACGCGGATGCCCATATCGGTGCCGTAGGCCTTCGCGATCGGCGTCAGCAGCGCCGCGCGGGCCTGCCAGTTCGCATCATTCGTCGCGCGCCCCATGTCGATCGCGACGCCACAGGCCAGCGCGATCGAGCGTGCCGCGAAAATCTCGGCCTTCATGCCGGCCAGCATCCGGCGCACATCGGCATGCTCGACGATCGGCGCAAACTGCACCCGGTCCTTCGCATAGGCCAGCGCCTGCTGATAGGCCGCCTCGGCCACGCCGATGCCCTGCGCACCCACGTTCAGACGCGCGTTGTTCATCATCGTGAACATCGCGGCCATGCCCTTGTTCTCTTCGCCGACGAGCCAGCCGGTCGCGCCCTCGTAGCTCATCACGCAGGTAGGCGAGCCATGGATGCCGAGCTTGTGCTCCAGCGAGACCACTTTCAGCGAGTTCGCCACGCCCGGTTTACCGTCGGCATCCGGGATCAGCTTCGGCACCATGAAGAGGCTGATGCCCTTCGTGCCGGGGGCCGCATCGGGAAGACGTGCCAGCACGAGGTGGCAGGTATTCTCGACGCAATCATTATCGCCCCAAGTGATGAAAATCTTCTGCCCCGAGATCGCATAGGTGCCGTCATCGTTCGGCACCGCCTTCGTCTTCAGCGCACCCACATCCGAGCCCGCCCCCGGTTCGGTCAGGTTCATCGTGCCCGACCACTCGCCGGAGATCAGCTTGGGCAGATACAGCGCCTTGATCTCGTCGGAGGCATGATGCTCCAACGCCTCGATCTGGCCCTGCGTCAGCAGCGGGTTGAGCTGCAGCGACAGATTCGCGCCCGAGAGCATATCGTTGAAACCGACGTTCAGCGCCTGCGGCAGGCCCATCCCGCCATGCTCCGGGTCCGCCGCGATGCCGATCCAGCCGCCCTCGGCCAGCGCCGCGAAGGCCTCCTTGAAACCGGCGGGCGAGCGCACAACGCCGTTCTCCAGTTTCGCGGGCGTCAGATCGCCGTCGCGATTGGTCGGCGCGATCACCTCGTCGCAGAGCTTGCCGCCTTCGGTGAGGATCGCTTCGACCATATCGGGGGTCGCCTCGGCAAACATCTCGGTAGCCGCGACCGGTGCGAGCGGCACGACGTGGTCGAGAATGAAGCGAATATCGGTGACGGGGGAACGGTAAGTCATGGGTCTCCTCCGGGCAGCTTGGCAATTGCCGCGCGCGCGTCTATGTCCTGTCGGGTTGCCGATACCCTACCGCAAGGGCAGCCCCCTTCAACTCCAACGCTGCGTCACGACTGCATGAGCCAAGACACGAAACTCCTTTCCGCCGATGCCGAGGGCTATGCGCAGGCAGCCGCCCTGCTGCGCGCGGGCGAACTGGTCGCAATGCCGACCGAGACGGTCTACGGGCTTGCAGGTGATGCGCGCAACGACCGCGCGGTGGCGGCGATCTTCGCGGCGAAGGGGCGTCCGAAGTTCAATCCGCTGATCGTGCATCTGCCGTCGATCGAGGCCGCGGAAGAGATCGCCGTGGTCTCCGACGCCGCCCGCCAGATCGCCGCGCGCTACTGGCCGGGACCGCTGACGCTGGTCCTGCCTCTGCGCCCCGAGGCCGGGCTCTCCGATCTGGTAACGGCCGGGCATGACACGGTCGCGATCCGCCTGCCCGCGCATCCGGTCGCCCGCGCGCTGCTGACCGAATTCGGCGGCCCGCTCGCCGCGCCTTCCGCGAACCCATCAGGCAAGATCAGCCCGACCACGGCGCAGCATGTGATGGACGGGCTTGGCGGCAAGATTGCGGCGGTGATCGATGGCGGCCCCTGCGAGGTCGGGGTGGAATCCACCATTCTTGCGCTCGACCCGCCCGCATTGCTGCGCCCCGGCGGGGTCGCCGCCGAAGAGATCGAGGCGCTGATCGGCCAGCCGCTGCCCACCGGCGGCGACGCGGCCAAGCCCAACGCGCCGGGGCAGCTCAAATCGCATTATGCGCCGGGCGCCGCCGTGCTGCTGGACGTGACCGCGCCGCCTCCGGATGCGGTCTGGCTCGGCTTTGGTGGCGATTGCCCGACCGCCGATCTGAACCTCTCGCCCTCAGGCGATCTGACAGAGGCGGCGGCGAACCTCTTCGCGATGCTGCGCAAGGGCGATGCGCTCGCCCAGACGCGCGGCTTGGACACGCTCGCCTTCGCCCCGATCCCGGAGACCGGCCTCGGCCGTGCGATCAACGACCGCCTGCGCCGCGCGGCAGCTCCGCGCGACTGATCGCGTCTTCGTTTTGGATTAAATATCCCGGGGGTGAGGCGCAAACGCGCCGAGGGGGCAGAGCCCCCTCCTCCATTCACCCCTTACGCATGCCCCGCCGCAGCCGAAAGCGTCCGGGGGTCGATCCCCATGCCTTCGAGTGCGCGCACCCATTTGGTTTCATGCTCGGCATCGAGCGCGAGGTCGGCGTCGCTCTCGGCGGTGAGCCAGCCATTGTCGAGGATTTCCTCCTCCAGCTGACCCGGCCCCCAGCCCGCATAGCCCAGCGCCATCAGCGCCTGGTTCGGGCCGCGCCCCATCGCGATATCTTCGAGAATGTCGCGCGTGCCGGTCATCCGCAGCCGGTCGGTGACCTCCATCTGCCCCTCGCCGGTCGTCCAGTCGGGCGAATGCAGCACGAAGCCGCGCCCGGTCTCGACCGGACCGCCAAAGAGGATCGGCTGATCGAAGCGGATATCCGCGCCGGGCCGTTCGATATCGAGGCTTTCGAGAAGGTCCGAGAAGGCAGGCGTCGGCAAGGGTTTGTTGATGATCAAGCCCATCGCACCCTCGTCGGAATGGGCGCAGACGGCGATCACCGAATGCTCGAATCGCGGATCGCCCATACCGGGCATCGCGATCAGAAACTTGCCTGTCAGGTCCATCTCGCTCCCCTTCGCGGTTGCATCCCATCTCTTTTCAAGGTGGCGCGAGCGGCGCGTCTATTCAAGCCAGACGCAGGAATCGTTTCGTATTGCGGCTCGCCGGGACAAAATGTTGCACGCTTCTGTCGCGTTTGTGACTTCTGAACGTGCAGGGAAGCGACTAGGTAAAACATATGACACGTTTGTTACCAGTCATGGGGATCCTGCTCGGCTGCTGCCCGCTCGGCGTGGCGGCCCAGGAAGCTGTCGCGCAGATCGCCGCGCAAGAGCAGGTCACGCCGCAAGACGCGTCGATGCCCGCACTGCCGACGCCCCCGGGGTTGGAGCAGGCGCAGCTGCGCGCAGGCGGCAAAGGCGCGAACGGCACCCGCATGGCGGCGCTGGAGATCGCGCTCGCGCCCGGCTGGAAAACCTATTGGCGCTCGCCTGGCGATGCGGGCATCCCGCCGCAGATTCAGTTCACCGGGTCGAGCAATCTCGCCTCGGCCGTGGTCCACTGGCCCGCGCCGGAAGTCTTCCTGTCTTCCGGCATGCGCACCGTCGGCTATCACGACGGCGTCGTGCTGCCGATTTCGGTGACGCCGAAAGATCCGGGCAAGCCGGTGCAGTTGAAAGCCGATGTGATGATCGGGATCTGCGACAATATCTGTGTTCCGGTCAGCCTGCATCTGCAGACCGAGGTCACCGGAGACGGCACGCCTGACCCGAAAATTCAGGCCGCGCTCGCGCGTGAGCCACGCAAGATCGACCCGCAGACGCGCTGCGAGACGGAGCCTATGAAGGATGGGGTTCGGTTGACGGCGCGGGTCGATTTGCCGCCCGCGATCGGCACGGAAAACGCGCTTCTGGAACTCGCCTCGCGCCCGGTCTGGGTGTCCGAGGCCGACAGCCACCGTGAGGGCGACACGCTCGTGACCAGCGCCGACTTCGTGCCGCCGGACGCGAAGCCCTTCGACCTCGACCCCAGCGATCTGCGCATCACCGTGCTCTCGGATCGCGGCGCGGTCGAGATCATGGGCTGCACCGAGTAATCAGCTCTCTCGAAGTTCGTGGGCGTCAGACTTCCGGCGGCGGTCGGTGGCGGATATGGCCGCGCAACAGCCGTGGCGCGATCAGCCCTGCCCCCATCGCCACCATTCCCGCGATCAGCGCGAAGCCTCCGAAGGCGGGCATCAGCGCCTGACCCTCCCACATCGCACGGCCCAGCGTGAGCGCGAAGCCCACGGCCATCAGCGCCGCGACGCCAGCCAGCACAGCGCGCAGCCGCACGACCCGCACGCCGTGACGCACCGCCTGCACCTGCCGCCCGAAATCGAGCTGCACCGCGAGCACCGCAGGCACGACCAGCAGCACGATGATCATCCCGAAGCCCAGACCGTAGACCAGCGTGATGACGGTGGATTTCAGGAATAGGGCCGAGCTGGACTGTTCATATAGAAGCGGCGCGAGGCCCAGAACCGTCGTCAGCGTCGTCAACAGCACGGGGCGCAGGCGATCCGAGACTGCATCGACGATGGCGGGCACGATCCCCCGCTTCTCGGCATATTCATCCACCGTCGAGATCAGAACGATCGCATCGTTGATGATGATCCCGATCATCCCGATCCCGCCGACTACGGCAAACATCGACATCGGCAGGTTCCAGACATAGTGGCCCCAGATCGCGCCGACCGCGCCGAAGGGGATCACCGACATCACCACGATCGGCCTTGTCCAGCTCGCGAAGATCCACGCGAGCACGATGTAGATTCCGATCAGACACATGATCAGGCCGATCATCGCGTCGTTCATGAAGTCGCGTTCCTGCTCGGCCTGCCCGGTGAGCGTATAGGCCACGCCGCGTTCTTCGGAGATCCGCGGCAGGATTTCGTCGGAGATGCGCGCCAGAATTTCGTTGGCTCGCGCGGGATCGTCTTCGGAGACATCGCCCGTGACCGAGACCTGCCGCACGCCATCCTCGCGCCGGATCGTCGAGAAGCCGGTCTGGCTGCGCACCGAGACGATATCGGCCAGCGGCACCCATTCGCCACCGGGCGCGCGCAGCTGCATCCGGTCGATGAAATCGGCGGCCAGCTCTTCGTCGGGCAGTTCCACACGGATCGTGGCCGAGCGCACCCCATCGGGGAAGCTCGCAGCCTCGGTGCCGTTCAGACGCGCGCGCAATTCACGACCCAGCGTCGCAATGTCGAAGCCCAGCGCCTCGCCCTGCGGGGTGAGATCGAGGATCAGCTCCTGCTTGTCATAGGCAAGGTTGTCCTCCACCGCCGAGACTTCGGGGAATTGCGCAAGCTGCGTCTTCAGGTCTTCGGCGGCGTCTTTCAGTATGCGCGTCTCGTTGCCCGAGAACTGCACCGCGATCCCGTCCCCAGCGCCGCCGGAGCGGAAGCGGCGGAAGCTGATCTCTTCGACCAGCGGCAGGCGCGGGGTTTCGGCCTGCAGCCGCGAGACGAAATCGAAGCTGGAATAAGGCCGGTAATCGGGATCGATCACCTCGATCGAAAGCGAGCCGAGAAGATCGGCATCCTTGGTATCGGCAGAGGCCAGCCCCCGGCCCGATGCGCCGCCAATCTGCCCGATCGCGTATTCGACGGGGTTCACGCCGTATTCGTCCTCGAATTCCTTGGCGACCTTGGTCACGGTCGCCTGCATCGTGCGCATCATCTCTTCGGTGTCGGCCCGGGTCGCGCCCTCGACCATCGAGAAGGCGCCGTTCACCGTCGATTGCTCGGGCGGGTTGAAGAAGCGCCATTGCACCTTGCCCGACATCACGAAGCTGACCTGCCACAGCAGAAGCGCGATCGCCGCCGCGATCACCGGGTAGCGCCCGATGACGATCAGCCGGGTGAGCGGCTTCATCACCACGCGGCGGAACCAGTCGAGCCCGCAGTTCACCTGCCGCGAGGGCCAGTCGTACCATTTGCCCTCGGAGGTGTGGCGCAGCGCGTGGCTCATGTGATTGGGCAGGATCACGAAACACTCGATCAGCGAGGCGGCGAGCACCGCGATCACCGTATAGGGGATATCGACGATCATATTGCCCATGCGCCCGCCGATCACGGTCAGCCCTGCGAAGGCGATTACGGTCGTCAGGGTCGAGGCGAAAACCGGCGCCGCCATGCGCCGCGCGCCGTTCTCGGCGGCAAGCGTGGGATGCTCTCCCAGATGGCGCGCACGGAAATCGGCATGCTCGCCCACCACGATCGCATCGTCGACCACGATCCCCAGCGTCAGGATGAGCGCGAAGATCGAGATCATGTTCAGCGTCATGCCGGTGAAATACATCACCGCCAGCGCCGCAGCCATCGAGGTCGGGATCCCCATCGCCACCCAGAAGGCCGTGCGCGCATTGAGGAACAAAAACAGCAGCACCAGCACGAGGCTCAGCCCCAGCACCCCGTTGCCCACCAGCAGGTCGAGGCGCTGTGTGATTGCGTCGGACCGCGTGCGCACCAGATCCATCGTGGTGCCCGCAGGCAGGGTCGGCTGCATCTGGTCGATCACGCCTTCGACCTTGTGCTGGATCGCGATCGCATCGCCCGCCGCCGAGCGCGCGACATTGATCACCACCGCCGAGTTGTCGCCCACGAAATAGGCCCGGTTCCGGTCGCCGCCTTCGACGCGGATATTGGCGACATCGCCCACGGTCAGCTGCGAGCCGTCCGGTTCGGTGCGGATCACGAGGTTCTCGATCTCGGGAGCGGAGCGGCGTTCTTCGCCAGTGCGCACCCGCGTGGCCCCGCCCGCCACTTCGCCCGCCGGATCGGTATTCGCCTCGGCGGAGATCACGTCGATGATCTGGGTCAGCGTTACGTCATGCGCCATCATCGAAACTGTCGGCACTTCGACCACCGTTTCGGGGGCCGCGATCCCGGCAAGCGAGGTGCGCGTGACGCCCTGCTGATAGAGCCGCACCACCGCCTCATCGCCCAACCGGCCCAGCTGCTCGGGCGAAAGCGGCCCGGTGATTACCAGATCGGTCACCGTGTCGCGCCAGACGCCGCGCGCCACTTCGGGCTCCTCCGCGCCCTCGGGCAGATCGCCTGCCGAGGCCAGCGCGTTCTCGACATCATTGACCGCGCGGGACATGTCCCAGTCGGGTTCGAAATCGAGACTGATCCGCGCCGAGCCTTCTGAGGCGCGGCTGTCCGAGGCTTCCACCCCCTCGACCGAAATCAGCGAGGGTTCCAGCACCTGAACAATCGCCCGGTCGACCTCCTCCGCGCCTGCGCCGTCCCATTTCACCGAGACGGTGATCGATTCCTCGACCGAATCCGGGAAGAACTGCGCGCGCATCCGCGGCAGGGCGACGAGCCCCGCGCAGATCATCACCACCAGCACGATATTCGCCAGGGTCGCGTGGCGGGTGAAGAGGCCGATCAGTCCGCGACCGGGCGGCAGCTCTCTGGGGTCGAGGCCAGACGCCATCTCAGCCTCCGATCCGGGATTCGAGCTTCTCGACGGTAGCGACGGGCACCTCCTCCTGCTTCAGCTCGGCAAGAAAGCGTTGCTTGGCGTTGTCCGGCATCGCGGTATTCGTCTCGACGAAGCTGACCAGCTTGGCGCGGCGCTCGGGATCGAGATTGATCGTCTCGGGCTCGGTGGCCGCCTGCGGCTGGCCGGGGCGCATCGGGCGCAGCTTGATCCCGCGGCCTAGAAGCGGCGTGCGCTCGGCCACGATCTCGGTGCCGGGCGCGAATGTGGCGCGGATGATGACAGCGTCGCCCTGACGGCGCAGCACGGTGACATCGGCGCTTTCCAGACGGTCTTCCGGACCGAGCACCAGAACCGTGCTATCCGCATCGACGGCTGCGGCGGGGATCTCCGCGACATTCTCGAGCGCGGGCTCTTTCAGCCGGACGGTCACGAAATCGCCCGGACGCAGATTGCCCAAACCTTCGGTGATGCGCGCAAACAGCAGGCGCCCCGTCACCCCATCATCGACCGCCGCCGAGACGCGCGACAGCTCGGCCTTGGCGGTCAGCGTCTCCTCTCCCGCGACCAGCTCCACGCCCACGGGCAGATCGCGCAGCGCGCCGCGATCGTCGGTCAGGCGCGCGAATTGCGCGGTGGAGACACGGAAGGCGATTTCCAGCGCGTTGGGGTCGATCAGCTTGCCCAGCATCTCGTTGTTCGACACCAGCCCGCCCGCGACCGCGTTCACCTCGGCCAGACGTCCCGGGAATTCGGCGCGAATTTCAGTATCGGCCAGTTTGCGGTCGGCTTCGGTGAGGCTGATCTTGGCGCGGGTCAGCGAGGTGCGCGCGGTATCGAGTTGCGCCTGCGCGGTCGACAATGCCGAGCGGCGGTTCAGCACCGCCTGATCGGCCGCCGAGGCCGCCAGTTCCGAGGTCTCCAGATTGGCCGCCGAGCCGACGCCCCGCTCCGAGAGCGAGCGCTGCCGGTCGAGCGCCTTGAGCCGCAGGTCCGCCTGCCGCTGTGCCGCTGTAACATCGTCCTTCGATATGGCCAAAGCGCGTTCCGCCTGCGCAAGCGCGGCCTCTGCCTCGGCCACGGTCGCCGCGGCGCTGTCGCGCGCCGCCTGCGCTTCTGCCGGGTCCAGCTTGACCAGAAGCTCGCCCTTCTCGACCTCCGCGCCATCCTCGAAATCGGGGGCAAGTTCGACAATCGTACCCGCCGCCGAAGCGCGTAGCTCCAGCTCGCGGGTCGAGCGCACCTCGCCATAGGCGGTCAGCACCGGCGACATCGTCTTGAAGGTGACCGGGATCACATTGGCCGCGAAAACCCGTTCGCGCGCGGTGGGCGCGCGCCCGCTCTCGGCATTGCGGGCCTGCATCGCCTGAAAGATCGAGAAGCCGCCCATCGCCAGCAGGCCGACGGTCAGCGCCAGAAGAAACAGCCCCATCAGGGAGCGGGTGAGAAAGCGCATGGCGTCTCCGATCTGTCGTCAGTGCTGCGGGCGCTCGCAATTGTCCACGGTCGCGCGATTTCCATGTTACCTTGCCGAAATAGGTGCAGGGAATGGTTATCTCTACGCGTCACGGCGCCACGTCCGTCACTTTTTCACGAAAGCGCGACCGTTTGGCGCGGTTTACGCTTGGTCGCGACGGGCCCGAATTTGCAGAAGATCGGCCCAGGCTTCGCGCTTGGCGGCCGGGTTGCGCAGTAGATAGGCCGGGTGCGTCATCGGCAACGTGGGCCGCCCGAAGGCCTCGGCCCAGGTGCCCCGCAACCGCAGGATGCCGCGCTTGCCGAGCGCCGCCGCACAGGCGGCATTGCCCATCAGAACGATCAGGTCGGGATCGGCCAGATCGACATGGCGGGCGAGGAAGGGCAGCATCTGCGCGATCTCGGCAGGCGAGGGATCGCGATTGCCCGGCGGACGCCAAGGCAGGACATTGGTGATATAGAGTGCCGCCTCGGCATCGGGCGATTGCCGCGAGAGGCCGATCGCGCCAAACATCTTGTCGAGAAGCTGACCGGCGCGGCCGACGAATGGCAGGCCCTTCTGGTCCTCCTCGCGCCCCGGCGCCTCGCCGATGATCATCACCCGCGCGGCAGGCTTGCCATCGGCAAAGACTGTGTTGCGCGCGCCGAGCTTCAGATCGCACATATCGTAGGAGTCGATGGCGGCGCGCAGCGCTTCGAGCGTGTCGGCCTTGCCCGCCGCATCGCCTGCGACGACGACCGGATCGGGACCCTCGATTTTCGCCATCTGCGCGACTGGCGGCAACTCCCGGTCCGCCACAGGCGCGGCCTCGGGCGCCTTCGCCTTGGCCTGCGCGGATTTGTCGGGCAGCTCGTAGCAATCGACAGGCGTATCGCCGATGACCGTATCGACGCCCATTTCCAGCTGCCATTCGAGGGCGGCCAGAGCGGCGTGATAGTCGAGTTCCGGTGTCGGCTGAGTCTCCATTGCGCGACCCTACCTCATGGGTGCTGCGACGGTAAAGCGGCTGGACGCCCGCCCCCCCGTTTGCCATAAGCATCGAAGTCTAACCGGAGCATCGCGCAATGGCTTTTCGCCCAAGGCACCTGCTGGGGATCGAACATCTGAGCCCCGAGGATATCCTCACCGTTCTCGACCTCGCCGAAAAATATGTGGATCTGAACCGTCGCACGGTGAAAAAGACCGACGCGTTGGCCGGGATGACCGCGATCAACATGTTCTTCGAGAATTCGACGCGGACCCAATCCAGTTTCGAGCTTGCGGGCAAGCGGCTCGGGGCGGACGTCATGAACATGTCGATGCAGACCTCGTCGGTGAAGAAGGGCGAGACCCTGATCGACACCGCACTGACGCTGAACGCGATGCATCCCGATCTGCTGGTGGTGCGGCATGGCTCGTCCGGCGCGGTCGATCTGCTGGCGCAGAAAGTCGAATGCGCGGTGATCAATGCGGGCGACGGCAAGCACGAACATCCCACGCAGGCGCTTCTGGATGCGCTGACGATCCGGCGCGAGAAAGGCCGGATCAAACGCCTCACCGTCGCGATCTGCGGCGATGTCGCCCATAGCCGCGTCGCGCGCTCGAACCTGATCCTGCTGGGCAAGATGGAAAACCGCGTGCGCCTGATCGCGCCGCCGACCCTCATGCCCTCGGGCGTGTCCGAATTCGGCTGCGAGGTCTATCACGACATGCGCGAAGGCCTGCGCGACGCCGATGTCGTCATGATGCTCCGGCTTCAGAAAGAGCGGATGGATGGCGGCTTCATCCCCTCCGAGCGCGAATATTTCCACCGTTACGGGCTGGATGCCGAGAAGCTCGCCTTCGCCAAGGAAGACGCGATCGTCATGCATCCCGGCCCGATGAACCGTGGCGTCGAAATCGACGGCACCATCGCCGACGACATCAACCGCTCGGTCATTCAGGAACAGGTCGAGATGGGCGTGGCGGTGCGGATGGCGGTGATGGATCTTCTGGCGCGCAACCTGCGGGCCGAGCGCGGGCGCGCTCTCACGGAGGGCACCTATGTCTAAGATCGAGCGCGACGAAGTTCTCAACTACCGCCCCGGCCCCGAAAGCGAATTGCCGCTGGACGAGGGCGAAAAGGTTCTGGCCGTCTTCACGGCGGACAAGAAACGCTATTGGACCGATCACGCGGTTCTGGCCGTGATCGGCGCGGTGCTGATCTCGACGGTGCTGTTCTGGCTCGGCAAGCCTAATCAGGTGGTGATCGCGAGCTTCGCCGTCGTGGTCGGTATGGCAGCGCGCGGGCTCTATTTCCGCTCGGAGGCCTTCGCGCGGCGCTGGCAGCTGACGGACAAGCGGCTGATCGGGCCGCAGGGCAAACAGGTGATGCTGCTGCAAATCTCCGGCGTGCGCTCGCTGATGGGCGATGTGCAGGTCGTGACGACGGCGGGCGACAAGCACCTGATCCGCCACCTCGCCGATGCGGGGCCCGTGGTGCGTGAGATCGAGAGCGCGCAGGCCGCGCGCAAACTGGTGGCGAAGTGAGGCACGACGCATGACCCTTTTCCTCGAAAACGCCAAGCTGATCGACCCCGAGGCGCTGACCGAAACCACCGGAAACGTGGTGATCGACGGAGGCCTAATCGCGGCGATCGGCGACATGTCCGCCCCCGCCGATGCCGAGGTGATCGATTGCGGCGGTAAATACCTCGCGCCGGGGATCGTAGATCTGGGCGTGAAGATCGGCGAGCCGGGCGAGCGCCACATGGAAAGCTTCCGCACGGCGGCGCTGGCCGCCGCAGCCGGGGGCGTGACCACCATCATCGCCCGCCCCGACACGCAGCCCGCCATCGACACCCCCGAGACGCTGGAATTCGTCACCCGCCGCGCGGCGGACGCGCCGGTCCGCATCCTGCATATGGCGGCGCTGACCAAGGGCCGCGACGGGCAGGAAATGACCGAGATCGGCTTTCTGAAAGATGCGGGCGCGGTGGCATTCACCGACGTCACGCGCGTCTCGGATCAGACCAAGGTGCTGCAACGCGCCTTTACCTATGCAGCCCATTTGGGCGCTCTAGTGATCGGCCATCCGCAAGAGCCGGTCCTGTCGAAAGGCGCGGCCGTCACTTCGGGCAAATTCGCCTCGCTGCGGGGCTTGCCGGGCGTATCGCCGATGGCCGAGCGGATGGGGCTCGACCGCGATCTGGCGCTGGTGGAGATGACGGGCCTCGCCTATCACGCCGACCAGATCACCACCGCGAAGGCCCTGCCCGCGCTGGCGCGCGCGAAAGAAGCCGGGCTCGATGTGACCGCCGGGGTCTCGATCCACCACCTGACGCTGAACGCGCTCGACGTGGGCGATTACCGGACCTTCTTCAAACTGACGCCGCCGCTGCGCGACGAGGAAGACCGGCTCGCGGTGATCGAGGCGGTGGCCGACGGCACGATCGACGTGATCTGCTCGCTGCATACGCCCGCGGATGAGGAATCCAAGCGCCTGCCCTTCGAGGAAGCGGCCTCCGGCGCGGTCGGGCTCGAGACGATCCTGCCCGCCGCGATGCGCCTTTACCATGCCGGTCAGCTGACCCTGCCACAGCTCTTCCGGGCGATGTCGCTGAACCCGGCGAAGCGTCTGGGATTGCCGCAGGGACGGCTTTGCGAGGGCGCTCCGGCAGACCTCGTGCTCTTCGATCCGGACGCGCCGTTCGTGCTCGACAGGTTTAAATTGCGCTCAAAATCAAAGAATACCCCCTTCGATACTGCTCGAATGGAAGGCAAAACGCTTGCCACATTCGTCGCAGGGGTGCAGGTTTATAACAACAATAACGACTCATAAACGAGGCGAGGGCAGGCATATGCCGGGAATTGAGAACGGGTCAGCATGGCTCGGGCTGGTGGCTGCACTGGGCTACCTGCTCGGATCTGTGCCGTTTGGGCTCGTTATCACCAAGCTTTTCAAACTGGGCGACCTGCGCAAAATCGGCTCCGGCAATATCGGCGCGACGAACGTTCTGCGCACCGGCAGCAAGAGCGCGGCGCTTGCCACCCTTATCCTCGATAGCGGCAAAGGCGCGATTGCGGTTCTCATCGCACGCTACACGCTGGGCGAAACCGCCGCACAAGTGGCGGGCGCGGCCGCCTTCATCGGTCACATCTACCCGGTCTGGCTGCGCTTTCAGGGCGGCAAAGGGGTGGCGACCTTCCTCGGCACGATGATCGCGCTGGCCTGGCCCGTGGGCCTTGCGACCTGCGCCGTCTGGCTGGTCACGGCGCTGCTGACGCGGATTTCCTCGCTCGCGGCGCTGGTTTCGGCGGCGGCAACGGTGCCGCTGGCTTATTTCCTCGGCTATCGCGAATTGATGATGCTGGCGGCGGGCCTTTCGGTGCTGATCTTCTGGCGGCACCGCACCAATATCGCGCGCCTCGCGATGGGCACGGAGCCGAAAATCGGCAAGAAGACCTGAGCCGTCCCGGACGCGACCTCAGACGTGCTGGCCCGCGTTCACCTCGATCTCGGTGCCGGTGACGTAGCTCGACGCATCCGAGCACAGGAACCAGATCACATCCGCCACTTCCGAGGGTTGCCCAAGGCGGCGCAGCGGCAGTTTCTCGACGATCTTCTCGGTGCCGGGGCTGAGGATCGAGGTTTCGATCTCACCCGGCGCGATGGCGTTCACGCGCACCCCGAGCGGCCCGAAATCATGCGCCATTTCGCGCGTCAGCGCCTTGAGCGCGGCTTTCGAGGTGGAATAGGCGGCCCCTGCGAAAGGATGCACCCGCAGACCTGCGATAGAGGTCACGTTGACCACGGCCCCCTGCGCGGTCGACAGCTCCTCGACCAGACCGCGCGCAAGCACGATGGAGGCGAAGAAGTTCACATGGAAGACCTGCCCCCAGGTGCGCAGATCGGTGTCGAGCGTATTGAGCCGCTCACCCTCCGGCCCTTTCGGCGAGATGCCTGCATTGTTGACCAGCGCATGCAGCCGCCCGTCGATCCTGCTGCGAATGTCGGCAATCGCGTCGATCACCTCGTCGGGCTTGGCGAGATCGACCTGGATGTGATCCTCGCGCCCGCCACCCCACGGGCATTGCTCGGGGAAAGGCTGGCGCGAGCAGGTGATGACGCGCCACCCTTCGGCTGCGAAGCGTTTCACCGTGGCGTGGCCGATGCCCCGGCTCGCCCCCGTCAGCAGCATTACTTTGCGATCATCCATTACTCGAACTCCCCGTCAGCGCGCTCCCGACCCTAGTCGGTTTTGTTCCGAGCGCAACGGCCCCGATTGCGCCCTTCCAAACCCGGCGCGAACGGTCTAGCAAGATGGGACCACCCTGCCCGAGGACCAGCCAGATGAGAAAGCAGACCATGGATCGTGACTGGATCGCCACCGCCCGCACCCTCTCGGAAGCCTTGCCCTACCTGCAACGCTATTCCGGCGCCGTGGTCGTGGTGAAATTCGGCGGCAACGCGATGGGCGACGAAGAGGCGATGGCCGATTTCGCCCGCGATATCGTGCTGATGCGTCAGGTCGGCATCTTCCCGGTCGTGGTGCATGGCGGCGGACCGATGATCAATGAGATGCTGGGCAAGCTCGGCATCGAAAGCCAATGGGTCCGCGGCAAGCGCGTGACCGACAAAGCCACCGTCGAAGTGGTCGAGATGATCCTCTCGGGCCTCGTCAACAAGCGCATCGTGCAGGCGATCAACGACCAAGGCGGCCGCGCGGTCGGGATCTCGGGCAAGGATGACGACCTGATGGTCTGCGAGGCGGACGATCCCGAACTGGGCTTCGTCGGTCGTCCGGTCGAGATGAACGTGCAGGTGATCCGCGACCTCTATAACGCGGGCATGATCCCGGTGATCGCCCCGGTCGCGACCGGCATGGCCGATAACGAGACCTTCAACGTCAATGGCGACACCGCAGCCGGCGCCATCGCGGGCGCGCTGCGCGCCGATCGCCTGCTTCTGCTGACCGACGTGGCGGGCGTGAAGAACAAGGCGGGCGAGGTGATCACGCAGCTCACCCCCGAGGACGTGACCGCCCTGATCGAAGACGGCACCATCGCGGGCGGCATGATCCCGAAGGTCGAGACCGCGCTGAAAGCGGTCGACGAGGGCGTGCGCGCGGTGGTCATCGTCGACGGGCGCGTCGCCAATGCCTGCCTGTTGGAGCTGTTCACCGAACATGGGGCGGGCTCGATGATCCGCTCGACAGAGCCGCGCGTGAAACCGCGCAGTGAGTGAGACACCGCCGGTGATCTCTGCCCTCGCCGCGGCGCTGACCCCGCACCGGCTCTTCGTGTCGGGGCTGCTGCATGAGGATGGCGAGACAATCGCGCTGATCTCGCCCGACGAGCCGGGTTTCTGGGATCACGTCACCGCTCAGCCGGAATTCGCCGAGATCGCATCCGATCCGCTGGACCGCTGGTCTGCGCGGGTGATCGGCGCCCTCGCACGGCAATTTGAAGCCCGCGCACTTTTCCCCTTCACCGGCCCGCCCTGGCAGCCTTTCGTAAGCTGGGCCGTGAAAAGCGGACAGAGCTTCGCCTCGCCGGTCCATCTGATGTGCCACGCGCATATGGGCCTCTGGGCCTCGGTGCGGGGCGCGCTGGCCCTGCCTGGCTTGCTTCCCCTGCCCGCACCCGCCGCCAATCCCTGCGTCGGTTGCCCTGCGCCCTGCGCCACCGCCTGCCCGGTCGATGCGCTCAAACCCGACGGTTACGACACGCAAAGCTGTCACGCGCATCTCGACCGCCCCGAAGGCGCGGCCTGTCGCGATCACGGCTGTCTTGCAAGACGCGCTTGCCCGGCAGGTGAAAGCTATGGCAGGCTGCCTCAGCAATCCGCATGGCATATGAGGCAGTTCCACCCATGACACCGCTCGGCTATCGCCGCCTGATCCTGACCCGCCATGCCAAATCCAGCTGGGACGACCCGGCGATGGAAGATCGTGATCGCCCGCTCAATGCGCGCGGACGCGCGGCTGCGCTCGAACTGGGCGATTTCCTCGCCTCGCGCGGGCTGGAGCCGGAAGAGGTGCTCTGCTCCTCGGCGACTCGCACCCGCGAGACATGGGACCGAGTGGAGCGCGCGGTGATCGAGACACGGCCGGAGGTGAGCTATGTCGAGGATCTCTACCACGCAGCCCCCGAGATGATGCTGCAGGTTCTGCGCACCGCCTCCGCGCCGACCGTGATGATGCTGGGCCACAACCCGGGCATCGCGGAATTCGCCCATCGCCTGCCTGCACGCGCCTTGCACGACCCCGATTTCCGCCGCTTCCCGACCTGCGCCACGCTGATCGTCGATTTCCAGATCGACAGCTGGGACGAAGTGCAGCCGGGTCAGGGATCGGTGCTCGATTTCTTCACGCCGACCCGGCGGGGCTGAACACGGCTTTTCCCTCCCGTGATCGTGACGTTAGGGCACGGTTTTCTATGGCCAGCCGCGCGCCTGTGCCCTATCTCTCTGGCGTAATCATCACAGGAGGGTTTCCATGTCCGCTCAAACGCCGAAACGCATCGCCGTCACCGGGGCTGCCGGTCAGATCTGCTACGCGCTGCTGTTCCGCATCGCCAAGGGGGATGTCTACGGTCCCGATCAGCCGGTGATCTTGCAGCTTCTGGACCTGCCGCAGGCGCTCGACGCGGTGCGTGGCGTGGTGATGGAGCTGGAAGACTGCGCCTTCCCGCTGCTCGCTGGCACCGTTGTGACCGATGATCCGGTGACCGCCTTCACCGATATCGATGCCGCTTTCTTCGTGGGCTCGCGTCCGCGCACCAAAGGCATGGAGCGCCGCGATCTGCTGTCGGCCAATGCCGAGATCTTCCGCGTGCAGGGCGAAGCCCTCGACAAGGCTGCCAAGCGCGACGCGAAATGTGTGGTCGTCGGCAACCCGGCCAACACCAACGCGATGATCCTCGCGGCCAACGCGCCGAACTTCCCGACCGAGAACATCACCGCGATGATCCGGCTCGACCACAACCGCGCGCTGACGCAATTCGCGTCGAAGGCCGATCTGCATGTCGACGACATCGAGCGTTTCGTGGTCTGGGGCAACCACTCGCCTACCATGTTCGCCGACTGGACCGAAGCCGAAGCGAAGGGCCGCAAGCTCTCCGAGATCATCGGCGACGAGACCTGGTATCGCGAGACGTTGATCCCGCAGGTTGCCACCCGTGGCGCTGCGATCATCGAAGCGCGTGGCGCGTCCTCGGCCGCCTCCGCCGCCAATGCCGCGATCGATCACATGCATGACTGGATCCACGGCACCGATGGCAAATGGGTGTCGATGGCCGTGCCGTCGACCGGCCTCTACGACATCCCCGAGGGGCTGATGGTCGGCCTGCCGGTGATCTGCAAGGACGGTCATTACGAGCGCGTCGAAGGTCTGGAATTCAACGATTTCCAGAAAGAGATGATGGCCCGCACCGTCGGCGAACTGGAAGAAGAGCGCGAAGCGGTTTCCGACCTTCTTTAAATCAGACGCGAATATAGAAAAGGGGCGGCACGAGTATTCGCGCCGCCCCTTTTTTAATTCTACGCCTTGGCGGAAATATCCCACGGGGGTCTGGGGGTGTGAAACCCCCAGCCTTTGCCCCCGGCCCTGCCTCAGTGTCCGAGGATCTGGCTCAGGAACTGCTGGGTCCGCTCGGATTTCGGGTTGTTGAAGAAGTCGTGCGGGTTGTTCTGCTCGACGATCTGACCGTCGGCCATGAAGATCACCCGGTTCGCCACCGCCTGTGCGAAGCCCATCTCGTGGGTCACGCAGAGCATGGTCATCCCCTCTTCCGCCAGCTCGATCATCGTGTCGAGCACTTCCTTGATCATCTCCGGATCGAGCGCCGATGTCGGTTCGTCGAAGAGCATGATCCGCGGCTTCATGCACAGCGAGCGCGCGATCGCCACACGCTGCTGCTGACCGCCCGAAAGCTGGCCGGGATACTTGTCGGCCTGCTCGGGGATTTTCACCTTCTCGAGGTAATGCATCGCCGTCGCTTCGGCTTCCTTCTTGGGCGTCTTGCGCACCCAGATCGGGGCCAGCGTCAGGTTCTCGAGAATGGTCAGATGCGGGAACAGGTTGAAGTGCTGGAACACCATGCCGACTTCGCGGCGGACCTTGTCGATGTTCTTCAGGTCGTTCGTCAGCTCGATCCCGTCGACGACGATCTTGCCCGCCTGGTGTTCCTCCAGACGGTTGATGCAGCGGATCAGCGTCGATTTCCCCGAGCCCGAGGGCCCGGCGATGACGATACGCTCACCACGCTGCACGGTCAGATCGATGTCGCGCAGGACGTGGAACTGGCCATACCACTTGTTCATGTTCTCGATCTGGATCGCGACCTCGTCGGAGACCTGCATATGGCTGCGGTCGACCTGACGTTCGAATTGCGGTTCGGTCATTGTGTCTAGTCCCCGATTAATGGTTATCACGCTGCAGTCGACGCTCGAGAGACATCGAGTAGCGCGACATGGCGAAGTTCAGGATAAAGAAGATGGCGCCGACGAAGATGAAGGGCTCCCAGTAGATGCCTTTCCAGTTGAAGTCGGCGCGGATGAAGTCCGGGATGCCCTTGAGCGGGTCGAAGAGACCCACGAACACGACCAGCGTCGTATCCTTGAACATGCCGATGAAGGTGGAGACGATGCCCGGGATCGAAATCTTCAGCGCCTGCGGCAGGATGATCAGCCGCTGCGCCTTCCAGTAATCGAGCCCCAGCGCATCAGCCGCCTCGTATTGGCCCCGCGGGAGTGCTGCGAGACCGCCGCGGATCACCTCGGCGATATAAGCGGCTGCGAAGAAGGTCACGAGGATCATCACCCGCAGGATGATGTCGAAATTCGTGCCCGGCGGCAGGAAGTAGTTCAGCAGCAGCGAGGCCACGAACAGGAGCGTGATCAGCGGCACGCCGCGGATGAACTCGATGAAGACCACCGAGAAGCCTTTGACCAGCGGCATGTCCGATTGCCGCCCGAGCGCGAGCACGATCCCCAGCGGCAGCGACATCATGATGCCGCCCACGCCCAGCGTGATCGCCAGCAGGAAGCCCCCGAATTTGGCGGAGTCCACTGATTCCAGCCCCCAAGGCAGGATCGCCTGCAACCCGCCGATGAGCGGGCCCACCACGAAGAGGAAGTAGAGGATCGCGACGAAAGCGCCGATCGAGAAGGCCATGATTGAGCCAAGCCGCGGTGACAGCAGCAACAGGATCGCCGCGCCCAGCACGAAGCCCGCGAAGATCATGACCGGCGTCCAGCCGGAGCCGCCCCAGAGCAGCCACACGGCGAGGAACGGGTAGACCGGCGTGAACCAGGCCAGCACGCGCGGCACCCAAGTGAAAAGAAGCGGACCGACCGCCACGAAGAGCAGCAGGAAGGTCAGGATCGGGCGCCAGTACAGTTCCGGCGGGTAGAAGCCGAAGATGAACTGGTGCCAACGCTCGCGGATCACCGCCCAGCAGGCGCCGGTCGCGCCTTCGCCGTAACGGTCGGTGATGATCGTGCGGCATTCCTTGATCGAGTTGGCGTCCCAGACGCCATGCAGGAACCAAGGCAGGAAATGCATGACCAGCGTGTAGATCAAGGCCACGCCCAGAAGGGTCAGCAACGTGTTCAACCAGCCCGAGAACAGGTTCTCGCGCAGCCATTGGACCGCACCGGACTGCCCTGCGGGGGCAGGCTGCTGCGGCAGCATCGTGTCGCGGACATAGGCGACGGAATGGGCTTGTGTATCGCTCATCTCACCGCTCCTTCAGCTTCACGCGATTGTTGTAGACGTTCATCACGCCCGAGATCGACAGCGAGATCGCGAGGTAGATCAGCATCATCAGCGTGATCGCCTCAAGCTCGCGCCCGGTCTGGTTCAGGGTGATACCGCCCAACGTGCCGCGCAGTTCCAGATAGCCCACGGCGATCGCGAGCGAGGAGTTCTTCGTCAGGTTCAGATATTGCGAGATCAGCGGCGGGATGATGACCCGCAGCGCCTGCGGCAGGATCACGAGGCTCATCGTGCGATTGGCTCGCAGACCCAGCGCGAAGGCGGCCTCGGTCTGGCCTTTCGAGATGGCGAGGATACCGGCGCGGACGATCTCGGCGATGAAGGCCGCCGTATAGAGCGACAGGCCGAGCCAGAGCGCCACGAAGGAGTTCGACACGTTCGTGCCGCCGGTGAAGTTGAAGCCCTTGATCTGGGGCTCTTCGGGATTGATCCCGAGCGCAATGGCGAGGATCACGACGGGCGCGATCAGCACGAGCGCGCTCTTCCACCACATTGTAGGTCGGACCCCGGTCGCCTCCTGCACCTTGGCGGCGTGGGTCAGCATCCGCTTGTTCACCCAGATCGAAGCAATCAGCACGATCACGAGCGCGAGGAAGTTCAGCGAGATCGGCGCCAGCGCCGTGTCGAGCGACCCGAGCGAGCGATCGAAATGCACCGAGGGGATCGCGGTGTAGCGATTGGTGAAAGCGACCGAGTCGAGCAGCATCGAAGCCTGTGCCTCGCCCGTCTGCTGGTTCACCTTATAGGCGTTGGGCGACGGGGCCACATCGGTCAGCAGCGCGATCGCCACGAGGATCCACAGCAGCACCGGAATGTTGCGGAAGACCTCGACATAGACGGTCATCAGCCGCGCCACGAGCCAGTTCTTCGACAGGCGCAGCACGCCCACGAAGATCCCGATGATCGTCGCGGCGACGCAGCCCAGGAAGGACACCCAGAGCGTGTTGATGAGGCCGACAAGCAGCGCACGTCCGTGGCTCATGTCGTTGTTATACGGGATGATCGCATTGCCGATATCGTAACCGGCCCTCTGCCCGAGGAAGGAGAAATTGAAATCCTTCCCGAGGTCGTTGAGGTTCTGGATCACATTGTCCACCAGCCATGCCGCGCCGCCCATCACGAGGATGAAGACGATCGCCTGAATCGTCAGGGAGCGATAACGCGTGTCATAGATAAGCTGGCTGAGCCGGAAGCCCTGCTCCGGCGCGTCGGGCGCGCTTGTCATTCTTATTTCCCCTGTTGCCGCGTCGTTATTTTTGTCTGGCCATTCTTGCGGGCCTTAGTGGGGATGTCTCCCCTACGCACGGTCTCTTGAAAACGGAACAGGGGCGCGGATTGAACCGCGCCCCTGCCGGGCCCTTCTTAGCGGAAGGGAGGAGCGTACATCAGACCGCCTTGGGTCCACTGAGCGTTCAGGCCACGGGCCAGACCGATCGGGGTCTGCTCGCCGATGGTCGCGGCGAAGATTTCGCCGTAGTTGCCGTTGGCCTTGATGGCTTTGACGGCCCAGTCCTTGTCGAGGCCGATCATCGCGCCGAGGTCACCCTCGGTGCCGAGCAGGCGGTTGACTTCCGGGTTGTCGGTGCCTTTGGCCAGCTCGTCGATATTCGCCGAGGTCACGCCGTATTCTTCAGCGCCGATCAGCGCGAAGACGGTCCAGCGGACGATGTCGGTCCACTGATCGTCGCCCTGACGGACGGCCGGAGCCAGCGGCTCTTTCGAGATGATTTCCGGCAGGATCACGTAGTCGGAAGGGTTCGCGAAAGCGGCGCGGGTGGCTGCGAGGCCCGACGCGTCGGTGGTGTAGGCGTCACAAGCGCCGGCGAGGAACTGCTGTTCGCCCTCGGCGTTCGAATCAACCGTGATCGGCTGATAGGACATGTTGTTGGCCTTGAAGTAGTCGGCGAGGTTCAGCTCGGTCGTGGTGCCGGTCTGGATACAGATCGACGCACCGTCGAGTTCCTTGGCCGAGGTCACGCCCGAATCCTTGCGGACCATGAAGCCCTGACCGTCGTAGTAGTTGGTCGCGGTGAACTGGAGCTTCAGGTCGGTGTCGCGCGAGAAGGTCCAGGTGGTGTTGCGTGCGAGCAGGTCCACTTCGCCCGAACCGAGCGCGGTGAAGCGCGTCTGGCCCGAGGTGGGGACGTATTTAACCTTCGAGGGGTCGCCCAGCACAGCGGCGGCGACGGCCTGGCAGACCGCGACGTCGAAGCCGGACCAGTTACCGTTGGCATCCGGCGCGGCGAAGCCCACGAGACCGGTGTTCACGCCGCAGATCAGCTCTCCGCGCGATTTCACGTCATCGAGCGTGGCCGCGCCAGCCAGACCGGCAGTCAGCGTCGCAGCCGTCAGCGCGCCGAAAAAGACGGATTTCTTCATTTTTACCTCTTCCTGTTGTCGCCGCTCTGACAGAGCGGTTCTTGGTCCCTCACGGACCTGGTCGATCGTGTCTCCATGACACGGAGTAACGAAAGTTTGGTCCATCCGATCAAAGAAGGTCAAGGCTAGTTTCCGGAATTCGTGAGGGCCCCTGCGTAAATCGTCAGCAAGTGATGATGCTTTTGGCAGGTCAATAAGCGGCGTGAGAATCCGCGGCGGTCACCTTTCGGTGAGCGTCCAGATTCGAGCCGCGTCACACAACGCCTCGCGCTTGTGTGCGGCGATCTCCGCCGCCTCTTCGTCATCGCCCCATTGAGCGATTTGCCAGTCCTCGTCGAGCCGCGAAATTTCCCATGCTTCCTCGGCCGAGAGCCTGCCGCGGGTGACGGCCAGCCCCAGCACGAGGGAGCCCGTGATGCCCACGAGATCATGCAGCGCCGCCAGCGCGAAGGGGTCGAGGTTTGCCACCTCCGTCTCCAGGCGCGCCAGATGGTCGGCAGGCTGATCGACCGGAAGAATTCCCGTCGTGACCTTCAGCTCCGCGCCATAGGTTTGCGCCGCCCATTCCAGCAGCGGGTCCCATTTCGCGGCCTGAAGCTCGACCAGTTCCGTCGGAGCCTCGGCACGGTAGCACAGAAGATCGGTGCCGCCGAATTCGCAGACATGGGTGACGACCTCGGGATGCTGATGCGCCACCTTGTCGATCGCCGCATTGGCAGAGCGGGTGACCGGCATCGTATGGGGCTGGATCGCGCCGTCCTGCGCGTCCCATTCCGCCGCGATAGCCTCGGCATAGGCGCGCGTCGGCACGGTCAGCGCGGCTTTTGCCGGCGTCTTCACCGCACGCCCGTCCAGCGCCACGCCGAACCCCTCGGGGTGCTCGGTGACGGTGGTTTCCGTCCAGAACCGCTTGGCCGCCCATTCGCTCATGCACTCATCTCCCACAGATCCAGAAGTGTCGTTTCCAGCCCGTCGAAATCATCGACCATCTGATGCGCGCCCGCGGCCTCCAGAGCAGCGGGGGCGTGGTAGCCCCAGCGCACGCCGATGGTCGCGACGCCCGCGCTGCGGCCCATCTCGATATCGAAACTGGTATCGCCGATCATCACCGCGTCGCGCGCGTCCACGCCCGCCTCGCTCAACGCCGCGCCGATCATCGACGGGTGCGGCTTCGAGGGGTGATCGTCGGCGGTCTGTTGGCTGACGAAGAGCCCGTCCAGACCGTGATACTCGATCAGTGCCCGCAGTCCGCGGCGGGATTTACCCGTAGCGACCGCCAGAAGCATGTCATCGCGCGCGGCGAGCTTTCGCAGCAGCGCCTCTGCCCCGGGATAGAGCGGCGCGGGCGAGGCCGCGCGGGCGGTCTTGTAGCTTTGCTTGTAGCCCTCGACGATGCGCGCCTGCGTCTCGGCATCGTGCTCCGGCGCAAGCCGCGCCACCGCGAGCGGCAGCGACAGGCCGACGATCTGCAACACGGCGGAGGCCGACGGGGCTGGCAGACCCGCCGCCTCGAACCCGATCGTCATCGCATGGGTGATGTGGTTCTGGCTATCCGAGATCGTGCCATCGACGTCGAAGATCGCGAGCTTCATTTCAGATCCTCGAACGGGTCGGCCGGCACGTCTTTCTCGTGCCAATCCAGCAGGTCCCAGGTCCGCTTCATGTGCTCGGGCAGCGGCGCGGTCAGCGTGATACGCTTGCCACTGATCGGATGGTCGAAGCTGATCTGACGGGCATGCAGGTGAAGCTTGCGGGAAATCTCGCCGCCCAGTTGCGCGCCCCAGCCGTCGCCCATGTTTTCTTGGCTCGAGCCGCCATATTTGCCGTCGCCGATGATCGGGCTGCCGATCTCGGCCATATGCGCGCGCAGCTGGTGGGTGCGCCCGGTGATCGGCACCAGCGCGACCCAGCTGACCCGCTGACCGAGGATGTGCAGCGTGAAGTAATCGGTCGTGGCGCGCTTGGCGCCCTCGGTCTTGTCGACCTTGGCGGGATGGATGCAGATCATCTTCTCGCCTTCGCCGCCGCGCCCGTGACCCGGCGCTTTCACGAGACCGAAGCGGATCGTGCCGGTCTTCGGTTCGGGCGCGCCTGCGACGGCCGCCCAATAGATCTTGCGCGTGGTCTTGCCGCGGAACGCCTCGGACAGGCGGCGCGCGACGCGGTCGGTGCGCGCGAGCAGCAGAACGCCGGAGGTGTCCTTGTCGAGGCGATGGACCAGCTTCGGCTTGTCCTTGTAGCCGAATGTCAGCGCCTCGCTCAGCCCGTCGACATGGCGATTGCCCTGCCCCGAGCCGCCCTGCGAGGGCAGCCCCGGCGGCTTGTTGAGCGCGATGATATGCTCGTCCTTCCAGAGCACGCAGCTCTGGATGAATTTCGCATCCTCCTCCGAGATACCCTCGGTCCTCGGCGCGGGCGCGGAATCCGGGATCGGCGGCACCCGGATTTCCTGCCCCGGCGCGACGCGCGAATTGGCCTTCACCCGACCCTTGTCCACGCGCAGATCGCCTTTGCGGCAGAACTTTTCGATCATGCCCTGAGACAGATGCGGGAAACGCTTTTTCAGGAACCGGTCGAGGCGCTGTTCGCCCTCGTCCTCGGTGACGGTGATATGCTGGACGCCGCTCATAGCATGGCCCTCATCAATAGAATGCCAGCGACGAGTCCCAGAAGCCCCGCGCCGACCGACAGTCCGATATAGCTGACTGCCAATGTGACATCGCCTTTCTCGATCAAGCGATATGCTTCGAGCGAGAAAGAGGAGAATGTGGTGAAGCCCCCGAGAAAGCCCGTCGCGAGAAAGGCGTTCCAATGGGTCAGCTGCTTGTCACCGAGGAACACCACGAGCGCGCCCATCAGGAACGAGCCGAGGATGTTCACCGTGATGACGCCCAGCGGGAACGGCTGCGCGCCGAAGCTGCGCATCATCCCGACGCCGACGAGGTAACGCCCCGATGCGCCCATCGCGCCGCCAAGCGCGACCTGCAAAATCGTAGAAAGCATCGCTGTCTCCTTTGGCGCCCTAAGAGCGTTCACAGGCCTGAATGTCAAGATTTGCGCTGTTCACGCAGCTTGGCAAACCAGTCGACCCGCTTTTTCAACTCGCGCTCGAAGCCACGCTCGACCGGCTGATAGAGGACCGGGCGCTTCATCGTGTCGGGGAAGTAGTTCTGCCCCGAGAAGCCGTCCTCTGCGTCGTGGTCATAGGCATAGCCCGCGCCATAACCCTGTTCGGACATCAGTTTGGTCGGGGCGTTGAGGATATGTTTGGGCGGCGGCTCCGATCCGGTCTTCTGCGCCTGCGCCCGCGCGCCCTTATAGGCGACGTAACCTGCGTTGGATTTCGGCGCGAGCGCGAGGTAGATCACCGTCTGCGCCAAAGCCAGTTCCCCCTCGGGCGAGCCGATCCGCTCGTAGATTTCCCAAGCGTGCAGCGCATGGGTCTGGGCCTGCGGGTCGGCCAGCCCGATATCCTCGACCGCCATGCGCACGAAGCGCCGCGCGAGATAGCGCGGGTCCTCGCCGCCCTCCAGCATCCGCGCGAACCAATAGAGCGCGGCATCCGGGTCCGAACCGCGCACGGATTTATGGAGCGCCGAAATCAGGTTGTAATGCTCATCGCCGGATTTGTCGTATTTCGCTGCGCGGCGCATCAGCCGGGTCGATAGCGCGTCGGTGTCGAGCGTGCCGGTGACTTTCCACGCCGCCACCTGCTCTATCAGGTTGAGAAGCGCACGCCCGTCCCCGTCGGCCATTTCCAGCAGCGCCTCGCGCGCCTTGCCGGTCAGCGGCAGTGGACGATCGAGCGCCTTCTCGGCGCGTTGCGCAAGGCGTTCGAGATCGGCGAGGTCGAGCCGCTCGAGCACCATGACCTGCGCCCGGCTGAGCACAGCGGCGTTCAGCTCGAAGCTCGGGTTCTCGGTGGTGGCGCCCACCAGCATGATCGTGCCGTCTTCCATATGCGGCAGGAAGCTGTCCTGCTGCGCCTTGTTGAAGCGGTGGATCTCGTCGACGAAGAGGAGCGTTCCCCTGCCCTGCCCGCGCCGCAGCTTGGCGGCCTCAAAGACTTTGCGCAGTTCCGGCACGCCGGTGAAGATCGCGGAAATCTGGACGAAGGCGCGATCGGAGGCATCGGCCAGCAGTCGTGCGATGGTGGTCTTGCCGACACCCGGCGGCCCCCAGAGGATCAGAGATCCGAGCGAGCCTGCAGCCAGCATTGCCCCCAAGGGCCCATCGGGACCGAGTACCTGTTCCTGACCGATCACCTCACCCAGAGTTTTCGGGCGGATGCGATCAGCGAGCGGGCGCGGCGCTTCGGGCGCAGGCGCATTGGGGTCGGGGGGCGTGTCGAATAGGTCGGCCATGATGGCGTGAACCTAGTGTCTCGGTCCGCCAACGAAAAGCCCCCGCGCGTGTGGGGCGCACGGGGGCTCTAATCTTTCCCATCCCTTTAATGAAGGTTTTGGGAAAAGTTCATCGATACGACCTGGTTCTTGATCCCGTCGATCTCCAGCACCGGTCCCATCGCAGTCATATCCACGCCAACCCGACCCGCCCAACGCGGCCAATTCGCGTTCAGAAGGGTAAGGGCGGAACTTGCGCCAAGCTCACGCGCCGAATTGCCGATTTCCTGCACGAGACGCGCATGAACCTTGCGGCGCATCGCCATCGGGACGTCATGGGACACGAAGAGGCGCGAGCTTTCCCAGACGGTCTCGCTGACCGGAGCTTCGTCATAGAGAAGATTGGACGGGATCGTCGCGAGCAGCCCCCGCTGCGCATCGCGGATCATGTAGCTATAGATCCCGCAGGTCGTCGTCGTGGGCGTCAGACGGTTGCCTGCCAGCACCTTGCCCAGCTCGTCATGGACGACCACCCAGCGGCTCGCCGGGGTGTCATACTGGTCATATTCCATGCCCATCGCTTCTGGGAGATCCCATTTATTCTGGACAATGAAGAGCTCGCGCCTGGCGCGCAGCATGTTTGCGAAAAGCTCACCGTGATTATGAAAATTGGTGAACGAAAGCGTAGTGGTCTGCATGTCTTCCTCCTGCAGGTTAGTCACAGTACAGCCGTGCGGAGGGTCAACAACACTATAACAGGCGGAAATCCTTTGCGCGCTGAATAGCTTCGGCGGTCGTCCGAGCCATCAGTCTTGCGCGCGCAGAATTCAGCCGCGCCTTGAGCGCGCTTTCCGAAATTCCAAGTTTCGCGGCCGCCGCCGCGTGTCGGTCACCCCCAGCAACACAGCGCAGGGCTTCGATCTGAGCTCTCGTGAGTTCCTCAGGCGGTTGAGTCATGTCGTGCAATTCGCGCACGATAAGCTCAAAGGTCTCGATCTCGGGTAGGTCGAATTCCCGATCATCGCGCGCCATGCTTGCGATAGTACGGGACCGGATCGGGCCGCATGAGACTGTCGCCCCGTAGATCAGACCATAGTGTTTGGCCTCATCGAAGAGACGGAAAGGATCGGGTAACCGCGGGTCGCTCCACCGGATTGAGCCGGTCTCGCTAAACCCCCAAGCAGTCATAGGGTCACGGAGCACATAGCCGTTTGCGGTATAATGATCGAGCCAGGCTTTGTCGTAAGTCTGGAACGTCATCAAAGGCGCCGTAAAACGAATATGCAGTCCAACAAAATAACCGCTTGGAGCTAAACGATCCAAGTCACGAAGTTTCAAATCGATTCTGCTCTGTATCGACATATCTTTTTAGACAGTTTGGAATTAACCCGGTCAACTTAAAAGTGTTCGCGCCGTGCGGAGTTCGCTCCGACAGTGACATTACGTCCCTACCCGCCCACGCGCTTACACTCGCGAATGCGCATCATCTGCGCAATAACCTTTTGCGTGAGAAATGCGGGAAAATGCAGGCGGAAATAAGAAAATCCCGCCTAATAGGCGGGATTTCGCAATTCTCATTGATTTCGCAGGGAAATCGGTCGCGAGGATCAATCCTCGGCAGCCTCTTCGGCTTCGACGCGTGCCTTATCTGCCGCACCTTTTGCGTCCAGATCGCGCTCGACGAATTCGATGATCGCCATCGGAGCCATGTCGCCGTAACGGAAACCGGCTTTCATAATGCGAACGTAGCCGCCCTGACGGTCCTTGTAGCGCGGGCCGAGGATGTCGAAGAGTTTCGCGACATACTGGTCCTGCTTGAGCTGCGAGGCCGCCTGACGGCGTGCGTGCAGATCGCCGCGCTTGGCGAGCGTGATCAGCTTCTCGATGACCGGGCGCAGTTCTTTCGCCTTCGGCAAGGTCGTCTTGATCTGCTCGTGCTCGATCAGCGAGCCAGCCATGTTGGCGAAGAGCGCCTTGCGGTGCTCATGGGTACGGTTGAGGCGGCGGTAGCCACGTGCGTGACGCATTGTCTATCTCCAATCTTGCGTTTTGCTTTGTCAGGCCAGCGATGCGTGTCACCGGCTCACCTTGGGGTCTTGTGACCCAGATCGTCCCCGGCAGCCCGGGCATTGGAGGGGCGTTTAGCCAACGCCCCTCAATTCGTCAATCAGAACTGGTCTTCGAAACGCTTGGCCAGATCTTCGATGTTCTCCGGCGGCCAATCTTCGACTTCCATCCCGAGATGCAGGCCCATGCCCGAGAGCACTTCCTTGATCTCGTTCAGCGACTTGCGGCCGAAGTTCGGGGTGCGGAGCATCTCGGCTTCGGTCTTCTGGATCAAGTCGCCGATATAGACGATGTTGTCGTTTTTCAGGCAGTTCGCCGAACGCACGGACAGTTCCAGCTCGTCCACTTTCTTCAGCAGAAGCGGGTTGAACTCGAGACCGTCGTCCTGGTCCTGCTTGCCAGCCGATTCCGGCTCTTCGAAGTTCACGAAGATCGACAGCTGGTCCTGCAGGATGCGAGCAGCGAAAGCCACCGCGTCCTCGGCCGAGAGCGAACCGTCGGTCTCAACCTTCATGGTCAGCTTGTCATAGTCCAGAACCTGACCTTCACGGGTCGGCTGCACTTCGTAGGCAACTTTCTTCACCGGCGAATAGATCGCGTCGACCGGGATCAGGCCGATCGGCGCATCCTCGGGACGGTTCTTGTCGGCAGCGACGTAGCCCTTGCCGGTATTCACGGTCAATTCCATAAACAGGTCGGCACCATCGTCGAGGTGGCAGATCACGTGATCCTTGTTCAGGACCTCGATGCCCGCGGTCTCGGTGATGTCGCCAGCGGTCACGACGCCCGGGCCCTTGGCCGAGATCGAGAGGCGCTTCGGACCTTCAACGTCCATACGCAGAGCCACGCCCTTGAGGTTCAGGACGATGTCGGTGACGTCTTCACGAACGCCTGCGACCGAGGAGAACTCGTGCAGCACGTTGTCGATCTGTACGCTGGTGATCGCGGCGCCCTGAAGCGACGAGAGCAGCACGCGGCGCAGTGCGTTGCCGAGCGTCAGGCCAAAGCCACGCTCGAGCGGTTCAGCGACGATCGTCGCCTGACGCAGCGGGTCGTTGCCGGGCTTGATTTCAAGCTGCGTCGGCTTGATGAGTTCAGCCCAATTCTTGTGGATCATGCGTTTGCCTCCATACCTGTCCCAGACCCATGCCCAAAGTCGGGGACGCCCGAGGATAAAACCGAAAAATGCGGGCGGGCCGCACGGGAAATCCGCACGGCCCGACCGTCGTAATCTTGATTAGACGCGGCGACGCTTCGGCGGGCGGCAGCCGTTATGGGCGATCGGGGTCACGTCACGGATCGAGGTGACGGTCAGACCGACCGCAGCCAGCGCGCGCAGCGCCGATTCACGACCCGAACCGGGGCCTTGAACTTCGACGTCCACGGTGCGCAGACCGTGATCCTGAGCCTTCTTGGCCGCATCTTCTGCAGCCATCTGAGCGGCGTAGGGGGTCGACTTACGCGAACCCTTGAAGCCCATCGTGCCAGCCGACGACCACGAGATCGCGTTGCCCTGCACGTCAGAGATCAGGATTTTGGTGTTGTTGAACGAGGAGTTCACATGAACGACGCCAGCGGCGATGTTCTTGCGTTCCTTGCGCTTAGCGCGAACCTTATCACGAGCCATTTGTCCTGCCTCCCCTTACTTCTTCTTGCCAGCGATGGGTTTCGCCGGACCTTTGCGCGTACGCGCATTCGTATGGGTGCGCTGACCGCGCACGGGCAGGTTGCGACGGTGACGCAGGCCACGGTAGCAGCCGAGATCCATCAGGCGCTTGACGTTCATCTGAACTTCACGGCGCAGGTCGCCCTCGACGGTGTAATTGGCGTCGATATGTTCGCGGATGGCGAGCACTTCGGAATCCGAAAGCTCGTTGACGCGGCGGGTCACGTCGACACCGGTTGCTTCGCAGATCTGCTTAGCCGAGTGAGGACCGATCCCGGTGATGTAGGTAAGTGCGATCGGGACGCGTTTCCCGGTCGGAATGTTGACGCCAGCAATACGTGCCAAAGCGTGTATCCTTTCGTTGCGAGCCCGTAACCCCAGGCCCTTTTTTCACAACACGAGGCCCGAAACTGGCGCTTCGGACCCCACGATTAACTCCCTCGAGAATCTTCCCTTCTCGGAAACGATTCCCGTCGGAGACGCCGTGACCTAGAGGTAAACGCCCTCCGGGTCAAGGCTTCATTTACGATTACTCTTGCTGATCGAGAATTCGAGCGATCGACGTCGCCACGGTCTCGATTTCGGCCAGCCCGTCGATCGTGAAAAGATCGCCCGCGTGGTAGTAGTAGCCGATCAGCGGAGAGGTCTTCTTGTAATACTCCATCAACCGGGTGCGCAGGCTGTCTTCGTTGTCGTCCGCGCGGCGCTTCACGTCGGTGCTGCCGCACTTTTCGCATTTGCCGTCTGCGGGCCAAGGCTTGGTCTGGTCGTGATAGACCTCGCCGCAGCCGCCGCAGGTCGAGCGACCGGTGATGCGGGCGACGAGCGCTTCGTCATCCACCTGCATCTCGATCACCGCGTCGAGCTTGGTGCCCATCTTGGCGAGCAGCTTGCCCAGAGCGTCGGCCTGCCCCAGCGTGCGCGGGAAGCCGTCGAAGATGAAGCCCTCGCCACCGGCGGCGAGCTTTTCCTCGATCAGACCGATGACGATCTCGTCGGTCACGAGCTGGCCCTTGGCCATGACATCGGCGACGAGATTGCCCATCTCGGTGCCCGAGTCCTTCGCTTCACGCAGCATGTCGCCGGTGGAGAGTTGGACCATGCCGCGCTCTTCGACGAGACGGCGGGCCTGGGTGCCCTTGCCCGCGCCGGGCGGGCCGAGAAGAATGATATTTGCCATGTCGGCTCCCCCTGAAAACGCTTGGCGGATTTAGCGGCGCGCGGGCGGCTTGCGCGGCCCCTTCTTCTTCTTGCCCGAACGGCCGCGAAGCTGCGAGCGCTCGATCAGACCCTCGTATTGGTGGGCCAGAAGATGCGACTGAATTTGGTTGATGGTGTCCATCGACACGGTGACCACGATTAGAACCGAGGTGCCGCCGAAGTAGAACGGGATGGACAGCTGCGAACGCAGGATCTCGGGCAGAAGGCAGACCGCGGCGAGATAGGCGGAACCGATCACGAGAACGCGGCTGACGACGTAGTCGAGATATTCCTCGGTCTTCTTGCCGGGACGGATGCCGGGCACGAAGCCGCCTTGGCTCTTCAGGTTATCCGCGACCTCGTCCGATTTGAACGACACGTTCGCGGTGTAGAAGTAGGCGAAGAACACGATCATCGCGACGTAGAACAACAGATACAGCGGCTGACCCGGGCCGAAATAGGCGAGGATCGTCGACATCACCGGACCGGTATTCTGGCCCGAGAAGGTCGCAATGGTGGTCGGCAGCAGCAGCAGCGACGAGGCGAAGATCGCAGGGATGACGCCCGCCGGGTTCACCTTGATCGGCAGGTGGCTGGAGCCGCCGTCATAGACCTTCATCCCCACCTGGCGGCGCGGATACTGGATATGGATCTTGCGCAGGGCGCGCTCCATGAAGACGACGAAGGTAATCACGATCGCGATCATCAGGATCACCCCGAGGATCACCGGGGTGGAGATCGCACCGGCGCGGCCCTGCTCGAGGAAGCGGGCGAGAGCCGCCGGGATTTCCGCGACGATACCGACGAAGATGATGAGCGAGATGCCGTTGCCGATGCCGCGTGCGGTGATCTGCTCACCCAGCCACATCAGGAACATGGTGCCGCCGACGAGCGTGATGACCACGGCAGCGACGAAGAACAGGCCCGGATCATGCGCCAGATCGCCCTTCTCGAGCGATACGGCCAGACCCCATGCCTGGAAGGTCGCCAGAGCCACGGTCGCATAGCGCGTGATCTGGTTGATCTTCTTGCGGCCCTGCTCGCCTTCCTTCTTCATCTGCTCGAGTGCGGGCACCAGAGCGGTCAGAAGCTGGATGATGATCGAGGCCGAGATGTAGGGCATGATGCCGAGCGCGAAGACGCCCATCCGGCCGAGCGCACCGCCCGTGAACATCGACAACACGCCGCCGAGGCCAGAGCCCGCGCTTTGCATGAATTCGCGCAGTGCCTGCGCGTCGATGCCCGGAACCGGAATATAGGTCCCGAGGCGGTAGATGATCAGCAAACCAATGGTGAAGAAGATGCGCTGGCGCAGCTCGGTGGCTTTGCCCAGGGCGTCCCAGCTGAGGTTCGCCGCCATTTGCTCTGCAGCAGATGCCATATGCTCGTCTCTTTCATGTAAAGCGCCGCCCAACCGGTTCCCGGTCGGCGGCGCCTAGAAAACCTTCGCCTATGTAATCGGGCCGGAGCCCGCTCACAACAGCTTATTCAGCGGCCTGCGCCACCGTGACCGAGCCGCCAGCCTTCTCGACAGCCTCAACGGCCGATTTCGAAGCGCCGGTGACCTTCAGAGCCACTTTCGACTTGATGTCGCCCTTGGCGAGAACACGCACGCCATCGAGCTTGCGGCGCACAACACCGGCCGCGACCAGCGCGTCTTCGGTGATGTCCGACTTCGCGTCGAGCTTGCCGGCTTCGATGAATTTCTCGATCTGGCCGAGGTTCACGACGTTGAACTTCTTCGCGTTCGGCTTGGTGAAGCCACGCTTCGGCAGACGACGATAGAGCGGCATCTGGCCGCCTTCGTAACCGTTCAGGGCCACACCCGAACGCGACTTCTGACCTTTGATACCACGGCCAGCCATCTTGCCTTTGCCCGAGCCGGGACCGCGGGCGACGCGTTTTTTCTTCTGGGCCGCGCCTTCGTTGTCGCGCAGTTCATTGAGTTTCATATCGCTTCTCCTTGCCGGAACACCTTCCCGAAGCGAGTGCGGAAGGGACACGGCTTTTCGTGTTGATTCTGATGCGGCCGTCGGGCCACCGGGGGCGTATAGTGCGTTTGCCCCTCGCACGCAACTCCCGCGTTTTCGCGCAATCGGGGCGGTGTCGCGGCCAGCGCGCGCCCTGCCCCACCGGGCCGGTCGCCCGAAGGTCACGCACCTCGGGCGTGGTATGGCGCCTCCGATCTCTCGCCGCCCCATCACGATGCCGCGATGAGCCAGCCGCAGGTCTATATAGACGCCAAAGCGCCGGCCAGCGAGCCCGAGCAGACGAAGCTGTCCGCACGGCCGGGGCCTTCTCTTATCCCGTGCGGCGCTTGACCTTCCCGCCCCCCGCTCGCTACTGCACAGACAGCATTGGCGAGGGACTTTCATGACGCGCATCCTGATCACCGGCACCGCAGGTTTCATCGGCTACCATCTGGCGAAGCTGCTGCTCGACGAGGGCTATCGGGTGCATGGCTATGACGGGATGACCGACTATTATGATGTCGCCCTGAAACAGCGCCGCCACGCGATGCTGCTGCAGAACCCGAATTTCTCCGCGACCGAGGGGATGCTCGAAGATCTCGAGACGTTCGACGCGATGGCGGATGAGTTCGAACCGGAGATCATCGTCCATCTCGCAGCGCAGGCGGGCGTGCGCTACAGCCTCGAGCAGCCCCGCGCTTATATCGACGCCAACATCGTCGGCACCTTCAACGTGATGGAGGCCGCGCGCCGCCACGAGGTACAGCACCTGCTGATGGCTTCGACCTCCTCGGTCTATGGCGCGAACGAGGACATGCCCTATGCCGAGACCGACAAGGCCGACACGCAGCTGACTATCTACGCGGCGACGAAGAAGGCGACCGAGTCGATGGGCCATTCCTATGCTCATCTGTGGAACCTACCGACGACGATGTTCCGCTTCTTCACGGTCTACGGGCCGTGGGGCCGTCCCGACATGGCGCTGTTCAAGTTCACCGATGCGATCCTGAACGACCGTCCGATCGACATCTACAATCACGGCGAGATGTATCGCGACTTCACCTATGTCGAAGATCTCGTGCGCGGCATCCGCCTGCTGATCGACGCAGCCCCCGAGCGCCCGGCGTCGCGTGACGAGATCGCCGAGGGCGACAGCCTCTCGCCCGTGGCCCCCTATCGGATCGTCAATATCGGCAATTCCGACAAGGTGAAGCTGCTGGATTTCGTCGATGCGCTGGAGGCCGAGCTGGGTCGCCCCGCAAAGCGCAATTACATGGAGATGCAGAAAGGCGACGTGCCCGCGACCTGGGCCGATGCCTCGCTTCTGCAGTCCCTCACCGGCTATCGCCCGCAGACCGATGTGCGCGAGGGGATCGCGAAATTTGTGGCGTGGTTCCGCGACTATTACGGGAAATAACCTCTCCTCCCCTTGCCGCAGCGCAGCAATCGCCTAAGTCACGGGGCTGATACCCGGCGCTACACCTATTTTCGGAGACTACCCATGACGCTCGAACCCCGCCACGCGCGGGCCGTGATCCTGTCGCTGGCCCTTGGCACTTTCGGTATCGGCGTGATCGAATTTGCGTCCATGGGGCTGCTGCCCTATTACGCGGCCGATTTCGGTATCTCCGAGGCGCGGGCGGGTCATGCGATTTCGGCCTATGCGCTTGGCGTTGTGATCGGCGCGCCGCTTCTGGCGGTGATCGGCGCGAAAATCCCGCGCAAGCAGTTCCTGATCGGGTTGATGGGCTTCTATGCGGTGGCGAACCTGCTGGCCGGGTTCGCGCCGAACATGGATAGCTTCATGGCAGCGCGTTTCGCCTCCGGCCTGCCGCATGGCGCCTATTTCGGGATGGCGATGCTGTTCGCCGCCGATCTGATGCCCGTGGGCAAACGCGCGCAGGGCATTGCGATGGTGATCACTGGGCTGACCATCGCGAACATCGTGGGCGTGCCGCTCGCAGGTGCGATCGGGCAGAATTTCGGCTGGCGCTGGGGCTTTGCCATCGTCGCGGTGATCTGCGCGGCCTCCGCATTGATGATCGCGCGCGTCGCCCCCGCGACGCCGCGCGACCCGAATGCCAGCCCGATGCGCGAACTGGGCGCGCTGGCCAATCGTTCGGTCTGGCTGACGCTGCTGGTCGGCTCCATCGGCTTCGGCGGTATCTTCGCGGTTTATTCCTACCTGTCGGCGGCGATGATCGACACGCAGGCGGGCCCCGCCTGGACGATCCCCGTGGCGCTTTCCGCCTTTGGCGTGGGCGGCACTCTGGGCAACTGGATTTCGGGCAAGCTGTCGGATTGGTCGCGCTTCGGCGCAGGCGTGATCCTGCTTTGCGGGATGATCGTGATGTCGATCCTCTACACCTTCACGATCGGCAACTGGGTCGCGATGTCGGTGGCGATGATCGCACTCGGGTCGACCGCCGGGATGGTGATCCCGATGCAGATGCGTCTGATGGAGGTCGCGGGCGAGGCCCAGACACTCGCCGCCGCCCTCAACCACGCGGCTTTCAACCTCGCCAATGCGATCGGGCCGTTCCTTGCCGGGATCGCGCTTGCGAACGGCTATGGCTGGACGGCTACCGGCTATGTCGGCGCGGGGTTGGCGGCGGCGGGGCTCGTCTTCCTCGCCATCGCATGGCTCGATAGCCGCCGCCCCGCCGCCGTTCCCGCTTAGGCCTTCTCGATGCGGACCGGGACGCCCTTCGAGCCGGGCGTCTTCGACAGCTCGTCATTGAGCCCCACCGGCACCAGCACGTTGCATTCCGGGTAATAGCCCCCGACCGTGCCGCGCGGCAGCTCGAAGGTGATGACGCTCAGCCCGGTCTTGCGGCGCGCGATCCCGTCATCCATGTCGCCATGGACCACGACCGGATCGCCGTGCTCGAGCCCGAGATCGGCCATGTCGATCTTGTTCATCAACAGCACGTCGCGCGTCCCTTCGATGCCGCGGAACCGGTCCGAATAGCCGTAGATCGTGGTGTTGAACTGGTCGTTCGAGCGCATGGTGATCATCCGGAAACGGCCCGGCTTGTCCTCGAACCCAAGCGCGTTGAGCTTAGACGGCGTGGTGAATTCCAGCTTGCCGCTTTCTGTCTTCCAGATGCGATCATGCGCCGGGTTGCCGCGCCAGAAGCCGCCGGGCTCGTTCATCCGCTCGTTGAAGCCGCGGAAGTCGTCCGGGTAGGTCGCCTCGATCAGATCGCGGACGACGGAATAATCCTTCACCCATTCGTCCCATTGCAGCTTCGGGTTCGGCGCGCAGGCCGCTTTCGCAATGCCGCAGGTGATCGCCAATTCGGATTTCAGCTTGTCCGAGGCGGGCGTGCTTTTGCCAAGCGAGCCGTGGATTTTCGAGAAACTGTCCTCGACCGAGACATATTGATTGCCGCTCTCCTGCTCGTCCCTCTCGGACCGGCTCAGGCAGGGCAGAATATAGGCCACCTTGCCCGGATAGAGATGCGAGCGGTTGAGCTTGGTCGAGATCATCACCGTCAGCTTCTGCTTCGGCCAAGCCTCTTCGATCCGCTCGCTATCGGGCAGCGCGCGCACGAGGTTACCGCCAAGCGAGAACATGGCCGAAACCTTGCCCTCCATCATCGCCTGCGCCGCATCGACGATGTGGAAGCCGTCTTCCTGCGGCGGCTCGAAGCCGTAAAGCTCGCGGAGCTTGTCCATCGGGATCAGCTTTGCCTTCTCGGCAATGCCAACGGTTCGCTGGCCCTGCACGTTGGAGTGTCCGCGCACCGGGCAACAGCCCGCGCCCTTGCGACCGATATTGCCGCGCAGCGCGAGGAAGTTCACCAGCATCCCGATATTGGTCGCGCCATGGGCGTGCTGGGTCAGCCCCATCCCATAGACGCCGATGACCTTCTCGGCGTGGATATAGACATCGGCCGCCTGACGCAGTTCGGCCTCGGAAAGCCCGCATTCCTCGGTGATCTTGTCCCACGGTGTCGTGCGGCAGAAGGTCAGGAACCCGTCATAATTGACCGCGTGTTCCTTCAGGAAGTCCCAGTCGATGATCGCCGAGCGGCCCTGTGCCTGCGCTTTTTCGTCCTCTTCGATGACCGCCTTGCATAGGCCGGTCAGCGCCGCGATGTCCGAGCCAGCTTTGAGTTGGTGATACTGGTCGGAAATCTTGGTCTCGCGGCCCGTCGCCATATCGTAGAGGTTCTGCGGATCGACGAAGCTGACGAGCCCCTGCTCTTTCACCGGGTTGAAGGTGACGATCTTCGCGCCCCGATCCTTCGCCGCCTTCAGTGGATGCAGGAAGCGTGGCGAGTTGGTGCCGGGGTTCTGTCCGAAGAAGAAGTAGCAATCGGTCTCTTCGAGGTCTTCCCAAAGCACCGTGCCCACCGACGAGCCGATCACCTTCTTCAGGCCGACCGACGTCGTCTCGTGACACATATTCGAACTTTGCGGCAGGTTGTTGTTGCCATAGGCGCGGGCCATCAGCGCCCAGAGATAGCTGGCCTCCAGACCCGCATGGCCCGATGAGTAGAACACGACTTCCTTCTTCGGCAGACCTTTCAGGATCGACCCGATCTCGGAAAAGGCCTCGTCCCAGCTCACCTCGACATAGCGATCGGTGGCGCGATCAAAGCGCATCGGCGCAGTCAGACGGCCGGTCTTTTCCAGCTCATGATCGGACCAGTCCATCAGGTCCGAGACCGTGTGATCGTCCCAGAACTCGGGCGTGTGGCGCGACTTGGTCATCTCCCACAGCGTCGCCTTCGCCCCGTTCTCGCAGAATTCGAACGGGTGGTAATTGGCGGGTTTCGGGAAAGCACAGGACGAGCACATGAGACCGCCCGGTTTGTTCTGACGCTCCAGCTCGCGCAGCACATCCGGCGAGGGCCAGGAGTCGCCAAAGACCCGGGCAATGCCCCGCATCGAGCCCCAACCACCGGAGGGGCCGCTTTCTTCGGGTAGTTTATCAAGCTTGTCAGACATGGCGCGTCGCTCCTCCGGGGTCGATCCGCGCATATGAAATTGCGCGCGCCCCGAGGGGCGCGCGCAGGCCAGCCGACCGGCTGAAGACCGCAGAGGGAAAGGCTCTGCTTATGATGCGCGGGATGTTGGTCACATCGTTCCAACCCTGCCTGCGCCCGGTCGGTTCCAGCCGTCCCGTAGTCTCACTCAGTAGTGATGCTCATGCTCCGATGTCTTGCCGCGGAACACCCAATAGGCATAGGCCGTATAGGCGAAAATGATCGGCAGGAAGATCGCCGCACCGACCAGAATGAAGCCCTGCGACATTGCCGTGGTCGACGCCTCGCGGATCGTGATCGAGGCGGGCACGATATAGGGGAAGATCGAAAGGCCGAGCCCCGCGAAACACAGGACGAAGATCGCGATACCGGACAGGTAGGCGACCACGCCTCGATCCGAGCGGATCGCGGTCCAGTAGCCGAAGCCCGCCACCATCAGCAAAAGCGGCACCACGGCGCTCCAGATGACGCCCGGCCACTGGAACCAGCGGTGATAATATTCGGGATGCAGGAATGGCGTCGCGAGCGAGGCGAGAGCGATAAACCCGAGTGTCACGATCAGCGACACCTGCCCGACGCGCCGCGCGAGATCATAGAGCCCGTGCGAGGTCTTGATGACGAGCCAGGCCGAGCCCAGCATCACATAGCCCGCGACCAGCGCCAGCGCCGTGCCGAGCGAGAACCAGCTGACCCAGTCGAACGGGCCGCCGGTGAAGGTACGGTCGGTCACTTCGGGGCCGCGCAGCAGCCCGCCGAGGATCGCGCCCTGCGCCAGCGTCGCGATCAGCGAGCCGCCGAAGAACGCCTTGTCCCAGAGCTTCTGCCAGCGCCGGGTCTTGCCGCGAAACTCGAAGGCCACGCCACGAAAGGCGAGCGAGAGCAGCATGATGATGATCGGAACGTAAAGCGCGTTCAGGATGATCCCGTAAGCCAGCGGGAAGACGGCGAGCAGACCGCCGCCCCCCATCACCAACCATGTCTCGTTACCGTCCCAGACCGGCGCGACCGAATTCATCGCGCGGGTGCGGTTCTCCTCAGAGCCGAGGAAGGGAAAGAGGATGCCGATGCCGAGGTCGAACCCGTCGAGCACCACATAGGTCAGGATCGCGAAGGCGATGATCGCGGCCCAGATGTCGGGCAGATAATGGGCGAAGCCGCTCATACGTGGGCCTCCTCTTTCTCGGTCGTCACATCATTGGCGAGCATCGCGCCCGCCACGCCGCCGGCGCGCTGCGGCGTGTTCTCCACCGGCTCCGCCGACTCCGGCCCGCGCCGCATCAGTCGCAGCAGGTAGAAGGTGCCCGAGCCGAACAGGAAGGCATAAACGACCACGAAGCCGATCAGCGCCGCCCAGGCTGCGCCATGGCTGAGGTTAGACACCGACTCCGCCGTCGTGAAATGGCCATAGACCGTATAGGGCTGGCGGCCGAATTCGGTGGTGAACCAGCCCATGATGATCGCGAGGAACCCTCCCGGCGCGAAGACCAGCGCCACTTTGTGGAACAGCCCCGGCTCGTGCAGGCGCTTGCGCCACATCAGCCAGCCGCCCCAAAGCCCGATCGCGGCGAAGGCAAAGCCGAGCCCCACCATGATCCGGAAGGTGAAGAAGACGATCGTCATCGGCGGGCGTTCATCGGCCGGGAAGTCCCCGAGGCCGGGCACTTCGCCGTCGAGCGAGTGCGTCAGGATCAGCGAGGACGCATAGGGCACCTCGATCTTGTAATCGGTGCGCTCCTGGCTCGGGTTCGGGATGCCGAACAGGATCAGGCCTGCGCCCTTACTGGTCTCCCAATGGCCTTCCATCGCCGCGATCTTGGCGGGCTGGTGTTCGAGCGTGTTGAGCCCGTGCTGGTCGCCTGCGAAAATCTGGATCGGCGCGGTCACGAGGATCATCGCCACCGCCATGCGGAACATCGTACGCACCGCGTCATCCGCCGTGCCCTTGATGTGATGCCAAGCCCCGACCCCAGCCACGACGAGCGCCGTGGTCAGGTAGGCCGCCAGCACCATGTGCACGAAGCGATAGGGCAGCGAGGGATTGAAGATCACCTCCCACCAGTTCTGCGGGATGAATTGGCCGACATCGTTCATCGCGAAGCCTGCGGGCGTCTGCATCCAGCTGTTCACGGAGAGGATCCAGAAGGCCGAGAGCAACGTACCGAAGGCCACCATCGTCACGGCGAACATGTAGATCCACTTGTTCACCCGGTTGCGCCCGAAGAGCATGATCCCGAGGAAGCCCGCCTCGAGGAAGAAGGCGGTCATAACCTCGTAGCCCATCAGCGGCCCGATCACCGGTCCCGCCTTGTCAGAGAAATGCGCGAAATTCAGGCCGAACTCATAAGACATCACGACGCCCGAGACGACGCCCATCCCGAAGACCACCGCGAAGATGTGTTTCCAGAACTCGAAGATCCTCAGGAAGACCTCCTTGCCGGTAATCATCCGCAGGGCTTCCAGCACCATCAGGTAACTTGCCGTCCCGATGGAGAAGGCTGGAAAGACGATATGCGCCGAGACGACGAAGGCGAATTGCGCCCGCGCCAGATCGAGTGTCGGTATGTCGAAAATGCTCATGGCCGTCCGCGTTTCTGCACGTTGCGTGATAAGAACTAGACTTGCCCAAGGATACGGCAACCGCCGGAACGTGGTTCTAAGCCCAACTGGGACGGGTTGTCGCAGCCAAAGAAAAAAGCCCGCACGGAGATCCGCACGGGCTTCATCAGTTCAATGTCGCTTATTTCAGGCGACTTGTTTGAGGGCGCTTTCTTCCGGGATGAACTCCTCATGGAGCGCCTTGATAACGGGTTTCAGATCACCGCGTTCGAGCACGAACTGCACATCGACATTGCGCGGACCTTGGGTCGCGCCGAGGCTTTCCATGCCGTCCTTGGCGATTGCCTGCAGACCCCGGGTCAGAACCGAGAGGCCCTTCAGGTCACGCCCGATGACCGAAGCCATCGAGAGCATCCGCGCCGAGATTTCCGCCGACGGGTAGATTTCGCAGAGGTCCTTCTCGACCTTCTGGAGCACTTCGATCGGCGCGTCGACATAGTGGGTGATCGTGTTCGCGTTCGACGCTTTCGACACGATGCGCACGCCATGACGCGTCAGCACTTCGAGGATCTTGGCGTCGTAACCCTTCACGCCGACCATGTCCTGCTCGAACACTTCCAGCGCGATGATATCGAGCCCGGTCACCATCTCGACCGCCGCTTCCTTGGCAGGCTTGTCGTCGATCAGCGTACCCGGATCGCCCGGGTCGAACGCGTTGGTGACGCGCAGCGGAACATCCGCCTGGCGCAGGGTCTTGGCGGCTTTCGGGTGGATCGCCTCCATGCCCATGTTCGACATCTGGTCGGCCACGTCATAGTTCGTGTGACCCAGCTTGCGCACCTTGCCTTCGCCCACCAGCTTCGGGTCGGCAGAGGACAGGTGGAATTCCTTGTGGATGATCGCCTCGCGCGCGCCGGTGAGGGCTGCGAGCTTGGAGAAGGTCACCTCGGAATAGCCACGGTCGAATTCCCGCATCAGGCCTTCGGCGCATTGCGCATAGCCCGTCACGATCGGCATCTCGGTCGCGGGGTCGACATCCTTCATCGCCCCCATGATCCGGCCTTCGAGGTCGTGATCGGTCTCGTCGCGCCAACCGGAGAGGTCGACGAGACGTGCGTTCACGCCGTTGCGCTGCAGCAGGAGCGTGGTGACGAAAGCGGAATGCGCCTCGCCCAGACCCGACAGCAGCTCGCGGATCTGCAGCATATGCTGCGAGAGGCGGAAGTGCCCGTAGGAGCACAGGCGCTGCAGGTCGATCAGGCAATTGCGCGCGCCTTCGATACGCTCACGCACGAATTCGGTGGCCTGCGCGATGTCGCCCGGATGCGTCAGCACGCTCTCATGAGCTTCGACCATCGCCGACGAGACGCGGCTCAGCGCCTCGTGCCAGCCATGTTCGCTATCGGCCTTGGCGAATTGCGCATAGACGCCCGCCTCGCCCGACTTCTTATGTTCGAGCAGCAGATTGGTGATGCCACCAAACGCAGAGACGACGAAAATGCGGTTGTAAAGATCGGCGCCCTTGCGGTCTCCGATGAACAGCGTGTCGAGCAACTCGTCCACGCGGCTCATCGAGGTGCCGCCAATCTTTTCGACTGTGTGATTCTGGTGGGTCAATTTGGCCCCCTTACGAATTTTCCAGTTCTTCGGCCGGCGCATACGAGCCGTCCTCACGGTGAACCTCGTTACCGGTCACCGGCGGGTTGAAGCAGCAAGCCATGACGAGGTCTTCGTCACCTGCGACCAGACGATGGTGGTCGTTCAGGTTCAGCGCATACATGACACCCGGCTTGATTTCGTGGCGCGTGCCGTTGTCGAGCTCGGTGATGTGGCCGTTGCCCGAGATGCAGTAGACGCTCTCGAAATGGTGCTTGTAGTGGAACGTGTGGTCCGAACCTGCCTTCAGCGTGGTGATGTGGAAGCTGAAGCCCATCTTGTCGTCGGCGAGCAGCATGCGCACGCTGCTCCAATCGGCGTCGGACACGTCGCGGTCGGTGTTTTTAAGCTTGTTGAAATCACGAACGATCATGTGATGTGTCTCCGTATCTGAATTTCTTGGTCGCTGGGTGAGGCAGCGGCGGATTATTCCGCCGCGATGTCCGTGCGCTCGCCCGTCACCTCGGTGGCGGCTTCGCGCAGGATTTCCAGACCCTTGCGGAATTGTTCCATCGGCGTGGTCAGCGGTGCGAGAACTTTCACGACCTGGTCGTCATTGCCCGACGTCTCGATCACGAGACCTTTCTCGAAGCAGCGACCGCAGATCGCCGAAGCCAGTTCGCCGGTGCCGACATCGACACCCTGCATCAGACCACGGCCCTTGAGGAAGGCACCCGGCACGAGATCGGCCACAGCGGCCAGACCTTCACGCAGGACGTCCGATTTCACGGCCAGTTCCTTCTGGAACTTGTCGTCGGCCCAGAACTTCTCGATCGCCACGGTGGCGGTCACGAAGGCATGGGTGTTGCCGCGGAAGGTACCGTTATGCTCGGCCGGGCCGAACACGTCGTAGTCGGGACGCACCAGAACCAGCGCCATCGGCATGCCGAAGCCCGAGATCGACTTCGCCTGGGTCACGACGTCCGGCATCACGTCCATCTCCTCGAAGGAGAAGAAGGTGCCGGTGCGGCCGCAGCCAGCCTGAATGTCGTCGATGATGAACAGCGCACCGTGCTTGCGGGCGACTTGCTCGACGCCTTTCACGAATTCCGGGCTTGCGGCGTTGAGACCGCCCTCGCCCTGAACCGTCTCCAGCATGATCGCCGCCGGAGCGTCGATACCGCCCGAGGCGTCCGAGAGCATCTGGTCGAGCAGCGCGACCGAATCCACACCATCGGCATAGGCGTCGTACGGCATGCGGGTCACGCCATGCGTGTCCATGCCGGCGCCACCGCGGTGGTAACCGTTACCGGTCGCCGCCAGCGCACCCATGGTCACGCCATGGAAGCCGTTGGTGAAGGCAATGATGTTGGTGCGGCCGGTCGCTTTGCGCGCGATCTTCATCGCGGCTTCGACGGCGTTCGCACCGGTCGGGCCGATGAACATCAGCTTATGGTCCATGCCGCGCGGTGCGAGGATATGCTCCTCGAAAGCGCTCAGGAACTTGGCCTTGCTGTCGGTGTGCAGGTCGAGCGCGTGACCCATCTTGTTCTCGGTCAGGTGCTCGATCAGCGCCTGCTTCATGTCCGGGTCGTTATGCCCGTAGTTCAGCGACGAGCAACCGGCGAGGAAGTCGATATAGGTGTTGCCCTCGGCGTCGGTCAGTTCCGAGCCTTGCGCGCTGGTGAAAACGGTATCGAAGCCACGGCAGTAGGAGCGGGCCTCAGATTCGCGTTGGGTAAAGATCGTTTTATCCGTCGAATGAACGGTCATGGGGGACTCCATAGAATTGGGGGAATGAGGAGGGTGCGCGGCCTGAGATCAGGCGGCGGCACGCGCCTCCTCGGGGAAGGTGATGGTGACCATATGCTCGGTCGAGGCATGGCCGTCGAAATGGTCTTCTTCGTGGAAGTGCGCCTCATCGGTCAGCTCGCCGCCCATCGAACGTGCGAAGGAGCGGAAGAGCGCCCAGCTCGCTTCGTTGCTTTCGGTGATGGTCGTCTTCAACTTGGTGCAGTCTTCGGCGACGTCGCGCTGGATGAGGTGGCGCAGCATGCGCTTACCAAGGCCAAGACCGCGTGCGTCGGGGGAAACAGCCACTTGCCACACGAAGAACGTGTCCGGCTCGGACGGGGCGATGTAGCCCGAAATCCAGCCGACGACTTCGCCTTCGCGCTCCACGAGGACACAGGTGTCCCCGAAGTGATCGCACTGCAGAAGGTTGCAATACATCGAATTTTCATCAAGCGGCTTGCAGCGGCGGATCAGCTTCCAGATTTCGCTGCCGTCTTCGGACTCCGGCTTACGGAAGACCAGTTTAGAACCCTTCTTGATCGACTCGACTTGCGGCACGGCTCTTTCCTCTCGTTTGCTTCGGTAGCCTAAGTAGTTCATGTGGTCGAAAATTTCAACCACCTAACTAATGGAACCCGGAAAAGTTCCGCTCATAGCCTTATATTCTTGCTTATAAGCCCTAAATACCATTAGCATGACAAAGCAAATGAGTAAAAACGAACACGATAAACTTAGCAAAGCCAAGCAATTGCAGAGCACGGAACTCTCTGCGATACTGGGTCGTCTTGATAAAAAAGGGGCCCGCCGCCTGATGGAGCGTGTCGATACGAGCCTGATCGCTTTGCGTAGAATCCTGCGCGCGACCGAAATGTTCGGCCGCGACCTAGCCAAGGCTGCCGGGCTGACGCCTGCGCAGTTCCGCGTGCTGCAGGTGATTTCCGAAAAAGGTTGGTCCACACCGAAGGCGATCGCACAGCGCATGGGCGTGAGTCAGGCGACGATGACAGCGCTGATCGACAAGCTCGAGCGCAAGGGCATGGTGACCCGTCAGCGCTCCGAGCGGGATCGCCGTCAGACCGACATCGTGATTACCGAACTGGGCGCGAGTGCGATCGACGAGGCCCCCGACGCGCTGCAACAGATCTTCGTGCGCCGCTTCGAGGCGCTGGAAGACTGGGAGCAGGCGCAGATCATCGCATCGCTCGAGCGTGTGGCCTCGATGCTCGACGCGCACGATATCGACGCGGCGCCGGTTCTGGACTGGGGCGACATCTCGGGCAAGCCGAACTGATCAGCCTTTGACCCAAGCCCCATCGGGGCCCCGCGTGAATTCGTCGGCCCCGATTGGCTCGAAGCTCATGTCGCGCGCGCCATAGAGCGTGATCGACAGAGCGTCGCGCCCCCCTTCAATCACATTGAACGTATTCGGCTCGCCGCGCAGCCGCGAGGACAGCCCCGTCCCCGCCTGCACGAACAGAATGCCAGGCACCGCCGAGAAGGGCGCCACCGATCCGCTGTGCAGATGCCCCGACAGCACGAGATCCGCGCCGCAGTCCGACATGCCCTCCAGCGCATCCCCTGCCCCATCCATGAGCGCCTTGTCGACTTCGGGCCCATGTTCGAGCGGATGGTGCATCACCGCGATTCGCAGCCGCTCGCCCGCCTCGCCGAACTCGCGACACAGCCGGGAGATCGTGCGCTCGGGCATCTTGCCGCGCTGCCAGGCGAAGCGGTTCACGGTATTCACGCCGACCGCCTTCAGGCGATCGGTCTCGAAAACTGGCTCCAGATTATGATTGATATCGGATTTGTAGCGCCCGAAGGGTTTGAGCATCCGCAGGAAGAGATTGTCGAGCGGTGTGTCATGGTTCCCAGGCACCGAAAGGGTTTCGCTTTCGATCTGCTCCACGAACAGCCGCGCCTGCGCGAACTGGCCGCGCCGGGCGCGCTGCGTGAAGTCCCCGGATATCACCGTCAGGTCCGGCGCGAGCCGGTTCACCGCCGTCAGCAGCGGCGCCTCAAGCTCGGGCAGGCTGCGCCCGAAATGCAGATCGGAAAGGTGAACGATACTGGTCATGCGGTCGTGTCTTGGGTCTCGGTGTCCGTGTCCTTGGCTGGCAGCACGATCCAGAGCGGCGCGTCGGACATCTTGAAGCGGAAAGGGCTTTCTTCGCGGCACTTCTCACCGTCGAAGGCCAGCAACCCGCGCCCGCGGGCGGTTTCGATCTCGAAGGTTTTCGCACGGATCAATTCGTAATCCTCGCCCTGTTTGGTTTTGCGGCGCACCAGCCGCGACGACAGGCGGAAGAGGTCGCGACGGCTCTGTGCCTTCGCGACCAGCACGGCGAAGGCGTCGTCGCTGATGACCGTCGCCCCGTCGAGCCCGAAGAAATCGAGCTGATAGGCCGAGCGCGCGATGAAGACGAGCGCGGTGCGGCGGTTCCTGGTCTCCCCGTCCGCCGTGATCTTCAGGCGCATCGGGCGCTGGAAGCGCAGGAAAGTCTTGAAGACCGACCAATGCGCAACGATCCGGCGACGGCCCCAGCGGGCGTAAATGTCTTCGCGTGCCTTGAGGATCGACGGATAGATACCGAGCGACGCGTTGTTCAGAAAAACTCGCCCGTTCACCTCGCCGACGCGGATCGGATGGGCGCTGCCCTCGCGGATCGCGCGCGCCGCCTCCTCCGCATCCTCGGAGAGGCGCAGCCCGCGCGCGAAGAAGTTGAACGTGCCGAGCGGCAGCACGGCCATCGGCACCTCCTGCCCCACCAGCGCGCCCGCGACGGCCATTGCAGTGCCGTCCCCACCGGCGGCGACGATCATCTCCGCGCCATCGTCGAGCGCCTTGCGGACGGTCGCCACAATGTCGCTTTCCGGCGACCAGCGATAAAGGGACGCACCGTCACCAAGCGCATCCATCGCGCGGCGGATCGCCTCTTCATCTTTAGCGTTGCCACCCGAAGAGGGGTTCGCGATCAGCGCGACCGCCTGCCGGCGTAATGCGACGCTTGGCTCCGGCGGGGTGCCATTCGTCAATTTTTCATCGCCCTTTTCGTCATTCAACCCGGACTGGAGCGCGGATTTCGCGTCTCGATCCACGAGGCCTTCAGGCCCCGTATCATTCTCCGGTTTGACGGAATCCTTTGGCTCGGCAGTCATGATGTCACCTCTTCGTCGCGGCTGTAACGCCGCAGGGAGGTGGAAAGGTCCGTGAAAAGGTTGCGCCTCGGGACTTGGTTATTTACGACATAGAGTGTCGGAATTTGGCAAGTCTTGCGACCGTTATCGCGTGAGCGTGACTGTGCGAAGATTCCAACCTGGGGAAAAACCGGGACTTAACGCGACCGATATCACGGCGGCAGCCCGCGCGGATCGCTTCAATCAAAGCTGCCACAACAGGAGAACTGTATGAACAAGAAAGCGCTTGCTGCGTTACTGACGGCACTGCCGCTGGCGACCTTCTCGGCGCCCGCCTTCGCCGCCGATGGCGAATGTGGCTCCGTTACCGAGGCCGAAATGAACTGGGCTTCGGCCGGGGTCGCTGCTTGGGTCGACAAGATCATTCTCGAAAACGGCTACGGCTGTGACGTGACGCTGGTGACCGGCGACACGATGCCCACCTTCACCTCGATGAACGAGAAGGGCGAGCCCGACATCGCACCCGAGCTTTGGGTGAACGCGGTGAAGGTCGCGCTCGACAAGGCCGTCAGCGAAGATCGCCTCGTGATCGCTGCCGAAATCCTCAAGGATGGCGGCGAAGAAGGCTGGTGGATCCCGAAATACGTCGCCGACGAGCACCCCGAGATCAAGACGGTCGACGATGCGCTGGCGCATCCCGATCTGTTCCCCGATCCGGAAGAACCCTCGATCGGTGGCGTCTACAACTGCCCGTCGGGATGGAACTGCCAGATCTCGACCGCGAACCGCTTCAAGGCTCACAAGGCCGAGGAGAAGGGCTTCAAGCTGGTCGACACCGGTTCGGCTGCGGGCCTCGACGGCTCGATCGCCAATGCCTACGAGTCCAAGAAGGGCTGGCTGGGCTACTACTGGGCCCCGACCGCGATCCTCGGCAAATACCCGATGGTCAAGCTCGACGCGGGCGTCGAGGGCGACAAGGAAGCCTGGGACAAGTGCAACTCGCAGGCCGATTGCGTCGATCCCAAGCCCAACGCCTACCCGACTTCGGACGTGTACACGGTCGTGACCAAGGAGTTCGCCGAGAACAACGCGGTGGCGATGGACTACCTTGGCAAGCGTGAATGGTCGAACAAGACCGTGGGCGAATTCCTCGCATGGCAGGCCGACAACCAAGGCACCAACGAGGACACCGCTTACTACTTCCTCGAGAACTATCCGGACGTCTGGAAGGCTTGGCTTTCTGACGATGTGATCAAGAAGGTCGAGGACGCGCTCTGAGCGGGCGATCCGAGATTTTGGCGCGCGTGAGGGGAGCCTCGCGCGCGTTTTCTTTTAACCGGCGCAAATAATCGACCGGAGGACATAACAAGATGGCATCTTCATGCTGGGGCTTGCCGGAACTGATGTGTGAGTTCCCTTCCCTTCCCAACTCCACCCTGCGCCACATGCGCATGGGCATCGACGACGGGTTTCGCGGCATCGTCCGCGCCTATTCCGATCAAATCGACGCGGCCACCCGGCCGCTTCAATGGTTTCTCAACACTCTCGAACACGCCTTCGTGGACACGCCGTGGTTCATCATCTTCGCGCTGATCCTCGTCGTGGTGTGGTTCGCCTCGCGCAATCCGAAGATCGTGCTCGGCTCGTCCATGGGCCTTGCCTTCATCGGCATCTTCGGACTGTGGGAAGACACGATGACCACCCTCGCGATGGTCACCGTGGCGACGCTGATCGCGATCATCCTCGGCCTGCCGATCGGCATCCTGATGGCGCGCTCGGACCGGATGCAGAAAATCCTGACGCCGGTGCTCGACGTCATGCAGACCATGCCATCCTTCGTCTACCTGATCCCGGTCGTCGTGATCTTCGGTATCGGCAAGGTGCCCGGCGTGATCGCCGTGGTGATCTACGCGATTCCGCCGATGATCCGCCTGACCAATCTGGGCATCCGCCTCGTGGACAAGGAAGTCATCGAAGCCGCGGACGCCTTCGGCGCCAACCCCCGTCAGAAGCTCTGGGGCGTGCAGCTCCCGCTGTCGCTGCCCACGATCATGGCGGGCGTCAACCAGACCATCATGATGGCGCTGGCGATGGTCGTCGTGGCCTCGATGGTCGGCGTTGGTGGCCTCGGTAAAAACGTGCTGCAGGCGATTAACAACCAGTTCTTCACCATCGGCTTCCTGAACGGCTTTGCACTCGTTGCGATCGCGATCATCTTCGACCGCGCGAGCCAGGCGTTCGGCAAGCGGCTGCAGAAACATTCGGAGGCTGGCCATGACTGATGCCACGACCAACACCGATACCGGCAACCGCTCGGGCATCGAGATCCGCAATCTCTACAAGATCTTCGGGGCGCGCCCCAAGGATTACGTGGAGAAGGTGCAGGCCGGCATGGGCAAGGAAGAGCTCAACGACAAGCACAAGCACGTTCTGGGCCTGCAAGACATCAATCTTACCCTGCCGCCGGGCAAGATCTCGGTGATCATGGGCCTGTCGGGCTCGGGCAAGTCGACGCTCATCCGCCACATCAACGGGCTGATCATGCCCACGGCCGGGGAGATCCTCTATAACGGCCGCGACGTGGTGAAGATGAACGAAGAGGAGCTGCGGGAATTCCGTCGCCATGAGACGGCGATGGTGTTCCAGAAGTTCGCGCTTCTGCCGCACCGGACCGTGCTGGAAAACACCTGCTACGGGCTGGATATCCAAGGGGTCGACCGGTCGAAATCGGAACCGATCGCGAAGAAATGGATCGAGCGCGTCGGGCTCGCGGGCTACGAGGATAACTATCCGAACCAGCTCTCGGGCGGGATGCAGCAGCGGGTGGGCCTTGCCCGCGCGCTGGCCAACGACGCGGACATCCTGCTGATGGACGAGGCCTTCTCGGCACTCGATCCGCTGATCCGGATGGATATGCAGAAGGTGCTTCTGGACCTGCAGGCCGAGCTGAAGAAGACGATCGTCTTCATCACCCACGACCTCGACGAGGCGCTGCGCCTTGGCGACAAGATCGCCATCCTGCGGGACGGGGCGCTCAATCAGGTCGGCACGGGGCAGGAAATCGTGCTGCGCCCGGCGAACGAGTACATCGCCGAGTTCGTGCGCGAGGTGAACCGTGGCCGGGTCATCCGCGCCGAAACCATCGCGCTGCCGCTGCCCGAGGGCGAGTTGCCGAAGATGAAGGTGAAAGCCAGCTCGGTGCTCGAAAAGATCGCGCGCCGGATGGCCGATGCCGAGGTGCGCACGGCGACGGTTGTCGACGCAGCCAACAAGCCGATCGGCATGGTCGACATGACGACGATCCTGACCGCCATGGTGACGCCCGCAAGCGTCGAAGAAGGCGATGACGAGGTCGAGGAAGACAGCGCCGCCTGAAGACTACGGGGTCGCCGCGTCAGCGTGGCGGCCCTGCCGGGCCAGTGCCGTCAGAGCCAGCTGGGTCCACGACGCGACAATCGCGTCATATTGGCGCTGGTGTGGTTTCCGATCTGCGTGATCGACGCCGAAATCGCCCGATCCGCCGTTTGCCCCCGTAGAAGCGCGAATGCGGCAGCCTCCGCCGCAGCTACGACCGCCACGGGCTTTTCCTGCACCATCTGGAGCGATTCGAGCGGGGAGACATCCCAGAGCCCCATCATTCCCGCGACGCGCATCGAAATCACCGCTTGGGCCTCAAAGCCGATCCGCGCGGCCTCGAAGCCGATACGCATAAAAGACAGGGGATCCATATAAACTCCTAAAACCAGACATCGCTGCAAAGCGACGTCAGGTCGTCAGGATCGCAGGTACAGGTTGAGATAATGCACTCTTCTTCACCGTCGAGCACAGAAAAATCAGATTTTCGCGAGGTGAGCATTCGTGAAGCCCTGTAATTGCTCTGACGCACAGACTTTCCGCCTTGCCTTCACGGCACTGTGACCCATCCTTTTAACGTCACTCGCGTATTGACATGACAAGGACGTGAACCAAATGGTTCAGAAATCGCGCGCAGCTCGGCCGGCGGGGTCGTATTTGCGTGCAAACAGGGATTTTGACGGGACAGCCAAATGATCAAACGCCTCCTCATCGCCCTCGTCGCGCTCATCCTCGTGGTGGGTGGCGTCGTCGGCTACAATCTTTTCCGCTCGAAGATGATCGCGCAGTTCTTCGCAAACATGACGCAGCCCCCCGTGGCGGTTTCGGTCAGCGAAGTGAAGCCGATCACCTGGCAGCCGGGCCTCGAGGCGATCGGCACCGCCGCCGCCGTGCGCGGCACCGAACTGGCCGTCGAAATGGGCGGCACCGTGCAGGAGATCCATTTCAAGGCGAATGACAAGGTCGAGAAGGGCCAGGTCCTCATGCAGATCGACGACAGCTCCGAGCGCGCCGATCTGGCCTCGGCCAAGGCCGCGCAGGATCTGGCGGAGACCAATCTCAAGCGCGCACGCCAGCTTGCCGACCGGGGCGTGTCCGCCACGTCCAATCTCGATCAGGCTGAAGCCAGCGCGCAGGAAGCGCGCGCAAGCGTCGCGAAGCTGCAGGCCGTGCTCGAGAAGAAGCGCCTGACCGCGCCCTTCGCAGGCATCATCGGCATCCCGCAGGTGGAGGTCGGTCAGTATGTCGGCACCGGCACCACCTATGCGACGCTGCAGGATCGCGACCACATGCGCGTCGATTTCACCCTGTCCGAACAGCAGGCGCGTCACGCCGAAGCGGGCCAGACCGTCAAGGTGAAGACCGAGGACGGCTCGGTCGATCTGGAAGGCAAGATCACCGGCATCGAGCCCAAGATCGACCCGAATTCGCGGCTCGTGACCCTGCGCGCCGAGGTGCCCAATGGCGAAGGAAAGCTGACGCCCGGCCAGTTCGTCCATGTCACGGTCGTGCTGCCCTCCGAGGACAACGTGATCGCGCTGCCGCAAACGGTGGTGAGCTCCAACCTCTACGGCGACTCGGTCTTCGTGGTGCGCAAGCAAACGCCCGAAGGCGCGGACCAGCCGCAACTGGTGGCCAAGCAGGTCTTCATCACGCTCGGACGCCGCTCGGGCACGCTCGTCGAAGTGACGAAGGGGCTGAAGGCGGGCGACATGGTCGTCAACGCGGGCCAGAACAAGCTGAACTCCGGCGCGACGGTGAGCATCGACAACGCGATTTCGCCCGATCCCGACGCGCCTTCCACCGAAGAGGTGATGAAAGCCTTCGGCATGGAGGGCAACGCGCAGGCAAACTCCGACGCGACGTCGGACGCTTCCGCGGATAGCGCTTCGGACGCCGCCTCTGACGGGGCATCGGACACGACATCAGACGGCGCGAAGGCGCAGTAAGGCCAAGCCCATGAACATCTCCGAGATCTTCATCCGCCGCCCCGTCCTGTCGATGGTGCTGGGCGCGTTCATGCTCCTGCTGGGCGCACAGGCGTATTTCAACCTGCCCGTCCGCCAATATCCGGAAGTCGAGGAAACGGTGGTCACGATCACCACCGCCTATCCCGGCGCCTCGCCCGAACTGATTCAGGGCTTCATCACCTCGCCGCTGGCCGCCGCCGTGGCGACTACTGAGAACGTCGATTACGTCACCACCCAGTCGCGGCCCTCGGCCTCGGTCATTTCGGTCCACATGAAGCTCGGGTCGAACTCCGACGCGGCGATGACCGAGGTGCTCTCGAAGGTGCAGCAGGTCAAAGGCCAGCTGCCCTCGGCGGCGAAGGATCCGGTGATCCAGAAGGGCACCGGCCAGACCTTCGCGCTGATGTATCTCGCGGCGCTCAACCCCAACATGACACCCGAGCAGCTGACCGAATATCTGCGCCGGGTGATCCGTCCGCGCATGTCCACGATTCCGGGCGTGGCCCAGACCCAGATCATCGGCGCTTCCGATTACGCGATGCGGGTCTGGATCGATCCGGACAAGCTCGCCGCGCGCGGCGTCACGGCATCGGAAGTCGTGGGTGCGATTCAGGCGTCGAACTTCCTCTCGGCCCCGGGCAAGACGAAGAACGAGTACGTCGCCCAGTCGATCACGCTGCAATCCACGCTGCAAACGCCCGAAGCCTTCGGCAAGCTGCCGATCTCGGGCAAGGGCGATGACGTGGTGCGGCTGCGCGATGTCGCGAAGATCGAACTCGCCAAGGCCTCCGAGAACGAGATCGTCACTTTCGAGGGCAAGGAGGGCACGTTCCTCGGCGTCTACCCGACGCCCGCCGCCAACCCGCTCGATACGGCGGCGGCAGTGCGCAAGGCGCTGCCCGACATCAACGCCTCGCTCCCCGAAGGGATGAAAATCCAGCTGGTCTACGACTCGACCGAGACGATCTCGGCCTCGATCCACGAGGTATTCAAGACCATCGGCGAAGCGGTCGCGATCGTGACCGTGGTGATCTTGCTGTTCCTCGGCTCGCTGCGCTCCGTCGCGATGCCCATCGTGACCATTCCGCTCTCGCTGATCGGGGTGCTCGCGGTGCTCTTGGCGCTGGGATACTCGATCAACCTTCTCACATTGCTGGCAATGGTGCTGGCGATCGGGCTCGTGGTCGATGACGCGATCGTGGTGGTGGAGAATATCCACCGACATATTGAAGAGGGAATGAAACCGATCCCGGCGGCCGTGCAGGGCATGAAAGAGATCACCGGGCCGGTCATCGCGATGACGATCACGCTGGCCGCGGTGCTCGCGCCTCTGGGCTTCACCGGCGGGCTGACGGGGCAGTTGTTCCGGGAATTCGCCTTCGCGCTGGCGGGGTCGGTGATCCTGTCGGGGATCATCGCACTGACGATCACGCCGATGATGTCGGGCCGCCTGCTGAGACATGGCGAGTCCAAGGGCTTCCAGGCCTTCGTCGACCGCAATTTCGACCGGCTCTCGGGTTGGTACGGGCGGCGCGTCGATGGCTCGCTCGATCTGCGGGGGATCACCCTTCTCATCGTCGCCTCGCTCGTGGGCGTGACCGGGTTCATGCTGATGAACACCAATTCCGAGCTTGCCCCGGATGAGGATAACGGTGCGCTCTTCGCGATCCTGAACGGGCCGCGCTACGCGACCAGCGAGTACACCCAGAAATATATCGACCAGGTCGGGCGCGACACGGCCGATATTCCCGAAGTGCGCACCGATTTCTCGATCGCGGGCTTCGGCGGGGACAGCTCTCAGGGCATCTATATCTGGGCGCTAAAAGACTGGGCGGACCGCACCCGTAGCCAGAAGGAAATCCAGCAGGAAATTCAGGGCGATCTCGGCAAATCGACCGGGTTGAAAGGCTTTGCCTTCGCCCCGCCGTCGCTGCCGGGCACCGGGGGCGGCCTGCCGATCTCGGTGGTGATCCAGTCGATCCACTCCGCGAAACGCGTCGCCGAGGTGGCCGAGGAGATCAAGAACAAGGCGCAGGCTTCGGGCAAGTTCATCGTCGTGCAGAACTCGCTCAACTTCGACAGCCCTCAGGTCAATGTCACGATCGACCGCGACCGGGCGGCGGCGTTGAACGTGCCGGTCTCCGATATCGGCTCGACCTTGGGCTTGCTGGTGGGCGAGGCGTCGGTGGCGCAGTTCGACCGCGACTCCAACAGCTACGACATCATCCCGCAGGTGCCGCAGGAGTTCCGCGCGAATCCCGAAGAGCTGGGCCGTTACTTCGTGCGCTCGTCCTCGGGGGCGATGATCCCGCTGTCGTCGCTCGTGAAGATCGACACCGGGGTGAACGCGTCTTCGATCGAACAGTTCGACCAGCTGAACGCGGCCACGATCACGGCACTGCCGCTGCCCGGTGGCTCCACCGGCGAGGGCGTGCAGACCATCGTCGACATCGCCAAGCAGGTGATGCCCGAAGGCTTCTACGTGAACTATTCGGGCCAGTCGCGGATCGAGACGCAGCAGGGCAACACCATCCTGATCGCCTTCGCGGCGGCGGTGCTGGTGATCTACCTCGTGCTCGCCGCCCAGTTCGAGAGCTTCCGCGACCCCTTCATCATCATGATGACGGTGCCGCTGACGATCTTCGGGGCCGTGCTGCCGCTGAACCTTGGGTTGGGCACGCTCAACATCTATTCCGAGGTGGGGCTGATCACGCTGGTCGGTCTGATCACGAAACACGGTATCCTGATGGTCGAGTTCGCCAATCAGCAGCGCGAGCAATCGGGCCTCACCCGCAGGCAGGCCATCGTGAAGGCCGCGCAGACCCGTCTGCGTCCGATCCTGATGACCACCGCCGCAATGGCGCTGGCCGTGGTGCCGCTGATCCTCGCGCAAGGCGCGGGCGCAGAGGCGCGCAAGGCGATGGGCCTCGTGATCTTCTCGGGGATCCTGATCGGGACGATGTTCACGCTGTTCGTGGTGCCGATGTTCTACACGTTCATCGCGCCCTCGGATAAATCCTTCAAGGAAGCGGAAGCGAAACGTCTGGCCGCAGGCTGACGCATGAAAACAAGGCTGGGGGCTTCGCGCCCCCAGACCCCCGCGGGATATTTGGGCCAAGGCGAAGTGTCAGAGCTTCGCCTTGGCCCAAAATCATTCCGGGGGTGAGATTTCGTGGATAGGAGCGGCAGCCCCTGCCCCGCTCAGAGATGGGCGAGGTAACTCGTCACGGCAGGGCGCACGCTGGATTGGCCGGCATTGCGCGCCTGCTGGATCACCTGCCGCAGCTCGCCCAGATCGGCGCGGCGGATCAGGTGTTTGACCGGGCCGATCGAGGCGGGCCGCATCGAGAGCGTACGGATGCCGAGCGCCGCGAAGGTCAGCGACTCGATCGGGCGGCCCGCATCCTCGCCGCAGAAGCTGAGTTGGGTGTCCGAGACCGCACAGCGCGCGATGATCCGTTCTAGGAAGTTCAGGAACGACCCGTCGAGCGTATCGTAGCGGCGGCGCACGCGTTCGTTCTCGCGGTCGGCGGCGAAGAAGAACTGCTTCAGGTCGTTGCCGCCGATGGAGATGAAATCGCAATCGCGGTAGAAGCTGTCGGGCGCGAAGCCGAGGCTCGGGGTTTCCAGCATCGCGCCGATGCGCAGCTCTTCGGGCACGGGGCGGCCCATCTGCGCCTCGCGGTCGCGGACCCGCAGCAGCGTGTCGCGCGCGGCGTAGAATTCCTCTGGCAGCGCGATGAAAGGGAACATGATCGAGGTCGGGCGGCCGTCGGCTGCGCGCAGCAGCGCCTGCAGCTGCATCCGCAGGATCCCCGGCTTGTCGAGCCCCACCCTCAGCGCGCGCCAGCCCATCGCGGGGTTCGGCTCGTCCTGCGGCTTCATGTAGGGCACGACCTTGTCGGAGCCGATATCGAGCGTCCGGAAATTCACCCGCTTGCCGTCGGCGGCATCCATCACCCGCTTGTAGAGCTGCACGAGTTCGTTGCGGCGCGGCACCTTGGTGCGGGTCAGGAATTGCAGCTCGGTGCGGAACAGGCCCACCCCGTCAGCGCCGGAGCCCTTCAGTGAAGGCAAGTCCGCCATCAGCCCCGCATTCATCATCAGCGAGACGGTCTGGCCCGATTTGTCTATCGCGGGCTGATCGCGCAACGAGGCGTAGCGTTTCTGGGCCTCCGCCTGCATCGCGATCTTGTCGCGGAAAGCATGGGCCACGCTTTCCTCGGGCCGCAGATGCACCACGCCCTGATCGCCGTCGACGAGGATCGGATCGCCGTTCAGCGCCTCGGCGGTGATCCGGCCCGCGTGGATCACCAGCGGGATCGAAAGCGCGCGGGTGACGATCGCAGCATGCGAGCCGACGGAGCCTTCCTCCAGCACCACGCCCTTGAGCTTGCGGTCGTAATCGAGCAGTTCCGCCGGGCCGATATTGCGCGCCACCAGCACCGGGTTCTCCGGCATCTCGGCGCCGGTATCGCTGCCCTGCCCCGTCAGCTGCCGCAGCAGGCGGTTCGACAGGTCGTCGAGGTCGTTGAGACGTTCGCGCAGGTAGGGGTCGGGCGCCTTGCGCATCCGGTCGCGCGCGGCGTTCTGTTCCTTCTCGACTGCGGCTTCGGCGGAAAGGCCGGCGGCGATGTCTTCGAGCATCCGCCGCTTCCAGCCCTTCGAGGCCGCGAGCATCTTGAAGGTCTCGAGCACCTGCCGCTGATCCTTGTCGATCAGGGTCGGGCTGGCCAGCATCTCGTCGATCTTGCCGCGCAGTTCGGTGATCGCCTCTTCGAGGCGCGCAGCCTCGGCCTCGGGATCTTCGGCGACCGGGTTCGTCACGACGACGCGCGGCTCGTGCAGCCAGACGCGCCCCTCGGCGGCACCCTCCTGACCCGTCGCACCGCGGAACATGACCGGGAAGCGATGCGTCGCGCCGATCTCGGAATTCTCGCCACCGGTGAAAGCACCGAGTTCGGTCATTTCGGCCAGCACCATCGCGACGACCTCGAGCCCGTAAAGTTCATCATCCGAGAAGCTGCGCTCGTCCTTCGACTGCACGACCAGAACGCCCAGCTTCTCGCCCACGCGCTGGATCGGCACGCCGACGAAGCTGGAATAGATCTCTTCGCCCGTCTCCGGCATGTAGCGGAAGCCCGGCTCGGAAGGCGCATCGGCGGAGTTGATCGGCCGGCCCGACCGCGCCACGCGGCCCACGAGCCCCTCGCCCAGCCGCATCCGCGTGTGGTGGACAGCCTCTGCCTTCAGGCCTTCGGTTGCGCAAAGCTCGAGCGTTTCGGGATCGCGGAACAGGTAGATCGAGCACACTTCGGTACCCATCGAATCCGCAATGATCTGCGTGATGTGATTGAGCCGGTCCTGCCCGTCGCCCTCCGTGGCCAGCGTATCGCGCAGGCGTCGCAACAGCGTGCGACTATCACTTTCGCTCAGTTCCACCATCCGCGCAGGTTGCCCCTGTTGCTGCGGCCCTTCGGGTTACTCAGGCCTTGTCGAGTTCGAAGGCATCATGCAGGGCCTGAACCGCCAGTTCCAGATATTTGCGGTCGACCAGCACCGAAATCTTGATTTCCGACGTAGCGATAACCTTGATGTTGACGTTTTCAGCGGCCAGCGCCTTGAACATCTTCGCCGCGACCCCCGCGTGGGAGCGCATACCGATGCCCACGACGGAAATCTTTGCCACGTCTTCGTCGGCGACCAGCTCGTCGAATTTGATCAGCCCGGCGTCGCGGGCGTCCTCCATCGCCTTGCGGGCGCGGGCGACCTGATTGACCGGGCAGGAGAAGGTCATGTCGGTGACCTTGACCTCATGCTCGGCCTGACGCTCGGAGATGTTCTGGACGATCATGTCGACGTTCACCCCCGCATCCGCGAGCGGCCCGAAGATCGCGCTGGCGATGCCGGGGCGGTCTTCGACCGTCACGAGGGTCATTTTCGCTTCGTCGCGGGAAAAGGCGACGCCGGAGACAACTTTCGATTCCATGATTTTATCCTCGTCGCAGACCAGAGTGCCCGAATTCTCCGTGGTTTCCTCGAAGGAGCTTAGCACGCGCAGCGGCACCTTGTAGCGCATCGCGAGCTCGACCGAGCGGGTTTGCAGAACCTTCGCCCCGAGGCTCGCGAGTTCCAGCATCTCCTCGAAGGCGATGCGGTCGAGCTTGCGCGCCTTGGAGGAGACGCGCGGGTCGGTGGTATAGATGCCGTCGACATCGGTGTAGATGTCGCAACGCTCCGCGCCGAACGCGGCGGCGAAGGCCACGGCGGTCGTGTCGGAGCCGCCCCGGCCGAGCGTGGTGATCCGGTTCTCCGGCGAAAGCCCCTGGAAGCCTGCGATCACCGCGACCTTGAAGCCCTCGGAGAATTTCTGGTCGAGATTTTCGCGCGGGATCGACACGAAGCGCGCCGCGCCATGCGCCGAGGTCGTGTTGATTGGCACCTGCCAGCCCTGCCAGCTGCGCGCGGAGACACCCATCTCCTGCAGGCGCAGCGACATCAGACCGGCTGTGATATTCTCGCCCGAGGCGACCACGGCGTCATATTCGCGCGCGTCATAGAGCGGCGAGGTCGTCTCGACCCAGTTGACGAGTTCATTGGTCTTGCCCGACATCGCCGAGACAATCACGATGACATCGTAACCGCGTTCGACTTCGCGCTTCACCTTTTCGGCGGCGTTGGCGATCCGGTCGAGATCGGCGACGGAAGTGCCGCCGAATTTCATCACCAGAATGGGCATGGAAATCCCCCTTGGGCAGAGTCGGGCCTCTGCTAGCTCAAGCCGTTGGGCCGCGCAAGAGATTTGGCGTTTCGAGGGTCTCAGATCGGCGCTGGGGCGCTGCCCCTCTTCGCTCGCGCGAATTCACCCCGGGATATTTGGAAAGAGCGAAAAGGGTCAGTTCGTCTTGCGAGTCGACAGGAAGGGCAGCGGCAGAACCGGCAGCCCGTCCTCCAGCATCTTGCGCGCCTCTTCGGGTTTCGCCTCGCCGTGGATCGCGCGTTTCTTGGCGGTGCCTTCGTGCATGGCGCGCGCTTCGGTGGCGAAGTTCATGCCGACGTAATCGGAATTCTTCTCGATCTCGCGACGCATCGCGGCGAGGGCCTGTTCGGCCTCGGATTGCGGCTGCGAAAGGGGGCGTTCGGCGGCGGGCTCGCCCGTCTTGCGCGTCTGTGCGACAGGCGGCGCCATCAGCGATTTCTCGACCTTTTTCGAACCGCAGATCGCACATTCCAACTGGCCTGCGGATTTGAGCGCCTCGAACCCGGAGGCCGAGGGGAACCAACTGTCGAAGCGGTGCTCATTCTCGCATTGCAGCGTATAACGGATCATGTCTGCATCTCCCGGATGCATATGGAAATAAGCGTTTTAGGCCGCAATGCAAGCGCGTCGCCGTCGCTCAGAGCCGTGCGAGGAGCGCCTTTGCAAGGCTTTCGACATCGGCAGGCGGACCGAGAGCCCCCCGTGCGGCGCTAGCCATTTCGGCCTGCGCGTCGGCGTCAATCGTGGTGAAAGCGGTCGCAAGATCGGCTTCGGTTTTGCAAAGCCGCGCTCCGCCTGCCGCATCGAGCGCGGCATAGGCCTCGGCGAAATTCGCGACATCGGGACCGTGCAGCAAAGCGCAGCCGAAGCCCGCGGGCTCATAGGGGGTATGGCCGCCCTTTTCGACCAGCGAACCGCCGACGAAACACAGCCCTGCACTCGCATACCAGCGGCCCATCTCGCCCAGCGTATCGGCCAGATAGACCTCCGCCGTCGGAGGCTCGTCCTTCGAGCGGGAGGTATGGCGCAGCCCGGCCTTGGCGATCAGCGCCGCGATTTCGGGCGCACGGCGCGGATGGCGCGGAGCGAGGATCAGGCGCAGGCCGGCGCGGCGCGCGCGCGCCTTCGCGAAGGCGGCAAGGATCGGCGCGTCTTCCCCCTCATGGGTCGAGGCGGCCAACACCGTATCGCTGCGCGGCCAGTCGAGCGGCGTGCCGGGCGCGACGGTGATCGCCGTCTTGAGATTGGCGGGCGGCAAAAGTCGGTCGCGCGGCAGACCAAGGTCGAGGAACCGCGCCTCGGATCCCGCATCCTGCGCCGAGAGTGCGGTGATCTGGGCGATCATCGGCTGCGCCATCCCGATTTTCGCCCAGCGCGCCGCAGAGCGGGCCGACATCCGCGCCCCGATCACGAAGATCGATCGCTTCGCATCGGCCATCAGCGCCATGCGGTTCGGCCAAAGCTCATTCTCGATCACGACGAGCGCGCGGGGATCGTGTCGCGACAGAAACCGCCGCAGCACGGCGCGATGATCGAGCGGGGCCATGCGGATCGCGATGCGCGGATCGGCCCAGCCCTGTCCCAGCTCGCGCGCCGTCACCGTGTTCACCGTCACCAATAGCTGCGACGCGGGATCTGCGGCCAGCAGCGCATCGATCAAAGGTTTGGCGGAGGTCAGCTCTCCGTTCGAAGCCGCATGCAGCCACAGACGGTGCGACGCGGCCTCCCCGCCGCCCAATCGCTCCGTCAAAGCGGTCCGGCTTTCCCGCCCGCGCAGAACGCGCCAGAGCAGAGCCGCCAGAACAGGCAGGCTCGCGATACTGACGAGAAGGCGGTAAAGGACCATGAAAGGCTCCGGCGAGATTTGCGCCATAGAACGGATCACCCCCCTCACAGGCAAGCCCCTCCTTGCGTTTTCGCAAAGCGACTTTGCGCGAATGAACGGGTCATGGCCTTGTTTCCCGGACGGCAGCTTGCGAAAGTCTTGCCCGGAGGCGCAGTTCGGGAGGGGCTCATGGAGCAATACGATTACATCGTGGTCGGCGGTGGCAGCGCAGGCTGCGTTCTGGCGAACCGTCTGTCGGAAGATCCGAAAAACAAGGTGCTGCTGCTGGAAGCAGGCGGGCGCGACAATTACCACTGGGTGCATATCCCGGTGGGCTACCTGTATTGCATCGGCAATCCGCGCACCGATTGGGGCTACAAGTCGAAAGCCGATGCCGGGCTGAACGGGCGCGAGCTGCTCTATCCGCGCGGGCGTATCCTCGGCGGCTGCTCCTCGATCAACGGCATGATCTACATGCGCGGTCAGGCGCGCGATTACGATATGTGGGCGCAGTCGGGCAATCCCGGCTGGAGCTGGGACGACGTGCTGCCGCTGTTCAAGAAGCAGGAAGATTTCTATCGCGGCGAGAGCGACCTGCATGGCGCGGGTGGCGAATTGCGGGTGGAAGAAGCCCGCGTGCGCTGGGAGATGCTCGACACCTTCCTAGAGGCTGCCGAAGAGGCAGGCTTCCCGCGCACCGACGATTTCAACACCGGCACCAACGAGGGCGGCGGTTATTTCCACGTCACGCAGAAAGCCGGCTGGCGCTGGAGCGCGGTGAAAGCCTTCCTAAGACCCGCCATGAAACGCCCCAACCTGCGGATCGAGACCAATGCGCAGGTCGAGAAGCTCCTGATCGAGGAGGGCCGCGTCGTCGGCATCCGCTACAATCAGAACGGCCAGAGCCATGACGTGAAGGCGGGCGAAACCGTCCTCTCCGCCGGTTCGGTCGGCTCGGTGCAGATCCTCGAGCTGTCAGGGATCGGGCGCGGTGACGTGCTGTCCGAGCATGGCATCACCCCGGTGGCCGAGGTCGATGGCGTGGGCGAGAACCTGCAGGATCACCTGCAACTGCGCCTCGTCTACAAGGTCTCGGGCGTAAAGAGCCTCAACACCATGTCCTCGACCCTTTGGGGCAAGGCGAAGATCGGGATGGAATATGCGCTGTTCCGCTCGGGGCCGATGTCAATGTCGCCCTCGCAGGTGGGCATCTTCACGCGCAGCTTCCCCGAGAAGGAGACGCCCGATCTGGAATATCACGTCCAGCCGGTCAGCCTCGACAAGTTCGGCGATGCGGTCCACCCCTTCCCCGGCATGACGGCGAGCGTGTGCAACCTGCGCCCCGAAAGCCGCGGCCATGTGCATATCACCTCGCCCGATTTCCGCGCCCATCCGGAGATCGCGCCGAATTACCTCTCGACCGAGGGCGATCGCCGCGTCGCCGCCGAAGCGATCCGGCAAGTGCGTCGCGTGGCGTCGCAGCCGGCGTTCTCGAAATACAAACCCGAGGAATACAAGCCCGGCCCGGACTATCAGACCGAGGCGGATCTCGTGAAAGCGGCGGGCGATATCGGCACCACGATCTTCCACCCCGTCGGCACCTGCCGGATGGGCTCGGATGACGGCGCGGTGGTGGACTCGCGGCTGCGGTTGAAAGCGCTGAAAGGGCTGCGCATCGCGGATGCCTCGGTGATGCCGACGATCACCTCGGGCAACACCAACGCGCCGACGATGATGATCGCCGAGAAGGCGGCGCAGATGATCCTCGAGGACGCGAAGGGCTGAGGGTTCGGAGGGGGCGCTGCCCCCGCTCCTTCGGAGCCCCCCGGGATATTTTCGCCAAGAGGAAGAGGGGCGTTCTTCCTCTTGGTCTAAATATCCCCGCCGGAGGCATCCGACCGCGACCAAAGGCGCGACGCTTCGATCACTTGGCGATGCGGGCGACAAGCTCCTCGCGCAGCACGCCCTCATCGGTGCCGGTGTCGCGGGCAAGGCGCTTGAGGCCGAAATGGACGCGAGCGATTTCCTGATAATAGCTGGTGAAGGCGTAGTTGACGGCCGCACCTGCGACCGCGCCAAGAACCGGGGCCGCCTGAGCCGCAAGCTTCTGACCCAGCACGATCGACAGGCGTGGCGCGACCTTGGCGATCAGCGATTTCAGGCTCGGCCCGGTGATCGTAGCCCTCGCGGCGAGGAAGCTCAGATCCATCCCGTCATCATCCTCGAGCGGCCCGGCAGAGGCGAAGACCCGCAGACATTCCAGCCGCACTTCCTCGGACGCCGGGTCGAAGCCATGTTCGGCAGCGATACCCTGTATGGCGCGCAGGAGCATGGTGACCGTGAAGGGCAATTCGGCGAGCGAACTGCCCAGACCCCCGACGCCGCCCGCAGCCCCCATCGCGGTGGTCAGCGTGCGATTCATCCAATCGGGCCGGTCCGAGACGATCCCGCGCGAACGCTCAGCAGCGGTCATCGCCCCTGACAACGCGCGTTCGGTCGCCCCGTCGAGCCCATTGCGGACCGGGGTGGGCAATTTGCCCAGCAGCCCCTCGGCAGAGCCTCCGATATAGCCGATCACCTGCATCACCACGCCGCCTGCCGCGCGGTGGCGTTTCGCGAGCGAGTCGAGCTGACCCAGAATCGCCGGGTCGCTCACGGGGGGAAGAATATCTGCCATCATCGCCTCCTTGCCTTTCCCTGATATGGGGCGGCGGAGGCGCTTCGGCAATCAGTCGTCTTTCTCGACTTGGCCTTTGACGCCGTCCCAGGCGCCGGGCACCAGTTCGAGGCCCAGAACGCGGTCGGGGTTGGTGGGCGGCGGCATCTCGACATCGTCGAGCTTCTCGAAGCCGAAGCGTTGGTAATAGGGCGCGTCGCCCACCAGCAGCACCCGCTCCCAGCCGAGATCGGCAGCGCGGGAAAGACTTTCATGCATCAGGATTCCGCCCAGTCCTTCGCCCTGACGCGTCGGGTGGACCGCGATCGGCCCCAGCAGCAGCACGCGCTTGCCGCCGACCCTGACCGGCCAGAAGCGGATCACGGCGGCGAGGATGCCGTCCTGGCGCAGCGTCAGGCAAAGCGGGCGCACCGGATCGACCCCGTCGCGCAGCCGGTAGGAGGACAGCGCCGTGCGGCCCGGCGCGAAGCAGAGATCATAGAGTGCCTCGACTTCCCACCAGTCTTCCGCCGTCTCTTGTTCGAGCTGATACATACGCCCGCCGCCCCTTTCAGGCTGCCCCTTTCCTGCGCGGTAGCATGCGCTAAGTTCGGGATCAAACAGGAGAAAGCATGTTCTATCGCACCTCGGATGGCCACCCTCTCGCCCATAACCCGTTCAATTCCATCGTCGCCCCGCGTCCGATCGGCTGGATTTCGACGCGCAGCGAGATGGGCGACAACCTCGCGCCCTACTCCTTCTTCAACGCGGTCGCCTATACGCCACCGCAGGTGATCTTCTCCTCGACCGGTGTGAAGCCCGACCGCGACGGCACGAAGGACAGTGTCTCGCAGCTGCGCGAAGCGGGCGTGTTCTGCGCCAATCTCGTGACCTATGCGCTGAAAGATCAGATGAACGCCTCCTGCGCGAATTTTCCGGCCGGCACGGATGAGTTCGCCGAATGCGGGATCGAGAAGGCGGAATGCGAGACGATCGATTGCCCGCGTGTGGCCGCGGCGCCTGCCTCGCTCGAATGTCGCGTGGTGCAGGTGATCAAGCTGTTGGGCGAGGGGAATTACCTCGTGCATGGCGAGGTGACAGGCATCCATATCGCGGACGATTGCCTCAAGGACGGGCTCTATTCCCCGCCCGATCGTCTCGTGCGGCTCGGCAATCGCGGCGATTACGCAGCTGTCTCGGAAACCTTCGAGATGCTGCGGCCTAAGCTCTGATCCGGGCGCGCGCCCGGCTGCGGCGGCCTTCAATCAGCGTGTAGAGGCCGCTCGCCACGATTAGTGCCGCACCCACGATCATCGCCGCATCGGGCCGCTCGCCGAACACCACCGCGCCGAGGATCAGCGCGAAGATCAGGCGGGTGTAGCGGAAGGGCGTGATGACCGAGACCTCGCCCATCCGCATCGCCTTGGTCAGCGACCAATAGGCGAGGCTGCCGAAGGCCACCGCACCGGCCACGTCACGCAGCGCAAAGAGATCAGGCGTCGTCACACCGCCGAAGATCAGCAGGATCAGCACGCCGGTCGGGATCAGCATCATGAAGCCGTAGAAGCTGAGCTGGAAATTCGACAGGACCGGCGGGCAGGCGCGCGTCGCCAGATCGCGGCCCGCGAACCCCAGCATCCCCAGCACGGTCCAAAGGGCAGCCGGGACGAAGCCGTCGAGGCCGGGGCGCAGCACGATCAGCACGCCGATGAACCCGATCCCCACCGCGACCCAGCGGCGGATGCCGACGCGTTCGGAAAACACCACCGCCGCGCCTGCGACGACGACCAGCGGCGTTGCCTGCAGGATCGCGGAGGCGTTCGAGAGCGGCGTCAGCGCGATCCCCAGCGTGTAGCCAAGACGCCCAACCACTTCGAGCGCGAGCTTGATCAGGAGCGGTTTCGAAGCGAGCGCCGGATGTAGCAGCCGCTGGCCCCGCGCGGTGATGAGCACACCGAAGACCACCATCCCGCCGAGGCCGAATAGCATCAGCACCACGCCCACCGCGAGATGGGTCGAGGCGGATTTGACGAACATGTCTTCCATCGCGAAGGCCGCCATCGCGACGACCATCAGCACCGAGCCGCGGATATTTTCCATAGATCCTCCCGTGGGGACTCCCATACCCCCCTGCGCCGATAGACCGCGCGGCAAGTGGCTGCAATCCCTCTTTCCTCCCGGGGCCGTGGCGCTTAGGCTCGCTGCGACGCGGAAAAGACAGGCGAAGGATGCGCAGAATGGACAGAATGATCGGGGTGATCGGCGGCTCGGGCGTCTATCAGATCAACGGGCTCGAAGGGGCCGAATGGATCACCGTCGAGACGCCGTTCGGCGCGCCCTCCGATCAGGTGCTGACCGGCACGCTGGACGGTGTGAAGATGGCCTTCCTGCCCCGCCACGGGCGCGGCCATGTCGAGACGCCGACCACCGTTCCCTACCGCGCCAATATCGCCGCGATGAAACAGCTGGGCGTCACCGATCTGATCGCCGTCTCCGCCGTGGGCTCGCTGAAAGAGGCCTATGCGCCCGGCGATTTCCTGATCGTGGACCAATATATCGACCGCACCTTCGCGCGTGAGAAAACCTTCTTCGGCCCCGGCATGGTGGGCCACGTCTCGGTCGCACATCCTGTTTGCTCCGACCTCTCGGCCGCCTGCGCCGAGGCCGCGCGCAAAACCGGCGTGAGCGTCCATGAGGGTGGCACCTACGTCGCGATGGAGGGCCCGCAATTCTCGACCAAGGCCGAGAGCGAGCTTTACCGCCAATGGGGCGCCGACGTGATCGGCATGACTGGCATGCCCGAGGCCAAGCTCGCCCGCGAGGCGGAGCTGCATTATGCCTGTGTCGCGATGATCACCGATTACGACTGCTGGCACCCCGATCATGATGCCGTGGATGTGGCGCAGGTCGTTGCCGTCGCGATGAAGAACGCCGATAAGGCGCGCGATCTGGTCGCGGCTCTGCCCGGTCTGCTGAAGGGCGCGGCGGGCGATTGCGCCACCGGCTGCACCCACGCCCTCGACAGCGCGATCATGACCGCCCCCGACAAGTGCGACCCCGAGATGGCGCGCAAACTGAAGACCATCGCGGGCCGCGTGCTCGACCTCTGAGGATCCCATGACCAACGTCAAAGACTATATCCGCACCATTGCCGATTTCCCCCATGAGGGGATCATGTTCCGCGATGTGACGACGCTCTTCGCCGATCCGCGCGGTTTCCGCATGGCGATCGACCAGTTGCTGCACCCGTGGGCCGGCCAGCAGATCGACAAGGTCGTGGGTCTGGAGGCGCGCGGCTTCATCATCGGCGGCGCGATCGCGCATCAGCTGTCGAAAGGCTTCGTGCCGATCCGCAAGAAGGGCAAGCTGCCCGGTCAGACGATCAGCCAGGCCTATCAGCTGGAATATGGCGAGGCGGTGATGGAGATGCATGAAGATGCGATCAAGCCGGGCGAGAAGGTTCTGGTCGTCGACGATCTTCTAGCCACCGGCGGCACCGCGCAGGCGGGCATCCAACTGATCGAGCGCGTCGGCGGCGAGATCGTGGGCCTGTCCTTCATCGTCGATCTGCCGGAACTGGGCGGGCGCAAACTGCTCGAAGATCGCGGCATGAATGTCAGCGTTCTGTGCGAATTCGAGGGGGCGTGAGCCCCCGTCCCGTCCCCGCCATTCTTGCCGTCGTGATCCGCGACGGGCAGGCGCTGCTGGTGCAGCGGGCGAACCCGCCCGATGCCGGGCTCTGGGGCTTTCCCGGCGGCAAGGTCGAGTTCGGCGAGACGCTTCTTGCGGCGGCAGAGCGCGAATTGCTTGAAGAGACCGGCGTGCAGGCGCGGGCCACCCATGCCTTCAACGCGCTCGACGTCCTCGCCGAGGATGGAAAGGGCACGCTGGAGCATCACTTCGTGCTGGTCGCTGTCGAATGCCGGTGGCAGGCAGGAGAGCCGGTCGCGGACGACGACGCGCTGGATGCACGCTGGGTCGCTATCGACCGGATGGAGGAGGACCTTCCCCTCAGCCGCGACGTGGCGCGGATCGCGCGGCAGGCCGCCGCGCTCGGACCGCGTTAACGTCTTTCTTACGCGAATCGACCTACCCTGAGCGGGGCTGATGGTTCGGCTGCTTGCAATGACACGTGAACCGGAACGCCGCGCTCCGCCTGCTCTCCTGGCGGGGCGCGTTTTTCTTGGCCCTCAGCGCTCCGCCAGCACCGCGCCGGGGTTCAGGATGCCTTTCGGATCGAGCGCCGCTTTGATCGCGCGCATCGCGGCCAGCTTGCCCGGATCGCCGTAGCACTCCAGATCGCCCACCTTCAGCCGTCCGATCCCATGCTCGGCCGAGATCGAGCCGCCAAAGCGGTCGACCAGATCGTAGACCGTCTCGGGAATCGCGCGGCGCAGATTCTCGTATTCCTTGCGGTCGCGCCCCTCGGCGGGGAATGCGTTGAAATGCAGATTGCCGTCGCCGACATGGCCGAAGCAGTTGATCCGGATATTGCCGAGGTCGAGAAGCGCGCCACGCGCCTCTTCGATGAAAGCGGCCAGTTTCGGCAGCGGCAACGAGATGTCATGGCTCGAGATCGATCCGATCCGCTTGTTCGCCTCCGGCAGGCTCTCGCGCAGGGACCACATCTCGGCGCGCTGGCTCTCGGAGCTTGCGATCACCCCATCGCTGACCAGCCCCTCGGCCGCCTCAAACAGCTCTCCCAGCGCCTCCTCCGGCGCCAGCCCCTCGGGCAGACCGATCTCGATAAGCACCGACCAGTCGGGGCGGGCCTCAAAAGGTTGGTGCACCTCCGGCCCGACCTCATCGAGAAAGCGCAGCCCCTGCCCCGAGATCATCTCGAAGGCCGACACGCAGCCCGGCATCCGGGCCTCGGCGAGTTCCAGCAGTTCCAGCGCGGCGGCGGGGCTTTCGACCACCATCATCGCCGTGCCGACCGCCGCCGGGCGCGGGAACAGCCGCAGGGTCGCCGCCGTGATGATCCCGAGCGTGCCCTCGGACCCGATCAGCAGGTCCTTCAGATCGTAGCCGGTATTGTCCTTGCGCAGATGCTTGAGGCCGGAGATCACCGTGCCATCGGCCAGCACCGCCTCGACGCCCAGACACAGCTCGCGCGCGTTGCCATAGCGCAGTACGTTCACCCCGCCCGCATTGGTCGCCAGCACACCGCCGATCCGGGCAGAGCCCTGGCTTGCGATCGTCAGCGGGAACAGCCGCTCCGCGCCTTCCGCCGCCTGCTGGGCCTCGAGCAGCGTCGCGCCGGCCTCGATCTCCAGAACATGGCCGGTGACCGCACGGACGGCATTCATTTTTTCGAGGCTCAGGATGACTGGCACGGGACCGTCTTCGGTGATCTGGCCACCGACCAGACCGGTGCCGCCGCCATAGGGCAGCACGGCGACGCCCGCCGCGTGACAGTGCTTCAGAACCGCTGCGACCTCTTCGGTCGACGTCGGCTTGACCAGAACTCCGCCAAGGCCGTGATACCGCCCGCGCGGCTCTTCCAGATAGGACGCGCCCGGCGCCCCGAGGCTCAGGCCCGGCACCGCGTCCCGCAGCGTCTCGACGAAACTTTCATCAGCGGCGGTGCGCATCTCTGCCTCCTTCGGCTTGGCTTAAGTATCCCGGGGGGTGAGCCGGGATCAGCGGCCTTCCGGTGGAAGGACGCCCCGGCGAACGCCCGTAGCGCAAGCGAAGGGCCGGACGTCCGTCGCCAGCATATCCGTCCCTATCGGACATCCGTCCGTCCCCGGCGATCCGAGCGCAGGTTGGAATAAAGCACGTGATTGCGCCAGCGCCCGTTGATCTGCAGGTAGCTCTGCGCAACACCCTCATATTTGAAACCGGACTTCTCCAGCACCCCGCGCGAAGCCGCGTTCTCGGGCAGACAAGCTGCCTCGATGCGGCTCAGGTCGAGCTTGGTGAAAGCGTAATGAACCACGGCCTCGATCGCCTCGCGCATATAGCCATGACGCGCGTGGCGTTGGCCGATCCAATAGCCCAGCGTGCCCGCCTGCGCGGGCCCACGCCGGATATTGTCGAGCGTGATCGCCCCCAGAAAAATGTCATCGCGGCGCGAGAACAGAAATACGGGAACGGCGGTGCCGTTCGCGATCGCGCGCGCCGCCCAATAGACCCGGTTCGAGAACGCCTTGCGGCTAAGGTGGTCGGAGGACCAGCTCGGCTCCCACGGCACCAGGAAGTCGCGGCTGTCCTCGCGCAGGCTGGCCCAAGGACGATAATCCCCATGCTGCGGCGGACGCAGGATCATTCGATCCGTATCGATCCGCAGCTGACGACGACGCGCGAACATCAGGCGGCGAGCCTTTCGCGCAGCTCCCCGAGCTCGGGCGCATCCTTGACCGGGCCGTAAAGCGCCATGGCCGTGCGCCCGCCAGTGGCGAGCCGTTCGCCGAAATCGCGCACCGCATCGCGGGTGACGCTGTCGATCCGCGCCGAGGCCTCGTCGATCCCGGGCACCCGGCCCCAGATATAGAGGCTGCGCGCCATGCGTTCCGCGCGCGCCGAGGCGCTTTCCAGCCCCATCAGCAGACCTGCCTTGATCTGGGCGCGGGCACGGGCGATCTCGACCTCGGTCATGTCCTCGGCGGCGCGTTTCAGCTCGTCGATGGTCAGTTCGGCCAGACCGCGGACCTCGTCGCCGGAGGTGCCCGCATAGACGGTGAACATGCCGGTATCCTCGTAGGCGCCGGCCTGCGAGAAGATCGTGTAGCACAACCCGCGCTCTTCGCGGATCTTCTGGAACAAGCGCGAGGACATCCCCCCGCCCATCGCCACCGAATAGACCTGCGCGGTGTAGAGATCGGCGTCGCGATAGCTGGGCGACTCGATGCCAAGCGCGAAATGCGCCTGTTCGAGCTGTTTGATCTCGCGCCGCTCGTTGCCGACCCATTTCGCGGGATAGGGCGCGGGGTTCAGCGCGGGGCGCAGGTCGCCGAAGATATCCTCGGCGCGTTTCACGATCTCCGCGTGATCGACCGCACCCGCCGCCGAGAGGATCATCTGATCGGGGCCGTAATGTTCGGTCACGAAAGCCGAGAGATCGTCACGCGCGAAGCTGCGGACCTTCTCCGCCGGGCCGAGAATCGTGCGGCCCATCGGCTGATCGGGGTAAGCGGCCTCTTGCAGCCAGTCGAAGATCACATCGTCGGGCGTGTCGAGCGACTGGCCGATCTCTTGCAGGATCACACCGCGCTCCACCTCGATCTCGCGCTGGTCGAAGACCGGGTTCAGCAGAATGTCCGAAATCACGTCGAGCGCGAGCGGCACGTCTTCGGCAAGCACGCGGGCGTAATAGGCGGTCATCTCGCGCGAGGTATAGGCGTTGATATAGCCGCCCACGTCTTCGATGGCTTCCGCGATCTGCAGCGCCGAGCGCGTCTTCGTGCCCTTGAACGCCATATGTTCGAGGAAATGCGCGATGCCGTTCTGCTCGGGGCGCTCGTGGCGGCCACCGGCCGTGATCCAGACGCCGATCGCGGCAGAGGCGAGGCCCGGCATCGACTCGGTGATGATGCGCAGACCGTTCTTCAGGGTGGTCATTTCGATCATGTGCGGCGGCGCTCCCGGATCAGGGCTTCAAGGTCTGCAAGGTCATTCGGCACGCGGGTCACGCGCTCCTCGCGGGTGAACAGGTCCGCCATGCGCGGCGGCAGGTCGGGGCGGATGCCCGTCGCCTCTTCCACAGCATCGGGGAACTTGGCGGGATGCGCGGTGGCGAGCGTGATCATCGGCGTGGCCGGGTCACGCGCGACCGCCGTTTTGCCGACGTTCACGCCGACCGCCGAATGCGGGCAGAGCAGCTCGCCGGTTTCCTTCAGCGTGTCGCCGATCTCTTCCATCGTGCGCGCCTCGCCGACCGAGCCGCTGTCGTAGATATCGCGCAAGCTCCCGATGGCGTTTTCGGAGACGGTGAAGGAGCCTTCGGTTTTCAGCTCGTCCATCAGCTTCTCGATCGCGGCCCCGTCCTTGCCATAGGCCCAGAACAGCGCGCGCTCAAAGTTCGAACTCACCTCGATATCCATCGACGGCGAGATCGAGGGTGTGACGCCCTGCTTGGTGTAATCGCCCTTCTCGAGGCAACGATGCAGAATGTCGTTCTGGTTCGTCGCGATCACCAGACGCTCGACCGGCAGGCCCATTTCCTTCGCAAGGAAGCCCGCAAAAATATCGCCGAAATTGCCGGTGGGCACGGTGAAGGAGACCTTGCGATGCGGCGCACCAAGCGCCACGGCCGAGGAGAAGAAATACACGATCTGCGCCAGCACGCGGGCGAAGTTGATCGAGTTCACGCCCGCCAGACCGACCTCATCGCGGAAGTCAAAGTCGTTGAACATGTCCTTCAACTTGCCCTGGCAATCGTCGAAATCACCATCGAGCGCGAGCGCGTGGACATTGCTCTCGATGGGCGTCGTCATCTGGCGGCGCTGCACTTCGGACACCCGGCCATGCGGGAAGAGGATGAACACGTCGACATTGTCGAGCCCGCGGAACGCCTCGATCGCCGCCGAGCCGGTATCGCCCGAGGTGGCACCCACGATGGTGATCTTCTTGTTGCGCTTTTGCAGTTCGATCTGGAAGAGCTGCCCGATCACCTGCATCGCGAAATCCTTGAACGCGAGCGTGGGGCCGTGGAACAGCTCCAGCAGGAAATGGTTCGGCGCCAGCTGCACCATCGGCGCGCGGGCGACATGGCCAAAGCCGGAATAGGCACGCGTGATGGCGCCGCGCAGTTCCTCGTCCGAGAAAGTCTCGGAGACGAAGGGCTTCATCACACGGAAAGCCACCTCTTCGTAGGGCTGCCCTGCGAGCGCTGCGATCTCATCGGCGGAGAACTGCGGCACGGTCTCAGGCACGTAAAGCCCGCCGTCACGGGCAAGCCCCGTCAGCATCGCATCGCCGAAATTCAGAACCGGGGCTTTGCCCCGAGTGGAAACATAACGCATCGTCAATCCTCAGGCCTGTTGCCGCCTGATACGCCAGAGAAGAAAGATTGTCATCCCAGCCCAGACGATTGCGAGCAAAAACCAGGTGATCGCGTAACCGAGGTGGTCATTCGGGATGCCGGTGATGGTGACGGGGACCGGCGTTATGCCCTGCGCGGCGCCCTGAACGGTGCGGGCGACAATCAGGATCGGCTCGGTGCCGAGCTTCGCAGCCATCGCGGGCACGTCGCGGGCAAACCAGATGCCGGTCTTGGCGTCGGGCTCGGGGGTATAGCTGTCGGTCTCTTCGGGCCAATGGAGGTTGCCGGTGACGCTGAGCGCCGTGGCGGGGCGGTCGGTGCCCTTTTCGCCCTCGGGGATGAAGCCGCGATCGAGCAGGATCTTGCGGCCCTGATCGGTCTCGAAAGCGTCGATGACCCGGTAGCCCGCGCCGACGCCCTTCTGGCCCGAAAGCACGAGGATCTCCTGCCCCGTCGTGCGCCCGCTTACCGTGACGGGTTCGTATTTCAGAGGCTTGGTGTCGGTGCCCTTGGTCGGCAGCGCCTGCGGCTGACCTTCGATCTTGGCGGAAATCTCGGCCAGCATCGCCTCTTTCCAGCCAAGGCGCTGCACCTGCCAGATGCCGAGCGAGATCAGGATCGCGCAGCCGACGACGCCCAGCAGCAGCGGAAAGATGTAGCGTTTCATCAAGCCTCCAACAAAGCGGCGCGAGGGTCGCCCCCCGCGCCGATCTGCGCTTTTGCGTGTGATGGCCGGGGGCGCTTACGCGCTGCCCCAGATATAAATCGACGCGAACAGGAAGAGCCAGACCACATCGACGAAGTGCCAGTACCAGGCGGCGGCCTCGAAGCCGACGTGCTCGTTCTGGGTCATCTGGCCTTTGACGATGCGGATCAGGCAGACCAGCAGGAAGATCGTCCCGATGATCACGTGCGCCCCGTGGAAGCCCGTCGCCATGAAGAAGTTGGCACCGTAGATATTGCCCGCCAGACCGAAGGCCGCGTGGCTGTACTCGTAGGCCTGCAGGACCGTGAAGGACGCGCCGAGGATCACCGTCAGGATCAGGCCCTGCTTGACCTGGCTGCGGTCGTTTTCATGCACCAGCGCGTGGTGAGCCCAGGTGAGCGTCACACCCGACAGGAGCAGGATCACGGTGTTGATCAGCGGCAGGTGCCACGGATCGAAGGTCACGATGCCTTCGGGCGGCCAGACGCCGTCCTGAATGGGGCTCATCGGGCCCATCGGGTACATGGCGTGCTTGAAGAAGCTCCAGAACCAGGCCGCGAAGAACATCACTTCGGACATGATGAACAGGATGAAGCCATAGCGCAGGCCGATCCGCACCACCGGGGTGTGATCGCCCACTTCGCCCTCGTGGACTACGTCCGACCACCAGCCATACATGGTGTAGAGCACCACGAGCAGGCCGCCGAAGAAGACGTAATGGGTAATGCTCTGCATCCAGAGCACCGCCCCGAAGAGCATGATGAAGCCGCCCACTGCCCCGAGGAGGGGCCAGATCGAGGGCGGTAGGATGTGGTAGTCGTGGTTCTTTGCGTGGGCCATGCGTCTCCCTCCGATGGCTAGTTGACCGTCTCCGTCTCCCTTTGACGGACCGAGGCAGTTTCCTCCGGCTCGGGAAGGTCGGTTTCATAGAAAGTATAGCTCAACGTGATCGCGTGAATCCGCTTCGCATCGGCATCCTCGACAATGTCGGGATCGACGAAGAAGCTCACCGGCATCTGCACCCTCTCCCCGGGTTGCAGCACCTGTTCGGTGAAGCAGAAACACTGGATCTTGTCGAAATAGTAGCCAGCCACGTCGGGCGAGACATTGTAGCTCGCCGTCCCCGCGATCGGATGATCGGTCGGGTTGTAGGCCTCGTAGAAGGCGAGCCCGTTCTGCCCGATCTTCAGTTTCATCTCGGTCTGGACCGGCTTGAACTCCCACGGCATGCCGCGCGCGACATTCGCGTCGAAACGCACGAGGATCTCGCGGTCGAGCACTTTGTCGGGCAGCACCTCGGCGGTGTTGGTCGTGCCGCCATAGCCGGTGGTCTTGCAGAACCAGTTGTAGAACGGCACTGCAGCCCAGGCCCCTGCCCCCATCACGACGATCACCGCGAGCAGCGAGAGCAGCACGCGCGTGTTCGACCGATCTGCGGGGCGTTGGGTCATTGCGAAGCCCCTTCCGCCGGCAGCACGGAGGCGCGCGGCTGGTGATCGTAGGCTTCCATTTTCGAGCCGTTCTCGACCTTGACCACGGTCAGACCGAAGACGATTGCGACGAACCCGAGAAGAACCGCGCCCAGCCCCGCATTGCGCGAGAACCGACGGATATGAAGATCACTGTCCCGGGTGATTGCCATCGCTTACCAGACTCCCAAACCGATATAGCTCAGCCCCGCTTCGGCCAGCAAAGCCGCGAAATGCGCGAAGAGGTAGATGAGCGAGAAATAGAAGAAGCGCTTCTCGACCGCGTATTTGTCGGCCTCCGCCTGCGCTTCGGTGCGGGCGTGGATCTCGATCGCGCCCTTGATGAAGAGCGCATTCATGATCAGCGCCGTCGCGAAATAGACCGGGCCGCCGATCGAGGTGAAACCCGTGCCGACCGCGATGGGGGCGAGGATGAAAGCGTAGAACAGGATGTTCTTGCGCGTCACCACCCGACCGTGGGTCGAGGTCAGCATCGGCACTTTCGCCTCGTCGTAATCGGCCTTCATGAACAGCGCGAGCGACCAGAAATGCGGCGGCGTCCAGAGGAAGACCAGTAGGAACATCGCCACGGATTCGATCGAGATGCCACCCGTCGACACGGCCCAGCCGATCATCGGAGGGAAGGCGCCCGCCGCGCCGCCGATCACGATGTTCTGCGGCGTCGCCCGCTTGAGCCACATCGTGTAGACGACGACGTAGAAGAAGATGGTGAAGGCGAGGAACAGGCCCGAGAAGATATTCGTGGCCAGCGCCAGCATCACGCAGGAGATACCCGACAGCGCGAGGCCGAAGCCCAGCGCCTCGCGCTCCGAGATGCGGCCCGCCGGGATCGGACGGTTCCGGGTGCGGCGCATGATGCGGTCGATATCCGCGTCATACCACATGTTCAGCGCGCCCGAGGCACCGCCGCCCAGCGCGATGAACAGGATCGCGACGAAGCCAACGAAGGGATGCACCGGATTCGGCGCAACCACGAGGCCGACGAAGGCGGTGAAGACCACCAGCGACATCACGCGCGGCTTCAGAAGCGCGATGTAGTCGCCGAACCGCGCCTCGTTGTCCTGTTGGCGGATATAGCTGATGTCACTCATGAAAGCGTCCCTCGGGTGTTATCGCACAATGAATTCAGTTCTGTGCGACCCGAACCGCGCCATCCGTCTCGACCGAGGCGAAGTCATTCTTCGCACGCTCAAGCCAGTTAGCGTAAACTTCCGGTGAGACAACTTTGACCACGATGGGCATGTAAGCGTGGTTGGTGCCGCAAAGCTCCGAACACTGGCCGAAATACACACCTTCTTGATCGGCCTTAAACCACAATTGCGCGATCCGGCCCGGCACGGCGTCCTGCTTCACGGCGAAGGCCGGCACGGTCCAGCTGTGAATCACGTCCGCGCCAGTGACTTGCACGACGATCGTCTTGCCCGCGGGCACCACCATCGCGTTGTCGGCGGCCAGCAGATATTCGTCGGGCGCATAGCCATGATCTGCAAGCTCGTCTTTCGCCAACATCAGCGAATCGAACGCCACGCCCTCATCGGGGTATTCGTAGCCCCAGTACCACTGGTAGCCGGTCACCTTCACGGTGATGTCACCTTCCGGGATTTCCTGCTGATTCCACAGCGCGGGCAGCGAGAAGGCCCCGATCGCCACGAGAATCACGATCGGCACAAAGGTCCAGGTGATCTCGAGCGGCGTGTTATGGGTGAAGCTGCGCGGCGTCGGATTGGCGCGGCTGTTGAAGCGCAGGATCGCGTAGATGATCAGCGCGAACACGAAAACGCAGATCGCGGCGATGATCACCAGCAGCATATGGTCGAGCCATTGCTGATCTTCCGCGAGGTTCGAGGACGCGGGCTGGAACCCCGTGCCGCCCAGATGCGGCTTACCGATCACCGGCAGCCCCTTGATCATGTCCTGAGCCGAGGCCTGCCCGGCGACGAGCGTCAACATAACAGCCGACGTGACAGCGGCCGCGATGCCGCGGCCCTTGCTTGCAAAGCGCATAAGTCCCATGTCTCCCTTTTGGCGGCGTTTCTCCCTGCCGCCCGACGGCGTTCGGATCTCCCAAACCGTTCACCGTTGCGTGTTCTCACTTTAAAATCATATTGGGAGGGTGGCGCAAGCAAAAGCTGCGACATTTTGTCAAAATTGATCGCCTTAGCAGGAGTCCAGATGACCAAGCCCGACCGTTTCGCCCCTTTCGAGGACAAGCTCGACCAGGATCGCGCGCTGCATCTGCTGCGTGAAGCGACCGCAGGGGCCGAGGATGGCGAGCTGTTTCTCGAACAGCGCCGGTCCGAGGCGCTGGTCTTCGATGACGGGCGCGTCAAGACCGCCTCTTACGATGCCTCCGAAGGATTCGGCCTGCGCGCGGTGAAGGGCGATGTGGCGGGCTATGCCCATTCGACCGAGATTTCCGAAGCCGCGCTGAAGCGGGCGACAGAGACCGCGCGCCTCGCCGTGGGCGATGGCGGCGGCACGATGGCGCCCCCGCCCAAGGGCACGAATTTGCATCTTTATAGTGATACCGATCCCGTCTCGGACACGCCCTTCGCCGCGAAGATCGACATCCTGCGCGAGATCGACGCGTTTGCCCGCGACCTCGACCCGCGCGTCGTGCAGGTCTCGGCCTCGATGGCCGCCAGCCTACAGGAAGTGTTCATCCTGCGCCCCGAGGGTGGGCTGGTCTCGGATATCCGCCCGATGGCGCGGATCAACATCTCGGTCATCGTGGAAGAGAACGGACGCCGCGAATCCGGCGGCCATGGCGGCGGCGGGCGGTTCGGCCTGTCGGGCCTGATCGAGCCCGCGCATTGGCAGCCGGTCGCGCGCGAGGCGCTGCGCATCGCGCTGGTGAACCTGCGCGCCGAACCCGCGCCTGCCGGCGTGATGGATGTGGTGCTTGGGCCGGGCTGGCCGGGCGTGCTGCTGCACGAAGCGGTTGGCCACGGGCTGGAAGGCGATTTCAACCGCAAGAAATCGTCTGCCTTTGCCGGGCTGATGGGTCAGCAGGTGGCGGCGAAAGGCGTTACCGTGCTCGACGACGGCACTATCCCCGACCGGCGCGGCTCGATCACGATCGACGACGAGGGCACCCCCTCGGGCAAGAACGTGTTGATCGAGGATGGCGTGCTCGTGGGCTACATGCAGGACCGCCAGAACGCCCGCCTGATGGGCGTGGAGGCCACCGGCAACGGGCGGCGCGAGAGCTTTGCTCATGCCCCGATGCCGCGGATGACCAACACCTACATGCTGGGCGGCGATGCCGATCCGGGCGAGATTCTCGCCGATTTGAAGGACGGCATCTATGCAGTCGGCTTCGGCGGCGGTCAGGTCGACATCACCAATGGCAAATTCGTTTTCAATTGCACCGAAGCTTATCGCGTGAAGAACGGCGTCGTCGGCGCGCCGGTGCGCGGGGCGACCCTGATCGGCGACGGGCCGACCGCGATGCAGCATATCCGCGCCATCGGCAACGATCTCGCGCTGGATCCCGGCATCGGCAATTGCGGCAAGGCGGGCCAATGGGTGCCGGTGGGCGTCGGCCAACCGACCCTGATGATCGGCGGGCTGACCGTGGGCGGCTCGGCCGCGTAAACGTTTCGCCGACGGGCGTGGGGGAGATGATCCGGCGAGGTCTCCCCCGCGGCCCCAAGCTGCAAATCGGTAGCGCCAAAAAAATCTGCAACCAAAACGTGAAAAATTTATTCCAAACCCGTCGCGATACGGGTTTTGGTAACGAGTTATTAAGACTAACGCGGCAGAAAGGGTGAGCGATTGAGGCGGAGGGTCGGATGGAAACAGATTTGTTTTCTTACCCCACCCCCTTCACCCCACCCACCACGGAAGAAGATGAACTGCCGGTTCTTCGCCTCATTCGTTCCCGACGTGTCGGACCCACAACCTTCCACAGATTGATCGGTGAACATGGCTCAGCGGCGGCAGCGCTCGCGGCCCTGCCTGAAGTCGCCCGCGCGGCGGGCGTCGCCGATTATACCCCCTGCCCCGAGAAACAGGCCCGCGCCGAGATCAAGGCGGGCAAGGCGGCCGGCGCTCGGCTGTTGATCCATGGCGGGCCGGGTTACCCCACTGCGCTTGCAGAGATCGACGACGCGCCGCCCGTGCTCTGGGCGCTCGGTCAGCTGGAATTGCTCACCCGCCCGATGATCGCACTGGTCGGCGCGCGCAATGCCTCTTCGCTGGGCCTGCGCATGGCGAAGCGGTTGAGCGAAGGTCTCGGAGAGGCGGGCATCTGCGTGGTCTCCGGACTGGCGCGCGGAATCGACGCCGCCGCCCATGAGGCCGCCCTGCCCACGGGGACAATCGCGGTGCAGGCGGGCGGCATCGATGTGATCTATCCGCAGGAGAATACGGCGCTCGCCCGGCAAATGGCCGAGACCGGACTGCGGCTGACCGAAGCCCCGCCCGGCACCCAGCCGCAGGCACGCCACTTCCCTGCGCGCAACCGGATCATCTCGGGGCTGAGCGCGGGCGTCGTCGTCGTCGAGGCGGCGCTGAAATCGGGCAGCCTGATCACAGCGCGCGACGCGCTCGATCAGGGGCGGGAGGTGATGGCCGTGCCGGGCCATCCGATGGACGGGCGCGCGGGCGGCTGCAATTCGCTGATCCGCGATGGGGCAACCTTGGTGCGCGGGTCCGAGGATGTGCTGGCCGCGCTGAACGCCCGCGCGGCGCCTCCCGCACCGCATCCTGCGCCGCCCCCTCCGCCAACGCGCCGCGCCGTGAAAAGCGGCGATCTCGGCGCGAAGATCCTCGAACGTCTCGGCCCCTCCCCCACCGCCGAGGACCAAGTGATCCGCGATCTCGACGTGCCTGCGGCGGCCTTCTCGCAAGCCCTCACCGCGCTCGAAATCGAGGGCCGGATAGAGCGGCATCGGGGCGGCCTGATCAGTCGTCCGCTCTAAGGGGGAAGGGATTACCTCAGGGTCAGGACGCATTGACAATTCGCCCCAAACGCCCACATGTTCCGCGCCCAGACCCTTTTTGCACTGAATAGTGAGGACCTTATGGCTGTTGTTGTCGTCGAATCCCCTGCCAAGGCCAAGACGATCAACAAATATCTAGGGTCTGACTACACCGTGCTCGCCTCTTTCGGCCACGTCCGTGACCTGCCTCCGAAAGACGGCTCGGTCGATCCCGAGCAAGATTTCGAGATGAAATGGGAAGTCGCGAGCGACTCGAAAAAGCACATCAAGGCGATCACCGACGCGCTGAAAGATGACGACACGCTGATCCTCGCAACTGACCCCGATCGCGAAGGCGAAGCGATCTCGTGGCACCTGCAGGAAGCGCTGGAGAAGAAGCTCAAGGGCAAGAATGTCTCCCGCGTCACCTTCAACGCGATCACCAAGACCGCAATCCTCGAGGCGATGAAGCATCCGCGCGATGTCGATGCCCCGCTGGTCGAGGCCTATCTGGCCCGCCGCGCGCTCGACTACCTCGTGGGCTTCAACCTCTCGCCGGTCCTGTGGCGCAAGCTGCCCGGCGCGAAATCGGCGGGCCGCGTGCAATCGGTCTGCCTGCGTCTCATCGTCGAGCGCGAGATGGAGATCGAAGCCTTCAAGCCGCGCGAATACTGGACGGTGAAAGTGATCCTGACGACGCCGCGCGGTCAGGAATACGAGGCGCGTCTGTCGGTTCTGGGCGGCAAGAAGCTCGAGAAATACGACCTTGAGAACGAGACCGCAGCCGAGATGGCGGTGCAGGCGATCACGTCGCGCGATCTCAGCGTGACCTCGGTCGAGGCGAAACCAGCCAATCGCAACCCCTACCCGCCCTTCATGACCTCGACGCTGCAGCAGGAAGCCAGCCGCAAGTTCGGCTTCGGCGCGCGGGCCACGATGTCGGCGGCGCAGCGTCTCTATGAAGCGGGTCACATCACCTATATGCGGACCGACGGCATCGACATGGCCCCCGAGGCCGTGATGCAGGCCCGCGATGCGATCAAGGACAAGTTCGGCGACAGCTACGTCCCGAAAAGCCCGCGGATGTACAAGAACAAGGCGAAGAACGCGCAGGAAGCGCACGAATGTATCCGCCCGACGGATATGTCGAAATCGCCCGACAAGCTGAAGCTCTCCGACGATCAGTGGAAATTGTATGACCTGATATGGAAGCGCACGATCGCGAGCCAGATGGAAGCGGCCCGGTTCGAGCGCACGACCGTTCTCGTCGGCTCCGGCGATGAGCAGGTCGAACTGCGCGCGACCGGCTCCGTCGTCGTGTTCGACGGCTTCCTGAAAGTCTACGACCAAGGCCGCGACGATGACGAGGGCGAGGACAGCAACCGCCTGCCGCAGATCCACGAGGGCGAAGAGGCGAAGAAGGGCGACATCACGCCCGAGCAGCACTTCACCCAACCGCCGCCGCGCTACACCGAGGCGACGCTGGTCAAACGGATGGAAGAGCTCGGCATCGGGCGCCCCTCCACCTATGCCTCGATCGTCACGACGATTCAGGACCGCGGCTATGTGCGCAAGGACAAGAACCGCCTTATGCCCGAGGATACCGGGCGGCTGGTGACGGCCTTCCTGTCGAATTACTTCAAGCGCTACGTCGAATACGATTTCACCGCCGATCTGGAAGACCAGCTCGACGATATCTCGGCGGGCGATCGCGACTATAAGGAAGTGCTCAAGCGCTTCTGGCGCGATTTCTCGGCGGCTCTGGAAGAGACGTCGGAGCTGCGCATCTCGGAAGTGCTCGACAAGATCGACGAAGTTCTGGCGCCCCACCTCTATCCGCCGCGCCCCGACGGGTCCGACCCGCGCATCTGCCCGCTTTGCGGCAGTGGCAAGCTGCACCTGAAGACCGCGCGCTCCGGCGGGGCCTTCATCGGCTGCGGCAACTACCCCGAATGCCGCTTCACCCGGCCCCTCTCCGCGCCCGATGGCGATGACGAGGTGCAGGCACTCGACGGCAAGGTACTGGGCTATGACGAGGATCAGGCGATCACGCTGCGCGTCGGTCGTTTCGGCCCCTACGTCCAGAAGGGCGAGCCGACCGAGGATGTGCCCAAGCCGCCGCGGGCCTCGCTGCCCAAGGGCTGGAAGCCCGAAGAGATCGACCTCGAGAAAGCGCTGCTGCTCTTGAGCCTGCCGCGCGAGATCGGCCCGCACCCGGAAGATGGCGAGCTGGTCGAAGCCGGGATCGGGCGCTACGGGCCCTACGTCAAGAAGGGCCGGATCTACGCGAACCTGCCCGAGGTCGACGAGGTCTTTACCATCGGCATGAACCGCGCCGTGGAAGTGATCGCTCAGAAAGCCGCCAAAGGCGGACGTGGCGCGGCTGCGAAACCGCTCAAGGAGCTGGGCGAGCATCCCGAGGGCGGCCCGATCGCGGTCATGCCCGGGCGCTACGGGCCCTACGTCAAGTGGGGCAAGATCAACGCGACCCTTCCGAAAGAGCTGGAACCGGAATCCGTCACGCTCGAAGACGCGCTTCCGCTGATCGAGGCGAAAGCGGCGAAGAAGGGCGGCACGAAGAAGAAAGCCGCGCCGAAGAAGACGGCCGCGAAAAAGCCCGCTGCAAAGAAACCGGCCGCCAAGAAGACCGCCACGAAGAAACCCGCGGCGAAAAAGACGGCGACCAAGAAGACTGACGAGGCGTGAGGCGCTCGCGCGCCCCTTCCTCTTGGTAAAAATATCCCGGGGGAGCGCGATAGCGCGGGGGCGGAGCCCCCTCTCACTCAAGCCTTGTCGCCCTACGGCGACGGGGGCAGAGCCCCCTCCCCCGGCCTATTTACGCGCGAAGTTTACCTTCCGCACCGCCGCTCGCCGCATCGCAGCAATTGACTCCCCCCCGCCCCGGCGTCATCTTCACGCGCACATGAGCGGAGGATATCCATGAACAAGATTTACGGTTCCGCGGAAGAGGCCCTCGACGGGCTTCTTTTCGACGGAATGCTGATCGCGGCCGGGGGCTTCGGGCTTTGCGGCATCCCCGAAATGCTGATCGACGCACTGGTCGAGAGCAAGGTCAAGGACATCACGGTCGCGTCGAACAACTGCGGCGTGGACGGGTTCGGCCTCGGCAAGCTGCTCGACACCAAGCAGATCAAGAAGATGATGTCGTCCTACGTGGGCGAGAACGCAGAATTCATGCGTCAGTATCTGAGCGGCGAGCTCGAGCTGGAATTCAACCCGCAGGGCACGCTGGCAGAGCGCATGCGCGCCGCCGGCCACGGCATCCCCGGCTTCTACACCAAGACCGGCTACGGCACGCAGATCGCCGAGGGTAAAGAGGTGAAGGTATTCAACGGCGAGCACTACATCCTCGAAGAGGGCATCTTCGCCGACGTCTCCATCGTGAAGGCGTGGAAAGCCGACGAGACCGGCAATGCGATCTTCCGCAAGACGGCGCGTAACTTCAATCCGCCGGCGGCGATGTGCGGCAAGGTCTGCGTGATGGAAGTCGAAGAGATCGTGCCCGTGGGCTCGCTCGACCCCGACTGTATCCACCTGCCCGGCATCTACGTGCACCGCCTGATTCAGGGCGAGCACGAGAAGCGCATCGAGAAAGTCACCACCCGCGAAAAGAAGGAGGCCTGACCCATGGCATGGGATAGAAATCAGATGGCCGCCCGCGCGGCGCAGGAGCTCGAAGACGGCACCTATGTGAACCTCGGCATCGGTATCCCGACGCTGGTCCCGAACTTCATCCCCGAGGGCGTGCACGTCACGCTGCAATCGGAGAACGGCATGCTCGGCATGGGTCCCTTCCCCTATGAGGGCGAAGAGGATCCCGACCTGATCAATGCCGGCAAGCAGACGATCACCGAACTGCCCAACACGGTCTATTTCGACAGCTCGATGAGCTTCGGCATGATCCGCGGCGGCAAGATCGCGATGGCGATCCTCGGCGCGATGGAAGTGGCCGAGAATGGCGATCTGGCGAACTGGATGATCCCGGGCAAGCTGGTGAAGGGCATGGGCGGCGCGATGGACCTCGTGGCGGGCGTGAAGCGCGTCATCGTCGTGATGGACCACACCAACAAGCATGGCGACAGCAAGCTGCTGAAGGAATGCACCCTGCCGCTGACCGGCACCGGCGTCGTCAACCGCATCATCACCAATCTCGGTGTGCTCGATGTGGTCGAGGGCGGGCTGAAGATCGTCGAGTGCGCCGAGGGCGTCACCGAAGACGAGATCCGCGAAGCGACCGAGGCGACGATCGTCAACTGATCGCCTCTCGATAGGCTAGAGACGAAGAGAGCGGCCCTCAGGGGCCGCTCTTTGCCATTTGGGTGACCTGGAAGACGCAGCCGTCGCTCACCAGCTGCGGCCGCGTCGCACAAAGCCCCCGCGCCACGTTCCACGCCGCCAGCACCTTCGGCACGTAGTCGCGCGTCTCCGCATAGGGCGGCACACCGTCATTCTTCTTCACCGCGTTCTCGCCCGCGTTATAGGCGGCGATGACCATCAGCGGATCGCGGTCGAATTCCTTCATCAGCCAGTCGAGATAGCTCACCCCGCCCGCGATGTTCTGCGCGGGGTCCTTGCTGTCTGCGACGTCGAACCGCTCGGCCGTGGCCGGTATCAGCTGCATCAGCCCCACGGCCCCCGCATGGCTTTGCGCGTCGAAGCGCCCGCCCGATTCCACCGCGATCATCGCCAGCACCAGCGCGGGCGAGACCTCGGTCCCGATGGTGGAGCGCAGGATATCGGTGCCATGGGCGCGCGCGATCTTCGCCAGATCATTGAGCCGCGGCTCGCGCACCCGTGTGCCCTTCGGCCCTTGCGACAGCGCTGAGATCGCCTGATCGAACCGCCCCGCCCTCTCTCCAAGGCGCGGCGAGACCTTGTTCCAATACCACGCGTAATGCGCAGGCGCGCGCGGCGTGGGCGTAGAGGCCGGTGCCTCGCCCGTCGCGCTGTCGTCTTTCGCAGGCGCTGTTTCCGGCTCCCAAGGCTGCTTCGCCATCGCAGCAAGCTGGCGTTTCTGTTCCTCGGGATCGATCTGGATCGTGATGAAGCGTTTGGTGCCGGGCGCAGGCGGCTTGACCGTCTTGGGCTTCACGCTCTTGAAGACGGGGGCTGCAGGTTCGGCCCACACGGGCACGACCACGGCCACCATCGCACTGCAGAGAATCCCTGCGAAAACCTTGCGCATCTGCGCCACCTGCTCACTGCCTCGCGCGGCTCTCGAGGGCCGCTTTGGCCCGACTATCCCTGAAAACCCGGAAAAATTCCAGAAAATCCGCCGTTTTCAGGCCGACGAATCGCGGTTTGACGGCCGAAACTCGGACGCAAAATGCAAATCTCACAAAAATTCAGTTTTTTGTTTCTTTAATTAACAATGACTTAGCGCCTTCGTCAGGCAGGATTTTCATTTTCGCGAAATCGCCTGCGATGCGCCCAAATCGCGCCACGTTCCGGGGGCCATATGTCCCCATACCGCGAGACGGAAACCGGCACGGACGCCAGCCGAGACCGCGGGGCAGAGACAAACCTTAGGAGAGACACCATGATGAAGTTTTTCAAAATCAAGAAGTTCCACGACGAAGAAGACGGCGCTGTGACCGTTGACTGGGTTGTGCTGACCGCTGCTGTCGTCGGCCTCGGCGCTGCTGCACTGGCCCTGGTCCGCACCCAGACCGCTGGTCTGTCGGGCAAGATCGCAAGCTACCTCGACGGCGCAGAAGTGACCGAGTCCTTCACCGCTGACGAAGTCACCGCTGGTGAAGCTGACGGCTACCTGCCGCAGTAATTTCCGGCTCAGTCGGAAGATGCAGAGACCGCCCCTTCCCGGGCGGTCTCATCATTTCAAATCGCGGGCTCATGCAATCTTCACTAACGCGTCGCGCACAGCAGGCGCGCCAGGTTGCAGAAAATACCCCGCGACCGCCCAATTTCCGCCACTCCCTCCCGCCAAGTTTTCACCAAAGGTCCCGTTGAGAAAGTCGAGACACAGAGATGAACAAACTGATTTTCAATTTGAAGAAAGTACTTCGCGCGGAAGATGGCGCCGTAACGGTCGACTGGGTCGTACTCACGGCATCGCTGGTCGCTTTGGGTTTCATGGCGACTGCCATGATCTGGACCCAGACCGCCGGCACTTCGGGCAAGATCGCAAAATATATCGACAAGCAGGAAGTTACCCCTGCCTTCACGGCCGACGAACTCGCCGACGACGAGGGCTGAAACTCACCAGTGCTGCGGATGCGCCAAGTTTTCGCCACTTTGATCTGTAATAAGCGGCTCTATTCACAGGATTGTCGCCGATCAGACAACAGAAGGAAGAAGCGATGCGACTGATTTTTGTTCTTTTCCTCGTGGCCGGTGTCGGCCTCGCTGGTGTCGCCGTGATGATGGCGCAGGGACAGATCGCGCAGTTCCAAGCGGAACGCGATCAATTGGCCGAGATGCAGAAGAATGCCCCCAAGCTCGCCGATGTCGTAGTCGCGCGGAAACCGCTCAAATACGGCGAGCATTTTGGCCCGGAAGATCTCGCCGTGATCAAGGTGCAGGCAAATGCCGTGCCGAAATATGCTTTCGACACGATCTCCGCAAAACCCGGCACCGAAGAGGCCAAGAAGGCCGTCTTCCTTGAAGGCGAAACGCGCAAGCGCGCCTCCATGCGTGAGATTTCGCCGCGAGAAGTCATTCTGGCGTCGCGGGTCACTCAACCCGGCGAAAACGCGGGCATCATGGCAAGCCTGCCCGACAACCGCCGTGCCTTTACGATCCAGGTCTCGTCGACCTCAGCAGTCTCGGGCTTCCTGCGTCCGAACGATCTCGTCGACGTCTACTGGTCCGGCACGATTAACGGCGAGCCGGTGACCAAGCTCATCGACACCAACCTCAAACTGATCGCGATCGATCAAAGCACCGATCCGGACCGCAGCAACGCCACGCAGATCGCGCGCTCGGTTACTGCCGAGGTCAGCCCCGAACAGGTCGCGGCTCTGACGCTAGCTCAGAATACCGGGAACATTACGCTGTCGCTCGTCGGGCTTTCGAACACGGAGCAGGTGAGCCAGATCGAAATCAACCGTGACGAGCTGCTTGGCATCCAGAAAGACGAGGTCAAAAAGGTCGAGAAGGCAGAGGTTTGCACGATCAAGACCCGTAAGGGCACGGACGTCGTCGAGACACCGATCCCCTGCACGAACTAAATAAATGACAAATATCAGTCATTTGCGCGGGGTCCTTCGGGGCCCCGCTTTTACATGTGACCGTTTATCCACATCAACAACGCCGCTCAATCCATTGATTCTTGCAAAAAAACAGGTCTTGGCGCATTCTCCTTTGCAATAATGGACCAAAACAGTCCCTAAGCAGACAAAAGATTTGCGAGTGGCGTGATCGGAGAGGCAGGGTCACAGATGAAATTGAAAACCTTAATGCAGGCCTGCCTATGCGGCATGGCGCTGAGCGTCGCGGTAATGAGCCCGGCGCAAGCAGACACGTTGCGGATTCTGTCCGGGGCAACTCAAGCTCCGCTGACGGTTCCGTTGAACCGCGCGGTGGTCGTGGAAAGCGACACGCCGTTTTCGGAACTCTCGATCGCCAATCCCGGCATCGCAGACATCCAGACCCTTTCGGATCGTTCGATCTACGTGCTGGGCAAGGTGCCGGGCCGGACGACGCTGACGATCCTTGGTGCCGACGGCAAGCTGGTGTCGAATGTCGACGTTCAGGTGACCCCGGACCTCGCGGAGTTCAAGGAACGCCTCAAACAGATCCTGCCGGGCGAGAACATCCAGGTGCGCACTGCGAATGACGGGATCGTCCTTTCAGGCACGGTCTCCTCGGCGCAGAAACTCAGCCGCGCGCTTGAGCTGGCCAATCGCTACGCGCCGGACCGGGTGTCGAACCTGATGATGGTTGGCGGTACGCAGCAGGTGATGCTGAAAGTGCGCTTCGCAGAGATGCAGCGCTCGGTTGCCAAAAGCCTCAGCTCCTCGATCAATGCAAGCGTTGGGCCGAACGGAACCTTGGGCGCGGGTGCGGGCTTCGGCGGCACGAGGACCACCACCGCAACCGCACCCGCGCAGACCTACGACAACGGGATCGGCATTGGCATCGGCCGCGGCACGTTCCAGCTGGGCGTTCTTATCCAAGCGCTGGAAAACAAAGGCGTGGTGCGCACCCTCGCGGAACCGAACCTGACCGCTCTTTCGGGCCAATCGGCAGACTTCCTCGCCGGTGGCGAATATCCGATCCCGGTGCTCAACAATGGCGACGTGTCGATCCAGTACAAACCCTTCGGCGTCGAGATGTCCTTCACGCCGCGTGTGGTGGACGGTGACGTGATCAACCTCGAAATCGCCGCCTCGGTCTCCTCGATCGATACGGCGAACGGTTATACGAGTGGTACGTTCAACGTCAGCGCCTTCAAGAAACGCTCGACCTCGACCACGGTCGAGATGCGCGACGGCGAAAGCTTCGCGATCGCGGGCCTCCTTCAGGACGACTTCAACGATTCCGTGGGCCAGATCCCGTGGCTCGGCGATGTTCCGGTGCTCGGCGCGCTGTTCCGCTCGACCGAATTCGAACGCAAGCAATCCGAACTGGTGATCATCGTGACGCCGCATCTTGTCTCGCCCGTCAAGGGTGACACGCTGGCGCTGCCGACGGATCGCCTGAAGCCGCCAACCGAGTCCGAGCTGTTCCTCAACGGCAGAACCTCGGGTGGCAAAGCGCCGCAAAAAGGCCCTGCCGCGGAAGTCGCCAAGCAGGACTTCTCCGGCTCCTATGGCTATGTGATGGAGTGAGCGAGATGGCTGGAAACATGAAACTACGCACTCTCGCGATCACCGTCGGCACCATGGCCGTGCTGGCTGGCTGTTCGGAAGGCACCAAGACCTTCAACTCGGAGGTCGGCTCGACCACGGAAGGCTCGCTGGGCTTCGGCTCCGCCATCGCACAGAACCAGGCGATGATGAGCGGCAACCAAAGCTACGTCATCAACATGACGCGCAAATTCGCCGCTGACGTGCCCAACACGGTGCACTTCGCCTTTAACTCTTCGGTGCTCGATGCGCAGGCGCGCAATGCGCTGCTGATGCAGGCGAACTGGATCCGGCAGAACCCGGAAGTGCGCTTCCGCGTCTACGGACATACCGACCTTGTCGGTTCCAACGCTTACAACAAGGCTCTGGGGCTGCGCCGCGCGCGGGCCGTGGTGAATTTCCTCGTCTCGCAGGGCATCTCGCGGTCTCGGCTCGAGGCGCTCGTATCCTACGGCGAAACACATCCGCTGGTCTACACCCAAGCCCCGAACGAACAGAATCGTCGCACCGTCACTGAGGTCTCGGGTTTCGTGACCAAGGGCAAACCGATGTTGCTCGACGGCAAGTACGCGGCGGTGATCTATCGCGACTACATCGCCTCGGCTGCGGCCGGCGGCGGAGATAGCGGTGGCGGCGGCAACTAAGCCTCTGAAATTGCGAACATAGTCGCGTTTTGCGGCAAAGAACATCTTTTGACGGCGGGCGCTTTTCAACAAAGCCCGCCGTTTTTCTTTATCGTCTCTCTTTATCCCACAATTGAAACAGTCTGGCCCCAATGTCGCCCAGATTGGAAACGAGATTGATCCTCGACGGAATAGGCGCGTCCAGCGAGTCGCGTCCGGTCTGCGGCGTAGCAACAGAGTTAACCGAACCCCGCCGCGGGTCACGAAAAAGAGGACAGAGGCAATGACTGCAGCAGCTATCATGACTTCGGAGCCGGCCCCGATTCAGGCGTGCACCGTGTCACGCGATGTGTCGAATTTCGACCTGTTGATCGAGGATATGGAGACCGAGCTTGGTGAAAGCTGGGGCGACCTGACCTTTGACGAAGCGGCAATCTTCCTGAGCCAACCCGATGCGGAACAGCTCGAGTTCATTGCGATTGCCGTGGATGGCGAAGACGAGGATGAGCTGACCAAGATTTCCGGCATCATCACCGAGGCCAAGGACCGTAATATTCGCGTCATCCTGATCGCCGACGAGGTCAGCCCGATCGCGCTGCATCAGCTGCTGCGCCTCGGGGCCGATGATTTCGTCCCCTACCCGCTTCCCGAAGGCGCGCTCCATGACGCGATTGAGCGTCTGGGCCAAGCCGCGCCGCCGCCCGAGATGGCGCCCAACATGAACGCCCCGACCTTTTCGGCCAGCGGCAACCATGACGGCGTCGTTCTTCCGGTCCACGGCCTTTCGGGCGGTGTCGGCGCAAGCACCTTCGCGGTGAACCTCGCCTGGGAAATGGCGACAATCCACGACGGCAAAAAGAAGAAGAAAGATTCGTCCACCTCGCCGAAAGTCTGCCTGCTCGATCTCGACCTGCAGTTCGGCGCTGCGGCGACCTATCTCGACCTGCCGCGCCGCGAGGTGATCTACGAGATGCTCGCCGATACCGAGCATATGGATAAGGAAACCTTCCGGCAGGCGATGCTCAGCTTCAACGACAAGCTCGATGTGCTGACCGCGCCGACCGACATGCTGCCGCTCGATCTGCTGAGCGGCGAGGATCTGGAGCGCCTGATCGACATGGCGCGCGCGCATTACGATTTCGTCGTGATCGACATGCCCTCGACCGTGGTCAGCTGGACCGAGACGGTGCTGAACAAGGCGCATCTCTACTTCGCGCTGATCGAGCTGGACATGCGCTCGGCCCAGAACGTGCTGCGGATGCAGCGCGCGCTGAAATCCGAAGGGCTGCCGACCGAGAAGCTGCGCTACGTGCTCAACCGCGCACCGAAATTCACCGATCTGAACGGCAAGGCGCGCGTGAAGCGACTGGCCGAGAGCCTCGATATCTCGCTCGAACTGCTGATGAGCGATGGCGGCAAGCAGATCACGCAGGCCAACGACCACGGGCTTCCGCTGGCGCTCTCGGCGCCGAAAGTGCCGCTGCGCAAGGAATTCCAGAAGCTCGCCGGCTCGCTGGTGGAGCTGAACGAAGCCGTCGAAGCGGCCGCCTGACCCGAAAGGACACGTCCAGATGTTTTCGCGCTACAAGAAAGACGGGGCAAAGCCCACCAACGGCAAGGCCGCCCCCCCGCCGCCCGCGCCCGGTGCCGCCAAGCCGCCGCCGATCGACGCTGCGCCGAAAACGCAGGTGGTCCATCGCAAGATGGGCCCCGCGAAGGTCGCAGCCGACCCGGTGGCCGTCGACAAGGAGAAGAAGCGCAAGCAGCGCCTTCAGGAACTCAAGGTGGAGCTGCACAAGCGGCTGTTGGAGAACCTGAACCTTGCCGCGCTCGAGCACGCCTCCGAACGCGAACTGCGCGCAGAGATCGCCGACATCACCGCCGAGGCGATGACCGAGCTATCGGTCGCGCTGAACGCGCAGGACCGTCAGGCGCTGCAGCAGGAGCTTTACGACGAGGTCATGGGTCTCGGCCCGCTCGAGCCGCTGCTCAAGGACGAGACCGTCAACGATATTCTGGTCAACGGCCCGCAGCAGATCTTCATCGAACGCGATGGCAAGCTCGAACTGAGCGACATCACCTTCAAGGATGAACGCCACCTGCTGCGCATCATCGACAAGATCGTGTCGGCCGTGGGTCGTCGCGTCGATGAATCCAACCCTTACGTCGACGCCCGTCTCGCTGACGGCTCGCGTTTCAATGCGATGGTACCGCCGATCGCGGTGGACGGCTCGCTCGTCTCCATTCGTAAGTTCAAGAAGGACAAGCTCGGGATCGACGATCTCGTCAATTACGGTGCCTTCACCGAGGAAATGGCGGCCTATCTGCAAGCCGCCGTCGCGACGCGTCTCAACGTGATCGTCTCGGGCGGGACGGGCTCGGGTAAGACGACGACGCTCAACGCGCTGTCGTCCTTCATCGACAACGCCGAGCGGATTTTGACGATCGAGGACACGGCCGAACTTCAGCTGCAACAGACCCATGTGGGCCGGATGGAAAGCCGTCCGCCGAACGTCGAAGGCAAGGGCGCGGTCACTCAGCGCGACTGTCTCAGGAACGCGCTGCGGATGCGTCCCGACCGTATCATCGTTGGCGAAACGCGCGGCGAGGAAGTCATCGACATGTTGCAGGCCATGAACACCGGCCACGACGGGTCGATGACCACGATCCACGCGAACTCCGCCCGTGACGGCGTGGCGCGTCTGGAAAACATGATCTCGATGTCGGGCATCGAGATGCCGATGAAGGCGATGCGCAGCCAGATCGCGTCGGCTGTGAACCTGATCGTGCAGGCCTCGCGCCTGCAGGACGGCTCGCGCCGCATGGTTTCGGTGACGGAAGTCACCGGCATGGAAGGCGACGTGATCTCGATGCAGGAAGTCTTCCGCTACGAGCGTCTCGGCCTCGCCCCCGACGGCAAGATCATTGGTCGCTTCACCGCGACCGGCGTTCGCTCGCATTATTCCGATCGGTTCCGGCAATGGGGCTACGACCTGCCGGCTTCGATCTACGAACCCGTGCAGGACTAAGGACACCCCGCCATGGCGACCCCCATTATCTACCTGCTGATCTTCGTCGCAGTGCTTCTGCTCGTCGAAGGCGTCTATCTGCTGTTCTTCGGCAAATCGATCTCGCTCAACAAGCGGGTTAATCGCCGCCTCGAGATGCTCAACAAGGGCGAGCGGCGCGAAGAGGTTCTGGAACGTCTGCGCAAGGAAGCGACGCAGCATAACGACGCGCGCTCGATCCCGCTTTATTCGCTGCTGGCCGACAAGGCGCAGAAGGGCAACATCGCCTTCTCGCCGATGGCTCTGATCGGCATCATGGCCTTCGCCTGCTTCGCCGCTTTCATCGCGCTCACGGTGGCCTCGCAGGCGGGGCTCTTCATCCGTATTTTCCTCGCGCTTTTCATGGGCGTGGGCGGCGTGTTCTTCTGGGTCAACTCGAAGGCCAAGAAGCGCATGGCGCTGATGGAGGAGCAACTTCCCGATGCGGTGGAACTGATGGTGCGCAGCTTGCGCGTTGGCCATCCGCTGGCCTCCGCGATCCAGGCGGTCGCACGCGAAATCCCCGATCCGATGGGCACCGAGTTCGGCATCATCGCCGATGAGGCCGCCTATGGGCGCAACGTGGCCGAGGCAATCTCGGAAATGGCCGAACGTCTGGATATGCAGGATCTGCGCTTCCTCGCGGTCGCCGTGTCGATCCAGCAGACCTCGGGCGGCAACCTCGCCGAAGTTCTCGAAGGTCTGTCGAAGGTCATCCGCTCGCGCTTCCGGCTGTTCCGCCGCGTGAAGGCGATCACCGCAGAGCCGCGCTGGTCGGGCATCTTCCTGTCGGCCTTCCCCGTCGTGGTGATGGTGATCATTCAGGTCGTCTCGCCCGATTATTACGACGAGGTGAAAACGACCGCCGCCTTCATCCCGGCCGCCATCGTGGTGTTCCTGCTGCTCGGCGCCAACGTGATCTTCATGAAGGTCATGACAACCATCAAGGTCTGAGGAGAGCCCAATGGATTTCGCTGCCATCAACCAGATGCTGACCGATGCGCTCGGGCCGATGGGGCCGATGATCGCACTGGCGGCGCTCGGCGGGCTTCTGGTGCTCGCCGCGATCCCTGCGCTCCTGAAGAAGCGCGAGGATCCGTTCGACAAGATCCGTGGGAAAGCCCCGCGCCAGCCGCGCCAGAATACCGGCGGCAACGCGGATAAAACCAACCCGAAGCTGCGCGACACCCAGAGCGACAAGCTGCAGAAATATTCGGCCTTCCTCGAGCCGCAAAACGCCGAGGAACTGTCGGAGTCGCGCAAATGGCTGCAATCGGCCGGCTATCGCGGCCCGAATGCCGTGCGCACCTTCCACGCGGTCCAGTTCGCGGCGGGTATCGGCCTGCTCGCGCTCGGCTCGCTCTATGTCGTGCTCTACAACTCCGGCGCGCCCGAGGGGCAAAGCATGGGGATGCTGGGCACGGTGCTCTGGGTGCTCGGCCCCGGGGGCGTCGGCTATTACGGCCCGAAATACTGGGTGAACAAGCGCGTGAAAGCGCGCACCGACGAGATGCAGAACGGTTTCCCGGACTCGCTCGACATGCTGCTCGTCTGCGTCGAGGCGGGCCAGTCGCTCGATCAGGGGATCATCCGCGTCTCGAAAGAGCTGAACAAATCCTACCCTGCCCTGTCCGAGGAATTCGCGATGGTCGCCCACGAGATCAAGGCCGGTCTCGACAAGTCGACCGTGCTGCGCAATTTCGGCGAACGCTCGGGCGTGCCGGATATTGCAAGCTTCGTGACCGTGATGATCCAGTCGCAGCAATTCGGCACCTCGATCGCCGAAGCCCTGCGCCTCTATGCCGCCGACATGCGCGACAAGCGGATCATGCGCGCCGAGGAAGCCGCCAACAAGATCCCGACCAAGATGACGCTGGGCACGATGATGTTCACCGTGCCGCCGCTTCTGATCATTCTTGTTGGCCCGTCGATCCATGATATGCTTGAGAACTTCAAGAATATGGGCATTTGACGGCATGATCCCAAAGCGCCGCGGCCTGATACTGGCCGCGCTGACAGTAACCACACTGGCCGCCTGCAACCCGGGCGGCCTTTCGGCTGAGAAACGGGGCGCTTTCGCCCCCGGCACGAAACCCGGTGCGGAGGCGGTCGACGGGCTTCTCGTCGGTCATCGGCTGATGGAAGCGGGTGAATACGAGCTTGCCCTGAAAGCCTATTACCGCGCGGCGGGCCAGCATGGCGCGACGGCGGAAATCCTCTCGGGCATCGGTTCGGCCGACCTGAAACTGGGGCGCCTGAACCAGGCCGAGCAGATGCTGCGCCGTGCGACCGAGGCCGATCAGACCTTCGTGCCGGCGTGGAACAACCTTGGCGTCGTTCTGATGGAGCGCGGCAAATACGCCGAAGCCGCGCGCGTCTTCAAACTCGCCTTCGCGCTGGACAGTGGCGAATCGGACGCGATCAAGCAAAACCTCAAGCGGGCGCTCGCAAAAATAGAAGAGCCGGGTTACGCTGCGCCACAGGACAAGCAGTTCACGCTCGTCAGGAAAGGGGTCGGTGACTACCTGCTGCTGACGAAGCACTGAGGCTCGAGCAAAAAGGACGCAGGTAACATGCGCCACCCGATCTTTCTGGCAGCCTTGGCTGGCTGCGCGATGACTCTCTCCGGCTGTATGGGCAATAACAGCGACGCCGAAGTCGCGCGCGCGATGAAAAGCGTGAATGCCGTCGATGAGACCAACCTTACCGACATCATGCTGACGGTCGCCGATCCGAACGAGGCCGTGACCTATTTCACCCGGCTGTCCAACGACCATCCCGACCGCATCGATGCCAAGCGCGGGCTCGCGAAATCGCTGGTGCGCGCGCAAAAGCCCGTGCAGGCCGTGAAGGTCTGGCAAGAGGTTCTCACGATGCCGGGCGCGACCAATGACGACCGCGTGTCGCTGGCCGAGGCGCAGATCCGCTCCAATGACTGGTCCGGGGCGAAGGCCACGCTGAACACCGTGCCGCCGACCCACGAGACCTATGACCGCTACCGTCTCGAAGCGATGGTGGCCGATAGTGACAAACAGTGGAAGAAGGCCGACAGCTTCTACGAAACCGCGGCGGGCCTGACCACGAAGCCCGCGGGTATCTACAACAACTGGGGCTTCTCCAAGCTCAGCCGCGGAGATGCCGCAGGCGCCGAGAAGCTGTTCAAGGAAGCGCTCACCTACGATCCGACCCGCTTCACCACGAAGAACAACCTCGTGCTCGCGCGGGCCAGCCAGGGGAAATACGACCTGCCCGTGATCGACATGACTCAGACGGAACGCGCGCAGCTTCTGTATACGGCGGGTCTGGCGGCGGTGAAGCGCGGCGACGTCAATATCGGCAAGACGCTGTTGCAGGACGCGATCGACACCAATCCGCAGTATTTCGCGGAGGCCGACCGGGCGCTGAAGGCGCTCGATCAGGGATCGTCGAGCGCACTGAAAGGCTAAGAGGATGCTCGGTCTCGCCCCGCCCCTGTCGGCGCTGATCTTTCTGGTGCTGATCACCCCGGTTTGCGCCTGGGTGGTCTTCACCGACCTCAAATACATGAAAATTCGCAACAAGGCGGTGCTGGCGCTTCTGGTGATTTTCGCTTTTGCGGGGCCGTTCCTCTTGCCGATCGACGTCTATGCCTGGCGGTGGAGCCACGCGCTGGTCGTCTTCGTGATCGGCTACATCCTGAACCAGATCGCGCATTTCGGTGCGGGCGACGCGAAATTCGCAGCCGCAGCCGCGCCGTTCTTCTCGCATGAACTGTTCGACGTGCAGTTGACGATGTTCCTGCTCTGCGCCTTCCTGCTTGCGGCCTTCGCCGCGCACCGGATCTTTCGCGCAATCCCGGCCGTGGTGAAGGCCACGCCCGACTGGGTGAGCTGGAAGCGCAAGGACTTCCCGATGGGGCTGGCGCTGGTCGGCACGCTCTGGGCGTATCTCCTGCTCGTGGCCCTCGGCTGATTGTTGAGCCTCCCGATCGGGTATCGCGGCGATTACCCGGTTTCTCCAACATTTGGCCACAATCACCGGCAAGATTGGCCCGGACCGATCTTAGCCCCCGCGCAGGACCAAAGCGGGGTGCACAGCCGAGAGGACGCGCCAGATGAACATGATGACCTCGAATGTCATCGCCCCGGCCCCGCCGCGCGCGCTGGAGGAAACCGGGCTAAACGTCGTGATGATGCGGGACATCCTGCTCAAGACGATGTTCCGCACCAATACGGACACGGCCTCTGCGCTGTCGAAGCTGCTCTGCCTGCCGATGACGATGGTGCAGGACCTGATCGACATGTGCCGCAAGCAGGGCCTGTTGGAGGCGATGGGCACGCTGCACGCCAATTCCGGCGGCGAGATGGGCTTCCAGCTGTCGGACACCGGCAAGGCGCGCGCGCTCGATGCGCTGGCGCAGTCGGAATATTACGGCGCGATGCCGGTGCCGCTGACCGTCTATCGCGAGCAGGTGAAGCGCCAGTCGATCCGCAACATCCAGCTGACCCGCCAGCAGCTTCTGGGCGCGATGGGCCACCTGATCCTGCCGCCGGACCTGATCGGCCAGCTTGGCCCGGCGGTCTCCTCGGGGCGCTCGATCCTGATGTACGGCCCGCCCGGCAACGGGAAGTCCTCGATCTCGAACGGCATCCGCGACGCGATCGGGGACAATATCTTCATCCCGCGCGCCATCGAATATGCGGGCCAGATCATCACCGTCTACGACCCGATCGTGCATACCCCCGTTCCGGTCGAAGAAGACGACCCGACCTCGCTGCGCAAGCGCGGGATGCAGTTCGATCAGCGCTACGTCTATTGCGAGCGCCCGACCGTGATCACCGGCGGTGAACTGTCGCTCGACATGCTCGACCTGAAATACAATGCGACCGCCCGCACCTATACCGCGCCGCTGCAGTTCAAATCGGCCGGCGGCGTGTTCATCGTGGACGACCTTGGCCGTCAGGCCGAACCGCCGCAGAAGCTGGTAAACCGCTGGATCGTGCCGCTCGAAGAGAACCGCGACATCCTCTCGCTGCAATCGGGCGAGAAATTCGAGGTGCCCTTCGATACGCTCGTGATCTTCTCGACCAACTTCCACCCGAACGAGATCTTCGATAAGGCGGCGCTGCGTCGTATCTTCTTCAAGATCAAGATCGACGGGCCGAACCAGTCCGACTATCTCAAGATTTTCCAGATGATGGCGAAGAAGCGCAACATGCCGCTCGACGAGAAGGCGCTGCTGCATCTCCTCAAGGTGAAGTACCCCACCATCGACAATATCTACGCGAATTATCAGCCGGTCTTCCTGATCGACCAGATGATCTCGATCTGCGAATTCGAGGGCATCCCCTATCAGATGACGCCGGAACTGGTGGATCGCGCCTGGGACAACATGTTCGTCAGAGACGAGGTGATCGTCCACTAAGGGCGTTACTGGGCGGCCATCCCATCTGCACCGGGCGCGCGGAACCGTGCCGACTCGACTTGCGGCTGATAGGTGCGCGAGACGGGCACTTCTTCGCCGTCGGCCATCTGCAGGAAGACGCGCCCCTTCTCCTTGCGCAGGCCGCGCACCGCATCGCGCGCCACCCAATGCGAGCGATGGACCTGCAGGCCCGACGTGCCCTCGGTCTCGGCAATCGCATCGGCAAGCCGGATCAACAGGCTCGTCTGCCCCGCCTCGGTCACCACGTCGACATAGTGATCATTCACCGCGAGACGGATCAGCGGTGCGCGCAGGTCAGGCTCGAGCCGATAAAGCAAACGCGGCGTGGGCGAAGACAGAGCCCCCTTACTCGCTGCCTTCACGTCCCGGCGGGCCTCCTTCTCCGCGGCGGCCACCGAGGCCTCCTGCGCCCGCCTCGGATGCCCCTGCTGAGGCGCCATCCAGTGCCGCAGGGTGGAGCCTGCCATCGAGAGGCCGAGGATATAGCCAGCCATGTGGAATATCTCGAACCCCCGGAAGTTGGGCTTCGCCGCAAGCAGCAGAACGAGCAGGTAAAGCGGCACAGTCAGCACCAAAGCGGAAAGGCCGGCAAGCGTGGGCGCCTCGTAACGGAACCGGCGCAAACCCAGCTTCCGCCGCACAAAAATGCGGATCGCCGCGCCGATCAGGATGCCGGCCGCGACACTGAGCGGCCAGAAAATTACGCGCGCGCCGAGCGACATGGATTCGAGAGTGTTGAACGGTCCGGCGACGATGCCGAATAGCGATGCCACGACCCAGATCACCGGCAGAGCCGGGATCTTCAATGCCCGCCAATATATTTTCCAGAAACCTGCCATTGCCGTCACGCCCCAATGACGCTTGGGTAACGCAAGCGTTACGGTTCCGACAACGGCAAAGGCCGCTTACCCCACCCAACCTGTGGAAATCCTTACCTACCTTTGTCAGGCAGTCAAACCCTCAGGTTCGGGCAGATTGTTCGCGCGGCAGCAGGCAGTGACCGTGTTGGCCAGAAGGCAGGCGATGGTCATCGGGCCGACGCCGCCCGGCACCGGGGTGATCGCGCCCGCGACCTCCTTGGCGCTGTCGAAATCGACATCGCCCACCAGCCGGGTCTTGCCCTCGCCCTTCTCGGGCGCGTCGATCCGGTTGATACCGACATCGATCACGGTCGCGCCGGGCTTCACCCAGTCGCCCGGGATCATGCGCGGGCGGCCCACGGCTGCCACGAGGATATCGGCGCCCCGGCAGACATCAGCGAGATCCTTGGTGCGGCTATGCGCGATGGTGACGGTGCAGCTGTCGCGCAGCAGCAGCTGCGCCATCGGCTTTCCGACGATGTTGGAGCGCCCCACCACGACGGCGTTCAGCCCCGAGAGGCTGCCCAGCTGGTCGCGCAGCATCATCAGGCAGCCCAGCGGCGTGCAGGGCACCATCGATTTCTGCCCGGTGCCCAGAAGGCCCACATTGAGGATATGGAAGCCATCGACATCCTTCGCGGGGGTGATCGAGTTGATCACCTTCTCCTCGTCGATATGATCGGGCAACGGCAGCTGCACGAGGATGCCATGCACCGCCGGATCGGCGTTGAGCTTTTCGACCAGTGCCAGCAGATCGGCCTCGGAGGTCTCCGCGGGCAGCTTGTGCTCGTAGGAGTTCATCCCGGCTTCGAGCGTCTGCTTGCCCTTGTTGCGCACATAGACCTGACTGGCCGGGTCTTCGCCCACCAGAACCACCGCGAGGCCCGGCGTGATGCCGTGCTCCTCTTGCAGCCGGGTGACATGCTCGGCCACTTTCTCGCGCACGCTCGCTGCGAAGGCCTTCCCGTCGATGATCGTCGCCGTCATTTCATTCCTCCGTCACTCCGCCGCCGCGAAGGTCGTGCGGTAATGGTCCATCTGCATGCGGGTCGCGCGGACCGCGTTGTTCATCAGCGTCGAGACCGTGACCGGCCCCACCCCGCCCGGGACGGGCGTGATCCAGCCCGCCACTTCGGCGCAGCTGTCGAAATCGGCGTCGCCCACGGTGCGCCCCTCGACCCGGTTGATGCCGATATCGATCAGCGCCGCGCCCGGCTTGAGCATTTCGCCATGCACCAGCCCCGGCTTACCGACCGCGACGAACACGGCATCGGCGGCGCGCGAATGCACCGAGACCTGCCGCGTCATATGGTGGCACACGGTGACGGTGGCGCCGAGTCCCATCATCAGGAAGGCGATCGGCTTGCCCACGATTTCCGAGTGGCCGATCACGCAGACATTGAGCCCTTCGGTCTGGAGCGGAAGGGATTTCAGGATCTCCACCGCCGCGACGGCGGTGCAGGGGCCGAGCTCCAGCTCGTTATAGACGATGTTGCCGATCGAGGACGGGTGCATCCCCTCCACGTCCTTGAGCGGATGAACCGCCTTCTGCAGAACCTTGACCGGGATATGGGCGGGCAGCGGGCGCTGGATGATGATGCCGTTGACGCGCGGGTCGGCGTTCAGACCGGCCAGCACGCCCTGAAGCTGTTCGAGGCTGATCGTCTCGGGGTAGTTGCGCACCTCGAAGGCCACGCCGGCTTTCTCGGCGTATTTCTTCTGATTGCGCACATAAAGTTCGGCCGCTGCGACATCGCCGACCGAGATCGAGACGAGGCGCGGCGCCCAGCCTGCCTCCGAAAGCCTCTGTGCCTCGGCATAGGTCTCGTCCAGCTTGACCTGCGCAAGCGCCTTTCCGTCAATGATCGTGGCGCTCATCGGGGTCTCCCTTGCCCAGAACCTGTTCTTCCTGCGCGATGAAATGCTCGATCATTTCGCGCCACAGACGGTCGGCGAGATCGGGATCGAGCCCGGCAGGACCGGCGGCGGCGCGGACCTTTGCCACCACATCCTCGACCCGGTCGGGGATGCGTGCGGGCCAGCCATTTCCCTGTTTGAGTTCCGCCGCACGGGCGATCAGCCGGGTGCGCGCACCGAGCATCTCGACCAGCTCCCGGTCGAGCGCATCGATGGCGACGCGCAGCTCTTCCATCGTGTGCAGGTCTGACGGAGATTTCATCGACAAGGCTCCCGGAACACTCGCGCCCCCTATCGCAGCTTGGCCCAACAAGCTCAAGACCGCGCCCCTAGAACAAACCCGTGATGCGGCCTTCGGCATCGAGGCCGATCGTCTCCGCAGCCGGGTGCCGGGGAAGGCCCGGCATGGTCATGATTTCACCGCAGATCACCACGACGAACCCCGCCCCCGCCGAGAGCCGCACTTCGCGGATCGGCAGCGTATGGCCCGAGGGCGCCCCGCGCAGCGTCGGGTCCGCGCTGAAGGAATACTGCGTCTTGGCCACGCAGATCGGCAGGTTGCCATAGCCCGCGGCCTCCCAGTCGCGAAGCTGGTTGAGGATCTTCTGATCGGCATAGACATCGCTCGCGTGGTAGATGCGCGTTGCGATGGTCTCGATCTTTTCCAGTAGCGGCATGTCATCGGGATAGAGCGGCGCGAATTGCGACGGGCGCTCAGTCAGCGCGACGATCTTTTCTGCCAGCGCCTCGGTCCCCGCGCCGCCATCGGCCCAATGGGTGCACAGAACCGCCTCCACGCCCTGCGCTTCGGCGGCGGCGCGCACCGCTGCGATCTCGTCCTCGGTATCGGCAGTGAAGCGGTTGATCGCGACCACGACCGGCACGCCGAATTTCTTCATATTCGCGATGTGACGCGCGAGATTGGCGCACCCCGCCTCGACGGCGGCCACGTTCTCCGCGCCGAGATCCGTTTTCGCGACACCGCCATTCATCTTCAGCGCCCGCACCGTCGCCACGACCACCGCAGCATTCGGGCTTAGCCCGGCCTTGCGGCATTTGATGTCGAAGAATTTCTCCGCCCCCAGATCGGCCCCGAAGCCCGCTTCGGTCACGACGTAATCGGCCAGCTTCAGCGCGCTTTGCGTCGCGATCACCGAGTTGCAGCCATGCGCGATATTGGCGAAGGGCCCGCCATGCACGAAGGCGGGCGTGCCCTCCAGCGTCTGCACGAGATTGGGCTGCAGCGCGTCTTTCAGCAGCACCACCATCGCACCATCCGCGCCGATCTCGGCGCAGGTCACGGGCGAGCGGTCGCGCCGATAGCCTACGACGATCCGACCCAGCCGCTCCTGCAGATCCGTCAGATCGCGGCTGAGGCAGAGGCAGGCCATGACCTCCGAGGCCACGGTAATGTCGAAGCCGGTCTGGCGCGGAAAGCCGTTCGAGACGCCGCCAAGGCTGACGACGATGTCGCGCAGCGCCCGGTCGTTCATGTCGAGCACACGCCGCCATGTGATCCGGCGCGCGTCGATCTCGAGCGCGTTGCCCCAGTGGATGTGGTTGTCGATCATCGCCGAGAGCAGGTTATGCGCCGCCCCGACCGCGTGGAAATCGCCGGTGAAATGGAGGTTCATCGACTCCATCGGCACGACCTGCGCGTAGCCGCCGCCCGCGGCCCCGCCTTTCATCCCGAAATTCGGACCGAGCGAGGCTTCGCGCAGGCAGATCGCGGCGCGCTTGCCGATCCGGGAGAGCCCGTCGCCGAGGCCAACTGTCGTGGTGGTCTTGCCCTCGCCCGCAGGGGTCGGCGAGATCGCGGTGACGAGGATCAGCTTGCCGGTCTCGCGCGCGTCCAGACCCGCGATGAACTCCGCCTCCAGCTTCGCCTTGTCGCGGCCATAGGGGATCAGCGCGTCTTCGGGAATATCCAGCTTCGCCGCGATTTCCGGCATCGGGCGCAGCGTCGCGGCACGGGCAATCTCTAAGTCACTCGTCATCGGGTCCTCCTGCTGAGGGAGGGTAGCCATTTGACGGCGTAGTAAAAGGGAAAGAAGCGACCGTTGCGGGATTAAATCGCCTCAGCGGACCTCGTCCATCAGCTCCCAGGCGCGCTGATCGGGAATATGCAGCCGCAGCGTTTCGCCCACCACCAGACGACCGGGACGCTCCACCCATGCGGTCACGCCGCGCCGACCTTGGGCGGCCGGTTTGTAGCGTTTGCCCTTCTCGGGATAGTGCTCCTCGATCACCCGGCCCGGCAGGACACAGGGACGGTTCTCCATATCCACCACGAAGGTCAGCCCGGTCTCGTTCTGCAGCCGCGCCGAGGGCGGGATATGGGTCAGGTCCGGCAGACCGCGCAGCACGATCGTCGCGCCGACCCAGGAAGGGTCGATTTCCGGCACGCCCATCGCGAAGGCGGTCTCGGCCAGTTCCTCCGCCGAGAGGATCGTCAGCTGGCGGACATTGGCGATCTCGGTGCCCTTGGGATGCTGATCGGTCACCCGCGAGCAGGAAGGACGCGTGCGCCCGCCATGCAGCTCTCCCACGGGACCGTCGAAGGTGAAGTCGATCTCTTCGACCGGGGTCGAGGTCAGTTGTCCCTCGGTGGTCACCAGGCCGAGCCAGACGACCTCCCCTTGATATTGCGTGGGTTTCAGCGCGGCCATCAGCCCCTCTTTGACAAGACGACAAACAGACGACGGAACGGGAAAAAGACGCTGCCGTCGTCCCGCAGAGGATAAACCGTCTCGAGCGCGGTTTCATAGCGTTCGATGAGAACCTGCGCTTCAGTGTCGCCTAGGAGTCGCAGGAAAGGACGCATCGCCGTGCTTTCCGTGAAGCGGCGCACCGGATGCGCGCCCTGCGTCGGCTGCAACTCCTGCAGATATTCGGTGTGCCAGATATCGACCTCGCCCAGAGGGCTAAGCATTTTCGCGTAATCCACCGCCGGGGCCACGGGCGGCACCCAGCCCGCGAAGTTAAATCGGTCGGGGAACATCTCCTGCGAAAGGTCGCGCAGGATGCGATGCGACGGCGCGCCATGCTGGGCGGGCATCTGCACCGCCAACACACCGCCCTCGCGCAGCTCTCCGGCCAGACGCGGAAACAGCGCGGCGTGATCGGGCAGCCAGTGCAGCGCGGCGTTCGAGAAGATCATCGCGGGCGGCTTGTTGGGCACCCATTCGGAAATGTCGACCAGATCGCAGCGATGATAGGCGCCGGTCGCCGCGGCGCGCTTCAGCATCGCCTCGGAATTGTCGACGCCCACGATCTTGCGCTTGGGGTAGTGGTGGTTGAGCGCCTCGGCCACCGCGCCATTACCGCAGCCCAGATCGATGATCTTGCCGCGTTCGGGCAGTTGCGGCACCCGCGCCAGAAGGTCGAGTGCCGGGCGCAGCCTCAGATTGCGGAACCGCGCATAAGCGTCTGGGTCCCAATCGGCTGCGCCCGGCACTGAAGCGTCACGCGTGACCATTCTCGCGAACCTTCGCGGTCAGGCCGAAGGCTCGGGGGTGGTTTCCGCCCCGCCGTCGCCCTGATCCTTCTTCTTGGACGTTTTGGGCAGCGCGGTCACCGACGGCAGGCTCCCCGAGGAGCTGTCGTCGTCGTCACCGCCCAGCGGCTCTCCGGAGAGGACCTTCTTGATCTCGTCGCCGGTGAGGGTTTCGTATTCCAGAAGGCCTTGCGCCAAACGTTCCCAATCCTCGATCCGCTCGGTCAGGATGCGGCGCGCCTCTTGGTAGCCGTCTTCGATCAGGCCGCGCACCTCTTCCTCGATCAGCTCTTTCGTCTTGGTCGAGACCGAGAAGCCGGCGGTGTTGCCCTGATAGCCCTCATGCGCCTCGGCATAGTCGATATTGCCGACCTTCTCGGACATGCCCCAGCGCATCACCATGGCGCGGGCAATCGCCGACGCCTGCTGAATGTCGCCCGCGGGGCCGTTCGAGACATGCTCTTCGCCCCATTTCAGGATCTCGGCTGCCTTGCCCGCCATGGTCATGGTGATCTTCTGCTTGGCTTCGTCCTTGTGGTAGTTGAGCTTGTCCATCTCGGGCAGCGAGACGACCATACCCAAGGCCTGACCGCGCGGAATGATCGTGGCCTTGTAGACCGGATCGCATTTCGGCAGCGACAGGCCGACGATGGCGTGACCGGCCTCGTGATAGGCGGTCATTTCCTTCTGCTCGGGGGTGAGCACCATCGAGCGGCGCTCGACACCCAGCATCACCTTGTCCTTGGCGTTCTCGAAATCTTCCATCGAGACGAAGCGACGCCCGACGCGGGCCGCCATCAGCGCGGCCTCATTGACGAGGTTCATCAGGTCGGCGCCCGAGAAGCCCGGCGTTCCGCGCGCGATGGTACGCAGATCGACATCCGGCCCCACCGGCACTTTGCGCGAGTGGACCGTCAGGATCTTCTCGCGGCCCTTGATGTCGGGGTTCGGGACGTGGATCTGACGGTCGAAGCGGCCCGGACGCAGCAGCGCGGGGTCGAGCACGTCTTTACGGTTCGTCGCCGCGATGATGATGATGCCTTCATTGGCCTCGAAGCCGTCCATCTCGACTAGAAGCTGGTTGAGGGTCTGTTCGCGCTCGTCATTGCCGCCGCCGATGCCGACACCGCGGGCACGACCCACCGCGTCGATCTCGTCGATGAAGACGATGCAGGGCGCGTTCTTCTTGGCCTGCTCGAACATGTCGCGGACACGGGATGCACCCACACCCACGAACATCTCGACGAAGTCGGAGCCCGAAATGGTGAAGAAGGGCACGCCCGCCTCGCCCGCAATGGCGCGGGCCAGAAGCGTCTTACCGGTACCCGGAGGGCCCACCAGCAGCGCGCCTTTCGGGATTTTGCCGCCGAGGCGCGAGAATTTCTGCGGGTTGCGCAGGAATTCCACGATCTCTTCGAGTTCTTCCTTGGCTTCGTCGATGCCCGCCACGTCGTCAAACGTCACGCGGCCATGTTTCTCGGTCAGGAGCTTCGCCTTGGACTTGCCGAAGCCCATCGCGCCGCCTTTGCCGCCGCCCTGCATCCGGTTCATGAAGAAGATCCAGATGCCGATCAGCACGAGGAAGGGAAGCCAGACGCCCAGCAGCGACATGAAGCCCGACTGCTGTTGTTTGACGACGCTCACCGCGATGCCCTTGTCGATCAGCTTCTCTGCGATCTGATCTTCCATCGGCTTGATGGTGGTGAAGCTTGTGCCATCGGCGAGCTGGTAGCGCACCTCTTCGCCATCGAGGCGAACGTTCTTCACCTCGCCTTTATCGACGGCGTCCATGAACTCCGAGTAGGTCGCTTGGGACGAGTTCATCGAAGATTGCCCATCACCGAAAAGGTTGAACAGGGCTAAAATCAACAGGAACAGCACCGCCCAAAAGGCCAGATTGCGCGCATTACCCAAGGAATATCCTCCAATCGTATCGGGCGGCTGACCTGCGGTCGCCGCCTCTTCCTCAGTGAAAATAGGCATTACGCGCCGGGGTTCAACGTCGAATTAGCCAAGTGGCGAATGCGTCGCGGGAAATCCGCGCCCGCCAGCCTGCGCCAAAGCCCGCGATCGGGGCCGCGACAAGCGTCTCGCCGCGCCAAATGGCAGGACTTGCGGCAAGCGAGGCACGCGGAAGGCCGGTGTCGCGCCAGTCGGGGCATTGGCGCAATCCCGCCTCCCCCAGCGCCGCGACTTCCGCCACGTCGGCTGCGGGCCCGGTGAGCTCCCAACGGTCCCAAAGCGCGGCGCCAGCTTCGACAGCCACGCGCAGATCAGCCACAGCCTGCGCCTCGCGGGTGATGCGGATCGCGTCTTTGCTGGAGGTGATGCGGCAGCCATGCAGGGTGCGGTCGCCGGGTTGCGCGACCTCCGACAGCAAGCCCTGCACTTTCGCGGCGCGCGGCGCATACTCCGCCCCGGACACCCAGCGCAGCGCGGCCACGATCAGGCGACGTTGCAATTCCGGGTCCATCGCGGCGAAGCCTTTGGCATCGATCAGCAGATCGCCCGACGCCTCGGAGACGTGACGCGCGACCTCCGCCATCAGCAACCGATGCAGCGCCGCATTCGCAGCCGAGAGGTTCGCCGTCACGCCGGCGATCGCCTGCGCATCGACGCCCAAAGGCGCGAGCGCCCCGAGCGCCTGACGCGCCTTGACCCGGTCGAAGCGGTCATTCGCGTTGGAGGGGTCGTCGATCCACGTGATGCCTTCCGCGCGCAGATGGTCGCGCAACGACTCGCGTGTCTGGCCAAGAAACGGACGATGCCATGTCACGCCTTCGGCCTCGAACCGCGGGCGCATGCCCGACAACCCCTCCAGCCCAGCCTCTCGGGCGAGCCGCATCAGGAAGGTCTCGGCCTGATCGTTGGCGGTATGCCCCAGCGCGACATGGGCAATCCCGTTTTCGCGTGCCCAAGCGCCGATCAGCCACAGACGCGCCCGGCGCGCAGCATCCATCAGGTTGCCTTCGGCACTGGCGCCATCCCAACGCAGGACGGTATGCGCAGTGCCGCGATCCGCGCAGAACCGCCCGACAAATGCGGCTTCCTCGGCGGCCTCGGGGCGCAGCCCGTGATCCACCGTCACCGCGGCAACCTCGAAATGCGCAGCCAGCAGCACCAGCACCGCCATCGAATCCGAGCCCCCGGAAACGGCAACCCCGACGCGCCGGGGCGCATCGGGGTCAAAACCGTGTCTTGCGATGTCGTCCAGCGTCACCGGACCGCGCTCACTGGCATCCCAGCGATTGCTGCGCGCCCTGCGCCTCGCCCGCCGCCGAAGAGCCCGGGAAGCGTGCGCTCACCTGCCCCAGAGTGGTACAGGCCTCGCTCTGCTGACCGAGCTGGCCCAGAGCCTTGCCGAGCGACAGCAGGTTGTCCGCCGCCCGCGACCCTTTCGGATCGGCGGAGAACCCGTCGAGCCACGCGCGCGCGGCCCCCGCCTCATCGCCCTGCTTTTGCAGCGCCATTCCGCGATAATACATCGCGTCGCTGGTTAGCGGAGAGCCGGGATAGGTCTGCCGGAAGGTCGTGAGAAGATCCGCCGCCGAGGCGTAATCGCCATCCTCATAGGCTTTCTTGCCCGCCTCGAAATCCGATTTCTCGTTAATCGCAAGATCGGGACCGGGCGTCGAATCCGGCGCGGGGCCAGTGACCGAAGGCGCGTTGGTCGGCGCGTCGCCTCCCAGCGGCTTGGCCTTGCCCAGCTGCGAGATGTCGCAGTTCTCTTCCATCTCGCAGACCCGGAAGTTCAGATCGCCGATCCGCTTCGTGCCATCGGCGACGACGCGGTTGATCTTGTTTTCCAGCTCTTCGACACGGTCGGTCATATGCGACAGCGACAGCTCCATCGAATCCATCCGCTGCAGAGCGGAATCGCCGCCCGCTTTCTGCAGACCGGCCTGGCCAGAGGCTTGCAGTTCCTGACGCAGGCTACCGATTTCGGTCTGAAGCTGTCCCAGTTCGGTCTTGATGTCAGCCAGCGTCTGGGCGCGGTTCGCGTCCTGAGCCAGCGCGGGCGCGGCTGCGAGAACAGCCGCACCGAGAAGCAAAGCTCTCAGCATCGCGATCAGCTCCCGACCGCCGATTGCGAGATCACCGTCACGGCGCGACGGTTCTTCATGTAGCACTCTTCAGTGGAGCAAATCGCCAGCGGGCGTTCCTTGCCGTAGGAGACCGTGCGCAGACGGTTGCCGGCCACGCCCTGGCTGATCAGGTATTCCTGCACGGCCGAGGCACGGCGTGCGCCGAGCGCGAGGTTGTATTCGCGGGTGCCCTGCTCGTCGGCATGGCCTTCGATGATCGCAGTGTAGCTCGGGTGGCTCACAAGCCAGCTTGCCTGCTGGGACAGAATGCCGCGCGCGGTGTCGGTCAGCGTCGACTGGTCAACCTGGAAATGCACCATGTCGCCGATGGTCTGGCTGAAATAGGCCGGCGAGTTGGGATCGTTGATCCCGCCTTGGCTGACGCCGTCCATGCCAGCGCCGCCCGGGCCGAGCGCGCCGCCGGGGCCGGTCGCGCCGGAGCCGTATTGATCGGGGTTCGAACAGGCCGCGAGGCCCAGCATCGAGATGGCCAACACGGCCTTCACTGCAAAATTCATTGGTTCCGCCTTTGTTGATCTGCCCATTGCGGGCGAGCCTACCAGTTTCTCTAACGCTTGTTAATCCGCCCTCAGGGCAGAAGCGGCGACCAGGCCGGGTCCGATGCGGCTCCCGGCGTGGAGACTTTCTTCAGGTTGCGCCCGGAGATGTCGACCGAATAGAGCGAGGCCGACCCTTGGGCGCCAGGGCTCTCCCGGGTGAACATGATCACGCGGCCATTGGGCGACCAGGTCGGCCCCTCGTCGAGGAAGGACGAGGTCAGCAGACGCTCCTCCGAGCCATCGGTGCGCATCACGCCGATATGGAAACGGCCCTGATTTTGCTTGGTGAAGGCGATCATGTCGCCGCGCGGCGACCACACGGGGGTCGAATAGCGCCCGTCGCCAAAGCTGATCCGCGTCGCGTCACCGCCGCCCGCGGGCATGATGTAGAGCTGCTGCGTGCCCGAGCGGTCGGATTCGAACACGATCCGCGAACCGTCGGGCGAGAAGCTGGGCGAGGTTTCGATCGCAGGCGAGGTCGTCAGGCGCTGGGTCTGTCCCGAGCTGATATTCATCATCCAGAGATCGGTATTGCCGTTCTGCTCCATCGAATAGACGATCTTCGTGCCATCTGGCGAGAAGCGCGGCGCGAAGGTCATCGTGCCGGGCACTTCCGGCAGAAGCCGCGCCGAGGCGGTGGCCACGTCGAGCATCTTGATGCGCGGGAAGCCGGTCTCGAAGGTGGTGAACAGCACCTTGGTGCCGTCACGCGAGAAGCGCGGGGCGAGCACGATGGTCGAGGCATCGGTGAGATAGGTCACGTTCGCGCCGTCGTAATCCATCACGGCGAGCCGCTTCTGGCGGTTGTCCTTCGGCCCGCTTTCCGAGACGAAGACCACGCGGCTATCGAAGTAGGGGCCCTCGCCCGTGATGCGCGAATAGATCACGTCCGAGACCTTGTGCGCCAGACGCCGCCAGCTGGCCGGCGAGGCTGCAAGTTGCTGCCCGTCGCCCATCTGCTGACCGGAGAACACGTCGAAGAGGCGGAACTTCACGACCACCTTGCCGCCCTGCATCCCGACCGAGCCCACGACCAGCGCCTGCGCGTTGATCGCCTGCCAGTCGGAATATTTCACCGGCGTATCGAAGCTCGACACGTTCTGGATATAGGCGGATTTCGGGATTTCGCGGAACAGGCCCGTGCCCGTCAGATCGCTCGAGATCACCTGCGTGATCTGGCTCGCCATATCGGCGGCCTCGGAACTTTCGGGGATGAAGCCCGCGATCGCGAACGGCATCGGCTCGATCACACCGTCGGTGATCTCGATATGCAGCGGTTCGGAATCCTGCGCGGTTGCGGCGATGGGTGCCAGCATCACAGCCGCCAGCAAACTGAGAACGAAACGCATCATGTCACACACTCCCTTTCCGGGTCTTGCCCGGTTTGTAACGCGCTGCGGCACGATCGTGCATCACAACCCCATGACACCGCGCGGAAATTCGCCGATCCACCGTCATTTCATCCTCATTTTTTCGGGATTGAAGTCGATGGTGATCGTTTTCCAGCGGTCGTATTTCTCCGGCGGCAACGGGAACCCGTCCGAGCCGCACAGAACGATAGCGCGACGCCCGGCCTCGAAGGCCTGATCGACCGCGTTGCCGGTGCCGCCCGTCGCCCCGACCAGCTTGATCGAGGAGATGATCGGGTGGCCGTCGGGCTGCATGTCGACCGACAGCGTCACCGTGGTACGCAGCGCATCCGAGCTGAGCGCGCCGGTATTCCAGCACTGCTTGATATCGACGATCAGCGCGTCTTTCTCGCCTGCGGTGATCGGCGGACCGGTCGGCGCGGAGCCGGTGCCGCCCGTGCCCGCGCCACCCAAAGCTGCCGCCAGAGCATCGTTCACCGAGGCGCTGTCGACTTTCTTCGGCTCGCTCGGCGCGGGCTTGGTCTCTGCCGGTTTCTTCTCGGCGGGCTTGGGTTCTTCAGGCTTCTTCTCGGCAGGCGCGGCGGCCGTCTGCGTCTCTTTCGGCGCGGGCGGCTTGGGCTTGGCGCTCGGACGCGGCGAGGCCAGCGGCGCGGAGCTTTCTGGCTTGTCTTCGGTCTTGTTCGCCTCGGTCACAATCTCCGTCGAGGCTTCCGGCGGCGCGGTCGCCTCCTTCGGCTTCTCGACCGGCTGATCGGGCGTGTCGGCGGGCTTGGGGGCCTCTTGCGGCTGCGCCTGCGGGTCGACCTTCGCTTCGGGCGGCGGCTCGGGCGCAGGGGTCGGCGCAACGCGCGGCGCCTGTTTCGGCTTCGGCGCGGGAGAGATATCGGGCGTGACCGTCGGCGAGGGCTCCTCGACCGGCGGGACGATTTCGGGCGGCGTGTCGCTCACCTCTGCGGGCGGCGTCGGCTCTTGCAGGGCCGAGACGTCGGGCTGCGCATCAGGGGCCGGATCGGGCTGCTGCATCGCCTGCGGCTCGGGTTCCGGCTTGGCCTGCGGCTCGGGCGCGGGCGTCTCGGGCGGCGGTGTCGTCTCGGAAGGTGTATCGGGCGCCGTGGGCGCAACCGGATCCGGCGTCGGCTGCGGCGCATCCTTCGGCGCCGAGGCCATCATCGTGTTGAAGTCCTGCTCGGACATCACCGCGACCTGACTGATTACCACCGGCTCGTTCGGCTTCGGGAAGAACCACTGCCCCCCTGCAATGACCCAGAAGAGCACGCCCACATGCAGCGCGCCCGACAGGCCGTAACCGATCTTGTCCGCACGGTTCATGCGATGCTGCCCCCTGGGCTCAGTTCCCCGCAGGCGCCGTCAATTGCGGCCCTCCGGTATCGGTGACGAGCGTGATGTTCGAGAACCCCGCGCCGTTGAGCGCGCCCATCACCTGCACCACCTGAGAATAGGAAATCTTGCCATCCGCGCGCAGGAACACCTTGTTGCTGTTACGCTCGGCCGAGATCGCCTTGAGACGGTCGATCAGCTGATCCTGCGGCACTTCCGAGTTCATCAACGAGACTTTCCCGTCCGCCTGAAGCGAGATCGTCAGCGGCGTTTCCTGCTCGGTCGGCACGGCCTTGGCTGCGGTCTTCGGCAGCTCCAGCGGCACGCCCACGGTCATCATCGGCGCGGCGACCATGAAGATCACCAAGAGCACCAGCATCACGTCGACCATCGGCGTGACGTTGATCTCGCTCATCGCGGCATGACGGCCCCGTCCGCTCCTGCGGCGCCGCGATCCGCCCGATCCGCGTTTTGCAACACCCGCGCCCATGATCAGCTATCCAACTGGCGCGACAGGATGGTCGAGAACTCGTCCGCGAAGGCCTCGTAGTTGCCCGCGATGCGATCGGCATCGGACGACAGCTTGTTGTAGAAGATCACCGCCGGGATCGCCGCGAGCAGGCCCAGCGCGGTCGCGACGAGCGCTTCCGAGATGCCGGGCGCCACGACGGCGAGCGAGGTGTTCTGCGAGATCGCGATTTCCTCGAAGGCGACCTTGATCCCCCAGACCGTGCCGAACAGGCCCACGAAGGGCGAGATCGAGCCCACGGTCGCAAGGAAATTCAGCCCGTAATTGAGGTTCTCGGTGGCTTTCTGGATCGCGACATCCATCGAGCGTTCGATCCGCGCCTGCGCGCCGGTGATCAGCGCGCCGTCCTGACGGTGCGACCGGCGCCATTCCAGCATGCCGGCGGCGAAGATCTTCTGGCTCGCACCCTCGGGCGCGGGGCCGATCTGGTCGAACAGCTCATCGAGCGGCTCACCCGACCAGAAGGCCCGGTCGAAGGCTTCCGCCTCGGAGCGCGCTGCGCGGTAGGCGATGAATTTGCGGATGATGATCGCCCAGGACCAGAAGCTGGCCACCACGAGAATGATCATCACGAGTTTGACGGTCAGCGATGCGCGCAGAAAGAGCGCAAGCAGGGAGAAGTCGATCTCCTGCGCCATCGCAAGCGAAGATTGGTCCATAGGTACTGCTCGCCGGTTGGGGCCACGTTATCGGGCCTCTGATTACCAGCGATTCTATATCAGCAGTAAGGGGAACGCCATAACAACAATGTAACCGGCGAAACCCCGCCGCTTTTCAATGCAGTTTCGGGGCCAGTTTCCGGCGAATATCGGCGGGAAGCCGCTGAGCCGCGCCCGCCTCATTGAGACAGACGATGGTGACCTGCGCGGTGAACAGCACCTCGCCGTCGCGCTGCACCGTCTGCTCCATCACGAAACGCGCGCCCGTTTCGGCGACCAGATCGGTCGTGACCACCAGCTCGTCGTCGAATTTCGCGGGGCGCAGATAGTCGGCCTCGACCCGGCGCACCGCGAAGACCACGCCGTGATCGGCCTTCAGCGCGACCTGATCCACGCCCAGCGCGCGGACGAATTCGGACCGCCCGCGCTCGATGAACTTCAGGTAATTGGCGTAATAGACGATCCCCGCAAGATCGGTGTCCTCGTAATAGACCCGGATCGGAAACTCATGCGCCATTCTCGTTCTCCTGATCGTCCGGCTCCGCCTCGCCCACTTCGCGCGACAATTCCCGCACCGCCTCTGCGGCCTCGCCCTGACGCAGACCTGCGCGGGCGGCAAGGCGCAGCGCGTGGCTCGGATCTTTCGCCACAGCCGGCATCGTCGGATCGTAGCCCGCCGCAATGATCGCCGCGATCTCGGGGCGCAGCACGGTCACGCCGCGCGCCACCGCAAGCGGCGAGCGTTTCACGAAAGCCTTGTCGGACCAGAGCAGGATCATCTGCACCGCCTGGCTCAGCGCAATCACCTCGGCGGGCACCTCGTCGAGCCCCGCATCCATCCGCACGAAGGCGAAACAGGCCCGGATCGCGCCGTCCTTGTCGAAGCGGAAGACGCGATACTGGTTCGCGCCTTGATCGTCGAGCCGGATCACCAGATCCTGCAGCCCGTCGATCAGATGATCGAGATTGGGCACCTCGAGCAATTCCTGCCAGTCACGGAAGAAGAAGATCATCAGGTTCGCACCGAGCTCAGGATCGGTCTCGGCCATCTTGTGCCCGGCCAGTGCCACGACCGCCTCGACCGCGCCCTTCACGGTCGCCAGCGTCGCAGCCTCCACCCCGAACACCACCGGCACGACCGGACGCCCCCAGCGCGCGAACAGATACTCGTCGGAAGAGCGCCGGAAGAGCTGCTCCACCATTTCGCCCGTGATCTCTGCCTGTTCCGACATGCCGCCTCCCTCGCTTCGCCCTGACCCTAAGAGATCGCGCCGGAGGGGGAAAGGGGCCAACCCCATCTGCCGCGCATCCCCGGCTCTTGCCTCCAGCCTTATTTCGGCTTGGCACAAATATCCCGGGGGAGCGCCCGACAGGGCGTGGGGGCAGCGCCCCCTCTTCTTCGGCATCTCGGGCCCCCACAGAGACGGGCGGCAGCGCTTCCTGATCTGCGCTTGCCGCCCTGCGGTCGCACGCCTATAAGGGCGGCATGTTCTTGCTGGCTGCATATCCGCGAATTACCTGCCCGGCGCTCTGACGCGTCAGGGTAGCCGGGATATTGCGCCAAGCCCCGAGGCGTGCGCGCGCACGCCCTTCCCTTTCCCAAGGACGACAATTCCATGAGTTCCGACCAGACCACCGAGACGACCGCCCCCGATTATCGCGGCACCGTCTTCCTGCCGAAAACCGATTTCCCGATGCGCGCGGGCCTGCCCATGCGCGAGCCCGACTGGCTGGCGCGTTGGGAGAAGATCGGCGTCTATGACCGCCTGCGCGAGAAGGCCGCGAAGGACAACCGCCCGAGCTTCGTGCTCCATGACGGCCCTCCCTATGCGAACGGCCATCTCCATATCGGTCACGCGCTCAACAAGATCCTGAAGGACTTCATCACCCGCTCGCAGCAGATGATGGGCCGCGATGCGCGCTACGTTCCGGGCTGGGATTGCCACGGCCTGCCGATCGAGTGGAAGATCGAAGAGCAGTATCGTGCCAAGGGGCTCGACAAAGACGCGGTCGACGTCGTGGACTTCCGCCGCGAATGCCGTGCGTTTGCCGAGAACTGGGTCGACATCCAGCGCGAGGAATTCAAGCGTCTGGGCGTCTATGGCAACTGGGCCGATCCGTATCTGACGATGAACTACCATGCCGAGGCGGTGATCGCCGAGGAGTTCATGAAGTTCCTGATGAACGGCACGCTCTATCAGGGCTCCAAGCCCGTGATGTGGTCGCCGGTCGAGAAGACCGCGCTGGCCGAGGCCGAGGTCGAATATCACGACCACACCAGCCACACGATCTGGGTGCGCTTCAAGGTCCGCCGGGGCGGCAACGCGGCAATGCCGACCGAGGATGCGGTCGAGTATGATGCAGCCGATCAGGCGCTGCTGGCCGATCAGTTGCATGAGGCGAGCGTCGTGATCTGGACCACGACGCCCTGGACGATTCCGCAGAACCGCGCCGTCTCCTTCCATCCGACGATCGGCTACGGCCTCTACCGGGTCGACACGCTGGGCGAGAAATCGACCGCCGAAGAAGGCGAGCTGCTGCTGATGGCCGATGCGCTGGCGCAATCGGTGATGGATCAGGCGAAAGTCGAGAGCTTCACCCGCGTGCGCGATGTGTCGGCGGCGGAGCTGGAAGGGCTGACGCTGTCGCACCCCTATGCCGGCGTCGATGGCGCGAATGGCGAATGGGATTTCGACGTGCCGGTCCTGCCGGGCGATCACGTGACCGACGAGGCGGGAACGGGCTTCGTGCACACCGCGCCGTCGCACGGTGACGACGACTATCAGATGGGCCTCAAGTTCGGCCTGCCGATGACCTACAACGTCGAGCCCGACGGCAGCTACCGCAAGGATCTGCCGCTGTTCGGCGGCGAGGCGATCGTCGCGGCGGACGGCAAGGACGGCCCGGCAAATGTGTCGAACATCAAGCAACTGGCCTGGGCCGGTGCGCTTCTCGCCAAGGGCAAGATCAAGCACTCCTACCCGCATAGCTGGCGCTCGAAAGCGCCGCTGATCTATCGCAACACGCCGCAATGGTTCGCCGCGATCGACCACACGCTCAACGATGGCATGGGCACCTATGGTGACACGATCCGCAAGCGCGCGCTGACCTCGATCGAGGAGCTGGTGACTTTCACGCCCGAGAAGGGCAAGAACCGCCTGCATTCGATGATCGAGAACCGTCCCGACTGGGTGCTGAGCCGTCAGCGCGCCTGGGGCGTGCCGCTGACCTGCTTCGTCAAGAAAGGCGCCAAGCCTACCGACGAGGACTTCCTGCTGCGCAATGCCGAAGCCAATGCGCGCGTCATCGCCGCCTTCGAGACCGAGGGCGCGGATGCGTGGTATGAGGACGGCTTCAAAGCGAAGGTTCTCGAAGGTCTGGTGAACCCCGACGATTACGAGCAGGTCTTCGACGTGCTCGACGTGTGGTTCGACAGCGGGTCCACCCATGCTTTCGTGCTGCGCGACCGCGCAGACGGGGCCGAGGATGGCATCGCCGATGTCTACCTTGAGGGCACCGACCAGCACCGCGGCTGGTTCCACTCCTCGCTGCTGCAGGCCTGCGCCACGAAGGGCCGCGCGCCCTATCGCAACGTGGTGACGCACGGGTTCACGCTCGACGAGAAGGGCATGAAGATGTCCAAATCGCTGGGCAACACGATCGTGCCCGAGGAAGTCATCAAGCAATATGGCGCGGATATCCTGCGCCTCTGGGTTGCGCAGACCGACTTCACCGAGGATCAGCGCATCGGCCCGGAAATCCTGAAAGGGGTCGCGGACAGCTACCGCCGTCTGCGCAACACGCTGCGCTTCATGCTGGGCAATCTCGACGGGTTCTCCGACGCCGAGCGCGTCGATCCGGCGGAGATGCCGGAGCTGGAGCGCTGGGTGCTGCATCGTCTGGCACAGCTCGATGTGGAAGTGCGCAAGGGCTATGACGCGTTCGACTTCCAGGGCGTATTCCAGCAGCTGTTCAACTTCTGCACCGTGGACCTGTCGGCCTTCTATTTCGACATCCGCAAGGACGCGCTCTATTGCGACCCGGAAGACGGCCTGCGTCGCCGTTCGGCGCGCACGGTGCTCGATCTGCTGTTCCACCGCCTGACGACCTGGCTCGCGCCGATCCTCGTCTTCACGATGGAAGACGTGTGGCTGTCGCGCTTCCCGGGCGATGACGCCTCGGTCCACCTGCAGGACATCCCCGAGACGCCCGCGGACTGGGCCAACGCGAGCCTTGCCGCGAAATGGGACGGCATCCGCCGCGCCCGTCGCGTGGTGACGGCGGCGCTCGAAGTGCAGCGCTCGGCCAAGGTGATCGGGGCCTCGCTCGAGGCGGCACCTGTCGTGCATGTCGAGGATGCTGACGTTCTGGCGGCGCTGAAATCGGTGCCCTTCGAGGATCTCTGCATCACCTCGGATATCGCGCTGACCGCCGATCCGGCCCCGCAGGAAGCGTACCGCCTGCCCGAAGTCTCGGGCATCTCGGTGGTCTTCGAGAAGGCAGATGGCCAGAAATGCGAACGCTGCTGGAAGATCCTGCCCGATGTCGGCACGCATAAGCATCCCGGCACCTGCAAACGGTGCGACGCGGCGCTGGACTGAGCAGACCGCTACCAAAGACAGAATGAAGGGCACCCCGCGCGGGTGCCCTTTTTCATGTCACCTCAGGACGGCATCTGATGCGGCGGCAGAGCCGGAGGCCCGAACCGGTTGCCGCCCGTGGAGCCGCGCTGAACGGTGAAGAAGAGCAGAACCAGCGTCCCGATCACCGGGATCAGCGCGATCAGGGCCCACCAGCCGGTCCGGTCGAGATCGTGCAGCCGCCGCACCAGCACCGCGAGCGCTGGCAGGAACACGACGAGAGAGAAGATCCCGCCGAGCAGCGACGCGTCGTGCCGCATCATCATCGGACCAAAGAGGATACGGTCCAAGATGCCGAAGACGATGTTGCCTAGAAAGATGAACAGAACGAACCACCAGAATTCGGGCCGGGCTGCGCGGCCAGTGAATGTCACGTAGTTCGAGAAACATTTGCGGATTGCGTCGCTGAACTCCATCGGAGCGTCTCCCTCTGTTTATATGCCGTAGGGAAAGCTTAGCCGCAGGGTCGCTCTCGACGCCAGCCTCAATGCAGGTTCAGACGACATCCCTGTCGCGCAGCCAGCGCTGTAGCGTGCGCTCCTCGGCCTGTGCCTGCTCGCGCTTTGCCAGTTCCGCCGCGCGTTCGGCGCGGGCACGGTCGAGAAGCGTGTCGTAGGTCTTCGCCTCTCGAAACAGCTCTCGCATCCGGTCTTCGAGCGGCACGCGGCGTTCGTTCAGCGTGCCGATTTCCTGATCGAGCCACGAGACCGTCTCGCGCACCGCCTCGCGAAACCCGGCCGCATAGGGCGCGGTCTCGGGCGAGGTGACGTGAAGCTCGGCGCGGGCGCGCTCCGTCAGCGTATCACGCTCGCCTTCCAGCCGCGCGACCTGCGCATTCAGTTTCGATAGCTCGCCAGCCTGCTCTTCGAGCTCGCGCCGCCGCAGCCGCCCGATCACTTCCAGAGCTGCGATCCGGTTGCGCGCCATCGCCTGTTTACGCCGCCTGCGGCAGCTCTTTCTGCGCCTGTTCGACGGCGTAGAAATCGGGCTGATAGACGGTGGGGATACTGCCGCGACCGATCTCGATGCAGATATTCGGCGGGTGGTCACTCACCAGCGCCACGAAGATATCGCGGATCACGGCATAGAACGCGGAATCCTCTTCCTCGATCTGGCGCAGACGCCCGGACATCGGCTGCACGAAGCAATAGGCAAGGAACACGCCAAGGAAGGTACCGACGAGCGCGCCGCCGATCATGCCGCCCAGAATTTCCGGCGGCTGGTCGATCGCCCCCATCGTTTTGATCACGCCCAGAACGGCCGCGATGATCCCGATGGCGGGCAGTGCATCAGAGACGGTCTGCAGCGCCGAGGCCGGCGCCATGACCTCGCGGTGATGCTTCTTGAGCTTGCGGTTGATGACGTCCTCGGTCTGGTATTTGTCATCGAAGTTCATCGCCAGCATCCGGAAGCTGTCGGTAATCAGCTGGATCGCGAAATGGTCCTTCAGGATGCGCGGATAGCGACCGAAGATCTCGCTCTCTTCCGGGGTCTCGATATGCGAGTCGAGCGCGATGATCCCCTTGTTGCGATACAGCCGCGACAGTTCGAACAGCAGATTGAGCAGATCGGTGTAATCCGCGGTCTTCCACTGGCTGCCCTTCATCACTTTCACAAGCCCGCGCCCCGAGCGGCGGATCATGCTGAACGAGTTCGCGATCAGGAAAGAGCCCAAGGCCGCGCCGCCGATCATCATCCCCTCGAAGGGCAGAGCGTGAATGAGAACGTCCATGCTGCCGCCGGAGAGAAGGAAGCCGCCGAACACGAGGCCCACGACGGCCAACAGGCCAAGGATGATCGTCATTATTCTTTGTCCGTGTGTTTCGCGCCCTGCGGTCTTTCACCGACAGCCGCCGTTTCCTGAAATTCTTGGCTAAATCTCCGGTGACGCTCCCGTTAAGTCAAGTATAAATGCCGATATTGAGAGCAAGTTTAAGCATAAATCTAATATTTCAGAGGCTTAACAAGGAAACTTGACCGATTATCCATGAATAGATAGATTCAATCCAACACGGATCTTGCATTCAGGGCATTTCATGAGCGCCAGCGCGGAAGCCATAGCCTTTCTGCTCGAAGAGCAGGACCTGCGTCATCTGTTCCAGCAATGGCCGCAGCAGATGTGTCTGGCCGTCGGCCTCGACCCGGAAGGCGGCTGCGCGATGCTGGTCTTTCACGCGAGCGAGGCCGAGCGCGTCCTGCCCCGGCTCGCGCGCTCGATGAACTGGCGGGCGGATGAGTACGCCGTCATCCCGAAGGTCGAGGGCTACCGGCCCCGGCGGATGCTGTTTTCCGACGAGCAGAAGATCCTGTCCCTCGTGCATGAGACCGACGATCTTCCCGAGGTCGCGCGCGATTACGCGATCAATTTCGCCTATGCCGCCGATGAGGGGCTCGACCCGGAAGCGCTGACCGATGCGAAATCGGCCTCTGTCTCGCCCGCGATGCGAGAGGTGGAGCGGCTTCTGTCGGAGCTGAACCCGGAGCAATCCACGACCACGCCGCCCGCAAGCAAGATCGCCGCGCCCGCGCCACGTGCCAACGCGAAGCCCGCGCGCCCCGCCGGCGAGGATGGCGGCCCGCCCGGCTTCCGGCGGTTGAGCGATACGCACCGGGCCGAAGCGCTGATGGCGACGTGCGAACTGAGCCTCAGCGCCGATACCGTACGCATTTCCATCGAAGACGCCGGTGCCGATGCGCAAAGCTTCGGGGTGCGGGACGTGTATTTCCGGGACGACCTGCACAGCTTCGCCATTCCGGTCGCCGAACTGGCACGACAGGGCGCGACCGCCATGCCCGGTCAGATTCACGCCCCCGCAGACCATTTCCCTGCCTCGCTTCTTGCGACGCTGCGGCGGACCCCGCTTTCGGCGAGGCTGACGGCACTCGACCATTTCATCTTCATCGCGCCCGAAGCCGCGAAACCGCAGGCTGCCCCCCTCGCCGCCCCGCCGCGCGAGGCCACCGGCAAGCTCCCGGTGAAGCGCGCAGGCGCGAAGCCGCAGATGCGCACGATGCTGGGTGGTGCGGCGCTGATCTTCTTCTCCGCGCTGGCGCTGCAACTTGGCCTGACGCCCGCGCTCAGCCACGGCGAGGCGCGGAAGGTCTCGCTCGATACGATCCGCGAGTCCGTCTTCCAGTCGCTTGCGGACGACCAAACAGGCGAGGAGCGCTGAGCCATGGATTGCGCCATCATCACCCCCATCGGCCCCGGCCACCGCGCGCTGTTCGAAGAGAGCTGTGCGCCTTCCGTCGAGACCGCGATCGGCTTTTCCAAGGGCCCGTTCGATCAGATCCATCACTACGCGATGGACGACACGCAAGGGCTTCACGGCCGCTCGGCACGCCGCAACGCCGCGATCCGGCAGGCGCAGGAAGCGGGCATCGCGTGGATCTTCTTCCTCGATGCGGATGACGTGCTGACCCCGAACGCCTTCGAGGCCTTCGGCGCGCGACTTGCGGCGGAGCCTGATCTCGACGCGCTTTGGGGGCTGATCTGCGAATTCGACGCGGCGGGCGAGCCGCAGCTGCGCGACGGCCAGCCTGCCGAGATATCCGCCTATGCGGAGTTTCTCGCCACGCCGCCCTTCTTCGCGGTTCAGATCGGCGCCTTCATCCGCACCGAACTGGTCGCGCGCTTCGGCTTCGATGAAGCGATGGATACGGGCGAGGATTACAAGCTCTACCTGCAGCTCTGGCAGACCGGGAATTGCGCGAAACGCCCCGAGATCTTCTTCGTCAATCGCCGCGATCAACACTCCACCGGTCCGCGCTCTGCGACGGGGGCCGATTGGGCCCGACAAGTCGAACGGATGTGGGCCGACGCGGTCGAACGCGATCCGGTTTGGGCGCAGCTCGAACATCGGGGCGTGGCTGCGAAGATGCAGATCACCAACCCGCTCGACATCATCCAGAACACTCATCTTCAGGGGCGGTTCTTCGAGGATAGCTCGCTCGAGAAGCTGCGCGATCTGATCGGCGTGGCGCACCCGCATATCGTCGAGGTCGGCGCGAATATCGGCAACCACGTCGTCTGGTATGCGCAGCATCTGAGCCCGGCGCGGATCTATCCGGTGGAGCCGAACCCGGCCGCATTGACGCTTCTGGACGGCAATATCGCCGCGAACAGGATCGAAGACCTGATCGACCGGCGCGGGATGGGCTTCGGCGTCGGACGCGCGGAAGGTAGTTTCCGCGCCGAGACGACGGAGGAAAACAACCTCGGGGCTACGACACTGGTCGCCGACGAGGCGGGCGAGTTGAAGGTCGTGACGCTGGATGCGCTGATGGCCGATGCCCGCGCCGATTTCCTCAAGATCGACGCCGAGGGGATGGAGCTGGACGTGCTCGCCGGGGCAGAGGCGCTGATTGCACGCGACCGCCCACTGATCTGGGTCGAGACCCGCCGCGACAACCTCCTCGCCTTCGCGCAGGAGTGGTGCCGCGCGCATGACTACGTGCTGATCGACAGCGTGTTCTACGTCCACTCGATCGACTACTTCGCCATTCCGAGGGAACGCGCATGACCCAGACAACCCTCTCGCGCAGAGACCGGCGCGCCCGGGCCGCCAAGGCGTCGAAGTATTACGGCATCGCTGATGGCGCCGCGGCACTGACGATGCACGAAGCCTATGAGGCGCTGGCTGCGGCCGACGGCCCGAAAGCCGCGCGACTGGCGCATGAGGTCAGCCAGACCCACCCGGCCAACCGCCACCCGTGGCTCGTGCTTGGCACCGTCGCGCTGGATAGCCGCGAGGCCGAGGCGGCCGCGCAGTTCTTCGACCGCGCGCTGCTGATCGCGCCCACCGATGCGATGGGTTTGGCGGGGCTAGGCAAAGCGCGGGTTCTGAAAGCCGACATCTTCGCGGCCATCGATCTGTTCGCGCAGGCGATCGAGCGTGGCAGCGAGGACGTCCCGATGGCCCGCCTTTATGCCGATCTGATGGGGCGGCTCGATCGCTCGACCACGGCCGGGCGAAATCTGCGCAAGATGGCTCAGCGCATGAAAACGGCCGAGATGTGGCTCATCACCGCCGATGCCTTTGCCTCCGGCGAAAGCAACGCGGAGGCCGCACCCGCCTATGAGGAAGCCGCGCGTCTCGCCCCGCAGCCGCTTTCCCACCGGATCGGCCTGCTCAAGGCGAAACTTTTCCGACAGGACTATCAGGGTCTCATCGCCGGAGCTGACGCCCTGCTGTCCGAACTTGAGGAAACGAACGCGCATCGAGACGACGTCGTGACTCTGCGAATGGCCGCGCTGCGAGCGCATGGCGATATTCCGCGCGCGCTCGAGACGCTCTCACATCGCTTCCAGGATCCGGCCCAGTTTCAGCGTGCCCTCGGGTTCTCCGCCAATTGCCACCTCGACCGCGAGGAGTTCCACGAGGCCCATATTGCCTTCCGGGAGGCGCTGCATCTTGTCGATGGTGGCGGGCTCTGGGTGAAGCGTGCCTATGGCACCTTCCTGATGGGTCAGGGCGATTTCGCTGGCGGCGCGCCTTACTACGCGGGACGCCAACCCGAGGCGAACCGTCGCCGTATTCCCTACGAGAACTCCGAACCCGATCGCCTCGCCGCGCGCGAGCGTGTCTTTCTGATCGACGAACAGGGGATCGGCGATCAGCTTGCGCTGCTGCCCATCATCGACCGTGCGCCCCTGCCCCCTGGGGCGAAGGTGACTTTCGTGGGCGAGGCTCGGATGAAGCCGCTGATCGAGCGCTGCGGCCTTGGCGTCGATTTCGCGGAGACCACCGAGGTCGACAAGATGAACGTCGCGCCGGAAGAGATGATCTTCGTGGGCGATCTGGTGCGCTATCTCAGCGTCGAGGCGCTCGCGGAACAGCCGCTGGGCGGCTATCTGCGCGCGGATGCCGCGCGGGTCGAGGCGATCCGCGCCCGCTACCGCGAGATGGCGCAGGGCGGCCCGGTCGTGGGCATCGCCTGGCACAGCAACGACCCGATCACCGGCGCGCATCGCTCCCTCGCGCTCGAGACCCTGCTGACGGCGCTGCCCGAGGGCGCGCTGGTCGTGAACCTGCAATATGGCGACCGGGAAGCAGAGCTTGCACAGGCCGCCCGCACGCGCCCCGATCTGACGCTTTTCGACGATCCAGAGATTGACCAGCTCGCCGATCTCGACGGGTTCGCGGCGCAGATCATGGCGCTCGACCGGGTGGTGAGCATCGACAACACCACCGCTCATGGCTGTGGCGCGTTGGGGCATCCCGACAGCCATGTGCTGATCCCGAAAGGGGCGGCGTGCATGTGGTATTGGGGCCGCCACGGAAGCCCGGATCGCTGGTACGGCAATCTGCAGCTTCATCGTCAGACGCAACTTGGCGACTGGAGCGGTCCGCTCTCCGAGATCGCCGCGCTTTAAGGGCCGCTCGGGATTGGGGGCTTACGCGCCCTCGCCATCCACCTCTTCGGGAAGCGGCACGTCGAACCCCGCTTCCAGTAGCAGCCTGTAGGTTTCCGCGAAGGCCCGCATCGATCCAAGCTGCTCCGATTTCCGCTGCGAGAAGAACACCGTCGCGCTTTGGTGGAACCGGATCGCGGCATCGGTGTCGGGATCCGCGCCGGGGCGATAGGCGCCCACCCGGATCAGATCCTCCATATCCGCGTATTTTCCGAGCGCGCGCCGGGCTGCCTGCATGATGCGATACTCGGCATCGGTGTGGCAGTCAGGCAGCATCCGCGAGATGCTTTTCTGCACGTTCACCGCCGGGTAGCGGTCCTGCTCGGCGATGTGACGATCCAGCACGATATGGCCGTCCACGATCCCGCGCACGGTGTCGGCGATGGGCTCGTTCATGTCGTCGCCATCCACCAGAACCGTGTAGAGCCCGGTGATATCGCCCGTCCCTTCGACGCCGGGGCCGGCCCGTTCCAGCAGATGCGGCAGCTCGGCAAAGACGGTCGGCGGGTAGCCCCGGGTGGTCGGCGGCTCGCCCCCGGAGAGACCAATCTCGCGCTGCGCCATCGCGAAGCGGGTAACGGAATCGATCAGCAGCAGCACCTGCTTGCCCTGATCGCGGAAATGCTCGGCCACGGCGGTGGCGGTCCAGGCTGCCTGACGGCGCAGCAAAGGCGGCTCGTCCCCGGTCGCCACCACGACAACCGCGCGCGCCATCCCTTCGGGGCCAAGGTCGTTCTGGATGAAGTCCTGCACCTCGCGGCCGCGCTCGCCCACCAGACCGATCACGATCACATCCGTATCGGTATTGCGCGCAAGCATCGCCATCAGCGTCGATTTTCCGACGCCAGAGCCCGCGAAGACGCCCATGCGCTGGCCCCGGCAGATCGGGGTGAAGATATCGAAAACCTTGACCTGCGTCTCCAGCTTCGCGCCGACCCGCTTGCGGTCGAAGGCGCGCGGGGGCGCGGCCTTGAGGTCGCGCGCCGTCTCGCCGGGAACCCAACTAGTGCCGCTGCGCACCGGACGACCCAGCGCATCCACGACCTGACCGATCCAGCTTTCATCGGGATGAATCAGATCGCCATGCTGATCGAGTTCGACTCGATCCCCCACCGAGACGCCATCCCAGCTGCCGAACGGCAGAACGCGGGTTCCGGCCTCGTTCAACCCGACCGCCTCGGCCAGCACTGGGCCGCGCCGACCGTGCACGATGCACCGCTGACCGATTCCCATCGCGCGTTCGAGTCCGACGACAGTCAGCGACAGGCCGGTCACCGAATGGACATGACCGACAATTCTTGCCTCGTCGGCCTCATCAACCGCATAATTCAAGGAAGAAAAAATCGTATTCACAAGGATAAACCCTACCAATCCATTCTCATACCGATATACTATCCATGAAAACGGAGCGATCCAACGTGAAACTTGATACGATATCCTTTTTTAACCTCGCCTCGGATCGGATGCAGTGGCTTGCGGCCCGCCAGAAGGTGCTGGCCGAGAACATCGCCAACGCCGACACGCCGAATTATCGCGCGCGGGATGTGACCGACTTCCAGAGTTTCCTCGAGAAGAGCGACGCGAACCGCTCGGCGGGCGGCCCGCTGCACGAAACCACGGTCGAAACCGTGGGTGGCAGCAGCGCGTGGGACAGCAGCCTCGACGGCAACGACGTGGCGCTGGAACAGCAATCCGTGATGGCGAGCGAGAATGCCGATCAATACCGGCTGGCGGCGAACCTCTATCGCAAAGCCTATCAACTTCTCAACGCCGCCAGCGGCAAGGAATAACGAGCGGAGACGACCATGAGCATGGACCCTCTGAAATCAATCGGTGCGATTGCGGCAAGCGGGCTGCGGGCGCAGGGGGAGCGGCTGAAGGTCGTCTCCGAAAACGTGGCGAACGCGGATTCGACCGGCTCGACGCCGGGCGCGGATCCGTATCGCCGCAAGACCATTTCCTTCGGCGAAATGGTCGATGACGCCTCGGGCGCCTCGATGGTCGATGTCACCGAAGTCGGGCGCGACACGTCGGATTTCGTGCTGAAATACGACCCTGCTCATCCGGCCGCCAATGCCGACGGCTTCGTGAAACTGCCGAACGTCAATCCGATCATCGAGATGAGCAATATGCGCGAAGCGGCGCGCAGCTACGAAGCCAACCTGAACATGCTCGAGACCGGTCGCCAGATGCGCCGCGAGATGATCGACCTCCTCAAATAGGTGAAGCATGAGCGATCCAGTCCTCTCCAATGCAGCGATCCGGGGCGCCTATGGCGCGTCGCGCAGCCTGAGCGGCGGCCCGGCCTCCGCACATGAAGCCAAATCTGCCGGGCAGAGCTTCGGCGACATGCTCAAAGGCGCCGCCGAAGAGGCGGTGCAGACGATGCGCACGGCCGATACGACGGCGCAGGCAGGTCTGACCGGGCAGGCCAGCACGCAGCAGGTCGTCGAGGCGACCATGGCGATGGAATCCACCGTCAAGGTCACGGTGGCGATGCGCGACAAGCTGGTCGAGGCCTATCAGGAAATCATGCGGATGCCGATCTGAGGCAGGCGGGGGCGACATGGAAGAAGCCGATGTCTATGCGATCATGTCGGACACGATCTGGACGATCCTTATGGGGGCCGGCCCTATTCTTGCGCTCGCGCTGCTCGTCGGGCTCGGCATCGCAATCTTTCAGGCGCTGACCCAGGTTCAGGAGATGACGCTGACCTTCGTGCCGAAGATCGTCGCGATCTTCGTCGGTCTCGTGCTTGCCCTGCCCTTCATCTACGCAACGCTGTCGCATCTGTCGGACACCGTCTTCGATCTCATCATGAACGGACCCGCGTGATGGCGCGGGCGAGGTGGTTTCGGGCCTTGGCGGCGCTTGCGATTGCGAGCCTCGCCGCGACAGGCCCCGCACGGGCCGAAGGCTGGGCAGGGTTCTACACCTCCAGCCGCCCCAGCGTGCCGGAGGCAACCACGCCACTTCCCGCCACCCTCGGCAATGACCAGCAATGCCTGCGCCAGATTTTCGCGGCGCAGGACCGCTACGGCATCCCCGATAACCTGCTGCTCGCAATCGGACTGCAGGAGGCAGGGTTTCGCAACGAAGGCCGCCTGACGGTCTGGCCGTGGAGCGTCAACGCCGCTGGCGAAGGGCGCGTGTTCGACAGCCGCGAGGCGGCGATGGCGTGGGTGCACCAGAAACAGGCCGCGGGCGTCTCCTCAATCGATACGGGCTGCATGCAGGTGAACCGCAAATGGCACCCGGACGCCTTCGACTCGCTGGCCCAGTCCTTCGATCCGGCGGCGAATGTGGATTATGCCGCGCGGTTTCTGGTCGATCTGCACCGGCGGACGGGGGATTGGTGGCTCGCGGCGGGCTCGTATCACTCCTTCACGCCAGAGGCGCGCCAAACCTATCTGACCGCGCTCAAGCGCAATCTCGCGGTGGCGCAGAAACGCGGCGATTATTTCGTCCAGCTCGCAGGCGCCGCCGCCGTGGACACGCCCGCGCCGAGCCCCTCGCCGCGCCCTGCGCGCCGGAAACTGCCCGTCTTCTGGTCGGCCGACCTGACGGCGGATCAGGACATGCGGCTGTCGATCTATTCGACCAATGACCTGCAACCCGTGCTTCCCAATTTCACGCGAACGAATTGAGCAACGGATGAGCCAAAATCAGACCAGTTTCGGCAAGAACCTCGTAGGGCTTGGTATCAAGAACCGCGATATCGGCTTCGCGATTGGCGTGACGCTGATCCTCGGGATGCTGTTCGTCCCGCTGCCGCCAATTATCCTCGATTTCGGCCTCGCGATCTCGCTGTCGCTGTCGGTGCTGATCCTGATGGTGGCGCTGTGGATCCCGAAGCCGCTGGAGTTCAACTCCTTCCCGACGTTGCTGCTCGTGGTGACGATGCTGCGGCTGTCGCTCAACATCTCCTCGACGCGGCTTATTCTCAGCCAGGGCCATACTGGGCCCGGCGCGGCGGGCGGCGTCATCGAAGGGTTCTCGCGCTTCATCGTGGGCGGGGATTTCGTGATCGGGATCGTGATCTTCGCGATCCTCGTGGTGATCAACTTCGTCGTCATCACCAAGGGTTCGACCCGGATCGCCGAGGTCTCCGCGCGGTTCTCGCTCGATGCGATGCCGGGCAAGCAGATGGCAATCGACGCCGATCTCGGTGCCGGGCTGATCGACGAGGTTGAAGCCAAGCGCCGCCGCAAGGAGCTGGAGGACGAGAGCGGCTTCTTCGGCGCGATGGACGGTGCGTCGAAATTCGTGCGCGGCGATGCGGTAGCGGGGATCATCATCACGCTGATCAATGTCGTGGGCGGGATTCTGATCGGCGTCGTCCAGCACGGGCTGAGCGTCTCTCAGGCGGCGGGCAATTACACCGTTCTGACGATCGGCGACGGCCTCGTGACACAGATCCCGGCGCTGGTGGTCTCGCTGGCGGCAGGCCTGATCGTCACGAAAGGCGGCACGGAAGGCGCAGCGAACGAAGCGGTGCTGGGGCAGCTGTCGAACTTCCCCAAGGCGCTCTACATGGCGGCGGTGCTGCTGTTCGGGATCGGCCTGCTGCCCGGCTTCCCGATCGTGGTGTTTTTCGCGCTGGCCGGGCTGCTCGCCGGGCTGGGCTATGTGATGCAGGAGCAGGCTGCGCTGCGCGCGAGCGACGAGGCGGCAGCGGAGGCCCGCGCGGCCCAGATGGAAGAGACATCGGCCGAGACGACGCAGCAGCAACTCAAGCTCGACGAGCTGCGCCTCAGCCTCGGCGCGGGTCTGGTACCGCTGATTTCGAGCATGGATGCCGCCCTGCCCGGCAAGGTCAAAAGCCTGCGCAATCTCTTCATGAAGGATTACGGCTTCGTCCTGCCATCGGTGCGCATCAAGGACGACCCGATGCTGCCGACGAACAGCTATTCGATCCTCGTGCAGGGCGTCGAGGCGGCGAAAGGCGAGCTGCGCCCCAATCTGGTGATGGTGATCGACCCGTCCGGCGATCAGGTGAAGCTGCCCGGCGAACGGATCAAGGAGCCCACCTTTGGCCTCAGCGCGGTCTGGATCGACCCGGCACGCGCGTCCGAGGCCGAACAGCAGGGTCATACGGTCGTCGACCCCGAGAGCGTGATCACCACCCACCTCACCGAGATCATCAAGGAGCATATGTCCGAACTGCTCACCTATGGCGCGGTGAAAAAGCTCTTGGCCGAACTGGACCGCGACTACCAGAAACTTGCGAGCGATATTTCCAACTCCGCGCCGGAGATTCTGCTGCAACACGTGCTGCAATCGCTGTTGGCCGAGCGCATTTCGATCCGCAATCTGCCGCTGATCATCGAGGCGGTGGCCGAGGCTGCGCCGTCTAGCACCAACCCCGCCGTCATCACCGAGCGGGTCCGCGCCCGCCTTGCGAACCAGATTTGCCGCGCGCTGGCGGATGGTTCGGGCTTCGTGCCGGTGCTGACCATGTCGGGGGCTTGGGAGCATGAATTCGGCGAGGCGGTGAAGATCAACGGCAAGGACCGGACCTTCCTGATGTCGCCGCAGCGCGTGCAGGAATTCGTGCTGGAAGCGCGACAGGAAATCCAGCGCCACGCGGCGCGCGACGAATGGCCCGCGCTGATGGTCGCGCCGGAAGTGCGTGGCTATGTCCGCTCGATGCTCGAACGCGTGAGCCCGATGACGCAGGTAATCTCGCACAACGAGGTGCACCGGAAGGCCGCGATGAAGACGGTCGGGACGATCGGGGCCTGAGCGATGGGCGGGCTGAGCGCATTTCTCGACGGGCAGCTCTTCGGCTACTTCATCGTGTTTGCCCGGCTGGGCAGCGCGCTGATGTTCATGCCGGGCTTCGGCGAGATGCAGGTGCCGACCCGCAGCCGTCTGGCGATGGCGGTGGTGTTCAGCCTCGCGCTTTATCCCGCCACGCCGGTGATGCCGATGCAGCCCGACAATCTCGTGACCTTCGCGATCTACCTTGGCCTCGAGGTGACCACGGGCCTCTGGATCGGGCTGACGGCGCGGGTGCTGTTCAGCGCGCTGCAATTCGCGGGCCATCAGGCCGGACAGGTCTCGGGCCTCGCCAATGCTTTCGCACCGAGCCTCGGATCGTTCGAGGGCTCCACCATGATCGCGAGCTTCCTGCTGATCTCCGGCGTTGCGCTGATCTTCGTCACAAATACGCATCACATCATCATCCGCGCGCTGCTCTATTCCTACGACGTCTTCCCGCCGGGCACGCTTCTGCTGGGCGACATGGCGAAGCAGATCGTCAAAGCCGCATCGGCCAGCCTCTATATCGGGGCGGCGATCGCGGCCCCGTTCTTCGTCATGGGGCTGATCTTCAATCTCGGGATGGGGCTTGCGAACCGGATGATGCCCGCTCTGCCGGTCTTCTTCGTCGCAGCGCCTGCGCTGATCGCGTCGGGCCTGCTGATCCTCGCGGCGGCCTCCCCCAGCATGCTGCATGTCTTCCTCGGCCAGTTCACCGACTGGCTCGGCACGTTCGTCATACCCTAAGGAGCACGCCGTGGCCGAAGGCGACGAACAGGACAAATCCTCCAAGACCGAAGAGCCGACAGACAAGCGGCTGAAATCGGCGCGCGAGAAAGGCGACGTGCCCTCCTCGCGCGAGACCGGCAACATGATGTCGGTCTTCTCGCTGCTGCTCATCGTGGTGTTCGTCCTTCCGGTCGTCGCGGGCCGGGCAATGACATCGCTCGGTCAGGTCTTCGCCGGGGCGGGCCAGGTGAAGATCGGCCAGGGGTCGGCAGGCGCGCGCGATATCGGCGACATCCTCAGCCTGCTCTTCGGCGAGATCGCGGGCTGGGCCGCCCCGATCTTCGGCGTGATGCTTCTGGCCGCGGTTTTCGGCGTGTTGATCCAGGGCGAGACCGTAGTCTCGTCCGAGCGCATGAAGCCGAAACTGTCGAAGCTCTCGCCGCTCGCAGGGCTCAAGAAGATGTTCTCGCCCGGCGCGCTGGTCGAATTCGCGAAAAGCATCACCAAGGTTCTGGTCATCGGTGCGCTCGCGCTCTGGGTGGCAAAACGCGCGGTGACCGGGATCTGGCAGGGCGAGAATTTCCTGCCCGAGCATATCCCGAGCTACGCGGCTCATTGGGCGAGCTGGCTGCTGAGCGCGGCGATGGTGTTTCTCGTGCCGATCACCATTGGCGATATCATCTGGAAGCGGTTCGAGTGGCGGCGAAAGCTGCGCATGTCGCTCAAGGAAATCCGTGACGAGATGAAGGATTCCGAGGGCGATCCGCAGATCAAGGGCCGCCGCGCCGAGATCGCGCGCCAGCGGGCCCGTCAACGCATGGCGCAGGCGGTGCCGACCGCGAGCGTGATCGTGACGAACCCGACGCATTACGCCGTCGCGCTGAAATACGAGCAGGGCAGCGACGCCGCGCCGGTCTGCGTCGCGAAAGGGGCCGATGCCGTGGCCGCCCGCATCCGCCAGATCGCGCGCGAGAACGAGGTGCCGATCGTCGAGAACAAGCCCCTCGCCCGCACGCTGCACGCCACGATCGAAGTGGACGACACGGTGCCGGTCGAGCATTGGCAGGCGGTCGCGGAGATCATCGGCTACGTCATGGACCTGCGCCGCAACATCCGGCGCGCGCCGCCGAAAGGCTCGGTGTTGCGGGTCGACGAAGACTAAAAAAGGGGGCTGCGCGCCCCCTTTCCCCAATCAGCAACAACTGCGTCGCGCGGCACGGACCATGACGCCCGCGCGGTTCAGTTGAGCTTGACGTTCACCAGCTTCTGGTCGCCCGGCAGCTTCGAGCGTTCGAGAATGATCTTGGAGACCGCTCGCGCGCGCACCGGGTTCATCTCGGCCATGATCGGGGCGACGTCGCGCTCCTTCATCGTGGCCAGCACCATGACCGTCACCTCGATATCGAGGTCATTCATGATCGACGCCGCCGCCGCGGGCTTCATGTTCTTGTAGATCGACACGAGGCGATCCACGTCGTCGCTATGCGATTTGTCGACCTTGTCGAGCAGCTTGGTCACCGTGTCCTTCAACTCGGTCAGATGCTGCGACTGGGTGTCGAGACCCTGCTTGGCGAGCTCGATCTCGGCGCTACGGGCGTCGAGTTTCTTCTTCTGCTCGGCGAGGAGGTCGCGCTCCTGCCGCACGGACATCAGCAGCTCTTCCGGCGTCGGCCCGCAGCCGCCGGTCGCATCGGCGGAGGCATCGCTCGCCGGCGTCGCGGCGGCATCCTTCTCCGCTCCGCTTGCAAGCGCGGCCTGCAACAGCGAATCCGGAAACGGGATCATGTCGGATGGAAGGCTGGTCGCGAGTTTCGCGCCGCCAGAGAGCAGCAATACGCCCACGAGAACCTGAACGGGGCGGTTCTTTACCATTGGCCCTGCGCCTCCCGGCGCACGCGGGTCTGCTCGAAGAAGCTTTTGACCAGTTCGGCCTTGCCGGTCACGCGGGTCAGACCCATCGGCGCTTTCGGCGCGGCGCGGCGCGAGTTGAAGGTCAGGGCGGGCGCGGCCTCTTGCGAGGGTGCCGGTTCGGGCGCGGGCGCTTTCTGCGCCTCGGCCACGGCGTCCTTCATCTCCTCGACGGAGAGTTGCGACTTGTCCACGGCCGCGGAGAAGGCCGCGACGAGCGGCTCCATCTCTTCGAGAACGAGCATGAGCTTCTTCACCCGCCGCGTGATCACCACGCCATAGGCCATCAGCCCGACAAGAGACACGAGAATAATCGCGTTAATCAGCATCGACATCATTGCTCCACTCGTCCTTTCCCATGAGGTTCGCGGTCACTTTCAGTGCCATCGACCCGTTTTGCTTCTTGCCCATTTCGCCTTCGAGAACCGGGCTCCCGGCACAGAGCAACAGGACCGGATGACTGTCGTCGATCCGCAGATCGAGCGTGTCGCCCACTTTCCAGTCCAGAATCTCGCGCATCGGCACCACCAGTTCGTGCAGTTGCGCGGTAAGCGCCACCGAAGACCCTTCGATCTTCTGTTTCAGCTGCGTGCGCCACGAGCTGTCCGCCCCGAGCCGATCCCCGAAGAAGATCTTGGTGAGCAGCGGGCGCACCGGCTCGAGCGTGGCGTAGGGCAGGATCAAGTGAACCTCGCCATGATAACCTTCGAGACTGACCTTGAGCGGCACGCGGACCGTGGGGCTGTTGGGCTGGGCGATATTGGCGAATTGCGGATTGCTCTCCATCCGGTCGACCTGGAAGGAGACCTCGCAAATCTGCCGGAAACCCACCGCCATATCGGCAAGGATACGTTCGGCGACCTGCTCGCCCATCCGGCGCTCGATCGTCGTGAAGCCGTGCTTGGCATCCTTCGCCCGGCCCGACGGCTGTCCGCCCAGCATCAGTTCGAGCGCGGAGAACAGGAAGACCGGATCCTGCGAAAGGATAAACTGGTCATCCCAGGGATCGGCCTGCGCAACCGCGATCAAACCATGTTTGGGCAGGCTTTTCATCGCGTCGGCGAAGGGCAGGTATTCGACCTCGCCCAGCGTCACATCCAGCACCGAGCCGGTCAGCGATTTAAGTGAGCTGGAGAAGGACAGAACGAAGCGCTCGAAGATCACGTCCAGCATCGGCAGACGCTCGTAATTGAGCATCGACATGCGGATGATCTCGTCTTCGACCTCTGCCGTCGTCGTGGCCGCCATCGCCATGTCCGCCTGCTCCGCCATCGTCACTGCACCACCAGATCGCTGATGAGAATTTCGCTCGGCGTGTCGTCGCCCACGACCGCGCGGGCGCGCTTGAGCAGTTCCGCCTTGAGCTTGATGAGGCCGATGCTGCCGCGCAGGTCTTCGACCGTCATCTGACGCAGGAACCCGGTGAAGGTGTCGCGGATGAAGGGCTTCTTCTCGGCCATCTTGGCCTCGGCATCCGGCGATTCGGGATAGACTAGCGCGAGGTGAATCTTGAGGTAGCGCGCAGCGGGCGTGCCGTCGGCGGTCGTCTCGGTGATGTTCACCACGATGTCGTCGAAATCCAGCAGCGCATCCGCACCGGCTGCGCCCGAAGCGCCATGCCCGGCCGGCTCTGCAGCGCTTCCCCCGGTGAGCGCCGAGACGCCGCCGAAGGCCACGAAGCCACCGCAGAACATGGCGACGACCGCGAGCGCGCCCGCGGCCATCACGAGACGCTTATGGTCGCGCAAGGTCCGCCAGCGCGTTCCGGGCGCCTCGGCAACCTCTTCTTCATCAATGGCCGCATCAATCATCGGCTATCGCGCCTCTCTTCGTCGAATTTAAAGATAAAATCCGATCTCAACTGGATATTGTGAAGTATATACATCAGCACTTTACTTGCAATACAAAGATAGAATAGCTTCTACAGGATCGATTAAGAATAACTGGTGTTCGCCGTGCAGCAATTCTTGCAGAACCTTCAATCCTTGGGACGACGCAAGCTCCTGATGCTTGGGGCTGTCGGTGTCGTCAGCGTTCTCGCGCTGGTCTTCGGCCTCTCGGTCGTGACGGCCCCGAGCTACAAGCTGCTCTACAGCCAGCTTTCGCCCTCCAGCGCCGCCGGAATCGTCGACACGCTCGAACAGGCAGGGTTCAAGACGCAGCTTTCCGCAGACGGTAGCTCGGTGTCGGTGCCCGAAGGGGATATTGCCCGCGCCCGCATGGCATTGGCCGAGAAGAACCTGCCCGTGGATGGCGAACCCGGCTGGGAGCTGTTCGACAATGCGAGCGGCTTCGGTATGAACACCTTCATGCAGCATGTGAACCGGCTGCGCGCGATGGAGGGCGAGTTGGCACGCTCGATCCAGACCATCGACGGGGTGCGCAGCGCCCGCGTCCATCTCGTTCTGCCCGAACGCGAAGCCTTCTCGCGCACCAGCCCCGATCCGAGCGCGAGCGTCATCGTCCGCGCCGCCTCTTCTCGCGGGATCAGCCGCAAGGAAGCGCTGGCGATTCGTAACCTGATTGCGGCGGCAGTTCCCAATCTCGACGGCAACCGGGTGACCGTGCTCTCGGCCAGCGGCGAGACGATCCTCGCGGAGAATTCCGACGCGGCCGGGCAAGCGACGCTGCAGTCGAACAAGGCCGCGACCGAAGACCGGATGGCGCGCTCGATCGAGCAGATCCTGACGGCGCGCGTCGGCGCGGGGAACGCCCGCGTGCAGGTGAATGTCGACCTGTCCAACCAGCGCGAAGTCGTGGTGCAGCAAAGCTTCGACCCCGATCAGCAGGTCGTGCGCTCCACCCAGAACAATGCCGAGCAGCAGAAGGGCGTGCAGAACGGCGATTCCGGCGTGAACACCGGCAACAACATCCCCGGCGCGCTTGGCGGTCCGGGTGCGAGCAGCACGACCGACAGCCGCAGCAAGAACGGCGAGTCGGTGCAATACGAGATCGGCAACACCCGGCGCGAGACCACGACCGAAGCCGGTGCGGTGCAACGCGTCTCGGTCGCGGTGCTGGTGAACGGCATCTACAACGTGCAGGACGACGGCTCGCTGAAATACGAACAGCGCTCGCCGGAAGAAATCGCGCGCCTCACCGCGCTGGTGAAATCGGCGATCGGCTATGACCAAAACCGTGGCGATACCGTCTCTGTCGATAGCCTGCGCTTCATCGATTACTCGATGGAGGTCGGCGGCCCCGTTGGCCCGACGCTGATGCAGCGGCTGTCGAACAATATCGTCTCGATCCTGCGCTGGGTCTTCGCCCTGCTGATCGTGGTCGCGGTGCTTGTCTTCGGTCTGCGCCCCCTGCTGAACCGGGCCGACCGCGAGCGCGCGCGGCTGAGCGAGGCGACCGGCGCCGGGGCGCTCGCAGCCCCCGAGGGCGAGGCGGAAGCAGCGGCGCCGGCGAGTAACAACCTGCCCGCAACGCCCGCCAACGCCGTCGCGCCCCGCACGCAGGAGGCCGCCGAGCCCGCAGCGCCCGTTCAACGTGCGGAGCGCTACGACCCCGCCGGGGACGAGGAACTGATCACCAATTTCGCGATCAGCGGTGCGATCCTGAAGCGCAAGGTCTCCGCGATCCAGAAGATCGCCGAAGACGAGCCGCAAGAGGCCCTCAAGGTCCTGCGCGGCTGGCTGTTGAACGAGGCGTGAGATGACGGTTTTCCAGCGCGATTTCGATGAAGAGATGCAGGCGGAAGATGCCCGCCGCGCCGCCGAACGGCTGAAGGTCTTCACCCAGGCCGATCTCGATGCGGCAGCGGCGGCTGCGCGCGCCGAAGGCTTCGAGGCAGGCCGCGCGCAGGGACGCGATGAGGCCACCGCCGAGATCACGGCATCGCTCGAGGCCCGCCAGACCGAGGCGCTGGAGAAATTCGCCCCCGAGATCGCGACGCTTCTGGGCAATCAGCTGGCCCATCAGGCCGCGCTGGAGCGGCACCTTTGCGGCTTCGCGCTGCGCGTTTGCGAGAAGGTCTTCCCCGAATTCATCGAGAGCTGCTCGACCGCGCGGGTCGAGACGCAGATCCGGCGGGCGATGGAAATCGCGCTGCGCAAACCGCGGCTCACGATCCGCCTCTCCCCCGCCAATGTCGCGAGGCTGACGCCGGTGATCGAGGCCAGCGCCGGGCCGAACAGCCCCGCCCTGAACATCGTCGCGGACCCGGCGCTTGCCGATGGCGGCATTCATGCCGACTGGGATGACGGCGTGATGGACTACAGCTTCGAGACGGTCTGCCGCAGCATCCTCATCGCTCTGCGTCAGACCGTCTCGCCCCAAGCCACACCAATCAGGAAAGCCGTGTAAATGTCCGACAACGATACGCCCGAATCCACGCAACCGCCTGAGACGCCGGAAACCGAAGCGCAGCCGACGCAGGACGAAGCCCGCGCGGCTGCGGCGGAGAGCTTGCTGCACAGCCTCGCCAGCAAGCAGGCCGCGAGCGATGGTGACGGGCAGAACGTCAACGCGATGCTCAATGTCGGGCTCTCGGTTCAGATCGTGCTGGGCCAGAGCCGCATCCCGATCTCGCAGCTTCTTAACCTGAGCCGCGGCTCGGTCATCGAGCTGGAGAAGAAGATCGGCGAGCCGGTGGACGTGGTGATCAATGACCGGCTCGTCGCGCGCGGCGATCTGGTGAAGGTGGGCGAGAACCGCCTCGGCGTCACCCTGACCGAGATCGTCAAAGACTACGTCCCGACACGATGACCACCCTCGCGCAGCGATATTTGACGGCGAAGGCTGGCCTGCCGCTTTTTGTCCTGACCCTCGCCGCGTCGCTCGCGTTCAGCGGCGGCGCCGAGGCGCAGGAGGCGGGCGGCTTGCTTGGCGATCTGGCGCAGGGGCTCAACAACGCCGCCCCGGGCAGCGACGCCGCGGCCAGCCTGAGCGGGCGGATCATCCAGCTGATCGCGCTGATGACCGTGCTGAGCATCGCGCCGGGCGTCCTCGTCGTCATGACCAGCTTCACCCGCTTCGTGATCGTCTTCTCGATGCTCCGCTCCGCTCTGGGACTGAACCAGACGCCGCCGAACATGGTGCTGAGCGCGATGGCGTTGTTCATGACTTTCTTCGTCATGCAGCCGGTCTTCGACGATGCCTGGACCGGCGGGCTGCGGCCGCTTCTGAACAACACGGTGACCGAGGAACAGGCGCTCGTCGGGATCGGCGCGCCGTTCAAGGCCTTCATGTTTGCCAATACGCGCCCGAAGGATCTGAAGCTCTTTGCCGATCTCGTCCGCAACAACGAAGCAGGGCAAAACGCCGAGCCCGCGCCCGAGACACCCGCCCCCGCTACGGCAGAGGAGGCGAGCTGGCGCACCCTCGTGCCCGCCTTCATGATCTCCGAACTGCGGCGCGCCTTCACGATCGGCTTCCTGATCTACCTGCCCTTCATCGCGATCGACCTCATCGTCGCCTCGGTGTTGATGAGCGCGGGCATGATGATGTTGCCGCCGGTGATGATCTCGCTGCCCTTCAAGGTGATCTTCTTCGTACTGATCGACGGCTGGTACATGCTCGCAGGGAGCATGATGCAATCCTATGTTGCCTATGGCGGGGGCGGCTAAGGCTCGGTGCCGCCCCTATCCTTAGAAAACGCCTAACCTCAAAGAATAGAGTGCGATCCTGATTGAGAATACAAGGATAGACTGCTATTCTCGCCGAGACCTCAGAACAGATCGAGCGCCGACGATGAAAACCTCCCGGGATTACAAGAAACTGCGCGGCCCCGAGAAGGCGGCAATCCTTTTCCTCTGCCTTGGGGAGAAGCATGGCGCCGGGCTGATGCAGAGGCTCGACGATTACGACATCCACTCGATCACCCACGCGATCTCGTCTCTGGGTACGATCCCGGCCGATGTCGTGGAAGAGGTGATGAGCGAGTTCATGGAAACCGCAGGCGATGGCGGCGGTATCGTCGGGTCGATGGAAATGGCCCAAAGCATGCTCAAGGGGTTCCTGCCCGAGGATCGGGTGAGCGACATCATGCAGGAGATCCAGGGCCCGCTGGTAGGCCGCAATATCTGGGAGAACTTCTCCGCGCTCAACGAACAGGTCATCGCCAATTACCTGAAGGAAGAGCACGATCAGACGGTCGCGGCGATCCTCAGCAAAGTGAAACCCGAGGTGGCCTCGAAAGTGCTGCCGCTTCTGGGCGAGGAGCGCATGATGGAGGTGCTGGAGCGGATGATCGGCATCGACACCGTGCCGCGCTACGTCTTCCAGAATATCGAGGAGACGCTGCAGAAAGAGTTCATGAGCTCGGCGACGCGCAACACCGGGCCGGACCCGCAGCAGCGCATGGCCGATCTCTTCAACAAGCTCGACAGCAAGCTGTTCGACGACATCACCCAGCGTCTGGAGAAGCGCATCCCGGATGCCTTCGGCGCAATCAAGGCGAAGATGTTCACCTTCGACGATCTGTGCAAGCTCGACCAGCAGAGCCTCGTCAAAGTCATGCGCGGGGTCGAAGGGCAAACGCTTCCGCTCGCCTTGCGCGGGGCGAAGAAGGAGGTGCGCGATTACTTCCTGAGCGCCCTGCCCGCCCGCTCGCGCGACATGCTGAACGAGGAAATGACTGCGATGGGCCCAGTGCGCGGGCGCGAAGTGCAAGAGGCGCAATCCGCGCTGGTGGACTATGCGCTAGAGCTGTCGCGCGATGACGAGATCCGCATCCCGCTCGACGATGATGACGTGATTATCGACTGAGGTCAGCCGCGATCTAAGGCAGGCTTACCGGTAGCGCGAGGCCGAGAAGGTTGCGATCGCGGTCAGATCGAAGGTCGCGGGCACGAACTGGCCCGAGCCGCCCTGCACCGCGCTTTGCATCAGCGTCACCGCAGCATTCCCCGCGCCATTCGTTGCGAAACTCTGCGCATCGGACACGGCGACGAAATGAGAGATCAGATTGTCGACCTCTTTAGGGTCCTTGAGCTTCGTGATGTCGAACTTGTCCTCGAAGATCTGTTTCTGCCGCTCGACATCGAGCTTCACCACGTCATTCGGGATACCGAGGGCCGTGCGCATGAACTGTGCCGTGTCCTTGTCTTTCAGGACCGAATACCACGTTTTGACGCCATCGAGCTTCTGGCGGAATTCGAGCACGGACCCGACGGTCGCGTTCTGCTCGCCTTCACCATTGATGAACTGCCGGCTGACATATTGATCGACGATCTTGTCCTGCCACGCGGTCGAGGAGGTATTCGTATTCGCCGTCCCGCCGTTGGTGAACCCGAGCGCATCGTAGAGCTTGCGGAAGCGCGGATCGGTGAGCTTGTTCACAAGCGAGGTCTTGTCGGCGGAATCGCTCGACAGGATTTCGCGCATCATCGCCTTACCGAACATCTGGTCTTCCAGATCGAAGGCTTTCATCACGAAGCTATAGGCGTCGTAATTGTCCACCAGATCGGCTGCAGTGTGGATATTGGCGATATTCTCGCGGAAACGGCTGATCGCGCGGGCATGTTGCGGCTCTTTCGCCAGCTGATCGAGCTGCTTGGATTGAGTCCGGTCGATCAGGTTCAGCGCGAGGCGGCTGCTCATTCCCGAAATCGTCAGCATTCTTCCCCCTCCAGCGCCACCGCCGGGCTCGCATCTCCGGAGAGGCGCGCGAAAAGTTCCTCTTCGCGTCGCATGACCGGGCGCAGCGCGCTCAACGCCTTGTAGTAATCGCCCTGGGAGACCCAGTTCGCTGCCTCGAAGACGCCGCCGACCACGGGGGCACTGAAAATCGTGGCAAGATCGGCAAGCTTTTCCTGAACAACCGGCACCAGCGTGTCGCGCGTATCGGCGCGGATCAGCGCCGTCTGAATCAGGAAGTAGGCCTGCTTCACCGGGGTCGGCTCGCAGTTTTCATCCAGCAAATCTTCGGCCCGGATCACGTCGGCGGTGTTCTCGATCTGAAGCGTCTGGCGACGGTTGGCATTTCGGATCACGCATCCATTGACCACGATCCGCTCGTTCGGTTTCAACGTCAGTCGTAATGCCATGATCCGCGCCCCTTCTTATTCCGCAGCCACCGGCTCGCCAGCGTCGCCGCTGAGCCCACGGATGATGTTGCGATTCACCTCGACGAGGGGCGAGACCGTGCCACCGCCACCCATCACGACTTGCGTCTCCCGCTCGACCCAGAGCGCGAGAGAAATCAGCGCCGCTTTCAGCTCGGCGGGGAACTGGTTCGCCGGCTCCGCGAGGTCATCGCGCAGTGCGGTCCAGATGCGCTCGTTCTCCCAGAGCGCAGTGCGCAGACCCTGCGCGAGGACCGCCCCTCGCCCGGCCTGCGACGCGCTGTCATAGTCGGCCAGAAAGGCTTCCAGCTCGCCGGTGACGCGGGACAGGATACGACGCTCGATCTGCCGCGGAGACTCGGTTTCGGAAATGGTTCGCTTATACGCGGCGACGCTCATGCAAGCTCTCCTCTCGATATTCTTTTCTTCTCTTTCGCCGAACTTAGCACGGCGCGGTTAAAGGCGTTTTTAAACTTTGCCGGAAAAGACAACCCAAGCGCGGCAAAAGAAAAGGCCCCGCAACATACGGGGCCTTTCCATTCAGTTCATCGCCACGATTTAGCGGAACAGGCTCAGAAGGTTCTGAGGGCCCTGGTTCGCAATCGAGAGCGACTGCGTCGCGAGCTGCTGCTGGACCTGGTAGGACTGCAGGCGAGCCGCCTCCTTCTCCATGTCCGCATCGACCATGTTGCCGACACCGGTGTCGAGCTTGTCGGTCAGCTTGCCGAGGAAGTCCTGCTGGGATTCCAGCGACTTCTCCGCAACACCGAGCGAGGTCGCGTTGTCGATGGCCGTCGACAGGGCGCTTTGGGCGCTCGTCAGCGCGCTGGTCAGAACCGCCGCCGAACCACCAGAGATATCGATCCCGCTCAGCGTCGCCTGAAGCGTAGAGAGATCGACCGCCTGGAAGGTCATCGACGTGGTCGCGAAGGAACCGCTTGCGCGGCTGATCCCGGTGACGACCGTCACGTTGGCCGAACCGTCGACGAGGCTGTCGCCGTTGAAGGTCGCCTGGCTGATCGTGGTGCCGATCTGATCGACGATGCTGCGCAGTTCCTTCTGGACCGCAGCATGATCAACCGCGTCGCCCTGAGCGAACGAAACACGTTCGACGAACTGCTGGGCGAGATCCTTCACCGACTCTGCACCAAGACGCGCGGTCGAAACCGAGTTCTTGGTCAGGGTCAGACCTTCGTTGATCGACTTGTACATGCCGCTGTCGCTGTTCATCGATTCCGAGATCGAGAAATACGCGGCATTGTCTTTCGCCGAGTTGATCTTCTTGCCGGTCGAAATGCGGTTCTGCGTGTCTTCGAGACCCTTGTTGACCCCACGGAGGGTCGCAAGAGCATTCATCGCGGAGGTATTGGTAAGAATGGACGACATTTCTAGTCACTCCTCATTCTGAAAGATATTTGTTTTCGTCTTCTGACAGAAAAACGGCGCGAGCCGTGGAGAGGAATTTTGGGCCGAAGATTAAGCGCAGGTTAACGAATGCAGGAAACCTAGAATTCCCTATCGATATGCATCTGCGGACCGTCCTGTCCTGTGACCGGTTTGCCACTCTTTCCATAGAGGCCATCGAGACTGTGCCGGTTCCGGATCTTCTCGATCTCGCGCACGATCTCGCGGGTCGCCTCGGACATCCGCGACAGTAGAACGCTATTGTCCTGCACGGCGGTCTTCAGTTGGCGGAGCTTTTCGCGAAGCGCGGGCGCAGCATCCTCAGACGCTTCGAGGAATGGCTCGATCACGGGGATCTTCAACTCGATCCGCTTCAGCAGGTCCGCCTTGCGATCATAAAGCTCGGTGACGCGATCCAAATGCCCCGCCTCGACCGCCGCGATTTCCTCATGCAACAGATCGAGCGTCGCATCGATATTCGCCTCGAAAGCGGCGAGGTTGGCGTCGTCTTGTTCCGTGAGGACAGGACCCTCGGCGGAAATTTCGCGCCGGGCCTGCATGCGCTTGCGAAAACGCGACGGGGTCTCGTCAGCCATGGTCATCTCCGTTCGAGTTGTAGACGCCGATCATCCGCTCGACGCTCTGCGCGATCCCGGTCCGACCGGAGGCGGCGATCTCGTCGGCGATGCCGCGTGCGAGGAAGGACTTCCACATCTCCTCGGCGTGGCCACCATCGAGACCGCCCATCTTCACGGTTTTCATCATCTCGCCCACGGCCTGCTGCAGGAAGGTCGCCTCGAAATTCTTGGCGATCTCCTTCGCGTCCTGCGTCTTTGCACCGGTAGCGGCAGGCGCGTTGAGCGATGCGGCCGAAAGCGACGGCTTCGACGGATCGAGCGGATTCATCAGATGATCTCCAGATCGGCATGAAGCGCACCCGCGGCCTTGATCGCCTGCAGGATCGAGATCGTCTGCCGCGCGCCCACGCCAATCGCATTGAGGCCGTCCACGAGGTCCTGAAGGCTGACATCGCCCCCCTGGAGCACGCTGAACTGGGTGTTCCTCTCTTCGACCTGCACATCCGTTTCGGGCACTACGACAGTCTCCCCGATAGAGATCGGCTTCGGCTGGCTGACCGCGTAGCTTTCCTTGACCTTCACGGTCAGACCGCCCTGACTGATCGCGACCTGATCGATCCGAACATTCGAGCCGATCACGATGGTCCCGGATTTCTCGTCGACCACCACCTTGGCAACGGAGTCGGGCGTGACGGGCAGGTTTTCGATCATCGCCAGCAGCTCCGGCACGCCGTATTTGCCCTTCGCCTGCACCTCGATGGTGGAGGGGTCGAGCATCTGCGCGGTGTTGTGGCCCAGCTTGTCGTTGATCACCCCGGCGACGCGCGATGCGGTCGTGAAATCGGGCTCGCGGAGGGACAGGCGCACGGAATTCATCGAGTTCAATTCGAATGCGATTTCCTTCTCGACGATGGCGCCGTTCTCCATCCGCGCGACGGTCGGCACGCCGTCCACGATGCTCGCCGCATTGCCCTTCGCACTATAGCCCGCGACCGAGATCGGCCCCTGCCCCACGGCGTAGATCTCGCCATCCGCCCCGACGAGCGGCGTCACGATCAGCGTGCCGCCGCGCAGGCTGTCCGCATTGCCGAGCGAGGAGATCGTCACGTCGATCGTCGAACCACGGCGGGCGAAGGGCGGCAGCTTTGCCGTCACCATCACCGCGGCCGTGTTCTTCGTCTTGATCGCATCGCCGGAGAGATTGCCGACCCCGAGCCGTTCGAGCATCCCCTCGATCGACTTCTTGGTGAAGGGGCTGCCGTTGAGGGTGTCGCCGGTGCCGTTCAGGCCGACCACGAGACCGTAGCCCACGAGCTGGTTCTCGCGCACGCCTTCGAAACTGGCGATATCCTTGATGCGAACCTGTGCGGCGGCCGGGATCGCGCAGAGCGTCCCTGCAATGACGGAGAGCGCGACGAGCGCCCCACGCACCCCGGCGCGAGAAAACGACGCCCGATTACCTTTTCGGCGCAAAGAAGCAAGCATAGTTTCCTCACATCACCAGCACATTCCGCCAAATTAAAGCAAAACATAAATAGTGTCCAATATAAATCAGTACTATTCTTGACTAATCCTTTGTGGCAACTTAGCGTGATCTTGCCGCTTGTGCGAGAAACTTGCCCGGGATGGAGGCCTGCATGAATATTTACGTCTTTGAGCCTCGCGATGGCCGCGTTCGCGGCCTGCTCAGCGAGCTGGAGAGCGTTGGGCTGCAACCCGTCCTCGTCCCCGCATCCTTCTTCGCGTCCGATCTCAGCACGCTGAACCAGAAGGGCGTCGACACGCGGGCGATCCTGATCGGCGACTGCCCGGAAGTGACCGACTATATCCGGGCCATCCGGAGTTGCGGCTGCCGCAATCCGGTTCTGGTGATGCGCGATTTCAAGAACTCACGCGATGCCTCGGAAGCGCTCGATGCCGGGGCCGACGACGTCATGGTCAGCCCGATCAAGGGGATCGAGGCACTGTCGCGGATCAACTCGATCATCCGCCGCTCCTATGGCCACGCTGCCGAGAGCATCAGTGTCGGCGAGATCACCGCCTTCTTCGACGGGCGCGATCCGCTGGTCTCCGGCGCGCGGCTGAAGCTGTCGAACCGTGAGCACGCGATCTTCCAGCACCTGGCGCTTAACGCGAACAAGGTGATTGCGAAAGGCGCGATCTATGACGCGGTCTACGGGATGAGCGACGACCAGCCCTTCGACAAGGTCATCGACGTCTATATCTGCAAGCTGCGCAAGAAGATCGCCGATGCGGCCGATAGCGGCCACCAATATATCGAGACGGTCTACGGTCGTGGCTACAAGTTCAGCGAGCTGGAAAGCACGAGAGACGTGAAGCTCGCAGCCTATGAGCAAACCGACGCGCGGGGCACGGTAGCCGCGCGATAAACGCGCGGCTCAGAGATAATTCAGGATCGACAGTTTCGACATCTGCGCGGCTACGCTGTAGCTCGCGCTGAGTTGCGTCTGGAGCGCGGTCATCCGGGTCGCGGCCTCATAGGGATCGACCGAGACGTAATCCGACAGACGACTGTTCAGCACCGAATCCATCGATTGCTGCTGCGTGAGTTTGATGTCGAGCCGCTTCTGCTTCGCACCCAGCGCAGTCTCGGAATTGCGCAGCCCTTCGACGCCATCGCTCAGCGCTTTGACGCCGGCTGCCACCCAGCTTTTATAGGCATCCTGATCAGTGATCTTCGACACGTCGGTCGAAGCGAACAACGCAAGCCCCTTGATCAGGTTGCGGAACTCGGGATCGTCCGCCTGCATCCCGTAATCGAGCGTCTCGCCATCCCCGATCAGCGCCGTTTTGCGCGGCGTCCCGGCTGTCGCATCGCCCTGGAAGAAGGTCGAGCTGTAGCGTTTGGCCGGATCGGCATTGGTGTCATCGAACACGCTGTCGATCTGCGACAGCATCGCCGCGGCCTGGGTCGCATCTGCGGGGCCGCTGCCCACGATCCCCGACAGGACATCCCCCGCCGAGAGACCCGTCGCACCGTTCGTCGCGTCATAGCCCCGCAGCGCTGCCTTGTCCGAAGCCACCCCGGAGAACAGATGCTCCCCGTCGAGCGAGACATTCAGGCTCGTCATGATGGTGTCGAGGGCGGCGCGCGCGCTTTGCTGCAGGGTCGCCGCCGAAGCGCCGGGGCGCTCGAGGTTCCCGACGGCGAGACCGAGCACATCCTGCGCCGCCCCGCGCGCCGTCGACGCGCTGGATGCGATCATATCCAGCTTGCTCCCGAGGAGCTTGTTCGAGGTAATGAAATGCGAGTTGGTCGTCGCGCGATCTTCCAGCGCGAGCACGAAGGCCGATTTCGCCCCCATATCCGCATAGACATCGGATTTGCGGCCGGTCGCGACCTCGTCGCTCGTCCGTTGCAGCTCTGCCGTGGTGCGGCTGACCGATCGCCGCGAGATCAAGCTCATCTGCAAGGTCGACAGCGAATTCCGGATTAGGGGGATCATCGTTCAGTCTCCTCAGACGGCTTCGAGCAGCGTATCCATCATCTTCATGACGGCAGTCATCATCTTTGAATTCGCGGCATAGCTTTGCTGAATCGTTATCAGCTTCTGCATCTCATCGTCGATGTTCACACCCTGAATGCCCTGGCGCGTGCCGTTCACCGTCTCGGCGGCGGTGCGCGCGGCGGCAAACCGTTCCTGAGCACGGGTGCCCTCGAATTCCTGCGCCGAGATCATGTTGCTGCCGTAATCGCGCAGCGACAGCGACGTCTCCAGCCCCGTGCCCGGGTCCGCCGAAAGCGGATCGTCGAACATCGAAACGAAGGCTTCGATCTGGGTCGAGTCGCCTGCGGCACCCGGCGCGGTGGCGCCGATCCCGTCGCGCAGGCGCGACAGCTGCCCGCCCTGCGCCGGGTCCACCGCCGCATTGACCGAAATCCGACCCGCCAACCCTTGGAGATTTGCGGGATCGTAGGCCGCGCCTGCATCCGTGAAGAGCCCCGCCTGCCCCGGCGCGAGCGAGGCATCCGCACTCTCGAAGCCCTGCACGAGCCCCCGCGCCATCTCATCGAGCTGAAGCTGGAAGCGCGGCAGAACGTCTTTCTTCACTGCGAACAGACCGGCGAGACTGCCATTCTGGAAGCCGCGCGCGTCGGTAGAGTCCGGGGTGATCTCCGTCTTGCCTGCGAACAGCTTTCCGGCCACCTGATCATAGGTAATGTAGCTGGCCTGATTCCCATCGACGAGCGGCGTGCCCCCGGCCGTGTAGAGCGTCGCGCGCCCGTCGGTGGAACGGCGTACCTGCATGTCGATCAGCTTCGACGCCTTTTCCACCAGCACATCCATCCGGTCCCCCAGATCGGCTGCACCGAGCGAGCCGGGTGGCGCGTCCGAGATCTGCTTGTTGAGCGAGGTGATCTTGTGCAGCGTCTCGTTGAAATCGGAGACGTCGTATTTGATCTCCATATCGACCTCGCCACCGACCCGCGCGAGCATGACGCTGCTTTGGTTCAGCGAGGTCACCATCTCCTGCGCGGAGGCCGCCACGCCATTTTGCGCGGCGTTGCTGCCGGGATTGTTCACCAGCGCGATCATCGAGCTGCGCAGGTCGGTCAGCCGGTCCGCGGGCGACAGACCGTCGCCCGGCTGACCGAGGGTCGCGGTATATTCGCCCACCGCCTCGTAGATCGCCTGCTCGCGCGCCATCGCCGAGGAATGCTGCCGATACATGCGGTTGAGCGAGGCGTCGACTTCGCGCCGCGCCTCGCCGGTTTGCACGAGGCCACCCGAGGTCGTGACCTGCGGCAACTCCTTGCGCACATAGCCTTCGGTGCTCGCATTCGCGATGTTGCGCGAGGTCGCTTCCGATTGCATCTGCGCCGTGCGCAGACCGCTCGTGCTCGCCTGGAGGGCGCCCGTGAGGCTCATCGGCTTACTCCGTTCTCAGCGTGACGATCAGCGTTTGAGACGCGTGGTCTCGTCGAGCATCTCGTCCATCGTGGTGACGATCTTCGCGTTGGTGGAATAAGCGCGCTGGGTGCGGATCAGATCGCTCAATTCCTGCGCGATATCGACATTCGACCCTTCAAGCGTCCCCGAGGAAATCGTGCCCACCGGGCCCTCGTTCGCCTTGTGGATCGTGAAGTCGCCACTGTTGCGGGTCAGCCGATAGGCGTCGCCATCGACCTCCTGCATCCCGTTCGGGTTCGCCACATGGGCGAGCGGGATCTTGTAGAGCGCCTGCCGCTGGCCGTTATCGAAGATCCCGTACATCGTGCCGGTATCATCGACCTCCATCCGGGTCAGCGCGCCGGCGGACGAGCCGTCGGTGTCGAATTTCTGCGGGGTGAAATCACCAGCGAACTGAGTCATCCCGTCGAAGCTGTTCAGCGCACCGAGCCCGACGTCGATCGGCTGGGTCGTGCCACCGTCATTCATCGTCAGGCTCATGACGCCCGTGGTCGTGTCCATCGAGAAGGCACCGGGTGCCGTGGCGAGATTGGTCACGCCGGAATAGCTGACCGGGGCGCCCGCATTCGGCCCGCTGGCGGCGAAATCGACCGTGACCTGACCGTAGGGAACGCCGTCGCCATCGGACACGGTGACGTCCCACTGGTTCTGGGTCGCGGTCGGCTGCCAGGAATATTCGAGCCGCTTCGCCGCACCGAGCGGCGTGAAATATTGCGAGGACGAGGTGAAGGGCGCGCCCGGCGTCGCGTTTCCGGTTTCCTGCGAGGGCAGATTGCCTTGCACGCTGACCGTGGTCGTCGCCTTCGCGCTCAGCGTTGCATCGGTCACGTTCACCGTCTTCAGCCCATTGAAGCTGTTGCCGTCGATCGAGCCGAGCGTGCCGTCGGTATAGGGGTAGCCCGAGAGGAAATAGCCTGCCGAATTGACAAGATCGCCATTCTCGTCGGGCTTGAACGACCCGGCGCGCGTCAGGACGTAATCGGACTCGACGCTCGTATTGGCTCTGTCAGACACGACGAAGAACCCGTTCCCGTTCACCGCGAAATCGGTTGCGGAACTGGTGGGGATCACCGCCCCCCCGTTCGTCACGTCGGAGGACACGACAGCATTGACGCCCGAGGGTGCATCGAGCCCGCCGCTCGGCGTCATGGTCACCATCTGGGCGAAGCTGCGCTTGTAGCCCGTGGTATTCGCATTCGCGATATTCTCGGAAATTTCGCCAACGGCGACGGAGTTTGCGTTCAGGCCGCTCACGCCGGTCTGCATCGCGCTCGAAATACTCATGGTTTTATCCTCTCATGTCCGAAGAGAAGGGGGTCCTATCTAGGAGATATGCGACTGATGTTTAACTGGAGTTAAAAATATCTGCGTTTTGTCTTTGACGATGTTGGTGAGGGGCAATGCATAGCAAAGATATCTACCCGCCAGCTTGCTTCGCCTCCGACCCAACCATCTCAAGCGCGTCATTCGCCTTGCGCAGCCGGTCCCGCGCAGCCGAGTCCATCAGTGGGCTGAGCTTGGCGGGCTCCGCCAGAAGGCTTGCGACGAGCTTGTTCAGATCCTCACGCCCCGCCAGACGCGGGAAGACCTCGGCAACGCTGCGGGCGGTGGTCAGGTCGCCCGACCGGTAGGCGGCCAGCAGCAACTCGACCGCGTCGGTCTCGGAGAAATCGTCCGGGGCCTTCTTCCACAACTCGCGATAGGACTGGGTCGCCGCCTTCCAATCGCCCTTCTTCCAGTGGAGCCGCGCCTGAAGCCGCAGATGATCGGCCGAGTGCGAGGTCACCTTGGCCTCCAAGGCCGCGTCGGTCTTCCCGGCCTCGGCCAGAACGCGGGCTTGTAGCGCGTTGAACTGGTTCAGCTCCTGCGCATCGGCGGGGCGCTCGGAGGCCTCCAACACCTTGGCAGCGCGGGCGAATTGCCCCCCGCGCGCAAGCGCCTCCGCCTCGCGCAGCGCCAGATAAGCCATCCTGTCTTGCGACACCGCCTCGGGGTTGTCCTTGCGCTGTGCGCTCAGCGCTTCCCGGATCTTGCGATATTCCGTGGCGGCCTGCGTCGTCGCGCCCAGCTCCAGCAGGCGATCCGCGTATTGCTCGGCATAGGCCTGAAAATCGGGACGGACCTCGTAATAGGCCTCCAACCGCTGATGCCCCTCGGCAAAATCCGTGAGCGAAATCTTCCCCGCCGCGCCCTTCGCATAAAACGCCTTGAGCAGCTTGTCGGCGGCCTGCGCCGCCGCGCGCGCCTGCGGACGCTCGGGAAACCGGGTAAGGATCTCGCCATAGGCAATCAGCGCATCCACATCGTGGCCGGAAGTCTCGCCCAGATGCGCGCGCTGTTCGAGCGCCTGAAGGTCGAACCTGTCGCCGCGCCACGCAAGGTTAGCCTCGGCGAGCATCGACAAACCTTGGTCGGGCGTCAGCGCTCCATGCTCGAGCCCCAAACTGACCAACGCAAGCCGCGCCCGCTGCGCGTAACGATCCTGCCCCTTCGCCGCTTCGCGATACGCGGCATAGGCCTTGTCGGGATGATGCGATTGCTCCGCCACTCGCCCAATAAGGAAGCTATAGACAGGCTGCGATTTCAGCTCGGGGTAGTTATCGAAATCCCGGCTCAGCCGCTGGGCCAGCGGCCATTTCCTGACCGCGATCGCGCCTTCCAGAAGCGCGGGCAGGCAGGCCTCGACGAAAACGGGCGGATTGGTCGGAAGTCGGTCAGCCGCACCCGCGAGATTGCCTTCAAGCTCTACCGCGTCGCCCTGCGTGATCGCGTTCAGCGCCGCCCAGAGGTGATAGTCCTGCCAGTTCGCCCAGTCGGCATTCGGCAGGAGGGTGCCAGTCGGCACCCCCGTCCCTTCCATGATGCTGAACCCGGCCGCAATCGCGCGCCAGCGAGCCTGCTCTGCCGGGATCAAACCGTCGGGCATCTCGTCGCCCAGCAGCGAGCGCCCCTCGGGAAGCATGACATGGGCGAGATAGAATTCCGCAAGATCGAGCCGCGCAATGGCGCGCGAGGGTCCCGGCTCGGCTGCGGCAACGCCAGCGGCCAGCGCATCGCGATCCGCTAGGAACCCCGCCTGTGTGTATTGCGCGAAATCGAAAGGAGGAGGCGCGGGCAGCGTCTCCGCCGCAGCGCCGCCGCACAGAAGACAGAGCGCCAAAACGCCGCCCATGAAGGGAAAACCGCCTCGCAATTCCATCACCTCTTGCCCAAACGCATCAGAATTCCTTTGCGTATTAAAGAATAGTATTGATTATTCTAAGATTAGCAAACATTATTGAGTGGAAATTGGCAGCGATCCAAGCACAAAGCCACAAGATCCATTCTCGCGGACGGAAATTCATGGATAGCTCAAATTACGTCTCTCTATCCCTCGCCTCGACGCTGTGGCGCAGCCTCGACATTTCGGCCAACAACATGGCCAATGCCAACACGGCTGGCTTCAAGGCGGAACGCTCGCTGACCGAGAGCTACAACTCGAAGGGCAATGCGGGCCCCGAGGATGACGTGAGCTACGTGCTCGACAAGGGCTCCTATCTCGATGACCGCCAGGGCTCGCTGACCAAGACGTCCAACCCGCTCGATGTCGCGCTGAACGGGGACGGCTGGCTCGCCTATACCACGCCCGAGGGCCAGACGGCGTTTGGCCGCGACGGGCGGCTGGCCGTAGACCCGCAGGGCAATCTCGTGACGCTGACGGGCAATAAGGTTCTCGACCGGGGCGGCGCGCCGATCGCGATCCCGCCGGGCGAGAAGATCACGATCTCCCGCGACGGCACGATCTCGGGGCCCAATAGCGGCACCATCGGCACGCTGGGCATGTTCACCGTGCCCGACATCCAAAGCTTCAACCGGCTGGGCGGCGGCCTCTTTGCCGCGCCCGGAGGTGCCGCCCCCGCCTTCACCCCGTCTGACACGACGCAGGTCGCGCAGGGCTTCGTTGAGGAGAGCAATGTTCAACCGGTGGTCGAGATGACCCGGATGATGGACATCCAGCGCTCCTACGAGCGGGCGGTGAAGTTGATGGATGAACAGAACACCCTTCGTCAGGAAACACTGCGCAGGCTTGGCAAAGTCTGACCGGCGCGAAAAGGAGCTGAACCATGAGAGCACTTGGAATTGCCGCGACGGGGATGCTGGCCCAGCAGACCAATGTGGACGTGATCTCGAATAACATCGCGAACGCGAACACCACCGGCTACAAGAGCAGCCGCGCCGCGTTTCAGGATCTGGTCTACCAGTCGCTGCAACGCGAAGGCTCGCTGACCTCCGCCGACGGGACCGCGCGCCCTGTAGGCGTCGATATCGGCCTCGGCGTGCAAAGCGCGGGCGTGGTGCGGCTCAACACGCAAGGCGGTCTGGTGCAGACCGAAAACCAGCTCGATCTCGCGATCGACGGCGGCGGGTACTTCACCCTCAACATGCCCGATGGCAGTCAGGCCTACACCAGGGCCGGCACCTTCCAGCTGAGCCCCGAGGGCCAGATCGTGTCGATGGACGGCTATGAGGTCGCGCCCGGCATCAACGTTCCAGCCAACACCACCAATGTCGAGATCAACCAGCAGGGCCTCGTGATGGCTTATGTCGGCAAAGACCCGACCCCGGTGCAGATCGGCCAGATCACGATGTCGACCTTCGTCAACGAGGCGGGGATGAAACCGCTGGGCAACAACCTTCTACAGGCGACGACCGCCTCGGGCGATCCGACCGAGGCGCTGCCGGGCGATCCGGGCGTCGGCATCCTGCGTCAGGGTTACCTTGAGAGCTCCAACGTCAACATCATCCAGCAGATCACCGACCTGATCTCGGCGCAGCGCGCCTATGAGATGAACTCCAAGGCGATCGAGACGGCCGACCAGATGATGTCCACCTCGAACCAGATCAAGTGATGCCATGATCCCGAAATTCGCCTCTGCGACTGCCGTTCTCGCCACGCTCGTCACCGCGCTTCTCGCCGGTCCCGCGAGCGCGGAATCCGTGCGGGTACTCATCGCCGAGAAGGCGGAGCAGTCCTGGGGCCTCGAGATGCCGCCGAGCGGCCATTTCGAGATCACGCTGCAAGACAGCGATCCGGGCGACGCAGAGATGATCAGCGATTTCTGGATGGACCGCTCCACGGGGCAGTTTCTCGCGAATGCGGTGGAGGCGTCGGGCGACGTGCGCCGCCTCGCGGGGCTTGCACTGCTAAACGTGCCCGTTCCTGTCCCGACGCAGCAGATCCTCCCCGGCGCGATCCTGTCGGGCGACGATTTCCAGATGGTCGACCTCCCCTATGGCCAAGTCGGCGCCTATGCCGTGACACAGCTCGACCACCTGGCCGGGATGCAGGTTCGGCGCGTCTTGGCGCGCGGACGCCCGGTGATGAGCCAGTCGATCACCGAGCCAGTCATCATCTCGCGCGGCGACCCGGTCTCGATCGAATATTCGAAAGGCCCGATGTCGCTGACCGCGCCCGGCAAGGCGATCTCCGACGCCCATGCGGATCAGTCGGTGCGCGTGGTCAATCTCGTAAGCAACAAGATTGTCGAAGGCATCGCCAAGCCCGACGGCAAAGTGGAGATTCAGAAGTGAGACATCCGTTCTACATCCTGCCGATGCTCGCGCTGGCCGCCTGCGGTCCCGGCACGGCCTTCGAGCGCGACCCGAAAGTGAGCGACATGGTCGTCGATGGAGACACGATCCCAGAAGTGAACCGGGTCAGCGTTCCGATGCCGCCACTGGAGCCTACGCGCATACCGCAACGGGCCGAGGCCGCGTCGCTCTGGCAGACCGGCTCCACCGGCTTCTTCGGCGATCAGCGCGCCGACAAGGTGGGCGACCTGCTGACCGTCGATATCGACATCAACGACGAGGCGCAGCTTCAGAACGCTTCCCAGCGCAGCCGCGACGGCAGCCAGAGCGTCGGCTTCCCGACCTTCCTCGGCTATGGCGGCAAGATCGCGAAGATCCTGCCCGGCGTCAGCGAGAAAGACCTGCCCACGGGCAGCAACATCGTCGATCTCAGCTCGCAATCGACCTCCAACGGAAGCGGCTCGATCAAGCGCAACGAGACGATCAGCCTCAAGGTCGCAGCCCTCGTGATCCGGAAGCTGCAAAACGGGAATTTCGTGATCGCCGGACGCCAGGAGGTGAAGGTCAATCACGAGCTGCGCGAATTGCGTGTGGCCGGGATCATCCGTCCCGAAGACATCCGGATGGACAACACCATCCCCTACGAGAAGATCGCCGAGGCGCGCATCTCCTATGGCGGGCGCGGCCAGATCAGCAAGGTGCAACAGCCCCGCTACGGGGAAGACGCGCTCGACGTCGTCCTGCCCTACTGAGCGCGACCGATGCCGCGCTGGAGAACACTCGTGCTGCTCATAGTGGTGGTGCCGATCGTCGCGGCGGGCCTGGGCTATCTTGGCGGCAGCCAGATCGCGCCGGGGCCCAAAGCGCCCGAAGCCCCGCCCGAGCCTGCCCCGCGCGACATCGCGTTGGGGGCGATCACGGTTCCGATCTTCCGGGCCCGCGAGGTCAGCTATCTGACGGTCGATGTGACGCTGGTGCTGAAGGGCAAAGAGCTTCCCGATGGTCCGGCGCTCGTGCCAAAACTGCGCGACGAGACGCTCGATCTGCTGACCAGACTCGCGGATAATCGGATCTTCGACCCCGATACGGTCACGCCTGACGAGCTCGTCCCGCTGCTCGAGCGTGGCCTCAAGGACCGTGTGTCCGGCTTAGAGGCGGCGAAGGCGAACAGCGCGGCGCCATTCAAGCAAGGATAGGAAAGCCCCCGCCGCGCACCGCGCCGGGGGACACTCGCGTCAGCCCGACACCGCAACGATGAGCGAGCTGGGCACTTCCTCGCCGTTGCGCAGAACCAACGACTGCCCCTGCGACGAGAACCGCACCTGCTCGACCTGCGTGCTGGGATAGGTGTCATAGGAAACCGCATTGCCATTGGTATCCTGCGCGTCGATCTCGACCCGGAACGTGTCATCGGGCACCGGCAGCCCCGCGGAATCGCGCCCATCCCAATTCAGCGCGATCTTCTCGCCCGAACGTCCGGGCAGGCCTGTGATCCGGCGCAGTTCGGTCCCGTCCTCTGTCTTGATGATCGCGGTCACCTTGTCGGCGGGTGCGGCAAGCTCGTAGCTGGTGCTGGCCTGACCGTCGCGCAGCTCGATCCGGTCGGAGGCGAGCGACACCGTCTTGCCCATCAGGGCCACATCCGACATCCCGCCGATCGCGCTCAACTTGGCGTCGATGGTCTTGAGGTTGGTATTGGTCTGCACTGATTGCTCGACCTGACTGAGCTGCGCCAGCTGCGAGACGAATTGCGTCGAGTCCATCGGCTTCAGCGGATCCTGATTTTTGATCTGCGCCGTCAGCAGCTGGAGGAAGCTGTTGTAATCCGCCGAGAGCTTCGACTGCGCGGTGTTCGTCGCGGCATCGGTCGTGGCCGCGGTCGGCGTGGTGCTTGTCGGGGAAATGCTCATCTGTAGCTCCTCAGGTCCTGATATCCAGTTGTCCGTCGTCGATGGTGGGCTGCCAATCGGCGCCCAGCACGGGGACCTCTTCGTCAATGCTCGCGCCTTGGCCGGAGGAGCGTTCTTCTTCGCCTTCGTCATGACCGCCGAATTGCTCGAAATCGAGCGTGCCGCTATCCATCTGCAAGCCCTGCCCCGCCAGGATCGCCGCGAGCGTCTCGCGATCCCCGCGCAATGCGCTCAGCACCGCCGGACTTTCGGCCCGAACGACCACGTTGACCTGACCGCGCTTGTCGCGCTCCACGTCGATCTCGATATCGCCCAGACCGCGCGGGGTCAGGGCCACGCGGGTGCGTCCCTCCTGCAGATCGGCGCGGCGGAGCTGCGTCGCGACAAAGGCCGCAAAGCGCGGCGAGGGCTGGGCCGTCTGCCCCGGTTGCGCCGCAGCCTCGCTGCGGGCTGCGTGACTTGCGTCATGCTGCGTGAGCCGTGCCACGGCCGCATCGGGCAGCGCCCCGGCGCGGGCGGCCTCGGCGAATGGCTGTGTCGGTCTGGGGTCGGCTTTGCTCGGCGCGGCGGGCAGCAGTGCGGCCTGCGCCTCGGCCTTGCCGGTCTTCCCCGCGCCTTTCGCGGCCGCTTCCAGAACGGCGCGCACGCGCGGGTCCATGTCGTTCTGCGGGACCTCCGGCGCAAGTGGCGCGGGCACTGCCCCGGCCAGCCCCTGCGGAACGGATGTGATGATCTGCGACTGCGTCTGCGGTGCCTCAGGCTTCGGCTGTTTCGTCAGAGATGACTGGTCGCCAGCGGAGGGCGCGGGCATGAGACCGGCGACCGATTGGGTCCGCGCGCCGCCCTTTTGCGGCAATGCAGCCGCAGGTGGCTTCGCTTGCAGACCGAGCGAGACCAGAAGGCTCGCAAAGACCTCGTCGATCGTGTCGCTTTGGTCGTGCGCATGATCCGAAGCGGGCTTTGCCTCCGTACCGCCAGTTTGCAGCGGCATCCCTTTTAGCGCTTGGGCGAGAGCTTCCTGCAATTTCGTGCCATGCGCGGCGTCGAATTCGGCGAGCACTGTCGCGAGCGACGTGCCCAGCTCTTTCAGCACCGCCCCGATCGGCTTGCCCTGCGCCAATTCGGCCAGCGCACCGTCCCGAACCTTCTGCAGCTTCCCGGCCAGTTCGGCCTGAAGCGCGGGATTCTCCGCGAGGATCGCCGCTGTCGCACCCTTGGGCGAGGCGGCCGCAGGCGATGCCCCCGCCTTCGCGGCACTGCCCGCATCCGGTTGCGCGCCCTGCAAAAGCGATCCGAAGCCGGTCGCCTCCGATGACGACTTCCGCCCGGCCCCTGCGCCAGAGGCCGTCGTCTTCAGCAACGTCGCAGCTATCGCGTCCATCTCATCGTCCTCTTCACACTAAACCCAAGCGCTTGCTCCGGCGCCCCGACGCCGCCTGCCACTCCATGAAGGGCGCGAACCAGTCGCGGTTCTTTTCGTAGCCAAGCTGCTCGAGCAGATCGAACAGCACCGGGAAGCGCGAGAATTGATCGCAGATGCGCGCCCGATGTTCTTCGTCGCGCCACTTCGCGCGGGCCTTCTCGACCGGGCGGATGCCGTTGAGCGGCCCTTTCAAATCCTCCGGGATCTCGGCCGCACCGAAATCGGAGAAGTGCCCCTCGAACTTCAGATCGAGCGCATCGCGCAACTTCTCCTGAATCCTGTCGGGATCATCGGCAAGGTCTTCGTATTTCAGAAGGAAGACGCCTTGCGGGAAAATGCCGGATTTCAGCACGATCGCGATCGCCTCGTGGATCTGCAGCAGCCCCGGCATGACCGGCGCGGGCGCATCCGCGCCGCCGATGAAATACATCGCATCTGCCGAGATGAAGTAATCGTCCGGCACCGCCGAATGACGGCTCACGAGGATGTCGCGCGGATCGCGCAGAGGCACGATCAGATCGATCCGCTTGTTGCGGACATTGGCCCGCGCGATATTCGCGATCTGGAAGATATCCAGCGGCCGCTTGCTGACCCAGTCGCCCGGTTGCCCGATCGTGGACAGTGCGCTGGTCTCGCGCGGCGGGATCTCGAACCCTTTGAGGGTCTCACGCAGCATATTGTAGAACAGTGTCGTGCCCGCGCGCCCATGTCCTGCGATCATCAGATGACGTGCCATCCCAGCCCTCTCAGTTCAGCATCGCAGGGCTGAACCCGCGCTTTTCAAGGCATCGCTTCAACCGGATGAGCGCGCGCTTTTCGACCTGCCGGGCGCGCTCGCGGCTCATCCCGAGATCGCGGGCCAGATCGTCGAGCGATTCCGGCGGCGTCTGCAGTTTGCGCCGCAGCACCATCTCGCGATCCGGCGCATCCAGATCGTCCAGCGCATCTTCCAGAACCTCATGCGCCGCGCGCGCCGCGGATGCGGCCAGAGTCTGTTCCTCGGGTGTGAGGTCCGGGCTGCGCATCATTTCCATCATCTCGGCATCGCTGTCGTCGAACGACTTGGCATCCAGCGCCACCAGTCCGGTCAGAAGCTGGCTCGCCTCGGGATTGTCGAGCCGCCCCATCCGCGCATCGAGATAGACCCGCGCCGGCACATCTATCACCGTCTTGATCCGGGCGAGCGCATTTAGGACGCAGGTCATCACCCACCAGTGCGAATAGGTGGAAAATCGAACATCCTGCGTCAGGTCGAACCTCTCGGCGGCACGCATCAGACCGATGATCCCTTCCGCCACGAGGTCTTCGAGCTCGACCGGATTGGTCGCCCAGCGACGCGCCTGCGCATAGGCCTGACGGACATGCGAGCGCAGGAGAATTTCGAGCGAGTCCCGATCCCCATATTCCTGCCAGCGCGAGATGGCCTGCCGTTCTTCTTCAACATTCAGAAATGGCGCATCAAGTGCAGCACGGAAGCTCAATGCAAACATTACTCCGCCTCTATCCGCTCTATCCTTGAAGAACAGAAGACCACGGGGGCATGCTTGGAAAAAGCTTTACTTGATTAAAGGCAAGTTAATCGGAGGCTTTTCTGGTTAACCTCGGATTAATGCTGCGGGAGGCCGCGCCGCCTCTCGAGACGGCGCGGCATTCTCATGACTTTGTCAGACTGGCCCGGTCCGCCAACCGAGCGCAGAACGCATCGCGACCGTTTTCCCCGGCCTTCGCGCTCACAGGTGACTGCCCGTCGCGGTCGCGCTGCGATCCCGTGCATCTTCGTGCAGCGAAAAGCCACCGCGTGCGGGCGACGCCATCGCCGGCAGCCGGAGGTCGATCGCACGGTCCCCAAAACCATGCTTCACCCCTGCGACTTGCGTCGGCTCGATCACCACGAGGCTTCCATAAGGCACCTCGATTCCAAGCTCTTCCGCAAGAATATCACCAAGCGAGATTCCCGGCAGAAGCTCTTCGGCTTCGGGCAGCACGAGCAAGCTTGCATCCTTGCGAGTCGAGCGCAGCAAAACACTGTGCGCAGGCAGAAGCGCAGCCGCCACCAAACTTCCCTGAGACCCTGCGCCCGATGACGTTTGCGTCACCGAACCTTCCCAAATCTGCGCTAACAAATCGTTATTTTTCATGGACATCCCTAATCCCCGAGTCCCCAAATTCCAGTAACGGCAGATTACCAGCGATTCACGATCCGGTAAGGTTAAGGATTGTTAAACCGTAAGGCGAGTAAGGATAAATTCTACGTGAAGGCGGCGAGCCCGTGACCGCCAAGTTATCCCCAGACCGACAACGGGCGAAGTGTTGGAAAGCCTATTTTTCTTAGGTTCAAACACTATCGGTTGTGGACACCCCCTCAATCATCCACAGCTTGTCGATGGTGCGACCACAGATTGTGTGCTCACGATCAGTCGCCGAGATGTTAACAATTAATAGCTTGACAGCGACTACCGCTAAAACAGTCTCAGAGACTCAACAACTCAATCTGAAGTTGCAAGGCTGCGCGACTTCCCGACGGGAATCTCGTAGAACGAGTAACCAGCCGAACGCACTGTTTCCACGACATATCTCTCGCCGAACGCGTCACGCAGCTTCTTGCGAATCTTGGTGATGTGAACGTCGAATTTGCGATCACCATAGACCCACATGCAGTTGTCGATTCGTCGCGACAGCGCGTCCCGCGTGACGATTCGTCCGCCGCTCCGGATCAGCTCGATCATGATCTCCCCCTCCGTGGGGGTAAGCTGCACCGCCTCGACGGCATCAGGGCCGGTCAGGCGGTTTTCCTCGTCGATCTTGAGGCGAGCGACCCGCTTTTCTTCGCTCGGGAAGCTGATGGGCAGGCTGTTGCCCGCCCGAAGCCAGAGACGCGCGACCAATTCCCTCTGAGAATAAGGCTCTCGGATCACATCATCGGCGCCGGCCAGAATCATCTCGGCAGCAAGCTCTCCGTCCGGAGTGGAGTCGACGAAGAAGATCAGGCTCTCCTTCGTACTGACGCGCGCAGTTCGGATCAGATCCGCGGCACCCTCTGCGTCGGCAAGGCTGATCAGCAAGATACATGGGGTTCCATGCAGCAGAATATATTGCTCGGCCTCAATCGCAGTTGCGAAAGGCAAAGGCTCCCAGCCGCAGCATGCGCGAAAGAAGTCGGCCAACTGTCCTTGCTTAGCGCCTTCTTCCGCTACGATGATGACGTTCTGTCTCCGCATGGCGTCCGAGCCAAACAAAAGGCAACTCCCCGTATCCCTCAGCGCTTTCGGGGCGAAACTCAGGCCTCACGCCCATCCCCGTTGCACCGTCACTTCCGAATAACACCGAGCGTCAGATTGGATGGCAGAGCAAAAATCCGCCGAGCCTGACATCTTTGCATTTTCGAATTATTATCCCTGCGATATGCGATAATTCACGTGTTTTTGCCAGACAAGTCCAGCCTGTGCCTTGAAATAGGACGCATCGACGGACGTTCAGCGGAAAAATTGGATTTCTTTGACCTAACTTTAAGAATTTCTTCAATCTTTCCCCTAAGAACAAAACCATGTGAGAGTAGACATGACGCAACAATCCACGGCTTGCGCCGGCGCGCCCGCGACTTCCCGCCCCCCAGCGGTGCCGATTTCGGAGAGTGTCTTTCCTGATCGGCTGATCTGCCTGGAGACGGGCCGCCCGATCAAGATGTTGAAGCGTCATCTTAAAAACCTGCTCGGAATGACCTTCGAGGAATATCGCGCCAAATGGGGCCTGCCGCCGGACTATCCCACGAGCGCCCCGGACTATCAGCTCGCCAAGCAGCGCTGGCGCACGTGCGACAAACTGCATTGATCACCGCCAGGACAGTCGAAGCACTCAACAGAACAATCCTGCGCAGAAAATATGTATTTGCAGGAAACCCAAGCACAGACACTCGCGTTTATTGACAGAAACGCATGTTGCACGTAACTTTCTCTACTAATCCGGGGATAGTGCAAAATTTAAGCATTGGAGAGACCACATGTCGAAGGATCGGCCCACGGATGCAGCTAACATTATCGCGACAGTGGCTGCCGCCTATGCCGCCCGCGCGGATGTAACGGCGGATCAAGTGGTCGACCTCGTGGCGAAGCTCTCCGCGCAGTTTGGCGAGGAGCTGGGCGAGGCAAGCGCCTCTCATGCAGCGGACACAGCCACGGCGAACGCCAGCCATGCACGCCCGCAACCCGCGCTTCCTATTGAAGACGCGGTGACCGAGGATAAGGTCTTCTGCCTGTGCTGCGGGCGCGGCTTCAAGATGCTCAAACGCCATCTCGGCTCGGAACACGGGCTGAGCGAAGACGAATATCGGACCCTGTTCAATCTGCCCGCCGATATGCCGCTTGTCGCGCCCAGCTATTCGGCGCGCAAAGCGGCCTATGCCAAGAAAGTCGGCTTGGGCAAGCACAGCCGCGACGACCTCGAAGCCTCGCTTCACGACGCCTGAGCGCGCGCGGGCCGCACAACGCCCGCCGCCCGAAAACGGTTCCAAAGCCACCGTTGCGCGGCTTTGTTTCCAGATCATGAACGATTATCGCCCTCTTTTGGCCCATTTTTAATCCGACAACCCACAGTCAGGGGCTGCAGAAGACGTATGCCCTGAGAATACAGCTGGCTCCGGTCGGCGAGGTGGGAAAGGGCAATCCATGGCACGGTCGAACCAAGCGCCGATCATTGTGAAGCGGAGCGATGACGATCACGAATCCGAGCATCATGGCGGTGCGTGGAAAGTCGCCTACGCGGACTTCATGACCGCGATGATGGCCTTCTTCCTGCTGATGTGGATCCTGTCGGTGTCGGACGAGAACCAACTGACCGGGATCGCCGATTACTTCGCGCCGGCGAAAATCTCGATGCAGGCGCCCGGTGGCACCGGTCCGCTCGCTGGCGAGACGATCGGGCCGAAAGGCGTCCTGAACGCCTCGCGTGCCAATGATGCCATCCCCGCCAATCCCGGCGTCGGACAAGCGACCGATCCCTCGACCGAGATGGCCAACGCCTCCGGCAAATCCAAAGACACCACGCCCGACGCGACGACAGACGAGCTCGCAGCCGCGGCAATGGCAACGACTGAGGCCGGAGATGCGACCGACGCGAAGACCGCCGCCGCCACGCCGCATGCTATTGACGACGCCCGCTTCGAGACGCTTCAGACCCGGATCACGCAAGCGATCCAGCACGTCCCGGACCTCCGCCCGCTGCAGCAAAACGTGCTGTTCCGCCGCACGCCGGACGGGCTGAATATCGAGGTCGTGGATCAGGCTGGCAAAGCCATGTTCGCCTCGGGCAGCGCGAAGATCGACGGGCCGACGTTGAAGCTGATGGATCAGCTCGGGCGCGCCCTCTCCGATCTGCCCAATGACGTGCTGATCGCGGGCCACACCGACTCGGTCCCTTATCAGAAAGCTGGCGGCACTTACGGAAACTGGGAACTGTCCTCGGACCGCGCTAATGCGACGCGCCGGGCGCTCGTGACGGCTGGGGTCGCTCCGGAGCGTATCACCCGCGTCTCGGGCCTCTCGGACACCGATCCGCTGAAACCGGCAGAGCCCCGCGATCCCTCCAACCGCCGGATCACCGTGACCCTCGCCTATCTTCATCCGAAAACCGATGCGCCCGCGCCGACCGATACGGCGACGCCGCGGCTCGAGGCGAATGCGGAGCCCGCGGCCCCGCAACCGGCCCCGGCAGTCGAACACGCCGCCCCCGAAGCTGCCGCGCCCGCTGCACCCGCCGCGCCGAGCACGTCGGAACAGCCGCAGAAATTCAGCTCCGTCGCGATGGACGATCTGCGCAGCGCTCTGCAATAACCCCCATCATCAATGAAAAACGCCGGCGCGATCCTCATCGCGCCGGCGTTTTCTTGTCTTCGCTTGGATCGGAACCTCAGATCAGACCGGCATGCGCCATCGCGGCGTCGATCGCGGCCTTCGTCTCGGGCAGAAGCTCGGTCAGCGGCAGACGCACTTCGGCCGAGCACATGCCCAGCTTCGACATCGCGTATTTCGCGCCCGCAACGCCCGGCTCGAGGAAGATCGCCATGTGCAGCGGCATCAGCTTGTCCTGATAGCTCAGCGCCTTGGCGTAATCGCCCGCAAGCGTCGCCTCCTGGAACTCGGCGCAAAGCTTCGGCGCGACATTCGCGGTCACCGAGATGCAGCCCACGCCGCCATGCGCGTTGAAGCCGAGCGCGGTCGCGTCTTCACCGGACAGCTGGATGAAATCGGGGCCGCAGGTCGCGCGCTGCATCGAGACCCGCTCCAGCTTGCCGGTCGCGTCCTTCACGCCGACGATGCGCGGCAGCTTGGCCAATTCGCCCATCGTCTCGGGGATCATGTCGATCACCGAGCGGCCGGGAATGTTGTAGATCACGATCGGCAATTCGCAGGCATCGTGCAGCGCGCGGTAATGCTCGATCATGCCGCGCTGCGTCGGCTTGTTGTAATAGGGCGTCACGACGAGCGCCGCATCGGCCCCGGTTTCGGCCGCGTGCTGGATCAGACGGACGCCTTCGGCGGTCGAGTTCGAGCCTGCGCCCGCGATGATCGGGATACGCCCCTTCGCGGCTTTCACGACCTCGGTGATGACGGTCATATGCTCGGCATGGCTCACCGTCGGGCTTTCACCGGTGGTGCCGACCGGCACGAGGCCGTGGCTGCCCTGGTCGATATGCCACTCGACGAGTTTCTTGAGCGTGTCCAGATCCAGTTCGCCGTCCTTGAACGGCGTGACCAGTGCGGGAAGAGACCCTTTGAACATGACACGCTCCTTTTTTTGGTTGGGCCGGGGGGTGAGTCGTCCCGGCGGAAATCGGCCGGGTTATAGGCGGTTGCGCGACGGTTGCCAACTTGTGATTCATCCCCATCTGTGAGAGGCCCGTATCAAAGGGACAAACCCGCGACCACGAGCAGCCATGATGATCCGACGCCAGTTCCTCGCCGCGCTTGCGGCTTCGAGTTTCGCGCTCTCGCCGGCCGCGCTTCGCGCCGCGAGTTCGGCGCTGTCCGACGCTTTCGCCGCGGCCAATTCCGGGAACTGGGACGAGGCCGAAAATCTCGCGCGCCGCGTCGGCCCCCTGGGCTTCGATGTCATCGAGTGGAAACGCCTGCGCGACGGCGAAGGAGACTTCGCCGACTATCTCGATTTCGCCACCCGCCGCGCCGATTGGCCCGGCATGCCGTGGCTGCGCGAGAAGGGCGAGGCCACGCTCGACGGCATCCCGCCGCGCGAGGTGATCGCCTATTTCAAACTTGGCCCGCCGCAGACCGGCACCGGCGCGCTGGCGTTGATCGGTGCGCATCTCGCTTTGGGGCAGAAGGCGCTGGCGGCTGAAGTCGCCAAGACCGCATGGCGCCAACTGCCGATGGACGGAGACGAGCAGGCGAAATTTCTCGCCGACTACCCTTCGCTTATCTCTGCCGATCATGGCGGGCGGATGCAGAACATGCTCGATCGCGGGCATCTGTCGGATGCGCGCCGGATGGTCGGTCTGGTCACGCCGGGCACCAAGGCTGTGGCCGAGGCACGGATCGCCCTGCAGGCGCGCGAGAATGGCGTGGACGATCTCGTCGCCGCCGTGCCCGGCTATATGGTCGAACGCTCCGCAGGGCTTGCCCGCGACCGCGCGATGTGGCGCTGGCGCGCCGGGCTGGAGGACGGCGCGGCAGAGTTGATCCTAGAACGGTCGAAATCCGCAACCGATCTGGAAGACCCCGACCTTTGGGCGACGCTCCGCGGCTATCAGTCGCGCTGGGACCTGCGCGCGGGCAATACCCAGCGCGCCTATGATCTCGCCTCCTCGCATCATCTGGAACCCGGTGGGGCCGATTACGCCGACCTCGAGTGGGTGGCGGGCTATGCCGCGCTGAAACTGGGCCGCGCCGATACGGCCTACAGCCATTTCCACAATCTCGAAAAGGCGGTGGACGGGCCGATCTCGTCGTCGCGGGCATGGTATTGGCAAGGCCGCGCGCTGGAGGTTCTGGGCCGCAGCGACGAAGCCAAGGCCGCATGGCGCAAAGGCGCGGAAAATCAGGACGCCTATTACGGCCTCCTGTCGGCGGAGCGGCTGAACCTGTCCCTGCCCACGAATTTCGCCAAGGGCCCCGAGCTGCCCGACTGGCGGCGCTACAAGCTGCGTCATTCTTCCGTCTTCAAGGCCGCGCAGCTGCTTTACGAGGCCGGGGAAAACGAGCTGGGCGCGCGCTTCGTGCTGCATCTCGAGGAAAGCCTCGGGCCGGGCAATTTCGGCGCGCTCACGAAGTACGCGCTTGAGGAGGACGACACCTATCTCGCGCTGATCATCGGCAAACGCGCCGCGCTGAAGGGCGAGATCATCGCGCAGGCGCTCTGGCCGATCCCGGGGCTGACGAGCCACGATCTGGGCGTGCCGGAAGAAGTCGTCCTCGCGGTCGCCCGGCGCGAGAGCCAGTTCGCGATCGGCGTGGGCTCTCCGGTGGGCGCGCAGGGTCTGATGCAGCTCATGCCCGGCACCGCGAAGATGATGGCGGATAAAACCGGCCTGCCCTACGAGAAGGCGCGGCTGACGACGGATGCGACCTACAATCTCAAGCTCGGCGGTGCCTATCTGGCGGAGCTGCGCGACGAGTTCGGGCCGTCTTCGGTGCTGGTCGCCTCGGGCTACAACGCAGGGCCCGGACGTCCGCGCAACTGGATGGAAGATCGCGGCGATCCGCGGATCGGCACGGTCGACGTGATCGACTGGGTCGAGATGATCCCCTTCACCGAGACCCGCAACTACGTCATGCGCGTCTCCGAGGCGATCCCGCCTTACCGCGCGCGGCTGGGCAAGGGTGAGGTGAAATTCACCGACATCCTGCGCGGTGACGTGACGGATTGAGGGGCGCTGCCTCCCCGTCGCCGCAGGGCGACAAATGAAAAGAGGAGAGGGGCGCTGCCCCTCGGCCTGACGGCCTCACCCCGGGATATTTGCACCAAGCCGAAAGAGGCGGTCACGCCTCTTGGGCCACCCGCGCGCGCCAGAGCGTGAAGAGCCCCGCGCTGACCACGACCCCCGCGCCGATCACCACGTTCCACTCCAGCGACTCGCCGAAGACGACGACGCCCAGAGTCGAGGCGAAGACCAGTTGAAGATAGGCGAAGGGCTGGATCGCCGACGCTTCGGCCACCTCATAGGCCTTGATCAGCAGGAAATGCCCGGTCGCGGCGGTGAAGCACAGCACGACCATCCATGCCCAGTCGGACGCGATCATGTTCTCCCAGTGCCAGATGCCGACCGCCGTGATCACCAGTGCCCCGATCACGCCGGTGTAGAAGAAGGACACCGAGGCCGGATCGACGCGGCCCACATAGCGCGTCATTAGCGAGTAGAGCGCGAACAGCGTCGCCGCCGCCAGCGGGATCAGCGCATAGGGAGAGAACACACCGAAGCCGGGCTTGAGGATGATGAGCACCCCGATGAAGCCCACACCGATCGCCGCCACGCGCCGCCAGCCGACCTTCTCGCCCAGCACCGGCCCGGAAAGCGCCGCGACCAACAGCGGGTAGCAAGCGAAGACCGCATGGGAATGGACGAGCCCGAGATAGACGAAGGCCTGCACCATCACGACCACCTCGGTGATCAAGATGAGCGAGCGGATCACCTGCGCCCAAGGCAGGCCCGAGCGCGTCGCCCGCTTGATCCCGCCGGGGCTGCGCGCTGCGATCACCAGCACGAAGGCAGCGAAGAACCAGAAGCGCACCATCAGCGCCATATAGACGTTATAGGTCTCGGCCAGATGGCGCGAGATGCCGTCCTGAAGCGCGAAAATGAAGGTCACCGCGACCATCAGCGCGATGCCGCGGCGGGTCGATTGTTCAACCATGTTTCACCCCGCGCGACATATGGCGTTTGCGCCCGAAGCCCGGACTGCGGTTGACCTCGAAGCCCGCGGCCTCGAGGGCGCGGCGCACGAAACCTGCCGCCGTATAGGTCGCGAATGTGCCGCCCGGCGACGTATGGGCGCCGACCTCGGCCATCAGATCGTCGCCCCAAAGCTCGGGGTTTTTCGCGGGCGAGAACCCGTCGAGGAACCACGCATCGGCCACGCTGTCCCAAGCGGGAAGCGCCGTGCGCGCATCACCCTCGATGATCTCCACCGCGACCGGACCGAGTTGAAACTGGCGCTGCCCTGCAGCCCAGGCTTCCAGATAAGGACCGGCCACGGGCGCGACCTCCGGAAATGCGTCCAGCGCCCGTGCGATCTCGTCTGCCTCCATCGGATAGGCCTCGAAGGAGGTGAAGCGGATCGGGCAGTCCTCGGGGCAGGCCAGCCGCAGCGCGAGCAGGTTCAGCCCCGTGCCGAAGCCCAGCTCGGCCACGTGAAAACCCGGACGCAGCTGCGCAGGCAAATCATTGCCCGCCAGAAACACATGCCGCGTCTCGTCCAGACCGCCCGCAAGGCTGAAATACGGATCGTCGAACCGCCGCGAGACCGGCACAAGGTCATCGCGCCAATCGAGATCGGCTTTGCTCTGGTCAGGGGCGTTCATCGGGGATAGTCCACAGTCTCCGGCCCAGCCTTGAAGCAGGAGGCGCGAAATGACAAGCGGCAGACACGACATAACCGTGCGCGGCGGCGGCATCTTCGGCCTCGCGATCGCATATCAGGCAGCGAAGCGCGGCGCGAAGGTCCGGCTGATCGAGCGCAGCCGCATCGGCGCGGGCAGTTCGGGCGGCCATGTCGGCGCGCTCGCCCCGCATGTGCCGGAGAACTGGAACCCCAAGAAACAGTTCCAGTTCGAGAGCCTGCGCATGGCGGAAGCCTTCTGGGCCGACGTGCAGCGTATCGGTGGCGGCGATCCGGGCTATGCGCGTCTCGGGCGGCTCCAGCCGCTGGCGGATGAGGCGCAGATCGCGCGCGCCAGGGACCGTGCGGCAGGGGCGGCCGAGCTGTGGCAGGGCTTCGCCACATGGCGCGTGGCCGAGGCTGCGGAGTTCGGCACCTTCGCGCCTCCCTCGCCCACCGGGCTCGTGATCCATGACACGCTCACGGCGCGCGCCAATCCGCGCGCCGCCGGGGCTGCGCTGGTCGCGGCGCTCAAAGCGATGGGCGCGGAGATCGTGATCGACGAGGCCGAGGAGGTTGGTCCGGTCATCCACGCGACCGGCGCCGAAGGATTGGCCGAGCTGAACGCGGTGGTCGGCAAAACCGTCGGCACCGGCGTGAAGGGCCAATCGGCGCTCTTCCGATACGCGGCTGGCGACGTGCCCCAGCTCTTCGCGGAGAGCCTCCACATCATTCCCCATTCCGATGGAACGGTAGCGATCGGGTCGACCTCCGAGCGCGACTTCGACGCGCCCGACACGACCGATGCGCAGCTCGACGCGCTGATCGAGAAGGCCCGCGCGCTTTGCCCGCCCCTCGCCGAAGCCCCGGTGATCGACCGTTGGGCCGGGGTGCGCCCGCGCGCCAAGTCGCGCGCGCCGATGCTGGGCGTCTGGCCCGACCGTCCGGGGCATTTCATCGCCAATGGCGGGTTCAAGATCGGCTTCGGCATGGCGCCGAAAGTGGCTGAGGTGATGGTCGATCTAGTGCTGGAGGGGCGCGACACGATCCCCGAAGGCTTCCGCGTGACCGACAACCTGTAAGGGGCTCCGCCCCCGGCCTGCGGCCTCCCCCGGGATATTTCTCCCAAGAGGAAGAAAAACGCCCGGCTCGAACCCGGTTGCGGGCGGCTGGCCGGGCGCTTCCCCTTGGGCGGCCATCGGCGTCCCCGCCTGTTCCGCGAGATCAGGGTCAGGCGATTCTGGTTACGGAAGGTTTAACTTCCTCTTGGCGGAAATATCCCGGGGGCGCGCGTCAGCGCGCGGGGGCAGCGCCCCCTCCGACATGACCCGCCCGCGAGACCTCTGCCTCGGTGATCCCGAAGCGCGGGGCGAATTTCTCGCGTGCCGCGATCAGACGCGGGTCGTCGGGGCGCAGGCCGAGGGTCCGGATGAACTCGACGCGGCTTTGGGTCTTGAGCTGATCGCGCGAAATCGCGGTGCCCATCAGCCGGTCGATCACCTCGCCCCCTGCTGTGACATGAAACCATTTCGAGAAGTCGCGGAAATGGTGCTGGTTGTGCAGCGTCGAGACATGGCGCTCGATCGCGGTCTTCTTCACGGTGACATGGGCGGTGGTGTGGAACCATTCATAGGCGAGGAAGGTCGCAGCGCCGCCAAGCGGCACGACGGCCACGGCGATATCGAACGCATAAGGCACGCCGATCAGCGACAGCACCGCCCAAAGCAGCGCGGTATTGCCCACGAGCACCGGCACGATCACCGAGAGCGGCGCGAACAGAAGCGGCCAGCAGGTGGGGAATTCGTGGTGGCCGTAATGCACCCGGTAGAGCCAGTTGAAGGCCCATTGCCGCTTCGGCGGCGCCATGTGGAAGATGTAGCGGTGGAGCCCGTATTCGTTGAGCATCTGCGCCGGGATCCCCAGCAGCGCGACCGCCCAGAGCCACCAAGGCCCCTGCGCGATCCAATAGGCCGCCGCGGCGACGACTGCGATCATCACCCAGATCGACAGATGGGACAGCATCAGCCGCATCCGCATCGCGAAAGTCTCCCGAAATCTCCTCCGGAGATCAGCCTGCCACGGGTTACGCGCGCGTCAAAGCGTTTCGCAACGTCAGGGCCAGTCAGTCGTTCTCGTCGTCAGTCGTTCTCGTGCGGGATGTTCTTTTCCCGATCGACCGCCAGTTCGCCCTTCGAGGTATCGGCGTCGGCTGTGTGCACCGCCCAGTCGCCCTCGCCTGCGGGCTTTGGCAGCTTCTCGGCCGGCCAGTCGCGGAAGATATTGGCCTTCGAGATGAAATGCGCGGTGATCGGGGCTGTCAGGAAGATGAAGATGGTGACCATCAGCTCGTGCAGGGTCAGGTGGCCCTGCTTCACCGCGAACCAGACCATCGAGGCGATCAGGATCGCGCCCACGCCCAGCGTTGCAGCCTTGGTCGGCGCGTGCAGGCGGGTCATCGGGTCGGGCAGCTTGACCAGCCCGAAGCTGCCGACGAGGCCGAAGATGCCGCCGATCACGAGCAGCGCGGAAATCAGGATATCCCAGAACAGTTCCATCACGCCCTCACTCGATAATGTCGCCGCGCAGGATGAACTTGGCGAAGGAGACCGTCGCCACGAAGCCCGTCATTGCGTAAAGGATCGACGCCTCGAAGAAGAGCGCCGTGCCCTCCCAGATGCCGAACAGCACGATCATCGCGATCGCGTTGATCGCCATCGTGTCGAGCGCGAGAACCCGGTCGGTCACGCCCGGCGCCTTAACGACCCGGTAGAGGTTGAACAGCAGCGCCAGCGAATAGCAGGCGATGGCGAAGATCAGGGCATAGGTGATCATTCGAAAATCTCCTTCAGGCGGGCCTCGTAGCGGGACTTGATCTCGTCGCGCACCTCGTCGGCATCGGGCGCATGCAGCGCGTGGACCAGCAGCGAGTGACCGTCGGCGGCCAGCTCCGCCGTCAGCGTCCCGGGCGTCATCGTGATCGTGCCCGCCAGCACCGTCACCGCCTCGGGCGTGACGATGTCGAGCGGCACCGTGACCCAGGCCGGGTGCAGCTTGGAGTTGGGCATGAAGAGCACGATCTTCGCCACGGTGATATTCGCGACGATGATATCCCAGATCACGATGGAGATGTACTCGATGATCTTCAGCGGCTTCGCGAAACGCGGGCGCGCGGGCCAGTAGGGCGCGGTGATCCACGGGATCACGAGCCCGACGAGGATCGCGAAGACCAGCGAATTGAGCGTGTAGCTATTGGCCAGCATCAACCAGACCATCACCAGCGTGACGGTCAGGTAGGGGTGGGGAAGGATCTTGCGGATCATCTCTTTGCTCCCCTCAATGCGCCGCGGCGGGGGCGTCCTGCCCCGTCTCGGTTCCGGTGTGGGTGTCGGTCTGATCGGCGGGCTGAGTGTCGGCATGCGGGTCGGCGGCATTGGCGTCGCCACCATGGCCGTCCTCGGCCTGCATCTCCTCGCTCACTTCCATATGCCCGTGCTCATGGGCCCCGATCCGTGCCGCCTCCTGCGCGCGCTCTTCCGCGCCAGCGAGAACCGCGTCGATATATTGCGACGGCGTGAAAAGCTGCGCGGAGGTGCCCTGCAGCCAGGTGCTCGCAGGGCCGGCAAGCGCGGTCAGCGCCACCGATCCGGCCAGCAGGATGCCGGTCGCGGTAAAGGCGAGGCCCGGCGAGCTCGCATCCTTCGGCGCGGGCGGCAGATCGTCCTCCTCGGCCTCGACCGCGTAGGAGCGCCAGAACACCTGACTACCCGCACGGGCATAGCCCACGATGGCGATCAGCGAGGTCACCAGAACCGTGGCCCAAAGCGCCCATTGGCCGCGCGTCGCATCCAGGATCATCAGCTTGCCAAGGAAGCCCGAGAGCGGCGGCATCCCGGCCATCGCGATTGCGCCCATGAAGAACATGCCCGCCATCAGCCCGTGGTTCTTCATCAGCGGCGCATCGGTAAAGCCGAGCCCCCAACGCCCGCGCCGCTCGCGCACGAGATCGGCGATCAGGAACATCGCGCCGGCGGTCAGCGTCGAGTGGATCATGTAGTAAAGGCCCGCCGAAGTGGCGCCTTGGGTGAATTGCGCAAATGCCAGCATCATCGTCCCGACCGAGCCGATCACCGCATAGGCGACCGTGCGGCCCATATCGCGAGCTCCGAGAATGCCGATCATCCCGATCGCGATCGTCAGGAAGGCCGAAGGCAGCAGGATGTCATGGGCAAGCGTGCCGATCGTGCCGGTGATCGGGAAGATCAGCGTATAGACGCGGACGATTGCGTAGGTGCCGACCTTGGTCATGATTGCAAACAGCGCTGCCACCGGGCCGGGCGCGTTCGTGTAGGTCGCGGGCAGCCAGAATTGCAGCGGCACCAGCGCGGCCTTGACCGCGAAGACCAACATCAGAAGCGCCGCACCGACCTTGATCAGCGCCGTCTGCTCGGTCGGCATCTCGGCCACCTTCACCGCCAGATCCGCCATGTTGAGCGTGCCTGCCGTCGCGTAGATGGTCCCCAGCGCGAAGAGGAACAGCGTGGAGCCTGCGAGGTTATAGACCACATATTGTACGCCCGATTTCAGCCGCGCGCGCCCGCCGCCATGGATCATCAGACCGTAGGAGGCGATCAGCAGAACCTCGAAGAAGACGAACAGGTTGAACGCGTCGCCCGTAAGGAAGGCGCCGTTAATCCCCATCATCTGGAACTGCATCAGCGAGTGGAAATGCCAGCCACGTTTGTCCCAGCCCGAGCCGATCGCATAAAGCACGATCACGAGGCCGAGGATCGAGGTCAGCAGCAGCATCAGCGCGGACAGCCGGTCGAGGACCAGCACGATGCCGTAGGGCGGCTCCCAGTTGCCGAGGCGATAGACCTCGGGCGGGCCCATCGACGCCGACACCATCAGCACGATGGCCAGCACCAGAAGCGCCGACATGCCGAGGATCGAGGCCACGCGCTGCGTGACCAGATCGTAGCGCATCCACAGCACGATCAGCGGCGCGAGCATCGCCGGGATCAGGACGGGCGCGATGATCCAATGCTCCATCATTGGCCGTCCTCCTCTTCCTCGAGGTCGATGCGGTCATTGCCCGCCTCGATGAAGGCGCCAAGCGCGAGCATCACCACGACCGCGGTCATCCCGAAGGAGATCACGATCGCGGTCAGGACCAGCGCCTGCGGGATCGGGTCTGTATAGGAGGTCACGCCGTCGCGCAGGATCGGCGGCTGGTTGATCACCAGACGGCCCGTGGCGAACAGGAACACGTTCACCGCGTAGGACAGCAGCGACATGCCCACCACCACGGGGAAGGTGCGCAGACGCAGGATCATGTAGATGCCGGCGGCGGTCAGCACGCCGATGGCCGATGCAACGAGCACTTCCATCAGTGATCGCCCCCGTTGGTCTTCTTGTTCTCGTGCACGGTGTCACGCTCGTTCTGGGTGGCTTCGCGCGCGGCGCGGGCGGTCTTCCACCAGCGGCGCGGCACTTTGGCTTCGGGCGGATAGGGCCCGGCCGAGAGCGGCGCGAGCACGCGGGCCTCCGGCTTCTCGGCCGCGATATGCGCGCCCTCCTCGCCGCCTTCCTCGCCCATTGCGGCGCGGCGCGCGAGGCGGCTCAGCCCGCCAAGCGCCAGCATCACCGAGCCCACGACGCCGAGGAACACGCCGAGGTCGAAGCCCGCAGCGGTCGCCAGCTCGAACTTGTCGAGACCGGGCAGTTTCACATAGCCGAAATCGGAGGTGAGGAAGGGCATGTCGTTGAAGAAGGCCCCGGCCCCGGTGATCCCTGCGACCAGCACGCCCGACGCGATCAGCACGTGATAATAGACCTTCTGGCGCGCCTGCGTCCACGCAAAGCCCGAGGCCATGTATTGCGTCACCAGCGCGATCGCGACCACGAGACCGGCGATGAAGCCGCCGCCGGGCGCATTGTGGCCGCGCAAGAAGATATAGAGCCCCACGACCAGCGCGATCGGCATCATCACCCGCGTCACGATCAGCAGCATCAGCGGGTGCTTGTCGCCGCCACGCGGCACGTCGGGGCGCCACGCGATCAGCTTGCGCGAGGACGCGCCCTGCAGCAGCGCCTCGGTCAGCGCGAAGATCACCAGCGCGGCGATGCCCAGCACCGTGATCTCGCCGAACGTATCGTAGCCACGGAAGTCCACGAGGATCACGTTCACCACGTTGTCCCCGCCCGCAAGGTTGTAGCTGTTGTCGAGCATGTAGCCGGACATCGTCGGGAAGGCGAAATCGCGGGTCAGCAGCGCGTAGATCAGCCCCGAGACCGCGACGCCCGCCGCGACCGAAAGCCCGACGTCAAAGCCGATCTTCATCCGGCTGGATTCGATCGAGGTGATCTTGGGCAGGAAGTTCAGCGCGAGAAGCATCAGCACCGTCGTCACGATCTCGACCGAGATCTGCGTCAGCGCGAGGTCGGGCGCGGAAAGGAAAATGAAGGAGATCGAGACGGTCAGGCCGACGATCCCGATCAGCACCAGCGCGAGGATGCGGTTGTGATGGAAGGCGACGATACACATCGTGGCGGTCAGCAGCAGCAGCCACGAGGTCACCGCCGCGCCGTTCACCGGCGTCAGCGCGCGGGTCTGCGGCCCCAGCGTGCCGCTCATGAAGGCGTAGAGCCCCACCCCGACCGCGGTGATCGTGAACAGCATCAGGTAACGCGCCATCGCGCCGGTATGCAGCCCTTGGGTGATCCAGGCCGCAAGGCTCTGCACCTTCACGACCACCCAGTCGAACATCGCCTTGGCCTCGGGGCGCGGGGTGGCGTCCCAGAGGCGCTGGAACGGGCGATGCGCGGCGAGCAGAGCGATACCGCCGGTGACGGCAATGGCCGACATGATCAGCGCGGGCGTGACGCCGTGCCAGATCTTCAGCTCGTGCATGTGATAGCCGCCACCGACGACTGCATTGGTCGCCATCTGGACATAGCCGCCCGCCACCGCCATCGGGAACAGACCGATCGCGATCACGAGGAAGGCGAGGAAGGCCGGGCTGATCCACATGCCGAAGGGCGGATCATGCGGGGTCTTCGGCAGATCCTGCGGCGGCGGGCCGAAGAAACCGTGGCTGATGAAGCGGAAGGCATAGGTGGCCGAGAACAGCGCCGCGATGGTGGCCAGCACCGGGATCAGCCAGCTATTGTCGAGCCATTTCGTATGGGCCGCGGCTTCCAGCATCATCTCTTTCGACAGGAAGCCGTTGAAGAAGGGAATGCCCGCCATCGACAACGCCGCGATGGTCGCGATCACGAAGGTGATCGGCATCAGCTTGCGCAGCCCCGAGACGCGGGTCAGGTCACGCGTGCCCGCCTCGTGATCGACGATGCCCGCCGACATGAAGAGCGCCGCCTTGAAGGTCGCGTGGTTGATGATGTGGAACACGGCGGCCAGCGCCCCGGCCTCGGTCCCTAGTCCCAGCATGAAGGTGATGAGCCCCAGATGCGAGACGGTCGAGAAGGCCAGCAGCGCCTTCATGTCGTGTTTGAAGATCGCGATCTTCGCGGCGATCAGCATGGTGATCAGGCCAACGCTCGCCACGATATAGAACCATTCCGGCGTGCCCGAGAGCACCGGCCACATCCGCGCCATCAGGAACAGCCCCGCCTTCACCATCGTGGCGGAGTGCAGATAGGCCGAGACCGGCGTCGGCGCCGCCATCGCGTGCGGCAGCCAGAAATGGAACGGGAACTGCGCGGATTTGGTGAAAGCGCCGCCGAGGATCAGCAGCAGCGCCGGGATGTAATAGGGGCTCGCCTGAATGGCGTCCTTGTGCTGCAGGATCTCCGAGATGTCGTAGCTGCCCGCGATATTGCCGAGGATCAGCATCCCCGCGATCATCGACAGACCGCCCAGACCGGTCACGGTCAACGCCATGCGCGCGCCCTGACGGCCCGCAGGCAGGTGCTTCCAATAGCCGATGAGCAGGAAGGAGCTAAGCGAGGTCAGCTCCCAGAAGATCAGCAATAGCAGGATGTTGTCGGACAGCACGATGCCCACCATCGCGCCCTGGAACAGCAGCAGATAGGTGTAGAACTGACCGACCGGGTCCTTGTTCGACAGGTAGAACCGCGCGTAGAGGATGATCAGCAGCCCGATCCCGAGGATCAGCGTCGCGAACAGCATCCCCAGACCGTCGATCCAAAAATTCACGTTCAGGCCCAGCCAGGGCAGCCAGTCGATCTTGGTCTCGACGACACCACCCGCCATCACGGTCGGCAGGTTCAGCAACAACCCGAGCAGCGCCAGCCCCGTGAACAGGGCCGAAACCGCGGCGGCATTGGTGCGTCCGGTGCGGATAAGGATCGACGGCATGGCTGCGCCCAGGAAGGGCAAAGCGGCGATCAAGGCAGGCGACATCTTCTCTCCGGTCCGTTCTTTGGCGGGCCTTGGGGCGATGGATGCGACCGCACTCTCCCCCCGCGCAAGCATTACTTTACCTGCGCACAGGGGGCATGTCTGTCAAGCTTCGCGACGGCGTTTCCTGAGTAGAATCGCAAGGCATTGTGCGGAGGCCGCCTCAAAGCGGCAGCGATCGACCCTTCTCCCGCCATTTTGCACATGCGGCATTCTGCGGCACAAATGTCGCTGAATCGGCGGGAAATCGCGCTTTTCGATGCATGGATGGGCGATGTTATGCGAGAATCGCATGGCTCGGCCCTGTCCGCCCGATGGGCCTCGCATACCCTCTTGCAGTTTTTCCGGGCATGTGGCTATGCAAATTGCAGCACGGCGGTTTTTCTCCGTGCGAAGCGACTGTAATCGCAGGGAAACAGATGCCTAATCCCCGCACTGTGCAAGTGCCCCAATTCTCCCGCCGGCAGCTCCTCGCCGCCGGTTCCGCTTTTGGCGCGTTCGCCGCCGCGGGAGGCTGGCCCGGTCATGCGCTCGCGCAAGATAGCGCCGCCCCGGCCGAACCCGCCACCGCTCCCGCCCCGACCCCCGCCGCACCGCAGCAATCGCCGTTTTCTTTCGACGATCTCGCGGCACGGATGCAGAAGGCCGCGAAGGGAGACGCCGTGCCGCCCGAGACCAGCTCGGCCGATTTCCTGAGCAAGCTGGACTACGACAGCTATCGGATGATCCGCTTCGATCCGGACAAGTCGCGCTTCGAGGATATCGAGGACACGCGCTTCGAGTTGCAGGCCTTCCATCTGGGCTGGCTGTTCAAAGAGCCGGTGCATCTCTCCAGCGTCGAGAACGGGCAAGCGAGCCCGATGAATTTCTCGACCGACGATTTCATCTACCAGAGCAAAGCCCGCAAGATCGTGCCCGAACATGCCGATCTGCCGGGCATCGCGGGCTTCCGGCTGAACACGCCGCTCAATCGCCCCGATGTCATGGACGAGCTGATCGCGTTTCAGGGCGCGTCCTATTTCCGCGCGCTCGGCCGGGGTTCGGCCTATGGCCTTTCGGCCCGCGGGCTGGCCGTGAACACCGGCGTCTCAGTCGCCGAAGAATTTCCGCGTTTCACCCAGTTCTGGGTCGAGACGCCGACCTCGGGCGCGACCTCGATCACCGTCTTCGCCGAGATGCACTCCGCCTCGCTGACGGGGGCCTACAAATTCGTCATCACCCCGGGCGAGGCGACCTCGGTCGACGTGACCGCGCGGCTCTTCATCCGCGAGGATATCCAGCAGCTCGGCGTCGCGCCGCTGACCTCAATGTTCCTCTACGGACCGCGCAACCGGCATAATTTCGACGACTACCGCCCGCGCGTGCATGACAGCGACGGGCTGGCGATCGAACAGGCCGATGGCGACAAGCTGTGGCGCCCGCTGCAGAACCCGAACAAGCTCGCCTCCTCCTATTTCGCCGAGAGCGCGCCGCAGAGCTTCGGCCTCTATCAGCGCGAGCGCGAATTCGATCACTATCAGGACGCCTCGGCCCGCTACGAGCGCCGCCCCTCGGTCCGCGTGACGCCACAAGGCGACTGGGGCAAGGGCATGGTTCGGCTGGTCGAGATCCCCTCGAAACTCGAGGTGAACGACAATATCGTCGCCTTCTGGGTGCCCGAAGCTCCGGCAAAAGCAGGCGATGCGCTGGAATTCGCCTATCGGCTGGAATGGGGCGATCTGCCCCCCGATCCGAGCGATCAGCGCGCCTATGTGGACCAGACATGGGCCGGGACCGGCGGTGTCTCGGGCGTCGAAAACACCAAGGGCACCCGGAAATTCGTCATTGATTTCAAGGGCGGAGAGATTTCGCGCCTGCCGGCTTCGGCCGTCGACGAAATCAAACCGGTCACCCACGCGAACAAGGGCAAGATCGAAACGCAGACCCTTTCGAAGGTCGAACAGGACAATGTCTGGCGTCTCGTTCTGGATATTTCCGCCGATGGCGACGCGCCCGTGGAACTCTCTGCCACTCTTGCTGGTTTTGGACGGAACCTCTCCGAGACCTGGCTCTACCAGTGGACCAAAACATGATTTCACATTTGACGCTGCCGGAAGTGCCGGCGCTGACCGACCAGCCGCGCGCCCAGCGCCGGCTGTCGCCCGAAGACCTCGTTGCCGGGCCCGCCGCGCTGCCGGTGGCCCCGATGGCCATGCCTGCGCAACAGATCGAACCCGATCTTCGGCTGAGTACCCGGCTCGCCCGGATGCTGACCCGCCGCCCGGTCGGGGAAGGCACCTGACATGTCCGCGCTCGCGCGTCCTCGCGGCGCATTGCTGATCGGCCTGCGCGCTCTGGCGCTCGGGCTCGCTGCGCTTGCGGGTATCGGCGCCTTCGTTCTGTTCATTCAGTTCGGCCAGGCCGACGGCTTGCAGACGCTCGACGTTGTGCGCGCGCTTCTGATCCTGATCTCGACGCTCTGGCTCGCCTGGGGCGCGGTGCAGGCGCTGATCGGGCTGACCTCGCGCGCCGAGCCGCCGCCGCGCGTGGACCCGCATGCGCGCATCCAAGGCCGTACGGTCGTGTTGGTGCCGGTCTATAACGAGGACCCGGTCTCCACCTTCTCGCGCGTGGCCGCGATGGATGCCTCGCTCGCCGCGACCGGCGACGACGCGGAGGTGCATTTCGCGATCCTCTCGGACACCCGCAAGGACGACATCGCCCAGCGCGAGGTGCAGGTCTTCGCCCATCTCGTCGAAGAGCGTGACGCGCTTGGCCGGTTCTTCTATCGCCGCCGCACCAACAACGTGGGCAAGAAGGCCGGCAATATCGAGGATTTCATCACCCGCTCCGGCGCGGCCTATGATTTCGCACTGATCCTCGATGCCGACAGCCTGATGGAAGGCGAAACGATCCTGCAGATGATCCGCCGGATCGAGGCCGAACCGCGCCTAGGCCTGTTGCAGACCCTGCCGAAAGTGGTGCGGGGAAGCTCGCGCTTCGCCCGTGCGATGCAATTCTCGGCCAGCTTCTTCTCGCCCGTTTTCGCGCGTGGCCTTGCGATGCTGCAGGGCAAGACCGGCCCGTTCTGGGGCCACAACGCCATCGTGCGCACCCGCGCCTTTGCCGAAAGCTGCGGCCTGCCCGCGCTGAAGGGCCAGCCGCCTTTCGGTGGGCATGTGATGAGCCACGACTATGTCGAGGCGGCACTTCTGGCGCGCAACGGCTGGCTCGTGCGGCTCGACGACGATCTGGAGGGCTCGTTCGAGGAAGGCCCCGAGAATATCGTCGATCATGCCAAGCGCGACCGCCGCTGGTGTCAGGGCAACCTGCAACATGCTCGCATCATCGGCGCACCGGGGCTGCGCGGCTGGTCGCGGTTCGTCTTTGCGCAGGGCATCATGGCCTATATCGCGCCGCTGTTCTGGCTGGGCTTTCTCGTGGCCTCGGTCGCGGCGCCATTGTTCATGCCGCCGCCGGATTACTTCCCCGAGCCCTATTGGCCCTTCCCCTATTTCCCGCCGTCGGAGGCCTCGAAAGCGATCGGCCTCGCCATCGGCATCTTCGGGCTTCTGCTGGTGCCGAAACTGCTGATCGCAGGGCGCGCCGCGATGAACGGCACAGCGCGCGGTTTCGGCGGCGGCAACATCGCCTTCGCTTCGACGCTGAGCGAATTGCTGTTCTCCTCGCTCACGGCTCCGGTGCTGCTGGCCTTTGCCACGCGCTCGGTCTTTCAAGTGCTTTTCGGCGCGGATGGCGGCTGGCCCACCAACAACCGCGGCGACGGACGGCTGAGCGTGGCCGACGGGTTCACCGCGGCGTGGTGGATCGTGGCGATCGGTGCTGCGGGCCTTGCCGTCACATGGTGGCTCGCGCCGGGTCTGCTGTTCTGGCTGCTGCCGGTGGGGCTGCCGATGATCGCCGCACCGTGGCTGATCTCGTGGTCGTCGCAGCCGTCGCGCTCGCAGCTGATGCTAGTGCCCAGCGAAATCGACACGCCGCGCATCCTGCGTCTGCACGATGCGATCTTCACCCGCTGGGAAAACGCTTTCCCGGCCCCCGAGGGCGACCGCGCCGGTTTCGCGGACGCCCCTCACCGGAGCCCCGCACATGCGTAACATCGCGCTGATGAAACCCGGGCGCGACCTGCGGATCGACCTGTTCCGCGGCCTCGCGCTGGTGATGATCTATATCGATCACATCCCGGGCAATCTCTACGAGAACTTCACCTCCCGCAATCTGGGCTTCTCGGATGCGGCGGAGGGCTTCGTCTTCATGTCCGGCCTTGCCGCCGCGCTGGCTTACGGTCCGGCGCTGGCGAAGGGACTGAGCTGGGAAGGCACCTCGCGGCTCTGGGGCCGGGCGTGGCTTCTCTACCTCGTGCATATCCTGACCGCCGTCTGGGCGATCGCGATCGTCTCGGCCGCCGTGCAGTTCTGGGGCAACGAGGCGATGCTGTCCAAGAACGCGATGAAGATCTATGGCACCGACCCGTTCGGCTTCCTGATCGGGATTGCCACGCTGGGCCACCAGCTGGGCTATGTGAACATCCTACCGATGTATATGGCGCTCCTGTTGATGGCGCCCGCGCTGATCCGGATCGGACAGCGCAGCAAATTGGCGCTGCTGGCGACCTCGGTCGGGCTTTGGGTGGCAACGGGGCTGTTCCGGCTGAACCTGCCGAACTACCCGATGGAGGGCGGCTGGTTCTTCAATCCGCTGGCGTGGCAACTCGTGTTCAGCCTCGGCATCCTGACCGGGCTGTCGCTGCGCCAAGGCAAGCGGCTCGTGCCGGTGAAAAGCTGGATCATCGCCCTCGCGGCGGGCTGGCTGGCGCTGACCTTCGTCTGGATTCACAACGGCTGGATGCTGAAGAATTTCGGCCACGCGGTCTGGCAGTTGCGCCAGTGGAACGTGCCCTTCTTCATCGCGGGTTTCGACAAGACCTTCGTGTCGCTTCCTCGCCTGTCGCACCTGCTGGCGCTCGCCTACATCCTGTCGCTGCCGGGGTTCATCCCGCGCATCGCCGAGGCGCGCGTGTTGGAGCCGATCCGGATGCTGGGACGCCACTCGCTGCCAATCTTCGCACTCGGCACGGTGCTGGCAATCGCGGGCCAGACGGTGAAGCAGGTGCATCCGGGCGGGTTCTGGCAGGATACGCTGCTGATCTTCGGCGGGCTCGCGCTGCAATTCGCCTTCGCCTACGGGCGCGACAATTTCGGCGCGAAGGCCGTGGCGCGACGTCGGAAGGCGCGCGAAGAGGCGGAGCCCGCACCGGCCCCCGTACGGCTGCACGCAGCCGAATAGCTCAGTTCTGAAGTCAACTCAGGATCAGACCGTCCGAACGTGCGGCCTGCTCCTTGATCGCCTTCACGGCGGCCTGAACCTTCGGCGTCCGGTGCAGGTCGACATGGGTCACCAGCCACAGGTTGGTATCCCAGGTATCGTAGGGCTTCACCACCTCTTCGAGCGTCGGATCGGCACGGCCCATCGGCACGGTCAGGAAACCCAAACCAAGCCCCGCCTTGATCGCGTCGACCTGGCTTTCATGCTCGTTCGCGCGGAACACGACCTGCTCGTCCGGCACATTGTCGCGCAGCCAGCGATAGAACGGCGCGCGGCTGTCGCGGTTGTCGTTCGAGACGAAGCGATGCTTGGCGAGCTCTTCCTTGGAGCGCGGAATCCCGAAGCGCTCGACATAGGCGTGGCTCGCGTAGAGCGCGTTCTGCATCCGGCCCAGCGACTGCACCACGTTGTCAGGCTCGGTCGGGCGGTTACCGGCGCGGATCGCGACATGCGCCTCGCCATATTCCAGCCGGAACACGCGCTGATCGGTGAGATAGCGCAGACGCAGCCCGGAATATTCGCCCAAGAGCTTTTCCATCGCGGGCAGAACAAGCACCGAAACCGCGGTCAGCGACGTCACGATCAATTCGCCCGTGACTTCGTCGCCCGCGCCCGCGATCCGGGCGGCGAGCTGGCTGAACTGGTCCTCGGTCGCCTGCCCGACCGAGAGCAATTGCTGCCCCGCTTCGGTCGGCGTGTAGCCACGCGGATGGCGCTGGAACAACTTCGTGCCCAGCTTGTCTTCCAAGGCATCGACATGGCGGATCACCGTCGCGTGGTGAACCCCCAAGACTTCGGCCGCGCCCGAAACCGTGCCGATCCGCGCCACATGGAAAGCGGTGCGAATTTCATCCCAACTGTCAAAGCTCATGCTGTGCATCCGTGAACATAATCTGCTCGATCATGCCCGTTGCGTTCTGGATTGCAAGAGACAAGTAAGGTGCAGAACGAAATTCACGACCCCACATCGAACACGTTTTACGGAGTCCTCCCCATGACCAAGACCCTGCGTATCGACAGCTCCATCAAGGGCGACGCGTCGATCTCCAAACGCCTCACCGACAAGATCGTCGAGCGTCTCGGCGGCGACGTCACCACCCGCGATGCGACCACCATTCCCACCATCGACGGAGCATGGATCGGCGCAGCCTACACCCCCGCCGACCAGCGCAGCGACGAGCAGAAAGAGCTGCTCGCCCTGTCCGACGAGCTGATCGCGGAAGTGAAAGCCGCCGACACGATCGTCATCGGTTGCGGCGTCTACAACTTCGGCGTCACCGGCCCGCTCAAGCACTGGATCGACATGGTCTGCCGCGTGGGCGAGACCTTCCGCTACACCGAGGCTGGCCCCGAGGGCCTCGCCGGTCCGAAGCGCGTTGTCATCGCCTACTCCTCGGGCGGCGTGCCGCAGGGCTCCGCCTTCGATTTCGCAACGCCCTACATCAAGCAGGTTCTGGGCTTCATCGGCATCACCGACGTGACCGTGGTGGCAGCCGAGGGCGTGAACCTCGACGAAGATGCGGCGATCGCCAAGGCCGAGACCCAGATCATCGAACTCGCAGCCTGATCTCCAGTCTGCAAAGACGTCCCTACCTCCCCCGACTGGCCCCGTGGTTGACTCCGCGGGGCCTTTGTCATAGTTCACGCGAGATTTCCCCGGAGGACGAATCCCTCCGGTCCCGGCATGAGGTCGGGATCGCCACCAGTCAGCGCGTTGCGCCCACTGGTGCGCTTGTCGTTTGTCCCGGCCCCAATCACAGGAGGGTGGCCCATGTTCGAAAGTCTATCAGAGCGCCTAGGTGGCGTCTTCGACCGGCTGACCAAACAAGGTGCGCTTTCCGCCGATGACGTGAAAACGGCCATGCGCGAAGTGCGCGTCGCGCTTCTCGAAGCCGACGTTTCGCTTCCGGTCGCCCGCCAGTTCATCAAGTCGGTCGAGGGCAAGGCCACCGGCGCTGCGGTCACCAAATCGGTCACGCCGGGCCAGCAGGTCGTCAAGATCGTCCATGACGAGCTGATCAAGATGCTCGCGGGCGAAGAGGCCGCCGATGCGCTGAAGATCGACAACCCGCCCGCGCCGATCCTGATGGTCGGTCTGCAGGGCTCGGGTAAGACCACCACGACCGCCAAGCTCGCCAAGCGTCTCAAGGACCGCGAAGGCAAGCGCGTGCTGATGGCCTCGCTCGACACCAACCGCCCCGCCGCAATGGAGCAGCTGCAGATCCTCGGCACCCAGATCGGCGTCGACACGCTGCCGATCGTGAAGGGCGAAAGCGCCGTGCAGATCGCCAAGCGCGCGAAGCAGCAGGCGACACTCGGCGGCTATGACGTCTACATGCTCGACACCGCGGGCCGTCTGCATATCGACGAAGTGCTGATGGACGAGGTTCAGGCGGTGCGCGATGTCGCGAACCCGCGTGAGACCCTCCTCGTTGTCGATGGCCTGACCGGTCAGGACGCGGTGAACGTCGCGACCGAGTTCGACGAGAAGGTCGGCGTCTCGGGCGTCGTTCTGACCCGGATGGACGGCGACGGTCGCGGCGGTGCGGCGCTCTCGATGCGCGCGGTCACCGGCAAGCCGATCCGCTTCGTGGGCCTGGGCGAGAAGATGGACGCGCTCGAGACCTTCGAGGCCGAGCGCATCGCGGGCCGCATCCTCGGCATGGGCGATATCGTCGCCCTCGTGGAGCGCGCGCAGGAAACGCTGGAACAGGAACAGGCGGAGCGCATGGCCAAGCGCTTCCAGAAGGGCCTGTTCAACATGAACGACATGAAGAACCAGCTTGAGCAGATGATCAAGATGGGCGGGATGCAGGGCGTCATGGGGATGATGCCGGGCATGTCGAAATACGCCAAGCAGGCCGAAGATGCGGGCCTGAACGACAAGACGATCACCCACCAGATCGCACTCATCAACTCGATGACCAAGAAAGAGCGCGCCAACCCGCAGATCCTTCAGGCGAGCCGCAAGAAGCGCATCGCGGCGGGCGCAGGCCTTGAGGTGTCCGACCTCAACAAGCTGCTGAAGATGCACCGCCAGATGTCCGACTCGATGAAGAAGCTCTCGAAGATGGGCAAGGGCGGCATGATGAAACAGGCGATGAAGATGATGGGCGGCAAGGGCGGCGGTGCGCCGGATCTGGCCAACATGGATCCCGCCGAGGTCGAAGCCGCGGCGAAGGCGATGGGCGGCAAGATGCCCAAGGGCGGCATGCCCGGTCTGGGCGGCGCGCTGCCGCCGGGCCTGTCGGGTTTCGGCAAGAAGAAGTGATCCGATGACCGTCGCGCTCTCCCCCACCCCTGTTCTCGAGACCGAGCGTCTCGTGCTCCGCGCCCCGAAGGCTGCGGACTGGGAAGCATGGCGCGATTTCTACATGTCCGAGCGCAGCCACTGGTTCCGCCCGGTGAAGGAGCCGACTCCGGAAGCCGCATGGCGCAGTTTTGCTGCGATCACCGGCCATTGGGTTCTGCGCGGCTGGGGCATGTTCGTGATGACCGAGCGCGGCTCGGATCAGGGTTTCGGGGCGCTTGGCCCCTGGATGCCCGAGAGCTGGCCCGAGGCCGAGATCGCCTGGTCGGTCTGGTCGCAGGACGCCGAAGGCAAGGGCTACGTGGCCGAGGCCGCGCGCGCGGTGATCGCGCATGCGTTTGGCGCCCTGAACTGGTCGACCGCGGTCAGCTATATCGATCCGAACAACACCCGTTCGACCGCGTTGGCCGAGCGTCTGGGCGCGCGCCCCGACCCGCAGGCCGCCTATCCCGGGGAGCCGCCGATCGTCGTCTGGCGTCACCCCGCACCGAAGGAGGCCGCCGCATGAGCGATTCAACCACCCGTGCCGCTGAGTTGCTGAAAGAGCATCGCGACAGCATCGACCGGCTCGATGCGGTGATGATCTACACGCTGGCCGAACGCTTTGCCCAGACGCAGGCCGTCGGCAAGCTGAAGGCAGAGCACGACCTTCCGCCCTCCGATCCCGATCGGGAGGCCAAGCAGATCGCCCGGCTCGAAAAGCTGGCGAGCGATTCCGGGCTCGACCCGGAATTCGCGAAGAAGTTCCTCAATTTCGTGATTTCGGAAGTGATCCGGCATCACGAGAAATTCCAGAAATGACGGGCCATCCGGCCCATCACCAGCCATCCAAAGGAGACAACTGACATGGCTATGAAAATCCGCCTCGCTCGTGGGGGTTCCAAGAAGCGTCCGTTCTATTCGATCGTCGCTACCGACTCGCGCATGCCGCGTGACGGCCGCTTCCTCGAGAAGCTGGGCACCTACAACCCGCTGCTGCCGAAAGACAGCGAAGACCGCGTGAAGATGAACATTGAGCGCGTGAAGTACTGGCTCGACCAGGGCGCGCAGCCGACCGATCGCATCGCGCGCTTCCTCGAAGCCGCTGGCGAGCGCAGCAAGCCGACCCGCGCCAACATGAAGAAAGCCGTTCCGGGCAAGAAAGCCCAGGAGCGCGCCGAACAGCGTGCCGCCAAGGCCGCCGAGGCGAACGCCGCTGAAGAAGCACCCGCCGAAGAATAATCGGCAGCTATGGATGGCTGGCGGGCCGGGCGCGATATGTGCCCGGCCCCTGCCCCATCCGATCTAGCACAGAGGATCGCATCATGACCCAACCCGAACGCGTCTGCGTGGGTGCCATTGCCGGAGCTTTCGGCGTGCAGGGCGAAGTGCGCCTCAAGAGTTTCTGCGCCGAACCCGAGGATATCGTGGGCTACGCCCCGCTTTATACCGAAGACGGCGCGCGCCAGTTCGACGTGACGCTGACGCGGGGCCTGAAGAACGGGCTTGGCGCACGGCTGTCGGGTGTGGCCACCAAGGAAGAGGCCGATGCGCTGCGCGGCGTGACCCTCTGGGCCGACCGCGACAAGCTGCCCTCGCTTCCTGACGACGAATTCTACCATGCCGACCTGATCGGGCTGACGGTGGTCGATACCGGCGGCACCAAGATCGGCACCGTGCGCGCGGTCCACAATCACGGCGCGGGCGACATTCTCGAAATTTTCGCGCCCGGGCGCAAACAGGCGCTGCTACTGCCCTTCACCAAGGCCATCGTGCCGACCGTGGACCTCGCCGCGCAGCGTATCGTCGCCGACCCGCCCGAGGATCTGTGAGCGGATGCGTGTGATCGTCCATCCGGGCTTTCACAAGACCGGCACCTCCACGATCCAGACCGGACTGCGCGAAGTCAGCGCCCATCTGCCAGATTGGGCGATTGCGCTCCGCGAAGATATTCCCGACGCAGCCGCCGCAGCCCGCGCCTTTTCACTGACCCGCGATCCGTTCGAATTAGGGCTCTATCAGGCCGCGCTGGCCAGTTGGGCCGACGCTCTCCCCGAAGACACCACGCAGGCTGTGATTTCCATCGAAGGGCTCGCAGGCCACATGCCGGGCCGCGATGGCGTGCTGGACTATTCGGCAACGCCGGAACTGATGGGCGCCTTGGCTGAAGTCTTCCACGCGAAATACGAAGATGCGCTGGAGTTGCAGCTGTTTCTGACCACCCGCGAAAAGACTGCGTGGATCGAGAGCCTGCATTGGCAGCATGTGCGCAGCGGCATGTTGACGGACACGCTCGACAGCTTCCGCACCCGGCTGTCGGGCTTCGACCTCGCCCCCGTTCTGCGCGAGATCGTGAGCACTGTGGACCCCGCCCCGGTGACATGGGTGATGCTCGACGAAGCCCGCGACAATCCCCACGGCCCGCTGACGCCGCTCCTCGATCTGATGGGCGTCCCCCTAGAGGTGCGCGCGTCGCTGGGCCTCGGGATTACGGCCAATGCGCGCCCCCGGAGCGTGGACCGGGCGGCGCTGGCCGACCAACTCGCCGCAATCAACGCGGAAGGGTTGCCGCGCGAGGCCACAAAAGAGAAAAAGCGCGCCATATTGCGGGCAGCATGGCGCGAAGAGGCAGAGGCGAAATCCGATGAGTGACGACAAACCCAAGCTCGCGACCAAGTCGCATGGCCGCCTGACGATCTCGCCGACGCGCAAGCCCAGTTCGCTTATGGACGAGCCACCGCGGCTGAAAGGCGCGTGGACCGCGAAGATCGTCACGCTATTCCCCGAAGCCTTCCCCGGCACGCTGGGCCTGAGCCTTCTGGGCCGCGCCCGCGATCTGGGCCTCTGGGCGCTGGAGACGATCGACCTGCGCCCCTTCGGCATCGGCAAGCACCGCAACGTCGACGACACCCCCGCCGGCGGCGGCGCGGGCATGGTGCTGCGCGCCGATGTTGTGGGCGAGGCGCTCAAGCAGGCCGCCCACGGCACGCCGGATGACCGCGCGCGCTGGCCGGTCGTCTATCTCTCGCCGCGCGGCAAGCCGCTGACGCAGGAGATGGCGCGCCGCTTTGCCGAGGCCGACGGCATGACGCTTCTCTGCGGGCGGTTCGAAGGCGTGGACGAGCGCGTGCTGGAACATTTCGGCGTCGAGGAAGTCTCGATCGGCGATTTCGTCCTGACGGGTGGCGAGGTGGCCGCCCAAGTGCTGATCGACGCCACCGTGCGGCTGCTGCCGGGCGTTCTGGGCAATGCCGAGAGCGCTGTCGAGGAAAGCCATTCCAGCGGGCTGCTGGAGCATCCCCAATACACCCGCCCCGCCGAATGGGAAGGCCGTTCGATCCCCGAAGTGCTCACCTCGGGCAACCACAAGAAGATCGAAGACTGGCGCCGCGAGATGAGCGAAAAGCTCACGCAGGAGCGGCGGCCGGATTTGTGGGAGAAGCGTGGGGAGTAGAACATGCAGGATTGTAAACTGCAATTTCTCAAAGTTTTGTAAAGTGAAGCGGCGGCCTATGGAATTCGAAAAATGAAGAGGGATAATTCATCGCATAATATGGAAATGGAAGAATATTTTGGCAAGCTGAGAGAAAATCTCGTTTATGCCGATTTATCTTTGATGCAGTTACGTGTCGTCTCGATACGCCTTTCTAACAGAACACAGCTGCCCAACGAATTGCGCGTGAACCTTGAAGTTCAAGAGCAGGCACTGAAAGACATGCTTGTACTTGGGCTTGCTCGACTATTTGACAAGAAGGGAAGTAAATCAGAACGCATTTCGATACCTAACATCCTAGGCAACGACGCAATAGCTCTCAACGAAGATCTCAAAATAAAATTAAATGAATTAATGAGAGCCGAGCTTTTAGGTAAACTAAAAAATGTCAGAGATAAAATCGTAGCTCATTCGCTTTCAGATGCCTTCGACGTTCGGTTTCAAATGGATGACGCTCAGAATTTAATTGATAGATGCTATGACTTGTTGACTGAAATCTTCCACCACAACAAACCCCATGAGCGACTGGCTCGGCAGGACTTGAAAATCTATGTGAAACGATGGCACGAAATGACCAAAGCGTGGGAGTGACTTCAGTCTTGCAAACGTTGGCGTCTTAAAGGCAAGTCATCGTCCACCCCCACTTCCCCCTTGATCCGTTACCCATTTCCCCGTAATACGCGCGGGTCCGGAGCCGGAATCGGCCCTCGGACCCTTTTTCTGTTGCCCGGCGGAGCCTTCTTCGGTCCGCGACACGGCACCGGCGAAGGGCGCAAAAAGCGAAAGACGACCTGAAACCTCCCGCGGGCGCGAACCTGAAAAGGCGACCGGACCCGATGAAGACGCGGAGCTCTGAGGCGGCGAAACCTTCACGGGACAAACCGTGAGCATGTGAAAGGACGTTGCGATGAACCTGATCGCACAGCTCGAGGCGGAACAAATCGCCGAGCTCAACAAGACCATCCCGGATTTCAAAGCCGGTGACACCATTCGCGTCGGCTACAAAGTGACCGAAGGCACCCGTTCGCGCGTGCAGGCCTATGAAGGCGTCTGCATCTCGCGCAAGGGCGGCGACACGCTGGCGGCTTCGTTCACCGTGCGTAAGATCTCCTTCGGCGAAGGCGTGGAGCGTGTGTTCCCGCTCTATTCGACCAACATCGACTCGATCGAAGTGGTCCGCCGTGGCCGCGTGCGTCGCGCCAAGCTGTACTACCTGCGCGCTCGTCGCGGTAAGTCGGCTCGTATCGCCGAAGACACCCACTACAAGCCCAAAGCTGCGAAATAAGGAGCGGGACGATGAAAGCCGAAACCCATCCCGACTACCACACGATCACCGTCAAGATGACCGACGGGACCGAGTATCAGACCCGCTCGACCTGGGGCTCCGAGGGCGACACCCTCACCCTCGACATCGACCCGACCTCGCACCCGGCGTGGAACGGTGGTTCGTCGCGCCTCATGGACACCGGTGGTCGCGTGTCGAAGTTCAAGAACAAGTATGCCGGCCTCGGCTTCTGAGCCTGAGCTGCATGACTGTTACGGAAAAGGGCGCCTCGCGGGCGCCCTTTTTCATGCGCGCCCCTGCGCTCACAGCGGCAAGGCTCACCGCCCCCCGCGATAGACCTTGCGCAGCTCCGGCACGGCGATGACGATCAGCAGCGCCGCCGCCAGCGCGAAGACCATCGGGCCGATGCGCTCATATCCCAGCACGCCTGCAATCCCGCCCGCGAAGAAGGAGCACAGCGTCGCGACATGCAGCAGGAGCCGCGAGCGAAGCACCTGCCTGGCCTCGGCATCGCGTGCGCCCGGCAAAAGCGCCGCAAGCTCCAGCCCCAGATCGGTCGCGATGCCGGACACATGGCTTGTGCGCACCCGCCCGTCCGAGATTTTCGTGCTCGCTGCGTTCTGCAGCCCCATCAGGAAGCTGAGCCCGATCATCATCAGATGCTCGCTCATCGCCGCGGCCCAAACCATGTCGAGGATCGTCAGTACGATCAGCAGCGCGGCCTCCAGCAGGATCGACAGCGCGTAGATCCCGTGCAACCTCCGGCGCTGCCCGACATCGATCAGCACCCCGGAGGCGAAGGCTCCGAAGACGAAGGCCAGAAGCAGCAGCAGGAACCAGATCGCCGTGCCGAACCGCCCCAGCGCGAGCAGGTCGGTCGCGGTCGAGACATTCCCGGTCATATTGGCCGAGAAATAGCCGAGCGCCCGGAACCCGGCCGCATTCACCGCACCCGCGACCAGCGCCAGCCAGACCGCCAGCGCGAGGTCGATCGAAACGCTCCGATCGTCTCCGGCATGTATCAGCACCGCTTGCCCCCTACGCTCGCTCCGCCTCGCCCCGACTATCGACGCCACCCGCGCAAAAGCAAGTCTTGGAGGCGTGGCGCGTGGCGCCTCGTTTCGTGATTTGCCCCCGAAAGGCCCCGCTTCCACAGTCACGCGCGATTTCAGTCAATTGATAGGAGCCGCCCGTGAGAACCCGAAACGCCACGCCCGCAGATGCCGCCGCCTTGGCCGACGTGCTCGAAGAGCTGGTGAGCTCGGGCCAGCGCAGCAAAGCCAGCGACGCGGAATTCGTGCGCTCGCATTATCTGGAACATCCCGACCTCATCCGCTGCGCGATCTGCGAGGATGAAGACGGCCAGGCCCTCGGCCTTCAATCGCTCAAACATGCGCGTGCGGGCAATCCCTACGGCACACCGGAAGGCTGGGGCATCATCGGCACGCATGTACGCCCCTCAGCCGCGCGGCGCGGTGTCGGGCGCCGATTGTGGGCCTGGAGCCTCAGCGCGGCACGCGGCGCAGGCCTTGTGAAGATCGAAGCCTATATCGGCGCAGAGAACGCCGCCGCGCTTGCCTATTACGGCCAAGCGGGCTTCGAGACATGGCGTGAAACCGACGGTGCGATCGGCAAGGTCTACACGCTCGACTGATCGCAAGGCCGCAAGCGGTGCGTCTCGGCGCTCCCCCCTAGCCCTTCCCATGATTCCCTAGTAAACCCGCGCTCAAACGCTCCACAGCAAGAGGGTCCTACATGGCGCGCCATCTCATTACCTCGGCCATTCCCTATATCAACGGCATCAAGCACCTCGGCAATCTCGTGGGCTCGCAGCTGCCGGCTGATCTCTTCGCCCGCTACCAGCGCGCGCGGGGCAACGAGGTGATGTTCATCTGCGCCACCGACGAGCACGGCACCCCCGCCGAACTGGCCGCCGCGAAAGCGGGCAAGCCGGTCGCCGAGTATTGCGCGGAGATGCATGAGGTGCAGGCGAAGATCGCGGAAGGCTTCCGGCTCAGCTTCGATCACTTCGGGCGCTCGTCCAGCCCGCAGAACCATCGCCTGACGCAGCATTTCGCGGTGAAGCTGGCCGAGGCGGGGCTGATCCGCGAAGTCTCGGAAACCCAGATGTATTCCAAGGCCGACGGGCGCTTCCTGCCCGACCGCTATATCGAGGGCACCTGCCCCAATTGCGGTTTCGAGAGCGCGCGCGGCGATCAATGCGACAACTGCACCAAGCAGCTCGACCCGGTGGACCTGATCAACCCGCATTCCACGATTTCCGGCTCGACCGATCTGGAGATGCGCGGGACCAAGCACCTGTTCCTGCGCCAGTCGGCTATGAAGGATCGGCTGGATGCGTGGATCGACAGCAAGTCCGACTGGCCGGTGCTGACCACCTCGATCGCGAAGAAATGGCTCCATGACGGCGACGGGCTGCAGGACCGCGGCATCACCCGCGACCTCAGCTGGGGCGTGCCCGCGCAATTCGAGGGTGCGCCGTGGTCGGGCATGGAAGGCAAGGTCTTCTACGTCTGGTTCGACGCGCCGATCGAATATATCGCCGCGACCGAGGAATGGACCGAGAAGACCGGCGGCGACTGGGAGCGCTGGTGGCGCACCGACAAGGGCGCCGACGACGTCACCTACACCCAGTTCATGGGCAAGGATAACGTGCCCTTCCACACGCTCTCGTTCCCCGCGACGATCCTCGGCTCGGGCGAGCCGTGGAAGCTCGTGGATTACATCAAGTCGTTCAACTACCTGAACTACGATGGCGGCCAGTTCTCGACCTCGCGCGGTCGCGGCGTCTTCATGGATCAGGCGCTGGAGCTTCTGCCCGCCGATTACTGGCGCTGGTGGCTTCTGTCCCACGCGCCGGAAAGCGCGGATGCCGAATTCACCTGGGAGAACTTCCAGGTCTCGGCGAACAAGGACCTCGCCGATGTGCTGGGCAACTTCGTCAGCCGGATCACCAAGTTCACCCGCTCGAAATTCGGCGAGGCGATCCCGGAAGGCGGCAGCTGGGGCGCGCAGGAAGCGGCCCTGATCGAGGATCTGACCACCCGCATCCGCGCCTACGAGACGCATATGGAAGAGAAGGATATCCGCAAGGCGGCGATGGAGCTTCGCGGAATCTGGGTCGCGGGCAACGAATACCTGCAGGCATCGGCACCGTGGTCTGTGTTCAAGACCGATCCCGATCAGGCAGCGGCCATCGCACGGCTCGCGCTCAACCTGATCCCGATCTATGCGGTGCTCTCGGCCCCCTTCATTCCCGACGCGGCGAAGATCATGCTCGAGGCGATGGGCGACGAGGATCGCGGCTGGCCGGGCGATGTGAAAACGGCGCTCGAAGCGCTGCCCGCAGGCCACGCCTTCACCACGCCCGAGGTGCTCTTCCGCAAGATCACGGATGACGAGCGCGAAGAGTGGCAGGAACGCTTCGCAGGCACCCGCGACTGAGACGCATCAGGGGCTCTGCCCCTCTTCGCTTTCGCGAATTCACCCCGGGATATTTGACCAAGAGCGAAGACAGCCCCCGCGCGTTTCTTCGCTCTTTCGAAATATCCCGGGGGGCTCCCACAGGGAGCGGGGGCAGAGCCCCCTACTCGTCCTGTTTCTTGAGCGACCGCCAAGCGGAGAGCGCCGCGTTTTCCTCGACCGGAGGCGTCGCGAGAGCGTCAGGCGGCTTCGGCAGAGCCGTCTTCATCCGGAAGTAATGCGCCTCGCGCGCGCCGAAATAGAAGCTGACCACCGCGCCCAGAAGCCACCAGAGCGGCTCCGGGACGTAGCTCAGCCCGACCATGCGTTGCGCGAAGGCGACCGGGTCGAGCATCGCATAGACGAAAAGCCCCACGATCCCGAAGGCGAGCACCGGGCGCGGCAGGCGATTGAGGCCGTTCACGATCCGATCGAAGCGACCGGGTCGGATATATTCGAACTCGGCCCCGTGCTCCTGAAGGGCCGCAATATAGGCGGCCTGCGCGGCCTCGAGTTTCTTCGTGGCATTGGGCACGAAGACCTCCGCCACCGAGCTGGCCGCCTCGCCCGCCGCCTTCACCGTGCCCGCACCGCCGAGCAGTTTCTCGATCATGCCCATTTCGCCACCCGCTTGCGATGCTCGCCCTCGGTGAGGTGAAAGCGTGGTGAGATGAACTCCTCGGCGCGGCGGATCCAGCCGCCCTTCGCGCCCGCGCGCGTCGTTGCGTATTTGCGGCTGGCCGGCCGTGCATCGGCGATGCGGTAGTAGTAGTTGCGCCGCGCGATTCCGTAGGCATCGGCGAAGTAGCCGGGCGCGGCTGCATCGGCGAGTTCGGCGGCGGCGATGGTCTGCGGGCCGATGATCCCGTCCACCACGACTCGCTGGCCCATGTCGCCCAACAGACGCTGCAGGATGACGACCGCATTGCCGCCTGCGTTCACATACATGTCGAAGACCGAGGTCTGCACCGAGGGCGGCAGCCGGTCGATGTGCGGGTTCTTGTAGTAATGCTCGATGAAAATCTCGGCGGCCTGTGCGGTGTCGAGCGCGCGGACATCCATCTCGTCCACCCGGCCATCACCGGTCAGATCGCGCCCCAACCGGCGCAGGGTTCCGAGCGTGACGCCGTGCTTGGTCGCACCGCCCGGATCGTCCGGATCATCGACATAACCGCCTTCGCGCGCGACGATCTCCGCCGCGATCTGGGTGACCGATTTCATGGCCTGCCTCCGTTGATGACAACGTCAGGCAGGCTCGGGCCGTGCGATTAAGAGGGCAAAAAGAGAGCGTTCGCCGGGGTTGCGATCAGGAGGACGGGCCCTCGTAGACGCCCTGTTCCTTCAGCGCATCGACGACTTCCTTGGGCATGTAATTCTCGTCGTGCTTGGCGAGAATCTCGGAGGCGACGAACGTGTCGCCTTCCATCTTGCCCGTACCGATCATGCCCTGACCCTCTTTGAAGAGGTCCGGCAGGACGCCCGCGAATTTCACCGGGACGGTCGCGCCGCCATCGGTGACCTTGAATTCGATGACCTCGCCCTGACCGCGCTTGAGCGAGCCTTTCTCGACAAGCCCGCCAAGGCGGAACACCTCGCCGGGCTGCGGCGGTTCGGTGGCAAGCTGCGAAGGCGCACGGAAGAAGTTGATGCCACTGCGCATCGAGTACCCGATCGTGCCGGTCGCGATCACCAAGGCCAGCGCGGCCACGCTGAGCACCTGGATACGACGTTTCTTCTTCAGACTCTTCATCTCTTCGCCTCCTCAGATGCCGCTTCGTCTACCTTACCGCGCCGGCCGTGCCATTGACGCGGATCAAGGGAAGACGGGGGCGAGCATCAGCCCTTCGCTTTCCTCCAGCCCGAGCATGAGGTTCGCGTTCTGGATCGCTTGTCCCGACGACCCCTTGCAGAGGTTGTCGATGGCCACGACCACGAGCGCGCGCCCGGGGATCCTGTCTCCTGATACACCAATATGGGCATAATTGGAGCCAGTTACAGACCTAGTGGACGGAACTGCGCCGAAAGGTAGCATCTCCATGAAGATTTCGTCCGCGTAGCGATCTGCCAGTGCCTTGTAGACGGCCTCGGGCTCGCCCTTCACATAGGCAGAGGCGAGGATGCCACGGTTGAAGGGTGCCAGATGCGGGGTGAACTGCACCATCACGGGGCGGCGCGCCAAGGCGCTGAATTCCTGATCGAATTCGCCTAGGTGACGGTGCTTTCCGCCTTGCGAATAGGGCGCGACACCGCCCGACAGCTCTGCGTGCAGCAGATTTTCCTTCAGCGAGCGGCCCGCGCCCGACACGCCGTTCTTAAGATCGAGGATGATGTCGTCGAGGTCGATCACCCCGGCTTCGATCAGCGGACGGATCGCGAATTGGCCCGCAGCGGCGTTACAGCCCGTGCCTGCCACCAGCCGCGCGTCGCGAATCGCATCGCGGTAGAACTCGGTCAGCCCGTAGACAGCCTCTTTCTGCAGCTCGACCGCGGCATGGGGCTTGCCATACCACTTCTCGTATTCGGCCGGATCGCGCAGCCGGAAATCGGCCGAGAGGTCCACGATCTTCAGATCGCGCGGCAGCTCCTTGATCACCGCCTGCGAGGTCGCATGCGGCAGCGCGCAGAAGGCCAGATCGACATTCGAGAAGTCGATCTCTTCGATCTTCACCAGATCGGGGAGGCCCAGATGGCGCAGATGCGGGAACACGTCGCCCATCGCCATACCGGCCTTTCGCTCGCCCGAGAGGGCCACGATTTCCATATTCGGATGGGTGGCGATCAGCCGGACGAGTTCGGCGCCGGTGTAGCCCGACGCGCCCAGAATCGCGATTTTCTTCGTCATATCAACCTCCGCGCTTGTCGCTCGGCTCTCCCTTACCCTAAGCTCACACTCAAATAAACTCCGTGTGAACCGGAGTGACGACCGACAGTGAACGAGGCAGGCCGTGGCAGAGCAATGGTATTACGCCGATGGGAAAGATCCCGTCGGTCCGTTCCCCGCAGAACATATGATGGATATGGTGCGGGCAGGTCGTATCAAGCCCGAAACGATGGTTTGGCAAGACGGAATGGAAGGATGGGAGCCTGCGGGCGATCACTTCTTCCGGCGAGCCCGGGACACTGCGGCCACGGGCGCCGACCCGCATAGCGGCGCGACGAATTACGCGGCCCGCATTGCGCAGCGCCATCAGCAGGAGGGCAAGCTCTCCTCCGCCGATCCCCGCGCCTATGCCGATGCCTCGATCGAACGCGAGCGCGCGAAGCGCGGGATTGGCTCGGACGGGATGTATGCCGGGGCGCCTGCGCGCGGCTTCTTCGAGGCGATCAAGGTCTGCTTCCGGAAATACGTGACCTTCAAAGGCCGGGCGAGCCGGTCGGAATATTGGTGGTTCGTGCTGTTCGTCACGCTGGCGGGGTTCGCGGGCGGCTTTGCGGAGGCCTCGATGGGTCAGGACGGGGCCGCAATCAGCGCGGTGATCTCCATCGCGACCTTCCTGCCCTCGGTCTCGGTAACGGTGCGCCGACTACATGACACGAACCGCTCTGGCTGGTGGTTCGGGCTTTACATCCTGATGAGCTTCCTGGGGGGCTTCGTGATCGCCTTCCTCGCCATCTCCTCGGGCATCCGAGACCCGGACGCCATTCTCGCGTCGATGGGAATGCTGACGATGCTCTGGGCCATTGTGATGCTGGTTTGGGGCATCATGCTCTTCGTCTTCATGCTGCTCAGGGGCACATACGGCGAAAACCGTTTCGGCTGACCCCTGAGGCGCGGCGGCTCAGGCCGCCTCGAACCGGATCGCGTAGCGCAGGAATTGCGTCGCGTGGCTCGACACCGAGGCTGGATCGCCGGTGGTCAGGAATTTCGAGTCCGTGCCCGTGCCTCTGAATTCGGGGCGACGCTCGAGGTAATCCGCGAGGCTTTCGGCCACCAGATTGGCTTGGCTGTAGACGTCCACGCTCGGGCCCAGCGCGTCCTGGAAGGTCTTCTGCATCAGCGGGTAATGGGTGCAGCCAAGGATCGCGGCCTCGGGCTTCGGCATCCGCCGCTTGAGCGCCTCGACATGGGATTTCACCAGCGCTTCGGCGAGAATTTCGTCGCCGGTCTCGATCGCATCGACCACGCCGCCGCAGGGTTGCGCCTCGACATCGACGCCAATCGCGCGGAAGGCCAGTTCGCGCTGGAACGCGCGGCTCGCCACCGTCGCGGGTGTCGCAAACAGCGCCACATGTTTCACCGCCACTTCGCGCGGCGGGGAGTTGTCGCCCCATTTGCGTTCGGTCAGCGCCTCGATCATCGGCACGAACACCCCCAGCACGCGCTTGCCCTCGGGGATCCAGGTCTCCTGCATCCGTTTCAACGCGGCGGCAGAGGCGGTGTTACAGGCGAGGATCACCAGATCACAGCCTTCCTCCCAGAGCCGTTCGACGCCCGCGCAGGTCAGGTTGAAGATGTCATCGGCATCGCGCACCCCGTAAGGCGCATGGGCGTTGTCGCCGTAATAGCAAAAGGCCATGTCCGGCAGCCGCTTGGCGCAGGCATCATAGACCGTCAGCCCGCCCAGACCTGAATCGAAAACGCCTATTGCCATGCTCGCGCCCCTCGCCCGTCCGGGCCGCATCGGGCGCCGGTCAGTTTCTATATTTCGCCTCGAACTCGAAGCCATAGCCGTAAGACTTCAAGGGAGTCGGCGACAAGTCATACGTCGCACGGCGCAGGAAATCCATCATCTGTTTCGGGCTCTCACGCAGCGGTGCGAGATCGACCTGCGGGATCGGCTCACCGACGCAGAGCCGCACCGGGCGATTGGCGTGGCGTTTGAACTCACGGATCATCAGCCCCATGCGCAGGCTGTAATGCAGATGGCTCGCCAGCTGGAACAGACGGCTGTTATGACCCTCGAAGAAAACCGGCACCACGGTCGCATCGGATTTCGCGATCATCTTGGCGGTGAAATTGCGCCAGCCCGGATCCATCGGCGCACCGAAGGGCTTGGCCGCAGTCGAGACCGTGCCGCCCGGAAACACTCCGATCGCACCGCCATCGCGGAGGTAGCGCAGTGCGTCCGAACGGGTGCGCAGATTGGCCTTCATGGCTTCTTTGGTTTCGGAGAAATCCACCGGCAGGATGATCCGGTCGATCTCTTCGGCGCGCTTGAAAACGTTGTGCGCGAGGATGCGAAAGTCGCCGCGGATGCGCGACAGCAGCAGGCCCATGATCAGCCCGTCGAGAATGCCGTAAGGGTGGTTGGCGATCAGCACCAGCGGCCCGGTCTGCGGGATATTGGCCAGCGCGCCGCGGGTCACGTCGATCTGCAGCCCGTAGCGCTCGGCCATCACCTGCCAGAAATCCGCGCCTTGCGCGATGTCGTGCTCGTAGCCGCGTGCTCGCCGGATCAACCCGATCCGTCCGGTCGCGTTCTCCATCGCGCGGATCAGAACCCGCGCGCCTTTCGAGCGCGCGGACCAAGCATAGGATATTTCCTGTGTGGCCTGGCGGACAGGCGTCCGGGGGGGCATCGGGGTGGCGGTCATCTCGAACCTCCGCAACATGGGCTGGCTTCACTATGCCAGCGCCATGTCACGAAGGTACGACACTCAGATGACAGCCCTCACTCGGCAGCCATTTTCTGCGGAGTACCGCCTGCGCGGAAAGCGGCGAGCAATTCCTCGCGCCGCTTCGCCGCCATTTGCTCGGCCTGTGCCTTGACCGGGCCGAAGCCCCGGATGGTCAGCGGCAGCTCGACCAGTTCGCGCGCGATCTCCATCGTGTCTGGCGTGACCTTGGGCAGCACTTCGGCCATGTCGGCCTCGTATTGCTTGATCAGCGCCCGCTCCATCTTGCGCTCGGCGGCATAGCCGAAGGGATCGAACGGCGTGCCACGCAGCCCTTTCAGCTTCGCAAGAAGACGGAAGTTGCGCTCCATGCCGGGGCCGAATTCACGCTTCTTCGGGCGACCGTCCGAGCCTTCCTTGGACAGGATCGGCGGGGCGAGATGGAAGTGCATCTCGAAATCGCCCTCGAACTCGGCCCGCGCCTTCTCTGCCGTGGACAGATGCAGCCGCGCGACCTCGTATTCGTCCTTGTAGGCCAGAAGCTTGTGATAGCCCTTCGCGACCGCTTCACGCAGCTCCGACGGCGCCTCGTCCACGAGCTTGCGGAAACGCTTCGCGAGACGCGCATTCTGGTAATCGACGAGGTGCGAAGCCCGGAACTCGACCGGATCGACCGGGACCTTCATCACTTCAGCAGCCATCGCTTTCGCGGCTTCCGCCGGATAGGCCATCGCCCAGCGCCCCAGATCGAAGGCGCGTTTGTTCTCGGCCGGTTTGGCACCGTTCAGGTCGATCGCCTCGAAGATCGCCTCGAGGGTCAGCGGCACGTAGCCTTGCTGCCACGCAGCCCCCAGAACGACCATGTTCGAGTAGATCGAGTCGCCCAGCATCTGCCGCGCCAGTTCCGACGTATCGGCAAAGGCCACGCGATCCTTCAACCGCGCCTCGAGGCTCAGCCGAAGCTGTTCGCCCGGCAGGCGGAAGTCACGATTGCGGGTGAACTCGCCGGTGACAATCTCGTGGCTGTTGATGACGGCACCGGTACGGCCCGTCGTCATCAGCCCCAGCGTCTTGGCTCCGGCGGAGACCACCAGATCGCCGCCGATCACGCAATCGGCCTCGCCCACGGCGACACGGATCGCCGAGATATCTTCGGGCTTGTTCGCGATGCGCAGGTGGATATGCACCGCCCCGCCCTTCTGAGCGAGACCGGCCATCTCCATCATGCCCGCGCCCTTGCCGTCGATATGCGCGGCCATCGCCAACACCGCGCCGATGGTCACGACGCCCGTGCCGCCGACCCCGGTGATCACCACGTTATGGGTGCCGTCGATCGCGGGCAGCGTGGGCTCGGGCAGGTCCGGCAGATCGAGCGCCTGCGCTTCCGCCTTTTTCACCTTCGCGCCGTGCAGCGTCACGAAGCTCGGGCAGAACCCGTCGAGGCATCGGAAGTCCTTGTTGCACGAGGACTGATCGATCGCGCGTTTGGTGCCCAGTTCGGTCTCCTCCGGCACGATGGAGACGCAGTTCGACTGCACCCCGCAATCGCCGCAGCCTTCGCAGACATCCGTGTTGATGAAGACGCGCTTGTCCGGATCGGGGAACTTGCCGCGCTTGCGGCGGCGGCGCTTCTCGGCGGCGCAGGTCTGGACATAGATCAGCGCCGAGACGCCTTTCGTCTTCGCCAGACGCTTCTGCACGGCCATCAATTCGGCCCGTTCGACCTTCTCGACGCCCGCCGGGAAGGTGGACAGGTCCAGCTCTTCCTTCTCGTCATAGACCACCACGACCGGCTTCACGCCCATCGCCACGATCTCCGACGCGATCTGTTGCGCGGTCAGCCCGCCCTCGTTCTCCTGCCCGCCAGTCATCGCGACCGCATCGTTGAACAGGATCTTGTAGGTGATGTTGGTGTCGGCCGCCAAAGCCGCCCGGATCGCCTGTGCGCCGGAGTGGTTGTAGGTGCCGTCGCCGAGGTTCTGGAACATGTGCTCGCGCGTGGAGAACGGGGCCTCGCCGACCCAGTTCACGCCCTCGCCGCCCATATGGGTGAAGCCTTCGGTGTTCCGGCCCATCCACTGCACCATGTAGTGACAGCCGATCCCGGCATAGGCGCGCTCGCCCTCGGGGACCTTGGTCGAGCTGTTATGCGGGCAGCCCGAGCAATACCACGGCGTTCGGGTCGCGATCTCCGGCGCGTTGTCGGCGCGTTGGGCGGCTTCGATCTTCTCGATACCCGCCTTGATCGCATCCGTGCCGCGGCCCTCTTCGATGAAGATGTCGCCCAGCTTGCGCGCGATCATCACCGGGTCGAGCGCGTAGCGCGTGGGGAACAGCTCCACCTGACGGCCATTCTCCCAGGTGTCGCCCTTGTGCCAGCCATAGACGCGGCGACCACGACGGTCGTCGAAAATCGCCTCCTTGACCTGCACCTCGATCAGCTTGCGCTTTTCCTCGACGACGATGATCAGCTCCAGCCCCTCGGCCCATTCATGGAACGAGGTCATGTCGAGCGGGAAGGTCTGGCCGATCTTGTAGGTCGTGATGCCGAGCCGTTCGGCCTCGGCCTCGTCGATTCCCAGAAGTGAGAGCGCATGGGTCAGGTCGAGCCAGTTCTTGCCTGCCGCCACCAGACCGATCTTCGCCCCGGGCTTGCCCCAGATGCGATTGTCGATGCGGTTCGCACGGGCGAATGCCTCGGCCGCGTAACGTTTGAAGTCGATCATCCGCGCTTCTTGAGCCACCGGCGTATCACCGAGACGGATGTTCAGCCCGCTTTCGGGCATCTTGAAGTCAGGGATCACGAAATCTTGACGGAAGGGGTCGCCGTCGACAACTGCCGTCGCTTCGACCGTATCCTTCATCGTCTTCAAACCCACCCAGACCCCGGCGAAGCGGCTCAGCGCATAGCCGTAAAGCCCGAAATCGAGGATTTCCTGAACGCCCGCGGGCGACAGCACCGGCATATAGGCATCGACCATCGCCCAGTCGGACTGATGCAGCACGGTCGAGGATTCGCCGGTGTGATCGTCGCCCATCGCCATGAGGACGCCGCCATGTTTCGACGTGCCCGCCATATTGGCGTGGCGCATCACATCGCCAGAGCGATCGACGCCCGGTCCTTTGCCGTACCAGAGGCCGAAAACGCCGTCATACTTGCCTTCGCCGCGCAATTCCGCCTGCTGCGAGCCCCACAGCGCGGTGGCCGCGAGGTCTTCGTTCAGGCCCGGCTCGAAGCGAACATCGCTCTCTTCCAGAACGGTTTTGGCGCGCGCCATCTGCAAATCGACAGCGCCGAGCGGCGAACCGCGATAGCCTGTCACATAGCCGGCCGTATGCAGTCCCGCCGCCTTGTCGCGCGCGGCCTGAGCCAGAACGAGACGCACCAAAGCCTGCGTCCCGTTCAGCAAAACCGGAGATTTCGTAAGGTCGAACCGATCCGCTAGGGATATTTCTTGCCTTCCCATTAAGCACCTCCCCTTGCTAACTGGGCATGGAGACATGGTAGGTCATAATATCTGACCTAGAAAGCGGAAAATTGTTACTTAGCGGTTTCGTAAATCCTCGAGATTAATGTAAAGAAACTTGCGCGGAACAGCAGATGATAAAGCGAAAGTGACCTTGATGGATTGGGACAAGCTCAGAATCTTCCACGCAGTGGCCGATGCAGGGTCTTTGACTCATGCCGGCGACGCACTGCATCTGTCTCAATCTGCCGTGAGCAGACAGATCCGGGCGCTCGAAGAGGCCCTCGGAACGACTCTTTTTCACCGTCACGCCCGCGGACTGATTCTCACCGAGCAGGGCGAATTGCTGTTCGAGGCCACCTCGTCGATGGCGAAAAAGCTCGATAGCGCCTCCGCACGCATTCGTGACAGCGAAGAAGAAGTGTTCGGCGAGCTGCGCGTGACCACCACGACGGGCTTCGGCACGCTGTGGCTCGCGCCGCGCCTGACCAAGCTTTACGAGAAGTATCCCGACCTGAAGATCGACCTCATGCTGGAGGAGCGTGTTCTCGACCTGCCGATGCGCGAGGCCGACGTCGCCGTGCGCATGAAAGAGCCCGCGCAGGCCGACCTGATCCGTAAGCGCCTGCTGAACATCCGGATGCGGCTCTACGCGACATCCGAGTATCTCGCGAAATGGGGCTCGCCCGAAAAGATCGAGGATCTGCGCAAGCATCGCCTGATCTGTCAGACCCCGCGCACCCCGCAGGTACAGGCGGGCGCGCAGCTCGCGCGTCAGGTTCTGGCCTTCGATCAAAGCTCGACGCTGACGGTGAACAACTACTTCGGCGTGCTGCAGGCGGTGCTGAACCATATCGGGATCGGCATCCTGCCCGACTACCTGACCGCCGATTTCAACGACCTGCAGCGGGTGCTGCCCGATCTGGAATCGGTCGAGATCCCGATCTTCCTCGCTTACCCGGAAGAGCTGCGCTCTTCGCGCCGTGTGACCGCTTTCCGCGACTTCATTCAGGAAGAAATCACCAACTACCGGCGCTTCCAGGCGGGCGATTCAACCTAGGGTTGCACCGCGACTTTACCGCAACGCATACCGGCCATGATGCGCCCGCAGCATGTTTTCCCTTGATGCGTTAACAAACTGCCCATAAATGAGGCTCAGAAGGGTTGGCCGTGCCGAAAGGCGCAGCACCTTCTACCTCCCTGTTGGACTTTGGCCGAGCTTTGCTCGGCCTTTTTTTTGTCCAACGCCCAGATGCGGCTTTCACGCAGGGCGCGAGAGCCCCTCCCAACAGCCCCGAACTCACGGAATCTCACGCACTCGCGACCGCGCAAACCCCGCCCTACGCGCAACTATCCCCTTAGGTTCATTTAAAATTCCACGATCTCGTTCACAAAAATTTCAGTGAACTTTCGGCAGCTCAGCCCGTTCCTTTCCCGACGCCAGCAACGGCGCAGCACTTGAGTAACCAGTTGAAAGGATACTGTTATGACTACCGCGAAAAACATCTTTGCCGCTTCGACCGCTCTTCTTGGCGCGATGACCATCGCAGGTTCGGCTTCGGCCCTCGACCTGTCGAAAGTGCCCTCCACGAACAATGGTGACGGCCAGTATTACGGCATCGCCGACTATCGTGTTGGCGCGGTGCCGGGTCAGGAAACCTCGACGGGCACGCCGCCCGCGGTGACCTCCTCGAACACCTTCGAGTCGACCGACCAGTACGGCATCACCGACGTGAAGACCGGCACCGCGATGTTCGACAGCACCTCGATGGGGGAGGAAATGATCCCCGCGCAGCGCCAGCTGACCGACGAAGCCGGCATCACGGGCATGAAGACCGCCGCCAATGCCGAAGACAAGGCAATGAGCGTCGATGGCAACATCATCGGCATGATCGAGAAGGTCGAGGCGAATGACGGCTACGACACCGTCTATATCCGCACCTCGCCGAAGCTCGACACCACCGTGTCGCTCTTCAAGATCAACGTGCCGAAAGGCGCAGCCGCCAATGGTCAGGTTAAACTCGGCTGGACCGTGTCGGAACTGCTGACCAATCTCGAGACGCAGGTGGACATGCGCTCGTAATCCGGGCGACACCTGATACGCGCTTTTGCGACGCGGGGCCTTCGGGCCTCGCGTTTTTTCTTTCCGCAACGTCCGGCCTCTCTTTTCCCCCTGCACATATTCGCCTAATAGGGGCGGCAAAGCCGATGCCGGAGGATCCTCATGAACGAGCCGCAGATCACGCCTGATCTCATCGCAGCCCATGGCCTGAAACCCGACGAGTACGACCGGATCCTCGAGATCATCGGACGCGAGCCGACTTTCACCGAGCTCGGGATCTTTTCGGCGATGTGGAACGAGCACTGCTCCTACAAGTCGTCGAAGAAATGGCTGCGCACGCTGCACACCGAGGGCGATCAGGTCATCTGCGGTCCGGGCGAGAATGCGGGCGTTGTCGATATCGGCGACGGGCAGGCCGTGGTCTTCAAGATGGAGAGCCACAACCACCCCTCCTATATCGAACCGCACCAAGGCGCCGCGACCGGCGTGGGCGGCATCCTGCGCGACGTGTTCACCATGGGCGCGCGCCCGGTGGCCGCGATGGACAGCCTGAGCTTCGGCATGCCCGACCACCCGAAAACCTCCCATGTCGTGAAAGGCGTGGTCGAGGGCGTGGGCAGCTACGGCAACTGCTTCGGCGTGCCGAATGTGGGCGGTGAAGTGCGCTTCCACCCTTCCTATAACGGCAACTGCCTCGTGAACGCCTTCGCGGCGGGCCTCGCGGATGCCGACAAGATCTTCTACTCCGCCGCCTCCGGCATCGGCATGCCGGTCGTCTATCTCGGCGCGAAGACGGGCCGCGACGGCGTCGGCGGCGCGACCATGGCCTCGGCCGAATTCGACGACACGATCGAGGAAAAGCGCCCCACCGTTCAGGTCGGCGACCCCTTCACCGAGAAATGCCTGATGGAAGCCTGCCTCGAACTGATGCAAACCGGCGCGGTGATCTCGATTCAGGACATGGGGGCCGCGGGCCTCACCTGTTCGGCGGTCGAGATGGGCGACAAGGGCGGGTTGGGCGTGAAGCTCAACCTCAATGCGGTGCCGCAGCGCGAAGCTGCGATGACCGCCTACGAGATGATGCTGTCAGAGAGCCAGGAGCGGATGCTCATGGTCCTCAACCCCGAGAAGGAAGACATCGCGCGCGAGATCTTCGTGAAATGGGATCTCGACTTCGCCATCGTCGGCGAGACTATCGCGGAAGACCGCTTCCTGATCATGCATGGCAACGAGGTGAAAGCCGACGTGCCGCTGTCGAAGCTGTCCTCGGAAGCGCCCGAATACGATCGCCCCTGGGTCGAAACGCCCGTTGCGACGGCTGGCGAGGCGCTGCCCGAGATCGGTGCGATCGACGCGCTCAAGGCGCTGATCGGCTCGCCGAACTATGCGCATAAGTCCTGGGTCTACGAGCAATACGACACGCAGGTGATGGGCGACACGGTGCGCCGTCCGGGTCTCGGCGCGGGCGTCGTGCGCGTGCACGGCACCGACAAGGCGCTGGCCTTCACCGCCGACGTGACCCCGCGCTACGTCAAGGCGAACCCGTTCGAGGGCGGTAAGCAGGCCGTGGCCGAGGCCTATCGCAACCTGAGTGCCGTGGGCGCCAAGCCGCTGGCCTCCACCGACAACCTGAACTTCGGCAATCCCGAAAAGCCCGAAATCATGGGCCAGTTCGTGGGCGCCATCAAAGGTATCGACGCCGCGGTGCGCGCGCTCGACATGCCGATCGTGTCGGGCAACGTCTCGCTTTATAACGAGACCGACGGCACCGGCATCCTGCCCACGCCGACCATCGGCGCGGTCGGTCTGCTGAGCTCGCTCGACGAGCTGATCGCGGGCCTGCCGACGGCGGGCGACGTGGCGATGGTGATCGGCGAGACCAAGGGTCACCTCGATCAATCCGCGCTGGCATTTGAGGCCTTCGGGCTCGAGTCCGGCGACGCGCCCGAGGTCGATCTCGACGTCGAGAAACGCAATGGCGAGTTCCTGCGCGAGAACCGCGCGCTGGTCAAAGGCGCAAGCGATCTGTCGGATGGCGGGCTCGCGCTCGCAGCTTTCGAGATGGCGGAAGAAGCCGGTCTGGGCGTCACGCTCGAGGCTGACGACATCGCGACGCTCTTCGGCGAGGATCAGGGCCGCTACCTCGTGGCCTGCTCCTTCGACCAGGCGGAGGCGCTGATGGTCGCCGCCCGCAAGGCCGAGGTGCCGCTTTACACCGTGGGTCGCTTCGGCGGCGACACGGTCGGCTTCGGTTCGGACAGCGCCCCGCTGGAGGAGCTGTCGAACCTCTATCGCACGGCCTTCAAAGCGGCGATCGACGCCTGAGTTCTGTGACCTGACGCAGGGCGGACATGCGCGCCGGGCGGTTTTTTACCGCCCGCGCACAAGCTAATGTCGCGGCGATCCACCGATTTCAGGTTCCCGCTTTGACCAGTTCCACCCTCGCCTATGCCGCCCGGCTGTTCCTCGCCGCGACGCTTGCCCTGACTGCCGCCCGGCTACTGGGCCTGACCAATATCTATTGGGCGGCCATGCCCGTCTGGGTCGTGATCCAACCCCATCGCGAAGACATGGCGCTGCGCGCGGTGCTGCGGGTCGCAGGCACCTTGGTCGGTGCCGGTATCGGGATCGCGGCTCTGACATGGATTCCGGTGCCGGGAATCGCGCTGACCGTGGCACTCACGGCGGCCCTCGGCGTCGGTATCGCCTATCGGATCGGGACGCATTGGGCCTATGGCTTCACGCTGATGGCGATCACGATCGGCGTGGTGGTGATGCCCGCGCTGGGGATGGGGGCGGATGCGATCCCGCTCGCGCTTGACCGGGTCGCCTGCACGCTTCTGGGCGTCATCTCGGTGACGGCGGTGAACTGGCTCTTCACGCCCGCCCGTCGCGCGCCAATGCCGCCGCGCCCGAACCCGCATTTCGTGCAGCAGCTTTGGCTGCGCATGGCCGCCGTGGCGGTCCTCACGGGCGGGGCCACGCTGATCGACGCCCATTTCACCCACCCCGCAGCGACCGCTGCCGCGCTTTCGGTGATCGTCTTCTCCTCGGTGCTGGGCTCCATGCCGAATCCGCGCCCTGCCGTGCGCTTCCTTGTGCCCGGTGTCGCGCTTGGGGTGCTCGCCGCGGTCGCCTATCGCGGGCTCACGCATTTGTCGGGCGGCGATCAGACCGAGCTTCTGATCCTCGCCTTCGCCTTCATCGCGGGCGGTGCGCTGCTGCGCGCCCATCCTCGGACCACGCTGATGGGGATCGACATCAACATGTGCTTCCTGCTCGCCGGAGAGATCGGCGCGCCGGGCCACTCCCTGCCCGTAACGGCCGCCGGAGCCGCCGCGATGTTCATCGGCAGCGTCGCCATCGCGACGCTCATGTTTTTCCTGTCGCGATTGCACCCGCCAGCGGCCACCGCATAGGTCCGCGCCCCCGCGCATCCCCTTGCAGCCAGCCGCCGCGCCACTTAAGTTTGCGGCAAAGGACGAGGAGCCCTATTTATGGCAATGGAAGCCCATGACATCGAAGCCCTGATCCGGGCGGAATTCCCCGATGCCAAGATCACGATCACCGATCTCGCCGGGGACGGGAATCATTGGGCAGCGGAGGTCATCGACGAGAGCTTCCGCGGCAAGAACCGCGTCCAGCAACAGCGCGCGGTCTATGCCGCGCTCAAAGGGGCGATGGACGGGCCGAACGGAGTGCTGCACGCGCTCGCTTTGACCACCAAAGCGCCCGAATGATTTCACACACGTCTCCAAGCGGGACGGAGAAAGGATTTAGCGATGAACGCGCAAGACCAAATCGCCCAGCAAATCTCTGAGAATGACGTCGTTCTCTTCATGAAGGGCACCAAGGACATGCCGCAATGCGGGTTTTCGAGCCGCGTCGCGGGCGTGCTCAACTTCATGGGCGTGACCTACAAGGACGTCAACGTGCTCGCGGATCAGGACATCCGCCAGGGCATCAAGGACTATTCGGACTGGCCGACCATCCCGCAGCTCTACGTCAAAGGCGAATTCGTCGGCGGCTGCGACATCATTACCGAGATGACCCTCTCGGGCGAGCTGGATCAGCTGTTCGAGACCAAGGGCGTGAGCTTCAACAAGGACGCCGCCGAGCAGATCCGCGCCGCGAACGCATAAGCGCAGATCACCTGATTATCGAAAGCCCCGCCCTCCAGTGGCGGGGCTTTTGCGTTTCAGCGTCGGTCCGAGTTGGGCGCGGCCCGGCAACCGCGTCTCACTTGCGCCCGATGAAGCGGTCGAACCAGCCCTTCGCGCCCTCTTCGGCGTCGTCCCAGGCCTCACTCGCATCCTCGAATAGCGGATCGATCGAGCGTTGGCGGAACTGCCGCCACATCGCCCGGATCGTCAGCAAGACGATCACCAGAAGCGTCAGGATGATGATGCTGCCCCAGGGAATGATCCGCGTATCCGGCCCCGGCACGACCTTCAGCCCGACCGCGTTGGGGTAGATCGTCAGCCAGCGCGAGCGCCAGCCATAGCGCGTCACCGACACCCAGATCGGATCGGCCGAGGTCGAGATCAGCGACTCCGCCTGCGCCTGAAGGTCCGAACTGTCGAGCTTGAAATAAGGCGGCCAGCCCCAGCCGGTATCCTCGTTGCGGAAGACCAGCGTCTTGCCGTTGGGACGCACAGAGTTGATGAAACGCACATCTCGGCTGGTCGCACTCGCGGTGCCGACGTCAGGCGCGGCCCAGAAGATCGAGTTCTCGCCGAAATCGACGCGGCGCACCTCTGTGCCGACGATCCGCACGATGTCATGGCGCGGCAGGTTGTAATGCAGGAACACCGCGACGAAGCCGATCACGACCAGCCAGAAGCCCCATTTCACGTAACGCATCGGATTCTCACCTGTAATTCATCAGATAGATAATGAGCCCCACCACGATGATCGGCAGGACATAGACCAGCCAGATCAGCTTGCGCAGCAGGCTTTTCTCATAGTCCCGCATCCCGGCCTCGACGAAGGTATCGCGCGTGGTCTCGGCACGGCCCTCGGCGGCGGCCTCGTTCCAATCCTCTTCCAGCGCCTCGCGCCGGACCGACCGGGCATAGAGACGCACCAGCCAGAACAGGACCGTCAGCACGATCAGCCCGAAGATCGCCAGTCGAATGAAGGCCAGCATCGCGCGCCCTCCTTGCCCCTCGCTGTCGCAAGCCTAGGCCGCGGCGGCGCGGTTGACCAGATCAGCCCTTCCGGCGCGCCATGCCGATCCGGATCAGCTTGATCACGATGGCCGAAGCCGCGACCGGGATCAGCGCGAGCACATAGGTCGCAGCGAACATCTGGCGCGGCACATAGCCGTTCGAGCAGCTCGCCGTGTCGGAGAAGAAATGCAGCACGAAGCCCGCACCGCAGGCGGTGCCGGTCATGTAGAATGCAGGCACGATCATCGCGACGGGCACCAGCGCCAAAAGCTTCGCCCAGTCGTATTTCGACAGCCACCCTCCGACCGCAATGCAAAGCACGAGCGCGAAGGCCAAGAACAGGTTCATCCGGTCCCTCCGTAGGAATTTGCACCGCAATAGCGCGCGCGGGTGCTAAAAGCCATGTGTTTTCAAACCGTGCGTTTTCGCTTGGCCGGCGGCAGCGCCCGGCGCTAGCCTTGGGTATGGACCTCGCCACTCGCCTGAAATCCGCCATCGACGCGCGCCGCGATGATCTGATCGCGCTGACGCAGGCACTGATACGCATTCCGACGCTGAACCCGCCGGGGCGCAATTACCGCGAGGTCTGCGATTTTCTCGCCGCCTATCTCTCCGAACGCGGCTTCACGACCGAACTGATCCGCGCCCATGGCGCGCCCGGCGACAGCGAGACCTATCCGCGCTGGAACCTCGTCGCCCGCATCGAGGGCACGCGCCCCGGCGACTGCGTGCATTTCAACTCGCATCACGACGTGGTCGAGATCGGCCATGGCTGGACCCGCGATCCGTTCGGGGCCGAGATCGACGGAGACCGCATCTACGGGCGCGGCGCCTGCGACATGAAGGGCGGGCTCGCGGCCTCAGTGATCGCGGCGGAGGCGTTCCTCGACACCTGCCCCGATTTCGCTGGCAGCATCGAGATTTCCGCCACCGCCGACGAGGAATCGGGCGGCTATGGCGGCGTGGCCTATCTGGCCGAGCAGGGCCGCTTCGATCCGACCCGCGTGCAGCATGTCATCATCCCCGAGCCGCTGCACAAGGACCAGATCTGCCTCGGTCATCGCGGCGTCTGGTGGGCCGAGGTAGAGACCCATGGCCGTATCGCGCATGGCTCGATGCCGTTTCTCGGCGACAGCGCGATCCGCCATATGAGCGCCGTTCTCAGCGAGATGGAGGAGACGCTCTACCCGCTCCTTCTGGGCAAGCAGACCGAGATGCCCGTGATCCCCGAAGGCGCGCGGGCCTCGACGCTGAACGTCAATTCGATCCATGGCGGCGCGCCGGAAGAAGGGGCCGATTACACAGGCCTGCCCACGCCCTGCGTCGCCGATCGCTGCCGCATCGTGATCGACCGGCGCTTTCTGATCGAGGAAGACCTCGCCGAGGTGAAGACCGAGATCATCGACCTGATGGAGCGCGTGAAAGCCCAGCGTCCGAGCTTCCGCTATGAAATCCGCGACCTGTTCGAGGTGCAGCCCACGATGACCGACAAGGGCGCGCCGATCGTGCGCTCCACCGCCGCGGCGATCGAGGCGGTGCTGGGCCGGGAGGCGGCTTATGTCGTCTCGCCCGGCACCTATGACCAGAAACATATCGACCGGATCGGGCGGCTGCAGAATTGCATCGCCTACGGTCCGGGGCTACTGGAGCTCGCCCATCAACCCGACGAATGGGTCGGCATCGAGGATATGGCCGACAGCGCGAAGGTCATGGCGCTGGTTCTGGCGGAACTGCTGGGGTCTTAGGGGCGCTGCCCCTCAGCGCGTACCGCGCCTCACCCCGGGATATTTGGACCAAGGGGAAGGAGCATTCCCTCCTTCTTCGCTCTTGTCGAAATATCCCGGGGGGCGACGCAGTCGCGGGGGCAGCGCCCCCTCGAGAGATCAGACTGCGATATTGTCGATCAGGCGCACATCGCCCAGCCAGATCGCGGCCAGCATCCGCGCCGGTTGCGACAGGTCCGTCGCGGGTTTCAGCCCGTCGACCGTGCGCAGCTCCAGATAATCGAGCGTCCCGAAACCCGCGACTTTCAGCTCGGTTTTCGCATCGTTGAGCGCGCCTTCGACCGGTACGCCGTCGCGGATCTTAGCGGCCGCTTCCTGCATCACCGAATGCAGGCGCGGCGCCAATGCGCGCTCGGCTTCCGTCAGCCGCACATTGCGCGAGGACATCGCCAGACCGTCTTCTTCACGGATCGTGGGGCAGCCGATTATGCGGATCGGCATGTTGAGATCGCGGGTGAGCTGCTGGACCACCTGCAATTGCTGCCAGTCCTTCTCGCCGAAGAACGCGCGCCCCGCCTGCGTCATGCCGAAGAGCTTCGAGCAGACCGTCGCCACGCCATCGAAATGGCCGGGCCGGAACGCGCCTTCCAGCGGCTCGGTGATGCCCGCGACGGACACGGTGGTGGCGAAGCCGTCGGGATAGACCTCGTCCACGCCCGGCGCAAAGAGCACATCGACCCCTTCCGCTTCCAGCAGCGCCAGATCCTGCGCCTCGTCGCGCGGGTATTTGTCGAGATCCGAGGCGTTGTTGAACTGCATCGGGTTCACGAAGACCGTCACGATCACGCGGTCCGATTGTTTGCGCGCGGCGCGAGCGAGGCTGAGGTGGCCGTCATGCAGCGCGCCCATCGTCGGCACCACGCCGACCAGCATCCCCGAGCGTTTCCATGCCGCCACCTTGTCGCGCAGTTCAGCGGCCTTGCGGATCACCTGCGTCATTTCTTCACCTCGTCGGCGAAGCTGTGCTCGGCTGCCGGGAAGCTGCGGTCGCGCACTTCGGCTGCGTAATCGGCGACGGCGGCTTCGGCTTCCTGACCGAGCTGGCCGAAACGCTTGACGAATTTGGGTTTGAAATCGGTGAAGAGGCCCAGCATGTCATCGACCACCAGCACCTGCCCGTCGCAGCCCGCGCCTGCGCCGATGCCGACGGTGGGGATAGCGACCATCGCGGTGATCTCGTCGGCCAGCCCCTGAGGCACTTTTTCCAGCACCACCGAGAAGGCCCCCGCGTCGGCCACCGCTTTCGCATCCTTGACCAGACGCGCCCGGCTATCGCCGCGGCCCTGCACCTTGTAGCCGCCCAGCGTGTTCACCGATTGCGGGGTCAGCCCGATATGGGCCTGCACCGGGATACCGCGCGCGGTCAGAAACGCGATGGTCTCGGCCATATGCGCCCCGCCTTCGAGCTTCACCGCCCCCGCGCCGGTCTCGGCCATCAGACGCGAGGCATTGCGGAACGCCTGCGCCGGGCTTTCCTCATACGACCCGAACGGCATGTCGATCACCATCAGCGCATTCGAGAGGCCGCGTGCGACCGCTTGGCCGTGGAGGATCATCATCTCCATCGTCACGCCCAGCGTCGAGGGCAGCCCGTGGAGCACCATGCCCACCGAGTCGCCGACCAGCACGAGATCGCAATGGCTGTCGACCAGCTTCGCAATCGGCGTGGTGTAGGCGGTCAGGCAAACGATCGGCGCGCCGCCCTTCATCGCGAGAATATCTGCGGGCATTTTCTGCCGCGTGGTTCCGGTGACGCTCATGGCATCCTCCTGATCTGCTTGCGCGCGAGTCCTAGCGTCACCCGGCCCGCAAGGAAAGACGTGAACGCGCAAACGCTGCGGCATCGGGGCGCGTATCGCGCGATTTGGCCCGGTTCCGAAGAGGCCGTAGCGCATGAAAAACGGCGCGAGGTTGCCCCCGCGCCGTGATCGTCATCTCGAAAATCGGCTCGATCAGTTGGTGGTATCGACGCAGGTGCCGGTGCCGGAATAGCCGCAATCGACAGTGGAGCTGGCGGTCTCGCCCGAGCCGCCGACTTCCTGGGCCATCGCGACCGAAGCCTGATGCTGCTCTTCTTCGACCTTTTGCTGATCGGGGATCTGGCCCGCTTTCCACGCGGCCTCGTCCTCGTTGATCGCCACCTGATTATAGGCGGAGACCACATAGCCCGAATGCAGCTGCACGACCGGGCCTTCCATCTCGAGGCTCTCGGCGCGGCTGCGCACCTTCACCGGCGTGCCCTTCGGCACTTTCGAGAACAGGTCGATGATGTCCTGATTGAACAGGCGGATACAGCCAGCCGACGTCGCACGCCCGATCGAGGACGGATCCATCGTACCGTGGATGCGGTAATAGGTATCCCGGTTACCCTGATAGAGATAGAGCGCACGCGCGCCCAGCGGGTTGTCCAGACCGCCCGGCAGACCGTCTTTCAGCGGCCCGTAGAGGTCGGGATCTTCCTGGATCATGTTCTGCGTCGGCGTCCAGCTCGGATATTCCTGCTTGCGCTTGATCGTGGCATCCCCCGAGAAGGTCTTGCCGTCGCGACCGACTGCGACGCCGTAGCGTTCTGCCTTGCCCGGCTCGGTGATGTAGTAGAGGAAACGCGCATAGGGATCGACGACGATCGTCCCGACAGCCTCGGGCCCGTGATAGGGCACGACCTGGCGGCGGTTGCGCTCCACCAGATATTTCGGACTGATCGCCGGGATGGTTTTCCCGTCATCTTCGCGCGCCTGATATTCGGCGGGCACGGCCTTCGTCGACTGGGTCGGTTGCGCATAGCGCTGTTCCGGCGCACTCGCGCAGGCTGCCAAGATGCCAGCCAGCCCGAAGAGCATGGCCGGGCGGATTGCGCGTTTGAGCGTCGAATAACTCGCGGTCACTTGCAATTTTCCTGTCTCTTTTTCCGGTGGGCCTTCGGCCCGGTTCCGTCATTCAAGGGGCTAGATAGGGGAAAGTTCCCTCCACTCACACTCACATGAATGTGATCAGACCGCCTCCGGCAGATTCCTGCCCCCTTGATTTTCCGCCCGTGCGGGCGGAGCGTGCTGCAAAATCGCGTGACAAGAGGAGGTGCCGCGCATGAATTTGCCGCTTTGGTTCGACCCCGAGGAGATGTTGATCGGAGGCGTCTGGCGCAAGCCCGATGCGCGCCTTTCCGTGGAATGCCCCTCGGATGGGCGCGAGATGGCGCAGATCGCCCGGGGCGGCAAGCCGGAGATCGACGCGGCGGTCGAGGCCGCACAGGCGGCGCTTGCAGGCGTCTGGGGACGGCTGAGCGCAGCGGAACGCGGGCGGCTCTTGCTGAAGATGTCCGGCCTCGTACTGGCTCATGCCGAGGACCTGGCCGTGATCGAGGCGCTCGATGTCGGCAAACCGTTGACGCAGGCGCGTGCCGATGTGACGGCACTGGCGCGTTATCTGGAATTCTATGGCGGGGCCGCCGACAAGGTGATGGGCGAGACGATCCCCTATCTCAATGGCTACACCGCCTACACGCTGCGCGAGCCGCATGGCGTGACCGCGCATATCGTGCCGTGGAACTACCCGATGCAGATCATCGGGCGCTCTGTCGCGGCGGCGCTGGCGATGGGCAACGCGGCGGTCGTGAAACCTGCCGAGGAAGCCTCGCTCACCGCGCTGGCCTTCGGGCGGATCGCGCAAGAAGCGGGGATGCCAGCCGGTGCGCTCAATATCGTGCCGGGTCTGGGAGAGGAGGCCGGGGCCGCGCTCTCGGCCCATCCCGGCATCCAGCATATCTCCTTCACCGGGTCGGTCGCGGTCGGCCAGCGCATTCAGGCCGCCGCCGCGGCGAATGCCGTGCCCGTCACGCTGGAGCTTGGCGGCAAGTCCCCGCAGCTCGTCTTCGACGATGCCGATCTCGACCGCGCGCTACCCTTCCTCGTGAATGCAGGCATCCAGAACGCCGGGCAGACCTGTTCGGCCTCATCGCGCATCCTCGTGCAGCGCTCGCGCTATGTCGAGGTGCTGGAGAAAATGGCCGCGCGCTATCGCGGCCTGACGGCGGGGCCCGCGCTTGGCGATCACGACCTCGGCCCGCTGATCTCGGGGCGGCAGAAACAGATCGTCGAGGGCTATCTGGCGCTCGCCTCCGACCTCACTATCGCGGCGCAAGGCCAGATCGCCGAGGATGTCCCCGCAGGCGGCCATTACGTCGCGCCGACCCTGATCGGTGGCGGCCACGGTGCGCATCGGCTCGCGCAGGAGGAAATCTTCGGCCCGGCGCAGATCGTCATTCCCTTCGAGGACGAGGAAGAGGCCGTCGCCATCGCGAATGGCACGGAATACGGGCTCGTCGCGTCTGTCTGGTCGGAGAATGGCGGACGAACGATGCGGCTCGCACGGAGGCTGCGCGCAGGACAGGTCTTCCTGAACAATTACGGCGCGGGCGGCGGCGTGGAGCTGCCCTTCGGCGGCATCGGCAAATCCGGGCACGGGCGCGAAAAAGGGTTCGAGGCGCTCTACGGCTTCTCCACCCTGAAAACCGTCGCCGCTTGGCATGGCTGAGGGTTTCGGCTTGGCGGAAATATCCCGGGGGTGAGGCGGGATCAGCGGCCTTCCAGTGGAAGGACGCCCCGACGAACGCCCGAAGCGCAAGCGAAGGGCCGGCAGACCGGGGGGCAGAGCCCCCTTGCACCCGATGTGTCCTGCGACAACAGTAGGCCCCGAGGAGGAGCACCGATGAGACTGGAAGGCAAAAGCGCGATCGTCACCGGCGCGGGCTCGGGCTTCGGCGCGGGGATCGCGCGCCGCTTCGCCGCCGAGGGCGCGCGGGTTCTGGTCGCGGATCTCAACGCCGAGGCCGCGCAGGCCATCGCGGACGAGATCGGCGGCGTGGCCTGCACCGTGGATGTCAGCCGCGATGCGGATGTCGCGGCACTGGCGCAGGCGGCGCGCGCGGCGTTCGGGCAGATCGACATTCTGGTGAACAATGCAGGGACCACCCATCTGCCCAAGCCGATGGAGGAGGTGACCGAGGAGGAGTTCGACCGCGTCCTCACCGTGAACGCGAAATCGGTCTATCTGACCGCGCGCCATATCGTGCCGGGGATGAAGGCCCGCGGCGCGGGCGCGATCCTGAACGTGGCCTCCACCGCCGGCGTCAGCCCGCGGCCGAACCTGAGCTGGTACAATGCCTCGAAGGGCTGGATGATCACCGCGACCCGCGCGATGGCGGTGGAGCTTGCGCCCTCCGGGGTCCGCGTCAACGCGATCAACCCGGTCGCCGGGGAGACCCCGCTTCTGAAAAGCTTCATGGGCGAGGACACGCCGGAAATCCGCGCGAAGTTTCTCTCGACCATCCCGCTGGGGCGGTTCTCGACGCCCGAGGACATGGCGAACGCGGCGCTGTTTTTGTGCTCGGACGAGGCGAGCATGATCACCGGCGTCGCGATGGAGGTCGACGGCGGGCGTTGTATCTGAACGCAGGGCGCTGAATTGGGGGCGTTGCCCCCAAACCCCCAGGATATTTGGACCAAGAGGAAGATGAAGGCAGGGCCGAACAATCTGATCACCGATATCGCCGGGCTGCGCGTGGGCAATGCCGAGGATGCGGGGCCGCGCTCGGGTGTGAGCGTGCTGCTGGGCGCGCGCCCCTTCACAGCGGCGGTACAGGTAATTGGCGGCGCGCCGGGGACGCGGGAGACAGACCTGCTCGCGCCGGACAAGCTAGTGCAGGAGGTCGATGCGCTGGTGCTCTCGGGCGGCTCGGCCTTCGGGCTTGGCGCCTGCGACGGGGTGATGGCAGGGCTGCGCGCGCAGGGGCGCGGTTTCGCGGTGGGCGATCAGCGCGTGCCGATCGTGCCCGGCGCGATCCTGTTCGATCTGCTCAATGGCGGTGACAAGAGTTGGGCGGAGACGCCCTATCCCGGGCTTGGGCGCGCGGCGCTCGAGGCGGCCACGGAGCGGTTCGAGATCGGCAGCGCCGGGGCGGGCTTCGGCGCGATGACCGGGACTTTTAAAGGCGGGCTTGGCTCGGCTTCGGCGGTCTTGGAGAGCGGCTTCACCGTGGGCGCGCTGGTGGCGGTGAATGCGCTCGGTTCGGTAACCGTCGGCGAGGGGCCGCATTTCTGGGCCGCGCCTTGGGAAATCGCGGGCGAGTTCGGCGGTTTCGGCCCTGCGCCCCAACATGATCCGAGCGCGATGCCCGAACCGATGAAACGCCAGGGCGAAGCCACCACCATCGCCATCGTCGCGACCGATGCCGCCCTCACCCAAGCGCAGGCGCAACGCATGGCCACGGCGGCCCATGACGGCATGGCGCGCGCCATCGTGCCGTCGCATACCCCGCTCGATGGCGATTTGATCTTCGCCGCCGCGACCGGCGAGAAGCCCTTGGCCGATCCGGTCCGCGACCCGTTCCAGCTTGGCCATGCGGCGTCTTGCGTGCTTGCCCGCGCCATCGCCCGCGCCATCTATGAAGCCAAAGAACAACCCGGCGATCTGCAGCCCTGCTGGCGCAGCCGTTACGGAACATCAAAAAGCCCGGCGCATTGACCGGACGACCCATCCAGCCCTTCGGAGGACATCATGCTCGACGACAAGACCGACCTCAAATCCATCCTAAAGGATCCCTCGCTTCTGGCGACAAAGGCCTTCGTCGCGGGCGAATGGGTCGATGCCGATGACGGCACCACCTTCGACGTGACCAACCCCGCGCGGGGCGACGTGATCTGCACCGTGCCCGATCTGGGCCGCGCCGAGACCGCCCGCGCCATCGCTGCCGCCGAGGAGGCGATGAAGGACTGGGCCGCGCGCACCGGCAAGGAACGCGCGCAGATCATGCGCAAATGGTACGACCTGATGATGGAGAACCAGGACGATCTGGGCGCGATCCTTACCGCCGAGATGGGCAAGCCGCTCGCCGAGGCGAGGGGCGAGATCGCCTATGGCGCAGGCTTCATCGAGTGGTTCGGCGAAGAGGCCAAGCGGGTCTATGGCGAGACGATCCCGGGCCATCAGCGCGACAAGCGGATCACAGTAATCAAGCAGCCGATCGGGGTCGCAGCCTCGATCACGCCGTGGAACTTCCCCAACGCGATGATCGCGCGCAAGGCGGGCCCGGCGCTCGCGGTGGGCTGCGGTTTCGTCTGCCGCCCGGCCTCCGAGACGCCCCTCTCGGCGCTGGCGATGGCGGTGCTGGGCGAACGCGCGGGCCTGCCCAAAGGCATCCTCTCGGTCATCACCTCCGCGAAAGCCTCCGATATCGGCAAGGAGTTCTGCGAGAACCACACCGTGCGCAAGCTGACCTTCACCGGCTCGACCGAGGTGGGCCGTATCCTGCTGCGTCAGGCGGCGGATCAGGTGATGAAATGCTCGATGGAACTGGGCGGCAACGCGCCCTTCATCGTGTTCGACGACGCCGATCTCGACGCCGCGGTCGAAGGCGCGATGGCGTCGAAATTCCGCAATAACGGTCAGACCTGCGTCTGCGCCAACCGCATCTACGTCCAGTCCGGGGTCTATGACGCCTTTGCCGAGAAGCTGGCCAAGGCCGTCAACGCCCTCAAGGTGGGCGACGGCCTCAAGGAAGGCGTCGAGGCTGGCCCGCTGATCAACGAGGACGCGGTCAAGAAGGTGCAGGAGCATATTCAGGACGTGCTCGATCATGGCGGCTCGATCGTCACCGGAGGCGAGCGGCACGAGATGGGCGGCACCTTCTTCCAGCCGACCGTGCTGACCGGGGTCACGCAGGAGGCCAAGGTCTCGCATGAGGAGACCTTCGGCCCCGTCGCCCCGCTCTTCAAGTTCGAGACCGAGCAGGAGGCGATCGCCAAGGCCAATGACACAATCTTCGGCCTTGCGAGCTATTTCTACGCCCGCGACGTGGGCCGCATCACCCGCGTTCAGGAAGGTCTGGAATACGGGATCGTCGGCGTGAACACCGGCCTGATCTCAACCGAGGTCGCGCCCTTCGGCGGCGTAAAGCAATCGGGTCTGGGCCGCGAAGGGTCGCATCACGGCGTCGAGGATTATCTCGAGATGAAATATATCTGTCTCGCGGTCTGAGACCGAGCCGAGGCGAAAGGACAGTTCAGAGGGCGGGCCGCGTGTCCGCCCTCTCTTTCATTAATACTCACCGCTGCTTATCTTGTCCGTGAATGAGAATGAGGGGCCGGGCTTTGGGCATTTCCGACATTGCGGACGGGATCACGCGCGGGATCGAGGGCATGGGCCATTCGGTCTCGGAGGCGCTGTTCGAACCGGTGATCCGGCTCGGCGTGACGGGTCTGTCGCGCGCGGGCAAGACCGTGTTCATCACCTCGCTAGTCGCGAACCTGCTGGATCGCGGGCGGATGCCTGCGCTGGGATCGGCGTCGGATATCACCGCCGCCTATCTGCAGCCGCAGCCCGACGACACCGTGCCGCGCTTCGACTTTGAGAGCCACCTTGCCGCGCTGACCGGCCCTTCGCCGCATTGGCCCGAGGGCACGCGCGCCGTCTCGGAGCTGCGGCTGTCCTTCCGCATCCAGCCGCGCGGGATGCTGGGCGCGGTGCGGGGTCCGCGCGTCGTGCATCTCGATATCGTGGATTACCCCGGCGAGTGGCTGCTCGACCTCGGGCTTATGGACAAAAGCTATGCCGAGTGGTCGGCAGAGGCGCTGGCGCGTCTGCCGAACCGTCCGCAAGGCGCGGAATATCTGACGCAATCCGAGGCGGCGGACGGCACCGCGGAATTCACCGAGCCGCAAGCCAAGGCGCTGGCGGCGGGCTTCACCCGATACCTCACCGAGGCGCGCGATGCGGGGTTCTCTGACTGCACGCCGGGGCGCTTCCTGCTGCCCGGCGAGATGGCCGGATCGCCCGCCCTGACCTTCGCGCCGCTGCCCGCGGGCGACGCCCCGCGCGGCTCGCTTCGGCGCGAGATGGAGCGCCGCTACGACGCCTACAAACGCGAGGTCGTGCGCCCCTTCTTCCGCGATCATTTCGCCAAGATCGACCGACAGGTGGTGCTGGTCGACGTATTGGGCGCGATCCATTCGGGGCCCGCCGCGCTCGACGATCTGCGTCAGGCGATGGCCGATATTCTGGCGGCCTTCCGTCCGGGCCGCGCAAGCTGGCTGACCTCGCTGATCGGCGGCAAGCGGGTCGAGAAAATCCTCTTCGCCGCGACCAAGGCGGATCACCTGCACCATACGCAACACGCCCGCCTGACCTCGATCACCGGCGCACTGCTGCGCGAGGCCAAGGACCGTGCCGATTTCGCGGGCGCGAAGACTCTCGCGCTGTCGATCGCGGCGCTGCGCAGCACCACGGAAGAAACCCTCTCGCATGACGGGGCGGAATTGCAGGCCGTGCGCGGGCGGCTGGAGAACGGCAAGTCGGTCGCGCTCTATCCCGGCGAATTGCCCGCCGACCCAGCGCAGCTTCTCTCGCCCGCGGCGCAAGGGGCCTCCGCATGGCTCGACGAGGATTATTCGATCATGAACTTCGCCCCGGCCCCGGTGATCTTGCGACCCGGCGAAGGCCCGCCGCATATCCGGCTCGACCGCGCGGCCGATTTCCTGATCGGGGACAAGCTATGAAAAAACCGGTGATGATCGAGATCGAGGACGCGCCCTCGCCCGCCGAGGCCGCGCCGATCGAGGATATGCCGAGCGCGACCGAGGAGCGGCTGGAAGGCCGCGCCATGCAGATCGCGACCCGGCTGGGGGCGCGCCGCACCTCGCCCATCGTACGATTCTTCTGGCGCGCCAGCGTGGCGTTGATGGGCTTCCTAATCTCCGTCGCGCTCTGGCGCTTCATCGACGGGCTGTTCGCCACCCATCCGATCCTCGGCTGGATCGGAACCGCGCTGGTCGCGGCCTTCGCGCTTGGCGCGCTGCTGATCACCGGACGAGAAATCGCCGCGTTTTCAAGGCTGGCCCGCCTCGACAAGGTCCATAAGGAAGTGTCGGAAGCGCTGAGCGAAGATGACCTAAGCCGCGCGCGGAAAGTCACGGCGCATGTCTCGGGCCTCTATGCCGCGCAGCCCGAGATGGACTGGGCGCGCAAGCGGCTGGCCGAGCAAACGGGCGAGGTGCTCGACACCGACACGCTGATGGGACTGGCAGAAACTGAACTGATGGGCCCGCTGGACGCCGCCGCCCGGCTCGAGATCGAAGCTGCCGCGCGCACCGTCGCCACGGTGACCGCCGTCGTGCCGCTGGCGCTGGCCGACGTCTTCACCGCGCTCACCGCAAACCTCCGGATGATCCGGCGCATCGCGGAAATCTATGGCGGGCGCTCGGGCACGCTCGGCTCGATCCGGCTGGCGCGCACGGTGATGACCCATCTCGTCGCGACCGGTGCGGTGGCGGCGGGCGACGATCTGATCGAGACGGTCACCGGCGGTCATCTGGTCTCGAAACTCTCGCGCCGCTTCGGCGAAGGCGTGATCAACGGGGCACTCACCGCCCGGGTCGGGATCGCCGCGCTGGAGGTCTGCCGCCCGATGCCCTTCCGGAAGCTGCAAAAGCCGCGCGTGACCAATCTGATCGGCCGGTCTCTGACGGGCGTGTTCGGGAAGAAAGAGGACTGAGCCTCTTCCTCTTGGCAGAAGTATCCCGGCGGGCTCCGAAGGAGCGGGGGCAGAGCCCCCTCGCCTATTTCAGCTTCGGAATCCCGCCCGGAAGCGTCTCACGCTCGACCACGCCCTGCCGCAGGCTCATGCCGATGCGATGGGCGAGCGCCGACCAACCCGCCGCCTGTTCGGGCGACAGTTCCTCGATCAGCACCTTGTCGAATTCCGCGAGCCAGGTTGAAAACATTCCCGGGCGCACATTGCCTGCCGCGCGGTGGACCTGCATGGGCGAGCCATCATAGCCCGGTTTGCGCAGGATCGCGTTCTTCCAGAACCGCGCGACCTTGTCCTCATGGGTGGGCCAGTCGGTGACATGCACCGCAAAGACCGGACCGAGCATCGCGTGGCTGCGCACGCGCTCGTAGAAGCGCGCCACGACGCGGTCGATCTCCGCCTCGGTGATCTCGAAACGTGCCAAGGGGTCAGCCATCGCCAAAGAGGTCCGTCTGCGGGGTGGCGGGTTTCGGTGCCTCGAGCCCCAGATGCCGCCACGCCCGCGCGCCCAGCATCCGACCACGCGGGGTGCGGCTGATCAGGCCCTGTTGCAACAGGTAGGGTTCGATGACTTCTTCGATCGCGTCGCGACTTTCTGACAGCGCGGCCGAGAGCGTCTCCACCCCCACCGGGCCGCCGCCATAATGATCGGCCATCAGCATCATGTAGCGCCGGTCCGCCCCGTCGAGACCGAGATTGTCGACACCGAGCCGCGTCAGCGCGCGGTCCGCGATCTCGCGGGTCAGCCGCCCCTCGCCCTCGACCAGCGCGAAATCGACGACTCGGCGCAGCAGGCGACCTGCGATGCGCGGGGTGCCACGCGCGCGCTTGGCGATCTCGCGGGTGCCCGCGGGGTCGGACGGGATACCCAAGAGCCGCGACCCGCGTGTCACGATCAGGTCCAGCTCGTCCTCGGTGTAGAATTGCAACCGCGTCGGGATGCCGAAGCGGTCGCGCAGGGGCGTCGTCAGCAGGCCGAGCCGCGTGGTCGCGCCGACCAGAGTGAAGGGCTGCAACTCGATCCGCACAGTGCGCGCGGCAGGCCCCTCGCCGATCACCAGATCGAGCTCGAAATCCTCCATCGCGGGATAGAGCACTTCCTCCACCGCCGGGTTCATCCGGTGAATCTCGTCGATGAAGAGCACGTCGCGCGCTTCGAGATTGGTCAGGATCGCGGCCAGATCGCCCGCCTTGGCGAGCACCGGTCCGGAGGTCATCTTGAAGTTCACACCGAGCTCGCGCGCCATGATCTGCGCCAGCGTCGTCTTGCCCAGACCGGGCGGGCCGTGGAACAGCGTGTGATCCATCGCCTGGCTGCGCATCTTCGCGCTTTCGATGAAGACGCGCAGGTTGGCGCGGGCTTCGGCTTGGCCCGTAAATTCCTCCAGCGCCTGTGGGCGCAGGGCGCGGTCGGCGTCTTCGGGCAGGCGGTCGGGCCGCAGGGTGGGATCAGGTTCGCTCATCGTCATTTACTGTCGCGCCTTTGGCGGAGGGGAGCAAGCGGGGCGCTGCCCCGCACCCCGGGATATTTATCCCAAAAGGAAGAGGTCAATCCTTCGGGGCCAGGAGCCTTAGCGCCGCGCGGATCAGCGTGGCCGTGTCGGTGACCTCCGGGTCGTCATTGGCCTGCGCCACGGCACCGGCCGCGTCCGAGGGCGCATAACCGAGATTGGTGAGCGCGGAGATTGCCTCGGCGGTGAAGTTTACCTTCGGCGTCGCGGCCGGGGCTGCTTTCTTTGCGGGCTTCTTGGCCGGCGTGTCCTCGATCACCTCGGGGGTGGCATCAACGGTGAACTCCGCCCCCATCGCCATGACGGTCGGCGCTTTCTCCTTCAGCTCAAGCACGACGCGCTGCGCGAGTTTCGGGCCGACGCCGGGGGCGGATTTCACCGCCGACCAGTCGCCCAGTGCGATCGCGCGGCCCAGCCCGTCCGCGCCGAGCGTGCCGAGGATCGCGAGCGAAGCTTTCGCGCCGATCCCCTGCACCGAGGTCAGCAGCCGGTGCCATTCCTTCTCCAGCAGTGTCGGGAAGCCGAAGAGCTGGAGCAGGTCCTCGCGCACCAGCAGGTCGGTATAGAGCGCGCAGGCCTCGCCCACGGGCGGCAGCGATTGCGCGGTGCGCTGGCTGACATGGACGACATAGCCCACGCCGCGCACGTCGATCATGACGTGGTCGAGCGCGCGGTGGATGATGACTCCTGCGATGCGACCGATCATGCGCGCCTCCGTTGCGTCGTGCCCAAGGCATCGCGGGAAAGTTGCGCCGCGTTCATCCGAGCCGCCGATTGCAAGTGGAAGGCGTGGCAGATCGCGATGGCGAGCGCATCGGCCGCATCGGCCCCTTCGAACTGCACGCCGGGCAATTGATGACGCACCATGTGCTGCACCTGCGTCTTGTCGGCATGGCCGACGCCGACGACGGTTTTCTTGATCGCGTTGGGGGCATATTCGCCAACCTCGAGCCCGGCCTGCGCCGGGGCCAGAAGCGCAATGCCGCGCGCCTGCCCCAGTTTCAGCGTCGCCACCGCGTCCTTGTTGACGAAGGTCTGCTCTACCGCGGCCGCCTCGGGTGCGTGGGTCGCGATGACCGCGCTCAGCCCTTCGTGCAGCACCAGCAGGCGCTTTGCCAAATCCTTACCTTCGGAGTGGAGAATCCCGTTCGCGACATGCCTGAGTCGCGATCCGTCCATCTCGATCACGCCCCATCCGAGATTGCGTAACCCCGGATCGATCCCGATCACCCGCATTTGCCCTGCCTCGTTCTCGTGTTGTTTCGCAAGAACTAGCACGAAAAGGGAACATCGGCCAGAGGGCATGCAAAAACCGGCCTCATATCACATGCGATTCCTGCATGGCGGGGCTGCCAAAACTGAGATTGTTTTCGCACCCTGCCAGTCTTATCTGCGCTTCAGAAGATGTAATGCCCGAAACTTGAGCAGTTTGTGAACTGAAGGATCCTCCCCATGGCTTCGATGGATATCAACACCCGCATGAGCCGCAGCGCCCGACCGAGCGTCTTTACCTCGCTGATCGCAGCCCTGCACGACTGGAACGACGCACGCGTCACCCGCAAAGCTCTGATGAAGCTCAGCGACCGCGCGCTGGACGATATCGGCCTGACCCGGCTCGACGTGGCGCGCCTGCGCTAACGCAACCGACAGGTCATGCGAAAAGGGCTGCCCCGGCAACGGCGCAGCCCTTTCTTTATGTCGTAATGGCTTTGGCGTTCAGCCGATATACGGCGCGAGCAGCCCGGCGATCTTGCGGGTGATCGGGTCGGCATGCATGATCCAGGCCCCCACCCGTTCGAATTGCGACCCACCCGCGAGGCTTGCGACACGCGCCTCGTAGCTCTCCTGGCCCACCTGCGCCAGCATCGCGCCCTTCACCAGCAGAATACCGGCAAAGATCAGCGCCACCCCGCGCAGCGGAATACTGCGGCGCGATTTCGGGCGCATGGAATCGAAATAGCTGCGCCCCAATGCACCGGACGCCTCGAATGCACCGCCTGCTTGATGGATCTGGTCGATCCGATGCAGGCGCTTTTCAAAAGACTCTATTTGTGGATCGCGCATGGCAAACCCCGTTAACTGCGATGCCCCCAAAGGCAATTTCTCAGGTCAGGGTAAAGCAATCCTTACCGCAATCAGAGCGGATTTGTGGCGGATTAGGCGCGCTGCATGGCCAATGTCGTCCATTCGCCGAATTCCTTACGCGAATGGGAAACAAAGCCCTGCGCCTGATAGGCGGCGACCACTTCATCGGCCTGTTCATTGAGGATTCCGCTGAGGATCACGAAGCCCGATTCGGCGCAGTTGCGGCCCATTTCGGGGGCGAGCGCGACGAGCGGGCCTTTGAGGATATTGGCGAAGATCAGATCGAAGGGCGCGGCCTCTTTCAGGCGCGGATCGCCGAAGCCGGCGGCCTCGATGCAGATCACACGGCCCTCAAGATCGTTCACCGCGACATTCGCCGCCGCCGTCTCTACCGCGACCGGATCGATATCGGAGGCCAGCACCGGCTCGGGCCAGAGCTTCGCCGCCGCCATCGCCAGAACGGCGGTGCCGCAACCGATATCGGCGACGTTGTGGAAGGTGTGACCCTCGTTCGCCAGATCGTCGAGCGCGGTCAAGCAGCCCGAGGTGGTGCCGTGATGGCCCGTCCCGAAGGCCATCGCCGCATCGATCCGCAGCGCGATCGCATCGGCGGGGATCTTGTCCTCGTCATGGCTGCCATAGAGGAAGAAGCGGCCCGCGCGCACCGGGGCCAGTTCGCGCCGCACATGGGCGACCCAATCGGTTTCCGGGATTTCCGAGACAACGAAGGGCTGCGCCCCATGCGAGATCGCCAGCAGGTCCAGCGCCACATCGTCGGGGGCCTCGAGGAAATAGCCCGAAACCTCGTAACGGCCCGACCCGTCCTCGATCTCGAACACGCCGGTACCGTAGGGGCCGGGATCGAGTTCTTCGAGACGTTCGGACAGCGCCTCGGCGGCCTCGCGATCGGCCAGCGTGGTAAAGGCGGTGAAGGTGGTCATGGGCGCGCTCCTCGGGATGGTTGCGCCCGGGCTTAGGGCCGCGGGCGCGAGCCGTCAAGCGGCGCGCACACGCATCAGATCACGCGTTCAGCCCGATCGGGCAGGTCACACCGGTGCCGCCGATGCCGCAATAGCCGCCGGGGTTCTTCTCCAGATATTGCTGGTGATAATCCTCGGCATAGTAGAAGGGCGGCGCGTCGATGATCTCGGTCGTGATCGTGCCATAGCCCGCCGCCTGCAGGCGCTCGGCATAGGCGTCGCGCGAGGCTTCGGCGGCCTCTTTCTGCGCATCCGTGTAGGTGTAGATGCCCGAACGATACTGCGTGCCGCGGTCATTGCCCTGACGCATACCTTGGGTCGGGTCGTGGCCCTCCCAGAAGACGCGCAGCAGGTCTTCGTAGCTGACCTTGGCGGGGTCGTAGAGCACGCGAACGACCTCGTTATGGCCGGTCATGCCGGTGCAGACCTCGCGATAAGTCGGGTTGGGCGTGGGGCCCCCGGCATAGCCGACCATGGTCAGCCAGACGCCGTCGGTGTTCCAGAACATGCGCTCGACGCCCCAGAAGCAGCCCATGCCGAACATCGCCTCTTCCATGCCCTCGGGCACGGGCGAGCGCAGGTCACGGCCCCAGAGGAAATGCGGCTCTGCCAGAGGCATCGCTTCGTCACGCCCCGGCAGGGCGTCGGCTTTGGTGGGAATGGTGGCGGGTTTTCCGAACAGCATGGTAAATCTCCCTTTCGCGCCCCTCTCAGATAGGCGCGGAGCGGCGGAATTTCCAGTTCAAGCGGGCACCGGACCGAGGCCTTGCAGCACCGTCTCGTAGCCTTTCGAGGGGTGACGCGGCACCAAGAGCGCAAGCCCCAGCGAGATCACCGCCATCGAGGCCGCCAGCCCGAAGACCGCACCGGGCGAGACCATCCACAGATAGCCCAGCGTCACCGGCAGGAAGACAGCCGCGATATGGTTGATCGTGAAGGCGACAGCGGCGGTGGGCGCGATGTCCTCGGGGTCGCAGATCTTCTGGAAATAGGTCTTCTGCGCGAAGGCCAGAGCGAACAGCAGATGATCGACCACGTAAAGCGCGCAGGCCAGCCAAATACCCCAGCCGAACCAGTAGATGCCGCCATAGGCGAGGAACAGCAGCGTCAGCCCGACATATTCGAAGATCAGCGCCCGGCGTTCACCGAAGCGATGCACAAAGCGGCCCATTGCAGGCGCGGCGGCCATGTTGACCGCGAAGTTGATCAGGAAGAGCGCGGTGATCTCATCCACGCGCAGCCCGAAGCGCTCGACCATCATGAAGGCGGCGAAGACCACGAAAATCTGCCGCCGCGCACCCGCCATGAAGGTGATCGCGTAATAGAGCCAGTAGCGACGACGCAGCACGAACTTCTTCGATTGCGGCTCGCGGGTGTGGAACTGCGGATAGATCAGCGCCGCGGCCGCCATCATCACCATCGTCGCGATCCCGGCGGTGGCGTAGACGAATTCGTAGCTGAGGTTGAACGTCTTCCAGGTCAGCACCAGCAGCGCATAGGCCGCGAGCGAGGCACCCGAGCCGATGGCCACGATCCGGCCCAGCGTCTGCGGCGCCTTGGCCTTGTCGATCCACTGCAATTGCAGCGACTGGTTCACCGTCTGGAAATAGTGAAACCCGATCGAGGACAGGAGCGTCACGATGATCAGCCCGGCGAAGCTCGGGAACAGCGCGGTCACCGCCGTCGCCCCGCCCAGAAGCAGCAGCGACAGAATGGCCAGCGTCTGCTCGCGCATCACCCAGAGCACGACGATCACCCCGATCGCGAGGAATCCCGGCACTTCGCGAAAGCTCTGCAGCCAGCCGATATCGACGCCGTCGAAATTCACCACGTCGATAACGAAGTTATTCAGCAGCGCCGACCAGGTGGCGAAGGAGATCGGCATGGCGGTGGCCATGACGTAGAGCAGCGCCTCGGGTCTGCGCCAGCGCGGCAGCTCGTGGGCCTCGTCGAGAGGGACGGATCGGAACTTCATCATGCCTTCCTTAGACGCGACGGCAGCGCCTGCGGCAAGTCTGCAAAAGGTGCAACCTGACTCAGATCAATGTGCGTTTCTGCGGTTTCTGGCAGAACCCGTGCGCGAACGGGAGATCGTATCATGGACATCATCGCACTCATCGAGCGGATCGGCGAAGGCCCTACGGCGGCGCTTTTCGGGGTGATCACCGGGCTTATCTTCGGCGTGGCCGCGCAGAAATCCAACTTCTGCCTGCGAGCCGCGACGGTGGAGTTCGCCCGCGGCAAGCTGGGCGGCAAGGTCGCGGTGTGGTTCCTGACCTTCTCGACCGCGCTTGTCTGGGTGCAGGCCGCGCAGCTTCTGGACCTGTTCCGGCAGGCCGACAGCCGGATGATGTCGGTGCCCGGCTCGTGGTCGGGCGCGATCATCGGCGGGCTGATCTTCGGTGTCGGCATGGTGCTGTCGCGCGGCTGTTCGGGACGGCTTCTCGTGCTGGCGGCGACGGGCAACCTGCGCTCGGTCGTCTCGGGGCTGATCTTCGCGGTGACCGCCACGATGAGCCTCAAGGGCATCCTCGCGCCACTGCGTGACCGGCTGGCGAGCCTCTGGATCACCGGTGCGCAGAATGTGAATATCCTCGACGCGCTGCATCTGCCCAACTGGACCGGGCTGGCCGTCGGCATCGTCTTCGCCATCGCGGGCATGTATCTGGCCAAGCGCAACGAGATCGGCGTGAAGACGTGGATCTTCGCCTCCGGCGTCGGTTTCGCCGTCGCGGTGGGCTGGGTGCTGACCTTCATGCTGAGCCAGGTCGCTTTCGATCCGGTGCCGGTGAATTCGGTCACCTTCTCGGGCCCCTCGGCCAATACGCTGATGTTCTTCCTCGACCGCAACTCGGTGCTGGAATTCGACGTGGGCCTCGTGCCCGGCGTGGTTCTGGGCGCTTTCCTGAGCTCGCTTTTCTCGCGCCAGTTCGCATGGCAGGGCTTCGACTCGATGCCGGTGATGCGGCGCTCGATGATCGGTGCGATCTTCATGGGCTTCGGTGCGATGCTTGCAGGCGGCTGCGCCATCGGCAACGGCGTGACGGGCACCTCGGTTCTGGCAGGCACCGCATGGCTGGCGCTGTTCTGCATGTGGATCGGCGCGATGGTGACCGACTTCCTGCTCGACCAACGCACGATGACGCCCGCCACCGCTTGCTGAACGGGCCTTCGTCGCGCGCCTCGGCCAGTTCCTGCCGGTTCGCTGAAACCTGCGCGAATCCTTACCTAACGTCACCCATTAGAACACGTTACGAATTCAGCATAAGACGCCTTCGGAATGCGGGTGATCGCGACCTCTTGGCTCTGCGATTCGTCGACACCGCAACCGCATCACGAAAAACGCTGAAGAAAATCGTGTTTGGCGGAAATCGTGATCGCAACCGTGTCATATGACACTGGGCGAAATGGGTTTCTTCGGGGCATAGGTGGAATTATGAGAGCCTGCGCATGAATACCTCTATGCCCCCTCCGCTGACCGGTGAAGAACGGTCCAGACTCGCCGATCCGGCGCGCCTTCGGGCGTTGCGCGAGACCGGTCTTTTGGAGAGTGCGCCTGCGGAAATCTTCGAGCGCGCGACACGGCTCGCCACGCGGGTGACCGGCGTGCCTGTCTCGTTGGTTTCCATGGTCGATGAGAACCGGCAGGTCTTCGTGGCGCAAACCGGACTGGACGCCGCTGCCCCTTCGGAGACGCCGCTCAGCCATTCCTTCTGCCGCTATGTCGTCGAATCCGATGCGCCGCTGAACGTGCCCGATGCGCGCGAGGACACGGTGCTGCGCGACAATGGTGCCGTGCGCGATCTGGGCGTGACCGCCTATCTCGGGGTGCCGCTGCGCACGATCGACGGGCAGCCGCTGGGGGCGTTCTGCCTGATCGACCGCGAGGCAAGGCAGTGGACCGAGGAAGAATACGAGGCGCTGTCCGACATCGCCGCCGGGGTCGAGGCGGAAATCCGTCTTCGGCGCCAGATCAACGTCGCCCATCGTGAGGAAAACCGGTTCCGCGCCGTTCTCGATCAGATGCCGATCGGCGTCGGTGTGGCCGAGCTGGGCACCGGTCGGCTTATCGATCTGAATGCCACCGCGATCGAGATGTTCGGCGTGACGGACGGCGACGTGACCAAGCAGCTCGCCTTCGACGCTTACACACCAGAAGGGCGCAAGCTCAGCCTGAGCGAGTTTCCGATCGTGCGCGCGGCGCGCAACGAAGAGACGATCAGCCATATGGAATTGCGCTGCGTGCGCCACGACGGGCCGGAACGCAATTTGCTGGTCTCGGCGCAGCGGGTCGAAAGCGAACCGCCCGTGGCCGTGGCCACCGCGCTCGATATTTCCGATCTGAACGCGGCGCGCGAACATGCGGCCGAAGTCGACCGGCGGCTCGCGCATTTTCACGAAATCACCTTCGACGCGATTGTCGAACTCGATAGCGAAGACAAAATCCGGTTCGCCAATTCGGTCATGCGCGCCCGCATCCGCGACGCGGTCGGAGCCGAGGCGGAAGCACAGGCGGTCGGGCGGTCGCTTTGGGAGACCGCGCCCCATCTGATCGGAAGCAATTTCGAAAAAGCTCTGGAAGAGGCCCGCCGCACAGGCGTCCCGACGGTCACCGATCAGGACGGGCGAGACGGCCGCATTCTGGAGGCACGCCTTTATCCCGAGCACGGCGCGATCCTCGCCTATCTCCGCGACGTGACCGAGGAGCGGCAGATCGCGAAAGCGCGCGACACGCTGACGCGCGAACTCAACCACCGGGTCAAGAACGCCTTCGCGATGATGTCGGGACTGGTCGGCATGACCGCGCGCCATGCGAAGACGCCGGACGAAATGGCGCGGGGTCTGCGCGAGCGGATCGGCGCGCTGGCCCGCGCCCATGAGCTGATCAATCCGACCGCCACGCCCGAGCGCGATTTCCGCGGCATGGTCGAGTTGCGCGAATTGTTGCTGGGCGTGCTTTCGCCCTACACCAATCTCGACGATCCGCGCCTGATCCTCAGCGGCCCTCCTGTCGCGCTGAACCATGCGGGGTCGACCAACCTCGCGCTGGTGATCCACGAATTGGCGACTAACGCCGTGAAATACGGGGCGCTTTCGCATGATGCGGGACTGCTGGAACTGACCTGGCGCGACACATCCGACCAGCTCGAACTCGACTGGCGAGAAAGCGGCTATCCCGAAGAACTGGTGCAGCCAAGCAACAGCGGCTTCGGATCCAAGCTCATCGACCTGACCATTCAGGGCCAATTGCGGGGAACCTATGGAACCGAATGGGTTCCCGACGGGTTCCAAGCTCGCATGACCGTGCCAATGGACCTGATAAAAGGGTAGTGTAGCCCATGTTACAGAGCAGTATGACTTGCCTCGAGGGCAGCAATGTCCTCGTGGTCGAAGACGAATTATTCATTGCCTACGACATCGCCTTCTCGGTCGAGGAGGCGGGCGGTCAGGTTGCCGGGCCCTTCGCGACCTTGGCACGCGCGCGTGCCGCGTTGTCCGACGGCTCGATGAACGTCGATGGCGCGATCCTCGACATGAACCTGCTCGACGGATCGGCGGAAGCCCTGATCGTTGAGCTGTGGAAACGCGAAGTGCCCTTGGTGGTGAACACGGCCGAGCCGCTGCCGCTCGCCTTCCAGTCGATCATGCCGGAAATTCCCGTCTTCTCGAAGCCGACGAACCCGTGGGAACTGGCCGAAGCGCTGGGACGCCAGATGCGCAACTGAGCTTCGGCGTGGCGTATCTTCTGCCGCCCCCTGCCCGCTTTACAGCGGCATTCCATAGTCCTTGGCGATCGCCCAGATCTCTGCATTGATCGCCTGCATTTCCACAAGCGCGGCTTCCAACTCGGCAAGCGTCGCGCGGTCCAGAACGCTTTCCTCTCCAATCCTCAGACTGGTCTTGCGATCCGCGATCCGCATCTGGATTGCGCGCACCGGCCCTCCGCCCTCGTCGAAGGCGTAGAGGCAATGGTTGAAATGATTACGCAGCCCCGAGACCTTCTTCATCCGCGCGGACACCGCCAGCACCCGTTCGCAGGCCTTCGGCGCACAGGGGCAGTCGTCGCGCTTGGCCAGCCGATCCACCAGATCGAGCCGCGCCCGCGTCGTGTTCAGCGTCAAATGGATAATCGTCGCGACGCCCTTGTCGGTCCCGGCGAGCCCCGCGATCAGATGGATCAGCAGGCTCTCGGTATTGGTCCACGCGTAGTTGATGCGCCCGATCTGCATCAGGAACTGATCGAAATCCGGCGGGCGCATCTCCGTCGGCGTGGGCGGATCTTTAGGCACTTCGGTTTCGGTGATACCAGATCGCCGCCTCGGTGCGGTTGGTGACGCCGAGCTTCCCGATGATGCGGTGGATATGCAGCTTCACCGTATGTTCGGAGAGGTTCAGCTGCCCCGCGATGATCTTGTTCGGCTGCCCCGAGGCAAGCATCTCGAGCACCTCGGTTTCGCGCGGCGTCAGCCCCGATACGTCGATCGCATGCGACGCGTTGGCTGCAGCCGATCCGTTCAGCGCCGAGATCGGTGGATCTGCCGGACGGCAGCGCAGAAGCGCGGGCGGGATATAGTGCCCCCCCGAGACGATCATCCGCAGGATTAAGAGCCACGTCGTCAGATTGACGTTCATCGGCAGCAGACTGATGTGATGGGACAGAACCGCAGCGCTATGGCGCGTCATCAAATCTTGCGCATAGGCCTCGTCTTCGATCGCGACGATCAGCTTCACGCGCGACAGAAGCGGCTCACGTCGTTCGGCCAGCGCGACAAGACCATCAGCGTGGTCCTCATCGACGATAAGGGAACATAGCGCACCGTGATCCTCGATCCAACCGTCGGACCGCAACGCCTCGAGCAACGTTTCGAAATCATCCAGACGCAGACATGTCGCCGGTGCCACCTCGGCATCGACGGTTCTCAATACGGTATCGGAAAAAATCTGCGACGCGCCCAGAAAACAGATCGCAGCATCCTGTTTGCGGCAAGACGGCATTACACGTTTCCCCGCGGGTTCACTCTTATACAACGCATTCATGGCGGCCCCCTCCTCCTACCCTGAACTCAATATGCGGACGGTTAACCCCACGTCATACCGCCCGCATCAACCATATCACGGACCAGTGAGATCAGCGTTACCCGAAGTGTTTACCCGATGGTAAGGATTCTCTTACGTAGCGTAATCTTACTCGAATCGGCGCGCGAGTGGTGGGATTTCTGCGCTGCGGCACTTACTGGCGCGCTCAAGTGGTAGCGCGCATTGGCTTCGCCACTAGACCTTGTCCCAATTTCTGCATTTGCAACGGCTTTGTGAACATCACCGCGTTCCTCCGGGATTCCGCAGCCCTCTGCGCGCGGAATTTTAGAAAATGGATGCGTTTCAGGCGGTTAATAAGATGCCCCGACCGGCTAGACCCATTTGCTAGCTAGGTCCTCAGGATCACGGGGCGCAGGATGTTGGTGTCGCAGCTGGGGGCTGTGACTCGTCTGTTTCCACACTCCGCCCGGAAAGGGTGACCCACCTGCGAATCGCTCGATTCGGGGATCGGGATCGGGGTGCCGAGCGGTTGGGGAAGCGGACATTCACCGGGGCGAAAGCCCTTAATCACGAAGGTCCGACCATATCCGTTTTAGACAGAGTGACGGATCCCGGACCGATCAACTGGGAGTAAGAAAATGGGAAGCTTTAAGAACAACTGGTTCGACCCGAGCATCCAGGTTCAGGGTCAAAATCAGGGCCAGACCGAAGCTCAGGGCCAGGCGCAGGCCGAAATGCAGGGTCAGGGCCAGGGCCAGGGCCAGTATCAGCACTCGACCACCGAGAACAGCAGCGACTCCGGTTCGCTGGCGGGATCGGGCGCTGGCAGCCTTGCGGGTTCGGGCGCGATGTCGGGAGCAGGTGCCGGTGCGCATGCGGGCTCCGGCTCGAACAGCGATTCCGGCTCGCATAGCGGTTCGCATGCAGGGGCTGGCGCTCATAGCTCCAGCGACAACACGAATATGAACGGCAACGGCAACCTCAACGCCAATGCGAACCTCAACGCCAACCTGACTGCGGTCGATGTTCAGGTCGGTCTGAACCTCGACGGCTACGAGCCGTCCGATGACGACTTTGCCGATTTCGATCTGAGCGGATCTTCGAGCATCGGCGATGTTCTGATGGCCGATGGCAACATGAACTACGCCTATGATCCCGGCGATGACATGAACTTTACCGACGTGCTCAACGGCACGGGTAACGACAACATGCTCATCAACGCGCAGTCGAACAGCCTGAACGACAACGACACGCTGAGCAATCCGAGCGTTTCCAACCACTCGACTTTCCAGGTCGACGCCACGATCAAGGACAATTCGGCAGAGGCGGATGACGGGATCGACGCGGCCTCCGAAGGCGGCGACGGTGCCGAAAATGTCGGCTCGACCGGTGGCGCTGCACTTGCCGGTGGCGGTATCGCCCTGTCGGGCGGCGGCGTGTCGATCGCGGCCTCGGACACCGAGGGTGAAGGCGATGACGGCGGTGACGGTGGCGCAGGCTTCGGTCTCGGCGTCGGGCTGGGTGTGGGCGCCTCGGGTGCCGCAGCGCAAGACGGCGGCGCCGGTGCGATCGCTGGCGGCGGCGACACGGGCAGCCTGGACATCCTTCCGATCATTTCGCCGGAACTGGCGACGGGCGGCGATGCCGGTGCGATGGAGTTCGGCGGCGCGACCGCAGGCTCGATGGGTGTCGGCCATGGTATGGGCCTCGGCGCCGGTGAAGGCGGCAACGGCGGTGCTGGCGGCGACGGCTACGGCTGGTCCTCGACCGGTTCGCACGCCTCGGGCGGCGGTTCCTGGGCGACGGGCGGCTACGCTGGCGGCGGTAACGGCGGTGGCGACGTCACCGCAGGCGGCGGCGGCAATGGCGGCAGCCTCGGCAACTGGGGTTCGGGCAATGGCGATGATGGTATCGTCACCGGCCAGTCCTACGCCGATGCGAGCGGTGCAATCGACACCACCGCGTTCAACCAGTCGATCGTGATGGGTGCGAACATCCTCGGCAACGCCGTCGATACCACCGTGGTCGGTGGCTCGCTGTCCTCGACCTATATCGGCGACGACGACACCACGGCCTAATAGCTCAAGCGGCGCGCCTCTCCCGGAGGCGCGCCGCATCTCGTTCCCGGCGTTTCACATCGCATCACGCCCGGACCTGACCTCGGCGGCGTTCGCCCGCCCGATGCGATGAACCGACAGTCTGACGACCCGCATCCAAGCGCGGGTCTCCAGCGTCATGAAGGGGGGAAGTAAGATGCTTGACCGGCAGACCGAAATCATCGCCCATTTCATCGGTGCCTTCAATCAGACGACCGAGACCTATGTCGCCCGACAGGAATACGACGCTTTCCGCGCGCTGCAGGCCTCCACGCCTGCTCCGGGGGTTTTGCTCTCCGTCACCGTCAACGTCGACTCGAATTACCTGCTCGGAGATTTCGATCCGTCGCTGCAGCTGAGACTGCCACTGGCGCCGCCGCCCGGCGCGCCCTGGCTGCCCTTCGTCGACGATTACCAGTTGCGCGACATCGCACCGCCCGGGTTACCGCCCGGCCAGTTCGCGATCCCGCCCTATGATTTTCCGCCAGTTCCGGTGCCGTTTCAGGTGTTCCTCGGAATGGCCCCGCCCTCGTCGGTGCTCCACATCACCTCGCAGATCAACACGCTGAACGATCATGACGTGCTCTACGACAAGCCCTTCATGATGCCGGCGGAGCTGATGGACGAATACGGCCCTGAAGCCTCCGCGTCGAAGCTGATGGCGCTGGCCGATTATGCCGATGCGCTGACGGTGAGCACCGCGCCTGTGGGCACGACCATCGAAGCGCAGACAGAGACGCTGATGGCCCAGATCGACGCGCTCGATCCCGAGGCCGTGCCCGGCGGCGCAACGGCTGCGATGTTCCGCAGCGAGACGATCTTCGCCGCGCCCACCGACACCGATGTGGAAGACGAAGCAGGAGCGGGCGCTTCCGATCCTGAAACCATGACCGAGCTGGAAAACGAAAGCCTCGAGGGCGGTGAAGCGGAGGCCTCCTCCCCCCTTCCGCCCGCCTTCTCCGGCCAAGTGGTGTTCGACGGGCAGCTCATGGACGAGATGCCCGAGACGCTGACGCTGCGGCTGGAAGCGCGCGATCCGTCTGAGGACGAGGACGCACCGTTTGGCGAAGGTGTGGTCGAGGTCGAGATCGACGGGATCGGCGGCGAAGACGGTGCGGCCGGGCTGGTCCAAAGCCCCGACATGCCCGTTGATCCGGCTGGCTTGGCGCTGGAAATCGTGCAGAGCCTGAGCACCGGCAACAACCTTCTGCTGAACCAGTCGCAGGCGGTGCATGACTGGCTCGATGCGCCGGTCATCGCAGTGGGCGGCTCTATGACCTCGCTCTCGGTGATCTCGCAGGTCAACGTGCTGCGCGACGTGGATATGAAGCTCGGACTGGGCCATCACGGCACCGGAAACAGCGCTGGCGGGAACGGCCTCGGAAACGCGGGGGGCTATGACCCGCTCGCCTCACAGGCTCACAACGTCGCAGTCTACACCCAAGAGGCCAATCCCGCGAACTTCCTCAATCTCGTCATGCCTGCTGGCAGCAGCCTGATCGCAATGACGGCAATTCGCGGCGACCTGATCATCGATAACCATACGACTCAGGTGAACGCGGTCTCCGACGGGGATCTGGTGAGCTTCGAATTCGGCTCCTATTCCGCCGAGATCGTGATGGGCGACAACTCGACCGTCAACTTGCAGCTGTTGCTGGAAATCGGTTCGCAGTTCGATCTGATCATGATCGGCGGCAACATGTACGAGATCGCGCAGCTCGAGCAGATCAACGTGCTGCTCGACGACGATCTGGTGATGAGCGGATCTGGCGGCGTCGGGCATGGCGGCGCGGGCCATGTGTCGAGCGAGGATAACTTGCTGTGGAACGAGGCGCATCTGACCAAGGTGGGCATCGACCAGTACATGGAGATGGACGCGCAATATCAGAGCGTCCTCGATCAGCTTGCCAAGATTTACGGCGGCCTCGGTCCGAACGCGGGCGAAGACGGTTCGATGCCTCCGGGCGCGGCCTTCGACGCGGTCGAAGGGCTTCTGGGCGATGAGCTTCTGGGCGGCCAGATGGCGCTGCGGGTGCTCTATATCGAGGGCGACCTCGTCATCCGGGACAACTTCACCCAGATCAACATTCTCGATGACGCCGACCTGATTTCGATCGACGGGCCGGGCGAGTTCGGCGTCGAGGCTGGCGGCAACACGCTTGGCAATGTCGCGTCGCTGACCGTCGCGGGCGTCGACAGCACGATCATGGCCGCCGATGGCGTCTATTCCGACGCGGTGATCTGGCAGGCGGGCATGATGGATGACGGGAGCGGTGATCCTCTGGGTCCGACGAGTTCCAGCGAAGGGGCGCTCGCCTCGGAGGCGGTCGCCTTCCTCGCGGACGGGATGATCGAGAACACGCCGAATTACGACGATGAGGAATTCCAGGTGCATCCGGGCTCCCACGGGGGAAGCGGGTCGCTCGATGCATTGCACACGGTTCTGGCCTGACGGGGGCGCGGAACTACACATACTAGGGGAACTTCGATGAAAGACAGGACTGACGACGCCGCCGGGGGGCAGGCGCACCGCCAAGATGGTCATGACGCGATGGCTCAGAACGAGGACCGGCCAGAGGTCGATCCGACAGACAAACGGCAGGCGGAAGCCACCACGGGAGACGGTCCCGAGGCGGAGACGCAAGCCGAAGAGACCGGCGCGGAGGGGACTGTCGAAACAGTCGCCGCCCGGACGGAGGGTGGTGCTGACACCCAAAAGGAGGCGGGTCGTGTCCCCGCGCAAAATGCCTCCGGCTCCCCACCGGCGCCACCCTCCACTCCAACCTTTCACAAGCGCCTCGGTCCGGTGGATTTCACCCGCACGCTGCATGACATGAAGAAGCGCCTGCGCGCGAACATTGCCTTCGTTGCTTTGATGACCTGCGCCACGAACATCTTGATCCTCGCGGTGCCGATCTACCTGTTCCAGATTTCCGACCGGGTCTTCACCTCGCGCTCGACCGATACGCTGGTGATGCTGACCATCGTGATCGTTGGGGCGATCGTGGTGCAGACGCTGCTCGACGCAGTGCGCAGGTTGGTGCTGATGCGCTCGGCGGTGGATGTGGCTGCCCGTCTGGGCGCGCCGGTTCTGTCGGCGGCGGCGCAGGCCTCGCTGCATTCCAACGGGCGCGAATATCAGGTTCTGGGCGATCTCAACGCGCTGCGGAGCTTCCTCGTATCTGGCACGCTTCTGTCCTTTCTGGACGTGCCCTTCACACCGATCTTCGTGCTCGCGGTTTTCCTGATCCACCCGCATCTCGGCACGATCGTGGTGATCACCGCGCTGATCCTGATGGTCTTCGCCTGGATCAACCAGAAGATCACCTCGGAAGGCTTCCGCCGCGCCAATATCGCGCAGACCAAGGCGAACCTTCATCTCGAGTCGATGTCGCGCAACAGCCAGATCATCAACGCGATGGCGATGATCCCCGAGGCCGTGTCGATCTGGGGCCGCGATACCGCCGCCTCGCTGCGCGCACAGACCGAGGCGCAGGACCGCAACGTCTTCACCGCCTCCGCCTCGCGGATGTTCCGCCTGTTCACCCAGATCGGGATGCTCGGCTGGGGCGCCTATCTCGCGCTCGACGGGCAGATCACCGGCGGTATGGTGATCGCCGCCTCGATCGTGGCGGGCCGCGCGCTCGCGCCGATCGAAGGGGCAATCGAGGGCTGGAACTCGTTTCTGCTGGCACGCGGCGCCTATGACCGCGTCGGCCAGCTTCTGGCTTCGGCCAAGACCCGTAACGACAAACTGCGCCTGCCCAAGGTCGAGGGGCGGCTCGATATCGAGCGTCTCCTCTATGTCCCGCAGGGCACCAAACATGTCGTACTCAACGCGCTGACCTTCTCGCTCGCGCCGGGCGATCAGCTGGCGATCATCGGCAATTCGGGCGCGGGCAAGACGACGCTCGGCAAGATGCTGGTGGGATCGGTTCTGCCGACCTCGGGGGCTGTGCGGCTGGATCTGATGGACATCCGCAACTGGGACCCGCGGCAATTCGGGGAATGCATCGGCTATCTGCCGCAGGACGTGCAGCTGTTCCCGGGCACGATCAAGCAGAACATCGCCCGGATGCGCGAGGATGCGAGCGACGCCGCAATCCACCGCGCCGCCGCGCTCGCCGATGTGCATGAGATGATCGCCTCGCTGCCGCAGGGCTACGAGACGGTCGTGGCCTCGGATGGCTCGCCGCTCTCGGGCGGACAGAAACAGCGGATCGGTCTGGCGCGTGCCTTCTTCGGCGATCCGAAATTCGTGGTGCTGGACGAGCCGAACTCGAACCTCGACACCCAAGGCGATGCGGCTCTCGTGCGCGCGCTCGGCCATGCGAAGGCGAACGGGATCACGGTGGTCGTGGTCACGCAAAAACCCTCGCTGCTCAGCGCGGTCGACAAGATCATGCTGCTCAATGACGGCAATATAGCGATGTTCGGCTGGCGCGATCAGATGCTGGCGGAACTGGAGCGGCGCAAGCAGGCCAAGACTCAACAGGTCCAGCAACAGCGCGCAGCGGCCCAACCCGCCACCACCGCCGCCAACGCACCCATGCAAGGAGCGCCGGCATGACACTCCTTCTGACCAACCCGATCCAATCTGCCGAAACCCGCGACTGGTCGACCGAGGTTCCGCGCAACATCAAGACGCTCGTCATCATCGGCCTGACGATCTTCGCGATGGCCTTCGGGGGCTTCGGCGTCTGGGCCTTCAGTGCGCCGCTCGCGGCGGCCGTGATGGCACCCGGCTCGTTCGTGGCCACGGGCCGCAACAAGATGATCCAGCACCTCGAGGGCGGGATCATCAAGGAGATCAACGTCTCCGAGGGCGATTTCGTCACGGCGGGACAACCGCTCCTGCGCCTCGACGAGACCTCGGCTCTGGCCAATGAACGCGCGCTGTTTCTGCGCCGTGCGCGACTGACTTCGATGGAGGCCCGGATTCAGGCCGAATATGACGGCTGGCGCGAACTGGTCTTCCCGGAATGGCTTCAAGAGGCCCGGCGCGATGCGGAGATCGCCGCGATGATGGACTCGCAGCGCCTCGCCTTCGAGGTGACACGGGCGAAAGTACAGAGCGAGCTGGACCTTCTGGCCCGCAATATCGCCGCCATGGAAAGCCGCGCGGAAGGCTATCGCGCGCAGCTGACCGCCACGGAGGCCCAGCGCGACCTGCTGGCCCAGGACCATGAGAGCAAGGCGAAACTCTACGAGAGCGGCCTGATCCGGCGGACCGAACTGAACGCCCTTCTGCGCGCTCTGGCCGATGCGGAAGGGCAGATCGGACGCCTCAAGGCGGAGATCGGCGAGAGCGAGGAGATGCGCGCGAAATATCAGGCGCAGACCACGCAGACGATCGAAACCCACAAGCAGGCCGCGCTCGACGAGTTGGAGACCGTGCAGGCGGAGCTGGATTCCGTGCGCGAACAAGAGCGCAAGGCCACCTCCATCCTGAAGCGCGTCGTGATCGACAGCCCCGTCTCGGGCACCGTGGTGCGGCTGAACTATTCCGGCGCGGGCGGCGTGATCGAGGCGGGCAAGGTGATCGCCGAGATTCTGCCCTCGGAAGCCCCGCTCATCATCGAGACGATGATCGCACGCACCGATATCGACGCGATCAAGGTTGGACAGGAGGCCTCGGTGCGGCTTTCGGCGCTCAACCAGCGCACGACGCCGATCCTGATCGGGGAGGTCTATTACATCTCCGCCGACGCGATCGTGGAGCGCTCGGGCGAGCATCCGCGCGAGGTCTATATCGCCCGCATCCGCCTGCCCGCCTCGGAGTTGCGCCGCGTGCCGGGCTTCGCGCCGATGCCCGGGATGCCGGTCGAAGTGATGATCCAGACCGCGTCGCGAACCTTCGCCCAATACATCGCGAAACCGGTAGTGGATTCGATGAACCGCGCTTTCCGCGAGCATTGAGGGGTCGATCCGGCGGAAAACCGGCCTGAAGGCGTCGCTCCCAAGGGGGCGGCGCCTTTCCATATGAAAACAATCTTTTCAGACACTTATCCTACAATTTAGAGTCCTTCTAAATTCCTGACTAAAATAATCGATCACGAAGGCGGGAAAATACCAGACTTCATTTGTCAGAGATCAATTTCCAGACTATCTCCAATCTGTAGGAAGCGAAGACCAACTCGCGACCCATCACGGAGGTGCCCTCATGAAGGCCAGCCCTATCGAGAACGAAACCTGCAAATGCGCGCTGCCGCTTGGCCAGTGCCGTCGTGGGTTCCGGGGCACTCTGGTATCGGTCTGCCCGCTCGCCGGGAATGACGGCTATGACGCGGACGAGTTGGAACTGCGCCTGCTGGAGCTTGGCTTCATCGAGGGCGCTTCGGTCCACATCCTTCACGAAGGGCCGTTCGGACACGATCCGATTGCGGTGCGCGTGAACGACACCACCGTCGCTCTGCGGCGTGCCGAGGCGATGGCCATCCTCGCGGAATGACGTCGGCACCTGCCATAAACCAGCCCAAAGCAGCCCAGACCGACCCCGACGCCCAGCCGATCGAGGCCGCGCTCGTCGGTGCGCCGAATTGCGGCAAGACGGCACTGTTCAACGCGATGACCGGCGCGACGCAGAAGGTCGGAAATTATTCCGGCGTGACCGTGGAGCGCAAAGTCGGCGTGGCCACCACGCCTGCGGGGCGCAAGTTCGCACTGATCGACCTGCCCGGCACCCATTCCTTGCGCGCCCGCTCCCCCGATGAGGAAGTGACCCGCGACGTACTGCTGGGCCAGCGGCCGGGCGAGCGTGTCCCCGACATGATCCTCGCCGTGGGCGACGCGACCAACCTGCGCGGTGCGCTGCGTCTGGTCTCGGAGCTCAAGAAGATCGGCCTGCCGATCGTGATGATCCTCAACATGATCGATATCGCGCGCCATCGCGGCTTGCAGATCGACCATGTGGCGCTGAGCGAGGAGCTGGGCATCCCGGTGATCCCCGCGACCGCCGTGCGCCGCGGCGGGCTGGACGAGCTGTGGTCCGCCGTGGACCCGATGCTGGAAGCCGGTCTCGACGCACCGCAACCGTCAAGCTGGGCTGTGCCGAGCACCCATGACATGCGGGTGTCGATGCGCGAGGCGGAACGGCTGGTGAAGACCCATGTGATCCAGCCGCCAGAGCCGGACACGGTCTCCGCCAAGATCGACCGCGTCGTGCTGCACCCGATCGCCGGGCCGATCATCCTGCTCGCAATCCTCTTCGTGATGTTTCAGGCAGTCTTCTCCTGGGCCGCGCCGTTCATGGATGCGATCGACTGGGCGTTTACCTCCGTTGGCGCGGCGGTGACGCAGCTGCTGCCGGACGGGCTGATCCAGAGCTTCATCGCGGACGGGCTGATCGCGGGCATCGGCTCGGTCATCATCTTCCTGCCGCAGATCCTGTTCACCTTCCTCTTCATCCTGCTGCTGGAAGATTTCGGCTACATGGCGCGAGCGGCCTTCCTGATGGACCGGATCATGGGCCGCGCCGGGCTGAACGGGCGCGCCTTCATCCCGCTTCTATCGAGCTTCGCCTGCGCGATCCCCGGCATCATGGCGGCGCGGGTGATCGACAACAAACGCGACCGGCTGACGACGATCCTCGTGGCGCCCCTGATGACCTGCTCGGCGCGCATTCCCGTCTATACGCTGATCATCGCAGCCTTCATCCCGAACACGAAAGTCCTCGGCGGGCTGAGCCTGCAGGGGCTGGTGATGTTCGGCCTCTATGCGGCGGGCGTCTTCTCGGTCCTCGCGGTGGCTTTCGTCGCGCGCTACCTTTTCGCACGCGAAGAGCGGTCGGCCCCGCTGATGCTTGACCTGCCCGACTACAAAACGCCGATCCTGCGCAATATCGCGCTAGGGCTTTACCAGCGTGCGCGGGTCTTCCTGCGCCGCGCGGGCACGGTGATCTTCTGGGCGATGGTCGTGATCTGGTTCCTGTCGACCTTCCCGATGGCCCCAGAAGGCGCGACGGAGCCCGCAATAAACTACTCCTTCGCCGCGATCATCGGCCATTTCGTCGCCCCGATCCTGCATCCGCTAGGCTTCGACTGGCATATCGCGGTGGCGCTGGTGCCGGGCATGGCCGCGCGCGAAGTCGCCGTGGCCGGGCTCGCGACGGTCTACGCGGTAGGCGGCGAGAACGGACTGATCCACACGCTCTCCGATCAATGGAGCCTCGGCACCGCGCTGGCGCTGCTGGCCTGGTATATCTTCGCGCCGCAATGCATCTCCACGCTGGCGGTGATCCGGCGCGAGGCAGGCTCGGCGAAATGGATGTGGGTCGCCGTGGTCTACATGTTCGCGCTGGCCTATCTCGCAGCCTTCGCGACCTATCAGATTTCCGCGCTGCTCGGCGCGGGCTGAGCCTCCAGCCAAGCCCCTTCAATCGATGGTGAGGCGCGGTGAGCCATTTGCCGCCTTGAGTTTCGCGTCCCGATCCGGAAGATGCCGCCCAACAATCACGGGACAGAGAACCATCGCATGATCCATCGCCGCCTTGCCGCCCTCGCGGGCCTCGTTGCCCTGATGCTGCCGCAGGTCGCCGCCGCCCATATCACCGCGACCGGCTCGGGCGGGTTCACCGCGGGGTTCGAGCATCCTCTCTCGGGCTATGACCATTTCCTCGCGATGTTCGCCGTGGGCCTCTGGGGCGCGCAGATGGGCGGGCGGCAGGTCTGGCAATTGCCGGTGACCTTTCCGCTGATCATGGTCGTGGGCGGCGTGATCGGCATTCTCGGCCTGCCGCTGCCGGGGATCGAGATCGGGATCGCGCTGTCGATCGTGGTCCTCGGCCTCGCCATCGCCGCCGGGTGGAAACCCTACGAATGGGTGGCGCTGGCGATCATCTCGGTCTTCGCGCTCTATCACGGCTATGCGCATGGCGCGGAACTGCCGCTGGCCGCCGACCCGGCGGATTTCGCGATCGGCTTCGTCTTGGCGACCGGGATGATCCACGTGATCGGCGTCGGCGTGGGGCTCCTGCTCGAGCCGATCCGGGGCGGGCAGCTCTCGCGCGGGCTGGGTGCGATCATCGCAGTGGTCGGGCTCGGCTTCCTTGCATTGGCGCTAGGTTACCTGCAATCTCAGCTCGGGTTCCTGCAAGGTGGGCTAAGCCTCTTTGGCCATTGATTTATCGCATAACCGTTCCGGCCTCGGCTGGCTGCGTCACCTCTGGGTGCTGGCCGGGCTGACGGCCCTGATCGTGCTGGCGGTGATCCCGCCCGCGGACCGCGGCGAGACCGGCGCATGGCTGATACGCGACGCGGTCGCGATCGAGCGGCTGTTCCCTCTGTTTGGCTTCGGGATCGCGCTGGCCTTGGTCGGGCGGCGCGCGGCGCTGATCGCGGCGCTCCTTTGGGCCATCGGGATCGCGCTCGGCTTCACCTTCCGCATCGAGCTGATGGCCGCGTTGCAACAACTCCCCGGCGCGATCACGCATCACTTCCTGACCATGCCGATCTCGGCCATCGCCATTGGTGCGACGCTCGCACTGGGGCGGTGGTCGCGGCCCGCGTTGATCGTGCCTGCGGGCTTTGTCCTGGGGGTGATGTATGCGCTCTCGGTGAAGCTGTCCGACCCGAGCTATGGCGGCAAACCGTGGGTCTTCTTCGCCGGGGTCGGGCTGGGCGTCTGGCTGATCGGTGCGGTCTATCTGGTGCTGCGCAGCTGGCAGGCGCGCTGGTTCGAGATCGCGGGCCGGATCGTCGGCAGCTGGCTGGTCGCGATCGGACTGCTCTATGGCGGGGTCGCGCTGATGGGCGGCAAGCTGAAGCCCAAGAATGCCGATCCCTCGACCGCGGCCTCCGAGAACGCGCCCGCCGCAGATGCCGCCGTGCCCGAGGCCGATGCTTTCCCCAGCTTCGGCGCGCCACCGCCCGCCGCCCCGCCCGGCAGCAAAAAACCGGATTTTCAGCCATGATCCGCCGCGCCGCACTCCGCCATGCCGCTTTCGCCCTCGCCGCCCTGATCGGGCTCGCGCCGGGATTGTCCGCAGCGCACCCGGAAGACGAAATCCTGATCCGCCTGCTCGTCGGCATGGAGAGCGGCAAGGTCACCCATATCGGCGAAAGCTGGACTTTCGATCCGACCGTTTCCGACTGGCTGATCCAGACCTTCGACAAGAATGGCGACGGGGCTTTCACCGGAGACGAGCTTGCCCCGCTGCAAGACGCGGCGAGGCAGAATTCGGAAGGCTCGTTCTTCTACACCCGGTTCTGGAAAGGGGCCGAGCAACTGCCCGATCCGCAGATCTACGGTTTTCAGGCGACGGTGAAGGATGGGGCCGTCACGATGGCCTTCGCGCTCGCCCTGCCCCAGGCCGAGAACCCGAACGATCTGCGCATCGAGATGTATGACCCCGAGAACCTGACCGGACTGGTGCCGGTGAAATCCAACCCGGTGGTGATCCGGGGCTTGGCCGACGGCGCGACCTGCGTGCCGAACGTGTCGGTCAATCAACCGGATGTGCATGGCGGACCGGACAATATCCCGATCGCGCTGACGCTGGCTTGTAACGGATGACGCCCGCACCCGCCGCGTGCAAAACGTAAGTCGGGAGGGGGCGCTGCCCCCGCGCTGACGCGCCCCCCGGGATATTTCCACCAAGAGGAAGAGGCTAGTCGGCCTTTAGCTTCGGGGCAGGTTTCGGATCGGCAAGCGGCGTGTCCGAAAAGCGGATCGGCGTGCGGATACCTGGGATGCCCTCGGCTTCGACGCGCATGCCACGGGCCTCAACCTGAGGGTCGGCGAAGACCTGATCGACGGAGTTGATCGGCCCCGCGGGGACCGTCGCCTTTTCGAGCGCGGCGAGCAGCTCGGCACGCGGCCATTGCGCGAGCGTAGGCAGAAGCGTCTCACGCATTGCCGCGCGATTGGCCACGCGGGCCTCATTGGTGGCGAAGTCCGGGTTGGTCGCAAGATCGAGGCCCAGCACTTCGCAAAGCCGCTGGAACTGCCCGTCATTTCCGACCGCGAGGATCAGGTCGCCATCCTTGGCGCTGACGACCTCGTAGGGCGCGATGTTGGGATGCGCATTGCCCAGACGCTGCGGCGCATTGCCGGTCGCGAGGAAGTTCATCCCCTGATTGGCGAGCACGCCCACTGCGCAATCCAGAAGCGCCATATCGACCAGTTGCCCGCGCCCGGTGCGCGCTCGCGCGGCCAACGCCGCCTGAATGCCGATCACCGCGTAAAGCCCGGTGAAGATGTCGGCGAAGGCGACGCCCACCTTCTGCGGCTGGCCTTGCGGGTCGCCGGTCAGGTCCATCCAGCCCGCCATGCCCTGTATCAGGAAGTCATAGCCCGCGCGGCTGGCATAGGGGCCGTCCTGCCCGAAACCGGTGATCGAGCAGTAGACGAGACGCGGATTGATCGCCGAAAGGCTCTCGTAATCGAGCCCGTATTTCTTGAGCCCGCCGAGCTTGAAGTTCTCGATCACCACATCGGCGTCTTTCACCAGATCGCGCACAATCTTCTGGCCTTCCTCGGTGCGAAAATCGGCCACGACCGAAATCTTCCCGCGATTGGTGGCGTGGAAATAGGCCGCCGAGCGCCCCTCCGGCCCGTCGCCTTCGCGCGCGATGAAGGGCGGACCCCAGCGGCGGGTATCGTCGCCCTCGGGCGCCTCGACCTTGATGACCTCGGCGCCCAGATCGGCCAGCACCTGACCGGCCCAGGGACCGGCCAGAATGCGCGCCAGCTCGACGACTTTCACACCTTCCAGCGGAGCCATCAGAAGAAGGCCTGCAGGCCCGTTTGCGCACGCCCCAGGATCAGCGCGTGGACGTCATGGGTGCCCTCGTAGGTGTTCACCGTCTCGAGGTTGACCATGTGGCGGATCACCTGAAACTCGCCCGAAATCCCGTTGCCGCCATGCATGTCGCGGGCCATCCGCGCGATATCCAGCGCCTTGCCACAATTGTTGCGCTTGATGAGCGAGATCATCTCGGGCGCGGCATCGGCTTCGTCCATCAGACGACCGACTTGCAGCGCGGCTTGCAGGCCCAGCGTGATCTCGGTCTGCATATCGGCGAGCTTCTTCTGGAACAGCTGCGTCTGCGCCAGCGGCTTTTTGAACTGCTTGCGATCGAGCCCGTATTGGCGCGCGGCGTGCCAGCAGAACTCGGCCGAGCCCATCACACCCCAGGCGATGCCGTAGCGTGCGCGGTTGAGACAGCCGAACGGACCCTTCAGCCCCTCGACATGCGGCAGCAGCGCGTCTTCCCCGACCTCGACGCCGTCCATGACGATCTCGCCGGTGATCGAGGCGCGCAGGCTCAGCTTCTGCCCGACCTTCGGCGCGCTCAGCCCCTTCATGCCCTTCTCCAGCACGAAGCCGCGGATCTTGCCGCCATGGGCTTCGGACTTCGCCCAGACGACGAAGACATCGGCGATCGGCGAGTTGGTGATCCACATTTTCGAGCCGGTGAGGCGGTAGCCGCCCTCGGTTTTCTCGGCGCGGGTCTTCATGCCCGCCGGGTCCGAACCCGCATCGGGTTCGGTCAGGCCGAAACAGCCGATCCACTCGCCCGAGGCCAGTTTCGGCAGGTATTTCTGGCGCTGCTCCTCCGAGCCATAGGCGTAGATCGGATACATCACGAGGCTGGATTGCACCGACATCATCGAGCGATAGCCGCTATCGACCCGCTCGATCTCGCGCGCGATCAGGCCGTAGGAGACATAGCCCGCGCCGATCCCGCCATATTCCTCGGGGATAGTCGCGCCCAAGAGGCCCATCTCGCCCATCTCGCGGAAGATCGAAGGGTCGGTGGTCTCACTCTCGAAGGCCTCGATCACGCGCGGCTGCAGCTTGTCCTGCGCATAGGCGCGGGCCGCATCGCGCAGCATCCGCTCGTCTTCGCTCAGCTGGGTTTCCAGACGCAGCGCGTCGTCCCAGGTGAACTTGCCCAGATCGGGGGCATCCTTGGCTTTGAGCATGGGGCGGTCGGTCATGGCGGGTCCTCGGAGGCTGTCTTTCGTTGCGTCGGACTCTAGGCATCGGGGCGCGCGGCGCAAACGATTAAATTTGCGAAGATGATGAGTTTTGCGCATGATCCAGCGAACCACAGCGGAGCACCCTCGCGACCATGCGCAAGAGCTATACCCCGACGATCAACGAGCTGCAGGCCTTCGCCGCCTGTGCGCGCTTGGGCACGACGACACGGGCGGCGGCGGAGCTGAACCTGACGCAATCCGCGGTGTCGCGTTCGCTCGGGACGTTGGAAGAGCGGCTGGGCGTGGCGCTGTTCGACCGGGTGCGCAAGCGGCTGTCTCTGTCGCCTGCGGGTCAGGTTTTTCTCGCGCAGGCAGAGGAAATTCTGGGCCAGATCGACCGGGCTGCGATGGGGGCGATGGCCTTTGGCGGCGCGCGGGCGGTGCTGCGCATGGCGGTGCTGCCGAGCTTTGCGCGCTCGTGGTTGATCCCGCGGCTGGCGGGCTTCGAAGCCGCGCAGCCGGAGGTGAGCCTCGATCTGAGCGCGCGGCTCTTGCCCATGGAGTTCGAGCATGAGCCTTTCGATTTGGCGATCATGCGCTCAAGGCATGAACCGGCAGGGGCGGAGGTCGAAAATCTGGTGGCGGAGGAGTTGATCGTCGTGGCCGCGCCGAACCTGATGGCGGGGCGTGCGGCGCTGGAAGATGACGCGCTACTGGCCTTGCCGTTGTTGCAGCAATCGACGCGCCCGACGCTCTGGCTCGACTGGTTTCGCGAAAGCGGGCGCGACGCGCGGCACATCCTGCGCGGCGCGCGGTTCGATCATTTCGACATGATCCTCGATGCGGCGAGCGCGGGGATGGGGCTGGGGCTGGTGCCCGCGATCATCGCCGAAGGGGCGCTGGCCTCGGGGCGGCTGGTCCAGGCGACGCCGCGCCGGTTTGCCACGGGCGAGAATTACGCGCTGATCCTGCCCGAGCGCGCGCGGGAGGCGCCGCATGTCAGCGCCTTCCGCGATTGGTTGCGGGCCGAGATCGGCGCTTAGTCGAAGACGATGACCTGCCGGATCGCCTCGCCCGCCGCAAGCCGCTCGAAACCTTCGTTGATGTCTTCGAGCTTGAGGCGATGGGTCATCAGATCGGGGATCGGCAGCTGCCCCTGCACCATCATCTGCGCGAAGCGCGGGATGTCGCGGACCGGCACGCAGGAGCCCATGTAAGAGCCTTTCAGCGCGTGCTCATTCGCGGTCAGCGACACGGCGGGGATTTTGAACTCCGCCTGCGGATTGGGCAGGCCCGCCGTGACGGTGGTGCCGCCGCGCCGGGTGATGGCATAGGCGAATTGCAGCGCCGGGGCCGCGCCAGCCAGTTCGACCGCGAGATCGACGCCGCCGCCGGTGAGATCGCGCAGCTTTTGCACTGCGCCCTCTTCGGTCGGGTCGATCGCATGGGTCGCACCCAGTTTCAGCGCGAGGTCGCGCTTGTCCTTGGCCAGATCGACGGCGACCACGGTGCGCGCGCCCGCCGCAACCGCGCCCAGAAGCCCCGCCAAGCCGACGCCGCCAAGGCCGATGATCGCGCAGCTTTGCCCGGTCTTCAGCCCGCCCGAGTTCAGCACCGCGCCGACGCCAGTCAGCACCGCGCAGCCCAGAAGGGCCGCCTGATCGAGCGGGATTGACTTGTCGATCTTCACGCAGGAGGCCTCGGAGACGACTGCGTAATCCGAGAAGGCCGACACGCCGATATGGTGGTTCACATGCTCGCCCGCGACCGAGATGCGTTTCGATCCGGTGATCAGGCTACCCTTGCCCGCCGCGACGGCGGCAGGCTCGCAAAGCGCAGGCCGCCCCTCGGCGCAGGGCACGCAATGGCCGCAGGACGGCGCGAAGACGAGCACGACGTGATCGCCCGGCGCGAAGCGAGTGACATACGGGCCGACCGCCTCGACCACGCCAGCCGCCTCATGGCCGAGCGCCACGGGCATGTCGCGCGGGCGATCGCCGTTGATGACGGACAGGTCGGAGTGGCACAGTCCCGCAGCCGACATCTTGATGAGCAGTTCGCCGGGACCGGGATCGTCCAGCTCGGCCTCGACGATCTCCAGCGGCTTGCTGTCGGAATAGGGGCGCGCTTTGCCCATTTCGCGCAGAAGTGCGATCCGCGTTTTCATTCTTGCTCCTCCCCAAAACGATTTGGCGCAGCTTGGGAAAGTTCGGCGGAAGTGTCCATGCCCCCTTTGACGAAGGGTCAGGCGGTGACGGTGAAGGGGGTGTCCAGCGGATGCTCTTCGAGGTTCGCGCTCTCGCCGATCCGATCGACCACGGCGAAGAGACCAGGCGCTGCGAGCGGCGTGAGCACCCCGTGCCAGGTGCCGCGATGGAGGTTGATCCCCTGCGCACCATTGGTGAGAAACGCGCGCGGCGTGCCGGGTTTACCATCCGCATCGGGGGCGACGATCACGAGGAACGGGTCCGCGCTCATCGGAATGAAGGCCTGCGAGCCTTCGGGATGCCGCTCCAGCAGATCGCAGAGATAGGGCAGCGCGCGCGGCTCTGCCTTGAAGATCGAAATACCGGCGCGACCGCCCGTCTCCGCCCCGAAATCGAGCTGTGCGCGGTCGTGATAGCGCCCGCAAAGCCCCGCATTGATGATCTTGTCGGGGTCGCCTGCGGCATCGAGTACATCACCGAAGGGCGCGAAGGCCTCGGGCGTGAGCCGTTCGGCTTTGATCTGCATCGCGGGCCTCCGGTTGCGCGGGAAAGAGACGGGGCGCTGCCCCCTCACCCCCGGGATATTTGGACCAAGCCGAAAGGTCAGCCCGGGAAAGGCGAGCCGAGCTTCGGGTGGCGGTTCACGTCCTTGTAGAGCAGGTAGCGGAACGGGCGGCGGCCCGCGGCGTAGCAGGCTTGCGGGCAGAAGGCGCGCAGCCACATGAAGTCGCCCTCTTCGACCTCAATCCAGTCCTGATTGAGCAGATAGACGCCCCGGCCCTGCAGCACGAAGATGCCGTGCTCCATCACGTGGGTTTCCGCGAAGGGGATGGTGCCGCCCGGCATGAAGGTCACGATATTGACGTGCATGTCGTGGCGCAGGTCGTTCGGATCGACGAAGCGCGAGGTCGACCAGTAGCCCGAGGTATTGGGCATCTCGAGCGGCAGCTTGTCCTGATCGGCGGTGACGAAGCTTTCGGGCGCGTCGATGCCGGGCACGCGCTCGTAGCGTTTGCGGACCCAGACGAAGGTGCCGGGCGTGTCCTGATCGTTGGCGACCGACCATTGCGCGCCCGGCGCGAGATAGGCGTAGCCGCCCGCGTCCAGCTCATGGCCGACGCCCTCGATCACGAGGCGGATGTGACCGGCGAGCACGAAGATCACGCTTTGGCCCTCGGGGTCGGGTTCGGGATTATCCGAGCCGCCGCCCGGCGCGACTTCGACGACCAGTTCGGCGAAGGTCTCGGCAAAGCCGGAGAGCGGACGGGCGAGCACCCAGGCGCGGGTATTCTGCCAGCCGGGCAGCAGCGAGATGGTGATGTCGGAGAGCACCCCGCGCGGGATCACCGCGTAGGAAGTGTTGAATTGCGCGCGCTCGCGGGCGCGCTGGTTCTGATCGGGCAAACCGCCCGTCGGGGCGTAATAGGTGTATTCCATCAAAGGTCCATGGCGTTCAGGCGATGCCACGCGATCCGCTCGACCTGTTTGCAGGCCTCACGGAATTCCGTCTCGCGGTCTTGGTCAAGCCGGCGGCGGAAGGCGTGGAGGATTGACGCCTTCGTATTGTCTTTTACGGCGATGATGAAGGGGAAACCGAATTTTTCGGTATAGGCGGTGTTGAGCCCCTCGAATGTGGCGCGCTCTTCATCGGTCAGCGCATCGAGCCCGGCGCTGGCTTGCTCGGATGTGCTCTCGGCGGTGAGGCGCTTGGCCTGAGCGAGTTTGCCTGCGAGATCGGGGTGCGCACTCAGCACGCCGAGGCGTTCGGCCTCCGAGGACGAGCGGAAGATGCGGGCCAGCGCCGAGGCCACGCCCTCGAGGCAATCATGCGCCGGGCCGAGTTCCAGATCGAAGGCACGCTGCGCGATCCAGGGCGAATGTTCGTAGATGCCGCCGAAGGCTTCGACGAAACGCTCCCGGCTCATTTGGCTCGGGCGTTCGCGGCGCGTGTGGGGGTGGGTCGCAGCCCAATGCGCGGCGATCTCTCCACGGGTCGCGAACCAGACGCCCTCATGCGAGAGCGCGTAATCGAGGAACCGCTTCAGCCCGGCGACTTTGCCGGGCCGCCCGATCAGCCGGTTGTGTAGGCCGACCGAGAACATCTTCGGCGCGCCGTCCAGCCCTTCGGCATAGAGCGTGTCGAAGCTGTCCTTGAGATACTGGAAAAACTGCTCGCCCTCGATATAGCCCGGCGCGGTGGCGAAGCGCATGTCATTGGCTTCCAACGTGTAGGGGATCACGAGCTGGTCGCGCGCGCCGACCTCGAGCCAATAGGGCAGATCGTCGTCATAGGTATCGGAGATCCAGTCGAAGCCGCCTTCTTCGGCAGTCAGCCGCACCGTGTTGGCCGAGCAGCGCCCGGTATACCAGCCGCGCGGACGCTCTCCGACGACTTCCGTATGCAAGCGGATCGCCTCGGCGATCTGGCGGCGTTCTTCGTCTTCCGCCATATCCTTGTGCTCGACCCATTTCAGGCCGTGTGAGGCGATTTCCCAGCCTGCCTCTTTCATCGCGGCAACCTGTTCGGGCGCGCGGGCCAGCGCGGTCGCGACGCCATAGATCGTCAGGGGCACGTTCAGCCCCGTGAACAGCCGGTGCAGCCGCCAGAAGCCTGCGCGCGCGCCGTATTCGTAGATCGACTCCATGTTCCAGTGCCGCTGACCGGGCCACTGCGCGGCGCCCGCGATATCGGACAGGAACGCCTCGGAGGCCGCGTCGCCATGCAGGACGTTGTTCTCGCCGCCCTCTTCGAAGTTCAGCACCATCGAGATCGCCACGCGCGCCTCGCCCGGCCAATGCGGATCGGGGGTCGTGCGGCCATAGCCGCGCAGGTCGCGGGGGTAGCGGGTCATTAGGTGGCTCCTGTCATCGGGTCGGATCGGGACAAGAAAGAGCAAAACGCGCGAAAGGGAAAGCCCTCTCTCGGCGTTGGAGAGGGCTTGGCAGGCGGGGCACAGAATCGTTGCGCGATTTGAGGGCCCTTGGCATGATTTCGGGCATCAAGACATTGCGTACCCTGCCCTTTCCGCTCTGCCCGGAGGCCCTCCCATGCGCCAATTACTTCGTCTTATCGCCATCATCCCCCTGCCGCTCATTGGATTTCCCGGCCTGTCAGCCGCACAGGACTGGACCCAGATTGCAGCCTACTCCGCCTTCATCGGCCCGCAGGATATGCGGAATTCGAAGGGCGCGGCCCTGAGATCTCTCGGTGCGGCCTTGCAGCAGGATCGGGCGAATTATCATCGCTTCGGGCTAAGGGATGCGCGCGACGAGTCCGATCCGGTCTTCGCGGATCGCGCCACGCGGGCGCGTATCCCCGCGATGGTCGAGGCGGGCGGCGATACGCGGGGCAGTTTCACGCAAATGGTCCGCGCGGGGCAGCCCTTCGGCGTCTATGTCTTCGTCTGCGGCTACGGGCGCACCCCGTCTGTGATCTATATCGCCAGTTGGGGCGAAGATCACTCGGGCTGCTACTGAGTGATCGAGATCGCCGCGGCGACCGCTTTCTTCCACTCGGCATACCGGGCTTCGCGGGTGGCCTTGTCCATCGCGGGGGCGAAGTTGCGATCGAGCGCCCAGCCCTTCGCGAACTCTTCCGGCTCGGGATAAATCCCCGCCTTGTAGCCCGCGAGCCATGCCGCGCCGAGTGCCGTTGTCTCCAGCACTTTTGGCCGATCGACAGGCGCGCCGAGGATGTCGGACAGGAACTGCATCGCCCAATCGGAGGCGGTCATCCCGCCATCGACGCGCAGGGTCGGGCGCGCGTCGTCGGACCAATCGGCCTGCATCGCCTCCAAGAGGTCGCGGGTCTGGAAGCCCACCGATTCCAGCGCCGCGCGGGCGAACTCGGCCGGGCCGGAGCTGCGGGTCAGGCCGAAGACCGCGCCGCGGCAGTCGGGGTTCCAGTAAGGCGCGCCGAGGCCGGTGAAGGCGGGCACGATGATCACGTCCTGCTCGGGGTCGGACTGCTCGGCCAGCGCCTGGGTCTGATCGGCGGCTTCGATGATCTTCAGCCCGTCGCGCAGCCATTGCACCACGGCCCCCGCGACGAAGATCGAGCCTTCGAGCGCGTAGGTGACCTTGCCATCAAGTTGATAGGCGATGGTCGTCAGCAGGCGGTTCTCCGAGCGCACCATCTGATCGCCGGTATTGAGAAGCGCGAAACATCCGGTGCCATAAGTCGATTTCAGCATCCCCGGCTTGAAGCAGGCCTGCCCCACGGTCGCGGCCTGCTGGTCGCCCGCGACGCCGAGGATCGGGATTTCCGCGCCGAACAGGTCGGACTGCGTCACGCCAAACTCCGCCGCGCAATCCTTCACCTCCGGCAGCATCTCCATCGGCACGCCGAGCTTGGCCGCGATGGTCGTCGACCAGCGGCCCTTGGCGATATCGTAGAGCATCGTGCGCGCGGCATTCGTGGCATCCGTCACATGCGATTTGCCGCCGGTCAGCTTCCAGATCAGCCAGCTGTCGATGGTTCCGAAGGCGAGCTTGCCCGCCTCGGCCTTCTCGCGCGCGCCGTCGACATTTTCCAGAAGCCAGCGCAGTTTCGTGGCCGAGAAATACGGGTCCACAATCAGCCCGGTGCGCGCGGTCACCGTGTCCTCGAACCCGTCCTCGCGCAGCGCGCGGCAGAATTCGGCGGTGCGGCGGTCCTGCCAGACGATGGCGTTATGGATCGGCTTTCCACTCTCGCGATCCCAGACCAGCGTCGTCTCGCGCTGGTTTGTGATGCCGATGCCGGAGATGTCGGAGGCCTTGATCCCGGCCTTCTCGATGGCAACGCCCACGGTCGCCAGAACGCTTTCCCAGATTTCCTCGGCATCATGCTCGACCCAGCCCGAGCGCGGGAAGTGCTGCGTGAATTCCTCCTGCGCGCTCGCCACGGGGTGCAGCGCATCGTCAAAGACGATCGCACGCGACGACGTGGTGCCTTGGTCGATTGCCAGAATATAGGTCATGGAGTCCTCCCGTTTCGCGCCTCAGGCCGCGTGCTCCTCCAGCCACGCGGCGACAGAGTTGACCTGATCGGCATCGAGCCGCAAGCCCAGCTTGGTGCGCCGCCAGATCACATCCTCGACCTTGCGCGCCCACTCCTTCTCGACGAGCCAGCGCAGCTCGGCCTCGGTCAGCGTGCCGCCGAAATCGCGGCCCAGATCGCCCAGCGCCTTGGCATCGCCGAGGATGTGCCAGGACTCGGTGCCGTAATGGCGGATCATCCGCTCGGCCCATTTGCGATCCACGAAGGGATAATCCTGCGAGAGCTTGGCGATCTTGGCGCCGACCTCTTCGGGGGCGAAATCGCCACCCGGCAGACGCGCGCCTTTCGTCCATTGACCGCCCATGCCGGGCAGATGCGGGCGCAGCTTGCCGAGCGCGTCTTCAGCCAAACGGCGATAGGTCGTGATCTTCCCGCCAAAGACGTGCAGCGCCGCGGGTTGGCCTGCGGGTGCATCGAGCGAGAGCACATATTCGCGCGTCGCCGCCGTGGCTGAACTGGCCCCGTCCTCGTAGAGCGGGCGCACGCCGGAATAGGTCCAGACGACATCGTCTGGCGTGACCTCTTCCTTGAAATACTCGGACGCGAAATCGCACAGGTAATCGCGCTCAGCCTCGGTGCATTCGGCGGCGAGCGGCGAGTCCTCATGGGCGGCCTCGGTGGTGCCGATCAAGGTGAAGTCCTGCTCATAGGGGATCGCGAAGATGATCCGCCCGTCCGCACCCTGGAAGAAGTAGCATTTGTCGTGATCGTAGAGTTTGCGCGTCACGATATGGCTGCCGCGCACGAGGCGGATATGTTCGCGGCTGGCGCTGCCCATCGTGCCTTTCAGGATCTGCTCGACCCACGGGCCACCGGCATTGACCACGGCGCGGGCCATATGTTCCTCGCGCCCGTTCGGGCCTTCGGTCACAATCACCCAATGGCCGCCGTCGCGATGCGCCTCGACCACCTTGGTCTGTACGCGAATGTCTGCGCCATGCGCCTCGGCGTCGCGAGCATTGAGCACGACGAGCCGGGCATCCTGCACCCAGCCATCGGAATATTCGAACGCATGGGTGAAGCTGTCCTTCAGCGGCGCGCCCTCCGGGGCATTGCGCAGGTCGAGCCGCTTGGTGCCCGGCAGCAGCCCCTGCCCGCCCAGATGGTCATAGAGGAACAGCCCCGAGCGGATCATCCAGGACGGGCGCTTGCCCTTCATCCACGGCATGACGGTGGAGAGCATTTTCGAGACGGGCGTATCGCTTTCGAAACGCATATCGGCGCTATAGGGCAGCACGAAGCGCATCGGCCACGAGATATGCGGCATTGCGCGGATCAGCACTTCGCGCTCGGACAGCGCCTCGCGGACCAGTTTGATCTCGAGATATTCGAGGTAGCGCAGCCCGCCGTGGAACAGCTTAGTCGAGGCCGAAGAGGTCGCCTGCGCTAGGTCGCCCATCTCGGCCAGACGCACCCGCAGGCCCCGTCCGGCCGCGTCGCGCGCGATTCCGCAGCCGTTCACCCCGCCGCCGATCACGAAGAGATCTACTGCTTGTGGCATTTTGCGTACTCCCGCTAGCGCCTGTCGCTTGTGCACCAAAAGGCGCGTTAACTTTCGTTATTGCCAGATATAATCAATTTTCGCGCAAAATCGAGCATGAATACCTCTGCACACAAGATTCCGCGTGCTCATCACGAAACTTTTAAGGAACAATTGCGTTGGGTATGATGTGGCTCGGGATGTGCAGCCCGCGCCCAAAGCGCTGAAAGTGGCGATGTAGCTAACTCGCCTCAGGTATTGATCGAGATTAAAGTCATAACGTGAAGAGAGGGTTACGCTAGGTTAGCCTCGTCGAGAAACGGACAGGACACAGCATGTTCGATCACGAATCAGAACTGGAGATCGGGCTTGCATCAGGGATGCTGGTGCGCATCGATCCAAAGGGCGCGCGACTGACAAGCGTTGTGCTGCCAAGCGACGACGGTCCGGTCGAGCTTCTCATCGGCCCCGACCCGAAACAGAAGACACGCGATTTCCACGGGGCGACGATCGGGCGCTATGCCAACCGCATCGCCGGAGCGCAATTCACGCTCGATGGCGAGCAGTTCCAGCTAGATGCGAACGAAGGTGGGAACTGCCTTCACGGCGGTGGCAAGGGGTTCGACCAATGCGACTGGACCGTTGTCGCGCATTGGATCAACGCGGCGACACTGCGGCTCGAAAGCCCGGATGGCGATCAGGGCTTCCCCGGAAATCTCGTCGCGGAGGTGAGCTTCGCGGTATCGGACCCAGAAACTTTGAGCATCACTTACCGCGCGTGCTGTGATCGCGCTTGCCCGGTGTCTCTGACCTCGCATGGGTATTTCAATCTCGCGGGCGGCGGCTCGATCGCCGATCACCGACTGAAGCTCAATGCCAAACAGGTTCTCGAGGTTGATGGCGAGAAACTCCCCGTAGGCGGGCCGCGCGACGTGGCTGGCACGCGCTTCGATTTCCGCGAACCGGCCCCGGCGCTGGGGCCCGATGGCGCGGGCTTCGACCACAATTTCTGCACCGGCTCCGGCGGGATGCGCGAGGTGGCGGTGTTGAGCGATCCGGCCTCCGGACGCAGCATGACCATGCTGAGCAACCAGCCCGGATTGCAGGTCTACACCGCGCCGTCCGGCGACAGCTTCAACGCGATCTGTCTGGAGCCGCAAGCGTGGCCCGATGCGCCCAATCACCCCGAGTTCCCCTCGGCGATCCTGCGACCGGGCGTGGAATATGTGAACCGGATCCGGCTGCAATTCTCGAGCTGATCTCCGCGACGCCGCGCCGATCGCTACCGCGCGGCGCGATGTAGATCAGGTCAAACCCCGCAGCGCAGCACCGGCCTGACGGTAGCGGTCGTAACCTTCGTCGAACGCCTCGCGCAACGCGGAGACCGGCTCGATCGTCGCGGCGATCTCGGGCGGGCTCGCGATATCCAGCCCACCGCCGGTCGCGGCCATCATCCCAAGCCTCGCCGCCCCGAACGCGCCGCCATAATCGCCCGCCACCGGCAGGGCGACGGGCGTGTCGAGCGCGGTCGCGATCGCCTCGCACCAATAGCGCGAGCGCGTACCGCCGCCGACGCCCAACAGCGTCTCGATCCGGGTGCCGGTGCCCGCCAGCGCATCGCGGCAGTCGCGTAGCGCGAAGCTCACCCCTTCCAGCACGGCCCGCGTGGTCGCGGCGCGATCGGTCGCGTGCTCAAGCCCGATGAACGCGCCGCGGATCGCCGCATCGTTGAGCGGCGTACGCTCTCCGCCGAGATAGGGCAGGAACCGCGCCTTGCCCGGCGCCTGCAGCGGGCCGAGGCCTTCGGTCAATTCCTTGGCGTCGCTTTCCAGAAGCCGCGCATACCAGTTCAGCGCGTCGGTCGCGGCCAGCACCACCCCCATCTGGTGCCATGTCTGCGGCAAGGCGTGGCAGAAACTGTGCACCGCGCTCGCCGCATCGGGGCGGTAGCCGTCATCGGCGGCGAACAGGACGCCCGAGGTGCCGAGCGAGACGAAGGCCTGCCCCGCCGCTACCACACCGACGCCCACGCCCGACGCCGCGTTGTCGCCACCGCCGCCCGCGACGACAACGCCCTCCGGCAGACCAAAGCGCGCCGCGATCTGCGGGCGCAGCGTACCGGAGACGTCCGAGCCCTCGACGAGGCGCGGCATCTGCTCGCGCCGCATCCCGGTCGCCGACAGAAGTGCATCCGACCAATCGCGCGCGCCGGTATCGAGCCAGCTCGTCCCGGCGGCGTCTGACATCTCCGAGACATGCTCCCCGGTCAGCCAGAGCCGCAGGTAGTCCTTCGGCAACAGCACCTTCGCCACTTTCGCGAAACGCTCCGGCTCGTGCTTGGCGAGCCAGACAAGTTTCGGCGCAGTAAAGCCGGGGAAGACGATATTGCCGCTGATCTCGCGGAATTGCGGATCCGCATCGAGCGCCGCCGCCTCGCGATAGGCGCGAGTGTCGTTCCACAGGATGCAGGGTCGTAGCACCTCGTCCTGCGCGTCGAGCAGCGTCGCGCCATGCATATGCCCCGACAGCCCGATCCCGCGCACCGCCGACAGATCGTGCTGCGCGAGCGAGCCGAGCACCGCCTCCATCGCCGCGATCCATTCGGCGGGATCCTGTTCCGACCAGCCCTCCTGCGGGCGCGAGACGGTGAGCGGATGCGTCGCCTCGGCAACCACGCGCTGCGCCTCGTCGATCAAGAGACCCTTCAGCCCCGATGTGCCCAGATCCAATCCGATAAACATGCTTGTCCTCCCGCGCGCTGATTGGCGCCGACACTAACGTCTCTGTTGGGCATGTCGACTCCCCAGCCCACTGCAGAGGCGCTCGGCCGTCGCGCACTTAACGGAACCGTGAGCGCGCTGCGCGGTTGCTTTTCGAACAATGTCCCCGGAGCCTTCATGATCGCCTCTCTTTCGACCCCGCTTCTGCTCGGCGTCTTCACCCTCGCCGGGCTGATCGTCGTCATCTCTTCCATCAAGGCGACCGGGCTGGCCGATGTGATCGCGGATCGCACGCGGATGGGCGAAGCGCTGGCGGGCGGGATCGTGCTGGGGGCCGCGACCTCGCTGTCGGGGATCGTCGTCTCGGTCTCGGTCGCCGCACAGGGCGATGCGAGCTTCGCCTTTTCCAATGCCGTGGGCGGGATCGCCGCGCAGACCTTCTTTCTGGCGCTCGCCGACATGCTGCACCGACGCGCCAATCTCGAACATTCCGCAGCAGAGCCTGCCAACCTTTTTCAGGCTGTGATGCTGATCGTGCTGCTGTCGATCCCGCTCGCCGCGACCGCCGCGCCCGACTTCGCGATCTGGGGGATCAGCCCGGCCTCGGTGGTGCTGTTCCTCGCCTATCTCGGCGGCACGAAACTCGCGACCCAAGTGTCGGAGACGCCGATGTGGAAACCGGTCGAAACCCGCGAGACACGCCGTGACGAGCCCGAAGACGAAGAGGAGGCGAACCGCTCGCCGCGCGGACCGATCCTCGTCTTCATGGGCCTAGTGGTCATCATGGGCTTCAGCGGATGGGTCATTTCGCAAGCCGGGCAGGAATTCGTCACTCGCTTCAGTCTCAGCTCGTCGCTGGTAGGCGCGCTGCTGACGGCGGTCGTGACCTCGCTGCCCGAACTGGTGACGACGCTGACGGCTGTCCGTCGCGGTGCGTTGCAACTGGCGATCGGCGGGATCATCGGCGGCAACACCTTCGACACGCTGTTCCTCGTCTTCTCCGACGGGGCCTATCGCGACGGCTCGCTGTATCACGCGGTCTCGATGTCGGACCTCTACTGGCTCGCGACGGGACTGATGATGACGGGCGTGCTGCTCGGCGGGTTGATCCTGCGCCAGAAGGACGGGCCGGCCCGGATCGGGATCGAGAGCCTCCTGCTGGTCGCGATCTACGCCTCGGCGGTGGTGCTGCAAGTCCTCGCCTGACCAAGAATTATTGCCCATAACGGGCGGATTCCCCAAATAGGCAATATACATTTGCCGCAGGGACCGTTATGCAGGCGCCTTCCGCACGGGCTGCCAGAGCAGAGCCGCCCGTCCCTTACGTCATTGCTTGGACGACTTTCCGATGATCCCCTCCCTTTCCGCAGCGCTCGCCGAGCGCGGCTACGACACTCTCACTCCCGTGCAGGACGCGGTGACCGATCCCGCGCTGGAGGGCAAGGACCTGCTGGTCTCTGCCCAGACCGGCTCGGGTAAAACGGTCGGCTTCGGTCTCGCGATCGCGCCGACCCTGCTGGGCGAGGCCGAAAGCTTCGGCCCGGCTGGCACGCCGCTTGCACTCGTTGTGGCCCCCACGCGGGAACTCGCCTTTCAGGTCATGCAGGAATTGCGCTGGCTCTATGCCAAGACCGGCGCCATCGTCAGCTCCTGTGTCGGCGGCATGGACCCGCGCCAGGAACGCCGCGCGCTCGAACGCGGCACCCATATCGTGGTCGGCACGCCCGGTCGTCTGAGCGACCATATCCGCCGCGGCGCGCTCGATCTGAGCGACATCCGCGCGGTCGTGCTCGACGAGGCCGACGAGATGCTCGATCTGGGCTTCCGGGAAGACCTCGAATTCATCCTCGGCTCCGCCACGGAAGAGCGGCGCACGCTGCTGTTCTCCGCCACCGTCTCGCCGATGATCGCGAAGCTGGCCGAGCAGTTCCAGAACGACGCGCAGCGCATCTCGACGATCAACACCGCGCAGCAGCACTCCGACATCGCCTACAAGGCGCTGAAGGTTGCGGCCTCGGATAGCGATCATGCGATCTTCAACCTGCTGCGCTATCACCATGACGAAAGCGCCATCGTTTTCGCCAACACCCGTGCCGCGGTGAACCATCTCAGCGCGCGTCTCGGCAATCGCGGCCTCTCGGTCGTGACGCTGTCGGGTGAACTGAGCCAAGCCGAACGCAGCCACGCGCTGCAGGCGATGCGCGACGGGCGCGCGCGGGTTTGCGTTGCGACCGATGTGGCCGCGCGCGGGATCGACCTGCCGAACCTGAGCCTCGTGATCCATGCCGATCTACCGCAGAACACCGAGAGCCTGCTGCACCGGTCGGGCCGGACGGGCCGTGCCGGGCGCAAGGGCATGTCCGCACTGATCGTGCCGCCGCGCATGGTCAAACGTGCCGAACGCCTGCTGAAATTCGCGAAGATCAACGCCGAATGGAGCGTCCCGCCGTCTGCCGAGTCGATCATCGCGCGCGATGAAGAGCGTCTGCTGACCGATCCCGATTGGCGCGAGCCGGTCAGCGAGGATCAGGCGGCGTTTGCGCGCAAGCTGCTCGACCGGCACGGGGCCGAGGCAGTCGCCGCCGCCTTCCTGCGGCTGCAGCAATCGCGCAATGCTCCGCCCGAAGACCTTCTGCCGCCGGACACCAAGGGGCAATCGGAGCGTCAGGAATTCGGCCCGAGCCGCTGGTTCACGCTCTCAGTCGGGCGCAATGACCGGGCCGAGCCGCGCTGGCTGTTGCCGCTGCTGCGCCGCCATGCCGATCTCGACAAATCCTCGATCGGTGCGATCCGCGTGCGCGATGACGAGACCTTCGTCGAGATCGCCGAGAAGAGCGTCGCGAAATTCGCGGCCTCGCTTGGTCCCGATGGCGAGCTCTCCGATGAGATCAAGGCCCGCGCCCTGAACGGCGAACCTGATTTCGGTCCGCCGCCGAAAAAACGCCGCGCCGACAAGCCTCATGGCAAACCGGATCGCGGCGACCGTGGCGAGCGTCCGGGCAAGGCGCCCCATCGCAAGGGGCCGCCCAAGGCTCCGCGCGACGACGCCCCGGAGGAGAGTGCGAAGACCAGCGGTTGGAGCCCCGACGACGAGGCCGTGTTCGCAGCCCTCGCGGACATCCCGCCGAAGAAACGCAAGCCCAAGCCCGAAGGCGGTGCCGCCCCGAAGGGCAAAAAGCCCCGCGCGAAATATGCAGGCCCCGGCAAGGGGCCGCATCCTGGCAAAGGCGGAAAGCCCAAGCCCGGCGGCCCGAAGAAGCCGCGCAAGTGATGGAATGATTTTGCAAAAGGCCCGCAGCGATGCGGGCCTTTTTCATATGCTCTCAGAAGCGCCGGGGTCAGCGCCCCGTTACCGCGTCAGCCGGAGATAGAGCGACAAAAGCTTGTCCGGCAGCGTGCTCAGCTCGTCGATCTGGATGAACCCGTTGCGCCCGAAAATCGCGGCCTCTTGCTCCTTGTTTCGCGGCCCGAGCCCCACGCAGAAGACATCGATCCCCAGCGCGCTCAGGCTGCGAACGGCGCGCTGCGCATCGCGGACAAGATAGTCGGGATCGGGCGAGTCGATATCCGAGGGCTCCCCGTCGGTGATCAACAGCAGCAGGCGACGATGTCGCGGCACCTGCGCGAGGTCCTTCCCGGCATGGCGCAGGGCGGCACCGAGCCGCGTCGAATAGCCCGGCTTCAGGCCCGACAGCGCCGAACCCGTCTCTTCATCCAACGCATCGGAGAACCGCTTCACCGCAACGACGCGCACGTCTTCGCGCCCGGCCGAACAGAAGGCGTTGATCGCGAAAGGATCTCCGATTTCGTTCATCGCATGGGCGAGAACCGCCGTCGCATCGCGCTCCATGTCCAGAATGCGGTGCTGTGTTCCGGGGACGAGATCGGCCGTCGATTGCGAGATATCAAGGAGCAGGCTGACCGCGAGATCGCGCGTCGGCGGGGCCTGCCGCTCGTAGAGGCGATGATCGGGAAACTCGCCAGCACGCAGAGCCGTCGCCGCCTCGATACAGGCGTCGAGATCGAGAACTTCTCCCTCCGCCTGCCGCTTCTCCCGGCGCGCGCGCCCGATCTGCGCCGAGCGCACGAGGCCGGTGATGCGCGACAGAAGCGGCCCCTGCGCGTCCTGCAACTCCTGCCAGAAGCGGCGATTTCCCGGCGTCGCGGGGTATTCCTTGACCACCGTCCAGTTCGCGCGTTCCCGGCCGATCTCGTAGTCGTATTCGGGATAGGAGGCGACCGCCCGCCCCTCTTCGGCCGCCTCGGTGACGGGGGCGACTTTCTCGACCCTGTCGCTTTCGGTCTGCTCCTGCTGTTGCGATTGCTTGCCCGCGCCCGGGGTCGGCTCGGAGCGGCGAAGCTGCACGGTATCGACCTGAACCTCCAGGGTCTGCGCCTCTTCCGGGGGCGGTTCGTCGAGGGCCCACAGACCGAGATTGTCGTCGCGATAGGCGGGCTGAACCACGTAATCCTTCGCATTGAACTGCACGCGAAGCTGCCCGAGATCGTTGCCCAGCAGATTGCCGATCTCGCGGCTGATCGCCGGATCCGCCCAGCGCTCGCGCGCCTCCATGAACATCCGGCGGCCTTTTTGCACCCACCCGTCGGGATCATCGAAATCGGGTTCGATCAGCGCCCGCGCCAGCCGCGCGAACAGGCTGGGCGCGGTCGGAAGACCGCCGGGTTGGGCGACGTGAAAGCCTTGCCAGAGCCTGCGCAATCCGGGCATTTCCTGCGCCGCCAGTTCCTCGACCCGTGCATCCTCGATCAGAGACACGACCGCCATCTGCAGCGGCTTGAGCTGCCCGATTTCGAAACGGGTTTTAGTGAAGTTGATATGCGCCCCGATATGGGCGAGCGCGGCGCGGAACAGGGGCTCCGTCTCGCCGCGATAGCCGGGCAAGCTGGGCGGCACGAGAATGACATTGCCCGCGAAGGACACCCGCCGCGCGGCTTTCTCTCCCATGCCCGTGGGCGCGACACGCAGCGGCGGGGTCGCGCCGGAAATCGCCGTGAGATAGGCCCGCAACCGGCGCTCGTGATCGTAGAAGCTTTGCTCTCCGCTTTCGTGTTCGAGTGCGCGCTGCGCCTCGGCGGTCTGCAAGGAGAAATAGGCGCTTCGCTTGTCGGCATCGCGCCCCGCCAGACGCAATCCGGTCGCGACCCAGTCCTCGAGCGCCTGTTCGGACAGCCGCCCGACAAGCCGCTCCATGTTGTCGAGAAAGGGATACACGGACTCCGGCGCTTGCGTGGTAATCCGCGTCATCAGCGCGAGCCACGCGGTAAATTCCTGCGGCTCGTATCTCTGCGCGACCGTGCCCGCCGCAGTGCAGACGCGCTCCGCCGCGCGGGGCGAGACCCGGATCGCGACATGGGACACGAGCTTTGCCAAGGCGATCGTCGGCGCCGCCCCGAGTTTCGGCGCCAGAGCCAGAGAGCTGCGCTCATAGGCGCGGGGGACCGTCCGCCCGTATCCCGCGCCCCGCAGCCGTTCGCGCGCCCGCAGCCAGTCGGCTATCTCGGGCGCCGAGAAGGCGCTGCGGATCGCGCCCGGCAGATCAGGGGTGGCTTCGACATTCATGCTGTCAGGCACAGGCATCGACGACCGCGTCGAGCGCACCGCGCATATCCGGGTCATCCGTGATGGGAACGATGATCGCATGTTTGCAGGCGTCGGTCAGCGTCATGCCCGTCTTGATAAGGCGACCGGCATGGATGAGCATCCGCGTGGAGGCCCCTTCCTCGAGCCCCTGCCCGCGCAGATGCCGCGACTTCTCGGCGATCTTCACCAGCTTGTCGGCGATGTCGGCAGAGACATCCGCCTCGGACGCCACGATGGAAGCCTCGACCGAAGCCATCGGATAGGTGAAATCGACCGCGCTGAAGCGTTGCTTCGTGGATTCCTTGAGGTCCTTGAGAACGCTCTGGTAGCCGGGATTGTAGGAAATCACGAGCTGGAAATCGGGATGCGCATGGACCAGTTCACCCTTTTTCTCGAGCGGCAAAATCCGGCGATCATCGGTCAGAGAATGGATTACGACCGTCGTGTCCTGACGCGCCTCGACCACCTCGTCGAGATAGCAGATCGCGCCGTGGCGCACCGCCATCGTGAGCGGCCCGTCCTGCCAATGCGTGCCCTCGGGACCGAGCAGGAAGCGCCCGACAAGATCCGATGCGGTCATGTCCTCGTGGCAGGACACCGTGATGAGCGGCTTGCCCAGACGCCAGGCCATATGTTCGACGAAGCGGGTCTTGCCGCAGCCGGTCGGCCCCTTGAGCATCACCGGCAACCGCGCCGCATAGGCGGATTCGTAGAAGGCCACCTCGTCGCCGCTCGGGTGGTAGGTCGGCTCTTCCTCAAGCCGGTACTGATCGATCGTCATAGAAGATCCTCGCGTTTGATTGGCCGGCGGATGTCTCCGCCGGCCCTGCTCGCCTGCCTCACCGGTGAGTGGGGTCGGACTTTTCGTTGGGGATACCGTCGATCGGGCATTCCTCGGTGCCGACGGTCGAGCGGGTCATCGCCTCGACCATTTCGCGCGTGCCTTCCGGATCTTCCGCCCATTTGGTGTAGAAGTCGTAGGGGCACTCGGCGAGACCGTTGGTGTCGTCACCCGAGTTGATCATGCCGGTATAGCCACGGTGCACGAGCTTGAAGAGGTGGTTCTGGCTCTGCATGTTCTTGCGCGCATCGCGGATCGCCGAGACCGAGAGCTGGCCGTATTGGATGCCGTATTCCTCTTCGCCGCATTCGCCCAGCGTGCGCCCGTCGAAGCCGACGATGGCCGAGTGGCCGAAATAGGAATAGACGCCGTCGAAGCCTGCCGCATTGGCGACCGCGACATAGGAATTGTTCGCCCAGGCCATCGCCTTGGCCATGATCACCTGCTGGTCCTTGGCCGGATACATGTAGCCCTGGCAGCGGATGATCAGTTCCGCGCCCTTCATCGCGCAGTCGCGCCAGATTTCGGGATAGTTGCCGTCATCACAGATGATGAGGCTCATCTTCATGCCCTTCGGGCCTTCCGAGACATAGGTGCAGTTGCCCGGATACCAGCCCTCGATCGGAACCCAGGGCATGATCTTGCGGTATTTCTGGACGATCTCACCCTCGTTGTTCATCAGGATGAGCGTGTTGTAGGGCGCTTTCTTCGGGTGCTCTTCGTGGCGCTCGCCGGTCAGCGAGAACACGCCCCAGACATTGGCCTCGCGGCAGGCGGCGGCGAAGATTTCGGTCTCTTCGCCCGGCACCGACGAGGCGGTCTCGTACATCTCGGTCTCGTCATACATGATGCCGTGGGTCGAGTATTCGGGGAAGATCACCAGATCCATGCCCGGCAGGCCCTTCTTCATGCCTTTCACCATGTCGGCGATCTTGTGGCAGTTCTCGAGAACCTCGGCCTTCGTGTGAAGACGCGGCATCTTGTAGTTGACGACGGCGACGCCCACGGTATCGGCGCTGCTCGAAATATCTCCATGATACATGTTGTTACCTCTGCTGTTGGTGGAGTTGTCGAATGCCTTTCCGGTTGATCCGGGAAGGCGGGTTTATGGGGTCAGATCGCCATGTGCTTGGTGACCGTTTCCTCGGTGAGATCCGCGATCGCGCCATCGGCCACGACGCGACCGTTCTCGAGCATCGTGAAGTTCTGCGCGGCACGGCGCGCGAATTTCACGTTCTGCTCGACAAGGAGGATCGTCAGTCCGAGTTCGGCATTGAGGCGGATGATGATGTCCTCGATCTGCTCGACGATATTGGGCTGGATGCCCTCGGTCGGCTCGTCCATCAGGAGGACCTTGGGGCCGCTTGCGAGCGCGCGGGCGATGGCAAGCTGCTGTTGCTGACCGCCCGAGAGCACGCCCCCGGGCCGGTCGAGATTTTCCATCAGATAGGGGAAGATCTTCGGGACGATTTCGGGAATGGCGCGCGGGCCCTGTGCCGCGAAACCGCCCATCAGGATGTTCTCGCGGATCGTGAAATCGGGGATGATCATCCGGCCCTGCGGCACATAGGCGATCCCTGCCCGCGCGCGCCGGTAGGTCGCGTCGGCGGAGATGTTCTGCCCGTCGAGCACGACATCTCCGCTCTGCCGGTCGGTCAGCCCGAGGATGGAACGCAGGAGCGTGGTCTTGCCCACGCCATTGCGGCCCAGAACGGCGAGGATCGTGCCGCTCGGCGCGCTCATCGAGACGTCGTGCAACGCCTGGCTGCGACCGTAGAAGCTGTCGAGGTTGCTCAGAGAAAGCATCAGTGAATCCCTCCCGAACCGAGATAGGCTTCGCGCACCTTTGGATCGGTCTCGATCTTTTCCATCGGCCCCTCCGCGAGCAGCTTGCCCATGTGCATGACCGTGATCCGCTCGGCGATCTTGCGCACGAAAGCCATGTCGTGCTCGACCACGAGGATCGTGTGGCTGCCCTTCATTTCGTTGATGATTTCGGCCGTGCGGAAAGTCTCCGCATGGGTCATGCCCGCAGTGGGTTCATCGAGAAGGATGACCTTCGCCTGCTGCGTGATCAGCATCCCCAGTTCCAGCCATTGCATCTGGCCGTGGGACAACTCGCCCGCGACCGTATCGAGCACCGGCTCGAGCCGCGTCATCGCGATCACGTCCTCGACCCGCGCCCGGTCCTCCGCCACCATGTGCAGGCGAAGGTTGCGGAATACGCCGGGCTCTCCCGAGGCCGCGACTTCGAGGTTCTGCCGAACGGTCAGATCGCGGAAGACGCTCGGGATCTGGAATTTTCGCCCGATCCCGTGCCGCGCGATGATGTGCTCGGGGCGGTTGGTGATGTTCTCGCCAAAGAGATGGACGCTGCCTTGGGTGGAGGCGGTCTTGCCGCTGACGAGATCCATCAACGTGGTCTTCCCGGCGCCGTTGGGGCCTAGGATGACCCGCAACTCGCCTTTCTGAACCACGGTGGTGAACCCGTCCACGGCCTTGAACCCGCCGAAATCCACCGTCAGCCCGTCGATCGTGAGTGCTTCATTCATGTCCGTCCCTCCTATTCCGCGGCTTTCGGGGCCGTCTCTGCGGGCGTGCCCTTCCGGCGGCGTTCGAACCGCCCCAGAAGATCGCGCGCGATGCCCGCAAGCCCGTTCGGCAGGTAGAGAACGACGAGGACGAAGATCCCGCCGATGATCAGCTTCCACGCTTCCTTGAAGATTTCGGTCTCGCTGACCGTGGCCTCGACCGTGTTGATCAGGATCGCCCCGATACAGGCGCCGAGCAGCGAGTTGCGCCCGCCGACCGCGGCCCAGACGACCATCGAGATCGAGAAGCCGATATCCATGAAGCTCGGCGAGGCGAATTCGGCGGCGACCACATAGAGAAGCCCCGCGAAGCCCGCGATCCCGGCCGAGATCGTGAAGAAGAAGATCTGATAGGCCGCGACGTCGTAGCCGAGATAGCGTGCCCGGGTCGGATCGTCGCGCGTCGACTGCAGGATCAGCCCGGCCCGTGTCGAGACCAGCCAGCGGCCCAGCAGAAGCACGACCGTGAGCGAGACGGCGACGACGTAATAGGTCTCGACCATATAGGGGTCGAATTCGAACCCGCCGATGGTCAGCCAGCCCAGATCGGTCAGTCCGTTGAACCCGTTGGTGATCGGCTGCGCGTCGATGAGCAGCAGCCGCACCAGAAGCACGAGCGCCAGCGTGATGATCGCGACATAGACGCCCGAGACGCGCAGCCGGAAGATCGACGAGGACAGCACGAAGGCGACGATCAGCGGGATCACGATCGACATCGCCATGCCGAACCATTGCGACTGGAACGGGATCCAGAGGAACGAGCCCTTGTTGATGCAGCACAGATCGGTGACGGCCCCGGGCTCTGCGTTCCAGAGCATGAAGTCCGGCACCGGTTTGTCGGAGCCCTGCTGGAGGCTCGTAGCGCTCATCAGCTTGAGCGACATCGCCGTCATATAGGCGCCGAGGCCGAAGAAGAGCCCCTGCCCCAGATTGAGGATCCCGGCATAGCCCCAGGACAGTGCGATCGCGATGCCGAGCATGCCGAAGACGAGATATTTGGCGATGCGGTTGAGCCAGAACACATCGTCGATCACCAGGGGGGCGCCGAGAACCATCACGATGAAGACGGCATAGACGGCCCAGTCGGCATGACGCTGAAGGCGGCTCGTGGAGCTGGGAAGTGTGGAGGACGTTTCGCTGGACATCGCTTACCTCGACTTGAAGGAGAACAGGCCGCGCGGGCGCCACAGGATCAGGGCGATGACCACTGCGAAGACGACGGCGCGGGCGATGATGTCGTTGGACGCCAAGGCGACGATGCCGTTGATCTGTCCGAGAATGCCCGCGGCGAGGATCGTTCCGAGAAGGCTGCCGACCCCTCCGACCACGACGACGAGGAACCCATCGACCACGACGGATGCGCCCATCTCGGGCATGACCGTCTTGAAGCCCGCGAGCAGCACACCGGCGATCCCGGCAAGGCCCGAGCCATAGGCGAAGGTCAGCGCCGAGACGCGGCGCACGTCGATACCGCAGGCGGCCGCGATCTGGGGATTGCGCATGATCGCGCGCACCTGCACGCCCATCGGGGTGCGATACATCAGCCACCAGGTCAGCCCCGCGAGCATCAGCGTCACGACGATGATGAATGTGCGATAGGGCTGGATCGTCATGCCCGCCACGTCGATCGGCTGGGTGAGGAAGGCCGGGACCGTCATGTTCTGCAGGCCCGGGCCGAGACCGTCGATATGGATACCGAAGAAGCTCAGGCCGAATTCGAGGCGGATCAGCTGTTGCAGCAGGATCGCCACGCCCCATGTCGCGAGCAGCGTGTCGATGATCCGTCCGTAGAGCCTTCGGATCACCAATCGCTCGATCACGAGCCCCACGAGCCCGGAGGTCACGAAGGCCAGAGGCAGCGCGAAGAACAGGTTGAGCCCGAGATGGAGCCCGGCGAGCACCGCCGTATAGGCCCCGATCATGACGAGCTCGCCATGCGCCATGTTGATGACGCCCATCGCGCCGTAGGTGATCGACAGGCCAAGCGCGATCAGCAGCAGGATCGAAGACAGGGACAGGCCGATGAAGATGATGTCAGACATAGAAAATTCCGCCTCGCTCGGATGGGCACCGGACATCAGCCCGGTGCCCGGTTTGCGTCACAGCTTGGTGGTGTCGAGACCGGCGCCGGTGCAGAACAGGTTCTCTGCCGTCTCGCCGTAAGCGACATAGGGAAGCGGCTTGGTCGGCGCGTCATAGGCGTTGACGATCGTGCCCTGACCATCGGCGCCCCATTGCGCGATGCGCGGCGTGAGATAGGTGTGCAGGTTTTCCGGATCGACGGTGACGGTGCCGTTCGGGGCCTCGAAGACCTGACCCTTGATGCCTTCGCGCACCGCATCTGCCGAGATGTCGCCAGCCTTCTCGACCGCCTGCTTCCAAAGATAGACCTGGAAGTAGCTGCTCTCGAGAGCGTGGTGCGTCACAGCCTTGGGATCGTTGACATATTTGCGGTAGCGCTCGATGAAATCGCGGTTGCGATCGGTGTCGATGGCCTGGAAATACGGGAAGGAGGTGTAGCTGCCTTCGGCAAATTCCGGACCCATCGCGGCGATCTCGATTTCCGAGGTGACGGTCGCGCAGATCGGCAGTTTGTCGTGGGTGAGGCCCTGGTTCTTGAACTCGCGGTAGAAGGCCACGACCGAGTCGCCCACGACATTCGACAGAACCACGTCGCAGCCGCTTTCCTTGATCTTGGAGACCATCGCGCCCCATTCGGAATGGCCGAGCTCGAGATATTCGTCCGCGACCCACTCGCCGCCATTCTGCTCGATGAGGATCTTCGACACTTTCGCCATCTCGCGCGGGTAGATGTAGTTCGAGCCGACGATGAAGAACTTCTTCTTGCCTAGCGTGTTGGTGATCCACGGGATGAAGTTCGACAGCTGCTGGTTCGGCACCGCGCCCGTGTAGACCACGTTCTTGGAGCACTCGAAGCCTTCGTAATAGGTCGGGTAGAAGTAGAGGCTGTTGCGCTTCTCGAAGACCGGCAGAACGGCCTTGCGGCTCGCCGAGGTGTAGGAGCCGAACACGGTCTGCAGGCGATCGCGGATCACCAGCTTCGAGGCCTTCTCGTTATAGGTCTTCGGATCGGATGCGCCGTCTTCGAGGATCGGCTTGATCATCATCCCGTTCACGCCGCCTGCGGCGTTGATCTCGTCGATCGCCATCATCGTGGCATCGGCGAGCGATTTCTCGATGATCGAAAGGCCGCCGGTCAGCGAGAACAGGACGCCCACTTCGATTTCACCCGAGGCGCGCGCGGGGCTCCCGATCATCGACGGGCCGAGGGCGGCTGCGGCGCCGAAAGCGGTCGTGTGTTTTAGGAAGTTTCTCCGGTTCGTTTTCATTTCTGTCTCCCGTGTTGAGGTTTTGTTTTGATTTTTCAGGCCGTAAATGCGCAGGGAGGACTCCCGTGCACGAGCGTTTGGTATGTGACCGATTGTGTGAGGTGCCGTGACCGGACCGCGGGGGTCCGGATCATTTTGGCGAAGGGGGCTCCGGGTGTTCGGAGCGATTGGCATCGTTGCCATTCAGCGCCGCCACGAGGGCGGGGTTGCGTGCGCTCTGGTACGCCCGCAGCGATGGCGCGGCCTTTGCACCATCCTGAAAACCAAAAAAGCCCGCGAAGACACTACAGTGTCTTCAGCGGGCTTTCTGTGCCGAACCGATGGACATCATTGGCCATCGATCTGATTCGACTATACATCATCCGGTCTTGATGACAACAATTCGTTTGCGTTGATGATCGCGACCGCCATTTCCTCTACGGAAATCCGCTTACCCATCGCCTGCGCACGAATGGTGCCATAGGCTTCCCTCTCGGAAATCTTGTGCATTTCCATGAGGATAGACTTCGCCTTCGAGATTTTCTTCTGGCCGGAGATCTTCTTTTCGAGCTTGCCGATCTTGTCGTGGAAATCCGCCGCCTGCATCCAATTGGAGCGTGCGACGACAAGATTTGTCAGCATGCCGAAGGTCCGGACCGGCTTCGAAATCACCGCGAATGCGTTGATGTCGAGCACCAGTTCGATCATCGCCGGGTTCTCGTAATTCACGATGCCGATCACCGTCGGGCCGGGTTTCTCGGACTTCCGCAGCATGCTGCTCAGGGCGCTCTGGCTCTCGAAGAAGACGCCTGCGAAAACGACATCCGTCCCGCTCGGCAGCGCCTTGGCGGGGGGCCACATCAGTTCCGCGCGGCAGCCGATGCGTTTGAGCTGATCCATGAGCGCCTTGCCATCTGCGTCCGGCGGGTGGACGACGATGACCGAGAGGTCGCGCAAATCCTTGAGACGCAGCCGGGGCATCAGCTTCCGCCCCCTCCGGCTCCGAATTGCGGAGACGTCATCTGCAAGTCTTCATCATATTCAACGAGATAAGGGTCCGGTCGCACCGGCGCCTGCGCTTCGCGCACGATCTCGAAAGCACCGCTTTCGCCGACGACGGCAACCCGGGGCCAGAGGCTCGTGTGATGGGTATCGCCTTCGACCTGCACGGGGCCCTGGGGTGCCTCGAAGCTGAAATTCGGCAAGGTACGCAAGACGCTATCGCGATCGGTCGCCCCGGACCGGCGCACGGCTTCCGCAAAGAGATAGACTTGGAAATAGGCGGCTTCCGTCCCCGCAGAAATCGGCTGATCCGGCCCGAACCGGCGCGCATAAGCGGTGACGAAGCGACGGTTCGCCTCGGTATCGAGCACGCTGAAATAGGGCGCGGCCGTCACGTTGCCGATCGAGGCATCCTTGCCGACCGCGAGCAGTTCGGGCTCGCCCGAGGTCAGGCTTGCGATGGGCTGTTTGCTGCGATCGAAGCCCGCGCGGTCATAGGCCTGGTAGAAGCGGACCGATCCTTCACCCACCACCGTCGAGAACACGACCGCAGGCCCCGCTGCCTTGATGCGCGAGATCGCCCGCTCGATATATTCCTCGTTATGGCGCAGGGGGATGTAGATTTCATCGACGACCTTCGCCCCGCGATGCATCAGCAGATCCCGCATGATCCGATTGGATTCATAGGGGAAAACGTAGTTCGACCCGACGAAGACAAACCGGTCGCCATAGGTCTGGGTGAGATAATCCGCCAACCAGCGCGAGTTCTGGTTCGGGGCTGCGCCCGAATAGACGCAGCTGCTCGAAAACTCGAACCCTTCGTAGAGCGTGGGGTAGAACAGCAGCGCGCGGCGTTGCTCGACCACAGGCAAGACGGCCTTGCGCGCGGAGGACATGTAGCAGCCGAAGATGGTCTTTGCGCCAACATCGATGAGGCGCTCCGCCTCGCTCTTGAAGCGCAACGGATCGGAAGCCGGGTCGCTGTCTTCGATCAGAAGTTCACGACCATCGATACCGCCTGCATTGTTGATTTCTTCGATAGCCAGCAGCGCAGCCTGACGCTGCGTGCGCTCGATCACCGACGTTACACCGGTTTGGGAAAAAAGGAGGCCAACTGCGACCGGCTCGTTGTCAAAAGCCATTAATACGGTTCCATATCTTTCAACGAGAACTCCCGCGAATGCGGAGTCCGGGGGAACGGTCACATACGAATCGAATAGCAAATGACTGACGTTGCGGCAAGCTCGACGCATTGCAAAACGCATCTGAAATCATGCGATGAAATTTTTTCCGCATTATTTTCAGCGCCTTACATTGTTACATCAAAATATTTGCATATTGAAACGAATCACGCCATCGTGTTGACGTAGCGTTCAACGAAGAGCGCCGCATCTGGCAATGAAAGCCCCTTACGAACCATGTGAATGGATTCGTGAGGGGCTTTTGCGTTTTCGGCCCGGCGATTTGCCGCCCCAAATGGAGAGACCACAGAGCCCTAACCCGATTGGCGCACGCGCCCAATTACTCTGAGATCAGTATAACCGGTCACAAACGACGGCAGGATCAAGCTGCCGAACTGATCGACCCCTTATCCACTCCGCCCCGGCGAGACTTTCGTCAGCGTTTGCCCACGGCAAGCGCCCGGCCTTCGCATGCCTGCAAAAACAAGAACATCACAAACAGTCCAACAACGAGGAACATCATGACCACGACGGAAAAGCATCTCGAGCCAGAGGCGCTCGAACATATCGAAGAAGAGATCGATCACGCGCTCGGCGATGAATACGAACATGAACCGGTCCCGGCAAAAGCCCGGCGGAGCATGTTCTCCGTCACGATGGTCTGGATGGGTTTCCCGATGATCATCACCGGCGCGATGACCGGCTCGATCCTCGTGCTCGGCATGGGGTTCAGCTCCGCGCTGACGGCGATGATCATCGGCAACCTGATCATGCTGGTCTATGTCGGTCTGCTCGGGCAGCTCGGTGCGACGAAAGGGATGAACTTCGCCCTGCTCGCCAGCATCGTCTTCGGCCGCAAGGGCTATGTCTTCGCCTCCGGCCTGCTCTCGACGCTTCTACTTGGTTGGTACGCGGTGCAAACCGGCATCACCGGCGCGCTCGTCAGCTCCACCTATGACCTGAACTACGTCGTCATGACGCTCATCGCCGGTGCGCTTTATATCGGCGTCACCTTCGTGGGCGTTAAAGGCCTGCACCTGATCGGCATGATCTCGGTGCCGCTTTTCGTCATTCTGGGTCTCTTCGTCGTCGGCGACGCGGCCTCGACGACCAGCTGGGACGCGATCATGTCCTACCCGGGCAATAATGGCGTCGCGACGATGTCGATGGGCGTTGGCCTGACCGTGGTCATCGCGCTCTTCATCGACGCCGGCACCGTGAGCGCCGACTTCAACCGCTGGGCCAAGGACACGAAAAGCTCCTGGGTCGCGACCTTCAGCGCCTTCCCCTTCGCCAACCTCGCCGCGATGCTGGTCGGCGGCATCATGACCGCAGCCCTGGCCGTTCCGGATGCCAACCCCTTCGGCACCGACAACATGTTCGGCTACATGAACAACATGCAGATGACCTGGCTGAGCGTCCTCGCCTTCCTGTTCCTCTACGTGAACCTTGGCTCGGTCTGTGCCCACTGCCTGTATAACGCCGCCACCGGCTGGTCGCGCATCCTGCGCAGCCACATGCGTCTTTTCGCGGTGATCCTCGGCGCCATCGGCATCGTCATCGCGGCCACCAACGTCTGGGCCTTCTTCATCGAGTGGCTGTCCCTGCTGGGCATCCTCGTGCCGCCGATCGGCGCGATCATCCTCGTGGACCAGTTCCTCGTGCGCAAGAACTCCGAGATCGACCGCGACTGGCGCTGGACGGCCTTCATCGCCTGGGCCTGCGGCTCCGCGGTGGCCTTCGTCGTCGAGTGGTATCTGCCCCATCTGTCGACCGCCATCTCGGCTGGTCTCGTCGGTGGCGGTGCTTACTATCTGATCTCCACGCTGAGCGGGAAAACCGCGACTGCCTGATCCGTAACGATCTTCCGGAGCGTCGCCCAACCAAGGGCGTCGCTCCACTCTGATATGAGGAAAGCACATGACCCTTGATTATGAAATCTTCGAGCTTGGCACCTTCGAGTTCCAATGCGGCCTCGCCGTGCCCAACGCCCGCCTCGCCTACAAAACCTTCGGCAAGCTGAACGCGGCCAAGGACAACGTGATCGTCTACCCGACGTGGTATTCCGGGCAGCATTACGACAATGAATGGCTGATCGGGCCCGGCATGGCGCTCGACCCCGAGAAATACTTCATCATCATCCCGAACATGTTCGGCAACGGGCTCTCCACCTCGCCCTCGAACACGCCGGAGCCCTATAACGCGGACCGTTTCCCGAACGTGACCGCCTATGACAACGTCAAGGCGCAGCATCGTCTGGTGACCGAGAAGTTCGGCATCGAGAAGATCCGCATGGTGACCGGCTGGTCGATGGGCGCGCTGCAGACCTTCCATTGGGGGGCGATGTATCCCGAGATGATGGATCTGATCGCCCCGTTCTGCGGGTCGGCGAAATGCTCGCGCCACAACTATGTCTTCCTCGAAGGGGTGAAGGCTGCACTGCGGGCCGACGCCGCGTGGGAAAACGGGCGCTACACGTCTAAGCCCGAAAAAGGCCTGCGCGCGGTTGGCCGCGTCTATGCAGGCTGGGGCTTCTCACAGAGCTTCTACCGGGAAGAACTCGACCTGAAGACCCTCGGCTACGCCTCGCTCGAGGATTTCCTGATCGGGTTCTGGGAAGGGTTCTTCCTGCCGAAAGACGCCAACAACCTGCTGACGATGGCCTGGACCTGGCAGAATGGCGATATCAGCGCGAACGAGCTGTATAACGGCGACTACAAAGCCGCGCTCGGCGCGATCAAGGCGAAAGCCTATGTCATGCCCGGCCAGACCGACCTCTATTTCCCGCCCGAAGACAGCGAGATCGAGGTCGCCAACATGCCCAACGCCGAATTCGTGCCGGTGCCGTCGATCTGGGGCCATTTCGCCGGCGGCCCCGGCACCAACCCCGACGACGTCAAGTTCATCGACGACAAGCTGAAAGAGCTTCTGGCCTCGTGAACCGAGCCGAAGCCTTGCGGATATCGGAAAGGGCGGCCCCATGGCCGCCTTTTTTATTGGCGCGCCTGATGACGATACACGAATACATAACGCGCGCTTTTGGGCGTGATCAGACTGCAATTTCTGGGTATATGCTTGGTTGCGGGAGTAGGATTTGAACCTACGACCTTCAGGTTATGAGCCTGACGAGCTACCGGGCTGCTCCATCCCGC